>DATKAP010000041.1:0-203130 GCA_035577905.1 Binatia bacterium
AGCAATGACAGCCCCGAAGGGCGGAAGGTATTAGCCCAGGGCGTAAGCCCTGGGCAGGTTTCGGCAAGACGGAACGAGTCCCGTAGGGACGAGAGAAAATTGCATGGGTCCTCCGCGAGACAAAATGCGTCTCGCTCAGGATGACAGGAGCTGTTGAGATGCCCCGAGAAATAGTGACATTACAATGCGGTGACTGCAAAGAGCGGAACTATTCGACAACGAAGAACCGCAAGACGACGACCGAGCGGCTGGAATTCAAGAAATTCTGCCGCCGTTGCCGCAAGCACACCCCGCATAAAGAAGTGAAATAGTCGCGAGCTGTGAGCCCCAGGCCGCGAGGCATTTTCCTCGGGACTCGGGTCCACGAACTCGGGACTCATACAGGGGCGTAAGCTCAACGGTTAAACTGTCGGTCTCCAAAACCGAACTTGGGGGTTCGAATCCCTCCGCCCCTGCCAGAATTTAGGAAAGAAGGGTCGAAGGCCAGGAGTAGTGATGTCAGTCGAGACGAAAAAAATGGCGAATTCACTTGCGGCAGCCGGCGACAATTTCTTTGATCGGATCAAGTCCTGGCCGGACAAGGTCAAGGGCTTTTACAACGACGTGCGTACCGAGATGCGCAAGGTCACGGCGCCCTCGTGGAAGGAAGTGCGCGGCACCACGACGGTGGTCATCATCACCGTGTTCATTTTCGCTGCCTACTTCGGGATTATCGATTTCATCATCAACAAGGGCGTGAATGCCTTGTTTGGCTATTTCAGAGCTCACTAGGCGAGAACGCCAGAAGAAGCAATTCCATATGCTGGACGAACAGAAAAACGAAATACCGAATGGCGAAGGCGGACAGCCGCCGCAACCTCCTGTCGATGGGGCGTCGCCTGCCGGCGAGGCGCCCCGCAATCCGAACATGAAGTGGTACATCATCCACTCCTATTCGGGGTTTGAGCGCAAGGTCAAGGAATCGCTTGAGTCGCGCGTACAGGCGTTCGGGCTTCAGGACAAGATAGGCAAAGTGCTGATCCCGACCGAGTCGGTCACCGAAGTCCGCGGCGGCAAAAAGTACACCTCCGAGCGAATGTTCTATCCCGGCTATGTGCTGGTCGAAATGGACATGGACGATCACGTGTGGCATGTGGTGAAATCCACCCCGCGCGTGACGGGATTCGTCGGTACGGGACAGCAGCCGACGCCGCTTTCGGAAGAAGAAGTCCAGCACATCGTCTACAAGGTTGAAGACAGCCGCGAGAAACCGAAACTCAAGGTCAAGTTCGAGAAGAACGAGTCGGTGCGCATCACCGAGGGGCCGTTTGCGAGCTTTACTGGCGTTGTCGATGAAGTGAATGAAGATCGCGAGACTCTGAAGGTAATGGTCACGATTTTCGGCCGTTCTACGCCGGTGGAATTAGAGTTTAATCAGGTGGAGAAAGTCGCGTAACTGCGCTGCCGAGCTTTGCTCGGCCGAACGGGCGAGGCGCCCGTTCCCACATGGTTTGTGGAAGATCATGAGCCTTAGCGAGAAGCTAAGAGCTAGAAGCCAGGAGCAAAAGAAGTGGCAAAAAAGGTTACAGGTTACGTGAAACTCCAGATCGCGGCCGGCAAGGCAACCCCGGCGCCCCCGGTGGGCCCGGCGCTTGGCCAGGCGCAAATCAACATCATGGAATTCTGCAAGCAGTTCAACGCCAGAACCAACCAGAAAGAGATGGAAGGACTGATCATCCCGGTCGTCGTATCGGTTTACAACGACCGCTCGTTCACCTTCATCACTAAGACACCGCCGGCGTCGATTCTGCTGAAGCGTGCTGCGGGCATCGCCAAGGGATCGGGCACGCCAAACAAGGATAAAGTGGGCAAGGTCACCGCGAAGCAGGTGGAAGACATCGCCAAGCAGAAGATGCCCGATCTGAATGCGGCGTCGATCGATACGGCGATCAAGAGCGTGCGTGGGACTGCCCGATCGATGGGAATTGAGGTAGTTGGCTAAGTTTGTGTAGGGAGGGACGCCTTCGTCCGTCCCGCGAGCGCAGCGAGCGTGGGTTTGGCTGGCTGTGCCCAAGGATCAACCCAGTTGTGAGTCGAAATAACCACGGCCCTTCAAGGTACCGTCGAGCGGTGGGAGACAAGGAGCAGTACATGAGCAAAAAAGAAGGAAAGAACATCGCGAAGGCACACGCCGCCGTCGAAAAGCGGCCGTACACCTTGCAAGACGCGGTTCCGCTTCTGCAGAAAGCTAAGTACGCCAAGTTCGACGAGACCGTCGAGGTCACGTTGCGGCTGGGAGTCGATCCCAAGCACGCCGACCAGATGGTTCGCGGCACGGTGGTGCTACCACACGGACTCGGCAAGTCGAAGAAAGTGCTGGTTATCGCAACCGGTGAAAAAGTAAAAGAAGCCGAGCAGGCGGGTGCTGATTTCGCCGGCGGTGAGGAGATGGTCGAGAAGATCCAGAAGGAAAACTGGACCGACTTCGACGCTCTGATCGCCACTCCTGACGTGATGAAGTCTGTCGGACGCCTTGGCAAAGTTCTCGGTCCCAAGGGTTTAATGCCCAATCCGAAGACCGGCACTGTCACCTTCGACGTGGGCAAGGCTGTGCAGGAAGTGAAGGCCGGCAAGGTTGAGTTCCGGACCGACAAGACCGCGCTTGTCCATTGCCCAGTCGGAAAGATTTCGTTCACGCCCGACAAGCTGATTGAAAATGCGACCGTACTGATTTCGAGCGTGATCAAAGCGAAGCCGTCAGTGGCCAAGGGCAAGTACATCAAGGGTTGCTACTTGAGTTCGACCATGGGGCCTGGCATTCAGCTCGATGTAGCGCCGCTCGAGGCTGCGGCGAAAGCATAGGAAAAATTCATGTGGGACGGCCGCCTCGGCCGTCCGCGCTGCGAAGCGGCGCTTCAAGACTGACCAGATTCGAGGATTTGACCAATGGCGGTTTCCAGAGCAAAAAAGAAAGAGCAAGTCGAAAAGCTGAGCGGCGACCTTAAGAACGTTTCGAACATGGTCGTGGCGACCTATACAAAGATGACCGTGGCCCAAGACTATGAGTTGCGCAAGGCACTGCGCGGCGCCGGCGCGAAGTATCAGGTTGTCAAGAATACGCTGGCCGAGAAGGCCGCGAAGGGCACCAAGGTCGAAGGCGCCCTGAAGGATCTGGCTGGCGTCACTTCGATCGCATATACCACCGGCGATCCGGTCGCGATGGCTAAGGCCCTGACCAAGTACGCCAAGGACACGCCGGAATTCACCTTCAAGATCGGCGTTGTCGAAGGCCGCGTCATTCAGGTGAAAGACATTGAAGCTTTGGCCAGCATGCCCTCGAAAGAGGAGATCATGGCCAAGCTGCTGTTCCTGATCAATGCCCCGGCCCAGCGCCTGGCTACGGCTATCAATGCGGTGCCGCGGAACCTGGCAGTGGTCATCAACCAGGGCGTGCAGGAGAAGAAGTTCAAGGAAGCCTAGCGAAGCGCGTTTTTTTGCCGTTAGCGCCGGGCAGTCGCAAGCGAGGCCGCTGGCGCCACATAAAGCGAGTTTGGTCGTCCACAATCCAGGTGTTGCGCGGTCCATCCCAGCGTTGTCTGGCGCGGGGAATCAGGACTTGGGCGCACTGGAAACCTGGCCTGCGGATGACGAAAGCAAGAGACTAAATACTGGAGAAACAACATGGCGGATCTGCAACAGATTGAAGACTCGATCGTAGGCCTTTCGCTGCTGGAAGCAGCGGAACTGGTCAAGAAGCTGGAAGCGCGTTTGGGCGTGTCGGCGGCGGCAGCGGCTCCCGTGGTCGTGGCCGGTGGCGGTGCGTCGGCGGGTGCGGCAGCGGCTCCAGCCGAGGAGAAGACTGAATTCACCGTCGTCCTGAAGGAAGTCGGTGCCAACAAGATCAACGTGATCAAGGCCGTCCGCGAAGTCACCAGCCTGGGCCTGAAAGAAGCCAAGGAGCTGGTCGACGGAGCGCCCAAGAACGTGAAAGAGGGCGTTTCCAAGGAAGAGGCCGAGACCATCAAGAAGAAGTTCACCGAAGCTGGTGCGACTGTCGAAGTGAAGTAACGGATCGGGCTGTTCTTGTGTGGGGACGGGCGCTTCGCCCGTCCGGTCGAGCCAAGCTCGACTGGAGTTTGGTGGCTGATCCAGAACTGTGCGACGGTGAGCCTTCGTATCGTCGCTCCACTGCTGGATAGCCCGAGGCGGCTGTCCCTGCATGGCATGAATGCGATCTTAATCTGCACTACAAGTTGTGCAATAACGATTTTCCGGTACGTTCCTACTTGTGAACCTTGGGCGGGAGTGTTAGCATCTATATAACCAATCGCTTCCCAGGGTACACTCGTGCGCGAGCGAGTTCTCGCGCGGGGAAGTTGAGGCAGGCTGCTCCGCGGGCAGGCGGGGCGGAAACAGGCCGAGATACTGGCGCGAAAGAGTTCAAATTCAGAAAAATGGCGAAACGCCTTGGACGGCGCTTGCGGGAGACACTGTCTCTGCTGGCGCCCTGTCGTCTTTTAGGTTCTTGAGGTTCTAAGTTGTTCCGGTTCTGCACGTAGCGAGTCCCGCGGGGCAGTCAAAGTCAACGGCGCGCCCCACATTCCGCGGTTCTGAGCGCGACCTTCGGTTGCGCGTGAGATTGGGAGTTTCTTAACGATGAAAAATGCCTTCCGCAAACGATTTGATTTTTCCAAAATTCCGGCCACTATCCAGATCCCGAACCTGATCGAGGTTCAGAAACGTTCGTACGACCGTTTTCTGCAGATGGACAAGCTTCCCAGCGAGCGCGAAGACGGCGGCTTGCAGGCGGTGTTTCAGTCCGTCTTCCCGATCACCGACTTCCGCAACGTATCACAACTTGAGTTTGTGGATTACGCCATCGGTAACTGGGAGTGCAAGTGCGGCCATCTCAAGGGTCTGCATCACCTCCGCACGACTTGTAAGAATTGCGGATCGACGGTCATTACCGACCCGTTCCACCCCGGCGATGTGCTTTGCCAGAAGTGCGGCACGTACAACGCCAACACGCCCGACTTCTGCAACAAGTGCGGCGACCCGGTCGGCCTGCAACTGAAGTATGACGTGGCCGAGTGCGAAGAGCGCGGCATGACTTACTCCGCGCCGCTCAAGGTCACGATGCGTCTGACGATTTTCGATAAGGACGCCGAAACCGGTAACCGCTCCATCCGCGACATTAAGGAGCAGGAGGTTTTCTTTGGCGATGTTCCGCTGATGACGCAGAACGGTACGTTCATCATCAACGGCACCGAGCGCGTCATTGTCAGCCAGTTGCATCGTTCTCCTGGCGTGTTTTTCGAGACCGCCAACAACCGCACGTACTTCCTGGGAAAGATCATTCCCTACCGCGGTTCGTGGGTGGAGTTCGAGTACGACCAGAAAAATGTGCTCTACGTCCGCATCGACCGCAAGCGCAAGTTCCTGGGCACGATCTTCCTTCGCGCCCTTGGCCTGCGTTCGGGTGAGGACATCCTGAAGACCTTCTACACGACGGACCGCATCGCCATCCGCGACAAGAAGCTCTACTGGACGCTTGATCCAACGAGCGAGAAGGCAACAAACCTGCTCGGCATGAAGCTGGCACGCAGCATCAAGAGCAAGTCCGGTGAGGAAATTGCTCACTCGGGCCGCAAGATCAACGCCCAGGTTTTGAAGGAAATCCAGAAGTCGAAGATCAGCGAAATCGAAGTTGATATCACCGATCTCGAAGGCGCGTGGGTTGGCGGCGATGTCGTTGACACCACGACCGGCGAAGTCCTGCTCGAAGCCAACTCTGAGCTCACGGCCGACAAGCTGTCGAAGATTCTCGACTCAGGCGTCGTGGAAATGTCGCTGTTCTTCCCCGAGCGCGACGATGTCGGCACGGTCATCAGCCAGACGCTGAAACGCGATTCGATCAAGACTCCGCAGGAGGCGCTCATAGAGATCTACCGCAAGCTGCGTCCGGGCGATCCGCCGACGCTCGACACCGCGACGGCTCTCTTCCATGGAATGTTCTTCGATCCGCGCAAGTATGACTTCTCGCGCGTAGGTCGCCTGAAGTTCAACATCAAGCTGTTCGAGAACCAGGAAGCGACCTCGCTCGATAAGCGCACTCTTGATCCCGAGGATTTCTACGCAACAATTTCCTATCTGCTCAAGCTTCGCAAGAACATCGGCGCGGTCGATGACATCGATCACCTCGGCAACCGCCGCGTTCGCGCGGTGGGCGAGTTGATGGAGAACCAGTTCCGCATCGGCCTGGTCCGCATGGAACGCGCGATCAAAGAAAAGATGAGCGTGTACCAGGAGATGTCGACGGCCATGCCGCATGACCTGGTCAACGCCAAGCCCGTGATGGCCGCGATCCGCGAGTTCTTCGGATCGTCGCAGCTCTCGCAGTTCATGGATCAGACCAATCCGCTCTCCGAGATCACGCACAAGCGACGTCTCTCGGCGCTTGGGCCGGGCGGTCTGTCCCGTGAGCGCGCCGGATTCGAAGTCCGCGACGTGCATCCTACGCACTACGGACGAATCTGCCCGATCGAGACCCCGGAAGGTCCGAACATCGGTCTGATCTCGTCGCTGAGCTGCTACGCGCGGATCAACGACTACGGCTTCATTGAGTCACCGTACCGCAAAGTCAAGAATGGCCGGATCGTCGACTACACCTCCATCGTCAATGTTGGCGACAGCGACTTTAAGGTCGGCGATCATGTCGAGAAGCACGAGATCGAAAAGATTAATGCCGAGCTGAAAGAGAAGCGCAAGAAGCCGGCGCAGATCGAGCCGTTCTCGTTCTATCTTTCGGCTTGGGAAGAAGATCGTCACACGATCGCACAGGCGAACGTGGAACTCGACGACAAGGGACGCATCGTTCCCGAACTCGTCAATGCCCGCAAGACCGGCAACTTCGTGTTGGTCAATCGTGAAGAGGTCGACTACGTCGACGTCAGCCCGAAGCAGCTAGTTTCGGTGGCCGCCTCGCTGGTTCCGTTCCTCGAGCACGACGACGCGAACCGCGCGCTGATGGGCGCGAACATGCAACGCCAGTCGGTGCCGCTGCTCCGCGCGCAGGCGCCGATCGTCGGCACGGGAATGGAAGGCGTTACCGCTCGCGACTCGGGCGCAGTCGTCCTTGCCCGCCGCAACGGCATCGTGGATTCGGTCGACTCCGAGCGCATCATCGTGCGCGTCGAAGGCGAGCACCATCCCACGCAGCTGTCGCGTGAGGTCGGCAGCGACATCTACCAGCTCACGAAATTCAAGCGCTCGAACCAGAACACCTGCATCAACCAGAAGCCGGTGGTCAAGAAGGGTCAGCGCGTGCTGAAGGGCGAGATCATTGCCGACGGTCCTTGCACCGATCACGGCGAGCTGGCTCTGGGGCGTAACGTCCTCGTGGCCTTCATGCCGTGGCGTGGTTACAACTTCGAAGACGCGATCCTCGTCTCCGAGAAGATGGTGAAGGAGGACTACTACACCTCGCTCCACATCGAGGAGTACGAGATCGAAGCTCGCGATACCAAGCTGGGTCCGGAAGAAGTCACGCGTGACATTCCAAACGTCAGCGAGTCGATGCTGCGCAACCTGGATGAAGCGGGCGTTATCCGCATCGGCGCCAGCATCAAGCAGGGCGACATCCTGGTGGGCAAGGTAACGCCCAAGGGCGAAACCCAGCTTACACCGGAAGAGAAACTGCTGCGTGCGATCTTCGGCGAAAAGGCCGGTGATGTGCGCGATGCTTCGCTCTACTGCCCCCCGGGCATCGAGGGCGTGATTGTCGATGTGAAGATCTTCTCGCGCAAAGGCCAGGAGAAGGACGAGCGCGCGAAGGCCATCGAAGCCACGCAGATCGCGAAGTTGGAAAAGAACCTCTCGGATGAAATCCGAATTCTGACCGACGAGCGGTTGAAGCGTCTGGACAACATCCTTGGTGGTAAGGAAGTGCAGGCTGACCTGCACGATGAGCGCACCAATAAGCGCCTGCTGACCAAGGGCACCATGCTGACGCGCGAGGAAATCGAGCGCATCTCGACCCGCAACCTGAAGCGCATCAAGTACGCGGATAAGGACCCGCGGGTCAACGAGCAGATCGATGAGATCGAGGAAATGACTTCGCGTCAGATCGACGTGCTCAAAAAGATCGTCAACGAGAAGAAAGACAAGCTGACCAAGGGCGACGAACTGCCCCCGGGCGTGATCAAGCTGGTCAAGGTTTACATCGCCATGAAGCGCAAGCTGAGTGTCGGTGACAAGATGGCCGGCCGTCACGGGAACAAGGGCGTCATCGCGCGCATTCTGCCGGAGGAGGATATGCCGTACCTCGAGGACGGAACGCCGGTCGAAATCGTACTGAACCCACTCGGCGTGCCCTCCCGTATGAATGTGGGCCAGATTCTTGAAACCCACCTTGGATGGGCGGGCTATCAGCTGGGCGACAAGATCACGGAACTTCTGAAAGAGAACACGCGCACGGAAGCGATCCGCCGCGAGTTGAAGTCGCTGTTCAAGGACTCGCAACTCGCCGACACGATCGCCGAGATGAGCGACGAGGAACTCGAATCCGTGGCTCCAACGCTCGCCAAGGGCGTGTTCATGGGATCGCCGGTATTCGACGGCTCCAAGGAGGGCGAGATCAAGGCGTTGCTCGAACACGCCGGACTGCCGACCTCGGGCAAGACGATCCTGCGCGACGGCATGACGGGCGAGAAGTTCGAACAGCCGGTCACCGTCGGCTACATCTACATGCTGAAGCTGTCGCACCTGGTGGACGACAAGATTCACGCGCGTTCCATCGGGCCGTACTCGCTGATCACCCAGCAGCCGCTGGGCGGCAAGGCGCAGTTCGGCGGACAGCGCTTCGGAGAAATGGAAGTCTGGGCGCTGGAAGCTTACGGTGCGGCGTTCATCTTGCAGGAACTGCTGACGGCGAAGTCCGACGACGTTTATGGCCGAACCAAGATCTACGAGGCCATCGTTAAAGGCGAAGCCGCGATGGAACCCGGCGTTCCGGAATCGTTCAACGTGCTGATTCGCGAATTGCAGTCACTCTGCCTCGACGTCGAGCTGATCAAGGCGGCCGAGAAGAAGCCGACGGCGAGCGCGGCAGCGGACTAGTCGTTAGTCGCTGGTCGCTTTTCGTTAGCGGCCGGCGACACAGTGTTTGCAGATTTCAAGGACCAGACCCGTAGATTTTGCTCTTGAATTCTCGGGTCATGAGATTTCGCTAGAGACGAACGACCGTTCTTAGCCTGTCCTGAGCGGGTCGAAGGAACTAGCGACGCTTTCAAGAGCCGCAATCGGCGGCGTAACGCCGAGAAAAGCGGAGGAACACCTTGTTTCGTTCGAGCCCATTCGAAATGGCAAATGTGATCGCGGACTTCGATGCCATTCGCATCTCCTTGGCCTCTCCGGAAAAAATCCGCAGCTGGTCGCATGGCGAAGTCACGAAGCCCGAGACCATCAATTACCGAACCTTTAAACCCGAGCGCGACGGCCTGTTCTGCGCCCGCATTTTCGGCCCGGTCACCGACTGGGAGTGCCTGTGCGGCAAGTACAAGCGCATGAAGCACCGCGGCGTGATCTGCGACAAGTGCGGCGTGGAAGTCACGCTCTCGAAAGTACGCCGTGAGCGTCTCGGCCACATCGAGCTGGCTTCTCCCTGCTCGCACGTGTGGTTCTTCAAAGGACTGCCCAGCCGCATCGGGCATCTGCTCGACATCTCGCTGCGTGACCTTGAGTCCGTGCTCTATTTCGAAGCCTACGTGGTCGTCGAACCTGGCGACGCGCCGGTGAAAGAGCGCGAAGTCATTAAAGACGAAGCCAAGTTCCGCGAACTCGATCAGCAGTATCGTCCGGCCGGATTCAAGGCCATGATGGGCGCGGAAGCAATCAAGGAACTGCTCAAGCGCGTCGATACCGACCAGCTCTCAACCGAACTGCGCGAGAAGATGAAGAATGAAAGCTCGCTGCAGAAGCGGCTTAAGTACGCCAAGCGGCTGAAAGTCGTTGAGGCCTTCCGCAAGAGCGGCAACAAGCCGCACTGGATGATCCTCGATGTGATTCCGGTGATTCCACCGGAGCTTCGTCCGCTGGTTCCACTCGATGGCGGCCGCTTCGCGACGTCGGACCTGAACGATCTGTATCGGCGCGTCATCAACCGCAACAACCGGTTGAAGAAGCTGATGGACCTGCACGCTCCGGAAGTTATCGTGCGCAACGAAAAGCGCATGCTGCAGGAAGCCGTCGACGCCCTGTTCGACAACGGACGGCGCGGCCGCGTGCTGCGCGGCGCCAACAACCGTCCTCTGAAGTCGCTCTCTGACACGCTGAAAGGCAAGCAGGGACGCTTCCGTCAGAACTTGCTCGGCAAGCGCGTGGACTACTCTGGACGTTCGGTCATCGTGGTCGGACCCGAGCTCAAGTTGCACCAGTGCGGTCTGCCCAAAAAGATGGCGCTCGAACTCTTCAAGCCATTCATCTACCACCGGCTTGAGCAGACGGGTAATGTCACGACCATCAAGCAGGCGAAGGAAATGGTCGAGCAGCAGGAACCGATCGTTTGGGACATCCTCGAGGAAGTCATCAAGGATCACCCGGTTCTGCTGAACCGTGCTCCTACGCTTCACCGCCTCGGCATTCAGGCGTTCGAGCCGGTGCTGGTCGAAGGCAAGGCTATCAAGATTCACCCGCTGGTCTGTACGGCGTTCAACGCCGACTTCGACGGCGACCAGATGGCGGTTCACATCCCGCTGTCTCCGGAAGCACAAGTTGAAGCCAGCGTGCTGATGCTGGCCTCGCACAACATCCTGTCGCCCGCTTCGGGTCAGCCGATCACCGTGCCCACGCAGGACATGGTTCTCGGTCTCTACTACCTGACCAAGGCTAAGCCGGGCGCCAAGGGTGAAGGCCGCGCCTTCGCCAACATCGAAGAAGTGCTGATGGCTCTCGACGCCGGTGAAGTCGAGACGCTCTCGCCGATCCGGCTCCGCTACACGGGCGAATTAGTTGACCTGAGCACCGCGTATGACGATCAGGACATCATTCACACCGATCCGGTGCAGGTCGAGCGCGCGTTCATCAACACGACGGTTGGGCGGGCGATCCTGAACGACCAGTTGCCTGAAGGCATGCCGTATATCAACGGCCTGCTCAAGAAGAAGGGCATTGGCGCTCTGGTGAACTACACCTACTTGAAGTTCGGACTCGAGACCACGGTCAAGATGCTCGACGAGGTCAAGCAGCTTGGCTTCCGCTTCGCCACGCGCGCCGGCTTGTCGATTGGCATCGATGACATGGTCATCCCCGACAACAAAAAGACGCTTGTCCGCGATGCCGAAAAGCAGGTCGTCAACGTCCAGCAGCAGTACCTGGACGGCGCGATCACCAACGGCGAGCGCTACAACAAGGTCATTGAAATCTGGTCGTCGATTACGGAAAAGGTCGCCGACGAAATGTTCGGTGAGATGCAACGCCGCGACAAAGAAGGCGAGATGAACCCGATTTACGTCATGGCCGACTCCGGCGCTCGCGGATCGAAGCAGCAGATCCGTCAGCTCTCCGGCATGCGCGGACTCATGGCGAAGCCCTCGGGCGAAATCATCGAGTCTCCGATCACCGCAAACTTCCGCGAAGGATTGACGGTATTGGAATACTTCGTCTCGACGCACGGCGCCCGCAAGGGGTTGGCCGACACAGCGCTGAAGACGGCCGACTCCGGCTATCTGACCCGCCGCCTGGTCGACGTCGCGCAAGACGTCATCATCAGCGAGTACGATTGCGGAACCGTCGACGGCATCTACGTGCAAGGCATCGTGGAAGCCGGCGAAATCATCGAACCGCTGCGTGACCGAATTGTCGGCCGCGTGTCGCTCGAGAAGATTAAAGACTACGACGGCAACACGATCGTCGACATCAACCATGAGATCACCGAAGACCTCGCGGGAGCGATCCAGGCTGCCGGTATCGAGCGCGTGAAAATCCGCTCGGTGCTCACCTGCGAATCGAAGCGCGGTGTGTGCGTGATGTGCTACGGTCGCAACCTGGCCTCCGGACGCCTCGTCGAACTTGGCGAAGCCACGGGTGTCATTGCAGCTCAGTCCATCGGTGAGCCCGGAACCCAGCTCACGATGCGTACCTTCCACATCGGGGGTACGGCGTCGCGAGTCTCCGAACAGTCGCGTCTCGACGCCAAGAACAATGGCACAGCGCGCTTCATCGGACTGCAGACCGTGAAGTCGAAGACTGGCGATCTGGTCGTGATGAACCGTCAGGGTTCGATCGCAGTCGTAGACGACAAGAACCGCGAGCGCGAGCGCTATGCGGTCGTGTATGGCGCCAAGGTGAAGGTCAACGACGGCGATCCGGTCACGCTCGGCCAAGTCATGGTCGAGTGGGATCCGTACACCTTCGCGATCCTCACCGAAATCGGCGGCACCGTGCAGTTCAAGGACCTGCAGGAAGGCGTTACGCTCCACGAAGAAGTGGACGAAGTCACTGGCTTGTCGCGTCACGTGGTCGGCGATTCTCCGGATGAGAAGCGTCAACCCGCAATCGTGGTCAAGGGCAGCAAGGGCAGCAAGCGCTACTTAATGCCCTCACGCGCTCACTTGATGGTGGCCGATGGCGACACTGCGTCCCCGGGCGATGTGCTGGCGAAGATCCCGCGCGAAACCACCAAGACCAAAGACATCACCGGTGGTCTGCCGCGGGTGGTCGAGCTGTTCGAAGCCCGCAAGCCACATGAGACCGCGGTCATCAGCGAGATCGATGGCACGGTGAAGTTCGGCGAGGTCTCGAAAGGACAGCGCAAACTCTACGTCACCGCCGACAATGGAAGCGAAAAAGAGTACTCGGTTCCGCGCGGCGTTCACATCAACGTGCAGGAAGGCGAGCGTGTCAAGGCGGGCGAACCGCTCATGGACGGCCCGCTCAACCCGCACGACATCCTGGCCGTACTTGGCGAAAAGGAGCTGCAGGCTTACCTGGTCAACGAAATCCAGGAAGTCTACCGGCTACAGGGCGTCAACATCTCGGACAAGCACATCGAAGTGATTGTTCGCCAGATGATGCGCTGGGTGAAGGTGGAAGACGTGGGCGACACGCGCTTCCTGCTCGAAGAGCAGACCGATAAGTTCGCCTTCCGCGAAGAGAACGAGCGCGTGATTGCTCAGGGTGGCAAGCCGGCCACCGGCCGTCCGCTGCTGCTGGGCATCACGAAGGCCTCGCTCTCGACCGACTCCTTCATCTCCGCCGCGTCGTTCCAGGAGACCACGCGCGTGCTCACCGAAGCCAGCATCAACGGCAAGGTCGATCACCTGCGTGGCCTGAAAGAGAACGTCATCGTCGGACGCCTCATCCCTGCCGGTACCGGCATGGAGTATTACCGCAACGTTCGCCTCTCGCCAGAGATGGAAGAGGCCGCTGCCAAGGTACAGGCGGAAGTCTCGGCTGCCTATGAAGAAGCCGAGCGGGCACTCGAAATGATGCGTCACGAAGGCGAGAACGAAGAACTGGGTGCGGAACTTCCCGCAGCCGAGCAGTAAGGTGAATGAATTAAGGGTCCGGAGCTCCTGACCTAAGGTCTCCGGGCCCGCTTTCATATTCATCAAACAACTAATGCACGCTACCCCCCAGCGAGTGCGAGTCGAGGAACCTGCCCCACTTCCGTCTTTGCAGGTGGTGCCTCCAGGCCCTAAGCTTAGTCAGCGTATGCTGCGTCTGCTCCGACTCCTAGGAATCTCGTTCGGACGCGCCTTCGTCCACGACGCCTTCGCCACCGCCAAGGCATCCGCGTACTCGTCAATCCTCACGTTTTTTCCCGCTTTGGTCATTCTTGGTTCGATCCTTGCGAATTGGCGCAAAGGAGGCCCGTATTTACGTGAGATCTCATACGCGTTGAGCAGTATTCTTCCCGCCGGGAGTCCAACGGTGCTGAACTACCTGAAAGGCGGAGGCAAGCACGCGGTTGGATTTCTGCTCACAACGTCGGTGATTACGCTATGGACCGCATCCGGCGTGATGATCTCCTGGATGGAAGGTTTCCGCCGCTGTTATGAACTACCAAAGATCTGGGGCCTGGTAAAGGAGCGCCTGATTGCGTTCATGTTGGTCATCTTCGCCCTCGTGCCCATGACATTCTCCACGATCCTCGTCGCGGTCGGCAGTAAGTTCGAAACTCGCCTGCTTCCCTATCTCGATCCGGATTTCAGCCCCTACGTTCTGCTGATGTGGGGCAGCCTGCGTTGGGTGATCGCGACCCTGACCAGCATTGCCGTAATCGCGCTCATCTATCACAATGCGGTTCCGCGTACGCAGCCGTGGCACAGTATTATCCCCGGAAGTGTTTTCGCGACCATCGTCTGGTTCACGGTTACGGTTGGCTTCCGCTACTACTTGCAGCATTTCGGCGACTTTACCACCATATACGGATCGTTAGGTCTGGCCTTGGCCCTGCTGGTGTGGATGTACCTGATCTCCCTTGTCGTGCTGGTCGGCGCCGAGTTTAATGCGCTACTATTTCCTCGCGCCATGCTGGGGAAGGAATTGACGGCGATCAATAACTCCAAATCGGTGTAACCCCCATCATTTAGCATTAAGCGAGGGCAATCAAAGGAAGTGACATTCAACCGTGGAAGAGTGGCCCTGTAACGGCCGCGAAATGCAATTTTTGAGGGGACCGGGGCTTTAATCCCCTTGGCGTCCTTCAACCAACCCTGTCGAGGAGCCATTTGAGAACGGACTCGAAGAATCCTGAGGAGAGCCCTACCCAGCCGAACGGCGCATCCTCGCGTCGCGCGAAAATCATCTGCACCATCGGCCCCGCCTGCTGCACAGAGTCCCAGATGCGCGAGCTGCTTCGCTGCGGCATGGACATCGCCCGCCTCAACTTCTCCCACGGTACGCACGAAGACCACTCGCACAACATCCAACGCCTGCGCCGCGCCGCTCAACGCGAGGGCCGCACCGTCTGTATTCTGCAAGATCTGCAAGGTCCCAAAATCCGCACGGGTCTGCTGGAGCAACGCAAACCTGTATTTCTGAAAACGGGATCAATTGTCACCATCACCCCTGACGGCGCTCCAGGAAATGAAACTCGCATTTCGACCACATTTCCAGATCTCGCCCGGGAACTTTCGGCAGGTGCGCGCGTTTTGCTGAGCGACGGCCTGATCGAACTTCGCGTGCGGAGCATCCGCGGCAAAGACGTTCTTTGCGACGTGATCAATGGCGGCCTGCTGGGCGAACACAAAGGCATCAATCTCCCCGGGGTCGCGCTCACAATCCCGGCGCTCACCGCAAAAGACCGCAAGGACCTGGAATTCGGGCTGAAGCACGGTATCGATGCCGTCGCCCTTTCCTTCGTCCGCACGGCCGGCGACGTCGCCGGAGTCAAGCAGATCATCGCATCACACAAAAGCGATGTCCCCGTGATTGCGAAGCTGGAAAAACCGCAAGCCATCGACCATCTGGAAGAGATTCTGGAAGCGGCCGATGGAGTCATGGTCGCGCGCGGCGATCTGGGCGTCGAGATGGCGCCGGAAAAAGTCCCCGTGATCCAGAAACACGTGATCCGCTGGGCAGCCGCCTGGCGCAAACCGGTGATCACCGCTACGCAGATGCTCGAATCGATGGTCGAAAACCCGCGCCCCACGCGCGCCGAAGCCAGCGATGTGGCCAACGCAATTTTCGATGGCAGCGACGCCGTCATGCTTTCCGCTGAAACCGCCACCGGCAAGTATCCACTCGAGTCGGTCGAGATCATGTCGCGCATTGTGGTCGAAGCCGAGTCGAGCGTCGCCGACCTGGGCCAGTTCCGCCGCCGTCGCGAGCGCCGCGGACTCTCCGTCGCTGAAACCATTTGTGAATCGATCGCTCACGCGGCCGAAGACCTGCCCATGGGAGCGATTGCCATCTTCACCGAAACCGGAAACACCGCAAGAATGATCTCGAAATACCGACCACCGGCCCCGATTTACGCCTTCACCCACGTGGAACGGGTCGTACACCGCATGAATCTCTATTGGGGCGTGCACCCGGTGCGCTGCCGCCAGGCCCGCAGCGCCGAACAGATGGTGATCATGGCCGAGCAGGACCTGGTCCGGAAGGGCGTTCTGCAACCGAAAGACGTGTTAGGCGTGGTCGCCGGCACCAGCCTGGCCTCCGGCTCGACCAACCTCATGCGGCTCCACATAGTCACCGAGCAGGAAGCCGAAAACATCGTGCACCCCAAAAAGCATTGATACAGGGTGAACACCTTCGTCTGCCCCGCGTCCCTCGGCGAAGCGAAAGGGGGCGTAGCGACAGCTTGGGTAAACCGGACAGTAGCGCGCTGGCCCGCTCCCCGCTTTGCGCTCCCTGCGCGCGAGCCCGGACCGTTCGACTCTGCCCAGGGCAGGTTTGCGTCCGGGCCTACACAATCCTGCCGCTGACCGATTTTGCGAGAAGCGCGAATCCCCACACGCTATAATTCCCGCTTATGGCACAGGAGATTCTCTCAGTAGCCATCTGGGAACCCCTCCCCGACCACGAAGCAGCCGCGCTGGAAACCTTCCACGAACTCACATCCATCGTCGCCAGCAAAGGCTACGGACGCGACCTGCTTTACCGCGACGGCGATCAGCATTACGTTTTCCTGCGCTACTGGAAATCCGAGGACGCTCGCGGTCAGGCACAGGAAGATCCCGACATGCTCCGCTGCTGGGCCAAGCTGGGAAACGAAATTCGGATCGTGAAGGTCTACGAAACCCTCACCGAAGCGTAACCAGGTATCAAAGACGGGCTCAATCGGCTCGTCAGGAATCTAGCTCTGCGGGCTAATATCTCTGCCGCGTCGTCAATTCCTGCGCAGGACCACTCGACTGCAAGACAGGCTCAGTTTTCTGTTCCCCAGACCTGCAAAACCTGACAGTTGGATCATTCGACCGAACCAATTACATGATAGTTAGAGAGCGGAAGGGCAGCTGGATTGATCTGTGCTGGAGGGAATCGCTGCTTCGTCCATAGTGTATAGACCCCGGGAATCATTTCTGCAACTCCCAACGCCCTCGCTCTCTGCGGGAGTGGTGTTTCTGGCCAACAGCAGTCGTGTAACGCGATTGCTGCGGCTTCACGAATTCATTGGAGTGTCGGGTGGGGCAGCAAGGTGCAGAGACTTGAATGTGAATTGGAAATTAGGCGAGCGCTCCCGGCGCTCGCTCTGGTCCTTGCGGTATGCTCGCTGCTTCATGCGCAGACGAACTCGGGCGGGATGCCAACAAATTCCAGTGAACCGCAAGAACTGACCTTGCCGGAAGTTTCGACAGGTCCCTCAGTAACTTCGAGTCTACTTTTCAGTTCACCTGATCTCAGCAGTTCGACCTACCCACATGCAGATCCCCCTCCAAAGCCAAGCTGGGCCGCGAAATCATTCGTCGAAACCGCAACTGAGGCTCCCACCGAGAAGAATCTGAAGTGGAGAATCGCGAACCAAGAATCGCTGCTGTTTACAGGGATCATGCACACTTTCAACATTTGGACCGAGCCCGGTACCCGGGACACACTGAACGGTCATTGGTTCCAGCAGTACACTCACTCGGTCAGCGAACTGCGCGGGTGGAGCGACAGCGACATGTTCATGGCGCCCTATGTCGGCCACACGATCGAGGGTTCCGTCTTCGGATACATCCTGCGTCAGAATGATCCCAAGTACCACGCAGTTCAATGGGGAGATGGCCGGGAGTATTTCATCAGCCTTTTGCGCTCCCTGGCCTATTCGGCAGTCTGGCACACGCAGTGGAAGATCGGTCCGGCAAGCGAAGCGTCGATCGGCAACGTAATGCTCCACGCCTCTCCGGGCTTTATTACTCTCACGGACACGCCGACGCTGGGCACGGTCGAGATGATCGGGGAGGACGCGGCCGACCGTTACCTCATCATGGGGCTCGAGAACCGGACGACGAATCAGCCACTGATCATGCTTGCAAGGTCATTCCTGAATCCAGGAAGGTCCTTCGCTAACGTGATGGCATTTCGTCTCCCCTGGCATCGTGAAACGCGAATTGGGTTATTTGGCGAGAACTACCAGCTGCGCAAGGAATGGATTAAGACCTACCACGAGACGGGTGAGAAACCATTCGAATACGTTCAAATGCCGCGGCCTAGCGGCCCGCATCCCAAGGAGGCACCCATCGAACTGAGCGCTTTCCCGGTTTTTCAAACCTTCCTCGGGGGTGGAAGCTGTGTTGGCGGCGGAGGATCCGGAGCCGGGCGAATCAACCCGAGTTGGCAGTTCGTCGCTGAAGTCAGCGGCTGCCTGGTGATGCATATGCCCTCATCGGACCAGAGTGGCGATTCCTTATTCTACGGAGGCGGAGTCCGATGGACTCCGAGGGCATCGCATAGTATCTCACCTTACCTGCAGCTGATGTTCGGCGGAAATAAGGTCACACACGAAACCGACAACATACCGCTGCGAAAGGAGCTGATGGCAGAGTGGAATGACGGCAGTGGCACCCTCCCTCACTATCCGACACGCAGCGCATGGTCGGTGGAGATCAGCAGGAACGCACCGGCGCTCAAACTCGCGGGTGGATTCGATCTTGTGGTAACCCGTCCCTTCGCCTGGCGGCTTCTCGATCTCGAGTATTCTCATGCATGGCTCGATGATGTCGTGAACATTCATCCGCAGAATGCCATTCGAATTTCCACCGGCGCAGTTTTACGGATTGGCACGTGGTAGCGCTGATCGCCGTCTTGATCCCGTTTAGCTTCCGCGGCGGCGAGCTATTGATCCCACATTACTCCGTGGCTACTTTGGCTGGTAACCCGCTACCCCAAACTGCCAAAACAGAAACGCGAGTTCGTCCGCGAGTTCTTCATCGCGCTGCGATTTGGTCGAACCAAGCCCGTGCCCGGCATCGTAGTCCACACGCAGCAGTATAGGCTTGCCGCTAGTGGTCGAGGCCTGCAGGCGCGCCGCCATCTTTGCCGCTTGCCAGGGTGCGACTCTGGGATCGTTCACTCCAGTTGTGAGCAATATTGCCGGATAGGGTGTACTTGGTTTGACGTGTTGATAGGCATCCATCGCGTACAGTGCCTTGAAGCCATCGGCTTCCTTTACCGTTCCGAATTCTGGAATGTTGGCGGGGCCGCTCTCCATCAATTCGGAACGCATACTATCCGAGTCGCCTACGCGAATCAGTGCAGCCGCAAAAAGATCCGGACGCTGGGTGACCGCGCCTCCGATAGTAATGCCGCCTGCGCTGGTTCCTTCGCCAGCCAGTTTTGTGGTCGAAGTGTATTTCTTGTCGACCAGGTATTGGGCGCATGCGAGAAAGTCGTCAATTGTGTGTTGCTTTGTGAGCAACCGCCCGCCGTTGTGCCAGTCCTCGCCGTACTCTCCTCCCCCGCGCACATGCGCAACCGCAAAAACGCCACCCTTTTCCAAAAACGCGAGCCAGGTCGGACGGAATGTGGGATCGTTGGTGATGCCATAAGCGCCGTATCCGTCCAACCACGTCGGATGCGATCGATCCATCGCGATTCCGCGCTGATGGATAATCGAAAGCGGCACCATGGTTCCATCCGCACTCTTCGCTTTCACCTCTTCCGATTCAATCTGCGAGAAATCCACCGGAGATGGAGGCACCACCTGCGTGTCTTGAGCCGTTCCATTTGCGCTCAGGGCATACCAGAGAGGCGACTTCGTCCAGCTGGTCAGCTCCAGCCAGGCCCCTGCCTCCGTCGGATTAGTGAACAAACTTTGGATGGCGCCTTCAAACGGCAGTTGTAGAGGAGTCACTTTGCCGGTGCTGTAGACAAGCCGCCGCAATCGGCCAATGCCTCCATCGAGATCCTGAATGTAAAGTCCGTCAGCCGCGGCTGTGAAATTCACCACGACCACATCGCTGGGAGGAACGATGACCGTAGCCGTCGCCAGGTCGGGATGCGAGAGGCTCGTGCGCAAGACCTTGTAGCGGGATGCGTCCTTGTGCGACAGCAGGAAGAGATCGTCACCATGAATATCGAACCCCGTGATATCCGCGGAGTCGTCGGCGACTTTCTTCCACTCGGTAGCACGAGTGGGCAGGTCGGAGAAAGAGGCAACATAAAAATCCTTCTCATTTTTGACGCCATGGAGCACCACTCCGACCAGGGAACTTGGGGCGGACGGCGAGTACGCGATGAAGGCGAAATCATCCTCCAGAATTTTCACATTGCCCGCCATGTCGAAACCAAAAACCTGCGGATCCTTCTCCGGATCCGATCCCAACGTGTGTCGGTAAACACGCATCTTCTGATACTTGGCGGTCGGTGGCGAGTCCGGCTCGAGCTTCTGCAAACGTGGAATAAAGAAACTCTTGCCATCAGGCAGCCAGGTTGGCTGTCCAAACTGGGCACGATCGATTACGTCTGGCAAGACCTTGCCGGTCGAGGTTTCGAGGACGTGTAGTACGCTGTCTTCTGAGCCGCCCGGAGAAATTCCGTATGCTACATACTTCCCATCCAGCGAAGGCTGGAAGTAATCAATGGAGAAGTGCTTTCCGTCGGGGGTCGTGAGTTTCTCCGGATCGACCAGCAGGCGGTCCGGCGCACTCGCCGTATCACGCACATACAGGCGCCGGTTGTCCGAACCCGCCTCGGCCTTCAGGTAGAAGTAATGTCCACCCCAGACCTGCAGGTTGTAGACGATTGAGCCTGCGTTATCGAGAGACTTGATGCGGTCGAGCAAGCTGCCGCGTCCCGGAATCTTCGCCAGTGATTCCCGGGTGTAATCGTTCTGCGCTTTCATCCATTCCACGACCTCGGGGTCCGAGGTCTTCTCCAGCCAGCGATAAGGATCCGCTACCTCGGTTCCGAAGTAGTTCTCGACTACATCACGACGGGGAGTTTTCGGGAGTTTAGATTGACCGAAAACTAACGTGGAAAGGCACACCGTGAGCGACAGAACCAGCGGGATGCGGCTTCGCATGCAACCTCCATTAGCAACAAACGTGAATGAAATCGTGTCCTGAGGGCCGTGGGCGACAAGCATAGCGCCAGCCAATCGATTGGTTCAAGCCGGGATGAGTGGGAAGAGGCAATTAATGCAATGGAAAATCCGCGCCGGACCCGGTTCGCTGTAAGCTCACCGGGCCGACGCGGCAGCTCTTGAGCCACGAACTACGGATTGATCCAAATGCTATTCGCCGAAGAGTTGTTCGGGAAATAACGGTCCGGTGTGGTCAGCCTTATACCGGCGGTGGCCTGCGCCCATCCGGAAATCGTCGGAGTCACACTGATGCTCACCGTCTTGCTCGTACCCGGCGACATTTGTCCGAATTTGCAGAGAATGGTAATGCCCTTGCTGCAACCCTTCGGCACGGTGATCGCCGAGGAGCCCTTGGGCAGCACAAGCACAGCAAAGACATTCCGTGCATCATCGTCCTGGATATTTGTCACCGTGACGTTGTAAGTAAACGTCTCGCCGACTTTCCCCGGATTGGTCGAACTCAGGTCAACTTGCATCTCGGTGAGCCCGACCTCTGTGATGGTGCTGGTGGTCGACGCGTGCGCCGAACCGCCACCAGACTCGGTTGCCACGACCGTGACATCCTGCGGCGCGGTATCGACCGGATGTATCGCGACCGTAAACGTCTGCGACTGATTGGCCAGGAGAACTGCCGCGGAGCACACCGCCCTGAGGTGGTCCGACGCTGGCGTAAACAGGCAACCTCCACTGGGAGATGGTGAAATCGGAAGCTCCCCCGGCGGCATGGTGTATGTCACTGTCAAGTTGTAGGCGTTGATGTTCTGGTTGTTGAAGTTGGATATCGTGGCCTCGTAAGTCGGCTCTCCGTTAGCATCTGCTCCCTCGATTAGTGTGATTGCGAGCGGAGCTTGAGCTTGTGCAACGGTTGTCGCGAGCAAGGCGATAGTGAACAGCGTAAGTGCGAAAATGCTTCCCCGGGTCGTCGTCCGGGCGATTGAATACGACATGGTTCCTCCTCGATGTGGTTGAGGCGCCATCCGGGGCGAGCGCAATGTTGCGGGAAAGACTGGCTGGGAAAGACTTCTACTCGACGAAGAGCTGAAAATGCGGACGGTGTCATGACCGCCGCACAAGCTCCTCCTATCTAAAGAGGCGGAAATCGATGGCAATTTTGGTTCAGGGGCAACAGATTTTTCTGAGTAGACGGTCGTCGGGAATTCCCGGTATCGACCTTTTCCCACTTGAATAGGCCATGCTGAGCGCTAGAATGTCTCTTAAGAACTGGGGGGCGGCTATCTTGTACGGGCAAGTCTTCAGCCTTTGCGTCATAATTCTTGCGAGCACCAGCAGTTTTGCACAGGAACACGAACATCCGCCCGGCGAGAAGTTAGGGACAGTGCATTTCTCCACCTCCTGCAATCCGGCGGCACAGAAGGAATTTGACCGAGCCGTAGCTCTCCTGCATTCGTTCCAGTTCAGCAGGGCCATTCAAGCCTTCCAGGCAGCGCTGAAGAACGACTCGACGTGTGGAATTGCCTATTGGGGCATCGCGCTGAGTCAGTGGAGCAATCCCTTCGCCGCGGGGATCAAAGATCAAAGTCAGTTGCTGGCAGGACGAGCGAGCGTGGAACTTGGCAAGAGCGTGGGGTCGCAAACCGAGCGGGAACGTTCGTACATTGCTGCCGTGGCCAATCTGTATCGCGATTTCGAAAACACGCCGCAACGCACTCGTCTGCTCGCTTATCGCGACGCTATGGGTGAGGTTGCGGGAAAGTATCCCACGGACCGTGAGGCGCAGATCTTCTATGCGTGCGCCATCGCGGCCTCGGAAGATCCAGCTGATAAGACCTATGCCGGAAGGCTGAAGGCTGGAGCCATTCTGGACAGCCTGTTCAAGGAAGAGCCGGACCATCCCGGACTGGCGCACTACATCATCCACAATTATGACGTTCCCCCGCTGGCCGATCGTGCACTGGAAGCGGCTCGCCGCTATTCCGACATCGCGCCCGATGCGCCGCATGCGTTGCACATGCCCTCGCACACCTTCACTCGCACCGGCTATTGGCAGGAATCGATCGCCAGCAACATCACAGCGGCCGCAGCGGCAAAGCGCGAGGGCCAGACCGCCGAAGAACTGCACGCCACCGACTACGAGGTTTATGCCTATCTGCAAACCGCGCAGGATGAGGCTGTGCGAAAAATCCTGGCTTCGTTGCCCGAGATCGAATCACGCTTTGATCCCAAAGCCATCATTGGTGGCGCGGGCGGCCCGGTGACAGGCTACTTTGCGCTGGCTGCCATCCCGGCGCGGTACGCGCTGGAACGTGGAGACTGGAAGCAGGCTGCGCAACTCACCCCACGCGAGACTCCTTTCTCGCACACCGAAGCCATGACCTGGTTCGCCCGCGGATTGGGCTCGGCCAGGCTCGGACAGTCGAAGGCTGCTCAACAGGCAATAACAGCTCTGAAGAAAATCCGGGAGCAACTGCTCAAGAGCGGCGAAAACTACTGGGCGTTGCAGGTGGAAATCCAGGAACGTGAGGTCGCAGCCTGGGCGAGGATGGCGGAGGGAGAAAAGGACGAAGCTTTCCGCCAGATTGAATCGGCCGCACAACTGGAAGACGGCACCGAGAAAAGCGCGGTGACGCCCGGGCCGCTCGCCCCGGCTCGAGAACTCTATGGAGAGATGCTGCTGTCTGCGAACCGGCCCTCTGCAGCGCTCGTGCAATTCGAAGCCACGATCAAGAAAGAGCCGGGACGTTTCCGTGCCCTTTATGGTGCTGGTAAAGCGGCGCAACTCGCCGGGAATGCCGACCTCAGCCATACCTATTTTCAAGAGCTGCTCAAAGTTTGCGAACGCGGTGACCGTCCTGGCAGACCGGAATTGCGGGAGGCAGGCCAGGCAGTTGCGCAGGGCCAATCCGGCGGCGCCCACACCGATTAGAATGTTCCCTTGCCTGATTCAGCCATCCGCGAATTCGCTGACACGACCGTCGATCCCCCAGTCCGAGGATTCCTGCACGTCCCCGCATCTCCCAATGGCGACGGTCTGGTCCTGACCCATGGCGCTGGCAGCAACGCTCAGGCCCCGCTTCTTCGCACACTCGCTGACACATTCGCGGCAGCCGGATTCACGGTGCTGCGCTGCAATCTCCCTTATCGCCAAGCGAGATCGTTCGGTCCGCCCGGCCCCGCCGATGCCGCCCGCGATCGTGCCGGCCTGAAGTACGGCGTCGCCGCAGTGAAGAGCATGCTGAACAACACGGCGCATGCTGGCGAAAGCGGACAAGCTCGACCCCTCCTGGGCGGTCACTCCTATGGCGGACGCCAAGCCAGCATGCTCTGCGCCGAGGAGCCGGATCTTGTCGAAGCTCTGCTTCTACTCTCCTATCCGCTCCATCCCCCACGCCGCCCCGAGCAGCAGCGCACGCAGCATCTTCCCGATCTGCGCACGCCCACGCTCTTTGTGCACGGCACCCATGATCCCTTCGGATCGATCGAAGAGCTGCAGCGCGCTATCAAGATGATCCCCGCAAAAACGAAGCTGCTGCCGGTTGAAGGCGCCGGCCACGATCTGGGATTCAAGGGAAAAGCAGGAGAGGGAAAGCTGCAATCAGCCATACTGGCCGAATTTCAGGCATTATTGACCTAGGAAGTTCAGATTGCAGATTAGGCCTCGGAACTCGAAGTAAAATCTGAAATCTCAAGTCTGTAAGCTGCAAGTTCTACTTATACATTCTTACTTCTAACTTCTTCCTTCAATCGGCGATCTGCAATCCTAATTCACCCATCCCGACTTCCCACCGCCGTTCCCCTTCCGCGTGTCCTCCGGAGGGATGTAGTTCCCATGCTCGTCGAAGTGCACATCCCGGTCGTGTTGCCGCATGTAGACTTCAAACTTCTTCGCCGCCCGCCGCCGCTTCCAGCGGTAGTATGCGTTGCGAATCCCGAAATACCGCTCTGAAGCCGAACGGCTCAGCCCTTTCCGCGGCAGAAACTTCACATACAGAAATCCAAACAGCAGCCCGCCAAGATGCGCGACATAGGCGACGGATTCCCCATGGCGCGGCCTCGCTGCCATGATCGCTCCCACGAGCGTGAAGAACGCAATCCCTGCCACGAAGTATTTCGCCTTGACGGAGAACGGAATCGGGAAGAGCCATATCTCCTGCTCGCCATACAACATGCCGAACGCCATCAGGATGCCAAAGATGCCGCCCGACGCACCAACAGTCGGAGTGAACGGCTGCACCCCCGCAACGTGCGTGTACGAGACCACGATCGTACACAGTGCCGCACCAGCGACACAGAAGAAATAGAATTCGTAAAACTTTCTTTGTCCCCAATCCATTTCCAACTGCGCCCCAAACCACCAAAGCCACAGCATATTGAAGAGAATGTGCGGAATCCCAACATGCAGGAAGGAATATGTGATCAGCTGCCAAATTGCGCCTCGCACGACCAAACTCGGGATAAGCGCGAGTTCATACGAAGCCCAGTCCGCGAAAGCCGGCGTCAGCCATTCCAGCAACACCTTTAGCAAAAAAATGGCCGCGTTGCTGAGCACCAGCCATTTCACCGCCCGGGTGAAAGGAGGCAAACTCAACGTCAGAGTTCGATTGCGATACATGGATTAGCGCTTGATTTCCGATGTGGAACTGAACGGTGGCTCTTCGCCATATTATCAGGTTGGCGGGCCCTGAGTCCTACCGCGTCAAGCCAGAAGTCAGGGTCGCCCCACGCCTGCACGCCCGCCCTGAGCCGCGTAAGAAGGGTCTCGCCGAAGTCGCGAGAATTGGGATTCGGGTACTGTCGTTCACCGTTGTGGCGCCGGCACAACCGCAAGACTCCGTTGTCCCGCCGCATCCGCTGCCCTCACCCCGAAAATTACGTTGTCCTTTGAAATCTTCATCGTGGCTCGAGTATCCTTCCCAAAACTCTGTGCATGCTCCCACTCGGGACTTGACGTCGCCCGCCACAGCACCTCGTAGCTCGCCGCCCCCGGCGAGGCATCCCAGGTCAGTGTCGAATCGTTTTCCAGATCCTTCGTCAGCACATGCACATTCCTCGGAGGCGCGGGCGCTGAGGCCAAAGACGCTAGCGTCGCCGCATTCAGCCGCGCCACATGCGCGACATACTCGTAGTCCACAAACTTTGGCAAATCCCCGTACTCGATGCCGCTTTCGCTGCGCACATTCTGATGCTGATGATGAAAGTCCTCGCGAAACTCCGTAAACCGCACCGCTGAAAATCCCTGCTGGTTGAATGAGGAATGATCCCCGCCGCGCAGGTATCGGTCCGGCCGGAATACCAGCATAGGCTTCACTCCCGCATCAAAAGTGCGCCCGACCTCGGCGATGTACCGCGCCAATTCCCTCGACCCGGAGTCACTCTCGCCGCCCAGCGCGCGTATGCGTTTGATGTCTTGCTCAGTCGCGGCCACCGGCAGCCCTTCCGAGAACACCCGCACGACCGAATGATCCTGCTCCGCGCTCTTATCCCCGCCAACAATATCGTTGTTGAGGACAGCCTCCAGATCCCATCTCTGCTCTTTCGCCATCTTCGCGAAATGACGGCTGCCGTTCAGTCCCTGTTCCTCTCCTGCAACAGCCAGAAAAATGATGGTGCCGGGAAACTTCAACTTGCTCAGGACACGGGCACACTCCAGGCTCACCGCAGTCCCACTCGCATCATCATTTGCGCCCGGAGCGTCGCCGTTCGCGTCCAGCGTGTCACTGTTGCGCGAATCATAGTGCCCGGTCACGAGCACGATGCGCTTCTCCTGAGCTGGATCCGTGCCCTTCAACACTGCGTAAACATTGGTGATTTCGGTCGGTGACGGAATGCGATCAACAGGCTGCTCAGTGAAGCTGTCCGTCTTCACCTCCAGGCATCCACCGCACTCGTTCGAATAACGCTCGAACTCCGATTTGATCCATTCCCGCGCTGCGCCAATCCCGCGCCCCTTCGCGATCGATTCTGGGTCCTGCGCCGACAGCGTGAGCCGGGTCCCAAAACTCACCAGGTTCTCGATATCTGCTTGAATGCGCTGAGCCGAGACCTGTTGTAAGGCGGCGGCAATCCGCGCATCTTGCACCATTCTTGGGGCATCCTGTGCCGCGCAAAGTTGCACCAGGCCCACAGACGCGGCAACCACGGCATTCTTGAACAACCTCCACCTGCCTCTTGGCTGATTCATAGGTACGCAATCTTCCTCGGGAGAAGCCAGTAGCGATGCGCCAATCAGCGCTCGGAAAAAATTCTCTCCACGCAGTCTGCACCACTTGACCAACCGCTGGGGGAGAATCTAAATATTATCAAGAGGCTCTAATAGGCGAGGGAGGCCTTATGGTGCATTGTCCGGAGTGTGAAAGCAATCTCGATGTGGAAGAGGAAGAAGTCGACGAGGGTGAAGTTATCTCCTGCCCCGAATGCGGCACCGACTTCGAAGTCGTCACCACAAGTCCGCTCGAGTTGAAAGCCGTCGAAGAGGGCTACGAGGAAGACGAAGAGGAAGAAGAGGAGGAGAGCGAAGACGGTGATTATTCCTGATCGCGATGCTCCGCGTTTCCGCAAGCTTGCAGGGTTGGGGTTGGTCACCGCTGCAGTTCTCCTGCCGACTCTCGGTTCTCGGGATAGCCTGCTCACAGCTCAAAAATCCAGCGGCAAGCCTTACGCTCTCATAGTCGGAACTGTCTGGGGACCAGACGATCGCCCCGTCTACGGCGTCACCGTAAAGATCCGCAAGGGCAAGGACAAGCCCAACAAGGCCCGCTGGGAAGTCTACTCGGACCGCCGGGGAGAGTTCGCTCAGCGCGTTCCAGCCGGCGAATCTGATTACGTCCTCTGGGCCGACCTTAAAGGTTTGAAGACCGCCGACGGCAAGCCCGTCCACCTCGTCCAGGAAATCACGGTTCACGTCTACAAAGACGAGCGACAAGATGTTGGCCTGCACCTCGCATACTAAGTCGTTTCTGCTCTCCCTTTCAGCTGTTCCCCTTTTGCCGCGAAACGACGCGGTTCTCATCTGCACCATACAGTAGAGACGGTGGGGCTTTCGCCGATTCAGAGAAGGCTGTGGCTGCCCCCGAAGCCGTTCAGAACATGTGGCTCGGGGAACGCCAGCATCTGTGGGTTGGATCGTTGGGGAGCGGGAGAATTGTAATGCCATACGATCGAAATGCCGCGGTAGACTACGCGCGTACTCACTGGCAAACAAACTGTCACGATGGCGTCATCTCCATCATCGGTGGTCCCTCCATTTCAGTTGACGCGGCGAAGCGCCAGATGGGATTGACTCCTCCGTCGGCGTGGTCGGTCAAGCTCCAGCCCTTTACGCATACGGAACGTGGCATCACCAAAACTGAATTCGAGGCGGGAACCTTCGTTGGTCCGGGCGGCGCCACCGTCATGTTTCAAGGTTGGGACGGTTTGGGAGATTGCGCGCACTTTCTCTCCAGTTGCCTCACCGCCGGAGGCGTCCGTGATTTGAAGACGGATTGGGTCCCCTACGTGAATACGTTTCTGCGTAATCTCTCCTTCACCAAGACGGTGGGCAGCGAGATCCCTGCCGACCGCGCCAAGCGAATTATTGATAACGGGGTGATGAAGAAAGGCGACGTTATCCTCTACATCGCCCCTCCCGGGGGAGAACTGGGTGGCGGCTACGTACACAGCGCCATCTTCGTTTCGGACTCAACTATCTCTTGCCACACCAAATCTCGCTTCGATGAAGACTGGGATGCACCCCACAAAAACGAAGGCTTCACCTACACTTTGATTCACTTCGGTCACGATGATCCGGTCAACCCTCAGGATTCCAAACTCGCCGGCTGGTGGGAAGTCACCTGGCGCGGTGTATCGTACTTCTATTTCTTCCAGCGGGGACGCGTCTGGTACACCAAGACCCGCCCGACCAGCAAGGCTGCTCCCTTCACAAACGACTCTGGTTATTACTTCGGCCGGCTCACTTCAACCTTCCTCATTTGTTGGACTGGAACCGGGACGGTAGAGACCTTTACGATCAGTGCAGATGAGCAGAGCCTCAGCGGCACCTGGAACGATTCCGATCCGCTAACGGGTCGAAAGATTTAAAGAGACTCGAACTGATTCATCAGAAGGATGTACCCAGTAGTCACCGTGCCCACACTGCTCTTTTCTTCCCTGCCGTGAGACAATAATCAGAGCATGAATCACCGTACCCGCGTGATGAAAGCTGTTGCGTTTTCTCTCGTTCTCATCGCCCTCACTACCACCCTGTACGCCTCCCCCGATAAAAAGGACAACAAGGCGACTGGCAAGCTCTTGTTTGGAAAGGTCCTCGACAACGACGATAATCCGCTTCCGGACGCAGTGGTTTACGTCACCAATACGCGGACGCGCACTGTCAGAACCTATATCGTCGGCAAAGATGGTGGCTATCGTTTTCCCGCTCTTACCGCAGCCGTCGACTACGAAGTCTATGCCCAGTTCAAGGACCACAAAAGCGATACCAAGTCAGTGAGTCAGTTCGACGACCGCTCGCAGGTGTACATGGTCCTCAAGGTCAATACGCGGTAGTGTTCCCAGGCCTGCGCGTGTGTAGGGGCGGAGCCTGTCGTCCGCCCGCGCCCGGAGCGAAGCGCAGGGCGCCTGCGAGCCCGACACAGAATGAAATACGCAACTTTTCCACCGGTTTACGGGTTCTACCTAATGGGGTATCTGTTCGGAGGCACTGTGATCGGACCGCGCACTTCTCATAAAGCACTTCTGGCCTGTGTATGTCTGTTTGCGGCATCGGCATTCGCGCAAGAGGGTTCTCTAAGCCCCTATCAGGGCGAAAGTGACGGCGTCAGCGCCGGCGGCAAATGGATGATGTTTCAAAGCGAAGATAAGATGACGGGCGCTAAGCGCATCCGTTTCGAACTCCTCGCCGAGAACTATTTCCGCGAGGATCCCGAGTACAAGCCGAGAGTCGAACTCGTTTGCGAAAATGGAAAATACAAACTATCCAGCTTCAATCCCTCGGTCCGCGTCCCGCCAAACCGTCCGGGATTCTGGGGCCAGCCGCAACTGCAAGCCGAAGTCCGCGTCGATGACGTTCACTATTCCAAGGGATGGAACTGGCAAGACCGCTTCTTATCGATGGACAAAGGCACTGCCCGCGGCATAATGCAAGCGCACGTCTTCAACGTCGCCATTCCCACCCGGAGCGGCCGCCAGATCGCCGAATTCGCCCCTGAAGGTTTGGATGTCAACCGGGTTCAGAAGGCATGCGATTTGACGCCGAAGAAGCCCAGTAAAGACTAGCCTCACGTAGGGACAGGGCGCTCGCTCGGCGGCTGAGCGCAGCAAGCAAAAGAAAACTGGGTGCCCCACTTCTGGCCGATGTTGCCAGACTTGGGGAATTTCGTTGGATCCCTAACCCAACAACTTCGCAGCATCCTTCGCGTAATAGCTCAGGATCATACTTGCGCCCGCGCGCCGGATGCTCAGCAGCGACTCCATCATCACCCTTTCGCGCTCGATCCATCCATTCCGCGCGGCGGCTTCGATCATCGCGTATTCGCCCGACACCTGGTAGGCGGCCAGCGGCAAATCGAACCGGTCGCGTGCTGCCGCGATTACATCCAGATACGGCATCGCCGGCTTGACCATGATCATGTCCGCGCCTTCTTTGATATCCTCTTCAATCTCGCGCATCGCCTCCCGCACGTTCGCCCCGTCCATCTGATACGACCGGCGGTCTCCGAACTGGGGCGCCGAATCCGCTGCCTCGCGGAATGGCCCATAGAACCCTGAGGCGAATTTGGCGGCATAGGAGAGAATCGGGGTGTTGATGTATCCGGCTTCATCCAGTGCGCGCCGAATCGCAGCAATGCGTCCGTCCATCATGTCAGACGGGGCGATGATGTCAATGCCGGCATTCGCCAGCGAAACTGAAGTCCGCGCCAGCAATTCAAGTGACGCATCGTTCACGATTTCATAACTCGCTTCCGCCGCCCGCTTGACCTTTCCCGCAAGCTTCTCGATCGCCTTTTCTTTCTCGTCTCCGTCTCGGACGGCGACCGCCGTGATCGAGTCTCTGGCCGCGGCGCCCAGCGACTGCGGAGCGTGCGTGGCCTTCACAATCCCGCAATGCCCATGGGACATGTACTCGCACAGGCAAACATCTCCCATCAAAACCAGCCCCGGCACTTCGCGTTTGATCGCTCTCGTCGCCTGTTGCACGATCCCGTTTTCGGCCCAGGCCCCGGTAGCCACTTCATCTTTCTTGTCCGGCAACCCAAATAGAATCACCGACGGCACGCCTAGCGCATGCGCCTCCCTCGCTTCCTTCACCGCTTCGTCCACCGACAGATTGAACACTCCTGGCATGGACCTTACTTCCTTGCGCACACCTTCCCCCGGGCACACGAACATGGGATACACAAACGCATCCGGCGTCAGCCGTGTCTCAGCCACCATGTTGCGCAGTTCAGCCGTACGACGTAACCGGCGAAGACGGGTAACGGGAAATGCCATGAGGGACCACCTTCGAGGGGACGATTCACCAACACAACCCCAGTCTTGATTCTAGAACATCTGCGATCACCATTCCCGCGACAAAGCACTGCGATGCAGTCAGACGATCTGAGCTTCTCCTGACCAGTGAACGCGGATCACGGACCACCGGCTTTCTGTGACCAAAGTAACCACAGGAGTCCCGGATCTTCCTCGGATTCGGCAAGCAAACCTCATAGAATGAGCAAAATGGGTCTCGTACGTCGCCACCGTTGGTTCTTTGCAGCGGCCGCAATCACTCTGGCCTTTGCCGGCGTCTGCCTGTCCACCCATCAATCCAGCCCCGCGCTCACGGCTTTCTCCGATCTCGCGGGCCTGGCGCTGATGCTCGTCGGCCTCGCAATCTGCGGCTCCAACGCCCTTTCCCGCCCACGCCAGGAGCGCAGCTTCTGGGCGCTCATGCTCCTCGGATTTTTGCTCTGGACCATCAACCAGATCGCCTGGACTGTGTGGGAAGTCATCCTCCGCCGTCCGATCCCCGATCCCTTTTTCTTCGACGTCATTCTGTTCTTCCATACGGTGCCGATGATAGCCGCCATAGCCTGGCGTCCCGACCTCGTCAGCAAGCGCGGGAAGATTCTTTCCAGTCTGCTGAATTTCCTGATGCTGTTTGGCTGGTGGATCTTTCTCTACGCGTTCATCGTGTTCCCGCACCAATATGTCGTGCTCGATGTCCGCAATTACAACATCTACTATGACGGACTCTACGCAGTCGAGAATGCCCTGCTGGTGGGTGTTCTGATTCTTGCCGCCCTGACAAGTTCTGGAGGCTGGCGTCGTCTCTACCTGCACCTCCTGGGTGCGTCCGTGTTGTACGGTATCAACTCGCAGTTCCTCGACCGCGCCGAAGCCCAAAGTAAGTACTACTCGGGCAGTTTCTACGATGTTCCACTCGTTGGAACGCTCGCATGGATCGTCGCCGCGGCTGTCTCCACGCGCCATTGGGAATTGAAGTCCGTCGAATTCAATCTCGACCGCCGCTGGAAGGACCTCGTGCCCCAACTCGCGATGCTGGCCATTCTCTCTTTGCCCGTGCTCGGCATGTGGAGCGTACTGTACGACCACTCTCCCGCGCCCTCGCGCTACTTCCGCGTCTACGCGGTGCTCCTCGCCATGCTGCTGCTGGGATCTTTCGTTTTCCTGCGCCAATACCTGCAGGACCAGACGCTGATGTCGCTGCTGGGCGAGTCCCGCCACGCGTATGACAGCCAGATGAAGCTTCAGAGTCAACTTGTTCAGAAGGAGAAGCTTGCGTCCCTGGGAAACCTGATCGCCGGCGCGGCTCAGGAAATCGATCATCCCCTCAACGCCGTCATGAGCTACTCGGAACAGCTCTGGTCCAAGGAAAAGCTCACCGATGAGCAAAACACTCTGCTGCGCAAGATCGTGAATCAGGCTCGCCGGACGCGGGACCTGGTCGCTAATCTTCTCAGCTTTGCGCGGCAGGCGCCGGGTGAGAAGGTCGTTGTCGATCTCTCGCTGCTCCTCAATCGTGCAGCACAGTTGATGGAATCCAGGCGCCAGTCCGGCAAGATCAAATTCAAGATTTCGATCGATAAGGATTTCCCTCCCGTCCGCGGCAATGCCAATCAGCTCTTCCAGATGTGCATCGAGATCATCGAAAACGCCATCGATGCGCTCGAAGAAAGTGGGGGCGTGCTTGAGATCTCTGCGCAGCGCCAGGACACAGATGTCCTCCTGCAGTTCTCCGACTCTGGCCCCGGCATTCGCGAGCCGCAGCGCGTCTTCGATCCCTTCTATACGACGAAACCGGTAGGTAAAGGCACAGGCCTCGGTCTCAGCGCCGTCTACGGCCTGGTACAGGACCACGGTGGCCAGATCACATGCCGCAACAAGCCGGAAGGCGGCGCCGTGTTTCAAGTGAAGATCCCCGCGCTATCTCAAACCTCTGCGCAAAGCGCCGGTGCCGCAGGCTGAGCTGCTCGTGTAGGCACGGGCGCCTCGCCCGCCTGGCCGGAGCGATCGAAGGTAGTCGGGTAGGTCCGGCGAGCAAAGCGGGCCCGCGCGACTAACGAGGGCCGAAGACCGAATCCCAACCCACCCCCTCCTGTAACATAAATCCAGATGCCAACCGGGCTACAGCACAACTCCGCGCGCGTGCTCGAATTCGATTCCCTGCGCGAACTGCTGCGCGGATACTGCTCGTCCCCCCTCGGCCAGGCCCGGGTCGCGGAATTAGCTCCCTCCACCAACAGCGACTGGATTGCGCGCCAGCAGACGCTAGCGTCCGAGATCCGCGAATTCCGCCGCGTCGGAGGCCGGTTTGATTTCTCCGGCCTCACGGACATCGTTTCTCTGCTGAACAAGTCACGCATCGCCGGAGCTGCACTAGAGACCCTTGAGATCCGCGACATCATCGCCCTTGTCGATCGTGCCGCCCAGTGGCGACAGATTGCTCAGAATCCTCCAGCCGCCATGCGCTCGGAGTGGCACGAAGTCAGCTCTCTCTCGATCGAAGACTTCTCTGACTTCCTGCGCTATTTCCGCAACAAGATTCAGCCCGACGGCACGCTGGAAGACAAAGCCTCGCCCGAACTCGCCCGCATCCGCCGCGAAATCGAGCGCCAGCGCCACGCCATTCAGCAATCGCTGCAGGGATACCTGCGCCGCCTGTCCGAGGGCGGCACCGTGCAGGACGAACTCATCACCATCCGCGGCGAGCGCTTCGTCATCCCGGTCAAGGTCGAACAGAAACGCCGGGTGCAAGGTGTAGTTCATGGCGCCAGTTCCAGCGGTCAAACCGTTTTCGTCGAGCCTCTCGAAACCATCGAGCAAAACAATGAACTGGTGCGCCTTCTCGAAGAAGAGCAGGCCGAAATTCACCGTATCCTGCAGGAAATGACGCGGCAAATCAGCACAAGAGCGGAGCAGATCGGGTCCGCGCAAGATGTTCTGGAGGAACTGGAACTGCAATTCGCGAAAGCCAGATTCGCAGAAGACTACAACTGCGTAGCAGTGAAGCTGTTCGGAGACGTGCAAGAAGAGGGTGGGAACGGGCACCCCGCGCGTCCGGCAACCGAAGGACGCCTCCTGCTGCACAACGCGAGGCATCCTCTACTGGAACGAAATCTGAAAGCAAAAGGCCTCTCGGTAGTCCCGGTCAGCGTAGAACTCGAAGGCGACTGCCGCCAGCTGATCATCACCGGCCCGAACACCGGCGGCAAAACGGTAACCCTGAAAACTGCGGGACTCCTCGCCCTAATGGCCCAGTCCGGCCTGCCCGTTCCGGCCGACCGCGCCGAAGTTCCAGTGTTTGACGCGGTGCTGGCCGACATCGGCGACTATCAGTCGATCGAGCAGAACCTGTCGACATTTTCGGCTCATGTCACCAACATCGATTTCATCTCGCGCACAGCTACACCTCACTCGCTGGTGTTGCTGGATGAACTCGGCTCCGCCACCGATCCCGAGGAAGGCGCGGCTCTGGCCGTGGCCATCGCCAGCCACTTCGGCCGCATCGGTTGCATGACGATCATCTCCACACATCACACATCGCTCAAGGTGTATGCGGCCAACACGCCCGGAGTTCTGAACGCCGCCGTCGGATTCGACGAGCGCACTCTCCAACCTACGTACGAACTGAAAGTCGGCGTACCGGGTGCGTCTGCCGGAATCAATATCGCCCAACGCCTGGGACTGAATCCGTCGATCATCGAGACCGCGCGTGCCAAGCTCGGTACGCAGGCCCGTGACGTTGGCCAGTTCCTCGATAAGCTGCACGCTGAATTGCGCGAGGCAGAGAGTGAGCGGCTGCGCCTGCGGACAAGCCAGCAGGATATCGAACGAGAGAAGCATCGCTTGGCGGCGGAAGGAAGAAAGGACCAGCAAGCGAGAGTCCGCGACATGGAAAAGAAGCTGGAGAGCGTGCTGCGCGATTTCGAGTATCACGCGCGCGAGGCTGTCAATGCGATTCAGGATCGTGCCGCCGCGCAGAAGCTCTCCAAAGACGCCGAGCGCCGCATCGCCAAGCTGCGCCGTGAATTCCGCGAGCAATTTGACGCCACCGTAGTCGCGCACTCCACCGGAGCCGACCAGGGCGATCCACACGCCCAGCCGCAAGTCGTCAAGCACGTGCTCGAGGGCGACACCATCAAGTTAAAGTCCACGGGGCGATCCGCCCGAGTCGCGCGCAAGATCGGCGACACACACTTCGAAGTCGAGATCGGCCCGATGAAGATGAAGATTGCGCGCGACGATATCGCCGAAGTGCTCGCAAGTTCGCGTCCCGTCTCAGAAACGCCGGTGAAGGCGGCGCGCGCCCGAGGTGTGTCGGTCCAGTTGGAAAGCGAAGGCGGGAACGTCCCAACTGAAATCAACGTAATCGGCCAGACCGTAGATCAGGCTTCGCGCGAGGTGGAAAAGTTCGTTGACCGCGCATTCCTGGCCGGCCTTCCACGAGTCCGCGTTGTCCACGGCAGCGGTATGGGCATCCTACGCAAAGCCCTGCGTCAAATGCTGCAACAGCACCCCCATGTCGCCTCGGTCACCGAGGCTCCGCAAAACGAAGGCGGCGGTGGTGCAACGCTGGTGGAACTGAATGTTTGAGCCGATCCGGATTCCTGATTCAAAAACGCATCACGGCTGGGATCCTGCTGTGAATGCGTGACAATGAACCAAACCGCTAGCGCGCCGTGAACGTCTGGCCAAAAGTGACCGATATCTTTCCCAAAGAATGATGAGCCCATCAAAACCATTTGCGGTTGGGAAGGACTTTGTAGAAACGACATCTGAAATGGAGGGAAGTTTTGCTCCACTCACGCTACAGGCAACCGCTATGTTGATAGGAGATACTTGCGGTTTCTAATGATTCTGGCCCGCGGCCTTGGCCGACCTCTGCAACAGCAATTCGAACTCGTCTGGAGGCACGGGCCCGCTGAACAGGAAGCCCTGAAACGCGTGGCAGCCCAGGCGAGCCAGAAAGTCGCGCTGTTCTTCCGTTTCCACGCCTTCGGCAATGACCGACAACCCCATTGCTTTGCTCAGGGAAATGATGCTCTGTGCAATTGCGCTGCTGCTGGCATCGACCGAAATGTCGCGGACGAACTCCTGATCGATCTTCAATTGGTCAAGGGGTAAGCGCCTCAGGTACGCGAGGGACGAATAACCCATACCGAAATCGTCCAGAGCGAATCTCAAACCGTGCGACTTTAGCTCGGACATTTTGGCAACGACATCCTCAAGATCCTCCACGAACATGCTCTCGGTCAGTTCCAGTTTCAGGTTTCGTGGATTGGCTCCGGTGCGATCCAGAGTCAGCAGCACATTTTTCACGAAGCCCGGATGGAGCAATTGCCGAGCGCTGATATTCACTGCCACCGTTAGTTCGGCAGTGCTCTTCCGGGTCGCCCATGCCGCAATTTGTTTGCAGGCCGCTTCCAGTACCCAGTCTCCCAATGCCAGTATCAGCCCCGTTTGCTCTGCCAAGGGAATGAACTCCCCGGGAGGCAAAAGGCCGCGCTTCGGGTGCTGCCAGCGTACCAGAGCCTCAGCCCCGATCAACACGCCACGATCCACTTGCGCCTGGTAAAAGAGCCTGAAACCCTTGGTGTTGATCGCCTGTCGGAGATCTTCCTCCATCTCCGCGCGGGCATTGACGGTTGCCTGCAACGCCGGGGCGAAAAAATGCAGCGTATTACGGCCCGCTGCCTTGGCCTGATACATCGCAATATCCGCTTGTTGCAGAACCTCATTGGTGCTGTCTCGTCGATTCCCGAATACCGTAATTCCGATGCTGGAACTGCTCCGGCATTCGCGGCCATCGAGCAGATAGGGCTGGTGAATCGTGGCGAGAATCTTCTCCGCTACGATCTTTGCCTGAGCTGCGGCGTCCTCGGGCTGTTCGCTTAGATCCTGGAGCAGAACAACAAACTCGTCTCCGCCCAGTCGCGCTACGGTGTCGGCTTCGCGGATGCTGGCGACAATACGCCGAGCCACTTCCTGCAGCAGGAGGTCGCCAATGTGATGACCGAGGGTGTCGTTCAGCGTCTTGAAATCGTCCAGATCGACGAACAACAAAGCGCGCTTGCGGTTGCTTCTGAAGCCGGCCGCCAACGTTTGTTGTAACCGATCCAACAGGAGGCGGCGGTTGGGCAGGCCGGTCAGCGGATCAAAGTACGCCAGATTTCTGATTTCGTCGTGCGCCGCCTGCAGTTGCTTGAGTTCATGTTCTCTTCTTTTCCCGCTTACTATCCGCAGTCGGACCACCACCCCTGCAACCAGCACGGGCGTCAATCCGCAGATGCCGATGAACCACCACGACGAGTACCACGGGGCGAGAATGCGGAATGCGAATTCCGCCTTATGCTCACTCCAGACGCCGTCGTCGTCCTGCGCCTCGATCTCCAGGCGATAGGATCCGGGCGCCAGTTCTGCGAACTGCAGTTCCCTTTGAGTGGTCTCGGTCCACGCGGAATTCGTGCCGTTGAGTTGGTAGCGAAACAGAATGCGGTGGTCGTTGGAGACGTTGAGCGCGGAATATCGCGCGATCAGAGAATTGCTGCGCGCGCTGAAGGACGGGTTCATCTGCCTGGAGACGTCCGCTCCTCCCACGACAAGCTTTGTGAAAGCAACCTCGACAGGTTCCTCGGGGACTAGGCGCGGAGTGGGCCTGAACTCCGAGAGTCCTCCGCTGGTTCCGATCCAGACTGTGCCGTCGGACCCTTGCGCGAACCCGTTCAGATCACAATCGTTCCACGCCAATCCGTCGCTTGTGTCATAGTGACTCCAACGGGAACCGTTCCACAGGTCCACACCCTGCTCCGTGCCCGCCCACAAGCGTTCCGATGCGTCGAACTCCAGAAAATAAACCAGCCCGTCAGTGCCAGGTCTCTGCACTCCTTTCGCAACTGTGAGCGCGCCTGCCTGCAGATGGACACGGTCAATGCCGCCGCCGAAACGATACCCGATCCAGATCTCGCCGTCCGGCGCCGCGCCCAGCGCGAGCACTTCCTGGTTGCTAAGCCCGTCGTTGCGGGTGAAGTTCTTCCACTGCCCATTGGTGTAGGCGAAGAGTCCGTCAGCACCTCCCGCCCAGATGGTGCCATCGCGACCCTCGGCGACCACCCACATTCGATTCGGCGGGATTTCGGCAACACGCACAAACTTTCGATACGGGGCCGCGGCCATGAAAAGACCAGCTTCGGTCGCCGCCCACAGCCGCTGGCCACGATCGAAGCGCAAGGTATAGGGCGATTTGCCCATGAGGCCTTGTGCCTCGCCAAACCACTTCACCGTGCCTGTTCTAACATGAAACAGGGCGGCACCATGCGCCTCAGTGCCGATCCACAGGTCCCCGTTCGAAGCCTGACGGACGCTGTGGACCGGAAACTTATCCAGGCCCGCCACCTTCTTCCACCGGATACCGGATTGTTGCCGCTCGCCTCGCAGCAGTCCGCCCTCGGTGCCAACCCAGAGTGTCCCGTCGGACTGCGGCCGGATCTCGTATACAATGTCGCTCGCCAGGCCGCTGGCCGTAGAGTAGCTCTTCCACTCCTGGTAACCTCGCCACTGGGCGAGTCCCCGGCCCGCCAAGCCGATCCACAGGGAGCGCTGCCGGTCCTCGAAAACCGAATAGACTACCCCGCGAAGTCCGACGGACTGATCTATTTTTTGCCACCCTTTTGCGTCACCGATCAACAAGCCATCTGGAGAGGGAATCAGAATCCGCCCGTCGGTATCTGTGTCGGGAATTCCTACCACGCTGACTCGAATCGGCGCAGAGGGCTTTCGGAACTTGGTTTGGCCGGCATACAGTACCAGCAGCGCCGCATTCCGCGCTCGCACCCAGAGATTTCCTTCGTGGTCCTTGCGGATCACCATCAAGGGGAATTCCGGAAGTCCGCTTTCTCGTCCGAAGACTCGAGTCCCACTTTGGTCCGCACGGCACAGTTGCTGTCCGCATCCGTACCAGAGGACGGCGCCGTCCACTAGAACCGCACCAGCACTTGGTCCGGAGGTGGCCACCTGAGGAAACGTGTGCTCCACAAATCCCTCATGTCCAGGTTCAGTGTGGAGTTCGATCAGACCAGCGTCCGTAGCAAGATAAGTGTGTCCCTTGCCATCGGACTGGATTCCTTGGGACCAACTGACCGTCTTGAATGTGAAGCGAAGCTTCTCGAAACGGTTGCCGCGCAGATGGTAGAGCCCAAAGCTTCCCCCGGCCAGAAGAGAGCCGTCTGGAGCTTCACCAAATGCAACTGCGGAGGAGATCGGAATCCCCTCTCCCGGCCCAAAAGATTCGAAACGGTCTCCGTCGTACCGGAAGATGCCATTTTCCGTGCTCACCCAAATGAAACCCGCACGGTCCTGATAGATCTGTCGAACGGCGAGATTGTTAAGCCCGTCGGCGTTCCCAAAGGTACGAAAACTGTATTCTTGCGCACAGACAGACGCCGCCATCAGCAGCAGAAGAGCTAGCGCCCGCGCGATCTTCGGGTACCCCACCCGCGTATGATACCGCCTAACTCATTCAATCTCTTGGTTTAATTCAGTTTCGAGCAAACTGAAGTAACGGAAGGGGCTGCGGTTCGAAACCCTCGCCGGCAATTTGGAGATCGCGCTTGCAGCGTGAGACTAGAAACATCGTTGACATGGTGGAGACGCGACCCTGAGCCGCTTTTGCACATCGTTCCACATCAATCCGCTATTCTCCCCGGAGTTTCCATTTGTTACCCTCAACCTGCTCCCGAAATGGCGAACCCTGGCGACTTTGCGTATACGGTCAAGCAGCAGGCGGATATCGTCCGCATCATCGGCGACTACGTCAAGCTGAAGAAGGCCGGTGCGCAGAACTATGCCGGACTGTGTCCATTCCACGGCGAGAAAACGGCGTCGTTCTCTGTCCACGCCACGCGGCAGTTTTATCACTGCTTCGGCTGCGGCGTTTCCGGGGACGTCTTCAGCTTCGTGCAGAAGATCGAGAATATTACCTTCCCTGAAGCTGTGCGCCTGGTCGCGCAAAAACTGGGCATCCCGCTGCCCAAGGCGAGTTACTCCACTCCAGGCGAGGCCAAAGAAGCGCGGATGCGTGGGCAGTTGCTGGATGTGCATGAGTGCGCCGTCGCTTTCTTCCAAGAGTGCCTGCGCCGCCCCGAGGGCGCCCGCGCCCGAGAATATCTGGCTGGACGCGGTCTCACCGACGAAATGGTCGCAAAGTTCCGCATCGGGTACGCGCCGGACTCTGGGTTTCTATTGCGCGATCGATTGAAGGCCGAATTCAGCGAAGAGGTTCTTCGTGAAAGTGGGTTGTTTTCCTGGAAGGAAGCCACGAGCCCCGAGCTCCGAGCTTCGAGCGAAGAGGTGGAATCGGCGAAAGCTACCGCGGATGGCTCGGTACTCGAAGCTCGCGGCTCGAAGCTCGCGGCTCCAGGCATGGGACTCGGCACTCGAGACACGGGACTAACGATGTACTCCAAATTCCGCAACCGCGTCATGTTCCCCATCGCGAGTGAAGCCGGAAAGGTCATCGCATTCACGGGACGCACTCTTTCCACAGATGAAAAGGCCGGGCCAAAGTACCTCAATTCACCCGAGACACCGATCTACTCCAAGAGCAAAGTTCTGTTCAATCTTGACCTCGCCAAGGAGTGGATCAAGAAGTTTGATTACGCCATCCTGGTTGAAGGACAGATGGACTGCATCTCCGTCTATGCCGCCGGGTTCCACAACGTGATCGCCAGTTCCGGCACCGCCTTCACCGAGTTGCAGGCCAAGCTGCTCGGACGCTTCAGCAAGAACGTCGTCGTAAACTTCGATCCCGACACTGCCGGTGCCAAGGCAACCGAGCGCACTTTAGGCCTGCTCATCGAGGAAGAATTTCAGATCAAAGTCCTGACGCTCGAGCAGGGATTCGACCCCGACCTTTACATCCGCCGCAAAGGCAAGGATGCGTACCAGGAGGCACTCCGTCACTCACAGAAATACTTCGACTACCTGATTGAGCGCGCCCGGACTCAATTTCCCATCCGCAGCGCCGAAGGCAAGCACAGGGCCGTGAATTATCTGCTGCCTCACATCCAGCGTGTGCCGAGCCGGATCATGCGCGACGAGCTTGCGCAGGAGATCGCCCAGAAGCTGCAGATCGACTCCGCCGTGCTTCGACAGGAACTCCGGCACGCCGCCAGCACCCGCTCGACGTCGGCGGTGAAGGCACCGGCCGAAGCTCAGGTGACTGAGGCTGAAAAGGTTTTAATCCGCGCCTTGGCCTCGGCGCGACAGATGCAATCAAACGAGGAGCATGTCTCGATGCGCGACGGTGCCGAGGAAGATTTCGATCCGGCTCGGCAGGCCCAGTTCGTCCTCCAAAACGAGAGATTGCACCGCGGGCTCGCCACCGAAGCACTCGCCGAATCCCTGCTCAACGCGGGTCGTGAAGTCGCTGACGTTCTTGAGATTCCGCCTACGGAATCCGACCGGCGTCTGCTGGCCTCGATCTTGCTGAAAGAAGAAGAGGAACTGACCGCCGAGATCCTTGAGGCTGCAGTCCGCGCCCTGCGCCGGGTTCACTTGAAGCGTCAGCTCGATGAAGTCCAGCGGCAGCTCAAGGGTTTAGGTCCCAATGCCGATTTGAGGCAAAAGATCGCCTTGAGCGAGGAGGCCAGGCGGATCAGCTTGGCATTGCGGGATCCCGGTCCGGAGGCGAGGGCCTCGTGAGGTTTTGTAGCCCCGGAGGCCTTCGTCCGGGGTTGCGCGCGGAGCGCGCAATTAAGGCAGAATGGGGTGGCAGGAGCGAGAGCCATTGTGTTCACGCAGCCTGCCGCCACACTTCGCTCAGGGTTCGCGGGGTCGAACAAAGGCGTCCCCCTACACAAAAAACTGCGAAAACCAACTGAAACAAAACAGCTTTACCAGCCATCTAAGTATTTAAAAGGACTCATGGGCGGGCAGGCGCGGAGATACGGGAACTACGGCGGGCACTCGATAGACACTAGGCTCTGGAAGTGCTAAACTCTATAAGTTTGTGCCATATGGCACAATCCCGCTGGACCCAGAATTCCCACCTATCCGGAATTTACCACACGCACCCGGCGTGAGTGAAATTGAGTTTTCAGAGGAAACCGTTTGGCTCTAGACGATAAGTTCGACGACATAAAAAAGCTGATCGACACAGGAAAAGAAAAGGGATATCTCACGTATGACCAGGTCAACGACCTCATACCGCATGACGTGCACAGTCCCGAAGACCTTGACGATCTGCTGACCACAATTGGTACGCAAGGCATCGACGTCCTGGAAGGACCCAAGCTGCCTTCGCATGGACTCGATAAGAAAGGCTTTGAAGATCTGGAAGAGGGCGAGGACGTCGAGCTGGACCTGACGCCCGGCGCACTGGAAAAAACCAACGACCCCGTCCGCATGTATCTGCGCGAGATGGGAACAGTTCCGCTGCTCACGCGCGAAGGCGAAGTGGAAATCGCCAAGCGCATCGAACGCGGACAACTGCGCGTGCTCAAGGCACTCTCGCGGTCACCGATCGTGATCCGCGAGTTGCTGACCCTGGGCGAAGACCTCAAGAAAAACGTCCGCTCGATCAAGGAAGTGGTCACCTTCGACGAAGAGGAGATCACTGATGAGATCCTGCAGAACCGCCTTAACGAGTTCACCGGCAAGATCGACGACATGGCCAAGCTGTACAAGAAGGCCGGGGTGCTCGAAGAGAAGTTCAAGGAAGTTTCGCAGAAGAAAAATCCGCGCGATCATCGGCGGTCGCGGCGCAAGCTGGCGCGCGCGATCGTTGCCGTGTCGATTGCCGTCCGCCGTCTCGGATTCACCAACACCGAGCGCAAGCGGCTGATCGAGCGGCTCAACAAAACCGTCGACGGCATGCGTTCACTCGACCGCCAAGCCACGAACCTTGAGCGCAAGGCGGAGTCGACCCGCAGCGAAGAGCAGAAGAAGGAATATCGCCGGCAGGCTCGCTCCATCCGCGCCGAGATCGAAAAGCTCGAGCTCGAAACCGGCGTGTCGTTCCCGGAACTCAAGCGTACACAGCGCGAGATCATCCAGGGCGACATGGACGCCGAGCAGGCCAAGCGCGAGCTGATTGAAGCCAACCTGCGGCTGGTAGTCTCCATCGCCAAGAAATACACCAACCGTGGACTGCAGTTCCTCGACCTGATTCAGGAAGGCAACATCGGACTGATGAAGGCCGTCGACAAATTCGAATACCGCCGTGGCTACAAGTTCTCGACGTACGCCACGTGGTGGATTCGGCAGGCCATCACCCGCGCGATTGCCGACCAGGCGCGCACCATCCGCATTCCGGTACACATGATCGAAACGATCAACAAGCTGATTCGCACCTCACGTCAACTTGTGCAGGAACTGGGACGCGAGCCTACGTCGGAAGAGATCGCTAAGCGCATGGATATTCCGGTGGCGAAAGTGCGCAAGGTGCTCAAGATCGCGCAGGAACCAATCTCGCTCGAAACGCCTATCGGCGAAGAGGAAGATTCGCATCTGGGCGACTTCATCGAAGACCGCGCAGTGGTTTCTCCGGCCGAGGCGGTGATCAACGTGAACCTGAAGGACCAGACTGGACAGGTCCTGCGCACGCTGACCCCACGCGAAGAGAAAGTCATCAAGATGCGCTTCGGCCTGGAAGACGGCTCGGAGCACACCCTGGAAGAGGTCGGGCAGAGCTTCGCGGTAACGCGCGAACGCATCCGCCAGATCGAAGCCAAAGCGTTGCGCAAGCTGCGCCATCCATCGAGGTCCCGCAAGCTGCGGGCGTTCATGGATGGGGTCAGGGACTGAGCTTCATCGCCGCGGATTCACGCGGATCAACTCGGATTGAATTAGGGCACGGCTTCGGCTGTGCCTTTTTTCGTTTTGTCGTCCCGAGGCCCGCGCAGTTTGCGGGCCTTGGGACCTATGGACTCGTTGACATAGCCGCCGTCGGCAACGTGCATAACGTTTCGGCAAACGCCGTTCAGTAAGAGAGCCCCAAGTCGATTTCGGGGCGCAGAGAGCCCTTGTGTCCTCAGCCGCTTTTTGTCATGGAGATTGTTGTGACGTCAGAATGGCCGCGCATTGCGCGGTGGCTGGATGGGCACCAGATTTCCTCGCGTGTTCCGAAGCCTCGTTTGTAGGCCGCTCGGGAGACATCGCAGAGCAGTACCTCTCTCTCGAGCCAACGGCTTGCGCCTCGCCGGCATGAGCAGTAAAGAAGGTAATCATCCCCACCGCCATTTCCTGCGGCGATAATGCGAGAGCCATTGCTGTACGGGCTGAGAGAGATCACATACCGGACCCCGCAACTTGGACACTCCAGGCAATGGCGAATGCGTAGCATCCCGATATCCCCCGGATTGCGGCGGTTGGACTGTTGCGCTCAGTCTTGCATCTCAAGTGGTCAGACTCCATACCCACTTGACGTCGTTTCGGCATGACCACTATGATCCCTCGCTGATGAAGCGTGTTGCCTCGGGGTTCCTACCGATGATCGCCGTCGACCGAAGAGTCTCCCAACCTCTTCATCGCCAGATCTATGACGCGTTTCGGGCGGCCATCGTCGATGGGCGCCTTCGCGCGGGCCAGCGCGTTCCTTCGACGCGGGTGCTGGCTCGGGAGATCGGCGTCTCCCGTTTCCCCGTGTTGAATGCTTACGCCCAGCTTCTGGCCGAGGGCTACCTTGAGAGTCGCCTAGGCGCAGGCACCGTGATCTCTGGCTCATTGCCGGAACAGATGACGACAAGCGGGCCCGCGGGCACGAAAACTCCTGCGACCCAACGCGGCCCCCGCGGAGTGGCTCGGCGCTGTTCCTATCTTCCCGATGAAGAAGACTTGCCTTGGAAGATCCACCTCGGACCGTTTCGAGTGGGACAGGTGGCCGTCGATCAATTCCCGGCACACATCTGGTCTACTTTGGTCGCACGCCGGTGTCGCGGCTTAAGCGCCGAATCTGTACATTACGGCGATGTGCTGGGACACAAATCCCTCCGCCGCGCCATCGCAAACTATTTGAAAACCTCGCGCTCTGTCCGCTGCGAGGCCGGGCAGATTCTGATCGTGAACGGCTCCCAGCAGGCGCTGGAGATCGCTACTCGAGTCTTGCTCGATTCCGGCGCGCGAGCCTGGATGGAGGAGCCGTGCTATCGGCTGGCGCGGGACGTCTTCGCATTGAATGGATGCCATCTGGTACCGGTGCCCGTCGACGCGGAAGGATTGGACGTTGCCGCCGGCATCCGGAAGTGTCGCAGTGCCCGCGTTGCATTCGTCACTCCGTCTCACCAATTCCCGCTGGGCGTGACCATGAGCGCTGCGCGCCGCCTGCAACTCATCGAGTGGGCGCAGACCTCGGGCGCGTGGATTATCGAGGACGACTACGACAGCGAATATCGTTATGAGAGTCTGCCCATCGCGTCGCTGCAGGGACTTGACTCGAACTCCCGTGTGATTTACATCGGCACCTTCAGTAAAGTCTTATTCCCGTCGTTGCGGCTGGGCTATATCGTGGTTCCTCCCGACCTGCTCGAACGCTTTGTCATCATGCGGCGCGTCATGGATCTCGGTCCGCCCACGCTCTATCAGGAAGTACTCGCGGACTTCATCGAGGAAGGTCACTTTGCGCGGCACATTCGAAGAATGCGCGTACACTATGGAGCCCTGCGACGCGTGCTGTTCGATAATCTCACCAGGATTCTCGGGGACAACATCGAAGTCGTCGGCGACGAAGCCGGCATGCACTTGACCGTGCTGCTCCGCAAGGGACACCACGACGAAGATGTTGCCCGCCGCGGCGTGGCACACAGACTCTCCCTCTGGCCCCTCTCCCGCATGTACATGGGCGAACCTCGGCACGGACTGATTCTCGGCTTTGGCGGTACCACGGTGCAGGAAATTCCCGACGCGGTCCGCCGAGTGCGCCAGTCGCTTGCTGCCAGATCGATCGCCGCCTGATCGCAGCTGAACGAACAATCTGCGAAAAACTAGAGATGTACTCCACGAGGCGTCGGGTTCGGCTCGCTTTAATCTTTTCCTATTATTGATGCGGAATCGTGGCGTCGATACAGTTTCCGCTACTCGAAGTGGCAGTGTTTTTTCTCAACTGTGGGTGAACGGCCGCTTCTGGTAACGCCGGCATTTCCCGCTGCTCATATTTGTTGGGAGCCTACCGATGCGAACTGCTTGGGTCCTTCTCTGCACTCTATATCTTTCGGCAATTGTTTCTGGTCAGAGCAATTATGCTTCGGTTTCCGGCCGAGTCACCGATGCACAATCGCTGCCGATCGCGCATGCCACCATCCTTCTGACTTCCTTGAGCAATGGGAGCGCGCGAACGGTCTCCACGAATGAGAACGGCATTTTCTATGCGGCTGCTCTGCTGCCGGATGACTATCAGTTGACGACTTCCGCTTCCGGTTTTGCGCCCGTTGTGCAGCCGATTCATGTGGAAGTCGGACAAAGACTGGCAGTGGATGTCTCGTTGAAGATCGGCGCAGCCAAGGAAGCCATTGGGGTGACCGCGGCAGCGGACATTCTCCGCTCGACCGATGCGAGCGTGGGAGAAGTGGTCGAGCCGAAATCGATTCAGGAGCTGCCCCTGAATGGGCGCATGCTGATCGATCTCGTTCTGACAGTTCCCGGGGCCCACGTAGGATTCGGCGCGCAGACCGGAGCAACCAACCCCCTATATTGGCGCCCAGGACAGCGTTCCGCGGTGGTGATTGGCGGGGCGCGCTCGAATGCCAACTTCTTCCTGCTGGATGGCGCAACCAATACCGATCCCACGTTTAACACGCAGAATCTCAGCCCGTCGCCCGATGCGGTAATGGAGTTTCAGGTTGCGACCAGCAGTTACACCGCCGACATGGGCGGAGCCGGCGGCGGGCAGATCAACATTGTGACGCGCTCGGGCACGAGCCGTTTTCATGGGACCGCCTATGAGTTCCTGCGAAATGGAGCCTTCGATGCGAGTCCGTTCGAGTCCATGGGCAACAACCATCTGGTGCAGAACAATTTTGGCGCGTCGTTCGGGGGGCCACTGCTCGGACAGAAAAGAAAGACGTTCTTCTTCGTGAACTATGAAGGGCTGCGCCTCTCGCAGGCCGATGCGCAGATTTTGACGGTGCCCACGCAGGCGGAAGTCATGGGCGACTTCAGCATGAGCTCGACCATGATCTACGATCCGACAACCGCGGTGGCGAATCCCGCTTACAATCCTGCGCTGCCTGTGAGTGCGTCGAATTATCCGTATACACGCAGCCAGTTCCCGAACAATCAGATTCCCAGCGATCGAATCAATCCGCAGCTGGAAATGTTTCTGATGCAATACGTGCCGATGCCAAATATGGGAACGATGTCAATGGGTATGGGTATGGGCATGGCGGCAACAACCGGAACGGACTCGAACAACTATCTCGACATCCGGAACGAGACGCATTACCAGGATCAGGGGACAGTGCGGGTCGATCATGACTTCGCGAACAACGACACCGTGATGGTGCGTTACTCGCTGGGTGCGGAGAATGGATTCTCGCCGTCGAATGGCACGACTGCGACGACGGAGAATCTGCCGGGATTCGGATCGCCGTTTGATAACTTTTCGCAGCAGGCCGTGATCTCGTGGAACCACGTGTTCTCGAGCAACAAGTTGAATGCGGCCTCGCTGGCGCTGTCGCGGCTGTCGATGAATCACACATCGCAGAATAACAACGCTAATGACATTGTTGGACAGCTCGGTATCAAAGGCATCGGATTCGGCGGGCCGGGAGCCTGGGGCGCGCCCTGGTTTGCAGCACAGGGATACACCGGGATCGGCGATACGTTTGCAGCCACTCCGATGCACGCCTGGGACACGACGATCGAGTTGCGCGACACGTTCTCGTGGCAACGTGGACATCATGCTCTGCGGTTTGGTGGCGATGCACGCCGATACATCTGGCCAATGTGGGGATTTTTTCAGAATCGGGGCTATTACCAGTTCACGAACGGATATACGACTCAGTTCGGATTCAATGATGGCAGCGGAAATGGTTTTGCGAGTTTATTGCTGTCGCTACCCACGGTGAAGCAGCGGCAGGCGGGTGTCCCGCAAATGAATCTGCGCAATTGGGGCTACGACTTGTATGCGGAAGATAGCTGGCAGGTTCGGCCCACCGTGACCCTGAACGTTGGAGTGCGTTATGAATACACGAGCCCACTGTACGATCTCAATAATACCAATACCAATCTGATTTTCAACGACGGCGTGCCTTCGCCATTCATCGGCGGGCAGAACGGATATCCCAAAGGGCTGATGTATGCCAACCAGCACAATCTGGCTCCGCGAATCGGCATCGCGAAGAATCTGCCCGGCCATGGGATCGTGCTGCGCGGGGCATACGGCATCTTCTACACGCCGGTGGATCAGAACACCTGGTGCAACCAGCGGCACAATGTTCCCTACGTGTTTCCGGAGACGCAGCAGGCAGACAATTACACGCCGCCGCCAGCGCTTTTCACCAACCAGCTGAACTTTGGAACGCCAGTGCTCGGCGTTGGAACCTTGACTCCGACGACAGTCAGTTTCACGGCGTTTGACCCGCATGCCCCGGCGCAGTACATCCAGCAGTGGAATGGACAGATTGAGAAAAGCTTCGGCGCGGCCACCACGATTGACGTGGGATATCTGGGCGCGCGCGGATTTCACCTGCAGCGCTCGCACTTGATCAACAATGCGCCTCCCGGACCGGGGCCACTCGGGCCACGACGTCCGTTCAAGACCTTAACCTTTGTGCCCGGAACCGTCTTGACTCCAAGCAGCACAGATGCCGTGATTCAGAGCCAGACGTTTCCGGTGAGCACGATCAATCTCCTGGAAGACACCGCTCAGAGTTGGTACGACGCTGGATATGTGAACGTTCGGCGCAGATACTCGCGCAGGCTCAGTTTGCTGGCAAACTACACCTTCTCGAAGAACCTGACGAATGCGCCGGATTTCCGCTCGCCTATGGACGAATCGGCCATCCCGCAGAACAACAACAATCTGGCCGCCGAGAAAGGCCCTGGTTGCGACGTGCGGCATCGATTTGCTTTGAGCAGCGTGTATTCGATCCCTTCCTGGAACCGGCAGGAGTGGATACGGCTGATTACCCAGAATTGGCAATTCAGTACCGTGTATCAGATCGAATCCGGGATGCCACTCACGATTTCGGTTTTCGGCGATACCGCGAACTCAGGTACAGTGCTCGGCGAAAATCCCATTCGCGCCAATGCGACAGGCCAGCCAGTCTTTGGGCCCGGCACCCGGACGTCGGAGATGTGGTTCAATCCGGCGGCATTCGCGGCGCCTCCCGCGTACACGTTCGGTGATGTGGGCCGGAACTCCGTTTATGGACCACCCTTGCGCACTCTCGACATCGCATTGGTGCGCGCCTTCCGGCTGACGGAGGGCGCTTCGTTTGAGTTTCGTGGCGAGGCATTCAACGTTCTAAACATGGTGAACCTGGGAACGCCAAACCGGTTCGTCAACACGCCGCAGTTCGGAACAATCACTATGGCGATGACGCCGCCGCGCGAACTGCAATTGAGCGCCAGGGTTTCATTCTGAGCTGAGGTTCTGAGGCTCGCCACAGGAGATACAGAGGGACACCGGGATGTGAGCAAAATTCCCGCTTCTGGCACCATCGGCCAACAGCGGGGCACCCTGGGCAACTCGTGTCAAACCCTCTGCGTTACTACCACGACCCGTATTGCGTTGGAGTCCGCGGGATTCTAGTCGAAGGCCAAGGGTAGCACCGAGGTGCTGCTGCCCTCCTGTCCCATCAAGGAATGGCGGGACAGGAGGGCTTTGGGTGTGGGCCCTGGGTAATCGCTTATGGCTGGATTGCGAATGTTGCGAAGACTCCGGCATGGTCTGATCCCCACACACCTTTGGCCGAGGGGGAAAGTCCCGTGCGCACGATCGATTTGGCTTTGACGTCGTCGCCGCCGGTAAAGATCAAGTCGATGCGCTGGCGTGGAGTCGCGGGGCCGGGCGGATCTTCGGCAAAGAGCGGCCACGTCAGGCCTGGAGTGATCGGGTGCAACTTGCTCCAGGCATCCTTAAAACCTGCGGCTGCAAGGATTTCAACCGCGGGCCCACTAGCCCACGATGGCTGGTTTGCATCCGAGTTCAAATCTCCAGCAAGGATCAATGGCAGCTCCGAATTCAGGGAACCCGCCAGAAGCTCATTGGTTTGCTCCGCCTGGATATCGGGGCTGAACGTCTCCAGGTGTGTGGTGACAAATTTGTACTTCTTGCCACGCACTTTGGCATGGAGCGAGATCCATCCGCGGAGAAATGGGATCGTCTGGCCAGCCACCGTGAAGGGCAAATTGACATTGAAATGGTGCATGTCGATGTCGGAGACCTTCAGTTGCGAGGTAGGGAGGTCGGTGCGAGCGAGGACGGCGTCGTAGTCAGTGAATCCTACGGTGATCAGATTACCGGTGGCGTCGAAGGCTGGAAGATCAATTGCAGCATTGGTTTGAACGGCGATGGCTTTGTAATGGAGGCCTTTGGCGGCCAGTGCATCGAGCAGGGATTTGAGCCCGTCAACCACGACCGTGCTGGCGGGGGCTCCAAGACTTCCTGTGCGCAACGTCGTGACTTCCTGCAAACCGATCAAGTATGGCTGCCGAGAGTGTACTTCCATCGCGATTCGTTTCGCTCGTCCGGGGATATCGCTGGCGATCATTTCCTGGAAGGTATTAGTGATGGCCAGCAGAAGTTGCAGCTGCGTTGCATCGGGATCGGACGCGGCCTGAACCACATAACCGAAATCTGAGCCCGCATCCAGATTTCTGGTCATCACAGTTACGGTTCGGTCAGAACCAACGCTTGCGCTAGCCGGGGAGACGAACAATAGCAGAAGTGTGAAACTGATAAGCATCACAACGGACTTTCTTTGCATGAGTCCTCCTTTGGCATGAAAGGGTGCACGTACGCGCTGGGGTAGGCGGCGGTCGGAGTCGCCCAGGGGGAAGGCGGACGGGCGCGAACCAGACGAGCAGGAATTTACTCGGAGTTCCCGCCTAAGTCTGTGATGGTCATCACCTGTTGTTTTTTGAGAAAGAGATCCACTGAAAGCAGGAGCGCAATCACTCTGAACGTTTCACCGCACCTCGAAACTAACAGTAGAGCCGGCCACGACCTTCTGTCCCGCCGCCGGGGCCTGTGACACGATCATGCTCGCTGGCGAAGGCTGTGCCGGGGGGGTTGGCGCTGTCGGCGCATTCTGATCAGCTGGGGATGCTTCCACTACCGGCGCCACCGTCACATTTCCCAGCTTGAAGCCGGAATCCTGCAGGGTGCGGCTGGCCGTTCCGAGCGGTTGTCCAATGAAACTGGGCATGACATAGGCTTGCGGCTCAGGGCCGCTGCTGACCAGGAGGTTGATCTTCGGGGCTACCAATTGTGAGGCGTTGGCGGTCGGGTTTTGTGCCAGGACCTGGTCGGCCGCTATTGCCGGAGTGTCCACCTGGGCAAGCGAGGCGATATCGAGTCCCCGGCGGCGGATGTTCAGTTCGGCGGCGTGCTCGCTCTGGCCGGTGACATTGGGGACGGCCACACGCGTGGGTCCAAGGCTCTGGGCGACACGCACCTGCCATCCGCGCCGCACCTTTGTGCCGGGCAACGGAAGCTGGGACATGATCCGGCCCTCGGGAACCTGGGGGCTGTAGTACTGGCGCTCGACGGTCATCTGTAGCCCAAGCACGGAAATGGCCCTTTCCGCCTCGGCGGGGGTCAGCCCAACCAGGGGAGGAATAGCCACTTCTTGCCCGTGAATCGCGAAGCGCATCGCGGTGAGTCCTGACAACATGGCCACCACGATCAAAATCAGCGCCAGCATCGCAAATCGGAAGATGGATTTCATTTGTTCTGCATCAAATATGGTAGCCCGGTCTACACGTATAAATGGTGGGCTAACTGGCCACCTCGGCGCCGGGTCAAGGAGCTGAGGCAGGCTCTTTCCCCCGCATGCCGCCTGTTATTTCTGCGTGCATTCGGGCTACATTCTGCAAGCGTGGCGACCCGTCTCGTTCTGTCGCTGAGGTGTGCTGATGAGTCCTTTTTTGGAGTATCATAAACCTATGCGGCCCTCAATCTCAGCCGCCTTCGCGGTTTTTAACTCCCTGGCGGTTGCGCTTTTTCTCAGCGTCTCAGCCCCAGCGCAGATTAATGGGGCTCCCGCATCTGTAACCTCACCCGGTTTTGGTGGGCGTCCGGTTAATGGTCCGCCTGCCAGCGTTACGTCCTTGGGGCCACGAGGCTACACACCGCCACCCCGTCCTGGGACCATCCCAAGCAACGGAATCCACCATGGCGGTCATGATGGGCACCATGGAGGCGGGAACGGAGACGGCCACTCCCATCAGCGCGATAACTCTAACTTCAGCGGGCCCATCTGGTATGGCGTCCCTGTACCTTACGATCAGGGATATTCCGGTTACGCTCCCGACCAGGACCAACCTGACGACAGCGCCGAAAACGACGCCGACTATCAGGGTGGTCCCACAGTTTTTGATCGTCGTGGGCAAGGGGAGCGCTCGTATGTGCCTCCGATGAGAGATGCTGCGCCAGCGCACTTCGCTGAACGCACTGAGCGTGAAGCACCTGCGGTGGATCCGGATCCTCCGCTGCCGCCCACGCTCTTGGTGTTTAAGGACGGTCGCACGGTAGAGATCGGGAACTACGCCATTCAGGGTTCGACACTGTTCGATCTCACGCCCGGACACCGACGGAAGATCCTGATTGCCGATCTCGATCTCGACGCCACCCGCAAGCAAAACGACGAGCGCGGCATCACGTTCCAATTGCCGCAATCGACCCGCACCAACTGAGGCCCGATTTCCGAAGGGGTTTTCTTAAGCACGCGCTGCGGCGATTCTCTGTGTTCTCCGCAGTCCAAAGCTTGAACCGAAGAGCACGCCAAGAACTATCCGCCTACCCGCATCGAGAACGCAGAGAAATCGAGAAGCTTGATGCGGCTGTTTTTCTCTGTTCTGTCGGTCAAACCGAGACCTGATTCGCCTTTTCTGCACCCACCTGATCACCCCTGTTCGGCGCCGATCCGTGGTATAATGACTGCAGTTCCAGGGACACATAACTTCCTGTAAATGCAATAACTTGCACAAGTTTCGACGACCAAGAAGCTGACCGCTGAAAGCCGACAGCTGAGAGCCAAAACATGCCTGACGAACAGAACCCAGAACTTCCCCTGACTCCTCCGCCCAGTGGCGATGGCCCCGGCGCGCTGAACATTCAACCCGTCAACATCGAAGAGGAGATGCGCCGGTCGTATCTCGACTACTCGATGTCGGTGATCATCGGCCGTGCGCTCCCGGACGTTCGCGACGGCCTAAAGCCCGTCCACCGCCGCATTCTGTATACGATTCAACAGATGGGGTTGTACCCGAATCGGGCTACGCGCAAATGCGCGCGCATCGTCGGAGATGTGATGGGCAAGTACCATCCGCATGGGAACCTTGCGGTGTACGACGCGCTTGTGCGACTGGCGCAGGACTGGTCGATGCGGTATCCGCTGATTTTTGGCCAGGGGAATTTTGGATCGGTTGACGGAGATCCTCCGGCGGCAGACCGCTACACCGAGGCCAAGCTCGCGCAGGTTTCCACCCCGCTGCTTGAGGACCTGGATAAAGAGACGGTCGACTTCCATCCGAACTACGACGGCAGCGAAGTTGAGCCTGATGTTCTTCCCGCGCGCATTCCGAATTTGTTGATCAACGGCTCTGACGGAATCGCCGTCGGCATGGCGACGAAAATCCCTCCACACAATCTGACCGAGATCGTCGATGCGACCATCACGCTGGTCAACAATCCGAACTCGCAGCTCGCAGAAATTCTGAAGTTCGTGCAGGGCCCCGATTTTCCGACCGCAGGAATCATTCACGGTCGCTCCGGAATTTTCGAGGCCTATCGGACCGGGCGCGGCCGCTTCATGATGCGCGCCAAGGCAGCGATCGAGAACATCACGAAAGATCGGCAGGCGATCATCGTCACCGAAATTCCCTACCAGGTAAACAAGGCGAACCTGATCAAGCGCATCGCGGCGCTGGTCAACGACAAAGACATTGAAGACATCTCTGACGTTCGCGACGAGAGCGATCGCGAGGGCATGCGGATCGTGGTTGAACTGAAGCGTGGCGTCGAGCCCCAGATCGTCCTGAACCAACTCTTCAAGCACACGGAGATGCAGCAAGGGTTCTCGATGATCCTGCTCGCGGTGGTCAACGGGCAACCGCGCGAAATGGGGCTGATCCAGGCCATCAAGTATTTCATCGAGCACCGCGTCGACGTGGTCCGCCGACGCACGGCGTATTTGCTCTCCAAGGCCAGAGACCGCGAGCACATCCTCGAAGGCTACCTGAAGGCGCTCGATCACCTCGACAACGTCATCACCATCATCCGCGGCAGCGCCAACCGCGCCGACGCCCGCGAGAACCTGGTCCAGTATTTTGGCGGCAAGAAGATCGACATCAACACCACGGGCCGGGCGCCCCGGGTCGATCCCGAAAAGCCCTTCACCGCCAAGCAGGCCGATGCCATCCTCGAACTGCAGTTGCATCGCCTGACCAAGCTCTCGATCGATGAAATCTCGAACGAGTTGAAGGAAGTTCGCGACAACATCGCCGAGTATGAATCGATCCTCGGCTCGGAAAAGAAGCTGCGGTCGGTCATTGTGAAAGAGCTGGAAGAAGTGAAGAAGGCTTACGGCGACGACCGGCGTACGCGTATCGAAGACGAGGCGGCGGAGATCGTGCTCGAAGATCTGATCGCCGACGAGCAGGTCGCTGTGACGGTCAGCCACTCCGGCTACATGAAGCGGACGCCGATCTCTACGTACCGCATGCAGCGGCGCGGAGGCACCGGCCGCACCGGCATGAAGACACGCGACGAGGATTTCGTTGAGCATCTCTTCATCGCGAGCACGCACGCCTACATCCTGATCTTCACCAACACCGGCCGCGTGTACTGGCTGAAGGTCTACGAGATCCCCGACCTCAGCGCCGCCGGAAAAGGCAAGCACGTCGGCAACCTCGTCGGCCTGCAACCCGGAGAGACTGTTAAGACGATGCTCGCCGTCCGCAACCTTGAAGAAGAGAACAAGTACATCTTCTTCGCCACGCGCAACGGACTGGTCAAGAAGTCCGAAGTCCGTGAATTCATGCACGTGCGCTCGAACGGCATCATGGCGATCGGCATTGAGCAGGGCGACGAATTGGTAGCCTGCCGCGTCACCGACGGCAACCAGATCATCTTCCTGGCCAGCCACGAAGGGATGGCCGTGCGCTTCGACGAGAGCCACGTGAGACCCATGGGCCGCGCCGCCTACGGAGTCTGGGGCATCGACCTGGAAAAGGGCGATTACGTAATCGGAATGGCGACGACGCTGAAGAAAGACGCCGCCGTGTCCACCGCGGAAACTCCAGAAGGCGAAACGACCGATGCTACTGTCAAAGGCGACCTGATTCTGAGCGTCACCGAAAACGGGTTCGGCAAGCGTACCCCCGCCGACGAATACCGCCTGACCAACCGCGGCGGCAAAGGCGTAATCAACCTGAAGACGACGGAGCGTGTCGGCAAAGTAGTCGGCATCGCCCAAGTCGACGAAAAGTCCGAAGTCATGTTGATCAGCCACTACGGCAAAATCATCCGCATGGATTCGACGACGATCCGCGAGTCCGGCCGCAATGCGCAAGGCGTAAGACTGCTGCAAATGGAACCGGGAGATCGTGTTGCGGCAGCAGTAGTAATCGCTCCAGAAGAAGAGCCAAACGGCAGCACGCTGATTCAGTAAGGCACAAGCCCCAAAAGGGTGCCCCATCCTTCCCGCGTTCTTCGCGGGAGGGTGGGGCTTTTGATTCCATTCCCAATTTGGAATCCAGAATTCAATAAACTTCTCAAAGTCACATCAGGCTCCCAGTGAATCGTCCTACGCTAAATTCATGCCTTGGAGCCTGAAACGATATCAGCAAGCGCGCTGTCTGCATTTCGTTACGTTCAGTTGCTATCACCGAGCACAGCTTTTGGGTACGCCTGCGGCGCGCGATGTGTTCGAGCACACTCTGGAACGGACCCGGAGTTGGTACGGCTTCTACATCTGTGGGTATGTAGTGATGCCTGAGCACGTGCACCTATTAGTGAGCGAGCCGGAGCGCGGCTGCCTCTGCACAGCAATTCAAATGCTGAAGCAGAACGTAGGACGAAGCCTGCCCAGTCGATTCGCGGATCAGCCCTTCTGGCAAACGCGTTACTACGATTTCAACGTCTGGAGCGAGGAAAAGCGGATTGAGAAGTTACGTTATATGCATCGAAATCCCGTGAAGCGGGGACTGGTCGAGAGGCCCGGAGACTGGTTATGGAGTAGCTTCCGTCATTACGTTTCCGGATGTGAGGGAGCGGTGGAGATTGAATCGCAGTGGACAGCGAGGAAGAGAGAGACCATGGGTGTGATCTTTCAGCCGTTCTGCTTCCAGTCAAAGTCCCCACCATGTCTCTGCAAAAAGCGCAGGGACAAGGATGGGGCACTCCCGGTTTTACCAGCCTGTCTTGAGGGAAGAATAAGTCAGACCCAAACGCGGGGACGGAACAGAGCCCGTTGGGATTCACTACAGAAATCGAACCTTAACCAAGATGAAGGGAGTGCCCCACCCTTGTCGCGTTCTATGCGACAAGGTGGGCCAGCCCCGGCGCTCCAGGTTGTAGGCCGCGCCCGATTGATTCCTCTCGGACACAGCGGACCTCAGCGGCTAAAACCGGACTACTGTTGCTGCGCTGATGGCACGAGTGAACTCGTGCCCTTCCCGGTGCCTGCCTCGCGCCGTGCCCGATCCTTCCGAATGTGTCGAGGGTTCAGGTGTGGCTCCGGCACGCGGTGGGTATTTTGGGGTCGCTTCCCGCCAGTGAACTGGCGGGCTATTTTCGATGACCCCTTCGGGATCGGTCGCTTGCGGCGCGGCTTGCGGGCTTGCGGTGACTTTCTCACTTCTCGCGCAGAGGGCGTGCGAGAGATGGGGCACCCGGCGCGCCCAAAGTCTATTAATTCGCTCCTGGTCTTCTTCAACAGGTTCCATGCTTCGCGGTAGCCTTCGTAGATGTAGCTGGCCTTCTTTGCGGGCTCGACGACCGGACACAGCATCGCCATGGTGCGCCTGCGCCAACCCAGGAGGCGCACTGCCGGGATCAGGTACCAGGCATCTTCAGGAATCACGTAGGCGGCGAACAGGTCGATCTGGTCGAGCGAGTAGTCGCGCTTCTTGCGGTGGTTGGGCAGGAACATGCAGCGGTATCCGGCGCCGCACCTCACGACTGTTGATTTGACCTGGACCCGGAGAAAGTTTTCTTCGTGTTCGATACCGACGTCGTAAGCCCGCGTGTCTCCCCAGGGCTTGCTGACGGCAAAGCAGTGTTGCGCGGCACGCGCCATGAATTGCAGTTCCACCCATTCGCCGCGCTGTTTCAAGCTGGTGAATCGCTCCCAATATTTCATGCTCCCGTAACATCCTTTATGATTCGAGGTCCCGGGTCAGACGCAGCTTTCAACCGCGGAGCTTTGATCCGCTGGAGAGCCCCTTCGACTCCGCTCAGGGCAGGCTGAGGCGGCTGTTTCTACATGCATTTGTGGCTGATTCGGGACAAAAGAAAAGCGCGACCCGAGGGCCGCGCCTTTGAAATTCTCTCTATACTTTCAGGATAGCAAATTGGGGCGAATTATCCGGCAAAGAAACGAACTTTATATTTGCCGTGGTTGCTTGAGCTTAGCCCCGATCGTGTAAATTCTGCCTATTGACAAGATTTTTTGGAAACTGACGCTCGCTTGCGGGGCGGGTTGTTCGCTCTGTCGGAAACCCCCACTTCTGGCAAAGTCGGCCAGAAGTGGGACACCCGTTCACATCTGAGACTTACTTCGTCGAAGTCGCCCGCTGATTTTTGACCTCGAGCTCGTTCACTACCTGCTTCACGTTCGGCACCTGCTGAGCCAGTTTTTCCACGTTGGCCCGTTGGCCCTGCGACGGCACGTCGCCCTTCAACGTCACCACTCCGTTGTTCACGTCGTAACGAACCGCCCGATTCATCCTGTGCTCCACAAGCGTTGCTTCAAGGTTCTTGTCGATGCCGGAGTCGAGTTCCGAGTCGACTTTCTTGGCGGTACCTTCGTCGCCCTTCGGACGGACTCCGATCTCGTCCGCCACAACTGCTGAACCGGCTTGTGACTTGGCGATCGATTCCGCCCGGGCCTTGTCGTCATCCGTGGGAACAGTTCCGCTCAGGGTCACAACATTCTTGTCGCGATCCTGACTCACGCTCACATCGTTAAATCCAGCGCTATCCAAAGCGTGCCGCACGTTATCGGTCACATCAGGAGCCTTCGTGTTTGTACAGGCAAGCGTGATGGCCAGTGCCATTCCTATCAAAATGCTATTCAGTGATTTCATATGAGTTTTCTCCCCTGCCGGTGGGGTTTGTGGAACGCCCCAATCCGGCTGATCCGAGCCGCATCTGCCATCTTGGGCCGAGAGAGGCGCTCTCAGGTATCAATTGGAGGATGTAGAACCTAGCAATCGGTCAATTAAGGAAAAACGGGGAGTTTGGGCTAAGGTACCTCCCTAGAAGCTAGCCGGGATCTTCGCGTCTACTTTAAGGCCACGATGAACCGCCCAGGAGAGTCACATTCGAGCGGTGCCGGTTCTATCCCTCGCCATTGCATTCCTCCGGCCCGGCGTATTATGTTTCCCGCTTGCGCGGACCAGCACCCGGAGCCCTACATGAATCATCTATTGTTGAGTCGCGTCCTACTCACTATGACTACAGTCTCCACGCTCGTCTTCACCGCCGCGGATGATCTTCCTGCGCCGCCCGTGGCCAAGAAAATACCTCACGTCACCGAGATCAACGGCTACAAGCTTACGGATAACTATTTCTGGCTGCGCGAGAAGTCCAATCCTGAAGTTCGCGCCTATCTCGAGGCCGAGAACGCCTACACCGACATCGTGATGAAGCCTACTGAGGCGTTCCAGAGGAAGCTTTACGACGAGATGCTGAGCCGGATGAAAGAGACGGACGTGGAGGTTCCCTATAAGGAAGGCGGGTACTTCTATTACATCCGGACGGAAGCCGGCAAGCAGTACCCGATCCGTTGCCGGAAGAAGATCAGCGCCGACGCGAACGAAGAAGTCCTGCTCGACGTCAACGAACTGGCCAAGGGCCAGGCCTTTATGACCGTGCAAGCATTTGCTGTGAGCACTGACAGCAACCTGCTGGCCTACAGTTACGACAACAGCGGATACCGGCAGTTCAATCTCGCGGTGAAGGATCTGCGCACCGGGCAGACATTTACCGATCATGCGGAGCGTGTGGGCTCTGTGGTTTGGGCGAACGACAATCGCACTATCTTCTATACACAGGAGGACGCCGTTTCAAAGCGGCAGTACCGGCTTTATCGGCACACTGTTGGATCTTCGGATCCGGACACGCTCGTCTATGAGGAGCCTGACGAGATGTTTACTGTCGGCGCCTTCAAAACGCGCAGCCAGGATTACATCATCATGGAACTGCGCAGCCACACCACCAGCGAAGCCCGCTACATCTCAGCGAAGGATTCTGCCGCGGACTGGAAAATTGTCGAGCCCCGCAAGCACGGTGTCGAATATTACGTCGACCACAATGCCGCTTCGTTTTACATCCGCACGAACGACAACGGACGCAACTTTCGCCTCGTCACCGCTCCGGTCAGCGACCCCGGCGCCAAGAACTGGCACGAGGTGATGGCGCACAATCCGGCGATCATGCTCGATGACATGGATCTGTTCAAGAATTTCCTGGTCTTGTACGAACGCGAAAATGGGCTGCCGCAAATTCGTGTTGTCGACCTGCGTAACGGGCACTCGCGCCGACTTTCGTTCCCAGAGCCTGCCTATGCGGTTTCTGCATATATCAATCGCGTGTACGACACTACGGAATTTCGTTACCGGTATCAGTCTCCGATCACACCGGAGTCGGTCTTCGCGTATGACATGGAGACCGGTGCATCGCAGTTGCTGAAGCAGAAGGAAGTGCCGGGTGGATATGATCCGAAGAAGTATGACGTCGAGCAGATCTACACGGTCGCTGCCGATGGGTCGAAGATCCCCGTTTCCGTGGTGCATTTGAAGGGTGCGAAGCTGGACGGCACTGGCCCGCTCTATCTCTACGGATACGGCTCCTACGGCATCTCGCTCGACATGTGGTTCAACTCGAACATCTTCAGCCTGGTGGATCGCGGAGTCGTGTATGCCGTCGCGCACATTCGCGGTGGGGGCGAGATGGGGAAGCCGTGGCACGACGCGGGTCGTATGATGAACAAGAAGAATACCTTCACCGATTTCATCGCGGTGGCGGAAGACCTCACCAAGCGCGGCTACGGATCGAAAAGCAAACTGGTAATAGAGGGAGCGAGTGCCGGTGGGTTGCTGATGGGTGCGGTGCTCAACATGCGCCCGGATCTGTTTCACGCCGCGGTGGTCAAAGTTCCATTCGTCGATGTGATGAACACCATGCTCGACGAGAGCCTGCCGTTGACCGTGGGGGAGTTCGAAGAATGGGGCAATCCGAAAGAGAAGGCCGCCTTCGATTACATGATCACGTACTCACCCTATGACAACGTCGAGGCGAAGGCGTATCCGAACATGCTGGTGAAGACCTCGTTCAACGACAGCCAGGTGATGTACTGGGAACCGGCGAAGTATGTGGCGAAAATGCGCGCTACGCGCACCGACCATAACATTCTGATCTTCAAAACGAACTTGAAGCCTGCGGGCCATGGAGGGGCGTCCGGTCGCTACGATCGACTCCATGATGCATCGTTCGATTACGCCTACATTCTCGGGCAGATGGGAATAAGCAGTTAAATTCTCGGGTTCGCGGCATTTCGTCCCTATCGACGCGCCATGACTTGGGCTTTGCCATCGCGGGACAGCCGAGGCGGCTGTCCCCATTTCTGATGACTTGTATCAGCGGTTGACCAGGGCCATCATGTGCTCAGGATAGCGCTGGCCAGCGGCGGCATCTTTGGGGAAAACTTCGTCGAGGCGCGCGAGATCGTCCGCCGAAAGCTCGATCTCGGCGGCAGTGGCGTTTTCGTCAAGATACTTCCTGCGCTTGGTGCCGGGGATTGGGACTGTGTCTTCGCCTTGCGCCATCACCCAGGCGAGCGCGAGTTGGGAAGGCTTGCATCTTTTATCAAGGGCGAGTTTCTCGACTTCGCGGACCAGGTCCAGATTCTTCTGGAAATTTTCTCCCTGGAAACGTGGGGAGTTGCGGCGGTAGTCGTCGGGGGCGAGATCTTCGAAGGTGCGGAATTGGCCGGTGAGAAATCCGCGCCCGAGCGGGCTGTAGGCGACGAAGCCGATGCCGAGTTCGCGGCAGGTAGTGAGGACTTCGTTGTCTTCGGGATCGCGCGTCCACAGAGAGTACTCGGTTTGCAAGGCGGTGATGGGATGAACCATCATGGCGCGGCGAAGAGTTTCAGGGCCGGCTTCCGACAGACCTAGATAGCGGACTTTGCCCTCCTGCACCAACTCGGCCATAGCACCGACTGTGTCTTCGATAGGAGTATTTGGATCGACTCGGTGTTGGTAGTAGAGGTCGATGGTTTCTACGCCCAGGCGTCGCAGGCTGCCTTCGCAGGATTGCCGCACGTACTCGGGCTTGCCGCTCACGCCGCGGGAGTGGGGATTCTTAGGATCGCGGACGATTCCGAATTTTGTGGCGAGTACGACTTCGTCCCGGCGGCCCTTGACAGCGCGTCCGACGAGTTCTTCGTTCTTGTGAGGACCGTAGACGTCGGCGGTGTCGAGAAAGAAGATTCCGATCTCCAGCGCTCGGTGGATGGTAGCGATCGATTCGGCGTCGTCGAATCCTGAGTAGAACTCGGACATACCCATGCAGCCGAGACCTTGGGCGGAGACTTCTAGTCCGGTATGGCCGAGAAAGCGGGTTTTCATGATGGCACCTTTAGGAGGAATCGAGCAGGATTTTACGCCTCTATAGATGCCGCGTGATTCTGGAGGGTGCCAAAGAAAAAACTCCACCACGGGGAACAGAGGGAAGCAGAGGAAAACCCGACCGATGGATTATTGAATCACTGCTTGGGAGGGCGCTACTGACGGTCTCTGGCGGTTCAGTTGGTTTAACTCATTCAGAGACGTCAATCCCTTGTAGATGCCGAACAGGGCGAACGCGTGGAAGCCCAGGTCGAGCCATAGCCCGAATCCAAGGAAGATCAGGCCGTCTAGCGCATAGAGAACCATGCCAGCGATGAAGGCCCACTGATTTCCTTCGCGGGCGAATTTCCAGAAGACCAGAAACATCGCGGCGGCGAAGAGGCTCACGATGAGTCCGGCGATGCTACCCACTGTGCCGCCCAACTTGCCGATGGTGTCGGCGATCTGCGTTACACCAAGGCCGACGATGAAATGCATTTTGGCGTTGAAGAACATGAGAGCCGAGTTGATGACCGAGAACAGGGCGACGGCCATGAACCATCTTGCGCCACCGTTTGTGCCAGCCTGCAGCTTGATCTTTCGTTCAACGGCCGCTGCATTGACGGGCGCTGGCGCCGCAGCAGGCGCCACAGCGGTACCGGTAGCGAACATGGAGACCTCCCTGAATTCCAATCGGAGGCGGGAATGCCCATGACTGGTGATTGGGAGAAAGTAGCATCGGCAGAACGACGAATGGAGGTTACTGCGGTACAGCCACCAGTGAGTTCCAGTATTGTGCCGCTCCGCGACTCGACTGAGTCGCCACATGAAATCTCCGAAGTGTTGGATCAAAACCCTTTTTTCGAGTCTTATCTTGTGACGCGGATGCGCGGTTTGGTCAGAGGGAGCACCTCACCGATCTGGGTGGCCGGAACTCCTGACTGATTGAGGGCTTGCGTCAACGCGTCTCCCGCGGGAGAGCAGACCAGAAGGCCTCCCGCGGTCTGGGGATCATAGAGGAGCAGGCGAAGATCTTCGGGGACTTGCTGGTCGTATTCGACCAGGCATTCGGCGAAGTCGCGATTGTTTTTCAGGCCTCCGGGGATGTGGCCGGCGTGGATGCAGTCGATGGCGCCTTCGAGGGCTGGAACTTTGCCGACGGAGATTGCAGCCGAGACATTCGATGCCAACAGGATTTCACGCAGGTGGCCGATGAGGCCGAAGCCGGTGATGTCGGTCATGGAGTGAACGTGGAAGCCAGCTTCCGGCGTGGTTGCCTCGCTTTGCACGGCGGGGCGGACGAAGGCGTCCGCCCCTACACGCGCCTTTATCACATCTGCGGCTTTTTTGTTCAGCGTGGTCATTGAGGCGGTTGCCGCGTCGATCCAGGGTTGCTCTGCTTTTCCTTTTTTGATTGCGGTGGAGATCACGCCTGTACCCAAGGCTTTCGTGAGGATCAGTTTGTCTCCGGGTTGCGCTCCGGCGTTTTGATAGATCTTCTTCGGATGGATCACGCCTGTGACCGAGTACCCGAATTTCGTTTCTTCGTCGCGGATGCTGTGACCTCCGATCACCGTGCATCCGGCCTCGATCATCTTCGAGAGGCCTCCGGCGAGGATACGTTCCAGAATTTCCAGGTCAGCCTTGTCGGGAAAGCAGACCAGCGCCAGCGCGGTCAGGGGGCGCCCGCCCATGGCGTACACATCGCTCAACGAATTGGTCGCGGCGATCTGGCCGAAGGTGTACGGATCGTCAACGATCGGAGTGAAGAAATCTACGGTCTGCACCAGCGCCTGCTCGGGGGTGAGTTGATACACTCCGGCGTCGTCGGCGTGGTCGAAGCCGACCAGAACATTCGGGTCGTGTTGCCGGGCTAATTTCCCAAGCACCTTGTCCAGCGCCGCCGGACTCAGCTTGGACGCTCAACCCGCGGCTTTTACCGACTCCGTCAGGCGGAATGGCTTTACTTCGGGCACTTGAGCATTTTACGCGTACGACACGAAGCATTCACCAGAGGGGACACAGGGCCATAAAGGGGCAGGCTCTTACTGTCTATTTTTGGCGGTGGAAGCCGAATGTTGTTGTCGTGCCAGCATCTTTGTTGTCGAAGACAACGTGAATGGTTTTGCCGTCTGGCGCGACCGTCATTCGGGCAACGCTCACGACCTTGTCGTTTCTTTTGTGCGTGAGTTCCACCGTGTTGGGATTTATCAGTCTGGCAGCGACTAAGGTTTGGCCGGGATCGTCTTCGACGGGATAGAACTTGCCGTCGAACTTGGCCGCGTATTTCTCGCCCAGCGGAGTTTCGGCGCTGAATCCTTCCTTGGTGCACTTGTAATTGATCAGGGAGCCGTTACTTGAGCGGTTGGTCTGATAGGCCTTCCAGGAGCCCGAAATCGCGTGCGCCTCAGGGGCGCCTTTATCCAGTCTTCGGGCTAGAGTCTCGATCGTGACGGTATCGGATTCGGTAGTGTCTTTGATCAATTGGGTCAAAGTTGAGCCATCGGCCGAAACCGACGCGAATTCCATGTACATCGTCTTACCGGCCTTTTTTGCGATGATCTCGACGGCGTGCGAGTCGAGAGGTTGGACGTTCAGAGTGTCCCAATAATCGGTCTCGGCGACTTTGTGATCGAAACCGTCGGCTTTGACTTCGACGTTTGCGATGCATCCGGAACAGCGGAACACTCCGTTCGCCAGTGAATATTCGATGGGCTTCTGCGGGACGGGAGGATCGAGTACCCATGTGCCGTCGAAAGGACTTTGAGCCAGTAAGGCAGCAGGACCCAGAACCAGCAGTATGAGAAGGACTTTCACGGCAGTGTCGAGAATCCGGCTGCCGGATATTATCGCCGATTTTCGTAGCGGGAAGTGTTCCTGCTGCAGATTACTTCACCGTGACGTCGGTGATCCGAATCTGTGGATACTGGCGGTTCCACTGCTGGGAGATGCTGTCGAACGTCAGGCGGAAGGGAGCGGTCTGTCCCGGGACTAGCGGGGCAATGTTGAGGTCGACTGGCTCGTTGTAGGCTCCGTTGGTGCGAATCACTCGTAGCGGGAGCTCTTCGCGTTGGGCCAGCTGACCCATGGAATCGAGGAAGTTCACCTCTACCATCACGCGTGTGACTGTCTTATCGCCGGTATCGGTGATGCTGCCATCGATGTAGCTGACCGTATGGCCGATGAAATTTTCAGCGGCGGACATCTTGAAATCTGAAAGTTTCAATTGCGCGATGTAGGGTGAGGGCGGTACGACTTTCTTGGGCGCCTCGCGCAGCAGGTATGCAATCCCCACCATGACAGCGATCACCACGACTACGGCGGCGACGATAATCAGGCGGCTGTTGTCGCGCTCTTCGGCGACGGGAGTCTGCTGGCCGAGGGTGCCCATAAGGGAATTGTAGGACGTTGGGAATTGAAAGTCGATTTTGGGGATTCGCGCGGATGAATGTCATATCCACAGGCTGGGCCGTGCGAGGTCAGGAGCTCCCGCATCTCGCGAAGGCGGCTGGGAGGGTGGCACCCACCACTAAGGGAAGTCTTCTGGCCTATTCGAAGCATCCAATGCGGGGAGGATTCGAATGCCTGACGATCCGAACGCTTCTCTACGCCAGCACCTGCTCGAACTGCTCACCGGGGGCCACGCGCACGCCACCTTTGAGGATGCCATCAAGGGCCTCCCGCCCAAACTGCGCGGCACGAAGCCTGAGAATTTTCCGCATTCTGCGTGGATGATTCTGGAACATCTGCGCCTCGCCCAGTGGGACATTCTGGAATTCAGCCGCAACCAGAAGCACGAGTCGCCGAAATGGCCGGAAGGGTATTGGCCGAAGACTGAGGCTCCGCCAAGCGGCGAGGCCTGGTCGAGGAGCATCGATCAGTTCGAGTCTGACCTGAAGGCGATGAAGGATCTGGTCAAGGATCCCAAGACTGATCTGTTTGCGAAGATTCCTTGGGGCGATGGACAGACAATCCTGCGGGAAGCCCTGCTGGTGGCGGATCATAACTCGTACCATGTCGCCCAGTTGGTGGATGTGCGGCGGCTACTGGAAGCGTGGAAATAATTCGCGACTAGAGGTCTGCGTACGCGATTGACTCTTTGAAGATTCTCCTTCGCTAGACGCTCGCTTCGCTCGCGGGGCGGACGAAGGCGTCCGCCCCTACACGAGCTGATTGTCACGCTGTTTTGGCACTCTCGCGCAAACTTGATCGCCTCCTTGGGTCGGTGTCTTGGTGATGCGGGCGTTTTCGAAATACCACGCGAGCGGCTTCCCGCCAGCGCTCGTCAATCCCTACGAAGGCCCAGTCGATATCGGGCGAGATGTAGCGCAGGATAGCATCTGTCGAGGGGTGCACATGCAGCGCGGGGGCGACCAAGAAAAGGAGTGGAGATTTCTCCGACAATACCCGGCCGCCAAAATAGCCGAACTTCAGGAATTCGCCCCTGTTGTGGTGCCATTGTACTCGCGCCCAATAATCCAGACCCTGCAGAGGAAGATGGATATCCTCATCGGCTTTCAACTCCACGACGGCCAGGCGTCCTTCGTGGGTCAACGTGAGCACGTCGATCATGGCCCGAGCGGCGGCGGAAAATGCAGGCACCTGCGAGTAAGCGGACTCGGCTTCCAGGTGCTCGTCGATCAGGCTGACATCAGCGCGCACGAGAGACTCGAGCCACCGCTCGGGGTGTATGCGAAACAGGCGGTGTTGGCGCGGTCCGTACGGGTGCCTCGCCTCGCGCAATGCGGTGAGCAGCTGCACGAACAACGACCAGTTGCGATCTTCCAGCGTGCGTTCTTCGGCGCCAACGCCGAAGACAATTTCCTGCTTGCTACGGAAGGTGACGGCTTCGGCTGCCAGACGAGCGCGAGCGAATTCCAGTCCGCGCCAGCGGAATCCGATTTCTGCAGGAGAGAGCACAGCCACGTCGCAATTCGGCAGGATCGTTTGAACGCGGGTGATCGATTCGTCGAATCGTTCTAGGGCGGCCGCCTCGTTCGTTGCATGCACCAGACGGGTCGCGATGTTTCCACGATCGCTGCAGTCGATTTCGGCTACTGCGTCGTGGCGCTCATCGAACTCGAACAACCGCCATTTAGCGGCGGCTCGATTCAGATTTGCCATCCGCTCGCGGACTAAGGAGGAGCAGCCAGCGGGTACAAAGAGAATCAGGCCTTCCATCAACGTCGTTCTGTTTGAAGCTTGGCGGCAAAGATCGAGCCACAAGATTCCGAAGGTCAGCGCGGCGTCGACGGAGTTTTGTGTCTCCGAGGCATTGACTCCCAGGAGTGCGAAGGTCGTTTGTCCCTGCCGCAGCAGCCCACGGGCATAGATGGGTCCGAATGACTTTTCCAGATCTATGCCAGTGGTCAGCCGGCCTATGGTGAATCCGGGGAAGTGGCGTTCGATCGCGCGCTTGAGCTTTTGCTGGTACGCGGCGCGGGCTGCTCGCTTGGCTGACGGGGAGCGGCGGTCGCGCTCGCGGCAGATCTCGAGCTTCGTGGGATGTGTCTGGCCGAGTCGTTGCACGGAGAGCCGGAGAGTACCGTTCTTTACCTCGGCATCGAGCACTCGGCGAACGGTATTTCTCCCGGGAGACCAGAGGTGGAGGAGGCATTTATTGTGTTCGCCGGAAATCGAGTACCTGGCCTCCGCCAGATCGAACGTGACGGCGCCGTCTTCGAGCACGACTGCGCCGGTTGCGTCGACTAGAAACTCCTGTAGGGTGCGGGTGAGGGCCTCGGCATTCATGTTGGAATTGTCATGAATCGGGGCCTTCCGAGTCTGTGACGAATGAACATGGGCGTGTGGAAAACTTCGGGCAAGGGACTTGACCCGCCGCTGAAGCGGCGGGCTACTACCAGGTGGCTCCTCCGGGACCGGGCCCACCGCGGCAAGGATCTGCTCGCAGCGCTGCGGAGCAGGTGCATTCTTGGCTTGTGGGATAATGGGGTACGGGGGCACGCCTTCGAGTCCGCAGGACACTCGCCGGCATCTATATAACGTGGAAAATCACAGAGATAAGAGTCGTTTTTTCTTTGAACATTACGGTCTGACCGAGCGCGATCTGGAGCGTTATCTGGCTGCTGCCCTTTCGGCTGGCGGAGATTACGCCGACCTTTATTTCGAATACCTATCTTCGACGTCGCTCTCCATGGATGAGTCCATGATCAAGTCGGCGAGCCAGGGGATCTCCGCGGGATGCGGAGTACGTGTGGTCTCGGGCGAGCGGACCGGTTATGCCTACACGGACGATCTTTCCGCGGACCGCATTCTGCATGCGGCGCGAACTGCGGCGCTGATTGCCAGCGCGCCGGCTAAAGCTACGGTGCAAGGATTCCAGAAGTCGCAGGCACGCAGCCTGTATCCGGTCACCCTGCCAAGTGTTGATGCCGAGATCAGTGCGAAGGTCGAACTGCTGATGCGGGCGGACAAGACCGCCCGAGCCTACGATCCGCGGATCAAGGAAGTCCGCGCGAACTATGCGGACGAGCTGCGCAACATCCTGGTCGTGGCTTCTGACGGCACCTTCGCCGAAGATTCTCAGCCGCTGGCACGCATGAACGTGAGTTGCATCGCGAAAACCGACGGAAACTCCGCGCGCGGAACTTCGGGGGGCGGAGGGCGTGTAGCACTCGACTTCTTCTTCGGGGAGAAGACTCCGGAGTACTTTGCCCGCGAATCGGCGCGGCAGGCCATTCTGCAGCTAGATGCCCGCGAAGCTCCCGCGGGAGAAATGGAAGTCGTGCTCGGCCCGGGGTGGCCCGGCGTTCTGCTGCACGAGGCGGTCGGCCATGGGCTTGAAGCCGATTTCAATCGCAAAAAGACATCGGCCTTTGCAGGCCTGATCGGCAAGCGCGTGGCGAGCGAGAAGTGCACGGTTGTGGATAACGGCACTATGCCGTGGCGGCGTGGTTCGCTCAACGTCGATGATGAGGGCAACTCTACGCAGGAGACCGTTCTGATCGAGAACGGAATCCTGAAGGGTTATCTGAGCGATAAGCTTTCAGCTCGTCTGATGGGAATGGCTAATACCGGCAACGGGCGGCGTGAGAGCTACGAACACATTCCCATGCCGCGCATGACTAATACGTACATGCTGGCGGGAAACGACAATCCGGAGGATATCATCCGTTCGGTGAAGCATGGCGTGTACGCGGTGAATTTCGGCGGAGGACAGGTCGACATCACCAACGGGAAATTCGTTTTCTCCGCCAGCGAAGCCTACATGATCGAAGACGGCAAGATTACCGCCCCGATCAAGGGAGCGACGCTGATCGGGAATGGTCCCGATGTGCTCACCCGCGTCAGCATGGTTGGCAACGATCTAAAGCTGGATGAAGGCGTCGGTACCTGCGGCAAAGATGGCCAGGCGGTGCCGGTGGGCGTCGGGATTCCGACGTTGAAGGTCGATCGGCTTACTGTGGGTGGAACCGCCCGCAAAGATCCCGGTGGCTTCATGCAGTGAGACTTCTTTGCCACCAATTCAGACAGATTCCACGGATACTTCGATATTCCGTCATCCTCCATGTCCTCGGTGGTGAACGGGTTTCTTGAAAGAATTTCCTATGTCCCCTACTGAACTCGAAACGCCCAAACTCGGAACGGATTTGAAGGAAGTCGCCCAGGACATCGTAGCCCGCGCCATGAAGGCCGGCGCTTCGGCCGCCGAGTGTGTTGTCCGCGAAGGCGACGAATTCTCGACGCTCGTCCGACTCGGCCAGGTTGAAACACTCAAGGAATCCGGCTCGAAATCGATCGGGGTGCGTGTGTTTTTCGGACAGCGCGCCGCCAGCACCTACTCGAGTGATTTTTCGAAGCAGGGGCTCGACCGCATGGTGAACTCCGCGCTGGAACTGGCGAAGATCACTTCGGAAGATCCTTACGGCGGAATTCCTGATGCGTCGCAACTCGGGCAGCTTTCGGGAGATCTGGATCTCTACCACGAAGACGTCTACTCGCTGCCCGGGGCCGACCGGATCGATTATGCTCGCCGCACGGAAAAGGCTGCGCTCGATTTCGACCCGCGTATCAAGAACTCGGAAGGTGGCTCGTTCGATGCCGCAACTGGACGCAAGGTTCTGGCCAACTCGCATGGCTTCGTGGGTGAATACAGGCGCTCGTATTGCTCAACCGCCGCGGTGCCGATTGCTCAAGCCGAAGACGGAGCCATGCAGCGCGATTACTGGTATTCAGTCGCGCGCACGCTGAAGAAGCTCGACTCTCCCGAAAAGGTCGGGCGCATTGCTGCGGAGCGCACGCTCCGCAGGCTGGGCGCAAAGAAAGTGAAAACGGCGAAAGTCCCGATTGTTTTTGATCCGATGGTTTCGACCTCAATCCTCGAGCACATCTTCGAAGGCATTAACGGGGATTCGGTCTATCGCGGCGCATCCTTTCTTGCGGGCAAACTGGGACAGAAAATCGCAGGAGAGATTGTGAACGTCATTGACGATGGCACCATTCCTGGCGGATTTGGCACGTCGCCGTTTGACGGAGAGGGTATTCCTACACGCCGGACCGTTGTGATCGAAAACGGCGTGCTGAAATCGTATCTTCTCAATACATACACTGCGAAGAAACTCGGGCTGCAAACGACGGCGAACGCTTCGCGAGGACTTGCGGGTACTCCGGGCATTGGGCCGGGAAACTACTTCCTGCAACCCGGGCCTAAAGCTCCAAAGGAGTTGATCGGAGGAATCCAAGAAGGCTTGTACGTGACTGAATTTCTCGGGCAGGGCGTGAACCTTGTGACGGGTGACTACTCGCGCGGTGCCTCTGGTTTGTGGATTCAGGGCGGCGAATTGACTTACCCGGTCGAGGAAATCACGGTCGCGGGGAATCTGAAGGATTTGTTTCTCAATATCTCGGAGATTGCGAACGATCTTGAGTTCCGGGGATCGGTTGCGGCACCCACACTCCGCATTGACGGGCTTACGGTGGGTGGCGAATAGGGTCGTTTTCTTTCCTCCGAGCTTCCCCATTGGGATGAGGCTTGCATCACAAGCGAGACAGCCGAGGCGGCTGTCCCTACATGTCTCAGCTATGGATTTGCGGGCTGCGCGCTGGCCTGGCAGTTTGCCTGCATCGTGATCGCGAGAGATCCTTTGCGCTTCCGCCTGGTGATGGTCCCTGCAGTCTTCGAGAAGTTCAGTTTTGCCGCATCCCAGACTGTGCTCTATCTGCAGCACCGCCTTCATCCTTCGAACATGGTGCTTGGCGGAATCGACGGGCTGCTCGGAGTGTTGTTCTTGCTTGCGTTTATTATGCCTCCCACAAACATTTGCGGGCCGAAGCCTGACGTCCACTAGCAGACGTCTGCCAGTTCTTGAATTCACAAGCACTACAAGGAAAACGGGAAAATGCGGCAGAGGCTACGGTAACCAAAAGAATCACTTTAGCTGCCGGGTCGTGTCCCTGAGAATTCAAGGCAAGCTCATTCGCCACCCTCGTCGAAGACGATCGTTAGCTCGATTGATCTTTTCCAGCCAAGGCGACCACGGCCAAAGCTGGCAATCCAGGGGAGAAGTGCTATGTCGGGACAAGTCGTTCTTTACTTTGAAGACCAGGCCGATGCGCTCCGGTTCGCGCTGGCTGCGGGACAAGTGATGGCTGGCGAAGGTGCCAAGTACACCAGCGAGCTCGTAGAGGAAACTGCCCGCGTCACCCGGATACGGCTTGATGCCGCGAATGCCGGACAAGTCAAAAGGCCAGACCCTGGCCGCGTCGCCTGATCGCGAGGGCCGCAACCCAACCGTGATTGCGGTCACTGACGGCATTCCTTCCTCGTGTTTGCATTCCCTTATGAGCGGCACCGGAGTTAGGTTTCGCTCTGGGTGCAACGCTGCATCCAGTTCCTTTGAGCCCGCGCGTATGTTCTGCCTTCCATCGTGATGGGCGGGCCGAAGGAGGTCTTGTGGTTGCTGAAAGCGTTCTGGCAGCCCGGGAAAAATCCTGGAATGGTGCGGTGTCCCTGGAGGACTATGCCCTCCTCGCGCCGAGTGAAATTGGCTCCCTCATCAGCACACTCGCACGAGAAGGCTACGCGGTCCTCGGGCCAACCGTGCGCGATGGTGCTGTTGTGTACGGTCCTATCGACTGCGTGCAGGACCTTCCACAAGGCTGGTCTGATGAGCAGGCCCCCGAAAAGTATCGCTTAAAGCCTCGAAATGACGGCGCGTTCTTCGGCTACGTGAACAGCCCGCAAAGCTGGAAGAAGTTTCTGCATCCCCCTGAAGTGCGCCTATGGGCGGCAGAGCGCCACGGCAGTTCCTTTCACATCCTGAACAACGACGCGAAGCCGGAAAAGCGGAAGGCGTTTTTGGGGGTGAGGGCTTGCGAGTTGGCAGCAATGCGAATTCAGGATCGGGTCCTGCTGGAAGATCGATACCGCGATCCGATTTACGAAGCCCACCGCCGCAGCGCGTTTCTAATTGCGGTGCAATGCACAGAGGCCGCTTCCACCTGTTTCTGCGCTTCCATGGGGACCGGTCCGGCAGCTTCCGAGGGAGCTGATCTCGTCATGACGGAACTGACGGGCGGAGGCTCTCATCGATTTCTGGTGCGAGCAGGTACGGAGCGGGGCTCTGAGCTATTGGGAAAACTGCGGACAACCGCAGCAACAGAAGCCGATCTCCGTCAGGCCGAAGCTGGCGTGCAGGCAGCTGCAGATGGACAGGTGCGGAGCATCGATCAGGCTGGAATTCAAGAGTTGCTGTATCAGAACTTCGAGCATCCTCGCTGGGAGCACGTCGCTGCCCGTTGTCTGAGTTGTACGAACTGCACCATGGTCTGTCCGACCTGTTTCTGTACGACGGTCGAAGATACAAGTTCCGTGGCAGGTGATCGCGCGGAGCGTTGGAGGAAATGGGACTCTTGTTTCACGATGGCCTTCTCGTACATCCATGGGGGCAGCGTCCGCAACTCCTCGAAGTCGCGCTACCGCCAGTGGATCACTCACAAACTCGCGGCATGGAAAGACCAGTTTGGCAGCTCGGGATGCGTCGGCTGCGGGCGCTGCATTACCTGGTGTCCGGTGGGCATAGATATCACCGAGGAAGTCCGGGCCCTGAGAGACGGAGGAAATCATGGAGACTCTTGAGCGGGTCATCGCTGAACATCCTTTTCTGGCCGACCTGGATCCGTCGTTTACACGCCTTATGGTGGGTTGCGCAAAAAACGTGCGATTTAACCGTAATGACTACATCTATCGCGAAGGCGATCCCGCGAACGAGTTTTACCTGATCCGGGAAGGCAAGGTTACGGTAGAAGTGCTCCCGGCTCAGGGTAAACCGATCATCGTAGCGACGCTCGGCGAAGGCGAGATTCTGGGATGGTCGTGGCTGCTGCCCCCGTATGAGTGGAAGCTGAATGCTCGCGCTCTCGACAACGTGCGTGCGATCTCTCTTGACGGGAGATGCTTGCGCACCAAGTGCGAGGAGAACCATGACCTCGGGTACGAAGTCCTGAAGCGTTTTGCGCGCATTATCGAGCAGCGCCTCGAAGCAACGCGCCTGCAGTTGCTCGACGTTTACGCAATAAGGTGACGGTATCTATGGCCACCGCGGTTACAACCAATGCAATGATCCCGCAGTCATATCTCATCCGCGATGTAGCGAAGGAGACTTACGACACTTTCACGCTGAAACTTGTGCCCGACGAGGGGTCGAACCACACGAGGTTTCAGCCCGGTCAGTTCAGCATGCTGTGGGTGTTTGGGGTGGGAGAGTTGCCTATCTCCATCAGCGGTGATCCGGGCGAGCATGACCGGTTGGTCTACACGGTCCGATCCGTGGGCCAGGCAACGAATGCTCTGGTCACACGAACGGTGGGTGAGGCAATCGGAGTGCGGGGGCCGTATGGCAACGGCTGGCCCGTGCAGGCGGCCCGCGGACACGATGTCATTGTGGTCGCGGGTGGAATCGGCTTAGCGCCTCTCCGTCCTGTCATCTATGAGGTGTTGAATCACCGCAAAGATTACGGCCGGTTGGTGATTCTGTACGGAGCGCGCAGTCCGCGAGACCTGCTCTATCGCAAGGAACTTGCGACGTGGTCGCGGCAGAAAGAAACGCAGGTCCTGACCAGCGTCGACTATGGCGGCATGAGCTGGCGTGGCCACGTCGGCGTGGTCACCACGCTGTTCAAGTATGCGCGCCTGAAGCCAGCGCGGTCAGTCGCCATGGTCTGCGGTCCGGAGATCATGATGCGCTTCGTGACCCGTGAACTGGAGAACTATGGACTGAGCCGCAATGACATTTATCTCTCGATGGAGCGCAACATGAAGTGTGGCATCGGTTTCTGCGGCCACTGCCAATTCGGCCCGCACTTCCTCTGCAAGGAAGGTCCGGTGTTCCCGTACGAGCAACTGCGGCCGCTGCTGGAAAAATATGAGCTCTGAACCAAAACGGAAGAAGAGTGGGCTGAAGCCGACAATTGGGGTCTTCAAGTTCGCCTCCTGCGATGGCTGCCAACTCAGTCTGCTCGATGCGGAAGACGAATTGCTGGGCGTAGTGGGCGCGGTCGACATCGCATACTTTCCCGAAGCCAGCCGCAACATGCTCGAGGGCCCGTACGACATCGGCCTGGTGGAAGGATCGATCACCACCCACCACGACGCCCAACGGATTCAGGAAGTGCGCCGCAAGTGCAAGACCCTGATTACACTCGGGGCCTGCGCCACTGCGGGCGGTGTTCAAGCGCTGCGCAATTGGAAAGATGTCGACGAGTTTATCGGCGTGGTGTACGCGACGCCACAATTCATCAGCACATTGAAACTGTCGACGCCAATTGCCGAGCACGTGCCGGTGGACTTCGAATTGCGCGGGTGCCCCATCAACAAATATCAGCTCATCGAGCTGATTACGGCGACACTCGCCGGCCGGAAGCCCAACATTCCCGCCTACAGCGTCTGCATGGAGTGCAAACGCAAGGGGAACGTATGCATCTCGGTCGCGCGCGGCATCGCCTGCCTGGGTCCGGTGACGCAAGCCGGGTGCGGAGCTCTGTGTCCAACTTACGACCGCGGCTGCTACGGCTGCTTTGGGCCCATGGAAAGCCCGAACACGGCGTCGCTGACCTCTCAGTTCAGGATTCTGGGGCAGACCGACGATCAGATCTCGCGCGCATTCCGCAGCTTCAACGCCTGGGCGTGGCAGTTCCGCCGCGCCAGCGAGGAGTGTAAACGCACATGAGCGGACGCGGGACCAGAACGATCAAAGTCGACACGCTCGCGCGCGTGGAGGGCGAGGGCGAACTTTACATCAAGATGGCGGGCGACCGTGTCTCCGACGTGAAGCTACGGATCTACGAGCCGCCTCGCATGTTCGAAGCATTCCTGCGCGGGCGGCACTTCTCCGAAGCTCCCGACATCACTGCCAGGATCTGCGGAATCTGCCCGATCGCATATCAGATGAGCGCCGTCCACGCGATGGAGCGAGCGTTGGGCATCAAGATCGATCCCGCCGTTCGGCTCCTTCGGCGTCTTTTCTACTGCGGCGAGTGGATCGAGAGCCACGCTCTTCACGTTTACATGCTGCACGCCCCCGACTTCCTCGGCTATCAGGACGTGATCGAGATGGCCGGGGATCACCGTGACGTGGTCGAGAAGGCGCTGCGGCTCAAACAAATTGGGAACCGCCTCGTTCAACTGATGGGCGGCCGCGAAATCCATCCCATCTCTGCTGCGGTTGGCGGGTTCTATAAGGTTCCGTCAAAAGTCCAACTTCGCGACCTGATGGACGATCTGCAGTGGGCGCTGAATGCTTCGTTGGACACAGTTCGCTGGACCTCCACCCTGCAATTTCCGGATTTTGAGCAGGACTACGAGTTTGTCGCGCTCCGTCATCCCGCCGAGTATGCGCTGTGTGAGGGACGCTTGGTTTCGAACCATGGGCTCGACATCGATCCGGCTGAATATGAAGACCGCTTTGCGGAGTTGCACGTTAAACATTCGAACGCACTCCATTCGATCGTTCGCGGCCGAGGGTCGTACCTCGTGGGCCCACTGGCCCGATTCAATCTGAACTTTGACAAACTTCCTGACACGGCGCGACAGGCCGCCGCCGATGCAAAACTGCGCCCGCCGGTCAAGAATCTCTTCCGCAGCATTCAAGTCAGGGCCGTAGAACTGGTTTTTGCCTGTGTGGAGGCGCTGCGCATCATTGTCGATTACGAACCGCCCAGTTTTCCCCGCGTCGACGTTCCCAATCGAACCGGTGTTGGCCAGGCCATCACGGAGGCGCCGCGTGGAATTCTCTATCATCGCTATGCGGTCGACGAAAAGGGGATTATCGTCACCGCGAAGATCATTCCGCCCACCTCGCAGAATCAGCGCCGGATCGAAGACGACCTGCGCGAATACGCCGCCCAACTGGCCGCCTGGCCTCTGGAAGAGGCCACGTGGAAGTGCGAGCAGGCGGTCCGATGTTACGATCCATGCATCTCGTGCGCGACGCACTTTCTGAAGGTCGTGATCCAGCGGGAATAACAGGACCCTTCAAACCTGGGCGGAGACAGCGGCCTTCGGCTGTCCTGCGCAGACGAACCCGAGCCGTATGTCGCGAGACTCATCAGCTAAGAAAACGCCTGCCGTACTGATCATTGCCTGTGGCAACCTCAACCGCGCCGACGATGCCGCGGGCGCGCTCGTCGCCGAGCGCCTTCGCGACCTGGGCATCGCTGTCAGGATCTGCGACGGCGCAGCTCCGGATCTGATGGAAGCCTGGAGTGCCGCGGACAACGTGATCGTAGTCGATTGCGTGGTCACGGGTGCTCCTGCGGGCACGGTACAAATATGGGACGCATCGCGCCCGCTGCCTTTGCAGAGGACGGATTCCACGCACGGACTCGGTCTGGCCGAAGCCGTCGAGCTAGCCCGTGCAATCGGCTGCCTTCCGGCACGACTTCGCATCTACGGGATCGAGGGAAAGAACTTCGACATTGGAGGCGCAGTCTCAGTCGAAGTGAAGGGAGGAGTCTCGGAGGCGGTCAAGCGGATTGCCGCTGAAGCAGGAAAATAAAACTGAGCCCTTATGCCGTGCCCGCGTTCGTGAACGCTTCGATGGCATCCGACAAAGTGGGGAACATCAGCAGGACCTGCTCGACTTTCGTGATCTCGAATACTTTCAGAACGCGCTTGTTTACGCCAGTGATAGCGATCCGCCGCCCGGCCTTGATGCAGGAGGTGCACGCGCTCACCAGCGAGCCAAGCCCGGAAGAATCAAGGTAGGGAACTCCCGAGAAATCCAGGATCATGGTGGGAGCCGTCTCGCGGCGCACCGCGTTCAGGAATGGAGTTACGTTCTCCATCGTGAGCGGACCACGGAAGCTCAGCACTCCGCGATCCAGACGCTCGACTTCCAACGGCTCTGATGCCATAGCAGCAAGCGATTCTAGGCCAGAAGTCCCACGCCATTCAAGGCCACCGGTACTCCTTAGGTCCGTTTAGGGTTTTGAACTCTTCCCGAGTTTTGTAATGTTTTTGTGTTTTCTGCGTCTCGACCGCTTGAGATGCAGTCCGCAGCGCTAGGATGGGATGAACGGCATGTGGGGAGAACGGACAATGAACCGAAGTGAAGACGCATGCCTCAAATCCCAACACCTCCAGCAGTGTTGAACGACATCCGAAGGGCACACAGGCCCGCATCCTGCTGAGCTCGGTCTTCGGACCATACGCGCAGGACGATGAGTTCGGCAGCCGCTCCATCAACCCGATGGAGCTGTATCACAACCAAGTCACCCGCGCCCAGGGCAGTTTTTCGCTGCGCATGTTCCATCGCTCCTGGGGCATCATGATGATCCAGGCGAATATCTCAGCCCCCTGCACTGTGCTCGATTTTCCGACGCGAGACGATTTTGAGCGGGAAATTACCACGCATGCCTACGATGTCATCGGAATCTCGTCGATCATCGTGAACGTGGTGAAAGTGCGCGAGATGTGCCGCATGATCCGCAAGCTCACGCCGGTGTCGAAAATCGTGGTCGGCGGGCATGTGACCGCAATCCCGGGCATCGAGAAGATGATCGACGCAGACCACATCGTACGCGGCGAAGGCGTTTCCTGGATGCGCCACTATCTTGGCGAAGATGACACCGCTCCTATCCACCATCCGGCGATCGTTTCTGGGTTGCGCACACGCATCATGGGTATCCGCCTGCCCGAGCGCAAGGGCGCGACCGCGGCAACGATCATTCCTTCAGTGGGCTGCCCCATGGGTTGCAACTTCTGCACCACCTCGGCCTTCTTCGGCGGCAAAGGTAAGTTCGTCAACTTCTATGAGAGCGGCGACGAGTTGTTCGAAGTGATGCAGCAGATGGAAGACGAGTTGAAAGTACACTCGTTCTTCATCATGGATGAGAATTTTCTGCTGCACCGGGAACGTGCCATGCGGCTGCTGGAGCGGATGAAGGCCGCGCACAAGGTCTGGACCATGTCCGTCTTTGCCTCGGCGAATGCGATCCGCAAATACACGATGCAGGAACTGGTCGAACTTGGTGTGTCATGGCTCTGGATGGGATTGGAATCGCCGCAGGCCAGCTACAGTAAACTCAACGGCAGCGACACCCGCCAGCTCACCCGCGAACTGCGCGAGCACGGAATTCGCGTGCAAGGATCGACGATCATTGGACTCGAGCATCACACGCCCGACAACATTCTGGCCGAGATCGAGCACGCCGTTTCGCATGACACCGACTTTCATCAGTTCATGTTGTACACGCCGGTGCCGGGCACGCCGCTGTATCAGCAGATGTCAGAAGAAGGCCGCATGCTCACCGATGTCGATTATGCGGATGTGCACGGCCAGTTCAAGTTCAATTTCAAGCATGCCGCGATCTCGCGCGACGACTCCAAGCGCTTTCTCGACTGGGCGTTCTGGCGTGATTATGAAGCCAATGGACCCAGCCTGTACCGCATTGCGCGCACGCTGCTGGCAGGCTGGAAGCGTTACAAAGACTGGCCCGACGCACGGGTGCGCCAACGTTTCGCAGGTGAGATGCAGCGCCTGAGCGGCGTTTACAGCTCTGCATTGTGGGCGATGGAACACCAGTTCCGGAAGGTCGACGAGCAAGTCAGCCAGCAGATCCGTGCCGTGAGACAAGAGTTCAAGCACGAGTCGGGAATCATCTCGCGCATGATGCCAGCAGTGCTCGGCCCATTGCTGTTGTGGACCACACGCCGTGAGGAGAGAAATCTGGCGCTTGGCAAGACCTACGAACCGCCTACCATCCTGGAACGAAGGAATTGGGTCGGGGCTTAGAGAGCCTTTACTGCAATGGCTGTCGTCACGAGCCACCTTCTTCGCGGTGGCGGACTGTGCATGGGTCCTCCGGCCCGCAAAAGGCGCGGGCCTCAGGATGACAACGAGGGGCACAACAGAAATTGAAGATGGATGCCCAGTGAGGAGATGTATTAACCAGTCCTGCGAGCCGACAGCAAATCCAGAATCTCCCTTAGCCCCTGGCGGATGTGCTGAATCTCAGGCGACGCTTGAGTGGGAAAGGGAATCGCCGTTTGCGACTTGTCGGACTTCACTTCCGAGCGCAATTGCTGGCGGGCGCCTGAGATTGTGAATCCCTGCTCGTAAAGCAGCTGCTTGATGCGCAGCACGCTTTCCACGTCGCGCTTGCGGTACATGCGTTGTCCGGTGCTGCTCTTGATTGGCCGCAGTTGGGGGAATTCTGATTCCCAGAAGCGCAGCACGTACGCCGGCAGGCGGCACAGCGTGGCCACTTCGCCGATCCGGAAATACAGCTTGTCCGGAATCAGGATTTCTTCGCCGTGTTTCCCGCTGCTTTTCTTTTTCGCTGTCATCGCAATCGCGCCGATCTCCACTGCTCGCAAAACGGGCAAGAAGCGGGGCACCCGCGTCTGGGGCTATTGTGACACAGGTCGCACGCGGAAACGCAGAATTTCGGGGCACTTAAGGGCAGGTCAGCGTTGCGTATCCGAATACCTTAAATTGAGAGCCCTCGTCGGGCATCATCGCAGGAATCGACTGGGCGCCGGCCAGGATATACCCGGTTCCGTGCAAGCTGGGGCTGCACGTCGCCAATCCGTTCTGGTCCACCGTGGCAAACGGAATGACGAACCCGGCACATCCGCTCGGACTCGCATTCGACGCGCTGACCAATCCGCCCGCGCACCAGGCCACGTCCTTGCTGGTCAGGGTTACCGGAGATGGCGGAGCACTGAAATTGCCCGTCGCGCTAAATTGCGCTTTACCATTCTGCGCCGTGGCGATCGAAGGTTGAAGGGTGACGCTTTGCAGATGACGGCCGCCACCACAACTCAAAGCGGAGAGGCAAAGCATTAAGAGGGGCCCCACGCAACGCGAACGAAACTCTGTCACGATGCACCTCCAAACGGATTTCAACGCCGATGGAATTGGTTCGCATTGACGGCAAGCCAGCCGCTGCTTGGTCAATTATCATCTACCCGCCGACAACAGAAAAGCCTCTTAAGAGGTGCTTCTCTCAAGAGGCCAGTGAAAAAATCGGGGTGTATGCGAGTTCGCCTCGCTGCGGTTAGTGTTTCTTCTTTTTTGCCTTCTTCTTGGTTGCCATTGAAGGTGCCTCCGTGAACGATTTTCCCTTGCAAGGGTTAACGACTTTGGGCCCTTAATCTGAAAGGCCAGCCCTACTTGTAGTATGGGAAGGCCCTATAACCCAAGATATTGCGGCAGTATTAACAAAGTGTCAATAGAATTCTGCAGTCCAAAACGAAATCGTCGCCAGTCGTCGGTCGTTTACCGCTAGCCGACCCCTCCGGTCTGCACAACAAAACCCGATCAACCTGGGACGCGACGGGGAAGACGCGGACCGCCAACGATTAACGACCCTCGACCATCGACTGGTAGTATCGGCACATGCGGCGCGACCCCATCGAGGTTGAGATCTTCAAAAATCTCTACCACTCGATCGCGGAGGAAATGGGCGCCGCTCTACGCCGGACCGCATTCTCGCCCAACATCAAAGAGCGCCGCGATTACTCCTGCGCGGTATTCGACAGCGGAGGGCAGGCTATTGCGATGGGCGATCACATGCCCGTGCATCTCGGATCCATGCCAATGTCGGTGCAGGCGGCGATGGATGCCGGGCCCATGTACCCTGGCGACGTGGTCATGCTCAACGACCCCTTCCGTGGCGGAACGCATCTGCCGGACATCACGCTGGTCGCGCCGGTTTCCGTGCAGCAAGGACGGAATCAGCGGCCGGATTTCTACGTGGCCTCGCGCGCGCATCATGCCGATGTCGGCGGAGCCTATCCGGGATCGATGGGCCTGTGCCGCGAGATCTATCAGGAAGGCGTGCGCATCCCGCCAGTGAAGCTGATGCGGGCAGGCATAACCGACCGCGACGTTCTGGCCATGTTGCTGAACAACGTGCGCACCCCGGAAGAGCGCGAGGGCGATCTCGGCGCGCAGATCGCGGCCTGCCATACCGGCGCCGAACGCCTTCGGGAGGTCTGCCGACGTTATGGTGTCGATCGCGCGAAGCGGGCCGCAGCGGACCTGCTCGATTATGCCGAAGAACTCATGCGCGCGTTCCTCGAGCGCGTGCCGGAGGGGGAATACCGTGCCGAGGATTTTCTGGATGGCGACGGTATCAGCGACAGGCCGGTGAAAATCGCGGTCCGCGTTGCGGTTTCTCCGGTTGGCGGCCGTCGCCGGCAGGGTTCTGGCGCTACCGTGATCGTCGACTTCACGGGAAGCGACCCTCAGGTCGAAGGTAGCGTGAACGCCGTTGCCGCAATCACCTACTCCGCCTGTTTCTACGTCTTCCGCTGTTTGCTGGCCGAAGACGTTCCGGCTACGGCAGGGCTCATGCGGCCCATCCACGTGATTTCGCCTGGGGGAACGATCGTGAACGCCAGGCCGCCGGCTGCAGTGGCGGGCGGGAACGTCGAGACCTCGCAGCGCATCGTGGATGTTTTGCTTCGTGCTCTGGCGCAGGCGATCCCCGATCGCATCCCAGCCGCCGCTTCGGGAACCATGAACAATCTCACCATCGGCGGTGTTGACCCCCGCACAGGCGAGTCCTTCACCTATTACGAAACGATTGCCGGAGGCATGGGCGGCCGGCCAGGCAAGCCCGGTGTTTCCGGCGTGCACACGCATATGACGAATTCACTGAATACGCCGGCGGAAGCGATAGAGTACGCATATCCCCTTCGGGTTCGATGGTATTCGCTGCGTGCCGGCAGCGGCGGAACGGGAAAACTCCCCGGCGGCGACGGCATTGTCCGTGAGATCGAAGTGCTCACCGATTGCGAAGTCACACTACTCGGTGAGCGCCGTTCCTATGGTCCCTGGGGACTGAGCGGCGGCGCGGAGGGCGCTGCCGGAAAGGCCACAATTGTGCGCCAGGACGGTTCACGCGAATCCATGCCGGGAAAATTCAGCACCCGTCTGCGCAAAGGTGAGCGCGTTCGGATTGAAACCCCCGGCGGCGGTGGTTGGGGAGAGAGCTAACAATATTTCTTGAACAAATCTTGTGAAGGAACATCCATATGTACATGCTGAAATCCGTGGGGGTGATGTCGGTCGCGAAGATTGCGGGCCTGCTCTATGCCAGCCTCGGATTGCTATTGATGCCGGTTTTTCTTTTGTTTGCGCTGTTGGGAACACTCGCACAAAGAGATCACGTGCCGTTCGCGGGGCTTATTGCCATCGTACTGGCAATCTTGTTGCCTATCGCTTACGGTTCAATGGGCTTCGTGATCGGTGCGATCAGCGCTTGGCTGTACAACCTGCTATCACAGTGGGCAGGGGGCGTTGAGCTCGAACTGATTCAGCAGCCGGATGGTCCAATCGCCCCTTATCCGGTTGTTCCGCCGGCAACTCCTGCAATTTAACTTTGGAGACCTACAGTATGGCAACCGATGCGGCAACTCACTACCTGGAAGAAGCGCGGCGACAGTTGCGAGGACACAAGCGCATGGGCGAGGGCGCCATGAACCAGCTTCGCGACGAGGACTTCTTTGTTACGCTCGACCCGGAATCCAACTCCGTGGCAGTCCTCATCAAGCATCTTGCCGGCAATATGCGATCGCGGTTCACAGACTTTCTCACGAGCGACGGCGAGAAGCCCGATCGCTTTCGCGACCGCGAATTCGAGATTGGCCCCTCGACCACCCGCAGCGAAGTGATGTCATGGTGGGAAGAAGGGTGGGCTTGTGTTTATGGAGCCATTGATTCCCTCAAGCCGGATGATGTCATGCACACGGTGACCATTCGTGGCGAGCCGCATACCGTGCTGCAAGCCATCAACCGCCAGATCGCCCATTACGCACAGCACATCGGCCAGATCGTATTTTTGGCCAAGCATCTGCGGTCGAGTGAGTGGAAGACGCTGAGTATTCCAAGAGGAAAGTCAGAAGAATTCAACAAAAAGAAGGCAGCGTCTGACAGATTCGATCGAGGTGTCCCGCTGGAAAAATAGGCAGCCTACAACTTCGGACCAAAGTATCGGTAGTGTCCCGTTATTTTCCAATCAAACAGGACGTCTTCCATTTTGGGCCCTTCGCCAATGTTGTGCACGACCATGTAGCGCCCGCTGCCGCCCGATTTCTGATCCACCACAATCCCGATGTGCGGCACTCCGCGCCCGAGATCCCATGACACCAGATCCCCGGGCGCATAATCCTTCGCGTTGGCGGTAATCGGCAGTGACTCTCCCTTCCGCTGAAAGAAGACCATTAAATTCGGGACGCGCCGGTGATCAATGTTCGAATCAGGATGTGCCAGCATCCATCGCCGCTGGTTCGGATAAGTGGAGAAATTCTTAACCATGTCTTCGTGCACTTCCTTCTGCAGATCGACCCCGACCGCCCGGTACGACCGGATGATCTCGTCAGTGCAGACGCCGGTATCCGCAGGTACGTCTCCGCCAGGGTAAGGAATACGCACGTACGCGGAGACATAGCGCACTGAATGATGCGTACGTTCGATCGCAGCGGCCACCAGGTGTTTCGTGAATTCCTGCTGTGAAGCAGTTTCTTGGGGCTCTGGTGCCGCTGACCCCACGCCGAAGAGCATTGCGACATAGAGCGACAATACCGGCAGTATGGCGCAGCAGATGTCGCGCATCAGTCCGATTGTAATAGCACAACCATCGCCGACAATTAATGCTTGTCGTTCTCCGCATTTCTGGGCTCGCCCTCGGACTTGGGCCAGACAGGAGCAACCAGCTCGGAACGCCAAATCGGGCCACCCAGAAACGAAAGTGCTTCTGATTTTACGAATGTTGGGGCTTCACCGCCGACGATCCAGACATGCGCGTCCGGTGGCTGCTTCCCGAGCAGTGGCGCCAGCAATCCCGCGACGCCTCCAATTTCCACCTTGATTACGTAATGCAGAGCCTCACGGCGAGAGTCCGCGAGAGCAAACGGATCCTTTCCTTCAAAACGAATCGAAAGCTTCACGATGCGGGGCTTCGGGGTGGCAACCACTACCGAGAGTTGCGGAAGATCACCATCCGGAGGAAGATTCTTCAGCACCGTGAGGACCAGACCATTCGCGAGATCCGCCGGCAGTTTCATATGTTCGCTCTCGGTTTTCTCATTTCCCTTATCGTCGGTGTAGCGCACTGTTACCTGCCCCTTCGCAGTCTCCACCAGGACCTCGGTGGGATGCGGAAATGCGGGCCCCTTCTGGATCAGATGGTAGGTGATCAGCGACAAATTCCGGCGCTGCGAGAAAACGGTAGTCTCATCCTGCAGCGATCCGTCGTGGAAGTGATATACGAGACGGCTGGTCACCTGATTGCCATGAGCCACCTGAACAAGGTCGCCGACGGCGATTCGATTCGCCGCCGAGGTTACTGAGTATGAGAAAACCGTGTGTTATTCCCTCTTTGTAACGAACCGGCACGCCGGAATCGCCGAAGGCGGCGGTAGCGAGAACGGAGCCGAGGGTTACGAGCATCGCGAATCGAAACGGCAAATTTACCTCCGCAGGTGACGAGCTTTCGATGCGCTTCACCGCACGAAGGACCAGTGCCAGCTCCTGTTTTTGCGAATGTTGAACATCCAATGAGTTGTGACTACAGATTGATGAACAAACCGTTCGGTCGGATGGCCTGGTGGCTACAGTGCTAGAATCATACGTTTTGTGTTCATACGAATTCTGACATTCAAGTGATAGGTGGCAATTATGTCTGGCGCAACAAGAGAAGCTACGATGCTGGCGGTCGTCAAGCCAGAACGAACGCCGGGAGCTGACGTTCGCGAAGTCAAAGTCCCCGGATACGGCCGCACCGATGTCCTCGTAAAGGTCAAGGTTGCGTCCATCTGCGGTACTGACCTGCATATCTACAACTGGGACCGCTGGGCGCAGAACCGGATCAAGCCCCCGCTTATCCCCGGACACGAATTCTGCGGCGAAGTGGTTGCGTTCGGCGATGAGGTCACCAGCGTCAAAGAAGGCGACTTCGTCTCCGCCGAGATGCACGTCGCCTGCGGCAAGTGCCTGCAGTGCCGCACCGGCGAAGCCCACATCTGCCAGAACGTGAAGATCATCGGCGTCGATGCCAATGGTGCTTTCGCCGAGTATGTGGTCATCCCGGAATCGAATATCTGGAAGCTCGATCCCGCTATTCCATTGGAATACGCTTCCATCCTCGATCCCCTGGGCAACGCCGTGCACACGGTGCTCGCGGGAGAGATCGCGGCCAAAACTGTTGCGATTACTGGATGTGGCCCCATCGGCCTGTTCTCGATCGCCGTGGCCAAAGCGGTCGGCGCGACGTCAGTTTTCGCTATCGAGGTGAACGAGCACCGCGCGCGTGTCGCCCGCGAGATGAAAGCGGACTACGTCCTCAATCCTGCGAAGGGAGACGTAAAGGCCACTGTGATGGAAAAGACGGGCGGCCTCGGCGTCGACGTTGTGCTCGAGATGGCTGGGCACCCAGACTCCATTCGAACAGCCTTCGATATCGTGCGCCGTGGCGGACGCATTTCCCTCCTGGGCCTGACTTCGAAGCCAATCCAGCTCAATTTCTCCGAAGACATCATTTTCAAGGGCATCACAATCCAGGGCATCAATGGGCGCCGCATGTACCAGACGTGGTACCAGATGACCGCGCTTCTAAAGGCCGGCAAGCTCGACCTGCACCCAGCTATCACCGACCGCATCTCCATGAAGGACTTCGGCAAAGCCATGGAACGCCTGAAGACTGGCGAGGCAAGCAAGATTCTCGTTTACCCGAATGGAGTGCGGTAACTCGATCCAGTCCGAAACCGTGGTGATCCAGGAGCGGGCCTTCAATCGCAACGAAGGGCGACGGCGGGATCAACCTTGGTCGCGCGCCGGGCTGGAAGATAACAGGCGGCTAGTGCGACAGCCGTGAGCACCGCCGCGACCGCAAGAAACGTGACTGGGTCGGCGGGGCTGACTCCGTAAAGCATGCTCACCATAAGCCGGCTGAGGCCCAAGGCGGCGACTAATCCTGCGCCGACACCGATGGCGGCAAGTTTTCCTCCTCTGCCTAAGATCAATCCGAAGACATTGGACGGACGTGCCCCGAGCGCTACGCGAACTCCGATCTCATGCGTACGTTCTGTGACGATGTAGGAGATCAATCCGTAGATGCCGACGCTGGCCAGCAGTAGCGCCAAAGAAGCAAAGGCTACGAGGAGAATCATGGAGAATCGGCGGGATGCCAGAGATTGCGAGATCAGCGAATCCATGGTGAGAGTGCCGTAGATGACTTGCTCACTGCTCATTGCGGCGCTTAGAAGGCGGATCTTGCCGCTGAGTTCCTCGAAGGCGGTGTCGGATCGAACTACGACGGACGATCCCGAAGGCGCCATAGCGATGAAGTCGTCCGGCATCTGCAAACATGGAAGATAGTACTCGGCGCGCAGGGTCTGGCGATCGTCGGCGTCCAATCCCCACTGTCTGACGTGACCGACGACCCCGATGATTTCCGCGAGCTGCCCGGCGCCACGATTGAGATAGATGCGCTTTCCGACGGGGTCCTGATGGGAGAAATATCTCTGGGCAAAGACGTCGTCGATGACAACCACCAACGGAGAGCGCTCATTGTCATTGCTGGTGAAGAACCGCCCGCGCTGCAACGGAATCTGCATGGCCTGAAGATAATCGGGCTCGACGATGTAATCGATAACCCAATTCATGTCGTTCTCGTTGGCAGGCCTGGGCTGTCCTTCGAGCCAGAAGAGTTGCTCGTCATCGCCATCGAAAGGAATCGCTCCCCATGTTTGTGAAACTCCGTGGACGCCTGGGATCGAGGCGAGCCTGGCATCGAAGTCGCGGAATGCGGCGCGGATTGCTTCGGGCTTCGCGTGGATCATCGAAGGGGGTAAAGAGAGCCCGAAGGTGAGGACATTGTGGGCATTAAATCCGGGATCGATACTCCAGAGACGGATGAGGCTTCGGATGGTCAGGCCGGCTCCGATCAGAAGCACGACTGCGAGAGCCATTTCTGAGATCACGAAGACGTCCTGCATACGATGACGAACTCCACTTGCGCCACGTCCAATTTCCTTGAGCTTGTCTTGCAGATTCGAGCGGGCAATCTTGAAGGCGGGGGCCAGTCCGAAGAAGACACCCGCTACGATGGAAACAACGGCGGTGAAGAGCAGCACATTGCGATCGATGCCGACCTGCTCGGAACGGGGCAAAGCGGAAGGCAAGACGCCGAGTATAGCCCGCATGCCGATGGTTACCAGGAACAGGCCAAGCGCTCCACCCGCCAATGCGAGAAGAATACTCTCCGTAACAAGTTGCTGAATCACACGGCGCACGGATGCGCCTAGCGTCGTGCGAACGGCGAACTCCCGCGTTCTTGCCGCAGAACGGGCAAGTAGAAGGCTGCCGACATTGGCGCAGGCAATCAGCAAAACAAAGCCCACCGCGACCATCAGGACGCTGAGGTACGAGCCGACGTGACCGACCATCGTTTGCTTGAGGGGAACGATCTGGGCAGAAATTCCCTTGTCAGCATCGGGGAAAGCGGCGGCCAGATTTCGTGAGACCGTCTCCATGTCGGCGCGCGCCTGAGCCAGGGAAACTCCGGGCTTAAGGCGGGCGATTCCGTGAATACCCAATCCCGCGCCGCGGCTCAACAGGTACGGATTGGTCCATTGCCCAATGGGCACAAAAACGTCGGAATCGCGAAATCCGGGGATTCGCAGATGGAAGCTCGCTGGTATAACTCCGACGATGGTGTAGTCCTTCGCGTCCAGCGTGATCGTCTTTCCCAAGATATCTGCCGGGGAACCGAACTTGCGCTGCCATAGGCCTTCGCTGATCAAGGCAACCGGAGCGGCACCAACTTCGTCTTCACCCTGCATGAAAGTGCGACCTTGCATGGGGTTTACGCCCAGCACCGAAAAGAAAAACGAGGAAACGAACTCGCCATTCACTTGCTCGGCTTCTCCGATCCGGGTGAGGCTAAAAGCAGAGGTACGAGCAATTGCCATGGCGGAAAACGAGTGGCTGGCGATCTGCCAGTCACGAAAATTGGGGTACGAGAGAGATCCGCCTTCGAAGTTCGGCTTATTTTCGTGCAGTGTGACAAGTTGATCGGGATTCGGAAATGGCAAAGGGCTGAGAAGGACTCCGTTCAGCACGGTAAAAATGAGGCTGTTGGCACCTATTCCGAGTGCCATCGTGATGATGGCAACTGCCGCGAAACCGCGGTTCTTCCCCATTTGACGGAGTGCATAGCGAAGATCCTGGACTAGGCCGGTCATGCTGACATCCTCCCGCGTCTCAAGCAGACAGACGAGTACTATGTGCGGTCGTTAGCACTTTCCGCTCCGATCCGCTGGAGAGGGTAAGCACGAGGAAGGCGTTGGATCCAAAAGGGTGAAAGGCGCGCGGGTCGGGGATCAAGGGCAGCGCGGGTGTCCGGAGGTGGAAGAGAATGTCCGGCGGCGGACAATTAACCCCGCAGCCGGTGTTAGTCGGATCTGGGCTTTGATATGCACGGACGCGGGCTTCGCCCGCGGGACGGACGAAGGCGTCCGTCCCTACACTGGATTAATCGCTGCTTTCGCCAACTTTCAGGACCGCCAGGAACGCTTCCTGGGGGATGTCGACGCGGCCGATGCGCTTCATGCGCTTCTTGCCTTCTTTCTGCTTCTCGAGCAGTTTGCGCTTTCGCGTGATATCGCCGCCGTAGCATTTGGCCAACACGTTCTTGCGCATGGCATGGACGGTTTCGCGGGCGATGATTTTCGCGCCGATTGAGGCCTGGATAGGGACTTCGAACATCTGCCGTGGGATGAGTTCCCGCATCTTCGAGACCAGTGCTTTGCCGCGTTCGTAGGCGAAGTCGCGGTGGACGATGATTGAGAGTGCGTCAACCGGATCGCCGGCGACCAGGATGTCGAGCTTGACCATGGGCGAATCCCAGTAGCCTGCGAGATGGTAGTCGAGCGAGGCGTAGCCGCGAGAGACCGATTTGAGGCGGTCGTAGAAATCCAGAACGATTTCGTTCAGCGGCAGCTCGTAATGCAGCATGACGCGAGTGGACCCGACGTATTCGAAAGTCTTCTGCTTGCCGCGTTTCTCTTCGACCAGTGCAAGAATTCCGCCAACGTATTCTTCGGCAGTGAGAATCGTCGCCAGGATCACCGGCTCTTCAACCTTCGCGATTGCCGCGGGGTTGGGCCAGCGCGAAGGATTGTCGACTTCGATCAGAAAACCGTCTGTCATCGTGATCTTGTAGCGCACGCCGGGGGCGGTCGTGATCAGGTCGAGTCCGAACTCGCGTTCGAGACGCTCCTGGATGATTTCCATGTGGAGCAGGCCGAGGAATCCGCAGCGGAAGCCGAAACCTAAGGCTGCGGAACTCTCTGGTTCAAAGAAGAAACTCGAATCGTTAAGCCGGAGTTTTTCCAGGGCCTCACGGAGTTGCGTGTGCTCGTGAGCGTCTACCGTGTAAAGCCCGGCAAAAACCATGGGCTTGATTTCTTCGAAGCCGGGGAGGGGCTCGATGGCGGGGTCGGTGGCGTCGGTGATGGTGTCGCCGATTTTCGTGTCGGCGACGTTCTTGATGTTGGCGATGAGGAATCCGGCTTCGCCGGCCTTGAGTTCGTCGATGTCGACAGGCTTGGGTGTCAAGACACCGAGCGCTTCCACATCGAAGACGCGATTGTTCGACCACAGGCGGATTTTTTGTCCCTTGCGGAGCGTGCCCTGAAACACGCGGGTTAGCACGATGACGCCGCGGTAGGAGTCGAACCAGGAGTCGAAGATCAGGGCCTGGAGCTTGTTGTTGGGCGAGCCCTTGGGTGGCGGGATGCGCTTGACTATCGCTTCGAGGACGTCCGGAACACCCTGGCCGGTTTTCGCGCTGATGAGTACCGCGTCGCTGGCATCGAGTCCGACGGCGCTTTCGATCATCTCCTTGGTGCGTGGGATGTCGGCGCTTTGCAGGTCGATCTTGTTGATGACCGGGATGATTTCGAGGCCATGGTTGATCGCCAGATAGGAATTTGCGAGTGTTTGCGCTTCCACGCCTTGCGAGGCATCTACGATCAGGAGAGCGCCTTCACACGAGGCTAGCGAGCGGGATACTTCGTACGAGAAATCCACGTGGCCCGGCGTGTCGATCAGGTTGAGCTGATAAGTTTCGCCGTTGTGCGCCGTGTACATCATGCGGACGGCGTGGGCCTTGATGGTGATGCCGCGCTCGCGCTCTAGATCCATCGAATCAAGCACCTGGGCTTGCATCTCGCGGGCGGTGAGCGATCCGGTGAGTTCCAGCAGTCGGTCGGCCAGCGTGGACTTGCCGTGGTCGATGTGCGCGATGATCGCGAAATTCCGGATGTGCTGGGAGTCCATGAGAGCGGGTCAGTAGTAATTCTAGCAGGCCGGGCATGATCCCGATTTGTCGCGAGTTGTTTGAAAGCATCAGCGAACAGGCCGAACGAACCTGCAACTTCCTTGATTTGCTCCGAATCAGATTGCAAGAGACACCTCGATCGGCATTACAGATCGAGCGCCCTGATGGCAATTATGACGAATTGGAGTTCGGCATTCATGAATGCAGTCGCAGAGAAAGGGGAATTGGCGAGCCTGGAATGCAGACGTGGAGGAGTGCGCTCGAGAATCGCACGCTGGGCTCCGATTCCGTTGCGAGTCGTTGTGGGATACGGCTTCATGGCGCATGGCTATGCGAAGATCGTGCATCATCCCTCACACTTTGCCGCCATTCTGCACGCGCTCGGGGTCCCCGCACCCGAACTTACGGGTTGGCTGACCATCCTTATCGAATTGGTTGGCGGGTTAGCCGTGCTGGCGGGAGTGTTGGTACCGTTGGTGAGCGTGCCAATGGCGGCAGTTCTGCTGGTGGCGATGGTCACCGTGCATCTTCCTTATGGTTTCAGTTCTGTTAAGCTCCAGACGATCACCGCTGGTCGGCCGCAGTTTGGACCGCCCGGCTATGAGGTCGACCTGCTGTATCTTGCCTGCCTGGCAACACTCGTATTAGCAGGCTCTGGACCACTTGCCATCGACAACATCTTCGCGAAGACAAGATCCAGATCTGGGGATCAGGTCCAATTGTCGAGTGGAGCATCTCCGAAGCCAGCATCGTCATTTCGATTGCGCTAGAACTGCGTTGTTGGAGCGGGCCAGAGTTGGAGCGGGTCAGAGAAGGTGAATTCCTGGCCTTGGCGATCAGTTGCGATTGCCGCGTGCCTCGTTTACTCTCCTTCCGGAGATCGACTCATGACTACAGCCAATATTGTTTTGACGTTGGTCGTGGGTGCTGCGCTGGGTATTTTGATTCGGGAGCATTCGCCGGCGGCTTGGGGTTGGATGCAGATCTCCGGAATTGTTGTACTCTCAATTAGTTTCGTTTTGTGGACTGTTGCTCGTTTTCAGTTAGGAAGATCTCTGGCGATCACGGCACAGGCCAAGGGTCTAGTTACGCACGGCCTCTATTCGAAAATTTGTAATCCGATTTACGTTTTTGGATCGTGCGTGGGTGTTGGACTGATTCTGGTTCTCGGGCGACCGGTGTGGCTTCTGATTTTCCTGGTAATTATCCCTCTGCAGATCTGGCGGGCGAGGAAAGAGGCGTCAGTGCTGGAGTCGGCATTTGGAGAGGAGTACCGGAAGTATCGGGCGGGAACTTGGTTTTGACGCTCGCCTTCTTTGCTCCCGCGCGGCTGGCATCGTTTTCAGAAGGTTCGTGCGTCGCACGGGACGCGTAGTTTTTGCGTGTCGTTCACCCGCCGGCGAAACTAGCGGGCTATTTTCAGATGCCCCCTCGCGGGGCAACCACCTCGTTCGCAGTTCTGGGGAAGATCATGCGGAAGACTTGTGCTGCCTTATTCTTGCTGTTCGGTTCTTACTCGCTGTGCGTCGCGCAAACCTTGTCGCCGGAGGTGCGGCAGTTTGTGAAGGTCGACGCTGCAGTTGTCGCGCTCACGCACGTGCGCGTAATTGACGGCACCGGTGCGGTGGCGCGCGAGGACCAGACCCTACTCATCAGCAAAGGCAAAATTGAATCCGTCGGCAATGCCTCAGCGGCGAGTGTGCCGAAGGATGCTCAGGTTCTCGATCTAAAGGGATACACCGTAATTCCTGGGCTGGTGGGAATGCATGATCACATGTTCTATCCCGTGGGGCGCGGCGTGTTTGGAGAAATGGCCTACAGCTTTCCGCGTCTGTACCTCGGCGGCGGAGTCACCACGATTCGAACCACTGGATCGCTTGAGCCTTACACTGATCTCGAATTGAAAAAGTCGATTAATGTAGGGGAGACGCCGGGACCCAAGATGCATGTCACTGGACCGTATCTTGAGGGGAAGGGGTCATGGGCAATTCAGTTACACCAGCTGACCGGACCGGACGATGCAGTCAAGACAGTGAATTATTGGCTCGATGAGGGCGTAGACAATTTCAAAGCGTACATGTTCATCACGCGGGCCGAGCTGAAGGCGGCCATTGATACGGCGCACAAGCGTGGCGCCAAAGTAACGGGACATCTGTGTGCCGTAACGTTTCGCGAAGCCGCAGACCTCGGAATCGACGATCTTGAACACGGACTGTTCGTCGACACTGAATTTCTAGCGGGGAAGAAGCCCGATGAGTGTCCGGAGAAGCCGGAAGATCCGGTGATCATGGCAAAGCTGGATGTAAATTCCGGGCCGCTGCACGACACGATTCAATATCTGGTGCAGCATCATGTGGCGATGACTTCGACGCTCCCGGTATTTGAGATGGGAAGCTTTCCCGACCGGCCTACGGTGCAGCCACGGCAGCTCGACGCTTTGTCGACGGAGGCCAAGAGTGCGTGGCTGGCAAACCGGGTGCGTTACAGCGACGCGGGATTCCTGAAGCGGAATTTTGGCAGCGAGCAATCTCCACTTTCCGCTGCCTTCAAGAAGGAGCTGGAGTTCGAATACGCGTTCGCGAAAGCCGGAGGACTGTTGCTGGCTGGATTGGATCCGACCGGTATGGGCGGCGTGATCGCGGGATTTGGCGATCAACGCGAGGTGGAATTGCTGGTCGAGGCGGGATTTACGCCATTGGAGGCGATTCACATCGCCACCTATAACGGCGCGCAGTATCTGGGCGAACTGGATCGCATCGGGACGATTGCCGCGGGGAAGCAGGCGGATCTGGTGGTGGTTAAGGGGGATCCATCCAAGAAGATTGAGGACATTGAGAATGTCGAGACCGTTTTCAAGGATGGGATCGGGTACGACTCGGCTAAGCTGATTGATTCGGCGAGGGGCTCCGTGGGGACTCGCTAGCTGGAGGTGGCAAAGGCTTCAACCGCAGAGGTCGCGGAGAACATCCGCTGAGATCGCCAAGAAAGCCAATGCGGCTTGGCTTCGATTGGCTGCGTTCGGGCAGCCGTAGGCGGCTGTCTCCACATATATACTTTGACTACCTATCCATTCAGCGCGATTGACCATGTGCAACTTGCCATACCCGCGGGCGGCGAGGAGCGTGCGCGCGCATTTTATGGGGCATTGCTCGGCATGAAGGAAGTCGCGAAACCGGGGGAGCTAGCCAAGCGAGGTGGCTGCTGGTTTGAATGCGGGCCGGTGCAGATTCATCTAGGGGTGGAAGCAGATTTTCGCCCTGCGCGGAAAGCTCATCCAGCCCTCCGTTGCTTCGATTATGACGGGATGGTCGCGCGATTGAAAAGCGCCGGGGTCGAGTTGACGCGGGACGACAGCGTCCCTGGCATTGAACGCTCTCACATTGCTGATCCTTTTGGGAATCGGATCGAACTGATCAAAAGCTAGCGCAATTTTCAATTCGATAAAATCTTTCGCATGATCGTACTTGCCTCGGCCTCTCCGCGACGTCAGGAACTGCTGCGTAATGCCGGAATTGAATTCACGGTGCAGCCGGCCGATGTGGACGAAATTCCTTTGCCCAGAGAAAGCGCGCGCGAATGCGCGGAACGGCTGGCACAGGAGAAGGCTGTAAAGGTTTGGAAGACGCGGCCGCAGGATGTCGTGCTCGGAGCCGATACCGTCGTGGTCGTGAACGGCGCAAATCTGGGGAAGCCTGTGGATGCCAACGATGCCGGTCGCATGCTGCGGCTTCTGGCAGGACGGACGCACGAGGTGATCACCGGAGTGTGCGTTGCGAAGCAAAGGGTAGGTGAACAGTGGTCAGTGGCCAGTGATCAGCGGGAGGCTAATGTTGCGACAGCTTCAGAGACGACTCTGGTGACGATGAGCCAGATTCCGGATCAGGAAATTCTCGATTACGTGGCGACAGGCGAGCCTATGGATAAAGCCGGAGCGTATGCGATTCAAGGCATCGCGTCGCGTTGGATTACACGGATTGAAGGAGACTACAGCAATGTGGTGGGATTACCGATTGCGCTGGCTTATCGGATGATAAGAAGCGCAATCGTTCTTAAGGCGTGATCAGGATTTCGGCTGTTCGTCCTTCTTCGTGCCTTCCTCGCCCTCTTTCATAGCGGACTTGAAATTTCGCAGTCCCTCTCCAAGGCCTTTGCCGAGGGAGGCAAACTTGCTGGGTCCGAACAAGAGAAGCGCGATGCCGACTATGAGAATGATTTCCGGCAGTCCTAGTTTTGATCCCATAGTGCCCTCCTGGATGAGCCCCGGGGTGAAACCGGCAAGATCGCTCTACTATTGATTCTAAGCGGCTGGGAAGCGCCCGTCAAAGCATGGCAAAATACCTCTCCTGAATAACGGCCCCGAGAAGCAGGGCACCCTGCTCACCCCGGACTAGAGCGAGAGTCTATGACGAGGAGGCTGACGTGCGAGAAAGCGTGATGAACCTGCGACGGACCATAACGCTCGTTCTTTTTTTGGCGTGCAGCTTGGGTCTGAGTGCACAAGGCACCGCTCCCGCTGCAAGTCCCGTTGATCAGCAGCGTAAAACGAGCGAGCCTTATGCGGGTGACTTATCAATCTTTGAGTCACCGGGGCGCGATGAGCGCCTGCAGATCAAACGGGTAATGGACATTCTTGGTGTGGCGCCGGGAAAGAGCGTGGCCGATATCGGCGCAGGATCGGGATGGTTCACGGTACGCGCGGCAAGAAGGAGTGGAGACGGGACGGTGTACGCGGTCGATATTAATCCGGAGGCCGTCCGCTATATCACCGATAGAGCACAAAGAGAGAAATTGCAGAACATCAAGACGATTCTGAGCAAGCCGGATGACCCGATGTTGCCGGCGAATTCCGTAGATGCAGTGCTGCTGCTGAAAACTTATCACGAGGTGGCGCATCCGGTGGAATTGTTGCGGAACGTGCGTGCGGCGCTACGAACGGGAGCGAGGATTGGGATTATTGACCGGAAGGGAAATGGAGAGAATCACGGCGTGGGAAGTGACGTGGTGATTCGCGAGGCGAAAGAGGCCGGGTACAGGCTCGTCGACCAGTATGACTTCGTGAAGGGCGACAACATGGATTACTTCCTGGTGTTTACAGCGCAGTGACTCGTGGCGTTGTCAAACGGACTCGATCATTCCTGCGAGCAGCAGGGCTCGGCGTGGCAGTTCCGAGATGAGGATGTGCTCGTGAACGGCGTGGGCACCGTCGCCGACTGCGCCCAGACCGTCGAGTGTGGGAATGCCTATGCCGGCGGTGAAGTTTCCGTCGGAGCCGCCACCGACCGCGGCCTCCTCCAGTTTCCAATCAATTTGCTTCGCGATGGCTTTTGCCTTTTTGTATAGCGCTTCTACGCCTTCATTACGTTCCATGGGTGAACGGTTGATGCCGCCTTCCATGCTGAGCCGGCAATGCTTGTCGAAGGGCTTCAACGCGCGCAGCTTGCGATCGAGGCCGGCGGCTTGTTTCGCGCTCTTGATGCGTACATCAATTTCGGCCACAGCTTCGGCGGCGACCACATTGGTGCGAGTACCACCGCGAATAACGCCGGGGTTTACCGAAATTCCGCTCTGCAAATCATTCAGGTTTGCAATCACCTCAATCTGGCGCGCGAGTTCGAGGATGGCACTGTGGCCTTTGCCCGGATCGAGTCCGGCATGCGCAGCGATCCCTTTGACGGTGAGAACGTATTCGCCCACTCCCTTGCGGGCCGTTTTGACCGCGCCACGAAGTCCGGCGGCGGGTTCGAGCACGAGCACAGCGGCAGATTTCCGGGCCAGATCTTCCGTGATTTTGCGGGACGAGTAGCTGCCGACCTCTTCGTCGGACACGAGGAAGACGGTAACCGGACGCGGTAGCTGTCCGTGCCAAGTTTGCAGAGCTTCGATTGCGGAGAGCATGAGGGCTATGCCGGCTTTCATGTCGAGCGTACCGGGCCCATAGACGCGGCCATTGTCCACGCGAAAGGGCATACTGGCGAGCGTTCCCAGAGGATAGACAGTGTCGAAATGGCCCAGCAACAGCACCGGTTTGGTGTTGGCCGATCCCGGGAAATCGATTTGTAGATTGTCTCCGAAGTCTTCGGCGCGGTGCAGGTGAGGGCGTCCGCCGAGGGCAGCGAACTTTTCGGCGAGGAAGGAGCCCATACCGTCGGCGGCGGCTTTGTTGTCGCTGGGCGATTCGATCTCGACGAATTCGCGGATGGTCTGGAGCAAGGCATCGTTGCGGGATTCGAAGTAGTGCAGGCGATCGAGGCCGGCGGAGGAGGGTGATGTTGTTCTTTTGGCAGCCATATTTTGACGTGCGCGCTACGGTGGGCAAAATAACGTGAGATCCAGCGCCTTCGCAGACCTCATGCACGAGTCGTACAGTATAATCTTCAGGCTGTTTCACGCGAACTATGACTGAGAGTACCTCTACACCGGAAGCACCTTCTACCGGGGCCAAGACCGGGTTGGACATACACGAGATTCTGAAGATTCTTCCGCACCGGTACCCATTCTTGCTGATCGACCGGGTTTTGGACATTAAGCGCAAAGAGCGGATCGTCGCGATCAAGAATGTAACCATCAACGAGCCCTTCTTCGACGGGCACTTCCCTGGGCTGCCGATTATGCCGGGTGTGCTGATTGTGGAGGCGATTGCGCAGGCTGGTGGGGCGCTTCTGCTGACCGAAGTCGAAGACCGCGAAAATAAGGTCATGGTATTTACCGGAATTGACCGGGCGAAATTCCGGCGGCCCGTTGGACCGGGGGATCAACTGCGACTGGAAGTGGAAGTGAAGGGGTGGCGTGTTGTTCCGGGAATGACGGCGGCCAAGATGCAGGGGTACGCTTACGTCGGCGAACGGCGTGTGGCGGAGGCGGCCGTATCTTGCCAGTTGATTGACAGTTCGCGCGGGCGGGCCTCCAACGATACTGTCGACGACGAGGGTTGATGTCCGGCGCGCGGCACCATTTCTTTCAAATAAAGAACTTTCACCACAAAGGGACACAAACGAAAGACTTGCTGATCCCGGCTGCCGATTCCTAATGACATCTTCCAACATTCACCCATCAGCCATCATTCATCCGAGTGCGCGGGTGCCCGCGTCCTGCAAGGTTGGGCCCTACTGTGTGATCGGGGCGGAGGTAGAGCTCGGAGAAGGATGTCATCTCGTTTCGCACGTCGCGATTGAGGGTCCGACGAAGATCGGATCTGACAATGGGGTTTTTCCCTTCGCGGCGATCGGGATGGCGCCGCAGGATGTGACTTACAAAGGTGAGCCAACCCGGCTGGAGATTGGCGATCACAACGAGATTCGCGAGTGCGTGACGATTAATCGCGGCACAGTGAAAGGCGGAGGACTCACGAAAGTTGGGAGCCACATCCTGATCATGGCTTACACCCACATTGGGCACGACTGCGTGATTGGTGATCACTCCATGCTCGTGAATGGAGCGACCCTGGGCGGGCACGTGATCGTGGACGAGTGGGCTGTCGTGGGTGCACTGTGCCCGGTGCATCAGTTCGTACGAATTGGGGCGCACTCCTACATTGGGGGCGGGACAACGATCACCCAGGACGTCTTGCCATTCTCGATGACTTCGGCGTCACGGGAGACGCACGCTTATCTCCTGAACAAAGTTGGACTGCAGCGGCGCGGATTTTCAAAGGAACGCATTACAAAACTTCACCACGCTTACAAGATTTTGCTGGCTTCGAAGCTGAATACTTCGCAGGCTCTGGAGAAGCTCAAGTCGGAAACGGACCGCGGCGAGGACGTTGACATGCTCATCCGGTTCATTGAGGCTTCGGAGCGCGGGATTATCAAGTGATCTCGGTCCCGGGAAGAGCGTTTAACCGCAGAGTTCGCTGAGCAACGCCGCGAAGGACGCTGGGATTGCGTGACATTCTAACGCCGCCCAAATTCAGGGACACTTACTTTCTCTCTTTGATCCATTCTGTAATTTTCGTCTCCAATAGATCCAGCGGAAGGGGGCCTTGGTCCAGGACCGCGTCGTGGAAGGCTCGCAGGTCGAATTTCGGGCCTAGTTCGCGCTGAGCCTTATCGCGCAATTCCAGGATTTTCATCTGGCCCATCTTGTAGGAGAGGGCCTGCGCAGGCCAGGCAATGTAGCGATCCACTTCGGTCTCGATGTTCTGGTCGTCCATCGCGGTGTGCTCGTGGAAGAAATCGATCATCTGCTGGCGGGTCCAATGCTTCGAATGGACTCCGGTGTCGACGACCCAGCGGACGGCTCGCCACATTTCGTTCTGCAATCGCCCGTAGTCACTGTACGGATCCTGATAGAAGCCAGCTTCTTTGCCCAAGCGCTCAGAGTAAAACGCCCAGCCTTCGGTGTAAGCGTTGAGGTCGAGCGCAAAGCGGCGGAAAGGAGGCAAGTCGGTGAGTTCCTGGGCGATAGAGAACTGGAGATGATGGCCGGGAACACCTTCGTGGTAGGCGATGGCCTCGACGTTCAGCAGCAAACGCTTCTCAGGGGCGTATTCATTGACGTTGATGCGGCCGGGGCGAGAGCCATCTCCCGCGCCGAGGGAGTAGTCGGCGGGGACGCCGTCAGGGGCGCGGAACTCTTCCATCGGGACGACATCGAGCTTGTTCTTGGGCAAGCGGCCGAAAAGTTCGGGGAGTTTGTTGTACATCTGATCCCGATATTTCGTGTAAAGCTCGAGGAGTTGTCGGCCAGACTTGGCGTGCAGTGCGGGGTCGTGACGGATGTGAGCGTTGAATGATTTCAGATCGTCGAAACCAAGGGACTTGGCGATCTTCAACATCTCTTGTTCGATCTGGGCGACACTCTTGAGACCCATTTCATGGATCTGGCTGGAGGTGAAGTCGGTTGTGGTCTGGTGGTGGACGGCGAAGTGGTACCGCGATTCTCCGTCGGGAAGGGCCCAGACACCGGGTTCGAGACGCCCGTGAGGAGCATAATCCTCGCGAACGAATTTCGCGAACCTGGCGTACGCGGGTGCGACTTCAGTTCTGACTGCTTCCTCGACACTTGCCTGCAGGCGCGAGCGGTCAGCCGCGGAAATCGAGTCGGGAAATTTTCGTAGCGGCACAGCGAAGGAACTCTTGTCGAGCGGCGCATCCGCGATCTGTTGCGCCTGAGCGGCCACTTTTTCGAGCAGGTACTTCGGAGGCATCAGATTGTCGCGCAGGCCGTCCCGCATGTGCCCGACGGCCTCGTCGAGAACGCGAGGAATCTGGTGGAGACGCGCCAAGTAGTTCTCGTAGTCTTTCACTGTGTGAAATGGAACGTTGGAAGTCAACGAGGCGTATTCCAGGTGAACCCCGCCAAACTGGGTGACGGGCATCTCCCAGCTTTTGAATTGTGCGCTTTCCACAGTCTCGCGCAGGTCACGCACCATTAGCGCTTGATTAAGCCTTTCCTGCTCGGGAAAGCCGGTGACGTCTAGAGCCTCGAACTTTTTCAGCGCCTGGCGCTCGTGCTCGAGATTCTCGGCGATGGCTTTGTCAGAGAAATCGCTCAGGCGGTCGTTATAGCGCTTGTCGCCAACCATCGTGGCAAATTCGGGTGCTCTGCGCAGCGTATGTTCCCATTCGTCGTTGAGGAGGCGTTTGAGTTCGGCGCGGCGGGTGTCGAGCGCGGCGCTCTGTGCATCGGCCTGACGAATCACGATGGCGACCAAGATCAGCAGTATGGGAGCGAGGGCAGATCGCAAGCTAGTGTCTCCTGGAGGCAGCTGGGCCCGAAGCATTATGGCATCTCGAGGTGATCGATAACAGCTGAGCGGCAGATTCTCAGGAATGGCCGGCTTCTGTGGCTGACAGATGGCGATTGGAGATTTTAACCACAGAGAACGCGAAGAAATTCCTCAGAGCGCGCAAAGCAATTCACTGGATGCTAGACTGGCTGGGCTTCTGGCCTTCCGCAGTGGATATGACTTCACCAAAGGAAAAGCTCGGGCTGATCGCAGGAAACGGAAAGTTTCCCTTTCTTGTGCTGGATGCAGCGTTGGCGCAGGGATACGACATCGTGGTCGCCGCGATCAAGGAAGAAACACTTCCTGAGATTGAGTCGCGCGGGGTAGCGGTGCACTGGTTGTCGCTCGGCGAGCTTTCGAACCTTATCGAGACATTTCAGCGCGAAGGCGTGCGGCGGGCGATCATGGCGGGCCAGGTGAAGCACAAGCAGATCTTTTCGAGTATCCGCCCGGACTGGAGACTGGCGAAGGTTTTGCTCTCTCTCACCACGCGGAATACGGATTCTCTTCTTGGCGGAGTTGCCAAGGTCCTGGCCGATGAAGGGATCGTGCTGGAAAAATCGACGTGGCTGCTTGATCCCCTTCTCGTGAAACCAGGCGTGGCGACGCGCCGCATGCCTACCGGGCAGGAAATCAAAAATATTGAATATGGGCGTCTGGTGGCGCATCAACTGGCGCAGCATGATATTGGGCAGACCGTGGTGATCGCCGAGTCAGCCTGTGTGGCGGTGGAGGCGATGGAAGGAACGGATGCAACCATCGAGCGCGCGGGACAGATCATGCGATCGTTGCATGGAGATGCGTCGACGCTGAGCCGGGATCTGACTGTCGTGAAGATTGCCAAGCCGAATCAGGATATGCGGTTCGATGTACCGGTGATCGGAGTGAAGACGGTCGAAGTAATGAAGGCGGCAGGCTCGACCTGTTTGGCCGTGGATGCAGGCAAGTGTTTGCTGCTCGATGGGGAGAAGGTGATCGAGGCGGCGGATGTGGCGGGAATCGCGATCGTCGCCGGCGGGGAGCAGGCATGAAGAAGAAAAAAGCTGCGCGGAGATCGGAAGCTGCTCGCATTGCAGATCAGCTGCGGCGCGCGTTTTACGGAAACGCTTGGCATGGGCCGGCGGTGCTGGAATTGGTCAGGGATATCGACGCGAAGACAGCGTCGGCAAAGCCATTGGACGATGTCCACAGCATATGGGAGCTTCTGTTGCATGTTGAAGCGTGGGATCGTGCCGGTTTGATCCGGCTCGGCGGGAAGAAATGTCAAATGAAGGGGACGAAGAATTTCCCTCCGGTCAAAATGCCAACGGATGCGGCATGGCGGCAGGCCGTCGCACAAGTAAAAGGCACACACGATGAGCTGGTCGAAACGGTGGCTCGGATTTCGGAATCGCGGTTACGCGATCAGGTTCCGGGGAAAAGGTACGACTTTTATCACATGCTGCATGGGATTGCGCAGCACGAGTTGTATCACGCGGGGCAGATGGCGATTTTGCAGAAGGCGGCTACCGGGCGCGCGAAGCCGTAAGACGCAGCGGGAGCTTCGCTCCGCGGACAGCCGAGGCGCCTGTTTTACGTGGTCTTTGGTAGCTCACCACTTCCTAAAAATGACCGCCACGGCAGCGACGATCAAGGCGAAGCCGGCCAGGTAATTCCAGCGCATGGGCTGTTTCAGATACAAGACCGAGAAGACCGCGAACACCGTCAGCGTGATGACTTCCTGGATTGTCTTCAGCTGGGCGGCGGTGAATTCGTAAGAGCCGATGCGGTTGGCTGGTACCTGGAAGCAGTATTCGAAAAAGGCGATCAGCCAGCTGATTACGACCACCTTCCAGAGAGCGACCTCGCGGAATTTCAGATGCCCATACCAGGCGAAAGTCATGAAGATATTTGAGATCGTTAACAGGGCGATGGTGCGCATGTAGCGTTGTCCTTTCGAATCGAGTCGATTTGATGCAAGATCCGCTAGGTTCGGTCACGGCGGCTCAAACCGACTCCGCCGAGGGTGCCGCCGAGCATACCGAGAAGAATGAAGATGATCAGTCCCACAATGAGCGAGAAGACGAGCATGACAAGCAGTCCAGCGGGAGAGCGGAAGAATTCAAGTGTCGGCTGAAACTGCGGGTCGGGATATCGAGCAGCTTGCTGCTGAATGACGTCAAGAAGGGTTGCCCGGATTTTGCCCCCTTCGTGCAGGATGGCAACCCGCAGGGCCGCGAGGATCGCGGTCATGCCAAAGCAGAAGAATCCGCAGATGGCTCCCAGGCGGGCGCCGGTGCGGGCATGGACAGCGATTTCGGGATTGCGCCGCCGATACAAGGCTACGGCCAGAAATCCTGCTCCGAGTGCGGCAATCACCGGAACGATTAACTGGAACACCATACTGAGCGCACCGATGAGAGCGGCCACGGCACACGGTTGCGCAGCCTGGTCCCAGCCCATCGGAACAGCGATCACCGGCACCGTTTCGGCGGCCGGCAGTGCAGACGGTTGCGGCGCGGCAGCGGGTACTGTGGCGGGTTCTGCGACAATGACCCGAATCTGCGGAGCCTTGCAGTGCGGGCAGAAGACCCGTCCTTCTTCAACTAGCTGGGCGCATTTGTAGCAGGGTTGGTCCATCGACGGGATGAGTTAACTCTGAAAGGTAACGCAAGGGAATTGGGACGCGCAACCGGGAGCGAGTTGCGCCCCTAGTCCCGCTGTATTCGGACAGGTGGATTGCACGGCGGCGGCAAAGAGTTCTGAACGAGGCTCCTTCATCGCGACGCTGAAGGCGGCGCCCGCGGATCATTTAAGGCAAGTTCAATGTGGACGAATCAAATATCTCCCTTTTCGTGCTTGCGCAGATAGACGATCACAAACGGGGTGACCTTGCCGCCCTTCGGCTCTTCCAGTGCGACGATGTGCTGGTTATCTTCAGTGCCGACTTTTAGTTCTCGCACCGGTCCCGAATTGTCTCCTTCGCACCTGAGTTCCTGCGAACCTTCCTTCTGGTCGTCATCGGAGTGGAACCCGCTGTGATCACCAGTATTGTGGCATTCGAGGACTCTGCCGTACCTCTTCATCTTCTCGCGGTAGAAAGCAAGGACCTTTTCTGAGGAGTCGTCTGTTTCGTATTTGGCGACGATCAGTTTCATCCCGAACTTTTCGGTGGAAAGGGCGAGATTGAGGGGTTCATCCCTGTCCGTGTGTTGTGGACGTGCACCGGGATAGATCGGCAGCCCGGCCTTCTGCGCATCGGCATCTTTGCCCACATGCAGGTCGCCGACTGGGCTTCGTACATCGACGTTCTTGTCTTTTCCGTCTTCTTGCGCCAGGGCAGGCAAGCTGCCCATCAGCGCCATACACAGGGGTAGAGTTGCAACTCGGAACATAGAAACTCCTAAGACGAAGCGGGTTAAATCTCGGCATCCTTTCCGTGCGTACGAACGTATACCAGGGAGAAGTTCGAGCCGGTGCCAGAAGGCTCAATGGCGACGATGTGTTGATTCTCCTTGGTTCCGACCTTCAGTTCGATATTGTGCCCGTGGTCTGCCTCGCAGGTGAGTTCATGCGAACTTCCGTCGTGCTTGTTGATGTCAGCATTCATGTCAAATCCGGTGGTATGGCAGACGAGAACGCTTCCAAATTTCGTGAGCTGGTCCTTGTAAAACGCGACTACCTTTTCGGGCGCATCTTTCGATTCATACTCCAGCGCGATCACCCGCAAGCCATAGCCGAAGCTGGATAGGCTCACATTTGCGCTCTTGTTTTCGCCGTTGCCTTTTTCCTTCAGGCTGGCTCCCGGGTACACGACGATGCCGACGTCTTCCGGGCTGACTTCTTTGCTCACGTGAATGCCGCCCATCGGAGTGCTGATGTCAACTTGCCTGTCCTGACCGTTCTTCTCTTTCTGCACGTTCACACTGCACGCAGACAGAAGCAGGATTGCAAACGTGAACGATGCGCTGCCGATCAGCCAAACCCTAGTTTTGCTCATTGCCCGCGCCTCCCATGGCAAGTTGCGCCGGACGTTCGAGCCCCGCGCCACGCTTAGCGACGTTGGGAATCGTGACCGGAAGGTGGCCACGAATCGGAATCTCTCCGAAGAGCGCTTTTACGGCTGCGATCTCGGAGACCGTCGCGTTGGAGAATGTGCACACGTAGTTCTCGATTTTCGGAAAGTCGCTTGCCAGGTAAGGATTCCCCATAGCGATCACCGTCGTCTTCGCCGCGGCGCGATCGAGCACCTGCTGCAGAAGCGTGCCAGTCGCATCCGCCATCGCGACCGAGTTGCCGATCTTTCCCGCCATCGGGATCACGTAGACGGCGGCAACCACCGTCTGAGCGGCATCAACTGCCTTTAGTACTTCGTCGCTCATCGCGGCGGCGATTCTCGGATCAACGTAAATTAGGCGCGAGTCCGGAACGCGAGTATGAAACTCGCGCGCGAACGCGCGGCCCGAGTCCGACCGTACGTCCTCGGAAAACAGCACGGCGACGACGTCGTTATGCGTCTCCTCTCTGGTTATGTACGGAAGGGCGGCTTTGGCGGTTCCCTTCGATTTCAGGGGAAGCATTTTGCCGTTGTCGCGCACCAGGGTGACCGCGTTGTCTGCCACCTGCTGGCCAAAGGCGAGGTTCTGCGGCTTTCCGACCACAGTCGCGATGGCATTCAGGTCTACCGTCCGGGACTCGTTGAGGTCGAGAGCCGCCTTTGTTTTCAGGATCTTGAGGACGGAGCGATCCAGGCGCTGGACAGAAATCTCACCGGACTTGACGGCCTTAACCATGGCCGCATGCGAAGCCGGCAGATCGGCTGGGATGATCAGCAGGTCGTTGCCCGCCTTGAAGGCCTCGACGGCCGCCCGACCGATGTCGTTAGCGAATAAGTGTGTCAGTCCGGCCATGTCCAGGGCGTCCGTCACGATGATTCCCTTGAAGCCGAGCTGTTTTTCCAGCAGGTCCGAGACCACGGTCGGCGAAATGGTGGCGACATGGTTCGGGTCGGAATCGAGTGCCGGGACGGTTACGTGCGCAACCATAACGGAATCAACGCCAGCGCCAATCGCCTGCTTGAACGGCGGAAGCTCGATGGATGCGAGATGAGCGCGATCCACATTCACGCTGGCGACTCCGAGATGCGAGTCGGTGGCCGTGTCTCCGTGACCGGGGAAATGCTTCACCGTCGTGAGCATGCCGCCTTCATGCGCTCCCTTGATGTACGCGGTGACCAGATCTGCGACCTGTTTGGGATCTTCTCCGAACGATCGCGTGTTGATGATGGGGTTAGCAGGATTCGAATTCACGTCAGCATCGGGAAAGAAATTCCAGTGCACGCCGACGGCACGCGCCTCCTGGGCGGTGATCCGGCCAAAGGCTTCGGCATCTTCCATCTTGCCGTTGGCGCCGAAGGCCATGGCGTGGGGGAAATTCGTCGTTCCCATCAGGCGCGTGGCGACTCCACGCTCGAAGTCTGCCGCGAAGAGCAGAGGCAGCCTCGAATCTTTCTGTAGACGGTTGAGCAATTCCGCCGCCTCGTATGGCTCGCTGCGCAGGAGGTTCGGGCCGTCCACATGCACGGTCATAGCAAATGAGCCCACGTGATACTTCTCCATCGCCTCGCGCAGCTGGAGGTATTCGGGGCTTTCGACATTTAAAAAGCTGGCGCGGCACCAGACCATGAAGAGTTGGCCGACTCTTTCCTCGACGCTCAGCTTCCGAAGAGTCTTCTCGGCCCATTTGTCTGCCGCACTGCTATGGCGGATCGGGGCGGGGGATTTTGATTTTTCTTTTGCAAGCACGGGCAGGCATAGGACGAGTGCAAGAAGCGGCACAGATATGATTTTCGGCATGCCGGAACGATAGCAGAGGGGAGGGTCGATGTCAGGTATAGCACTTCAGATCACCTGTTTTCGATATGGCCTTTGGGGCGGAGGAGAGAAGATTCGATCGCTTCGATCGCAGCGTGCTGGATCTGGGGGTCCTCGCCGAATCCTCGCAGCCATCTCACTTCCGGTTCGCGGCGGAACCAAGTCATCTGCCGCTTTGCATAGTTGCGGTGGCCTTGTTGAAGCGCTGGGATTATCTGCTCACGCAGTAGGCCACCTCGCAGAAACTCGGCGGCTTGTTTGTAACCTAGCGAGCCTAGCGGGCCTGCGTTAGCACCGTACTTGCCAATTAACTCCTTAGCTTCGTCGATTAGGCCCATTTCGAGCATCCGCTCGGCGCGCTCGTTGATGCGTGCATAGAGAGCGGCGCGATCGAGATCCAGGCCAAGCCGCTGGATACGGAATCCGCGCAGCGGGTCTCTTCCTTGCTGCCATAGTTCGGACATCTTTTGTCGTGACTCGAGGCACACCTCGAGCGCACGGATCAGCTTGGGAACATCGTTGGGATGAATCTTTTCGGCAGTGGGGTAATCGAGGCGCGACAAGATCCGGTGCAGGTAATTCGAGCCCCGCTCCGCGGCTCGTTGCCGCAGTCGCTCCCGTAATTGTTCGGAGCGCTCCGGGCCGGCGAAAAGTCCTTCGAGGAGCGCGCGAAGATAGAGTCCGGTTCCTCCGACGACGATCGGCAGGCGCTCCCGCGACTTGATCTCCTGCAAAATCTGCCGTGCCTGCCTTGCGTACTCTCCTGCCGTGACATCTTGCGTGGGATCGATACAGTCAAAAAGATGGTGCGGCACGCGAGCGCGGTCGGCGAGGCTTGGCTTTGCCGTTCCAATGTCGAATTCTCGGTACATTGCGACCGAATCGCAGTTGACGATTTCACCATTGAATTTTTCCGCGACGGCGAGTGACAGGGCTGTCTTTCCACTCGCGGTAGGGCCAAGGATGACGACGAGCAGCGGATCGGGGGATGGTATCTGAGCCGAGTCTGAACCCACGTTCAGCGCAGGCTCCAGTGAATTTCGCGCCAGTAGCGAATCAGGGTAAGGACCAGCAGCACCACGGCGATCAGAAGCAGTCCCGTGGTCTCGGATGCATACACGGCATGCCGGTGGTGCTTGTGCGCAGCGTCTTGTTCGGACTTTGGCATGAGCACGCGGATATTGTAGCGCTGTGGGCGGGTCTTTGCTGTTCGTCGCCGGCTTGGAGGCTCCGCGAGTGTAGCTCGCCGTCGGTCCCCAAGAGCTGCGGGCAGTCACAAGCCCGGGCCGAAGACTTACGACCCAACACCTTAAGACCGCCTCTCCCTCTCGGTGCTACACTACGTCGTCGTAATGGCAGCGCAGCCCAACAACATCCGGATCGCGCGGTTTGGTGTATTCGAGCTCGACTTCAACACTGGCGAACTGCGGAAGAGCGGAGTCCGACTCCGTTTGCAAGGACAGCCCATTCAGGTTTTAACCCTTCTGCTGGAGCGCGCGGGCGACGTGGTCACGCGCGAAGAACTGCGGCAGAAGTTGTGGGCATCGGACACCTTCGTCGACTTTGACCACAGCCTGAACACGGCCATCAATAAAGTCCGCGAAGCGTTGGGAGACTCGGCTGCAAGCCCGCGCTTTGTGGAGACACTGGCCCGGCGCGGATATCGGTTTATTGCTCCCGTGCAGGCGCCGGTTCAGGGTTCTCCTGAACCCGCCACGTCTCTTCCTACCACGCAGCCGTACGGAGTTGCCGCCGATGCCAGCGCAGCCATTTCTGCGGCGGCGCATTCGGAGCCTGATTCGCCCACAGCCCCACTCCACCCGGAGCTCGAGGTTCCGATCCCTCGCCGTGGATTGACGCGCGGCCTGTTCGCGCTGATTCAAATCATGTATCTGTGCTTTTATCTCGCAGCCTTGTTTCGGCTGAGAGAAGTGCAACGAATTGCTGACTCGTTTTTGCCCTATTGGGGCGCGACCACCCTCGTCGGAGCCGTAATGATTACAGCCGGCGTCGGAATTCCGCTGCGCTGCTATCTGCTGTCTGCCATAGGGTTCGACTACCAGCGGCTGGACGAGAAGTTTCGCCGGATGTTCCCCTTTGTTCTCGCCCTGGATCAGCTCTGGGCAATTGCGCCATTTCTACTGGCGGAGGACATAGGACTTGGGGCGGCCTTCGCCGCCAGTGCCGGTTTGCTGTACCTGCCATTTTCGGAGCGTACGTTGATCCGCTTGGCCTATATCCGTCCCAATTCAGCGGAAAAACAGGTTGGCGGAACCAACCTCACTGATTCCGCGTAACCACGTCTAACAGGGCGGGCGAAGGTGTGCTTTCCCGCCGGAGGAGTTCCATGAAATCACTTGTCGTCCGTGCATCGCTGGCAGTTCTTGCCTGCAGTCTTGCGGTCGTATCTGTACGCGCTGAGGAGTGGTCGAAAACCTACAAGATTAGCGGCAGGCCCGATTTGCGTGTCGAAACCTCGGACGCGAACATTCGCGTGACCACTTGGGACCAGAACACGATCGAAGCGAGGGTGATCACCAGCAACTACAAAATCGGGGAAGGCGGTATTCGCGTCGATGAGCACCAGACGGGCGATTCGGTTGAAATCGAGGTGCACTATCCACATCACAACTTCAATATCGAATGGGGGCAGCATCGCGTTGACATCATCATCCAGATGCCACGTGAAGGCCGAGCAAATCTCCGTACTGGCGACGGGAAGATCGATGTGGCCGGACTAAAGGGCGAGATGGACCTGCACACCGGAGACGGATCCATCAACCTGGATGGTGTAGACGGCAAGCTGCACGCGACGACCGGCGATGGGCACATCCAGGCAAGTGGACGCTTTGACGAACTGGGATTGAAGACCGGCGATGGGCATGTTGACGTTCGCGCCAAGAACGGTTCATCTCTTGCTAGCGGCTGGCGCCTTGAGACGGGCGATGGTAGCGTGTCGCTGGAAGTTCCCGGTGACCTGTCAGCGGATGTGGATCTGCACACGAGCGACGGTCACATTGATCTCGATATGCCGGTCACGACCGAAGGAAAGATTCGCCAGAATGAGATTCACGGAAAGCTGAACGGCGGCGGAAGCCTGCTAACTATCCGCACGGGCGATGGATCAATCCACCTGCGCAAGGGATGATGATCAATCGGATCAGGCGTCTTCGATATCTATTGCTCTGCTCAGGGTGACTCGCGAGTGTCAGCGAACGATTTGACACACTCTCCGGGCCCAAAGTTCTATACTCTTGCGTCCCGCTGTTTTAGATTCATTCTTGCCATGGAGCCTTCGATGAAAGTTCTGCGCTTTGGTGTGGTTGCATTCCTCCTCTACCTCTGCCTTTCTCCGGCTGGCAATGCACAGCAGGCTACTGCGACGCACACACCCGCGCTTGATATCACGGCGATGGATCGGACACTTGATCCTTGCGTGGATTTCTTCGAGTACGCCTGCGGCGGATGGATCAAGAACAATCCCATTCCTCCGGACCAGTCGTCGTGGGATTTGTACTCGAAGATGGAAGATGAGAACAAGGAACAGCTGCGCGGGATCCTGGAAGCGGCATCTGCGCCGGATGCGGGGCGCAATGCAGTGAATCAGAAGATTGGCGACTACTACGCCTCCTGCATGGATGAGAAGGCGATTGAGGATCGAGGCATTGAACCGCTCAAGCCCGAGCTGGATCGCATTGCGAAGATCGGATCGAAGGCCGAACTGGCCGACGCGGCGTCCGTCATGTCTACCAACAATGTCCTCTTTCGTTTCGAATCGATACAGGATTTTCGCGATGCCAGCCAGGTTGTCGCCAACGCCGATCAGGGCGGGCTGGGTCTTCCCGATCGTGACTATTACCTGAAGACTGACGCCAAGTCAGAAGAGTTGCGGAAAGCCTACCTTGCTCATGTGCAGAAGATGTTCGAACTCCTTGGCGATAAATCCGATGTGGCTGCGGCCGAGGCCCAGACGGTGATGCGAATTGAGACCAACTTGGCGAAAGGGTCGTTGACCCGGGTCGAACGACGCGATCCAAAGAACCTGGATCACAAGCTGACCAGCACCGAGCTGGAGAAGATCTCGCCCGAATTCCAATGGCAGATTTATTTCACGAAAGTCGGACTGCCTTCTCTGACGTCCCTGAATGTTGCCGTGCCGAATTTCTTCAAGACACTGAATGAAGAGATTGGGAAGGCCAGCCTCGACGACTGGAAAACTTATTTGCGTTGGCATCTGGTGCACAGCAGTGCCGCGCATCTTTCCTCCCCCTTTCTGAACGAGAACTTTGCCTTCTATGGCAAGACTCTGCAGGGCCAGCAGCAGCTGAAACCGCGCTGGAAGCGCTGCACCGAAGATGTCGATGACTACCTTGGAGAGGCGCTGGGGCAAGCCTACGTCGAGAAGTATTTTTCTCCGCAAGCCAAGCAGCAGGCGCTGAAGGTCGTCAATGAAATTCGCGCGGCAATGGAGCAGGACATCAACACCCTGAGCTGGATGTCGCCGACTACCAAGCAGCAGGCCCTCATCAAGCTGAAGGCGATGGCCAACAAAATCGGCTATCCCGATAAATGGCGCGACTACTCGAAGCTCGAGATCGTGCGCGGAGACAGTCTGGGCAACGTGGAGCGGGCGCGGCAGTTTGAATTCAATCGCCAGCTCGGGAAAATTGGCAAGCCCGTGGATAAGGGCGAGTGGGACATGACTCCGCCGACGGTGAACGCTTATTACAACCCGCAGATGAATGACATCAACTTCCCTGCCGGCGTGCTGCAGCCTCCGGCGTTTGATCCCGAGTCGGACGCGGCTCCCAACTACGGCGACACCGGCGGCACCGTGGGGCACGAGCTAACGCACGGCTTCGACGACGAAGGCCGGCAGTTCGATGCCCAGGGGAATCTGCGGGACTGGTGGACTCCAGAAGACGCGAAGGAGTTCGAGAAACGCGCCAGCTGCATCTCAGATCAGTATTCGAAGTACGTGGTCGTCGATGACATCCACATCAACGGGAAACTCACGCTCGGCGAGGATGTGGCTGATTTAGGCGGAGTGCTGCTCGCTTATATGGCGTGGAAGGACGACACCAAGGGGCAGAAACTGGACCCGATCGATGGGCTCACGCCCGAGCAACGATTCTTCGTTGGGTACGGGCAGAGTTGGTGCGGGCATGTGCGCGACGAGAGCAAGCGCCTGCGCGCGACCGTTGATCCCCACTCTCCAGAGAAGTATCGCACCAACGGGGTCGTCTCCAACATGCCGCAGTTTCAGGAGGCCTTTCACTGCAAAGCGGGGCAGCCGATGGTGAATCAGAACCAGTGCAGGGTGTGGTAGGGCCATGCGTCAGCCGCCTTTGCGCGTTGGGTTGCCCATCCCCTTGTTATCGTGAGGACCGCGTTTTTCGCGGTCCGAAGGAACCTCTGCATTCCTGGATTGCAACGGTACCGCGGGCAGAATGCATGGGTCCCTCGCCCCCAAAGACGCGGCGCAGCGTGACAAGGCCGACTAAGTCCTTAGCGGTGGCTCCCCGAACAGAACCGCACGCATCGAGATGCTGCCGAAATCGAATCCTTCGAATGAGTCAAAGTGTTGCCCCCTTGTGCGCCATTAACTCTCGAGGAATGGGGAAAATCTGAGCAGGTGAGTATTACTGAGTCTGTCCTGCCTGGAAAAGATTGACTCTCAGATGTTCTATTCCAGGTCTGCTTTGTCGGGGTTGTAGTAGAAGCGGAAGCGGAGCGCCAGGTATGGGCCGGTGAACTCGTTGGGAAGGGGCGGAAAGGGATTGGAACCGGTGATGCTGCCCCATGCCGGCCGATCAAGCGCCGCATCGCCGGACGAGAGAACGAGTCGCATACCGGCAACCTGCCCGTCTTTCGTGATCGCAAATTCAATTGCCAGCTTGCCTTTCTTCATCTCGGCGGATTCGGGGATGAGGTGATACCAGTTTTCGCGCACTTCTTGAAGAATGCGCTGCAAATAGGGTCCGAAGTCGACTCCCTGCGTGTCGCTCAGAATGTCAAACGCCCCGACCTGCCGACCGTGAGCGCCAGTACCGAGTCCGAAATCTCCTTCCTGGCCACCGCCCATGCCACGCCGTGCTGCGGCAGCTTGGGTAGCCTGCTGAATGACCGAGCCGGGGCTCATGCCCTGCGTGTATTTGCTGAACGATTTTTCCGGTTGGGCAGGTGCCTGCAGTTGCGCGGTCTGATTGTTCTCAAGCTGCGGACGCGGCGCCGACGGGGCACCCTGCGCCGGATTCTGCATCATCGCTTGCGGCGGGGAAGGCTGTGCTGCATTCGGTCCCTGCAGACCAGGAGCGCCAGGGGGCGGGGACGGTAGCAGCTTCCGAAGTTCCTTCGGATCCAGCTCCGGACGTTTCGACGTCGCGATTCGATCCTTGTCTGAAGCGATATTTGTGTTCGGCCTGCGAGTCAACTTTTGCTCGTCCGGCGGCAGGGTCAGAAACGTAATGCCCCGGTCTTTGGCGAAGCTCTGCGGCAGAACAACGACCGTTTGGAACGGCAAGTACTTTCGGATGGTTGGAAAATTTAGGATGAAGATGACCAGAAGAATGTGAACGAGAAGGGAAATCCACGCTGCCTCGCGCCGCCGCGAACGCTGCAAATCATCCTGCAGTTGGATCAGCAGGTGTGGCACCCGCGCATCCAGGTCCCGATACGCCGCTTCCCAGTCCCGTTGCGCATACAGTTCCAGCTGCTCAGGCTGGCCTTTTTCTGGCGGGGCAACTGGATCCTGGAATGGTATCTGCGTGATTGGCATGCGCTCGTTTAGCTAATGGGACTTAGCTGTATCCGCCAGTTATTGGACACTAAATAGACTCGCGGCGTTGCATCCGGACTCCTCCTGGAAGGACGGCCAACGGCGCGCTGCTGTACAACCAAGTTATCTTCATTTTCGCATCTTTCGTGCGATTTCGCTGCTGACATTTGGGCCGCGACTTTGGCGTGTAAACATATGTAAACAAGCGATGGATGTCACAGATCGCCAAGCATAACGCAGCCCAATTCTAAGGTCTTATCCGTCAGAATCAGTCTGTAAAGAATGTCAGTGTCTGTGTTTGTTGATTCCCGGCAGATCCACCTTCTTGCTGTGCTCGCGGATGGCCGCCAGAATGTCCAACGCGAGTGCGAGCGCGCGGCGGCCATCCTCAAGCGATACTGTGGGAGTTGATCGCTGCCGCACCGCCCGCAGGAACGATTTCAGCTGGGCGTGCAGCGGTTCTTCCGCGGCGACCGCCAGCTTGTTGACGCCGATTTGCGGATTCACCGAAGGTGTTCCGACCGAAGCCTCGCCAGACCCAACCGTGAACACCAGGACTTCCTGGCGGCCGTAGTCCAGAGAAATGTACTGACGCGGCTGGAAGAAGCGCAGCTTGCGGACGCGCTCGGTGGAAACCCGACTCGCGGTGAAGTTGGCGATGCAGCCCGATTCGAACTCGATGCGCACGTTGGCGATGTCGACTTTGCCGGAAAGCACGGGAAGCCCTACGGCACGGACCTCTCGCACCGGTGAGTTGGCGAATGCCAGCACGATGTCGAGGTCGTGAATCATAAGGTCGAGGACGACGTCGACATCGAGCGAGCGCGGAGTGAAGACACTCAGGCGATGGCCTTCGAAAAACATTGGTTGGGTGAGGATCGGAATAGTCGCCTGCACCGCAGGGTTGAAGCGCTCCAGGTGGCCGACCTGCACGATTCTTTTGTGGTCCGTTGCAAGTTTCGCCAGTTCGTCAGCCTGGTCCAGCGTAGTCGCGACCGGCTTTTCGATGAGTACGTCCACGCCGGCTTTCATCAATTCACGAGAGACTTCGAGATGATGGACTGTGGGGACCGCGACGGAGGCTGCCTGAACTTCACTGTGGGTGGTAATCAACTGAGCGACCGAGCCGAAGGCCTTACATTGGAATTCGCGCGCGACGGCGTCAGCGCGGCCGGTGTCAGGATCGACGACTCCCAGTAGCCGGACCGGCTCTCCCTGGAGTTCAAGTTCCTTATAGATACGCGCGTGATTTCGTCCGAAGACGCCCACGCCTACCACGGCGACGGGGATAGGATTTTGCAAAGGCAAGACTTTCTGGATGGCCGGTTGCCGCAAGGATTGTAAATGCAAATGTAGGAGAAGAGCATCCCGAGAGGGAGTCGGTTGAGGGGTCTTGGAAGTCCTGCTTCTGTCAAAGGCGGCGAGAAGCGGGACATCCGTTCGATGTTTGGGAGTGACGGCAGGTCTTGCGGCGTTCGCGGTCGGCGCGTATGATGCAGCGTTTGCATTTTTGTCGCTGAACCCGTCTCGATGAATACGCCCGCGCGCGGATCACTGCTAGGGATCGAACACCTCGATACAAAAGAAATCGAGGGCCTGCTGAAGTTGGCGAGGCGGATGAATCCGCAGAAGCCGCGCCCTTTGCTTCGAGGCAAGCGCGTAGTGCTTCTGTTTTACGAAGCATCGACGCGGACCCGCACTTCCTTTGAATTCGCAGCCAAGGCGCTGGGCGCGACCACTACGCTTGTGCAGTCCTCGGGATCGAGCATCGAGAAAGGCGAGTCGGTGATCGACACCGGATACACGCTCCGTGCCGTGGGGGCGGACTGCATCGTGATGCGGCATCCGTCAGCGGGTGCGCCCCATCTCATGGCCACGCACGTGAATATCCCGATCGTCAATGCCGGCGATGGAATGCACGAGCATCCGTCGCAGGCTTTGCTCGATGGGGTGACGATTCTGAAGCATAAGAAATCATTCCGAGGCTTGCAGGCGACGATTATTGGAGACATCTTTCACAGCCGTGTAGCGCGCAGTGCTTGCCATCTGTTAACGCGGTTCGGAGTGAAGATCACGCTCTGCGGTCCTCCAGAGTTTGTTCCCGAGGTTGCGGCCACACTCACGCCGGCCCTGCGGGTCACGCGGCACATCGAAGATGCGCTGCGCGGAACGGACGTGGTCATGCTGCTGCGCGTACAAAAAGAACGTCTGGCGGGACAGAAGATTCGTTTACAGGACTATATTGCCCGGTATCAGATGACGGCGGGGCGTTTGAAGCTGGCAAAACGAGATGCGATCGTGATGCATCCCGGGCCCATCATCCGAGGGCTGGAATTGACGGCGGAAGTGGCTGATGGGCCGCAGTCAGTCATCGTCGATGAAGTCCATAACGGAGTTCCCACGCGGATGGCCATCCTGGCGCGGGCGCTGGGGAAGGCGCGATGAGCCCCGGATTTACGCGAATCACCACGGATACGGCGCAGGCGGCGATTCTCCTTGCCGTTTTTGCGCAAGCGGCAGTTGCATAGGTCCTCCGGCGCGCAAAATGCGCGCGCCTCAGGATGACAAAGCAGGGTGCGATGACACGACCTGAACACAGAAGCCTCTTGATCAAGGGCGGGCATGTGATTGATCCGGCGGCCAAAATTAATGCGCCGATGGATGTGCTCTTGTGCGACGGGCGCGTGGCAGAGGTGGCGCCTCCGAACAAGATCCGTGGAGGGGCGGACGAGAAACTCGATGCGAAGGGACTGGTCGTCGCACCCGGATTTATCGACCTGCATGTGCACCTGCGCGAACCTGGGCAGGGCTACAAGGAGACAATCGCCACGGGTACGCTAACGGCAGCGGCGGGTGGCTTCACTTCCGTTTGCACCATGCCTAATACCCATCCAGTGGTTGACACACCCGAGTGGGTGAGTTGGCTGCGGCAGGCCGAGCGCGGAGCACTGGTGAACGTGTTTCCAATCGCCGCTGCGACGCGCGGGAGCAAAGGCGGAACACTGACGGATTTTGCGGCACTACGGCGCGCAGGCGCGGTTGCTGTTACGGATGACGGAAAACCTATCCTCGATGACGACATCATGCGCATGGCCCTGCGGCTCGGCGCAGAGCTGAATTTCCCGGTCGTGCAACACGCGGAAGACACGCGCATGACTGAGAACTGCTCGATGCATGCGGGCGCGACGAGCTTTCGGCTGGGGCTACGCGCCATGCCGGCTTCGGCCGAGGCGACGATTGTGGATCGCGATGTCACGCTGGCGCAACAGGTGCGGGAATCGCGACTCCATGTTGCGCATCTCTCCACCGCAGACGCGCTTAAAGCCGTGCGCCGCGGCAAGCGAGCCAAGGCGCGCGTCACATGCGAAGTCACTCCGCACCATTTCGCCTTGATTGACGAGAACGTCGGTCAATACGACACGAACTGCAAGATGAATCCGCCGCTGCGCTCTGCGGCGGATCGCGAGGCCATCCTCGTCGCCTTGGCGGATGGAACGGTGGACGCAATTGCCACCGATCATGCTCCGCATGCCCCGCACGAAAAAGTGGTGGAATTTGAGCGCGCCGCTTTCGGCATTACCGGCCTGGAAACGGCTCTGGCGCTGGCGATTACCAAACTGCATGGCGAGCGCCGGATCCCGCTCCCGCGAATCGTAGAACTCTTCACTTCCGGGCCGGCCCGAGTCTTCGACCTGAGCGGACGCGGCTCGCTGGCCCGCGGCAGCTTTGCCGACGTAACCATCCTCGACCCGAAAAAGCGCTGGACGTTCGAAGCCGCGAACTCTCGCTCGATCTCCCGGAACACGCCATTCGATGGATGGCAGCTTACGGGGAAAGTGATGGCTACGATCGTGGGAGGAAAGATCGTTTACGGGATGGACTGACGCGCCTCATTCCTGAACAGCGCTTCTGCAATTTCGGAGGCCTTCATGAACCGAATTGTTGCTTGGCTACTATTCTTCATCCTGTCGTTCAGCGCCTTCACTGCGGGCCAGATGAGTGGAGCGGCGGGTCAAGCCACAACGTCGCCGCAAGCATCGCAATCGTTCGACATCAAGGCCGCAGTGGACGCATATCTGGCCAAGATGCCGCCCACTGAGCGTGCGCGCTCGAACGCCTATTTCGAGGGTGGTTACTGGTTGATTCTGTGGGATTTTCTGGTCTCAGCCTTCGTCATGTGGCTGCTTCTGGAATTCCGCTGGTCGGCGAAGATGCGCAATCTAGCCGAAAAGATCACGCGGTTCCGGCCTATCCAGACGGCACTGTACTGGGTGCAGTTCATCGTGGTTGTTTCCGTGCTGACGTTTCCCCTCAATTTGTATGAAGGCTACTTCCGCGAGCACAAATACGGGCTACTGAATCAGGACTTCGGCCAATGGATGCGTGACCAAATCGTCGCATTTTTGGTGAGCATCGTCCTGGGCGCAATTCTCATCGTGCCGTTGTTCGGCCTGGTCAGGCGACTGGGAAAGAACTGGTGGGTTTGGGGTGCAGTCCTGATGATTGTGTTCGCCGCGTTCGTTGCGCTGATTGCTCCTGTCTACATTGCGCCGCTATTCAATAAGTATCGATTGCTCGAGGACGCGAAAGTACGCAACCCCATTCTCCAGATGGCGCGCGCGAACGGAATTCCGGCTAAGGATGTCTACGAATTTGATGCTTCCCGCCAATCCAGGCGGGTAAGCGCGAATGTCAGTGGATTCGCCCATACCATGCGGATCTCATTAAATGACAATCTTCTGAATCGCTGCACGCTGCCCGAAATCGCGACAACCATGGGGCACGAGATGGGGCATTACGTCCTCAATCACTCCTACAAGGGTCTGGTGATGTTCGGGGTGTTAATGGTGATCGCGTTCGCGTTCGTGAACTGGGGAATCAATTTTGCTCTAACGCGCTGGGGGGCAGCTTGGGATATTCGGGAGGTCGGAGATATTGCGGTGCTGCCGCTGGCGGCTATCGTTTTTTCTCTGTTCTTTTTCCTTGCCACCCCGGTAACCAACACAGTCACGCGCACGATGGAATACGAGGCCGACATGTACGGGCTCAATGCCGCCCGTCAGCCCGATGCCGAGGCTAATGTGGATATGCTGCTGGGAGAGTATCGGAAGCTCGATCCTGGGGCGGTGGAAGAGTTTATTTTCTATGATCATCCCAGCGGGCGGACTCGCATTACGGCCGCGATGCGCTGGAAGGCTGAGCATCCGGAAACAGCGTCGGAAGAGGAATGGAAACGGACGCTCTTTGAAATGAAGTGAAACCGACCCGTAGTGGGTCGGTTTCCCTGAGGAGGGCACCGCCCTCCGCCGGGGCTTCTCCCCTGTCCCAGGCAGGGGAGAAGCCCGTGAAGTCTGGTTCTACTTCACGATCGGCGGAGGTACCACCTCCTGCAGTTTCGGGTTGTCGCGCAAGCGGCTAAATTCTTCATCCCGGTAAACGTTAGCCAGATTGCGGAAACCCTCTTCTTTGGCTCGCTTCAGGCACTGGAGGCAGCCGTCCACGTCACCACGCTTGGCATAAGCTTTGGCCAGGAGATAAGAGTACTGAGCTCTTTCCTCAGGGCTGGCGATCTGCGCGGCGATGCCGGTGCGGGATTCGCGGCGCAGCGCATCAGGATCGAGTTCCATGGCACGCATGTATTCGGCGATCGCGCGATCCATCTTCTTCTGGCTGAACCAGGCCGCCCCGAGGTTCACGTGGTAGGTCGCGTGACTCTCGTCCAGGGCGACCGCCTTCTTGAAGTATTTGGCGGCGGAGTTGTAGTTCTTGCGCATGTATTCGACCGCGCCGACGTTGTTTACTGCCTCGGCATACTTGGAGTCCAGTTTTACCGCCTTCAAGAAATCCAGCCGGGCAGAAGCGATGTCGTCTTTACGCAGCTCAGCCAGTCCGAGCTTGTTGTAAAGGACGGCATTTTTGCGGTCTTTCCGCAGTGCCGCCTGGAAATAGTCGATCGCCAAGGTGTAATCCTTGGCGGCGCGCGCCTGGTCGCCAGCCTTCTCCAGATCGGCGACGCTCATCGCGTCCATCTTTACCCCGCCCTGCTCGGGCCAGGAATCGGCGGCGCTATACCTTGTTAAGGTCAGCAATACCGCCAGCAGCATGAATTTAAGTGTGGTGTTCCGCATATTGGCCTCTTTCTCGCGGGTGCCCAGGTTCGGGTGTCTTGCTCGCCGCGACTGACCCTGTTATGCCGCGAATGGCGGAGCGCTACAACGCTATAGCCGCTACGCGCCGGTTAGACCGGCGCAGATACACTATGTTGCGAGTGTAACTTCCGCAATCGCAAGTGGTTACTGGATGAGAGGCGAAATGCAACAGTGACACTTGAATCAGAAAAACAGCCGGGTTACAGGGGTTACTTAACCGTTTGCAGGAACGATATTGTGCGAACAGGCGTATAACAAGAGCAGAAGGCGCGGGCCAAGCGTGCTGGGAGGTTTCAGGTGCCTTCGACCACGGCGGCGTTGACATCCTGGGAGGAAGAACGGGCTGAGTTGCAGGCGGTTTTGCACTCGCCTGTTTTTGCGCGGTCTCCGGCGCTGAGCCACCTCCTTTCTTATCTTTGCGAAAAGACCTTCGCGGGAGAAACTGACCAGATCAAAGAGTATTCCGTGGCGGTCGACGTCTTCGACCGGCAGGATTCATTTGATCAGGATACTGATTCGATTGTGCGCGTGCAGGCCAACCGTCTGCGTAAGCGCCTAAGCGAGTTCTATGCCCACGAGGGAGCCGCGCACGTAATCCACATCACCGTACCCGTGGGCCAGTACGTGCCGCTGTTTCAGAGGGTGGTAGCGCCAAACGATCATAGTGCAATGCCAGTCGTGAGCCCGACACAAGCTCACGTCCAGGTCTCCGACGTGAAGACCACCTGGAAGTCCCGATCGTTGTGGCTCCTGGGTTCCGCAATCATCGTGATGTGCGGACTTCTGGCGGCGGCGTTTTGGGTAGGAAAGAGACAAAAAGCTCAAGTCGTCCCCGCCCCGGTGTACCAGCAGCCCGTTGCCGAGCCCACGGTCGGACTTCCCGTAGGAGACGAGGTCCACATTCTGGCCGGATCGATGCGTAAGTATGTCGATCACGCAGGGAAGCTATGGGATCCCGATACCTATTTCTCCGGCGGAAACGCCGTGCAGAGTTCCGTACAGCACATCTGGCGGACGCAGGATCCGATTATCTATCGCGACAGCCGACAGGGGGATTTCAGCTACAACATTCCGCTGAAACCAGGCGTGTATGAGTTGCGGCTTCACTTTGCCGAAACCCTATATGGCCCGGAGAACAGCGGCGGCGGCGGCGAGGGCAGCCGGACCATGACGGTCAGCGCGAATGGAGAGATTCTTCTGCAGGAATTCGATGTGCTCGCAGATGCGGGAGGAGAGCGAACCGCGGAGGTCAAGGTCTTCCACGACATCTCCCCATCCAAGGACGGACAGCTGCATTTGAGCTTCTCGGGGCGAAATGGCAGCGCCATGTTGTCGGCCATTGAGATTCTGCCTGGGGTGCGCGGTCAGATCCGACCAGTGCGGATTGTGGCGCGCGATGTGCCGTATTACTCAAACGACAGCCGCTGGTGGAGTCCGGATGCCTACTTCAAGGGAGGACAGATCAGCAGTAACCAGGAACCGGCGCAGGGTACAGACGATCCGGAATTCTACGAGACGGAACGGTGGGGACACTTTTCTTATGCGATCCCGGTTCCGCCCGGCCACTACACCGTGACCCTGCACTTCATCGAACACCATGCCGCACCGGAAAGTGTCAACCTTCCCCAAGGCAAGGAGGCTACATCTTCGCAGGAGCGCGTGTTTAACGTCTTTTGTAACGGCAAGACGATCGTGGCGAAGCTGAATATCCTCGACGAAGCGGGGGAGAACCGGCCGCTGGTTCGCAAGATCAAAGGGCTGGAGCCGAACGCACAAGGGAAACTGCTGCTCGAGTTTGTCCCAGTGTCACGGTACGCGACCGTCTCGGCGATCGAAGTAGTGCCAGAGTGAGTCGCAACTCAGGACGGTTGACAGGCGATCGAAAGAGATGTAATTGTTCACTGCTCTCTTCATCGGGTTACTTGGAATCATCACGCGAAGGAGAGAACGTGGCAGATAGTCTGGAAATTTTTATTTCGTGGTCAGGCCAGAGGAGCAAGTCCCTCGCCATTCAACTTCGTGACTGGCTAAAGGCCGTGGTCCAACGTTCCGATCCCTGGGTGTCCGAGCGTGACATCGACGCAGGCCAGCGTTGGAACGAGCAGATTTCAGCACGCTTGAAAAGCACAAATTTCGGCGTCATCTGTTTGACGCCTGAGAACTTGTCAGCGCCATGGCTTTTGTTCGAGGCGGGTGCCTTGGCCAAGGCTCTCGATGCTGCTCGACTGGTGCCTGTTCTGCTCGGCGTTCGGAAGGCCGACCTGACTTTTCCACTTGCCCAGTTTCAAGCGGTCGAGGCGGACCGGGAAGGCCTGTTTGCCCTTGCGTCCGCGGTCAACCGCGCAACAGGAGACCACCGACTTCCCGAGAATGTCTTTGTTAACATCTTCGAGGGTCAGTGGGCCCAGCTCGAAACCGCGCTCCAGGTCATTCCATTAAGACCCCTGGGCCAGCATAGTTCGCGGCGTCAGCGTAGTGATCGCGAGGTGCTCGAAGACATCCTTGATGGCCTTCGAGCAGTCCAGCGGAAAGTTGGCGGGCGGGCATCGTTAAAAAGTGATGCTACCGACACCGCAAACTGGGAGGACTACTACATCCGGGCGGTTAATCTTGCCAACACGCGAGAGGGTCACGAAACAGACGTTGAAGCACTCCGCGCCTACAGCGAAGCGATCGCTCTGTCGCCCGCCGAACTGCCGGAAAATGATCGTTCGCGGCTGTATGCCTATCGCGGAGCCATCCTCAAGCGATTGGGGCGGCTCGAGGAAGCCCAGCAAGATCTCTTGTTGGCCCAAAAATGGGCACGTGAAGAGCGCGAGATCAACGACGTGCTATACAACCTCGCCGGCGTTGCTGCGCTGGGTGGCAGGAGGGCGGAAGCAATTTCTCTGTTGCGGCGGTTAGTTCTTCGAGACGCGGGATGGGTCAGCATTGTTGCTGAAAGCAGGTATTTCAAAGATCTGCAGTCGGACCCAGACTTCCGCCAATTCATTGGAAAAGGACGGGCTACTGCGGAAACAACAGCCCCGAAAGAACAAACCAGGCTCCACCCAAGCCCACCTGCTTCTCCACCAAGTGCCCGGCACCGTTGACAGGCTGAGCGCTGCGGCACTTGGAATCCATCGGCAGTCCACGGCCAGCGCGACTTCGGTAAGGGTAGACAACTCTCATCTACCGTTCAGAATACTCATTCGTGTGCCAACGCTTTTGAGCGCCTCCAGCGCTCTCTGTAATTCGTCTTTCGTGTGTGTCGCCGTCATGATGGTGCGTATCCGAGCCTTCCCCTCGGGCACGGTCGGGTAAGTGATCCCAGTCCCGAACACGCCTTCCTTAAACAACTCGCGGGAGAAGTCCATGGTGAGCTTGCCATCGCCGATGATGAGTGGCGTGATCGGGGTCTCGCTGGCGGGCGTGGTCTTGCCTCCGATGTCAAATCCCAGCAGGCCGAGCTCTTTCTTCCAGAAGCGCGTGTTCTCCCAGAGCTTTTCCATGCGCTCCGGCTCTTGCTCAAGGACATCGAATGCCGCAATGCACGTCGCCGCAACCGACGGCGGATGCGACGTCGAGAACAGGAACGGTCGGGCACGGTGGTAGAGGAAATCGATCAAATCGCGGGTGCCGCAGACGTATCCGCCCAGCGCGCCGATCGCCTTCGAGAGAGTCCCGACCTGGATGTCCACGCGGCCATGGACATTGAAATGATCGATGGTGCCGCGTCCGTTGCGGCCCAGCACGCCTGAGGCGTGCGCGTCATCGACCATCATGATGGCGCAGTATTTTTCCGCGAGGTCGCAGAGCGCAGGGAGGGGCCCGATGTCGCCGTCCATGGAGAAGACACCGTCGGAGATCAGGAGTTTTTTCCCCGGCTCGTTCTTCACGCTGGCAAGCTGTTCCTCGGCATGCTCGATGTCTTTGTGGCGGAAGACCAGGATCTTGGCCTTCGACAGCCGCGCGCCGTCGATGATCGACGCGTGATTCAGCGCGTCGGAGATGATGAAATCATCTTTGCCCAGGACGGCCGAAACTGTGCCTGCATTCGCCGCAAATCCCGATTGAAAGACTACGCAGGCCTCGACGTTCTTGAAGCGTGCAATCTTCTCTTCCAGCTCCATGTGGATCTTCATCGTGCCGGCGATCGTGCGGACCGCGCCTGATCCCACACCGTACTTGCGGGTGGCTTCCAGCGCTGCCTCACGCAGCTTGGGATGCGTGGTCAGGCCAAGGTAATTGTTCGAGGCGAGATTGATGACTTTCTTCCCGTCGAACGTGCAGACGGGTGCCTGCTCGTCCTCGAGGACACGAAGTTTGAAGTGCGTACCCTTGGCCTTGAGTTCGTTGAGCTGGTCAGTGAGGTAGGAGAGCGGGTTGGTGCGGGTTGCTGTAGTCATGAATGCGCGCCTGTGGTTCGATTCTAGCTCAGCGGTTCGCTGATGGGCAGCAACTGCAGTTCAGGAATGACGCGAGCCGAGCGGCCGATGAGCGGCCGACCGCTGTGAATAAATGGTACAGAGCACAACCGGAAATCGATGGACGGAACGTTCCATCGATGACAATTACTCGTGCACGCCACCGGGGCGGATAGTGTTCAGAAGCACCCCCTGCAGCCATCACGAAAACTGCTCGCTCGCATCGGCCGTTTCGTTGATGGGGGTTGAGTCGCACATCTGGAAATGCCCCCTAAAGTGGCGGTGAAAACGAAGGTGCTAGGACCTTAAAATGTGCAAATCTCAAAACTGGAACAAAAACCGCCGAAGGCGAAGTTGCTCCATGTTAATGCAGGGTGAATTACATAACTGGTTACTATTCATGGATTTAAAGAGCGACTTCGAGTCTGCCGCTCACCGACCGATCGGTCTTTTCCCGAAGTAATTTTCCGAGTCATTTCCACTTCCACAAGCTTTTCCACAGGCTGAGCATCCTCCGGACCACCCTCGCAAACCGAAGTTCCCACAGTACTTACCCCGGTCGCCCTACAGTGATCCCTGTAGATCACTAGGCTACTCCTCGCCGGCCATTCCGCCCTCGGCCAGTGACTCAAATCTGGTGCAATGCTTGATGAATGCCATCTTCACCCGCCCGATCGGACCATTGCGCTGTTTGGCAATGATGATCTCCGCTCGCCCCTGCAACTCCGGATCGTCCTGCTTGTAAACTTCCTCGCGGAAGATGAACATCACGAGATCGGCATCTTGCTCAATGGATCCCGATTCGCGCAAATCCGCCAGCTGCGGACGATGATCCCCGCCGCGGCTTTCCGGTGCGCGGCTCAACTGCGAGAGTGCGACCACTGGAACGCTCAACTCTTTTGCAAGCGCTTTCAGCCCGCGTGAAATCGCCGACACTTCCTGGGTGCGGTTCTCAAATCGCTTGCCGCCACCAGACATCAGCTGCAGGTAATCCACGATGATCAAATCCAGCCGCCCCTGCGATTGCTTCAGCCGGCGCGCCTTGGCACGCATCTCACTCAGAGAAATTCCCGGCGTGTCGTCGATGAAGATCGGCGCATGCGCCAGCTGTTCCATGGCCCGTACGACTTTTTTCGTATCGTCTTGCCACAACGATCCTGTCCGCATCTTGTGAGCATCGACTCGCGCCTGCGAACACAACAAGCGCATCAGCAGAGCTTCGCGCGACATTTCCAGCGAGAACACTCCCACGACCTGCTGATCTTCAATCGCTGCGTTCTCCGCAATGTTCATTACGAATGCGGTCTTGCCCATCGAAGGCCGCGCCGCAATGATCACCAGATCGGAACGCTGCAGGCCGCTGGTCATCTCATCCAGATCCGTATAGTGAGTCTCCAGCCCGGTGATGCGCTGCCCGCGCTGCAGGAGTGCGTCGACTGATCCAATACTCTCTCGGACGATCTCCTGGATCCCCATGAACCCGCGCCCAATGCGCTTTTCCGAGAGCTGAAAAATTGCCGCCTCGGCATCACTGAGCACATCTTCCGCAGCGTCTGTCTGGTCCGATGCTCGCGCAATCGCTGCGCTCGCGGCGGAAATCAATCCGCGCAGCAGCGCCTTATCGCGCACGATCTTGACGTAGTGCTCGATCGAAGGCCGCTCCGGCACGCCCTCGACCAGGCTCGATACGTACGCCACATCACCGATCGCCTGCAGCTCTTTGTGCCGCTCGAGTTCCTCGATCAGCGTAATCATGTCGATCGGCCGCGACGATTCCGCCAGATCCACCATGCGCCCATAAATGCGCCGGTGCGAATCCAGTGAAAAATCTTCGACGCGCAGATGCTCCGCTGCCTGGTTGTACGCAAAGTTATCGAGCAGGATCGCGCCCAAGATCGACTTCTCGGCATCCACATTCGCCGGAAGCGTGCTGATCGTGTAATCGGTAGTCGCCAAGAAAATTCCCTAATCTGGTTTTAAGAATCGTCATGCGAACCCTAGCGCCAATCCCCTTGTGAATGCGACGCGCACCCTTTGGAAAACCGTCGCAAAATGAAAAAAAGTTGGCGCGACATTCGATGACATGGGGTGCCAAGCGGGACTACCCCTTATGGGTTGCTCTTGAGTATAGGCGAACAAAAGACGAATATCAATGAGAGGGATAAATCGTGGATATCCGCGCAGTTCCGTGGCGAGGAGTACAGACTAGAATGCGGCCTAGGGCCAGCCACCCCAGGCCGCATTGTTCGTGTGTTCCTGACCTGCCTTGTCACCGCGGAGGCGGCGCAATGAGGCTTCAACCCGACAGCGCCCGCCCAAGCGAGTGCCGATCTGCGAAGCCCAGTTGTCGAGACGCCATCGTGAGATGGCAACTCACAACTTTGCGGTGGCCAGCAGCCTTTCTTTTGCTCCGAAGAGCAGAAGGGGGAGGAGGCCGCAGGCCCGGGCAACCAGTCGCGCAAGCGCGTTTCTGGATGTATCCCCCCGGCCATTCACTCTCGAGAATCGCCGGTTACCGCTGGCTCTGCCGCAATCATCCGGCCCAGCCAGGAACTCTCACGTTTCGCTGCACACACTCTCCATGACTTCGTCGCGCCTCGCAACACAAAAAACAGCCGCCGTTGTGCAGAAACTGTGGACGTTGAGACTTCCCTGTGGAAGTCCGAGGAAATCTAAGACAGAACTTATAGCGCGAGTGATGCACCCACATGCTTTCAATAACTTACACGCTGTTCAAGAGTAGCCATGAGAGGGGGTTCACGCGGCGAGGTATCCTTAGCGCACTCAGCGGGTTTTCTCTGCGGTCTCAGCGGTTACCTCGTGCAGTCTAGAGCTGCCCTCAATTGGAGAGTAATCCTGATAATTGTTCACCATTCGCCGGATTCCATCCTTAAGCGCAACCTCATGGAAGTTGAGAAGCAGACCAACCCGAAGATTCAGTAACCGGAGACAAGAAAGCAACTGCGCCTGATCAACAGGATGAATCATGTCCTTGCATTTGATCTCGACGACGACCTCGCGGTTAACGACCAGGTCCGCCAACCCGCATTCCGGCTTCACCGATTCATAGATCAGCGGCACGGCTCTTTGCCGCTGCACATGCAAACCAAGCTGTTCCAGTTCGTAGACCAGACATGCCTCATACGCAGACTCAAGCAGTCCCGGCACGAGTCTTCGATGGATCTTGATCGCGGCCCCATTGATCTGCTCGGTTGTGTGTGAGCGCGCCAAGCAACCTGTAATCAAATCTACTGCGGTTGCCTCGTGGGGGAAGCTCACGCGTCCAGAAAAAGTCGAGAGCATTCCCGAATTCGGTAAAGACGTAACCGCAGAGAACGCGGAGAAAAGCCACAGAGGCCGCAGAGGCCTTGGCTTTCGAGTTGTCTTTCTCAGCGTTCTCTGCGGGTTCTCTCGGCGATCTCTGCGTCAAAGCTTTTTGAAGGGACTGGCATGGAGTTGGGCCTTTTGGGCGCGTGCGCTGAAGGGTGCCGACGTTATGCGTTCAGCCACAAGTGCACCGTCAATAAGGAAACAAACGAGACTGCTATCCAGAAATGAATCCTCCGTACAGCAGCGCGTTCTTTCCATGCGCTTTCACGCAAGCTCAATCCCAGAGCAATCTCGAACGCGAGAAGCGACAGCGCTCCGCTAGCGGCCCAAATTCCCGTGGCATTGGCGCGCCGCATGGCCGTCATTACACTGCCAGCGTGCAAGAAGGACAACCCCAGCACGATGTACCCCGCCCAGTAATGCGGCCACAGCCGCCCGCGATGCAGCAGATAGGGAAGCCCGATCACCACAAGACAAAGCATGACCGCGATCCGCGCCGCAATGTTCCCCATCGCACACACCAGCATCGCGCTCTATTTCACCTGCACGTAACCGGTGAGGATCACGATCTGCTTGGCCCGCACACTCCGATCCGTGAACACGGTTCCCGTGACGTGCACAACCGCACCCGCGTGGATGTCTTCGGCCTTTCCCATGACCAGCGCAGTTTCCCGTCCCCATGAAATCTCAGCCGGATTCGCCGTGCGGACGTAGTGGGCATCATCGTGCTTCTCGAGCAGCGTGCCGCGAATGTGCCCGCCTGCCTCCTCTTGGCCCGAGACGCCCGTAATTTCAACAGCAATCTTGGTTTCGTCCTCTGCCTTCAGACCTGCGAGCTCACCTGTGTTTGCAGCCTCCACATGCATCCGCATCATCCTCCCCGCCCCACGCCATGCGATTCCCAGCGCCAAGGCAGCAAGTGCCGCCAGCAGAAAAACCCACCGCGGCCAAACAGTTCGAGCGGAAATGGAATTCACGGCTGTCTCCCTCCGTTCCCAACCTGCTCCCTGGAGTCTGCGGCCTATACCAAGCTAGAGGGTCAACCGGAAAAATGTGTCTCTTTACGAACAATCAGCAATCTTGCGCCAGCGTAGAATCGGGCTGCGTGGCGAAACTATCCGAAATCTCGATATCTCCATCGGACCGCGTTTTCATTCTCACGGGAGCAGGGGTCAGCGCTGAAAGTGGAATTCCAACATTCCGAGGCGCCGATGGACTATGGCGCAACTACCGGATCGAGGAGGTTGCTTCTCCTCATGCGTGGGCTCGCGATCCGCAGCTGGTGTGGGAGTTCTATTCCATGCGCCGCCAGGTCGCTTCCTCCGCCAGGCCTAATCCGGCCCATTTCGCGTTAGCAAAGCTGGAGCAAAGATTGGCGGATCGACTCTTCTTGTGCACGCAGAATGTCGACAATCTCCACGAGCAAGCGGGTTCGAAGAACGTAATCCACATGCACGGCGAGCTCTTCAAGAGCCGCTGCGATTCCTGCCCCCGTCCACCCTTTGACGATGCGCATCTGTACGAGCCGCCGGCCGAGCTTCCCCGGTGCGCCTGCGGCGGAGGAATTCGTCCTCACATTTGCTGGTTCGGGGAAGTACCGTTCGAGTTGGAAAGAATAATCCGCGCACTGGACGCATGCACCATCTTCATGGCGATAGGAACTTCAGGCGTGGTCGAGCCCGCCGCGAGTTTTGTCGCACACGTACGCGCCCGCGCTAAGACGATTTACGTCGGACCAGAAGAGCCTGCCAACGCGTCAGCATTCACGCAATGCTATCTGGAGAAGGCAGGAGAGATACTCCCGCAACTCTTCTGAGAACGTTCGGGATTGTTGCTGGAATCAACGCGCCCGCCTCACCGACTGCCCCCACGCCGTGGCGCCGCCGCTCCCGGACACCCTACCGAACTCACCGTTTCAATCCGGTCAATCATCGCCAGCAGCCGCGCCCGCACCGACTTCAGCGCGCGCATCTTTTCGTCGATCTGCTTGAGCTTCACCTGCGCCAGTTGCCCGATATCACGAAACTCCGCGGGACGCCGCACACCCGCCTCCGTGAGCCGCGCCGCGGCCCGATGCAGATTCACCATCGGCTGGATCTCCTTCAACGTAAATCCCAGCTCTTGACATTGCTTTACGAACAGAATGTCCTCAACATCACCCTTCGAGTACACCCGATATCCTGACGCCGTCCGCGCAGGCTCCCGCAGGATCCGCCGTCGCTCATAAAATCGCACCGACTGTATGTTCACTCCCGCCTTGCCCGCCAATTCGCCGATTCTCATGGGAAGATTCTCAACCCTATACCGAAGTATAGAGTCAACCGAGTACCCTTCTTTGACGATGTTATTCGAGGGTTGTGTGCGCCCTGCCTTGAGTCGACCAGGCTGGCGGCGTTGACCTCTTGCTATGCTTTCTCGTCTTCCTAATCAGAGCCGAGACGCCTCGGCTACTTCCGTTCGGAGAACCGCCATGTTCCTCAGGCCTGCAATCGTACTTTTGCTACTCATCGGCTTTGCCTCCGCCCATGCGCATGCCGCGCAACCGAAGCATGACAAAGACTTCTGGCGCGGGATTCTGAAGCAACACGCCGCTGTTCCTGAGAACGAATCTGCCGACGCCCTCGCTCACGAACTCAGCGCGATGCTCGCCTCCCCCGACCCTGAACTCCGCGACGATCTCGCCTACTCCATCCTCGCAACCTGGATCTACCGTGGCAACGTACTCTCCACGCCAACGCTGATCGCACTCACCGACGAATGGCGCACCAACCTGAAAAGCGGCATCGGCGAGTCCGGCACCGATTCGGTTCTGAAAAGATCTTTCTCCGCACTCTGCCTCTCCGAGATCGCCCGCCGCGAAGTCAAATCCCCATTCCTCGGGCCCGAGCGTTATCACAATCTTGTCGCGGAAGCGGTCGCATATCTACAAGATGAACACGACCTCCGCGGTTACGATCGCTCCCTGCACTGGATCCACGCGACCGCGCATACCGGCGACTTGCTCGCAGCACTTTCCGACAACCCGCAGCTCACCAAGCAGGAAGCGGACGCAATTCTTCAAGCCATCCGGGCGCGACTCGCGACCGCAACAGAAGTCTTCACGCAGGGAGAACAAGATCGCCTCGCGGCTGCCGCCGTCTCTGTAATCCGCCGAAAGGAGTTCGACGGTTCCGAATTCTCCCCGTGGCTCGCACGTTTTCAGGAGGAAGACCGCGACATATGGACCCATACGACTCCTGAATCGCTGGCACGCTTCCAGAATCACAACTACCTGCTGCAGGCCTTGACGGTCCGGATCCTCATGGAGCCAGACTCGCCCCTCATGTACGACCACCGCCAACAAGTGGTCCAGGTTCTTTCCAAGCGCTGAGCCGCCCAGGCAAGGCTCATGTTCCGCCCTGTTTTCGAGACGCAAAAACAGGAAAGGCACGACTTTCAGTCGTGCCGAAAATCGCATGCAGGATGATTTGGCTTCAGCCGCTGGGGTTAGCACTGCCCCGCTGGCAAAAATGACATCGTCTGTCCGATTTCGCACACCTTATCTCGCCGATGGTCAAACCCTGGCGCTCGGGCCCGAGAAACTCTCTGAACGACAAGCAATTACATCTTGAAAACCTGGCATCCCAGTTGCACCATTCCACGGTGCGGATACCTCAATGCAAACGCTCTTTCAAGACCTCCGCCACGCCTCTCGCATCCTTCGCCGCAGCCCCGGCTTTACGGCCGTTTCCGTTCTCACGCTTGCGCTAGCCATCGGCGCCACCACTGCCATCTTCAGCGTGGTCTATGGAGTCCTGCTGCGGCCCCTTCCTTACAACGACCCCGGCCGCATCATGGCCATTCACGAAATCAACACGCATGGCACATGGTCGCGCCTGGCCGACCCCAACTTCGACGACTTCCGCGACCAGAACCGCAGTTTCGAGGCGATGGCCAAGTACAGCGCCGACATTTCCTCGATATCCGGAGGCTCCCAGCCCACGCGCACCATGGTCGCGGCTGTCACGCCCGAATTTTTGAAGGTCTTCCGAGTGGGCCCCGTCCTCGGACGCGACTTCATTTCCACCGACGCGCGCAAAGGCGCCGCTCCGGTCGCTCTGGTTGGTCACGGATATTGGAAACAACATCTCGGCTCGTCGTCTGCTCTCTCTCAGCTACATATCAAGATCGACAATGCTATCTACTCCATCGTTGGCGTGCTGCCCGACGGATTTCAATTTCCTTCAGAAGCCGAGCTGTATGTACCCGCCGATCTCGACGGTGAGAATCCTAGCCGTACCTCGCACAACTACGACGCTGTCGCGCGCCTCCACGACGGCGTAACGCCGCAGCAGGCCAATGCGGAGATCAGCACCATCGCACGCCGCATTCATGACAGCTCACCGGAACAAAACGACTACCTCCTCAAAGATGCTGCCGTCGTTCCCCTGCAGGTTTCGATGACTGGCAAAGCCCGGCCAGCCCTGCTGATTCTGCTCGGGGCTGTCGGATTTCTCCTTGTCGTGGCTTGCGCCAACGTTGCCAACCTGTTGCTCGCCCAAGCCTCCGCTCGCCAGCGTGAACTCGCGGTACGCAGCGCGCTGGGTGCCGGTCGCACCCGCCTCATCCGCCAATTCCTGACCGAAGCCTTCCTGCTGTCGCTCGCCGCCGGCACTCTCGGAACTCTAGGCGCATTCACCGGCGTGTCCGGACTCATTGCACTCGCTCCCAAAGACCTTCCGCGACTCGACAGTATCTCGATCAATGTCCCGGTCCTGAGTTTTGCCTTTCTGCTCTCCACCGCTGTCGCCTGCGGACTCGGCATCTTCACTGCAGTCCGCGCAACCGGGAGCGACGTTCGCGAAGCCCTCGCCGAAGGCGGCCGCCCACAATCCGGTTCACAACGCAGCCAACGTCTCGGGCGCGCAATTGTCGCCGCACAAGTCGCCATCACCCTCGTCCTAGTCATCGGTGCCGGGCTACTCGGCCGGAGCCTGCAAAAAGTCCTCGAGGTCGACCCCGGCTTCCGCGTCGACAAAATCGTCACCATGGACGTCTCGCTGCCTTGGCGCAATTGGACTGACATGAAGTCAAGGACCGGCCAGGTAGCACTCTTTGCCAATTTGATCGACCGCCTGAAACAGCTTCCCGGCGTGCAAAAAGTCGGCGCCACCAGCGGCCTCCCCATGGACGGCGGCCTTCCCGACGGCCTGTTCCTGCTGATGACCGAGGACGAACTCCCCAAAACTCCGCACAGCGATGAAGAACTCTCCCGTCAATTCGACCGGTTGTTCCAAGAGAAGGAGCGCCTCGGTACTGCGGACTTCGGTGTTGTCACGAGTGGATATTTCCAGACACTCGGGATCCCTCTACTCCGTGGACGCCTCTTCGATGATCGCGACACGCGCGATGCGCCCCACGTCGCCGTCATCAGCGAGTCGCTTGCGCGCACCCGTTGGCCCGGCGAAGATCCTATCGGCCACACTATCCAATTCGGCAACATGGACGGCGACATGCGGCTGCTGACCGTCGTCGGTGTCGTCGCCGATGTCCACGAATACGGACTCGATGCTCCGCCGCATCCGACCGTCTATGTGAATCTGTTCCAACGCCCGCGCCCCGTGATCACGCTCATCATGCTCACCGATACCGACACACACATGGTCACGACTGCCGCGCGCAACGTGTTGCAGGAACTCAATCCCGAATTGCCGGCGAACTTCCGGACCTTCGCGCAGATCTATTCCGCATCGCTGGGTTCGCGCCGCTTCAACGTCATCCTGATTGCTTTCTTCGGAATGGTCGCGCTCTTGCTCGCAACCGCGGGCGTCTTCGGCGTGATGGCCTACTCAGCCAGCCGCCGCACGCGTGAGATCGGAGTTCGCGTCGCCCTGGGTGCCCGCTCCACTGACGTCCTGACGATGATCCTGAGTCAAGGCATGCGCACGATCGGCATCGGCGTACTCATCGGCTTGGCCGGATCCGTTGCAATCACGCGCAGCCTCTCGTCGCTATTGTTCGGTGTTACAGCCACCGACCCGTTAACGTTCGCCGCGGTGATCGCTCTGCTGATCGCAACGGCGCTGCTGGCGTGCTACATTCCCGCAAAGCGCGCCACCAAAGTCGACCCCATGGTCGCCCTACGCTACGAATGACTTGTCGGCGAGTAAATTCTTGGCAAGCCTTGTCATCCTGAGGCGCGCGGTTTTTGGCGCGCCGGAGGACCCATGCAACTCGCTGCGATAATCGATTCACTTTCAAGCGGCTTTAGCCGCTGAAATGCATCGTCAAACGACTGGGGGACTCGCGATAATCTTCGTGGTGAGCATCCTCAAATCAGCCCCGCCTTCACCCTGCGCAGAAAATCCTCCCCCTCAGCCTTCGCCCGAGCCAGGGTCTGCGGTTCATTGCGAAACTCCAGCGCGGCTTCCTGCAGAAACAACTCGACCGCATCCTTCGGCTTGAATCCCTGCGACACCAGCTTCCGGATGCGCGCCGTAAAGCTTTCGTCATCCACAACCAACCCAATCCGCGCCAGATGATCCGCGCACTTGTGCTCGCGAAACTTCCCCGCCGCCAGCCGGTCATACGCCATACGCGCATCCGCATCGCTGAGCAAAGTGGGCAGCGGTGAGTTCCACTCGCATTGCGAGCAGCTCCATCCCTGAAATGTTCGATTAGAAGTCCAGACTAGTTCCCGGGCAGTTTTCTCTTGCAGCGTTCGACGATCTTCACTGCCATTCACACAGCCACTCCCCGCACGAGCGACTCCGGTGACCCTGGGACGTTTTGCCGCTATGGTAGCGCGAAAGAGGCGCCGTGTAACGTGCCAAGAACGGTTCGATTGTGGGGATAGTCGCAGTCCGCCCTGAGCGCTGTCGAAGAGCCCAGCAGGCGAAGCCTGCGTCGAATGAGCGAACACGTCTCCACTTGACCCGCTCTCCGAAAACCTGCGTCAATCCAGGAGACGACCGAGGAGCGCAGGAAAGACGGGAACAATCAGCAGCCTTCACACCCGACCATCACTTCGCGAAGTAGTAATCGAATGACTTCACCGCGTGGAACTCATCATCGCGAACGTCGAACACTGTATACAGCTTGGTTACATGCAGTACATCCTGCACCTTCTGCGTCAGGTTCAGAAGCTTCAGCTCCCCACCGGCATTGCGCACGGTGGTGAAGCATCCCACCAGCTCGCCCACACCCGAGCTGTCGATGTAGTCCACCTCTGCCAGATTGAGGATGATCTTTTTCTTGCCCTCACCCACCAGGTTACGCACCGCATCGCGGAGGGAATGAATCTCATCCCCGAGCACGATGCGCCCTCGAATATCAAGAATGGTAACGTGAGAGACTTCCCGAGAGTTAATGAGTAGCGCCATAAGTGGAGCCTGTAGCCTGCTGGCCGGAATACTAGAGTGTCAATCCCATCAAGTCAATGTTGTCCCATCAAGTCAATGTTTCGGATCACGGCTTATGTAGGGACGGGCGCAGCCCGCCCGAAAAGCTCTCGTGGGGCTTTGGTCCCGCAAAGCAATGAAACTGGGGTGCCGAGAGCGTGCGCAGGGTGAAGGGCTTGCCGCTCTGGGAAACGCTCGTGTCACGGTCAGAGCACTGCCATGAGACAGAAGAGAAGAGTAAAGGCAAGGATTCGGGGAAGCCGGAAGCCGGCAGTTAGGAATGCGCCCCGTGCGCCCGAGTATCCAACTCCATCGGCGGCAGCGTTACCTTGTCGCGGATCTCCTGAATGGCCGACGTCACGATCGGCATCGGATACTCCGGATGCCGAAACTCCAGATGCATCCCGCGGCCCACAAACTGCAGTTTCAGCATCGACCCGCCCCAGGTCGACCCCGAGATCGCCACCTGCACCGGCTCAGGACAGAACTCCGGATGCCCCGACAGCATAGCCTCACTCCCACCCAACATTACCGCCCGGTAGCAATGATGCATCGTCTGAATCTCCAGCACCGTCGACGGCGGCAGTTCGTTCAGAAACACTCCGCCCTCGATCTCCGACTGGATGATCCCCCGGTTCACTTCATCAGCAAGGTTCGGGTGGGGACTAAACATACCAATGTTGGGACTAGCGTACCGGACTTCCTTCGTCGGCACAAGAGCCACTCGCACGTGGTTGCCAACGAAAGGACACGTTCCTTAGACGATCGGCCCCACCCCCAGGTTGCAGTGATTGTAGGTTATGTAGGGGCGGACGCCTTCGTGCGCAGCGAAGGGGCGCGTGCCGTTCCCCCCGGCATAGCTATAGATAGACCTAGATGGACCGATAGCCGATCCGACTATTCCATTGCTTTTCTTTCGGTTCCGGACTAAGATTCGCTCCCGAATGGAGGGTCCAAGATGATCCTCTGTAGAGTTCACAAGCACCTTCTCCCGCTCGTTGCTCTTGTCGCCGCCGCAACCCCTGCGTTTTCTCAGGCGCCTCCCAAATACGACACTGCCACCGAAACCACGATCAAAGTCACGGTTGCCGAATTGAAGCTTGTTCCGCCTACAGGCGCTAAGCCCATCGCCTACCTGGTGACCAAGACCGATCCCGACAAAGGGAAAGACCCTGTCCAGATCTTTCTCTGTCCCAAGAGCTTCCTCGACCAGATGGGAATTGCTTTCAAAGCCGATGAAGCAGTCGAGATCAAGGGCTCCAAGGTCAAGCAGGGCGCCACGGATCTGATCCTGGCCCGGGAAATGGTCAAGGGAGGCGAAACCCTAACCTTCCGTTTCCCCGACGGCAAGCCCGCCTGGTAGCCCTCGCAGCAGGCCTGACTTCATTCCGGCCTGGCCCCTTTCTCGTCCACGGTGAACCCGCGCACCTCGTGGCCTGAGAATGCCGAGGCGCCGGGAGACGCTCTTAGTCTGCCATTGCTTCGCAGATTTTCCATCTGATAGGGTCCGTCATGGCGGCGAGTGCTCGCAAGAAGCAACTGTCATTGCGCGGCCTTGGCGAGTCCTACTCCGCCTCAACTCCTTGATTCTTGCGGCCGTTCTAGAGGGAAGTTATCGGTAAGGGACTGAAGGCAGTAGATCGATGCCCTACACAACCATTGATGTCAGCGACGAAGTTGTGGCCATCAAGCGATTGGACGTGGCCGCAGTATTCCCCAACATTCTGGCGTTCGCCTTTGCCGGGGTAGCATTGATTGCTTTCATACTCGACAGCCGAAGCTGGGGTGTGTGGTTCTCCATGATCTGTGCCGCGATTTTCCTCGCTCTGATCGGACGCGCCATTGAGCACGGATCCACGTGGGCTGTCATGTTGATGACGTTGGCCGTGAGCGCGCTCAGTCTCTTTGCAGTAGTTGGGACTGTCATCTTTGCGAGGGACCTGATAGCGCGGCGCCCGGACGAAACGTCAAAGTCAAATCTGGAAGCTGCCGCTGGCCTCATCCTGCTATTGATTCCAACCTGGATTACGGTTCGGCACGGCCTAAAGGCTATCTGGCATCGCCGAAGGACTCCACTATGGATTAAACCAGAAACGCGCAGCGCATGGTCGCAGCTTCCGCGGGATGGTCGTTGGCGTACGGCACTGCATACATTCGCAGCGTCCCTGCTAACTGGCATCGTAGGTGTTATGGTTGCCGCTCCGGTTGCGTTCGTTACAGGGCACCTATTGTTTGCTGCCTTGGTTTATTTGCCCTTCGCACGCTGGGCTGGGCGTTCCTGGACTCGCGGGAGACGGGAACTGGCGCTTCGCGTTCAAGAGGTCAGAAAGCTCGATACCAGGCCTCCGGTTCTCCTGTTGCGATCCTTCGAAGACGACAATCTTATTCTCCAAAGAAATCCGCGGTTGTTGTGGTTCTTCCACGCTGCAAAAGAGGCCTTTACGCTCGAGGAGTACGTCGTAAACTGCATCTGGAAACTTGGTCCGGTTATCGCCGTCGGTAAGCCCGGCGAGAATCTCAGTCCTCTGGGTGCGGCCAGAGAATATGTTGAGGAGTCTCAATGGCGCGACTGCATTCGAAAGTATCTTGAGGAATCTGCTTGCGTGGTTTCGATCCTGGGGTCCACTCCCGGACTACGCTGGGAATACGAACAGATTGGCGCACGAGGTAAGCCGGATAATGTCATAGTGGTCTTTCCACCGAAACCCTTCGAGCAGCTTCAGCGACGCTGGGGAGTGTTTCGCACCCTCTTTGATCGTGCAGCGTCAGTCGACTTGCCATTCGGCCCGAAACTCGCGGCTCCATTGCTCGCACTCTTCAGAGGTGCTGGTACGAGCCCGGTCGTACTGCGATGCTGTGTCAACGATGAGACTGCTTACGGTGTTGCGTTCTGGAAATTGTCCGAGTGTTTGAAGACGCCTGCCGGCCCTGCTTCCGTTTGATCGGTACAACTTGAGCAAATATCAGGCGGTTTGGCACACCCTTTGGTCTGCTGCCATCGCCACGATTGAGAGTGCTTCATCCTTGCGTTCTCTGCAGGGAGTGGGTACCAGGGACGCGCGGTTCTGGAGTAGTGAAATCGAACTCTGAAACCACTGCTCGCCGTTCGGGAAAGCCTGAGTGACCAGATTCGTATTCTGTCGCCTCACTGCGTTGATTCAAGCGTTCGTCCATGTCTCTGCGACGTGCTGGGCTCCATAACATCACGAATGTCCAATTTGAGCTATAGGAAACGTAGACGTTGCAAGGTAGTCTCGGACATAGAGCAGGTCATCGGGAGGAGGAAATGTTTGAAACCAACGATTTGATAGAAAAGACCCAGTGGCAGAAGTACGCGCTCTGTTTCGCCGCAGGCTGCCTGGTTACGACTCTGATCTCCTATGTCTTTGTCACACCCGTTGTGAAGCGTGCTGCCGCTCGGTCTGCCGAAAAAGCGGCGCTACAGAAACTCACCGCTGAACTGGAAAAAAATCCGGTGCAAGCTCAGCTGGAAAGCACCAAGGCGGATCTGCAGACTGCAGCCCAAGAGCGGGACGTGTGCAAAGCCAGGTTCGATCGCCAGACGATCCTCTACGACAACAGCATCGCCGTCGACCCCCAGAAGATTTGGATAATTCCTGCCGATGTTGAACCGATCGTCGTAGGCGAGCATGACGTCACTTACACGCACTATGATCTGAAGGCAAAGACCGAGACGGCCCGCTTTCATCCCAAACGGCAGTAGTCAAGGGGAACTCGCCCAAGGCGGGCGACCCACTCGTGGTTTGACTAGATCATCACGAACGGGGTGAGGTCTGCCACAAACCTCACGCTCTCCCGAAAAAAGCGCACCAAGCCCTGCGATCGATGGCATCACGTCCGGCTCAATAAGCCGGGAAATTGCGGCGGGCGGGTGGCCGTAATGCCCACGAGGCTGTGGTGACTCCAATCATCACAATCAGATACACCAGCTCCGCGAACCTGCGGCACCTTCCAAACGTCCCACATCCCCCCAAGACAAAGTTCGAAGGCGAGCAGAGCCGTGGTCACCCAATAGGCGATAGCTCGACTCCGGTCGGCTTTTTTCGCCAATTGCATTTCGATGCCGCTTCGTGCGCATTATTTCTCAAGCGTTGGTCGTCGGCAACCCGAGTGCTGCAATCAATAAAATTGCACTCAGAGCCCTGCCCCCGTGCCAATCCCAATCCCCAGGGCCGAGACCGATGCCCATTCCCTGCTAAAATGTAGAGAAGAAGGGGTTCCCTCACAGCATGCCAGTACCCGTCTCACAAATGTGGACCGTAGCCAGCTACGTGATCCGCCAAAAGCTCGCCGGACGCAAGCAATACCCGCTCGTCCTCATGCTGGAACCGCTCTTCCGCTGCAACTTGGCTTGCGCCGGATGCGGCAAAATCCAATACCCCGCCCACATCCTCAAGAAGGATCTGAGCCCCGAAGAATGCTTCCGCGCCGTCGACGAATGCGGCGCCCCCATGGTCTCGATCCCTGGCGGCGAGCCTCTGATGCACCCTGAGATCGACAAGATCGTCGAAGGCCTGGTCGCCCGCAAGAAATACATCTACCTCTGCACGAATGCCTTGCTGCTGAATGAGAAGATCCACCTCTTCAAGCCGAGCAAGTATCTGACGTTCTCCGTCCACTTGGACGGCCAGCGCGAAGAACATGACCTCGCCGTCTGCCGCGAAGGCGGATATGACATCGCCGTTGATGCGGTAAAAGAAGCCCTTCGCCGCGGCTTCCGCGTCACTACGAACACGACGCTATTCGACGGCGCCAATCCTAAATCCGTCCGCGCCTTCTTCGACGAAATGATGGACCTCGGTGTCGAAGGCATGATGCTCTCGCCGGGATACTCCTACGACAAAGCCCCGGACCAGAAACATTTTCTGGGCCGCGCTCGCACCAGACGCATGTTCCGCGCGATTTTGTCGAATCGCAAGAAGCGCTGGCAATTCAATCTCTCGCCCTTGTTCTTGGAATTCCTGATGGGCAAGCGCACCTATCCCTGCACGCCATGGGGCATGCCGACCTACAACGTCTTCGGCTGGCAAAAACCGTGCTACTTGCTGCAAGACGGCTACGCTGAAAGCTTCAAAGAGCTGATCGAAACCACAGAGTGGGAGAACTACGGCACGGAATCGGGCAATCCGGCCTGCGCCAACTGCATGGTCCACAGCGGATACGAAGCCAGCGCGGTCAACGCGACCTTCAGCTCCCTGGACGGGTTCCTGGCAACAGTGAAAGCCACGCTGTTCACGACCTATAAAGATAAAGAAGCGCTGAAGATGTTAGACGAACCGCAAGCGCCAGTGAACCCCCTGATCCAAATCGAACCGACGTCGAGCGCGACGCACTGGCAAGAAACCAGGGCATAGCAAGGGACGAAAGATTTCCTTAGTGGACCTTCGTGTCCTTAGTGTTTAAATGTCTTTCTCAGCGCCCTCTGCGGAGGTTCTCAGCGGACTCAGCGGTCTAAGATTTTAAGAAGATGACAGGAAAAGAAGCAGGACACCAAGATCAGCATCCTCCGCACGTCCAAAATCCAGACGCGCTTGAAGTAGCCCCAGGCGTAGAGCACGAAAAACTAGAAGGCTGGATCCCCGAGGTAGCCAGCGAAGAAGACCTCCGCCAGGCGTTAGAAAAAGCCTTCGACTACCGGGGAGACATCACTATCACCCGCAAAGACGGCACAAAAATCGAAGGCTACCTCTTCGACCGACGCAGCGGCAAAACGCTGGGCGACTCGCAAGTCCGCCTCTATCCCAAAAACTCCAACGAAAAGGTAGCCATCTCCTACGCGGACATCGCCGCCCTGGCTTTCACCGGCCGCGACACCGCCGCCGGCAAATCCTGGGAGGCCTGGATGAAAAAGTACGCCGACAAAAAAGCCCGCGGCGAGAAAGACCTGAGCCTCTACTCCGACCCCCTCGACTAGTAGGGATTTCGGAACAGGTGTCATTCGAAGAGGGAACGCAGATCCCTGCGCTCGGCTTTCCAGGTTATCTATCTGCAGCGATCCGCGTTCATCCAAACCGTGGAAGATAAGTCTACTTGCCAGCGCCGAAACTCACGCCGTCCACCAACTCCTCCACATCATCCTGCGTCCCCGCAATGACCGTGATCGACACGGCATACCCCTGCGCCAGAAATGCCAGCGTCGATTGCCGCATCACCCGCGACCCGACGTCTTTGTGAAAGTCCCCACGTACCACAACCTTCGTCCCAATCTGCATCTCATATGGTTCGTCGTCGACGGTGAACCCTTGCGCCTTCGCCACTTCCGTCAGCGGGCCCAAATACTGCGGCGCTTCCTTCAGCCCCGGATAAGCCGTCACCGGCTCTGCCGCAATCACCAGGGATGAATTCACGTCTTCTCCCCTCGCCTCCGGAGGCCGCGAAAACGCCGCCAGCAAAACCCGTCCGCCGCTGTTCTGCCCTGCGGACGCCTGTGCTGAAGATTTTGCGTTTGAGGAGTTCTCAGAGTCTGGCTCCTCCTCCCGCGTATTCATCTCGTCAGTCCGCAGCACCCAGCCCGCAGGAATCTTGCAACTCAGAGCAAGCGCCCGATTCCGATATACCCCATTCGCCACCGTCCCGGAACCAATATCCGGCAATAGCCGCGCCGGCGAACTCTTCGTATGTTTTGAGGAAGAAGATGGGGACTGCCCTGGCTGTTGTGCCACCCCCGCGGCACTCACCGCCAATAAGACGCAGCCCAACCGATTGGCCCGCCCAACTCTCATCCCATCATGTTACGCGAGAGGATGCATTCGCTGCGGCCACAGCTTCAACTGCGCTCAATCTCTTGTATTCACGGGGGTATCTGAGGGTGCCCCACTTCTGGCCGTTTGCCAGAAGTGGGGTTTTTGATTTGGATCGGCTGGTCGTAGCGGAAGGTAGCTAGGCCACTCTCGCCATTACCACCTGCGTGCAATGCGAGCACCGCTTCGCCTCAATCGGAATTTCACTGAGGCACTCCGGACACTTCCTGGTTGTCGGCGCTGCCGTAGGCTCGTCCTTATGCATCCGCGCCATAAGCCAGTTCACTGGCACAACCACAAAGAAATAAACTGCCGCGGCGATCAGCACAAATGAAATGAGCGCGTTGATGAACTCCCCGATCGGAAACGTCGTCGTCCGGATCGTAAACTTCAGATTCGAGTAATCTGGCTTGCCCACAACGAGCGCAATCAGCGGAGTCAGAAACGCCTTAGTGAGTTCAGTCACAACCGCGCCAAACGCCGCGCCCACCACCACGCCCACCGCCATATCCACAACATTGCCGCGCAGGATGAATTTCTTGAATCCGTCAAGCATACGAGTCCTCCGAAATCGAAATGTCGCAAATGTAAGTCACCCCCGTCCCCCGGTCAAGTCCGCAAGTGTAGGGGCACACGCCTTCGTCCGTATCACCGGCGGCGCGCGCGTTCACGGCGTGCCCCACCCGTGGCTGATTTTGCCAGAAGTACGATTAGAGGCCGGAGAGAACATCGATACGAGCACATTGCCGCTTCAGTCGTCCCGAACGGAGGTGCCGATCCGCATTTGACACTCCCACGGATTGGTCACTATATTCAGTTTGTACTGAAAGGTCCGATATGGCGGAACTAACTGGACTCCAAAAGCAGTACATCCTCCACTGGGGAGAGATGGGCACACGCTGGGGCATTAACCGCACGGTCGCCCAGATTCACGCTCTCCTCTACCTCTCCCCCAAACCGCTTCCGGCCGAGGAAATCGCCCAGACCCTCAGCGTCGCCCGCTCTAACGTCAGCACGTCAATCCGCGAGCTCGAAACCTGGGGCATCGTGCGTGCCGTGCACGTCCTCGGCGACCGCCGCGAGCACTACGAGTCCATGAAAGACGTCTGGGAAATGTTCCGCCTCGTCATTGAGCAGAGAAAGCGCCGCGAGATCGATCCCACGCGCGAAATGCTGCGCCGCTGCCTTGCTGACCTCGATCCCAAAGAATCGGGCGCGGATTACACCCGCGAACGCCTGGAAGCCATGGCCGGATTTTTCGAGGCAGTCACCGAGTTGCATGACCAGATGAAGAGCTTGCCCACCGGAACGGTAAGGAAGCTGTTGCGCATGGGAACAAAGGTGCGGAAGAAAGCAGGCTAATTCTTTTGGGGAGGTAAACAAACTGACGTTCCGGACCGAAGCGACCCCGCGCTCGCTTGAATCCATGTCATCCCTCGCCAGAAACCGGACCGGTCACACCGTAGGTTACAGGCACTCCGATTGCCTTTCCGTGATGCTGCCGATTAATCTCTGCAGCTTCATTCGGTTATACCGCTGCAGCATCGTCGGATAAATGTTGAAGAGGCCGTTAAACAGTACCATCCATGCCAGCGCGCCGAGCCATCCCCTCACCGCAGCGTAGCCTGCGACGAACATCATTACGCTGAATGCGACAATGTGAAACGTCTCGGCCTTGCGCATTTGGTTCTCGAGCTCCCGTAGAGACTCCAGCGCGATCCGATTCGGAATCCGCAACTTCGGGCTGAGAATCCGAAGCGGCCCGCGCTTCAGGAGTTTCTTGCAAAACCGAACGCCCAAGCGCTCGTAGAGTTGGCCTGCTTCAAAAGACTTGGTCTCGTAATAGCTCGATGGCAACGAGAAATTGAGAATCAGACTTGCAGTGGCAATCCAGCAAACGACAAACCAGTTCACGACGAACGCGGTGATGAGACTCCGGAATCCAAACATGTGAACACTCCACCCAACCATGAGAACAATTGCAACCGTAGCCGTCACCAGCAGTGTGACTTTCTTCAGCACGTCCATGTTCTAAGCCGCCTGCAGTGTCTCTTCGGCACACACTCGCAGCATGAACCCCCTGTACATTGCTCCTGATTTCAAATGCTGGCAGTGACGAAGCTCACGGTAGTTAACGAATGCCCACGTGCCGCAGTGAGGCGTGGTCTCACAGCGCTCTGCGATTTCTCTGCGTCCTCTGCAGCGTAAGATTTTCTCCCAGCCCGCGAAGCGGCCACCGATCCAAATTGCACCGCGCGTGCGGCATTAACTCGCGCGGTACTTGACAATCGTTGCCTCGCGGTTCTGAATAGAGTCTTCGCAACGGAATTCCAGCCGAAAGATTTCTCCGCGACGAAAAATTTTTGTGCTAGTATCCAGCACTGGTCCTTCTTGGAGACTTCGCAAAATATTTTGCCGCAACGATACAACGAGCGTATTCCGCAGTAAAATTGATGTTTCCAGCTACTGACCAACGTTAGTTTTGAACAGGCGCCCTCACCCAGCCGCGGGGGGCTCAGTGGTGAAAATTTCATATATGTCAGCAACAGGCACAACGACCCTCTCTACGAACCCATGGGCGCGCATTCTCGATGCGCTGGAAAAAAAAATCAACCGGCACTCCTACGATACATGGCTCAAGCCCACGCGCTACAGTCACTCGAGTGGGGGAGTTTTATTCGTTCGCGTTCCCACCGTTGAATTTCGCCACGCCGGCGACAAGTATGCTGATCTGATTCAGGAAGCTGTCGATGTTCTGGGCCTCGGATTCAGCGAAGTGAAATTCGTAACTCCGGACGACGATCCTGCGGCAACCCCCGTGCGTCACGATGGCGGATTGAGCTCGGGAACTATGACTGCCGGTCCTTCGCAAGCCCGCTTCGACTGGGATGGTGCCGCGCAACTCAACCCGCGCTACACCTTCGATGCCTTCGTCATCGGCAGCGGCAACCAGTTCGCTCACGCGGCTTGCCAGGCTGTCGCCGAGCGCCCCTCGAAAGCCTACAACCCGCTCTTCCTCTACGGCGGCGTCGGCATGGGCAAGACTCATCTCATGCAGGCCATCGGCCACGAGATCAAGCGCCGTACACCTCATGCCGCCATCTGCTACGTCTCCAGCGAGAAGTTCACCAATGACATGATCAACTCGCTGCGCTATGACAAGATGACCACGTTCCGCGACAAGTTTCGGAACGTTGACGTTCTCCTCATCGACGACATCCAGTTCCTCGCCCAGAAGGAGCGCACTCAGGAAGAGTTCTTCCACACCTTTAACGCCCTGCACGAGTCGATGAAGCAGATCGTCATCGCCAGCGATCGCTCCCCGAAGGAACTGGCTGAAATCGAGGATCGCCTGCGTAGCCGTTTCGAGTGGGGATTGATCGCCGATATCCAGCCGCCCGACCTCGAAACCAAGGTTGCAATTCTCCAAAAGAAGGCCGAGCAGGAGAAAGTCACCCTGCCAACAGACGTCGCTCTCTACGTCGCCTCCAATATCCGTTCCAATGTTCGCGAACTCGAAGGCGCTCTGATCCGCCTGGTCGCTCACTCCTCGTTGATTGGCGCCGAGATCACGCTCCCGTACGCGCAGCAGGTACTCAAGAACTTTATCGACTCGCAAGCCCGCAAGGTCACCATCGAATCCATACAAAAGATGGTCGCCGAACAATTCGGCCTCCGCTTGGTGGAGATCAAAGCGAAAAATAATTCTCGCGCTATCGTTTATCCCCGCCAGATCGCAATGTACCTGGCCAAGCACCTGACCGAAGCTTCGCTCCCGGAAATCGGACGCCAGTTCGGCGGCAAGCATCACACGACTGTTCTGCACTCCGTCGAGAAGATCGAAGAGGTCCGTAAAAACGACAAAGATTTAAACAGGTTGATCAATAAACTGACTGAGCAATTAGGCGGATAAATCGCGGCCTCGCGCGAGATTTCCACTTTGCCATCAGGTCTTCCTCACAGAGGGTTGTGCAACGGATGTGGAAGTTGTGAATCGATGGGGAGAAATCGGAATGCGGGATGAGTTAGCCTAGCTCCTCCGAAGCCGAACAGGACGATTTCTCACATCAAGGATGCTGCGGGAAGTTGTACCAAAGGAAAAACTTGCTCAAGTTTTCCACCTTTCCGCAGCCCCTACGGTTACTGCTGGTTTTATAGGTTTTGCATTTGATATAAGGAAGTAACAGAAGTCGCCTGGTTTGAGCTGTCAGTGCGGAGTTTTAGGGGAGACGAACTTTATGCCGGTGGAGGCCGCCGTTGCCGCGGGTACCATGGAGATCACGGTCAGCAAGTTCGAATTGCTGCGGGAATTGACCGCGACGCAGGGCGTGGTCGAGCGCAAGACCACGATTCCCATTCTTTCCAACTATCTTTTTGAGGCTGCCGGTGACCGCCTCTCGCTCACCGCTACCGACCTCGATCTCAGCCTCCGCACCTCCTGCAATGCAAAGGTGAAAAAGGAAGGCTCCTGCACCATTCCCGCGCGCAAACTGTATGACTACGTGAAGCTGTTGCCCGATGCCGATATCACCATCAAGTTGCTGGAGAATCACTGGGTCAGCATCCGCTGCGGCCGCTCTAATACCAAGATGGTTGGCATGGCGAAGTCCAACTTTCCCAGCCTGCCAGTTTTCCCAACTTCCGGCGCCATCAACATTCCGGCTCAGGTTCTGCGCGGTCTGATCGCCCGCACCGGCTTTGCGATCTCCAACGAAGAGTCTCGCTACACGCTGAACGGTGCCCTGATGCTCCTCAAGCCAGAATCCATCACTATGGTCGCTACTGACGGCCACCGTCTGGCCCACTGCGAGAGAGCCGGAGAAAAGTTCGAAGGCGTCTCCGGCGAGATGAAAACACTCGTACCGAAGAAGGCCATGGACGAGCTCAAGACACTGCTGGACTCCACCGATGCCGAAACGATCGAATTCGCCAAGGACGAATCGACTCTGTTCTTCCGCATCGGATCCCGCCTCCTCACGTCGCGCCAACTAACCGGCCAGTTCCCCAACTTCGAAGCAGTCCTGCCGAAGGACAACAGCAAGATCATCGCCCTGAATGCCGACGAGTTGAACGCCGCCATCCTCCGGGTGGCCCAGTTTGCCGACGAGCGCTCTCGCGCCGTCCGCATGCGGCTGGAAAAAGGCGAAGTAAAGATATCCGCTTCATCCACGGAAGCCGGAGAATCTGAAGATTCCCTCGAAGCCCCCTATACCGGAGACCCGCTGACGATCGGCTTCAATGCCGCTTACTTGGTGGATTTCCTGAAAGCCGCCGGCTCCAGCGAAGTCCGTCTCGAGCTGAAGGACCCCCAATCAGCCGGACAACTCCGTCCCGCCGAAGGCGACGACTACAAGTACCGCTACATCGTCATGCCAATGCGGATCTGAAAGGTCAATTAGGGCAGCCGCCCCGGCTGTTCATCCGCGAACTGGCGGACGAACCGCATTACCGACGTGAATGGCTAGCCAGTGGTCAGGCAGTCTGTACAGAAACTCACCCCACGACAGGACACTAATTCGGCAGCGCGTTCGACGGATCACGCAACGTAATCAATTGACCCGGTGGATACTCCGCTGCCGACAGCGGAGACTCTGCGTTCTCGGTATGAATCGTCAACACTTCTCCGCTCCGTACCCCTTGAATGGTTAGTCTCTGACTTTCCACCGCCAGCACTCGATACTCCTCGTCAAAGATCTTCCGATTCTCAGCCTTCATACTGCATTGGGATGCAAAATACCGGCCAAAAGACTCCCGTTAAATGTTCAAGAATTTCCCGGTAGATACTTGACAATGGATGTCGCGGTTTGCTCCGCCAACAAATACAAACTGGGTGCCCCACTTCTGGCCGGTGTTGCCAGAAGTGGGGTTTTCAATTCGTAAAGCCATCAGCTGATGTTGGCGCTCAACGTCGCAGCCCGCCCCCGAATTCCACCCTCATCACAATTCCGAATTACCCTCGCGTTCTGTGTTACCCCCGCCTCTGTACCGGGCTATGGCACAACCCAAACGGCCTGGGTCCTGATCCTCTTTCCTATCCTGCGAAAATTGTCCGCTGGCTGCAACTCACGTCTCTTCTTCCGTGGCACGGAAGGAACCACGAAAGTAAACTCGGGTCAATCCGGTGTTTCATGCCACTTCTGCTGATCTTGAGTGCATAAATGCAAGAGATTCTTTCTAAGCCCCCTATATCACCTGCTGTGAATGGAGAGTCGTGCGACCGAGATCAAGTGGAACGCCCCTAGTCCCGACAGCCGCGGAGCGGCCAGAAGGAGCAGCCCTGGGCGCATGCCATAGGTGCTAAGTGGGAAATGAATGGACCGCCGAAGGGACCAAGATCACCTGCAGGAGAACAAATCTGTCCCACTTGTTACTTTCTTGATTCGCCACGCCGTGAGATCCGCAGCGCAACCCCATTTCGAAATGACGGAGACTTCAGCACTCGTTCTCCGCCGCGGTGTTGGAAATCAGCGGCATCCTTCTTCTCCCCGGAAACCACATCCACCCAAGAGACCGTATACTCCCCCGCTGGCAAGTTCAAGCTCAACTCCGACGGCCCGTTCCCATCCAGATAGATGGCATATTGCCCCGTTGCCGAAAGCGCATGCGCGACCACTCCGCCGGCATGCTTGACAACTTCGTAATCCGGACGCATCTCCACCAGCGGCAGCCCGTGCAAAAACTCACTCAAAATCCTCAACCGCCGCCGTAGCTCCGGACTTCCCCCACCTGGCCCATTCGCCTCGGCAAAACTCCCATCCTCATGGCCCACGGCAAAAGAATAATCCAGCCCATCGAAAACGCTCCCGCCCGCCAACATAAAGTTCCATGCCTGCCGCGTGTACACATCGTCGCTCTGACCCAGAAAACCCGTCTCGTCGTATGACAGTGCCTTACTCAACCCGTAATTCAGCCTCACCGCTTCCGGATACGCGTAATGAAAATTCACCACGCTCACTCCCGGCAGCACATCGCGCATCGCGTGCACAAAATTGCAGCACCCCTGCGCGATCATGTGCTTGTTCGGAAGCTTCGCCTCTTCGCTCGTGATCCACTCCGCCACGCGCGTCTGCCACCCCATAGTCGCGTCATCCGGTAAATCCACCGAATTCGGATACTGATCCCGCCCCGTAAACAAATATGGATTCACCACGTTCGTCAGCACCGGACGATCCGACCAGGGCTCATTCGCAATCTCGAACATCACATTTGGAAACTCATTCGCTTCCCGCACGACCTTCCGCACATACTTTTCCTGAAACGCGAGAATGTTCCCGTTCTCCAGTGTATTCACCTTCTTCCAGTCGATCCCATCGGTCCCATTCACATTGTTCTCCCGCTTGAACGGAGAAAGAGTCCACTGCATCTCCCCGTACTGCGAAGAGAACAACCCAATCTCTACGACGATCCCCAGCCGCGCCGCCTCACCCAAATACTCATGCAGCCGCGCAAAATACTCCGGATTCCACTTCGCGAGGTCGAGCTTGTTTCCGCCCCCTGCGTATCCCGCCTCCGAGCTCCGCGCCCAAGGAGCCACAAACTTGCCCGGTTCCGGCGCCAGATCATTCCTCCGGATCCCAAACGATTTCCCGGGCATCTCTACATACGAGCCGCCAAACATCCGCGTGTAATTCATCCCCGCCGCACTCAGCGCGGCAAGATATTTGTGATAATCAAACTCCCCGTTGATAACCGCCCCATAATGCTCCGCGCTGGAAATCAAAGCTACCGCCTTCCCGCCATACAGGAAATAGTGCGGATTCTGGGGATGCAACCGAATCGGCTGCTCATTTTCCTGCGCGAAAAGGACTGCAACACCCAATACGAAGCAAGCAAAGGAAATTGTTCTCACTGTGAAGTTCATTCAACCTCTCAGATCACCACAATCAAAACAAAATGGCCGTGCGTGTAGAAACGGATGCTTTTCTCAGTCCGCGGGCCAAGCACGCGCATTCCACACGATCGTACAAAACCTCGCCAACATGAGCCAACCCAAGTCTTTCAAACTTTGTACGCGCCGCTTCTGTCCAGCCCTGAAGCGGGGAAAGAATGCAGTCTGAGGCCGCCTGCTAGGTGACGGTTAGGGATATACTCTTCGAACTCCCGCCGTTGGAACAACCCAGGAGTCCTCCTCCAATCTGGCCAGGATTTGTAACCCAAATCCCCACACCATTGCTCGTACCAGCTATGAACAACGCCTCTGACGTCACGGTCGCAGTGATGTGGTGAGAATCGATGACTGTGCTCGCGAGTAACATCGAATTCAGGTAAACCTTGGACGACGAGTTAAATCCGCTGCCCGAAAGCGAGAGAGTAGTGGACGGATCCTGCGAGTTGATCGTCGTCGGTTGCACTGATTGCAGCTTCGGCACTGGAATGTCCCCGACACACTCAGAACTGCCGCCACAAGACATCAGCACGATGCCTGCTGTTATCGTGAGGGAAAAAAATCCCGCACCCACCGTATGCCTTTGCATTTGTCGATTCCTCTGCTCGACACAATGCAGGAAATTGCCGAAAATGCAGTGACCGATGTCACTCCATGTAGTGATTGACGGCGAAGTCCCTGTGCCCTTGGGGTGAGTTTCAGTTGGCTACCCTACAAGCCTTACCCGCCATCTGACACCATCATTCACTGGACTGACGTATATTAGTTCACCCGTGCTGGACCGCAGCCGGACGGAGATGCCTGCCATGCCTGATGACTTTCCTCGCTTTGACCTGACCGGAAATGTGGCACTAGTGACCGGCGCCGCTCGCGGCCTGGGTCGCGCCATTGCCTTGGCTCTCGCTCGTGCGGGCGCTGATGTGGCGCTCGGCCTGCGAGATGTAAAAACCGGGGGTGAGCTTGCAAGAGAGATAGAGGCCATCGGCCGGCGCATATTGCCCTTGCAGATGGACATGACACAACTCGACCAAATCTCTCGCGCCATCAACGATGCGGCGGCCCATTTCGGGCGACTCGACATTCTCGTAAACAATGCTGGGCTATCTCCGGAGAACCTTGCGGAAAATGTCCGTGAAGAGGATTTTGATGTGACTCTGAGGGTGAATCTGAAAGGAACATTTTTTGCCAGTCAGGCCGCTGGGCGCCTGATGATTCGCCAAACGCGTGGATGCATCATCAACATGAGTTCGCAGGCGGGTTTCATAGCTCTGCCCACCGAGTCCGTCTATTGCATGACCAAGGCGGCCATTGCCCACCTCACCAAGTGCCTGGCGGTGGAGTGGGGCAAGTACAACATCAGGGTCAACGCCGTTGCCCCCACATTCATTCGCACGCCCGGTACGGAATCCGTGCTCGCAGACCCGGCATTCCGCAGCAACACAATCGAGCGCATCGCGGCGCTGCACCGCATCGGTGAGCCCATGGAGGTCGCAGGCGCTGTCGTCTTTCTTGCTTCCCCGGCCGCATCACTGATCACCGGTCACACTCTTCTAATCGATGGAGGCTGGACCGCCATATAAAGTCATTCGTTCGAATCCAGCACTACCACACAAACTGGGGTCGAGTTGTCGACAGAGAGTGAGATGAAAATGGGTGCCCTACTTCTGCCCGACTTTGCCAGAAGTGGGGTTTTCGCCAGAGGCTAGCGAAGGGTGGGTACAAGCCGGTCACTTTATATAAAGTTTGTTAGGAGCTGTTCCCGTCACATCGCCTGTCCCCAGCGAAACCGCCTTTCGAGTGTGCCCGCCAGGTGGTGCCAACGCCTATCCAACTCGCTGCATGGCCAGCAGTGTCAGATCATCCAATGCCGGACCGTCCGCGAAGGCGTGCAGGTCGTCGAGGCAGGCCGCAATGAGATCGGCGGGACGCCGCGCGGCTTGCTGACGTACCAGGTGTGCAACGCGATCCACGCCATATTCGTCGTCCGCACGGCGGGCTTCCGACAGGCCGTCGCTGTAGAGGAACATCGTGTCCCCGGCTTCCAAGTGCAAGCGTGTAGCCGAGAAATCGAATTCGTGAAACATTCCGAGCGGCAAACCAGTGGATTCAATGCGCAACACGCCCCCACGCCCCACCACGATTGCCGGCCAGTGCCCGGCGTTATGGATTTCGATCTCCCCGCTCGGTTTGGCCTGTCCGCACACCAGAGTGGCGTATTGCCCAGCCAGTGCGCTCTCACAGAAGACGCGGTTTGCCTGCGTGACTATTTGCCCGAGCGGCAATCCCAGCCCAGTCAAGCTACGGAACAAGGCATGAAGCTGCGCCATCAGCATAGAAGCAGCCACCCCTTTGCCCGAGACATCGCCCAGCACGAAGAATAACTCTCCATCCGACTGGATCAAGTCGCAGTAGTCGCCGCTGACCGGCCCAACTGGCGCGTAATGATAGCTAGTCTCCCAGCCCCCGGCTCGCAGGTTCACCTGTGGCAACAGATTGCGCTGCACCTGCGACGCCAGATCAAGGTCCCGCTGCAGCGCAGCCCGTTGCGATGAGCTCAGGTGATCCAGGCAGTAGCACACCAACGGGTCGGCCAGCAGCCGGTCCTGCTCGATAGGGTCGTGGCATGTCTCGCACAACCCGTAGCTGCCTTTGCCCATTCGCTCGAGCGCGGAATCCACTTCGCGCAGCAGCCCGGCCAGGCCAGCCTTCTGCGGTGCCAGCGCAATAGCCGTTTCCAGGCGGCGCTTCCGCTCTTCCAACTGGTTGTGCAGGAAAGCTACTTCCAGCGTTGCCATGACAACCTCCCGTAAAGGTTGCTGCTTATTCGATTGCGACTTTCGCGCCAGGTCGCAATTTCGCACTCTTAAGCACCCCTATTTTCCCTCCGGATCAAACGTCTGATCCAGGTAAATCCAGAGCACACGGGAAAGAAACGTCAGCATTGGCGCAAGCGGCAAGAACAACACAACGGCCCACAACGCGACCTTGTCCACGCGCCAACCAGTCACCGCCCATAGCACCGCACCAAACCCGCAGATGACGGCAAGCGCGAGGCCGTAACTGATATACATGGCACCGAGGAAATATCCGGCCTCGCGATTGAACAGCAGACCACACTCGGGACAGCGATCATTCATCTTGGGAAAACCCCAATAAACGCTGGACCGGAATATCTTTCCCGAGCGGCATCGGGGACAGAGTTGCCGCATGATGCTGCCGAAGCTGGATGGGCGAAGCGCCAAGATCAAATCATAGTGGAAAAGCGAACCTGTGACCCGTGTCCTGCGAAGATGAACCCCGGGGTGCCCCACGTCTCGCTGGGTTTGCGAGACGTGGGCATGTCGTGCGCTTGATCGATCAGATAATGTGGTCCTTCCGCAACTTGTCGAGTTCCGCCTGCACGCCCGCCAATCCCCGGCTGCTGTAGAGCATCAAAATATGCTCACCGGTCAGGAAGCTGAACGCGGGATTGCGGTAGCTGTTGTTGTACACCGACGTATTGTTCGCATCGTATCCGTACCGCGGCGCGAGCGTTTGCAGGATCGTCTGAGCCGCGGTAACCGCCGGCCCAGAGTAAGTGAAGTCGGCGTCCGACAGATTGTGCAGGGTGTATTCCGCCAGCACGTTGGTTTGACCCTGATCGGCAAGATCAATATCTCCGAGGGCGCGCAGGGCTGGCAGACGGAAGTTGCCTTTAGCATCGAGCATCAAATAACCTTTTGCGACCGGATCGATCTGGGCCATGATCGCCGCCGCACGCAGCCAATTCACCACCTTGTACTCATTGCCCGAAGTCGGATTGGAGTGAGCTGAGGCCTGGGTGATAACGAACGCAGGCGACAATCCGCGCGCCATGGATTCAGCAACGCTGATGATGTGGTGGCCCCCAGTCTTGGAATTTCCCGCCTCGCCATAGTCATCGGTCACGCCGTTGCCCCCGAAGTTCAGCTCGGGAAACTCGGTTCCATCCGCATTCCACTGAAACACGATGCTCTTGCCCCAGTCGTGCCAGATGGGCGCGCCGATGATGATGTCCTGGTCGATGAACACAGTGCTCTTTTCGCCTGGCTTCTTGTTGAGCACTTGCGAATCGAGCGAGACGAAGCCGTCATCCGAGTGCCCGTACATCGCTCGGTACTGATTGGCCAGGTACTGGTCCGAGGTATCGTTATTGGCTTCGTGAATCATCAGCCCGCCGGGATACGAGTGATGCCCGGCGAATACGCTCCCCGGTGCCGAGAAGAACGGCTGCGGAAGCCGCGGACACGCCGTGCCGTCATTCACGATCGCCGGATAGACACCGGCAAGCAGACCACCGGGAAAAGTGTTGTTGTCGTTTGCATCCACCAATCCCGCCGCCAGAAGCTGCTGCAAGATCGCCTGCTGCATCGCTGGACTCACATTGGCGCGGTGATACACGCAGGTTGACGGATTGGTGATGGCGTCCAGCGTTTGCTCGCGCAGGTTTCTATCCCGCAAAAGCTGCGCCTGCGTTACCAGGTAGTTATAGCCGGTTCGCACAGCCGGAGACTGCTTGGCCAGTGCGACTGCATTCCCGTTTCCCGCGCCTGTCTGCGCCATGCTCAACGACATACTCAACAACATCGAGATAACACCCACACGAACCTTCATGTTTCTGTTCCTCTCTTATCAGCAAAATTTCGGGGATTTCAATTCAAGACACAGGGATGAGGGCAGCCTAAGCGATGCTTGTTATCGCCCGGTAAAGCGAAGATGAAATCTAGGTTATTGTTCCGTGAATATGGTGGAAAAGTCGGGAGGATGAACTGCTAAGGCAAACCACTGCCTCCGCACTTATTCTTATTCAACGCAGATCAAGCTCTCAAGGATTTTTCGGAGCAAGCTGATCCACCCAGCGCTGCTTCTCCTTTGCAAATGCAGTCTGGTCGTCTTTTGTGGGTTGTCGAGGGTGGCCGGTCCCTTCTATGACCGCCAGAACCCTCCTCAGGGTGCCGCGTCGCGACATCAGATAATAGGTGGTCTGCTGCTGGGCACGGCTCTCCACCCAAATCACGACATCGTTCGGCTTGACGGTGGAAACCTCGAATCCACGGATCGGTTCTCCCATCAGCATGAGCTGCTTGACCGGCACTTCCTTCTTGTCGGGCGAAATCCCCAGCAGGTCGGACACGTGTGGTGGCAGGATAGCATTGCGCCCCTCCGTCTCTGTTCGTTCGATCGCTCGAGCAAGCGAACTCGTGGTTTGAGAACCGGCGGACTTTTGCGTTTGAGCTGCCAGCCCACTAACCGCCAGGAACATAATCAGCAACACATTCCCCGTTCCAATGGGGCGTGGAAACGAAGGGGAAACCATACGATGAGCGGTTTGCATCCCAGACATGATAGCAATCGTGTCGCGCCGGTCCACCCACAACACACCAAATTGGGAAAATCATGGGCAAAACACCCGCTTGGCGCTTGACACTGAGGAATCGCCACACTAAGCTGAAGGGCAATCCCCCAGGGTAACCTCGGCTTTCGCAGACGACGGAGCTATTCGCTCGTTCTTTCAGAAGTGATCACAGCCGAACCTTAGCAGATACGATTCGCGTGGGGCCCAATCATCATTTTGATTCAAAATCTGGAGGCCTTTTTATGGTTGATGTTTATGAAATGCTCCGCCAAAAAGAAAATGATATCGTTCGCGTCCGCCGCGAGATCCAGGCCCTGCGTGTCGTTGCTCCCATGCTCTCAGACTTCGAGGAAGTTCAAGTCCTGCAACCCGATGTGGATACAGGTGCTGCACCGGTTTCGTTCGAGAGCAGTGACGGGGAGCAGTCCTCGATGCAGACTGAAGAGTCGCTAGAGCCACCTGATTTCGGTCAGGCCATCCCCCCCAGGCGCAGCCGCTTGCGCGAACTCCTCGGCTTGGCCGCCAACGAATAGTGTGGCCCCTGCTTGACGTCTGTGATTAGATGGCGCGGCGTTGCAACGCTCCCATGGGGAGTTTCATCAAAAACACGGCCTTACTGCTGGGGTTGGCGTTTCTTCACCATCTTGAAGCGAGCTTGCCGGCGGACTACTGGCTTCACTGCGGCGTCTTTACATTGATGATCTGCGCCGGCCCTGCTACACCCCCGGGCTGCGCGCCCGCCCTCAGCAGATTGACAGGCATGTGACCGTGTATCGGAATCTCCCCAAACAGCGCTTTGGCCGCGCTGACTTCCGACACCGTCGCATTGGAGAAAGTACAAATATAGTTCTGAATCGCGGGAAAATCGTCCGTCAGGTAGGGGCTTCCCATTGCCAGCACGACGGTTCGTTCGCTGGCCCGGGCAAGAATCCTGTCAAAGAGCGCGCTGGTGGAATCCGGAAGCGATGCCGGATGCTTCGATTTGCGCCCCAGCCGCATCGACCGAGCGGCAGAAGGGACAATGTACACTGCCGTCACAACCGCCCGTGCTCGGTCCACAGCCTTGATTACGTCATCCGATTGCTTCAACGCGACTGCAGGGTCCACAAACACCACCGCCGCGTCCGGCCTGCGAGCCCGAATCTCGCGCGCCAGCACTCGTCCATCTTCCGTCCGCACATTGTCACACAGAACGATAACCAGCAGGTTGTGACGAAGAGGTTCGGCCGGTTGTCGCAGCACAACGTTCTGCGTCGCCCACGCCGTTAGCGGAAGCAGCTTGCTGTTGTCGCGTACCAGTGTGACCGAGTCGTCCGAGATGTGCTGGCCAACCGCAACGTTTTGTGGAGTACCGACCACGTCGGAAATCGCATCCACATCCACGAAACGATCCCTCTCCAGCCCCAGGGAAGCCTTAGCCCGCAAGATCTTCAGCACCGATTCGTCGAGCCGCGCCTCAGGAATTTCCCCCGCGCGCACCGCTTGCAGCACAGCCTCATAACTTGCGCCCAGGTCGGCGGGCATCGTGAGCACATCGTTCCCCGCCATGAAGGCATCCACTGCGGCCCGGCCCGGATTCGCCCGATACGCCCGGCTCAGCCCCGCCATATCCATCGCATCCGCGACCACGATCCCTTTGAATCCCAACTGACCCTTCAGCAGATCCGTTACAACACGGTGTGAAGTCGTAGCCACTCGGTCCGGGTCTGGATCGAGCGTGGGGACGCGCACATGCGCCGTCATAATGGCGTTGACGCCAGCTTCAATCGCCTTCCGAAAAGGCGGCAGGTCGATCGCGGTCAACGTCTTCAGATCCTCATCCACTCGGGCGACAGCCAGATGTGAGTCAGTCGCAGTATTGCCGTGGCCGGGAAAGTGTTTCGCCGTCGTCAACATTCCGCCCGCCCGTGCCCCGCGAATATACGCCGCCACCAATTGTCCAACCTGCTGCGGATCCGACCCAAAGGCCCGCGTTCCGATGATCGGATTGGCGGGATTCGAATTCACATCCGCCACCGGAAACAGATTCCAGTGCACGCCGATCGCGCGGCTCTCCAGCGCCGTGATGTGCCCGAATTCCTCCGCGTACTCCGGCTTGCCCGCCGCGCCAAACGCCATGGCGTGTGGAAACACGGTCGTTCCGAACAAACGCGGCGGCAGCACTCCCTGCTCAAAATCTCCGGCAACCAGAAGAGGCAGCTTCGATTCCGCCTGCAGCCCGTTAAGAAGCGTCACGGTCTCATACCGGACATCGCGATGCAGAAAGCGCCCTCCGCGAGGCGCCGACATCGCCACCGAGCCAACGTGATATTTGCGAATTTCGTCCCGGAGCCGCAGGTACTCTGCATTGTCGCGCAGCAACTCCACCCGAAGTCGCACCATGAAGAGCTGCCCAACTTTTTCTTCTGCGCTGAGCGACTTTAACGTGGTTTGTGCCCAGTCGCTCTCATCGCCCTGCACATGCCCGCCCGATGCCTGACTCGGGTGCACCCCGACGCACGAGGTTCCAGCCAGCAGGAACAGGAGGGTGGCCAATCCGATACGAAGGGGCTGCACTGTAACAGCATACGTGGAAATTCAAATTCACGGGTTTCGAGCATGCAAACCGCCGACAATCAAAAGTACATGTTCATGTGGGGAAGCCGTGAATGTAGGGACAGCTGCCTCGGCTGTTCCCGCAGTGAAGCTCCGCCGCAGTCGCTAATTCTCAACCTCAGGCTCGGGCTTACCCCCTGGTGCTGGCGCCGGCGGACTGCCCGGGTTAGGCCCCGACGGCGAGGGCAGTTCCCCGCAAGGCCCATGGCCCCCACCGGCAGCAGGATGGCCCGTCCCTGGGTGTCCTCCACCATGATTTCGTGACACCTGGCACGACTTTAACGCCTCCATCTGCTGCGGCGAAACCAGCGCATCCATCTCCTGCTTGGCCTGCTCATGAATCTGCCGGATCTTCTCCTGCCGCTGTTGCGGGGTAAGAGCTGTCTCTGCACAAAGGGCTTGGACCTCCGCCTGCGTTTTCCGTTGAATCGCGCCTCGCTGCTCCATGGCTGCCTTCGAGATACCGGCCTCTTCCCAGCACGGCGGCTGATGCTGCTGCGGTGTTCGAGTTTGTGGCCCGGGATGCCCAGGCAGCGGTTGCTGAATACGGACTGGGGATGACTGCGCGGCTGCACCTTGAACTGGGAATGTGAAAACAACCGCGAACAGGCAAGTGCCGAGGGAGAGAGCGCTTTTGAACATAACCTGTTCCTCCGGGTGCCTCAACCCGCCGCACGCCAAAAAGTTGCAGAGCAACACCTCGCGGAAGTTTGCAAACCTCCTCTGTATGGTCTGCAATATTGAGCTGCGCCAAGGCCCAGTCATCCTGAGGCGCCGTTTTTCGGCGCCGGAGGACCTATGCAACCTGCCCGAAGCGTCGACGCTCGCTAACATGCAATGGCCTCGCCCCGCGCATAAAAGCCAGGCTTTCGTTCATCGGGAAGCCGCTGTCCTAAAAGGATTTCCCGACCTTCACCTTCCCGGCCCAGATCGGGAATCCATAGTCTTTCATCACAAGCATTCGTGACTTCGCACACATGACACGCAGCAAACCGCTGCTAAAAAATGAAAGTACGAAGTGACCCCGGTCATTCGCATAGGGGAGCAGGACCATGTTGCGCGGTGTCTTTCTCTTTTTCTTCTGCCTTCTTCTTACATCATCCAGCCCGGATCAAACATTGAGCGGTCAAGTTACACAGCCTGCGCCGAGTGGCGCGGATCAGTCCGTTCAAGCAAACACACGCGTTCGATCCTTCGGGCCGCCCGATGCACGCATTTCCGTCGTACGTCTCAAGGTTCCACTCAATGCTCGCCGCCTCTATGAGGCGGCCCTGCATGCGTGGGGGAAGCATGCCTCGGCGGAAGCCCAGAAGAGACTCGATCAGGCGTTGGAGATTGATTCCACATTTCCTGAAGCTCTGACTCTTCGCGGAGCCATCGAAGCTGCTTATCAGCGGTGGGATTCTGCCGAGCAAAACCTGAGCGCTGCCATTCAGATTGACCCCGGCTATTCGCCTGCCTATGTTATTTTGGCCGCCGTCTACAACGCTCAGTCCCGTTACGACGAAGCGCAGGCGGCGATCGAGCAGGCGCTTTCAGCGGGAGCCTGCACCTGGTCGGTCCAGTACGAGATCGCTCGCGCCATGATCGGCAAAGGCGACTATGCGGATGCCTTGGCTGTCACTGAAACTGCGCTGCGCTCGAACCATGGAGCCCTCATACACCTGGCCAAAGCGCACGCCATGTTGGGACTGGGCAGATATCCGGAAGCCACCGTGGAGCTCCGGACCTACCTGCGCGATGACCCCAACGGCGACGGATCAGAAGACGCCCGCGACTTGCTGCAGCGGCTTGAAACTCTTGGATCCCGCTAACAACGGGCGCGCCAAAACACTGTTACGTAATACGTCCCAGCACCACCGGACGGTCCGGATCGCCTTGTTCAAACGCTACGATCACCATGGAACCGGCTTGAACCTTGGGGCCGTCGAGCGTACTGAGCGCCCAGCTCTGTCTGCCCTCCACGCTAACCTTCACTCGTCCCGAAACCTGAGGATCTGTATTGTCCAGGACCACCCCGCGGTACACCCCGAAATACGCCATCGCTCCCCCTTTTGCCGGATGTCTCCGTAAAGTTCGTCGGCAGATGCTTGCTTGACTGATGAACTTGTATTGCGACGGTGGCCGGCTGTCAATACTGATTTCCAGCGAAGACCGCTGCCGGCAATCCGGTTCGCGCTTTGTAGGAAAGTGCGGGTCACTCAGCCGAAACATCAGTGCTCGTCTCTAACGTCGCCATCTTCCAACGACATAAAGCACAAGTGTGAGCAGCACGCTCAGCAGGATGGAGGTTGCGAGCGGAAAGTAAAAGATCGTATTCTTCCCGCGGTAAACGATGTCGCCCGGCAGGCGTCCGAAAGGCAAGTGCAACCGGCCAAAAAGAAGCAGCAAGACTCCGGCAACAATCAGTACCCCGCCCAGAACAATCAGCATTTTGCCAAGCTCACTCATGACAATCGAATAAGTCGCAGCCCGTATTTCATAATTGTAGCGGCGCAGACCCGAGCAGCGGTGCCCCACTTCTGTCCGGTTTTCCCAGAAGTGGGGATTTCGCCAGAACGCAGGCGATGGCAGCGGCTCCCACTCGCAGCCTTTTGTCTCCTATCCATGTACTGCCGATTTTGTGTGTTGCCCCGAATTCTGGAAGACTGACCCCCAGAAAACGGGCATCTCGCCCGTCCCCAGATTCGGTCTCATTCGCTCAGCTGCCTCGTCCTTCCAGGAGGTTCTCCCCATGGCCACCACCACATGTTTGTCGACCCGCACATCCACACTGGCTGCGGCATGTCTTTTGCTCACAGCTTCCTCGTTCACGCAGGATGTCCTCACTTATCACAACAACATTGCGCGCACCGGCCTCTACAACAAGGAAGTCACTCTCACCACCGCCAACGTGAATTCCACCACCTTCGGCAAGTTGTTCACTCTCCCCGCCGACGGTCTGGTCGATGCCGAGCCGCTGTACATTTCGTCAGTGGCAATCGCAGGCGTGACCCACAACCTCGTCATCGTCGCCACCGAGCACGGAACCATGTATGCCTATGACGCGGACTCCGGAGCGAATCTCTGGCATGTTACGACGCTGAAATCGGGGGAGACGACCTCAGATAATCGCGGTTGCAGCCAAGTGACCCCGGAGATCGGCATCACGTCAACACCCGTCATCCAGCGCTCGAAGACCGGCAATCCCGTGATTTTCGTAGTCGCCATGTCGAAGGATAAGTCAGGAAACTACCACCAGCGGCTGCATGCTCTTGATGCCACCACGGGCGCTGAAGTCCGCGGTGGGCCCGTCGACATCGCGGCTACCTATTCAGGCACCGGCGACAACAGTTCCGGGGGCAAAGTAATTTTCGATCCCGCGCAGTACAAGGAACGCGCCGGTCTGCTGCTCACTGGCAACATCGTATACCTGGCGTGGGCGTCACACTGCGACTTCCGTCCTTACACAGGATGGATCATGGGCTACAACGCCACCACGCTCGTTCTACGAACTGTGCTCAATGTGACTCCCAACGGTAACGAGGGAGCGGTCTGGAACTCCGGCGCCGGCATGGCCGCCGATGGAACTGGCAACGTCTTTCTCCTTGATGCAAACGGTGTGTTCGACACGACGTTGACTGCCTCCGGATTTCCCGTCGATGGCGACTATGGCAACGCCTTTCTGCGGGTCACCATTAAGGGCGGCCTCGCCGTAGCAGATTACTTTGAAATGGATAATGAGGCTTCAGAAAACGCCAGCGACACAGATCTGGGATCTGGGGGGACTCTGCTGGTTAGCCAGAAAGATTCCTCTGGAAAGACCTGGCAGCTCGCCATCGGTGCGGGTAAAGACTCGAATCTCTACGTCGTGGATCGTACCAATATGGGGAAGTTCAATCCATCAAGCAACAACGTCTACCAGGAACTGCCCGGAGCCCTTCCCGGTGGAGTCTGGTCGATGCCAGCCTTTTTCAATGGCTTCCTTTATTACGGACCGGTTGGCTCGCCGCTTCTCGCCTTCCAATTCAAGAATGCGAAGCTGCTCACTTCTCCTGTAGCCAAGACTGCAAACTCCTTCGGATATCCGGGGACGACCCCGAGTATTTCCTCGAACGGAGGGAAAAACGCCATTGTGTGGGCGATGGAGAACTCCAATCCCGGCGTGCTCCACGCTTACGATGCAAGAACCTTGCTCGAACTCTACAACTCCAATCAGGCGGCCAACAGCCGCGATCACTTCGGCGCCGGAGGCAAATTTATGACCCCGATGATCGCGAATGGAAGAGTGTACGTAGCGAATCCCACCGGAGTCACTGTATTTGGATTGCTGCCATAAATCGAGAGCCCCAGGGTGCGCTACGCGTCGCCAATTTTTCGAGATGCGGGATTAACAGCCGCGAACTCTGGAAATCAAAATTCTGCATGCGCTTCATCCAAATGAACAATCTGCTTTGTAATGAAAAGTACTTGACAGGGGTGAAGCTCTCAGCTAGTCTTTTTGTATGTTGGAGTCAAATCCGCACCGGATGCGCCGCTTTCGTAGCTCCGGCCGCCCGCCGGTAGCACCCAATGTTGCCGATGACCTTCGTTTCATTCGCGACACCATGGAGCGCTCCGCCGCTTTCACCGCTGTCTCCGGCTGGGGACAGGTTCTGTCAGGAGCAACAGCGATTGCAGCGGCTGTCTGGGCGGCCCATCAAACGACTCCCTACGGCTGGCTACGCGTTTGGCTGGCCGAAGGTTTGTTAGCGGTCGCGATCGGATTGCTCGCCTGTACCTGGAAGGCTAACCGCCGCGGTTTGCCCCTCTTCTCGGGGCCAGCCCGGAAAGTAGCGCTCGGCTTGGCTCCGCCTCTCGTCGCGGGAGCATTTCTGACCTTCCTGCTCTTTCACTCGGGTGCAATCTCCGCCTTGCCCGCAATGTGGCTCTTGCTCTACGGCGCCGGCATCATGACGGGAGGTGCCTTCTCCGTTCCCATCGTCCCGGTCATGGGTCTCTGCTTCATGCTGCTCGGCGGTCTGACCGTCCTCGGCCCCGCGACTTGGGGAAACTGGTTTCTGGCAGCCGGATTCGGCGGCCTGCACATCGTTTTCGGATTCCTGATCGCAAGGAGGCATGGTGGCTAGGGCGTTGGCGTCTCATGGAAAGCCCGCGAAACACGGAGTTCGGAACCGCGAGCACTCACGCGAGCACGCGACACCCATCGCTCGGGAACTCCCGGAACTCGATCGTCTCATTCATGAGCGCATGCGCCTGGGCATCGTCAGCGCATTAGCGACCAACGACTCCCTCAGTTTCAACGACCTCAAGCGCGTCCTTAAGACGACCGACGGAAACCTGAGCGTGCACGCACGCAAGCTCGAAGAAGCCGAATACATCTCCTGCGTGAAGTTCTTCGAAGGCCGCGTCCCGCGCACCGAGTATCGTCTTACCGCCAAAGGCCGCGCCGCTCTCGCCGAATATCTCGATCAGATGGAAGAGTGGATCCGGGTCACCCGCGAACAATAGCCGCGCGAATCCCGGTCATATGCCCGTTCCCTCGCGGAGTCGTGGGACTCCTCGAAGAAACAGAATGAAAGATAACTCGTCTCGTCGCCTCGATGAAGCCGCACGTTTCTGGGAACCGCTCCGCCTGTGGCACAACACTGCTCTCTTCATCGTTGTTCTCCTGTGGCTCGTATTTACTTGGCCGCACTTTCGTCCCGCTCTCACCCTCGAGGCCCTGGGCAAATTGCTGGTTCTCGCCCTCCTCGCCAACATCTGCTACTGCGCGGCCTATCCCATGGACTGGCTGATCCAGGCACTCTCGCCAGAGAAAGCGCGGCACTGGTCCCGCTGGGCCGTCTGGGTCCTGGGAATGCTCCTCGCCTTGCTCGTCGAGAACTACTGGATCGCCGACGAAATATATCCCGACGTGAATCAAAAGCGAAGCGCCGCAATGCTCGGTTCCGGCGAGATGTTTCGGGGAAGCGTCACAACGGCCAGCAACATGAACTTTCCAGCGCCCATGGCGGTTATCGGATTCCTCGCCGCATCTATTGGCCTGTTCGCCGCTGCCGCAGCAGTCCTGATCTTCTGGTTCGCGCGCAAGCCCCGGTTGGCGCGCGTCGCCGCATTTATCATCGGTGCCGGCGCCGTGCTCTACTTCACCCTGCTGCTTGCGTTTTCGGCAAGCAGCCAGGAAACGGTTCTTTCCCGCGGTCAGGAAAAATATTTCTGCGAAATCGATTGTCACCTGGCGTACTCGGTGGTCGACGTAAAGAGGACCGATCAAGGCCCAGTCGCCGATTACATCATCACGCTGCGCACCCGCTTCGACGAAACCACCACGTCGCCAAATCGCCCGAAAGGCGCTCCCCTGAGACCTTCTCCTCGCGAGGTGCGTTTGATCGATAGCGCCGGCCACGAGTATCCAGCCGTCTCCACAGTTGGCACATGGCTCATCACACCACTGATCCCGGCAGCTTCGTATACTACGCAACTCGAATTCAAAATCCCCCATGAAGCCAGTGGTCTGCGTCTGCTGATCGAAACCGTCCCGGACTGGCCGGACCGTTTCGTGATCGGAGACGAGAACAGTCTGGGCCACAAGAAGACCTACTTCTCGCTGTAAAAAGTGTAGGGACGGACGCCATCGTCCGTCCCGCGGCCTGAGCTAAGCGAAGGGTGCATGCCGGCTACCGCTGCCTCTTCAGACGTTCAGCGAGCTAAACTCCCAACGCCTTCTGTATCTCCCCAGCAATCGCCGCACACACCGACTGCATCTTCGTCTCCGACTCGGCCTCGACCATCACTCTCGCCAGGGCTTCGGTTCCGGAATAACGCACAACGATGCGGCCCCTTCCGTCCAACTCTTTTTCTGCCGAAGTAATGGCCCCCTGAATCGCCGGTACCTGCGCGAACGGAACCTTCTCTCTCACCCGTACATTTTGAATCTTCTGCGGAAACACCTTCAGATCGCCCACTAACTCGGCCAGCGTCTTTGCCGAGCGCACAATGATGTCCATCAGCCGCAGCGCCGTCAGCAATCCATCGCCCGTAGTCGCGTCCCCGTCGAGAAATATGACATGCCCCGACTGTTCGCCACCCAGAATGGCTCCGGTCTTCAGCATCTCTTCCAGCACATACTTATCGCCCACATTCGCGCGCAGCATGCGGATCCCCGACTTCTTCAGCGCGATCTCCAGCCCCATGTTCGACATCGTAGTCGCGACGACAGTGTCATTCTTCAGCTTCCCCCGTGCATGCAGGTCGCGCCCGGCTGCCAGTAGCACCGCGTCTCCATTCACCACCCGACCCGCCGCATCGCAGAACAGCGCCCGGTCGGCATCGCCATCGAACGTCACGCCCAGATCGAACTTGCCGGCGGAAGCCGCCACATCCTTCCCCAGCGTCTCTGGATGCAGCGCCCCGCACTGCTCGTTGATGTTCTTGCCGTCAGGTGACACATGTATGAATGTCGCCTGCACTCCGAGCTTACGAAACAATTCCGGCGCCTCCGCCGTCGCAGCCCCGTTCGCGCAGTCCACCAACACGCGTAGCCTGCTCAAATCCGAAGTGACGCTTGATGCCAGCGAATGAATGTAGGCGTGCCGCAGTTCTGCTTCTCCGGGAAGCGATGGGCTCGGCACCTTCAGCGCGGTGTCGTCGGCCGCGACAACATTTTCCAGCAGCGCGAAAATTTCTTTCTCAATCGCCAGTTCGCGCGCATCGCTCAGCTTGAATCCGTCCCCGGAGAAGACCTTGATTCCGTTGTCCGTCCACGGATTGTGCGACGCCGAGATCACCACCCCCGCAGCCATTCCCCGCGCCCGTGCCAGGTATGCCACCCCAGGAGTCGTAATCACTCCCGCGCTGTGTACGTCGACTCCGACCGCTGCCAACCCCTCCGACACACGGTCGGCGATCCATTGGCTGGATTCCCGCGTGTCTTGTCCAATCACGGCCTTTGCCCTGCGCGTAGCACGCAGCAGATCGTGCCCCAGCGCGCGTCCAATCCTGTAAGTACTTTCCTTCGTGAGGGGAAACTCTCCCGCGATCCCGCGGATTCCGTCGGTTCCAAATAGCTGTCGTTGCTGGGTCATAAAAATGCGAACAGAGATGATAACTGAAGAAGTCTCGACGATCTGAAGGAAAGCGTCAGTGCGTTGTTGGCGCGCCGATCTTTTGCACAACCACCGTCACTCGAATCGACCTCGCCCTCTCCACTTGCACCAGAGGATCGGGCACGTACACATTTGTCGTGAAGACAGAAGTGCCGAGAGTTCCCGTGGCGTCAATGGGATCCGTTGTGGCCGCGTCAATCCGCTCCACATGATGCCGCGGACCCGTGATGATGATCCGTGCCGGATCGCTCTCGACCTTGACGATCTGTTCCCCCGTCGCAAAATTGCCCGTCACCCGCGGCCGGATCTCCACCTCCCGCGTAGCGCGTGTATCGAACCCGAGATGCAGTTGGCTGGGTACGATCTGCACGACTTCAATCTCGCGCGGGTGCCGGACCTGGTGCGACGTCAGGTCGAAGGTGCGCTCGCCTGACGCTGTCCCGGCAAGGTCAATCTCCGCCTGCACGTCGTTCGTTTTCAGCTGACGAATCATTCGCTCCGGCCCGCGCACTCGGATCTGCGCCTCAGGAATCGATTCCGAACTGATTTCGAGCTGCTCCGGCACATGCTGGAACACGATCGGCGCATGAATGGCTACTTCGGCCGGCTGCTCGTCTCGCGCGATCATGAACCACAGCCCCGTTGCCAGCAGCAGCGACAAAAGCTTCAGCCCAAAATTGTGGAGTACATACCGCTTCAAGAAATTGATCACGCGAGCGGCTCCGTATCCGACTTCCGTTGCGGCGAGGCCTCGGCCAGGGGCGAATCGTATCCCCCTTCATCCTCTTGATTCCCGGCAATCGTCGGCAGTGTGGCGGGCGTGATGTGGCGGCGCAGCTCCGCACTCAATCGGTCTCGCAGCTGGTCAACCGTAAGGTCGCGCTCAATCTTTCCGCCGACCGCAAAGCTGATCGCCCCGGTTTCTTCCGAACAAATCACAGCGAGGGCATCGGTTTCTTCCGTAATACCGATTCCCGCCCGGTGCCGCGTCCCCAGCTGCGTCGAAAGCAACGGATTCATTGACAAAGGCAGAAAGCACGCCGCCGCGGCCACGCGGTCCTTCTGGATAATTACCGCCCCATCATGCAGCGGCGCGCTCGGACGAAAAATCGTCGCCAGCAGATCATAAGAAAGGCGCGCGTCCAGCGGCACCCCGCTCTCAATGTGAGTGCGCAGCCCGATTTCGCGCTCTATGACGATCAGTGCTCCCGTCTGGTGCTGTGAAAACAGATTCGCTGCAAGCACAATGTCGTCGTAAGCGTCCCCCTCAGCCGGCGACGCACTCAGAAAAGACAGCCGTCTTCCCAGATCAGCCAGCACGTGACGGATCTCCGACTGGAACACCACGATCAGCGCGAACACAACGTAGGGCAGGACGTGACTCACCACCCAATTCAGTGTCGTCAGCTCTCCGATTCGCGCAAAATAAAACATGAGCGCGATCACAATCAGTCCCACGAGCATGGGCACCGCGCGCGTGCCGCGAATCATGACCAGTACCTGGTAGATCAGCAGCGCAACCAAAATAATGTCCAGCGCGATCCACGCGGCCTGCGTCCGTGTTGCGATCAGCGGCAGCACTCGGGTTAGCTCCTCGTTTCGAAACTCCATTGTAATGCAGGGGATACGCCGAATTTACCAAGCGGAAACGCGGTTCGAGCAGGAAACGCACAAAATCGTTTAGGCAACTTCGAGCTGCGATTACGATTCCTGCTTTTTCGTGACCGAGGCCCGGATTTGCCCGTGTGCCAGTCGCGCCGAGATTTCGTCGCCGATCTTCACCGCCTTCGCATCCTTCAGCAGCTTGCCATTGGGGTCGAAAACCAGCGCGTAACCGCGATCCAGGATTGCCAGCGGCGAGAGCGACTGCAGCGCGGTTTCCAATCGCTCGCTGCGAACCCGATGCTGCAGTAGCACATTCCGCATCACGCCCGCCAATGCGGTCGTTCGGCTGTCGAGTTCCTTCCGCATCCCGGCTAGCACAAGCCGCACATCGTAGTGGCGCACCGCTGCAGAAATATCCTCCCATCGTCGCCGCAATTTCTCGAGCACCGTTCGTTCCGCCAATTCCATCCGATGGTTGAGATCATCGAGCTTTTGCTGCTGCTGGCGAATCGCTTCCATCATTCGCCCGAATGCGCCATGCTGCGCAAGTTCTGTCCAGGCCTGACGCCCCATCAGCAGCCGGTAGCGCATCGCGCGCTCCAGACGATCGTGCAACGCGGCGGCATTCTCCTCGATCTCCTGGCGTGACCGAATTACCAACTCGGCTGCCGCAGAGGGCGTCGGCGCGCGCAGGTCCGCGACAAAATCAATGATCGTGAAGTCGGTCTCGTGCCCAATCGCCGAAATCACCGGAATCTCGGAAGTGGCTATTGTGCGTGCCAGCCCTTCGTTGTTGAATGACGCCAGGTCTTCCGCCGAACCACCTCCGCGCGCGACGATGATCACCTCGACGATTTTCTGCTGATTGAAGAACCGCACTCCGGCCGCCACTTCGAACGATGCCGCGTCTCCCTGTACCTGCGCAGGAAAGATCAGCACGTTCACCGAGTGATGGCGCCGCTGCAGAATGTTGAGGATGTCGCGCAGGGCCGCCCCCTGCACCGACGTCACAATCCCAATGCGTGCCGGCAGCGAAGGAATCGGCTTCTTGCGCTCCGCCGCGAACAGTCCTTCGGCCTCAAGCTTCCCCTTGAGTTGTTCAAAGGCAAGCTGCAGCGATCCCGCCCCCTTGGGCTCAATGTACTCGGCAGATATCTGCAGCTCACCGCGGTCCTCGTAGATAGTCACTCGCCCGCGCACCACAACTTGCAAACCGTCCGCGGGACGAAACCGCAGCAGCCGCGCCGACGACCGGAACATCACCGCGCGAATCTGCGCGTCGCCATCCTTGAGCGTGAAGTAGAGATGCCCGGACTCCGGCGCGCGGAAGTTCGAAATTTCCCCTTCCACCCAGGCGTCAGAATATTCGCGCTCAATATGCGTGCGCACCGAAGCAACCAGCTCGCGTACTCTCCACACCTGTCGCTCCGGTGGGCGGAAGCTGAAACCGAGCTGGTCGCTAAGCGAGGACACCCAGCGAGTGTAACGCACACCGAGTAGCCCTTGCGTGTCCCCACCATTTTGAAGGCGCGCAAGCTCCAAGTGCTATCTAATTGACGGTCTAGTCTGGAACGGCTTCGGCGTTCTTGGGGGATAGTGGTTGTCGCTTATCGAAAGGATCTGAGGATGCCAAGAACGAAAAGGGCACGAGTTTTACTCGTGCCGCCAATTCGCTGGACTGACCCGCGCTTCAGCGCCTGAAGTTTGCCTTCCCGGCAGCCGGGGACTGTACTGCGCCGCCTTGTCAATTGACCTCGAAATGAAATACATCGGCAATCTGGAAACTGGCCCGGTTGTAGAGCACCAGGTTCCCGCCAATCACCACATGCACATAGTTCGCAGGCGGAGGCGGAAGCATGACTTGCAGCTCACGCGGACACGGCTGCATCCTGCCGCGCAGCCCAGGAGGCAACGTCCCATTCACTATCAACTGCCGTTCAAGTCCCGGAGGCAATCGGTCGCGCTTGGCGAGTCCAGGCGGAAGATGACTGTAGTGCGCCCGATACCATCCGCGGATGTCGCGGTCATGGTCCACATAGTGTTCATGGCCGTGATGGTGCCCGTTCCCGTGATCGTGGTCGCGGTCATGATCGTAGTCGCCCTCGTGCCAGCGATCGTCATCATCACGATCGTGTTTGTCATGACCGTGGCCGTTCCCTTGCGCCACAGCAAGAGTCGTTGAGAGAGCCAGACTCAGCAGAGCGAACGTGCCGGCCCGTGGCCCGAAGTTGAACAACATGAAGACCTCCTGAGGATGAGAGACCTCAGCATAGCGGGCGATTCACGGAAGTGACAGGTTACGAGAGGTCATTACGGCGGTCCATTCGCCTCTCAGGAGTACATCTTCGATTAGAGGATCTGCCGCGCGTCACCCACGCGTTTCGTTACTCGTTCACGGTCGAGGTACTCGAGTAAAGGAATCGCATACTTGCGGCTGACGCCAGTCATTTCCTTGAACGCTGCGACATCAATCATTGCCGACTTGGTCTTCCGCGCAGCAATCTGTCCACGCAGTTGTTCGAGGGCGCTGCGATGAAACACAAGTTCGTCGGAAATCTTTACCAGCACCCGATCTCGCAGCAGCAGCGTCACAATCTTCTGCGCGCGTCCTTTATCGATCTTCAGCCCCGCCAGTACCTCGTGCAGTGCCGGAACTTTCAATCCCGCGGATGCAAAAGCCTCTTCGATCTTCTTCTTCGATTCCGCCTCCTCATCCTTCATCACCACACCCCGCCCGGGAATGCGCACATGTTCACCAGCGACCTCTGCCTTCTTCTCTCGAACCAGACGGTCGAGCACCGCCGTGAAGACCTCCGGACTGAGCGTGTATTGTTCCCGCAGCGTCTCTTTTGCCATACCCGGCACCAAAGGATTTTTTTCGTGGAAAAGCGCGAGCGTTTGCGGAATAAGTATGGTGAGCGCCGACATCATCCCGGAATCAAAGAAGAGATCACCGAACCTCAGCAGGGTTCCATCCGCAAGCGCCCCGGCCATGTGTTTCTGAATCGCTTCCTGCTGCAACCCTGTTTCAGCCACTGCCTGGGCCATCGTCAGCCCCTGATACCACCGCCGTGCCACGCGGACTGCCAGCATCTCTGCCACCTTCCCTGCCAACGCATGTTGCAGCAGCACGTCCACCGTCACCTGTTTGAATTTGGGGATGGGCGCAGCATCAAGCACCACTCCCCCGCCGATCGTCACCACCGGAGAGAACTGCCGCAGAATGAAGCGGTCGCCCGGAAGCATTAGCACGGGCCCCGGTAGCCGGATGCGCGCGAACGCTTCCCCGCCCGGCGCCACCTTCATTCCCTGCGGATTAAGGGGGGCCGATCGCTGGAACACTATCTCCCCAATTGCCTCCATCGAATGCGCGTGAAAGTGCACTCTTGCCCGATCCTTCAAAATCCGAGGCGCAGAAGCCAGCAGCCGCAAATGCACGTCGACCATGCGCGTAGCCCTGAGGGTCCCGGCCCGCGCAAGAGTCATCCCCCGGGCGAGATCCTCAGTGGTGGCTCCCGCCAGATTCAGCGCGGTGCGCTGTCCCGCCAACGCACGCTCCGCCGCCAATCCATGTACCTGAATCCCCCGCACCCGGACCCTTTGTCCGGATGGGAACAATTCCAATTCATCTTCGCGGCGAATCGTGCCCGAGATCAGAGTCCCCGTCACGACGGTGCCAAATCCTTTCATCGTGAACACGCGATCGATCGGCAGACGCGCCAGCGAATGAGCATCCCGAGGCTCGACCTGTCGGGCCGCCCTCGCGAGGGCGCGCTTCAAATCCTCCAGCCCCGCCCCAGTCAGGGAACTCACCGCGATAATGGGAGCACTCGGACTCTCGAGAAAAGTCCCTCGCAGAAACTCCTCCACCTCCAGACGCACCACATCCAGCATTTCGGCGTCGACTGCATCAGATTTAGTCAGCACGGTGATCCCGCGCTTCACGCCCAGCAGTTGCAGGATGTCGAAGTGCTCCCGCGTTTGCGGCTTGATCGATTCGTCGGCCGCAATAACCAGGAGCACGAGATCGACCCCCCCCACCCCGGCAAGCATGTTACGTACAAACCGCTCGTGCCCCGGCACATCCACAAATCCAATCTGCAATGTGTCCCCGTCCGCGGCAGGCAGGCTCATGTGCGCAAAACCAAGATCGATGGTGATGCCCCGCCGCTTCTCCTCCGCCAGCCGGTCGGCATCGATTCCCGTCAATGCCTTGACCAGCGCGGTCTTCCCGTGATCAATATGCCCCGCCGTCCCAACAATGATCGATTTCATTGAGCTAATCGTACCAGTCAAGAGGATGTGTAGGGACGGACCCAGCCCTGAGCGCAGTCAAAGGGTCCGTGCGAGCGCCAAGACACTCGATTCCGCTGGAGTTCGCATCGCAGCACGAACGCGCGCCAAGTTATCCGCCATGTAAGTCCCCGCTCAGGCCCAATCTCCGCGGCCTCCGAGGATTTTCTCCGCGTTCTCTGCGGCTAGCTTTTGCATTCCGCAAAACGCCAGCTCCGCCCCACCAGCCGCCATGTATGACCAGCCGTCCCTCCCCGTACAATCACCCCATGCCCGTCTCCCCCGCCCGCGCCGCCGCTTTCGACATCCTCCTGCGTGTAGAGCGCGAATCCTCCTACGCATCCGAACTCCTCCATTCCGCAAGATACGAGAAGCTCTCCACCCCCGATCACGCCCTCGCCACGGAGTTGGTCATGGGAACTCTCCGCTGGCAATCCCTTTTGGATAGCGCAATCAAGCAAGCCTCCTCTCAACCTCTGAAGAAGCTCGACCTCGAAGTTCTGACCGCCCTTCGTATCGCTGGCTACCAGCTCGGATGGCTGACAAAAGTCCCCGTCCGAGCCGCCCTCCACGAAAGCGTCGAACTGGTGAAGCGCGCCCGCAAACGCTCCGCGGCCTCTTTCGTCAACGCAGTCCTGCGCAAACTATCAACGACTCCCCTGTGTTCCCCTGCTAACCCTGAGCAAGGTCGAAGGGTGCCCCCGGTGGTGAGTCCATCCCCGGAGACCCTTTCCGAGGCTCAAGCCCATCCTCTCTGGCTAGTAGAACGCTGGATGGCTCACTATGATGTGGAGGCAGCCCAGAACATCTGCCGGCAAAACCAATCCATCCCCCAGACAACCATCCGCCTGCGCGCCCCGGACGCAGAATCGAAACTGTCCGCAGAAGGAATCTCACTGTCCCCCGGCAGTGTTCTAACCTCCGCTCGCCGGGTGATCTCGGGCAATATCACGAAGACGGAATCTTTTCGCAACGGCCAAGTTGCAATCCAGGACGAAGCCTCGCAGCTAATCGCCGCTCTAATCGGCTCCGCTCACGATAGAATTTTGGATTGCTGCGCTGCCCCCGGCGGCAAAACCCTGGCAATAGCCGATCAGAATCCCGGAGCCGCCATCACCGCCGTAGAAATCCATCCACACCGCGCCCACCTCATGCGGAAACTCCTCGGCGAAAATTCCCAACGAATCCAAATCCTCACCGCCGACGCCCGGAACCTCCCGCTAGCGCAGACATTCGCCCGCATCCTTGTCGATGCCCCATGCTCCGGTACAGGCACGCTCGCCCGCAATCCCGAAATCAAGTGGCGGCTGAAACCTGAAGATCTCCCACAACTGCACAATCGCCAGCTAGCGATCCTGCGCTCGGCCGTCCAGCACCTGAAGCCTGCAGGCCGCCTCATCTATTCCACCTGTTCTCTAGAGAAGGAAGAAAACGAGGACGTGATCGGGCAGCTGCTAAAAGAGGATCCAAACCTGTTCCTGCGAGATTGCCGCAAAGAACTCGATCACCTGAAAACCACCGGAGCCCTGACCTGGCCCGACCCCGGTTCGCTCACCCGAGGTCCATACCTGCGCACTGTCCCGGGCATTCATCCCTGCGACGGTTTCTTCGCCGCAATACTCGAAAGCCGATAATGCCGAATTCAAAGGCAGTGAAACCGACTTGAAGAGACTTAAAACCGGGATTTTCTAACTCGTGAATCGTTAGAGTTCAGCAGCTAGGCTCAGATACAGTTATAGCCGCTCGTCAGAAAACGAACGTCCGCATACCGGTAGCCTCAATCCGAAGGATGATCTTTCAGGAAATCTAGAAAGGACGTGCCACCAGCACGTACACCAGCACCACAATGCAAAGCGTCAGCACGAGCAGAGAAACCTTCTCCACCTTCAACGTATCTTTTGGTTTCGCGGATTCCCCTGCCATGCTCCTAGTTTCTACTGAAATGCCGTGATTGTGAATGGCCCCACCGTGGCTGGCACGCCGGTAACGTGTCCAAAGTACTCGCAGCTGCCACGATCATATACAGACGGACGCCCTCGTCCGTCCCGCCTCGAAGCGAAGCGAGGGGTGTTCGTAGCGAAGGTTTGTATACCGCACGCACGCTTTCCATGTCGCGATTGCTGAATGCGTAGACCTCGGTAGTGAAAGTGTCATACTCTCCCTAAATGCTCTTCCGCACCCTCCTCCTATGCATCGCTTGCTCCGCAATGTCAAAGGCGCAACAGAACCCGGACTGGATCGCACCCTTCCCTCCACACAAGATCATTGCGAACGTGTACTACGTAGGAAGTAAAGACCTGGCGTCGTTCCTTATCACAACCGCTCAGGGACACATCCTGATCAACAGCAACCTCGAAAGCTCCGTCCCGATGATCAAGAAGAACGTCGAAAGCCTCGGATTCCGCTTCGGTGATATCAAGATCCTGCTGATCAGTCATGGCCACTTCGATCACTGTGCGGGCAGCGCGCTCATCAAGCAACTGACCGGCGCGAAGTACATGGTGATGGAGGGCGACGTACCCGTAGTCGAGGACGGCGGGCGAAGTGATTTTCAGTACCGCAGTTCACAGGCATTTCTCTTCAAGCCGGCAAAGGTCGATCGCGTTCTGCACGATGGCGATGAAGTCCGGCTCGGGGATGTCGTGCTGACCGCTCACCTCACCGCCGGTCATACCAAGGGATGCACAACCTGGACCCTGCAGGTCCACGATGAAGGCAAGGCTGACAACGTCGTTATCGTCGGCAGTCCGAACGTGAATCCCGGATACAAACTGGTCCGCAACTCGCGTTATCCGCAGATTGCCCAGGACTATGAACACACCTTTCAGATGCTCAAATCCTTACCCTGCGACGTGTTTCTGGGAGCGCACGGCGGCTACTATGGAATGACCGAAAAGTTCGCGCGTGCAGGGAAGACACCGTCCAATCCCTTTGTCGATCCAGCAGGTTACAAGGATTATGTCGCTGACCGCGAACAAGCTTTTCACGCAGAACTCGCCAAGCAACAGTCCTCGCGGCCATAGCCCGATGTCGAAAGGGGATGGGTTCCCTGTGGTACCCTGATATGGGACTTTTGCTCCACCTGAAGCATCTAATCATCGTGCGATTTCTGCGAAATTACCTGCGATTTCTGGCTGCCATCCAGCTTCTTCCCGCCCTCGAAAGCGGAGAAGAAACCCTGGTCGGCGGCCAAGCCGTGCTCGAGGGCGTAATGATGCGCTCCCCGCACGCCTGGGCAATTGCATGCCGCAAGCCTTCGGGTGAAGTCGTCACCATGAGCGAGCCGCTGGAGCGCCCGTCCGAAAAACACAAATGGATGGGGTGGCCCATAGTTCGTGGAGTGATGACGCTAGGCTATGCGATGACGCTCGGCTACCGGGCCCTGAAATTCTCGGCGAATGTAGCCATCGAAGACGTAATGCAAGAAGGGAATGAAGCAGAGAAGAACCGTGTAGAGACGGGCGCCTCGCTCGTCCCGCCGAAGGGAAGCGAGGCGGAACGGTCCACTAAGCCGGAAGCTATCAAAGGCCGCGAAAAAGCCGCCGCCATCAGCGGCTGGCTGGCCGCCCTCAACGTAATCCTCTCCCTCGCCTTCTTCATCTTCATGTACAAGTACATCCCGTTGCTGGCGGCAACGGAGCTGAAGAAAATCGACCCCGCCCTGGGCGGCCGCATCATCTTCAACCTGGTCGACGGCGCCATCCGCCTCGCTTTGTTCCTGCTGTTCATTTGGGGCGTCTCGCTCTGGAAAGATATTCGCCGCGTCTACGAGTATCACGGCGCGGAGCACAAAACGGTCTTCGCCTTCGAGAACGGTGACCGGTTGACCACCACAGCCGTCCAGAAATATCCGACGTTCCACCCGCGCTGCGGCACCAGCTTTCTGATGACCGTGATGCTGATCTCGATCGGTTTCTACATGCTGGTCCCGTTCACCACGTTCTGGGCGCGTTTTGCATCGCGCATCGCGTTGCTGCCGATTATCGCCGGTGTCTCCTACGAGATCATCCGCTTCGCCGCCAAACACCGCGGATCACTCTTCGCGCTGATGACCGCGCCCGGACTTTGGCTGCAACGCATCACCACGAAGCCTCCGTCAGACGACCAGGCCCAATGCGCCATCACCGCCCTCGACCAGGCCATGGCCCTCGAAAAGGAGCACGGCGGCGAACTGGTAATCGCCTAGCGGCCCCGCCGCGAATACTGTTCCCAACTCGGAAAAGCATCTTTAGTCGATGGTCGTTAGTCGTTGGCCTTGTCGGGCTGCGCGTCTACAGTGATGATTGGAGGCTTGATGCCATCCTCACTCACAGATCTTAGAGTTTGGCAGGAGGCGATGAAGTTTGCTGTGGCCGTTTACCGGGTGACAGGCGGTTTCCCCAAGCATGAGCTCCACCTTAAGCCAGCAACTGCGACGAGCGGCAGCTTCGGTGCCGAGCAACATTGCCGAAGGCAAGGGGCACCGATTGGATCGCGAATTCAGGAATTTTCTTTTGCATGCAAGAGGATCAAGTTTGAAGTACAGACGCGATTAATGATTACGCAGGAATTACAATACATACGGCCAGAAGAAGGGAAAGAGTTGTTAGCGTCGTCAGACGCCATCGGCCGCTGCTTAAATGGCTTAATTAATTCAATAAGTGAAAAGGCAGCGTGAAACGAAAAGCCAACGACGAACGACGAACGACCAACGACGATGTTTGAGAGACTAGACCAAATCGAAGCCCGCTACGAAGATCTCACCCAAGCCCTAGCCTCGCCAGAGACCATCAACGACTCCGCGAAATACCAGAAGACTGCCAAGGCGCACAGCGAACTTTCGCCCGTCGTCGAAAAATATCGCGAGTATAAGGATCTGAAAAAGGGCATCGCCGACAGCAAAGCCTTGCTGCTCGAAGAGAAAGACGCCGACATGCGCGCCTACGCGCAGGAAGAACTTGAAAAACTCGAGTCGCGGGTTACTGGCGTCCAAGAAGAATTGAAACTCCTCCTCCTCCCCAAAGATCCCAACGACGAAAAGAACGTCATCCTCGAAATCCGCGCCGGCACTGGCGGCGACGAAGCCACGCTCTTCGCGGCCGAGATCTTCCGCATGTATACCCGTTACGCGGAATCGCAGCGCTGGAAGGTCGAGGTGCTCTCCACATCAGAATCCTCGGTCGGCGGCCTGAAAGAAGTCATCGCCATCATCGAAGGCAACCGTGTCTATTCGCAGCTGAAATACGAAAGCGGCGTGCACCGCGTGCAGCGTGTGCCCGCCACCGAGCAGCAGGGTCGCGTCCACACTTCCGCCGTCACAGTCGCCGTGCTGCCCGAGGCCGAAGACGTCGACATCAAGATCGAAGCCAAAGATCTGCGCATCGACACCTTCTGCTCCTCCGGCCCCGGAGGCCAGTCGGTCAACACAACCTATTCCGCCGTGCGCATCACGCACATTCCCACCAACACTGTCGTGAGTTGTCAGGACGAGAAATCCCAGATCAAGAACCGCGAAAAAGGCATGCGCGTGCTGCGCGCCCGCCTCTACGAGATCGAGATGGAGAAGCAGCAGGAAGCCCTCGCCAAAGAGCGCCGCGCGATGGTGAAGTCTGGCGACCGCAGCGAGAAGATCCGTACCTACAACTTCCCGCAGAACCGCCTGACCGATCACCGCATCGGCTTCACCATCCATCAACTCGATTCTGTGATGGACGGCAAGATCCAGCCGCTGATCGAAGCGCTGATCACACACTACCAGGCCGAAAAACTGAAGCAGGAAGCCGCCAGCGTGGTTTAAGTTTCATGTTGAGATGGCTGGCAGAGTGAGATTAATGGGGGGATTTTTCGACGGAGTGCAGTTCGAGGGCGTTGCTGTACCCCCGAGCAAGCCCGTTGGGCTAGGTGAACAGAAACAATGTCGGATCTAAACGCAATCTTATGCGACGTTCTAGCTGGCCGCTTTACCGCGAACTTGGTCCGCATCCGCGAACTAGCCACCCCACTGACCGAGAAACAGTTCTGGACCAAGCCATTTCCGTACGGCAACAGTTTCGGTCATCTGGTTCTCCACCTGACCGGCAACCTGAACTACTACATCGGGGCGCAAATCGCGAATTCCGGATACACCCGCGACCGCGAGCGGGAATTCACCGATGCGACTCCCCCTTCGAAAGAGGAAACTTCGAAGAGGCTCGATGCTGCCGTCGCAATGGTGATGGAGACGATTCGCGCCCAATCGCCCACGGATTGGGCAAAAGCGTATTCAGCCGTCGGCACAGAATGCAAGACGCGCCTCGACATCGTCATCGAATGCGTAGCCCACATGCAGCACCACATCGGCCAGATGATCTACATTGCCAACGAATGGCAGAGACGGGCACAACCCTAAGCAACCGGCGCGCACGGTTCTACACCTAAGAACGTCATGTCGAAAACAAGCAAGGCATCCCTTCTCGCCCTCGCCGGATTCGGTCTAGCCACCGCCGGGGCGGCCTGGTACGGCTCTCGCTACAGCCGCGGCAACCGTGACGAATGGTACCGCAGTCTCCGCAAGCCCAGTTTCACGCCGCCGGACAAAGTGTTTCCCGTTGCGTGGACCACTCTCTACGTCCTGATCGCCTACTCAGGATGGCGTGTCTGGAGCGCCGCCCCATCGCCACACCGGGACAAGGCACTCCGCCTATGGATCTCCCAACTCGCCGCCAATGCGCAGTGGTCAAAGCTTTTCTTTAAACAGCGTAGTCCAGTGCTGGCCCTCGCCGACATCTTTGCGCTCGAAGGCAGCATCATTGGTTACATCGCCGCCGCCCACAAAGTAGACCGCACCGCTGCTTATGCGTTCGTTCCCTATGCCGCCTGGGTCGCGTTCGCGACAGTCCTCAACGCAGAGATATTGCGCCTGAATCCAGACCTGCAGTAGCCCAAGTGGGACTTAAGGTTTTCTCAGCGAACTCGGCGGATGTTCTCCGCGTACTCTGCGTTCAAACTTTCAGCCAGAGGGCACTGGGAAAGCACGCATCCAAGAGATATGAAGTCCCTCTGTGCCCCTCAGTGCCCCCTGTGGTGAAATGTTCGAGTGCAGCTAAAAGACTCCTTGGCGGCCGCAATAACGAGCCTGAATGCCCAACATGTCCCCTCCCCGCGGATGAACGCCGAGCTGCTTCTAATGTTCACCCTCAATTGCGATCGCGCCCATCTCTTCGCCCATCCCGAGCGCGAACTAACACCCGGTGAAGAATCCCGCTACGAAGCGGCGCTGGCGGAAAGATCGCGAGGCGTCCCGGCACAATACATCACCGGTCACCAGGAATTCTGGGGTATGGATCTGATCGTCACTCCCGCAGTGCTGATCCCTCGCCCCGAAACCGAGCATGTAAACGAAACAGTTCTCGAACTAGCGTCAAGCTCTGGATCCCAGGCATCAGATAAACTGCGATTCGTCGACGTAGGCACCGGCTCTGGCTGCATTGCCCTTGCGCTCGCGAAAGAACTGCCCAGCGCCGAGATCCACGCAACCGACCTTTCTCCCACCGCGCTCGAGGTCGCCCGCGCCAATGCAGCACGCCATCAGCTGGAGCGGAGAATTCACTTTCACCAGACAGATTTGCTGGAAGGCTTGCCCGGAGAGTTTGACTTCGTAGTTTCAAATCCACCCTACGTCGGCGAATCCGAAGAAGACACCGTTCAGCTGGAGGTCCGCAAATTCGAGCCGCGCAGCGCGGTCTTTGCCGGACCAGTAGGAACCGAAGTGATCGCCCGTCTGATCCCACAGGCGCACGCACTCCTCAGGCCCGGCGGATGGCTAGTAATGGAAATCAGCGGCACGATCGCCGATGAAGTGGGAAAGCTACTGCAAGGCTGGCAAAACGCGCAAATAAGACCCGACCTGCAATCGATCCCACGAGTAGCGATAGCGCAAAAGCCGATAACTTAACGATTAGTTGTAAACGCTAAGTGAAAGGTGCGGGGTGCCCCACTTCTGCCCAAAGTTGCCAGAAGTGGGATTCCTACAGCCGGGATGTGAGGATTTACCGTCTGACTGTCGCCGGCTGAATCTCATCCACGTCAACAATGTCCGTAGGATATTTCCCCGTGTAGCACGCGGAGCAATACGAAATCTTGTCCCCTTCGCCGCAGGCCTTCTTCAGCCCCTCAAGCGACAGATACGCCAGCGAGTCCGCCCCGATATATTCGCGAATCTCCTCGACCGATTTATTCGCCGCGATAAGCTGCTTCCGCGATGGGGTATCCACGCCGTAGTAACAGGGCGAAATCGTTGGCGGACAAGAAATCCGCATATGTACTTCCTTCGCGCCCGCATTCCGGATCATGCGTACGATCTTCCGGCTGGTAGTCCCACGCACGATGGAGTCATCGATGAGCACCACGCGCTTGCCTTGCAACAAAGACCGCACCGGATTCAGCTTCAGCTTCACGCCAAAATCCCGCACGCTCTGGCTCGGCTCAATGAACGTACGTCCAACGTAGTGATTGCGGATCAGCGCAAAGCGAAACGGAATCCCGCTCTCGGCGGCGTATCCCACCGCCGCAGTCACGCCCGAATCTGGCACCGGCACAACCAGATCAGCTTCCACGCCGGTCTCCCGCGCTAGTTGCCGTCCCAGTTCCTCGCGGCTGGTCTGCACCGACCGTCCGAACACGAGGCTGTCGGGCCGCGAAAAATATACGTGCTCAAAAATGCAGCTCGACTGCGGCGCGGACGTCGCGTAAAACCGCGAACTGATCCCCTCCGCACTGACGATCACAAGCTCTCCCGGCTTCACGTCCCGAATGTACTCGGCCCCGATCAAATCGAAGGCGCAAGTCTCCGACGCGAACACGATAGTGTCGCGCTTCTGTTCTTCCAGCGCCGGAATGCGCCCCATCGCCAGGGGCCGGAATCCTCGCGGATCGCGCACCGCGAAAATCCGGTCATTGCTCATCATCACCAGCGAAAACGCACCATCCACCCGCCGCAAGGCATCAGCCATCGCCTCGGGCAGGGTTTGTTCCTTCGACAAGGCAATCAGGTGAACGATCACTTCCGTATCGCTGTTGGTCTGGAAAATCGATCCCTGGCTCTCGAGTCGCGCCCGAATCTGCGTCGCGTTCACCAGATTCCCGTTGTGCGCAACCGCGATGGCGCCTTTATTCGATTGCACGAGAATCGGCTGCGCATTCAGCAGCGCCGAGTCGCCCGCCGTCGAGTACCGCGTATGCCCGATCGCCAGCGTTCCGCCGATCTTCGCCAGCACTTCTTCGGTGAAGATGTCCGCCACCGAGCCCATGGCCTTATGTGCCCGCGAAGTCAGCCCGTCAGACGTAACGATCCCCGCCGACTCTTGCCCCCGATGCTGCAGCGCGTGCAGTCCAAGGTAAGCCAGCTTCTCCGCCTCCGGGTGCGCGAAAATCGCGACCACGCCGCACTCATCATGAAATTTGTCGTTAGTCACCATGAGACCTTGTTATTTTGTCATCCTGAGGCGCCGTTTTTCGGCGCCGGAGAACCTATACAACCTGCGCGCAGTAAACTTGTGCGGACAGTCGCCTCGGCTGTCCGGCGAACCGAGTTCCCCCTAGTCCGCTGCCACCAACTCCACATCCGTCCGCAGTGCAGCCTCGAGTGCCCCTTCGTAAACCGCAATCAACTCCGACACTGTACCCGAGACAACGACGGTTCCATCCAATGAAATTTCCAACTTCTCCGGAATCGTTTCCCCGATGACGTCGGCCGCGATCCCGTTCCGCCCCGCTATTTCTTTGATTCGCGCCAGGCTCTCCGGGGTGCACGATACCAGCACCCGGCTGGCATCCTCGCCAAACAGCACGTACTCAGCAAACAGCCCGCCCGACTCCAGATTCACGCGTGCCCCGATGCCACCAGGAAAGCTCTTCTCCGCTAGTGCCACCGCAATCCCGCCATCCGAGCAGTCATGCGCCGAATCCAGCAATCCCTGCTGCACCATTTCAATCAGCGCCTTCTGCAGGGCCGCTTCCTTCTCCAGATCAAGCTCTGGCGGATATCCCCACAACGCCCTTAGAACTTCCTTCGCGTACTCCGACGACCCAAACTCCGTTTCGGCGTCAGTGATATCCCCCGCCTCCCCGCCGCGCAATAGCACAATCGTGCGTCCGGAAGCAGCGAAGTGCATCTTCGCGGCCTTATGCACGTCTTCGAGAATCCCCACCACTCCGAGCACCGGCGTCGGATAAATTCCCTCACCCAGAGTCTCGTTATAGAAGCTGACGTTGCCACCCGTGATCGGTATCTCCAGTTCCTCGCAAGCCTTGGTCATCCCGTCGATCGTCTGCGAGAACTGCCACATGATGTGTGGCTTCTCGGGATTCCCGAAATTCAGGCAATTCGTGGCTCCCACCGGCGTCGCGCCCGCACACGCCACCTTCCGGGCTGCCTCGGCAACGGCATGCTCGGCTCCCAGCTTCGGATCCAGGTAACACCAGCGCCCGTTACCGTCGAGCGACATCGCCAGCCCGCGTTGCGTACCTTTGATGCGGATCACTCCCGCATCGCCCGCGCCCGGAGCCTCCACGGTATTGGTCTGCACCATGTGGTCGTACTGCTGCCACACCCACCGCTTGCCGCAAATGTTAGGCGACGCAAGAAGCCGCTTCAGAGTACCGGTCAAATCTCCCTTTTGTCCGAGCTGAATATTCTCGGGCATTTCCCGCGGCACCCGAGGCTCCCACCGCGCCAACGGCCGCTTGTACACCGGAGCCTCGTCCGTGAGCGCCGGATTTGGAATCTCCGCCACAATCTTCCCGTGCTCCAGCACGCGCAGCTTGTTGTCCGTCGTGACCTTCCCGACCTCGACCGCATCCAGGCCCCACTTCTCAAATACGCGGAATACTTCCTGTTCGCGTCCCTTCTGCGCAACCAGCAGCATGCGCTCCTGCGACTCGCTCAGCATGATCTCGTACGGAGTCATCCCCGTCTCGCGCTGCGGCACACGATCCATCTCGATCTCGATCCCCACGCCGCCCCGCCCGCCCATCTCACAGGTCGAGCATGTCAGCCCCGCAGCCCCCATGTCCTGAATGCCTACAATGGCCCCGGTCTGCATCGCTTCAAGGCACGCCTCCAGCAGCAACTTCTCCAGGAAAGGATCGCCCACCTGCACATTTGGACGCTTCGCCTCCGAAGCCTCGCTGAACTCCTCGCTCGCCATCGTCGCGCCGTGGATTCCGTCACGCCCGGTCTTCGCGCCAACGTAAATGACCGGATTGCCTTCACCAGCCGCCCGCGCGTAGAAGATCTCATTCTTCTTCACCAGTCCAAGCGCAAACGCGTTGACCAGCGGATTGCCGGAGTAGCAGGCCTCAAACTTAGTCTCCCCGCCAAGGTTCGGGACACCGAAGCAGTTGCCATATGACGCGACCCCACTAATCACCCCGTCCATGATGGAGTGGTTCTTGTGAAGATCCTTTCGCGAAACATCTTTGCTTGCGACGATCGGCCCAAACCGCAGCGAATCCATCACCGCCACGGGCCGTGCGCCCATCGTGAAAATGTCGCGCAGAATTCCCCCCACACCGGTAGTAGCCCCCTGAAACGGCTCAATAAACGACGGATGATTGTGCGACTCGATCTTGAACGCGCAAGCCCACCCATCCCCAATATCGATGATCCCGGCGTTCTCCCCGGGCCCCTGCAGCACGCGCTTGCTGCGCGTCGGCAGCCGCTTCAAATGGACGCGCGACGATTTATAGGAGCAGTGCTCGCTCCACATCACGCTGAAGATGCCTAGTTCGGTAATCGTTGGCTCGCGCCCGCCAAGAAGTTGCCTGATCTTTTCGTATTCGTCAGGCGTAAGTCCGTGCTGCCGGATAGTCTCCAGAGAGAAAGCAGAAGTCAAAGAAGTGGCCATGGGAAGAACTTCTATTGTCGCATTTCACCCCACGCCTGGGGAATAAATTGCTCGTGTAGGGGCGGACGCCGTCGTCCGCGAAAGCAAGGGGTGCCTCACTTCCGGCTGCCTTTGCCACAAGTGGGGATTTTACGGTGGCGACCCGAGCGAACAGACCGCTAGTGTCCGCTACTCTCCCCCCACCCGAAACCGAATCCCCGCCCGAAAATTAACCGGCAAAGCCGGATATCCCACCACTTCGTTATACCGTCGATCCAGCACATTCTCGAAGTTCACATACGTAGTGACATGCGAATTCACCGCATACCACCCACCCATATCGGCGCGAACATATCCGGCCGCATGGTCAAAACCGAACCCGAAGAAATCACTATCGGAGCGCCGATCAACGAAGCTTCCTCCCAGCGTCGCTCCCCAGCGACTGCCTAGGTATGCAAGCGTAGTAGTGGCGGAATGCTTCGGCCGCCGTAGGAGCGGCTGCCCGGGATCGTACACAGGATCGAACGGCGCCGGGTTGTCCAGATACTGCGAGGAGATATACGTATATGCGGCGTTAAGCAGAAGCGACGAGCGAAGCTTCGCGCGCACCACCACCTCCGCACCATGCGCGAAAGCGCGATTCACGTTCACGTATTCGCCGACGAAGGTTATCGGGTCCACGGTCACGTAATTGATCTGGTCGTGAAACAGGTTGTTAAAGTAGGTCGCGCTGAGTTCGTATTTTCCTTGGAAGAATTCCTGCTGCAACCCCGCCTCGAAGGCGCGCAGACGCTCCGGCTTCAGTCCAGGATTAGGCTGTGTGTACGGAGGCCCGGCGAAAGTCTCTTCCAGCCGCGGTTCCTTGAACCCGCCGCTGTAGGAAAAGCGCAGACGTGTGCCCGAGAAGCGCTCTCCACCCCGCAATGCCTGCCAGGTCAGCGCAATCCGCGGCACGCCTGTATTCCCGAACTCGCTGTTGTGAACCAGGCGGCCGCCCACAATCGCGGTAAGCGTCTTCCACGTGACTTGTTGCTGCACGTAAAAGTCATTATTCAGTCGCTGCCCATGCGTCTGCGGACCGTAAGCAACATTTCCCACGAATCCATTTTCGTTCTCCACCCGATATCCAAACGTAGTGTGAGCCCAAGCTCGCACTGAATGGTCGCCCTGATATTCAAAGCCCGCGCGGTTGATGTGATCGACCTCGTTGGAAGCGAAATCAATCCCGCAGGGAACTGAAGGCCCGCCGAATCCACAATCTTGCGTGTTCACCCGCCGCGGATCGCCCGGATTCAATTCGTAATACCGGTACAGATAGTCAAATCCGCTAAACCGGTGCTGCCAGCCATTGGGCGCAGCCAGCGTGAGTTCCGCACTCCCCAGAAGACTATTCAGCTGCGACCAGTCATAGGGATTCGGCGGCAGCGGCTCATAAGGCTCAGAAAATCCATTCACCGGCACCGGCGGCACGTATCCATTGAAATTCCATTCGCCCGGTACTCCGGTATGGCTGTTGGAATGACGCACGCGTAACCGCAGAGATGCATGATCACCGAGCGCAGCCCCGACGTTCGCTCCTTGCAGCGAATCGGAAAACGCACTGTTAATGTCGGATCCTTCCGTGTTGAACTGGCTTCCGAACAGGTTGTAATCGAAGGCTCCACGAGCTCCGGCGAGCGAGGCGTATCCATGAGCCGTCGAGAAGTTTCCGCCGTCGGCGCCGAACCGCAGTTCCGGAAGAGCTGTGCTCCCCGTGCGAGTCCACACCTGTACGACGCTGGTCATGGCATCCGAACCGTAGAGCGTGCTCTGGGCGCCACGTACGAACTCCATGCGATCCGCCTGCTCGAGCGGAAGCGTACCGAAGTCAAAAGTCCCGCCAGGCTCATTCACGGTCACGCCATCTACGATCACCTTGTTGTACCGCGACTCCCCCCCGCGCACGAACAACGACGTCAGCCCCCCGCGCTGCCCGGAGTCATTGACGATAGCCCCCGGAAGAAAGCGCACGGCATCGGAAGCTGCCGTAGGCTGCATCGTAATCAGTTGAGAACCGATCAGCACCTCCACATCTGTCCCGGTTTCTTCCCCAGGCACCGGCGCCCGCGTCGCCGTCACCACCACAGTTTGTGAAGCCGTAGCGAGCCGCAAAACAACCTTCAGCTCCGCCTCTCCGGAAACAGAGACAATCTCCTCTGCAAATCCCGCAGCTCGGACGCGTATCTGACAGGAGTCAGCCAATGGCGTGCCCCACTTCTGGCCGGTTTTGCCAGAAGTTGGGATTTCGGCAGCGAAAAGCGTCGCAGTACCCTCGGCAGAAGTGGCTCGAAGAGCGACAACATCTTTCTTCCGCGCTCCGCACAAAAGCGCAATCTGTGCCCCCGACACGGCGGCAGACTGTGGGTCCACGACTTTAATGTTGAGATCAGCGGCAAGTGCCGTCGGGAAAAAAAGCAGAGAGAAAAAGAAACCAGCGAGTACGCGCATTCCATCCTCCTTGGCACGCGAAAGAGGTTCAGATCGATGGAGCGCGCCGGTCTCCTGGCTTCGCGAGTGAGGATGCGATGATCCGGATTCGTCCGCGGCCTTCCCGGAATTTCCCAGTGGCCGAGGGCAATGTCCTCGCTTACAGTTGCGCGGCAGCGCGGGATTTGCACCCGCTTCCCTGTCTTCGCCCAGCGGCAAAGACGCGCGTTCCTACTTTTGGAGAGAACTTAACGACGCAATGAGACTAATGGCCGGCAAAGGGGAAGTCAATGTTGTCAGGAATATCGATAGGGTAGGGAAATTGTCTCCCGCATCCGCCTGGGGGTTGCTTTGCTGTAAACCGGCTACCCTGCCGCCAGCCTCAGTCGCTGTTCTGACTCATTGGGGACGCGAACGTGGATTCTCGTTCCCCCCATCGGTTTCGATTCAATCAGAATCGTGCCATTCAGCAGCCGGACTCGCTCTTGCATGCTGGTGAGACCCAGACCTTTATTCTGCAATGCGCGTCCGACTTCGAAGCCTTTGCCCAGATCGCTGATGATCAGGTGTATCTCGCCTGACTGTTCCTCCAGTCGCACTTCAACCCTCTTCACTCCGCTGTACTTGCTGGCGTTATGCACCGCTTCCTGCAGAACTCGAAACAGCGTGCGCCCGATCTCGATTGGCAGAACGCTCTGCACGCTACTCTTGAAGTCAATCTCCATTCTCTGCCGCTCGGCAAATTCCCTGCACCAGCTCCTTATGCCTGCTGCAACACCCAGATATTCCAGCTTGGAAGAGTGCAAATCGTGCGATAAAGCCTGTACGTCGTTCGAAATCTCCAGCATCTGCCTTCGGAGTTCCTGCACGCGCCCTTCGATCTCATACGGATTCTCTTGTAATTGTTCCAGGTCGACTGCCAACATCGCGAGCCGCTGATTGATATCGTCGTGAAGCTCCCTGCCGATCCGGGCGCGCTCCGTCTCCTGGGCTTCAATCAGCTTTCTGGTCATGTCTGACAATGCCGCTTCGGCCTGGATGCGGCTTGTTATATCCAACACTTCACCGACGAAATAGCGAGGCGTACCATCCGAGCTTCGAATCAGAGCAGCACTGCTCTCGGTGTGTACGATCCGGCCGCTCTTATGCAGGCAGCGCTTGCTGAACCACTGGAAACCGCTCTCCCCGCTGAGGAGCTCTTGCAGCTTTCTTGAGAAGGCAGGCCAATCTTCCGCCAAAGTAATGGACTCAACAGTCTTTTCGCGGAGTTCTTCCTCCGTGTAACCCAGACACTCACAAAATGTCGTATTCGCGCCCAGATAGCGTCCTTCCGGTGACACGATTACCATCCCCACTCCCGCCTCCCGGAAAATGCTGCGGAATTTTTCTTCGCTCTCCCGCAATGCCTCTTCCGCCCGCTTCCGCGCGGTAATGTCGAGCACCACTGCAACCCATCCCTCCACGGCTCCATTCACATCGAATGTCGGTCTGTAAGTCGCCGACGTCCATCTTCTTCCTATGCCCTGGAAATCCGTTTCTGCCTCGTAGTGGACGTCTTTTCCAGCCAGCACTTGCTGGAAGTAAGGCTGCAAGCTTTCAAATGCACTGGTGCCCACTATCTCCGCGATAGGTCGGTTTACCAACTCATCCCATGGTCGCTGGATCCAATCCATGTACGCCTGATTGGCCCAAAGATATCGCAGGTCGCGGCTGCAACGGCTCACCGCAGCTGTCATCTGTTTCGTGACCAGATCCAGGGTCTCCAGCAGATCGTGCTCCCGGTCCAGCGCAGCCTTCTTCTCGCTGATCTCCTCCACCATCGCCAGTACCAGCGGCGAGGCTCCGTTGTTTAGCAACGAGATACTCAAGCGTCCCCACATCAGCGAACCGTCTCGCCGAAAATATCGCTTCTCCAATTGATAGTGATCGATGGCTCCCGATCGCAATTGTTGGAAAAGAGCCCAGTCTTTTTCAGCATCCTCGGCAGGAGAAAAATCGACGCAGTGTTTGCGGCGCAACTCCTCCTCGCTGAATCCCAGCATCGAGCAAAACGAGGGATTGACAAACAGAAGTTGCCCTTCCACGTTCTCGACGACAATCCCGATAGGACTTGCGTCGAAAACATCACGGAAGAGTTGCATGTCAGGCGTTCGAGTTTGCGATGGGCCACTCATTCCAAAGACGGTATATTACCATCATGGCTTTAAAGCGATATAACATATCGACACCAGCGTCAATGGTATAAGGGCTGGACCATTGTTTATCGAGATCGCGAGATGTCCGTGTTGCACTTACCAGTTAGTCTTCTAGCAGGTTGCGGAAAAATGAAACCTATTGGCGCCACCGTCAAGATAGCAGGCGCCATAATGGAAGAGTGGTCCTTCAGGGTCGCATCGTCTCGATTGCGTAGGGGCTTCGGCCCCGGTGGGAGCATTCCGTGAGGTCAAAGAAGCTTTTTCCGCAGCCCGCTAGAGTTAGTCGAATGACAATCTCAAGCCCGACACTCTGACCTCACTTCCGGTTAACTTAACATCGAACTTACACCCCTTACGTCCCTCCAGATGCTATGAGTAGCGCAGACAATCAGGGTTCCGAGCGCGACGTAAAGGAAAAAATAGTCAGGCTGATGCAGTCCGTGGGCCAGGGCCCACAGAAGCCGATCCCAAGTGCAGAACTGCGAAAACTCAAGAGTGCAGCCAACCGACTCGATCAAATGTTGAAGGCTGGCGAAGAAGCAGACCAGCAAACGCTGAAAAGTGCAGCCGCGCGCCTCGGTCGGTTGTTGTCAGATATCCATGCGGGGCAGGATATCGCCGCCAACCTTAAACGGCGACGGAATACCCAAAGCAGCAACGAATAAGATCCCATCCCTCTCGGTTCTCTCGAGACAATACCGGCCCCGCATAACCTTCACGCGGCCACTCCAGTGGACCCGAAGCTGGCCGTTACCGGTGGGGATCAAACTCCAGCTTCTCCACCTGCTGCGTCTTGTGACTCGCCGGCGCATACTTCCACTGCTTCACCGCCGCGATCGCCGCCTGCCCCAGGATCGGATTCCCCCCCAGCAACTGTGCGCTCTCCACGGCCCCGTTCGCTGCAATCTCGACCTGCAGCCGCACAATCCCTCCGATGTACAGCCGCTCCAGCGTCGGCGGATACTTCGGCTCCACACGCGTGATCACCTTTCGCTCCGCCGTGCCCTCTTCACTCTGTGCCCACAGCGGCATACTCACCGCACAAGCCAGAAAGCACACCACCAAGCCTGTTCCAGCCTTTCCGCACATCCTTCGTAGGAGGTTCATTTCGACACCCCCAGGTTCAGGCTGTACACCTCTTGCGTGCTCCGGTCGCGCACAAACATCCACGAACCGTCCGGCGCCTGTCCCGCCCAGAATCCGTATGGCCCCATATACCGCTCGATGTGCCGGATCACACACACACCCTCCGCATGATCCTCGCCCACCTTAACTCGCCGGATCGCCTCCTCATCCGTCACCATGTCGTCGAAGTACAGATACTTGCTGTCTTTCGACCATACCGGATAGCTCACCGATCCTGCCGCCTCCGTAAACCACGTCGACCACTTCTTAGTCTCGAAATCGAAGAGCATCACCTTCGTGGAATCGCGGGACAACGCCGCTACATATCGCCCATCCGGCGACCACCGCGGGCTGAACAGTCCCTCCGATCCCGGAAGCGTCGTGATCTTCTTCGCCTTCACATCCAGCAGGCTGATACTCAGCTTCTCAGCTCCCACCACGTACCCGAACATCATCCGTTGCCCATCCGCCGACCAGTTCACGTCGATCTGTCCGCGATTTTCCGCATGCAGCGGCACACCCTTGCCGCCCTCCACTCCCATCAGCATGATCCGCGTCGGCTGTCCCGGCTGGATACTCACATACGCGATCCTCTTGCTGTCCGGGCCCCACTTCGGCAGCGCCGCTCTCTCCGGGGCATACGTCAGCTGCAACCGCTCGCTTCCATCCGCCCGGCTCCTCCACAGCGTGCCGTCGGGAATGGTCACATAGCTGACCCAGTTGCCGTCAGGGGAATAATCAAGATCCGTTGCCGAAATGCCCGCAAGCAGTTTTTCGAAGCTCTCGTGCGTGCCGTCATACTTCACCAACTCCACTGTAGGCTTCACTCCCAGCGCCCAGATCTTCTCGTTGTCCCCTGGCCACGGATTCCCAAACGACATCGGCCCGTCTGTCAACTGCTTGGGCTCGCCTTCTCCGCTGCCCGGCAGCATCCAGAGCGTAGTAATCGGAGGCCAGCTGTGAGTCGCCTGAAAGATATACGCCTTCCCGTCCGCGCTCCAGACTCCGCAACATACCGTGTGCGCTTTGTCCCACCCGGCGAGCGGCTCGTGCAGGTTCGACCCATCGGCCGCCACTTCCCACAGCGACGTACTGGCCGTCTCCATATCACTCACGCTGAAACGGATCCTTTGGCCATCCGGCGAGAACCGCGGACTGAACGGCCTTCCTTTCACCGTCGCCACTTGCTTCTCATCTTTCCCCTTCGCCGACGCGATCCAGATTTCATTTCCTTTCACCGATACCAGTTGTGCACCGTTCGGTGACCACGCCGCATCATCGGCCAACAACTCGCCCTTCCGCGGCCGCCCCGCTTTATCCAGCGAAATCGTCCAAAGCTCGCGGTTCTTCGCCCCTGCATGGATCGGCGACGTCAGTAGGCTCTTGTGATCCGGCGACACATCCATCGCCCGCGCGTCCGCGAAGGGCGTCGCAATCGTAGACACCTTCCCGCTATTCGGGTCAATCTTCGAGATGACCTGATGCCCATCCTTCTCCTCCGCCACATACAGCGCGGCCCCGTCGGACAGCACCGCCGTCTTGGCCAACCCATCGTGTGTAACTTGATTTGCAGTTGCAAGGCTGGGTGGAGCCCCAGCCGCCGCTCCATCATGCAACCAGAAGCCCGCGCAAACGATTACCAGGCAGACCAGCATCAAGCACAAAAGCCCTTGCGAACCTTTCATTCGGACACGCCCCCTCCGAGACCCGCACGTCGATCTCTCTTCCGACCGCTACCTTGATCGTAGTAAAGAGGAGCCACAACAGACCGGATCAGAGGTAACGAACCCAAACGAAGGTAACGCTCCGAACTCGCATAGCGATGCCAAAGCTTATGTAGGGACGGACGCCTTCGTCCGTCCCCGCGATCCCTGAGCAAAGCGAAGGGGAGTGGCCCACCGACCACGGCCCGGGACGGGTTAGCGGTCACTGTCACCAGTCCCCTATTCTTGGTTGTGACAGCCGTAGAAGTTTCGATCCTAAGTGCGACCGAACCGAGCGCCAAGAGCAACTCCTCAGCGTTCTCCGCAGCCTTTCTCAGCGATCTCGGCGGTTCGCTTTTCGCGCCGCCGCAAGGAATCAAGGTGGTAACGTCGTTGGAGGAACTCCCACACCGACCCTATAACTGCCCAGACTCCGCCTGCTCCGCCCTTCGATCGCCCACGAGATTCGTGCCGCTCATGCCACCTGTTACCACCTTGGTTCCCCAAAAATAAAGGCGACCGCTAGGCCGCCCGAGAACTGACCGCTGACCATCAATCACTAATCACTGATCACTTCTTGCCCCGCAACATCTCCACCACTCTCTCATAGTCATCCACGGTCGAATACTCAATCACAATCTTCCCTCGCCCCTTCCGATCCCGAATCCGTACCCGCACCCCCAGCATCCGCTCCAGATCCATCTGCGCCGACCTCACATTCGGATCCACCCACCGCGCCCCGCTGCTCTTCTTCTCTTTCTGCACTCCCGGCATGTCCGGCAGCGGATCGAGCAGTCCATCCATCCGCAACACCAGCATTTCGATCTGCTCGATGTTCATCCCTTTCTTCACCGCATACAGTGCCGCCTCGGCGATCCGGTCGTTCTCTCCGAGCTTCAGCAGCTCCTTCGCCTGCGCAAAGTTCAGCCGCTTCTCCGCCAGCATCTGCATCACTTCGCGCGGCAGCTTCAGCAGCCGCATGTAATTCGCAATCGAAGTACGCGATAACCCCACCCGCTCGGCAATCTGCTGCTGCGTCATACTGAACTTGTTGCTCAGAACCCGAAACGCCTCCGCCTGCTCCAGCGGGCTCAGATCCTCGCGCTGCAGGTTCTCGATGATCGTCATCTCCGCCGCCTGCTGCTCCGACACCCGCCGCACCAGCGCCGGAATCTGCGTCTTCCCCGCCTTCTTCGACGCATGCAACCGCCGCTCGCCCAGGATCAGAGTGTACCGCCCATCCTCCTGCGCCGGACGCACGACGATTGGCTGCACCACACCGTTCGCCTTGATGGAATCCGCCAGCTCCTCCAGCGCGTCGTCGTCGTCGACATACCGCGTCTGAAACGGGTTCTTGTCGATGTCAGAAATCGCGAGATTCACGACAAGATTCGAAGGCACCCGAGTATCCGCCACAGCCTGTATCTCAATCACTCCACCCGCAGGCGCCTCCTCAAACGGTGCGTAGTCCACCACCCCGGAAGCAATCGCCGAGCCTGAAGGAATCTCTTGTGGGTGCCCCATCCTTGTTGCGTTTTGTGCGACAGGGTGGGCGTTTTCGACAACATTGGGCGACAGATCTGTAGACCCGGTTTTCGTTGCCATGCCCAAGGATGCATGGGCCGACTGACCCTCAGCTTCCCCAGCCGTCACAGTAGCGGAACGGCCATCGGGCCCGTGAGAGCCAGCGGCTTTGACCCCCGTGCCCTCTGCCGAATCTTCTTTTTTCGCAAACGGATTCAAAACCCGAGGCCCCGGCAACAACGAAGCCAGGCCCCGCCCCAGCGCCCTCCGCTTCTCCACCTTCTCTTTGTCCTTCTCCCCGTGCCCCGCAACGTTCGCCGCTGTATTTGTAGTCATCGATTTAGTCCCTCGTCCGATTTGTCATCCTCAGGCGCGCGCCTTTCGCCCGCCGGAGGACTCCATGCACTCCCGCCCAAGACCGAGACTCCCAAGGTGCCCCATTCCGCAATCGCGCCTTCTGCGTTTTTAGCATGGCATCCCGCAGCCGTTAGGCATATTTATCGATGGTTGTCGATCTAATATATCTACGATCGTCGATATATTAGGCGCTCTTGTCCATCTCTGCAGCCGCCGCAATTTCCTCGACCACAGCCTCGTCGCCGCCAGAGCCCGCGACAGTCGCGGCAACGACGGGCTCCCCTTTGTGCTCCTCTGCCTGCCCTGAGCCCGGTCGAAGCGTATCCTCTGTGATTGGCTCTGCTGCTGATATCTGGGAGCTGATGGCGGATAGCTCGCCTGAGGTCTGCCGCTCGATGATCTCCTTCGCAAGCCTGATGTAGCTCTCCGCACCCTTCGAGCGCGGATCGTACATCAGCGCCGCCTTGCCATGGCTGGGCGCTTCCGCCAGTCGGATGTTGCGCGGCACAGTTGTCTTGCATAGCTTGTCACCGAAGAAGTTTTTCAACTCAGTCATCACCTGCTGCGCCAGGTTCGTGCGCTCATCAAACATCGTCAGCACTACACCCTCAATGCCTAACTCAGGATTGAACGTGCCACGTATGCGTTCAATCGTGTCGAGCAGCTCGCTGATGCCTTCAAGCGCAAAGTACTCTCCCTGCATCGGAATGAGCACAGCATCAGCAGCCACCAGCGCATTGAGCGTGAGCAGGTCAAGAGCAGGCGGACAGTCCAGCACAATGAACTGAAAGCGCTCGCGCAATGGCGCAATCACTTCACGCATCCTGAACTCGCGCCCATCAGCGTCAATGAGTTCAAGATTTGCGCCGATCAGATTTTTGTGTGCGGGAATGAGCCAGAGCTGCTCTAACTCCGTGGTGATCAAGGCCTCTTCAGCCGTGGCTGCTCCCATGAGAAGGTGGTAGGAGCTGACACGCTCAGGATCCTTGACGAAGCCCAAGCCGCTGGTGGCGTTCGATTGCGGATCGCAATCGACTAGCAGCGTGTTGACTTCAGCAGCCGCAAAGGAAGCGGCCAGGTTGATGGCAGTCGTAGTCTTGCCGACGCCACCCTTCTGGTTGGCAACAGCGATGACGCGTCCCATGTGAGTTGTAAGGAGATGCTAGAGCACTCGCAGCATACTTCTGCTTGCAATTGAATTTCAATGAAGAAGTGCTGTGCAAGATGTGAATTCGTGTGCAAAACTTGGTTCAATGTTCCTGCAGGAACACTTCTCTTAAAACTTCAACCGTTGACATCTCTTTGCAAAAACCTGAAAAGTGTTCCTGCAGGAACACTGTGGAAAACTTTCAGGCACAGTGTTGCGTTTCGCAACACGTATGATCATATGTCCCACTTTATTTTAATCATTCACCAAATAAATCCATGAAACTCTTATTTCATTAACATTTATCCCACTTATTACTAACTTGATACCTCATTTGTCGGGCTGGTGGCGATCGCCAATAGTCTGGATTGGGATTGGGGAACAGGAATGGGAGCGAGCCAATCCAATGCGGGGAGGGTTGAGCGGGCTTGGCTGAGTTGGGACTGAGCGATTAGGAGGGCGAGGCGGCCTCCTGTGGCTACCAAGCCGGCTGCAATGGGCAAGATCGAGGCGAAGCGCTCTACCGCGCGGAGCGTGACCACATCGAAGGAGGCGTTGGTGAGCGACTCGGCGCGGGTATTTAATATATTGACATCCGTCAATGTAAGGGCGCGGGTGACTTCGCGGAGGAAGGTCGCCTTCTTGTGGCTGGACTCGACCAGCGTCAAGGAAATCTTGGGATACCACAGCTTGATCGGGATTCCGGGGAAACCGGCGCCCGAGCCCACGTCGGCAACCTTAACCGCGTCTTTGGTCCCTTCGCTCCGCTCGGGGTTGGCTATGAGCCGTCGTTGGTCGATAGCGGCAGGCGGCGTCGGAGGGCGCTCGTGATCCTGGCGTTTTAGCAGGCCCTCAGGGGCGGAAGCCCTGTGTTCTTCCAGGGGCGAATGGGCACGGCTCAATCCGTGCTCTTTCGGGCCTTCTCCTGGAAAGAGGTGGCGGGCGGCGAAAAGGGATTCGCCGAAGTGGCGGGTAACGATTTCTTCTTCGCTGCGGATGGCGGTCAGGTTGACCCTAGCATTCCAGCGCTGAAGTAGATCGATGTACGTCGATATATATGCCAAGGCGTCGGGTGTTAGGCGTCGGGCGTCAGACGGACCGAGGAAGGGGGCGAGCAAGTCGGCGATGCGGGAGGCTTGCATTGGGGCCATTGTATGAGTGGTAGGGGAGATTGAGAAAGTGCTTCAGCGCGAGGAAGCGGTTCGGACAGCCTGTCCACATTTGACTGGGGGAAGCAGTCTGGATCCCTTGATCTCGTTCAGGATGGAGAGACGCTTGGCTTAGCATTTTCCAAACCAGTGCTGGCGTCCGAGTTGGCTTCGGGGAGCGCCGCCCCTAAGCGTGCCATGGTTCATTCAGCGTAAGACAAAGGCAGAACGAGCTCTGAAGTTGGAGTGACCCTGTTATTGCCTGTTAGCCGACACAGTGCAAGCAGGGCCGTAACGATTCTACAGTGAGACATCTATCGCGTGGGTCAAGATGAAAATGCCGTTCCAGATTCAGGCGCGCGTTCAGGAACTTCGGCGAGAGACGGTCGAAATCGTGGCGACACGGAGCGCGAAACACTCCAGCGGGCAGGAGAAGGTGAAACGTGAGCAGCGGATCAAACGACTGTCGGAGATCCGTAATGAATTGTTGTCGCTGGTCGCGAAGGGTGGTGCGATTGGTGCCTTAACGCAGGAACCTCAAAGGGAGTGACGCATGTACCGGACGCAGTTGATGAAGCGTATCTTTGAGACTTGGCCCTACCTTTTTATTGCTATTTCTGCAATCGGTTTGGCCTACATGGCAATCGTTCGCTAGACACGGCCACCGGGTTGCCGGTTGCATGGATGACTGGAGTACTTACAAGAAGTCTGCAAGGCTTTTGTTGTAACGAGGAGATCAGGACGGGTTGCCGTTCACAGTTCCTGCAAAGGGCTCTTCCTCGCTATGTATTCCGCCACATACAAATGTGATGGCAGTCACACCAAGAATGTGTAGGCTGTCCTACCCTTTTTGCGTCTGGAGATCGCCAGTAGAAAGAAGATCGTTGTGCCTTGTAAACGGTGCGGTTTGGATAGCCTGACAGAGCTTTCTTCGGAGACTGCAATCCACTTCCCTGGCCCCGAAGGTTACAAGAAACCCCACGTGTTTGCGTTCCCGACACTTTTGATTTGCTCCGAATGTGGCTTTACGGAGTTCATGCTGACCCCGAGCGAGCTGGAGCAGATTCGTGATCGATTAGCGGCCTAGAAGGCTGGGGAAAACTCCACTCATGCTTCAGGAGTAGCGGGGCTAAAGCCCTACTCGACGAACACGACTTCGGCGGCCATGAAGGGCCGCCCTTCCACGGCGGCGCCAACCATCCTGGCGTTCTCCACCGGCGGCGTCAACTACCCAGGTTTTTTTCGCGGGGGCACCGGCCATCTTGTTTTTTTTCGCAACAACTAGAGGCGTTTTGCGTTGCGGCTGATGTACTGCTCGCCTTTGAGGACGGCGGCGATCGCAGCCAGCAGTTCGACAGCATCGGTCTTAACGACAAAGCCAATCGCCCCAACCCGGAATGCCTCCCCTACGACATCGGCTGAAGACTGCTGGGTAAGGAAGAGGATTTTAGACTGCGGCGAGAGCTCACGCATTCTTTGTGCGGCCTGGAGACCGTTCAGTTGAGGAAGTCCGATATCGAGAATGATCAAATCGGGTTGGAGCTGCCCCGACAGAGTTGCCCCTTCGAGTCCACCGGACGCTTCGAAGATGATCGGAGAGAGTGGTGATTTTTGAAGCAAGGAGCGGATTTTTTGTCGAAAGGGCTGAAAATCCTCCACCAGCAGAACGCGAATCGGCGCCGTCATTCAGGCCCTTTCATCAGGATGTGGACACCGGTGAGACTGTTTGAGTGGAATTTAATGAACCATTGTATCGCGCGGTGGTCAATTTCACGTTGGCGACTGGGCAGAAATTCGCTGAGATTACTGTGCTCCGTCGCCAACGGTCCTCGCAATACACTCAACTTCGCCGGGCATGGCGTCGCCGCAATCGACAATAACTTTTTCCTATGGCTTGGTAAAGAGCGGTGGCTTGTCATATTCATAACCGCTTCATAACCGCCAAATCACGACTCTTGAGGAACAGCCACACTTCAGTCGGGTCGGAAGGCTGTCACTACTGACAGTTCGTGACGAACTAGACCATGGCTAGGCTGGTTGACGCAGGTCTCTGTTTCCGTCAAGGTGGCTCTTCGCAGACGTCTATGTTAATCGGAACAACAAACCGCATCGAGCAAGAAAACAAGTTGGTGAAGTAAGCCTGTCGAAAACAGATCGTGAAGAAGGATCGAAGGTGACATCGAGCATTGTGTCGCCCAGGCTCGATCCGATCGTAACCCTGTGTCAGAAGAAGCTTCCAGGCCGGTCAGGCGTTTTCTAGATCCGATGGAGCGGATTTCCGAGATCCTTTTCGGGCTGGTGATGGTTCTCACTGTCACATGTTCGTTCAGTATCGGAGGCGGTGGGCAGACAGCAGTACGCGAGATGCTTATCGGAGCGTTAGGTTGCAACGTGGCATGGGGTGCAATTGATGCAGTTCTTTATTGGCTGGCTTGTTTACATGCCCATGGGCAGAAAATCATGGCGCTGCGCGCAGCCCGGGATACGGAGAATGCTGGCGAGGCACACCGCCTTATCGCGGACGCGTTGCCACCTCTGATCGCATCGGTTACGACTCCGGTCGAATTTGAGACAGTTCGACGAAAGCTGCGACAATTACCCGAGCCACCAGAGCGCCCCCGTCTTACAAAAGATGAATGGCTTGCTGGACTCGGTGTGTTTCTGCTGGTTGTTGTCGCGACCCTGCCTGTTGTCCTGCCATTTCTGTTCGTTCATGACCCGAAGCATGCCCTACGAATTTCGAACGGCATTGCCATTCTGCTGCTCTTTTTGACGGGTTATGTGTACGGGTACCACACGGGCTATCGACCACTGAAGAGCGGTCTGATCGTGATAGTCATCGGCGTCGCTATGGTGGGAATGACGATTGCGCTCGGAGGATGACGAATCATTCAAAGCTGGCGGAGCTAGTCTTTCTTGTTCTGGTGGCTGCACAAATGTGCGCCCAGGGTACAGGCGGCGTCGTGCCTCCGCAAGCGGCTGAAGAACCCAACGGCAATACGTGGTCGTTTGCCGCCGCGGGATATGGGTACATCGTTCCCGATGATCAGTCTTACTTCTCTCCCACATTCCGCGCCGACCGAAAATGGGTACACCTGGAAGCGCGCTACAGTTATGAAGACCGAAAGACCGGTTCGTTTTGGCTCGGATACAACCTGAGTTTCGGAGAGAAGCTGGTGCTGGAGGCGACGCCGATGGTCGGAGGAATAATCGGGAACACGACCGGCGTAGCTCCCGGATACCTTTTCACCTTGAGTTATAAAAAGGTCTCGCTCTACAGCGAAGGCGAGTTTGTCTTCGATACGAAGAATTCCGACAGCAATTTTTTCTATAACTGGAACGAGCTGACCTACTCGGCGACCGACTGGCTTCGCTTTGGGCTGGCCTCGCAGAAAACGCGCACATATCAGACGCCCCTTGATGTACAGAGGGGTTTCTTCACCGGGTTCTCTTACAGAAAAGTGGATTTCACTACTTACGTCCTGAATGTTGGATGGACAGATCCCACCGTCGTTTTGGCCATGGGTTTCAAATTCTGACATCTTCGGCCCAACAGCGGACGCAGGGTTCTTTTCAAATTCAAGGGGGGTGCGTGTTGACCCGTCTTGCGTCGACTTGAGCTCAAAAGGCAAGCGGGGAGCCCCGCAAGAATTACACATCGCCAACACAACACACCGATTCACACCTGTCGCATTTAACAGTTTTCAGTCCGGCGAGGGATAAACTATCCTAAGGCACACTTCCCGTTTCTCCTTGAAAGATCTGCGAGCACGCCCTGAAACAGGTGGAGGTTGCCATGCTCACTCTCCTTTGGGTTCTTGAGGGCATAATCCTTGCTTCATCATTCGCCATTGGCGTGTTAACGATTGCCGATGCCGTGAAAATCCAGCATCGGCGGCGTGAAAGGCCCCCGTTATTCGCGAGGGAAACTGGCTGGAGTAGCCCGGGAGGTCGTGATGCGCGTTGTGCGCGTGTTAATGAGTTTCACTATCCGGGCAGTCTCTTCCAGCGCCCTTGACGGACAGGAGTCATTCAAAAAATGCCGGTTTTAGGTTGAATCGCGGCATGACTGTGCGCCGAGCAAAAAGCAGCACAAAACTCGTCACGATCGGCGCCGGAAACCGCTACTAGTTCTCTTGGACATCACCCGCTTGCTTGAGTTCTTGTGTGGCGCCTTGACCAAGTAGAGGCCGCGGCGTCTGTCGCAATGGAAGCCTTCTGCCCGGAGGCACTCAGCGTGGACGACACCGCCGTCCGCTATACCAATTCAATGTTCCAGCAATACTGGCTTGCCACAAATGGCGCACAGAGTTCCTTTTACTTCTAAATTGTTTTTCATCTTGTGCGAAGCCCCGCGCCTTCTCTCGAAAGTTCTTACCTGCCCTGTGAGGTAGGGAAGCTCCTTACCTTGCTTTCCGCCTCAAGGACTATTAGCTACGGGTAAAGTGTTGTCAATCCATCCAAGATGGGCAAATTCACCGACCATAGTTAATCGCTTTTGTGCATGTTCCCTGGCGAGAATTGCAATTTGCGTAAAGACCTCCGCATGCGATCGCCCAGATCCAGTCTGATAGTCAGTTCTGCTGAGAAAAAACCCTGCTCTTGTTCGCTGCGGTGGTGCCGGTCTTCTTGATCGCTGTGTCCTCTGACCTGTCTTTTCAAGTACGTCGATGACCTGGGAGCATACGGCATTCTATCGGAGACCGGTTTTCTCACTCTGATTCCAGCAGCTATGATGGTTAGCCTTATGCCTGAGAGCGATGGAAGGATTACCCACATCAGCGACACTGCGCTTATGGTTGCGGCGTGCCGAGCGCACGAGAGCGCACTAGAGGATGCTTTTGTGCATGATCCGTTTGCGGCGCGGCTGGCTGGAGAGCGCGGAGTCGCTATTCTTAACGCCTTGCCACACGCGAAGGTAGCGCGGCTTGGACTCGCCATCCGCACACGGTTCGTCGATGAATTGCTGCTGGAAGCACTTGCAACTTCCACGATCGCGACTGTGCTGAGCGTTGGCTGCGGCCTCGACACGCGCCCTTGGCGCCTGGACCTTGCGCCGAATCTGCGCTGGATTGAGGTTGACTTCGCCGATGTGCTCGATTACAAGGAGCGACTCATGTCGGGCGAGAGATCGCGCTGCCAGCGTGAACGCCTCACTATCGATGTGAACGATTTGGAACAGCGACATGCGATGTATCAGGCCACTGGTGCGTCCTCGGCGCTCATGATCACCGAGGGGCTGCTGCTTTACTTGCCGGCTGCCACGGTGGAAGCACTGGCCGGCGAAGCGTCGACGCACAGCCGTATCGCCCGCTGGATTAGCGATATTACGACGACGATCTTCAGCAACGTGCTCAGCGGAGGCGCCGACGCGATGAAGCCGATCCGTCATGTGCAGGCCTCGGATGCTCTGCAAGGCGAACAGATTCTGCAAGTGCTGCAACGCCATGGCTGGACGACCTCGGCGATGCGCAGCTATATCCGCGATGTAGATTTTGTGTTCGAACGCGTCCGGAAAGCGATGGGGGGCGCTACGCCACCGCGGCCGCAGTTCCCGCCCGATGATCCGACAGGAGTGCATCTCCTGGTGCACGGTGGATGAGTGCTGAGGCCTTGGCAGAGAAATGGCACACAGGTGGTGCGGCCCGTGCCTCCTCACAAGTGTGATGAGTTGCGCACTGCAAGTGTTGACAGTTGCGAACGGCAAAAGAGCTGCGAGACTGTGTGGGTGGAGCTGCAGAGTTGCCTGACGTCGAGCTCCGGCGCGCTTCGTCCCGATGAATTGTCCTCACTGTAATCGAGAAATCGACGACAGTACTGCCGCCCTGGCAGATCACGCCTACATGCTTCGTGCCCGGTGCGAAAAATGCGGCAAGGAATTTCTGATCGTGGAGAGCGTTGCGATGACTGAGGAGAAGTACACATCTCAGCTGCGCGCAGACTCCAAGCAGAAAGGGACCGGATAACCTCAGTGCCGGAGAGAATGCATGATAGCCACGACGACGGGACCCGAGATCGTGAGCAAGATGTTTCCGAGCGCATACGGAACGGTGTAACCCAGGGCGCCGATGTTGCTGCCGCTGGCTTCGCGGAGCGCGTTGAGCGCCGGCATGCAGGTCTGCGCTCCGGTGACCCCCGCGATGACCATCAGCGGGTTCATGCGAAAGATCCATCTGCCCACGACCATGGCTGCTAATGATGGGATTATGGTCACGACCATGCCAGCGAGAAAGATACTGGCAAAGAACGCTGGGCCGCGTTGAACGTATGCCTCGACGGCATGGGGTCCCGCACTCAGCCCCACGAGGGCAATAAATACGACGAGGCCGATATCGGCAAGGACGCGCTGGGAAGCCTCCGGGACCGAGCCAAACACGGGATAACGGCTGCGGGCCCAACCCGCAACGAGTCCAACCACGAGGATGGCTCCGGCCGTCCCTAGGCCGACTGGGATGCCGTTAATATGCAGGATGATCAAGCCCAGAAGGACGCCACACGCAATGCCAGCGGCCACAAAAGTGAGATCGGTCTTATTGAGATCAGCCTCCAGATAGCCAAGCCACTTTCCGCCACGATTGACATCCTGGGGCGAGCCAACCAGCTTCAATACATCACCGCGCTCAATGGCTACCCCAGCCTCGTGCGGCATTAGCTCTTCACCACGCGTAAGAGATTCCAGATATACGCCGCGAAAAATCTGACGGTTGGCCGCCAGGGCAGCGAGCGTGGTTCCAGCGGCAGAGCGGTTCGTGACTACCACGGTGATGGTTTTCAGGGGTACGGAGAGGGTTTCGAAATCCTCGAACTCAGGCCCGATCTCACGTTCGGCGTTCGCGAGTATTGATCTGTGCGCCGCTATTACGAGCTGATCGCCAAGCTCAAGGCGGGTGTTGGGAGTGATGCTGAGGAATGCGTCATGGCGCTTCAGGCGCTGTACCGACAAACGACCAGCCGCGTAACGGTCTTCGAGTGCGTCGATTCCGATGCCGGCGAGCGAAGGGTTTTCGACGCGGTAACCGCGAAAGGTGAAGCGGTGTCCGGCAAGGAGCGAACTCCTGGCATCGGTTCCACCGGAGAGTTGCTCCTCCAATATCTTCGCCTCGGCTTTCAGGTTGGCCCTCATCAGCATGGGTCCGATTGCCGTGGCAAAGACAATCAACCAGAGATCGCCGAAACCGTAAGTGATGGCATCGCCGAGAGGAGCGTTGGCAGAGAGTTGGGACTTGATGGCATCCGAAAGCGGCAAGTTGGCGATCGCATTCAGCCCGGTTCCTAAGGCAGCCGATTGGGTCAAGCTGCCAGAGAACAGGCCTACGCTGATGCCTTCATCGAAGCCAAGAACATACGAGACTGCTATTGCCGTCACAAGGCCCGTGACCGCAAGGGTGACGGCGAGGACGATTTGCGAAATGGCCTCCTTGCGCAGGCTGCCAAAAAAGCGCGGGCCTACGGAATAGCCGATCGAGAACAGGAAAAGATAGAAGAAGATCCAGCGCAGCAACGGGGGAAATTCAGGCTTGGCGAAGATGCCGACCACGATGCCTGCCAGCAGGGTTCCGACGACTGAGCCGAGGCCAAAGCTTTTTACGTGGATGCGGCCGATCAAAGTACCGAAAAAAATGGTGACGAACAGAGCTAGCTCAGGATGTCGATGGAGCAGGGAAGCGAGTTCTTGCACGAGCGTTTCCTTTGCGGCGCGCGATCAAGCCGCCGGGTGTCCTGGAACTGCAGGCCGCAGCGGCGAGTGCGGCGATGATGCGGCCAAGTGAAATGTTCTAGCCGATCACTGGCGCGCATCTTACGTGCAGGAAAGAATCAAGTCAATGAAAGCAGGGGTATATGTGTATGTGACGTCAAAATGTACACACTTGTGAGGTGCGGTGATTTCACGTCAGAACAGCTTTTGATCAGCGTCAGAATCAGCGCAAAAACAGATTGACTGAAGCCGAATGATTCTCTCCCTTATCGTTGCGCTCTTGATTGGTGTGGCGTTATCATCTGACTTCTCCTCCGGGTAATCGATTCGCTAGTGCAGCGCCCAAATCAACTTCTCATCGGCGCAGTGCAGAGTGCGGCTGGAAAATCACCGTCCTAAAATGGTCACCTTCTCGACTATCGCCAGTGCCGTCAAGCCCAGTGACCGTAGCGACCA
>DATKAP010000042.1:0-7457 GCA_035577905.1 Binatia bacterium
GTTAGCGCCAACGCCATTGCGGTGGAGCTGCTCAGGCTGAAGACCTTACCGATGAGAACGTTTCCACCCTCATACGTTCCAACATTCCCCGGGTTGAAGTTACCAATTGCGTTCACGAGTTTGGTGAATGCCTCCGTGATCAGCACCCCGGAGAAGCCAATGTGCGAACCCAGCAATCCAAGTACGATACCCACCTCTAATATCGCCAAGCACTGCCCGGCCAAATTCAGCGAAAAACTTCCCCAAAACAGCTTGGGAGCATTGTGGTGAAAATCGAAGAGCGCATTCTCCATACCGTGAATCAGCCCAAACTGTTGCTCGATCCGGGCTTTCAGAAATGGAATGCGCGCGACGAGACGCGCGCTTTTGGAGAGCAACGGCCATCGCTTCCGTACTGCCATCAGTGTGAACAACAAGAATGCTGCCGATCCAAAAACAAACAGCTCTGCATAGGTGCGCAGGGTGGGGGACATGGAGAGCATCGGTAGGGCAACCAGCATGCCCACGATTGTCACTACGATTCCGGTAACGAGATAGAGTCCGCGATCCAGGGTTACCGACGCGAGGCTATTGGTCGTTTGTATTTCGCGGCTCAAGTGCGACACGCGGATGGAGTCTCCGAATGTTTGTCCAAGTATTCCAAGTTGCCCGGCAGCCTCTGCGCCTAAGCGCAGTCCCACCAGGCGCGGGAACGAAATTCTGTGCTGATCCTTGCCGAGGGTCATTTGCCAGGCCCAGGTCTTCGCAAGATGAGAGATCCCTGCCAGAGCTATAACCAACATGAAACCCCAACCCAGCTTCACGAGCTGCTGCCAGAGATTAGCGGGCCCGGCGTGCCACACCAGGTATCCAAACAATCCTGCACTCACCGCAATCGCGAGAATCCGAAGCGCAGGACGCACACTTGATGGGACTTTAGACATGAACGAGCCTTTGCAGGATTGGGCTTTCAGAAAAGTCCCGCTCGAAGATAGATTCGGTGTAGGCGAAGGCTTCGGGCGTGTCGACGTCTTGCCAGTGCCCAGTACCGACGTCAAAGCCTTTCAGTTTTCGCTCACGACCAAGTTGCAGCATGCCATCCGACAGCGAGCAATTGCCGCCTTGTTTTGCGGACTCGAGTCTCTCAAACAAAGCCGGGCTGCAGAGAAACATCCCGGTATCCAGGGCATCGTAGTGGAGCAGGTCTTTGCGGATGTCAACGATGTGATCCCCTTCGAGCTTAACCTTGGTTGCGTCGTCCACATCGAAGATGCGATCGATGTTGTAGTCCACGCCGAGAATGACCTCATTCTCGGCGAGTGGTTGTTGCAATAGCGCTCTGGCCGTTTTTGGTTCGAAGATGTGATCTGCCATGAGCAATAGGAAAGGTTTTCGAAGCAGTTCCTTTGCAGCCAGGGCCGAAACGCCGTTCGCTTTCTGATAATCGACGTTTTCTACAAAGGTGATGGAAATGCTTTCGAGTGGGTGATCAGCAAACCAGCGGCGAATCGCGTCGGCACGATAGCCCACTACAATGACAAATTTCTCGATTCCCGCCGCATGTGACGACAGAACGATATGTTCCAGGAGAGGCGCGCCGAAAAGTGGAACCAGGGGTTTAGGGGCGCTGCCCGACAAAGAGGCGATGCGGCTCCCGTTGCCCGCGGCGAGAATCAGGCATTCACTTACTTTAGCCATTGGCGACCTCGATGAACTGATGTGTGCTTGTTCTCATGGCTTGTAAGTCTCCTTTGCAGACAGCAGAGTGGCCTCGGAAGGAGGCTGAGTTTTAGGTGTGTAGTCGAAATACTCGATGTTCACGTCCGTAGGCCCAAAGAAACGAGCGTCGGTAACGCTTTGCGTGGAGCGTGGAAACCACAACGGGCCACTCTTCTGATACACCTGCACGAAATGCGTGCTTTTCGTCCAGAACGAAGGATTCTTTGCCGGGCTACCTTCCGCTCGTACCAAGGCATAGTCTTCGGCGTCCACCCAAATGAGGCCTTGGAACAAATATTTGTCCTTGCGTTTGGGCTTGACCTCGAGAACGTAGGCCAGGCGGCCAGTAACCATTTCCGTGCGGATAGCTGCAAACTCGTAGTTTGTGAAGTTGAGTCTGGCCATGGCCCGCTGCTCCGGGCGAGAAGTCTCGCTCTCGGATTCGAGCATTTTTCGTAGTACATGAGTGTTTGCCGCTTTCCATCCGTCTTCCGAAACGACTTCGAAGTGTTTCGTGCCGTCCGGGTCGCCTTCCACTCGCACAAGGATTTCGGCGCGCTTTTGCATGCTTCGGTTTTCGAGTACATACCGGCGCATTCCGGCGTATCCCTCGATGGAGGATTGCCGTTGGAGATCCAGAACCGCCATCCGGGTAATGATTTCCGCGACCGTAGGAAGGTTTCCGGAATCGTCCGCGAAAAGGAACGAAGTCTGGAATAGAAACAGAGCAGTCAGTAAGAAACAGTTTTTCATCTCTAGAACTCCAATACGAATTTGCCGCGGTATTCCCGCCACGATGAATTGAAGAACCCACCGAATCTCGCGCTCGCAAGATTGTTCTGTACGTCTCGCGGATCAAAGTGGTTGAACAGATTGAAGGCCCCCGCTCCCACTCGGGCCGGGATGTGTTTCCCGTGAAAGGTCAACAAAATCCGTCGTGATACCTGGATATCGAAGGATGAGAAGGTCGGAAACCGATCGACGTTGCGGGGCCCGACATAAGCGCGATACTCGTTTTGAATCGAATACGGGAAGCCCGTATGTAAGTCGTAAACCGGTACGACCGTCAGTCCCCACGGAGCGGCGATGGTGCCCCAGAACAAGAAACGGTTGGGCGCATCAAAAGGCAAGCGCCCCCGGGCGTCCGGCTCGATGACCGGTTGCGCAAGATTCCCAAAGAACAGATTCAAATCGTTGAGGTCGCCATAAGCGCGGGACCGGACATAGGATGCATTCAGTAAGTGTTGACCCGCTTTGATCCTTGCTGCCACTTGGAATTCTCGATACGAATCGGAGCCTCGATTTGAGAGTTCAAGTATTCCTGTCGTTCCGTGGGAAATCGGCGAAACAATAAGGTCGTCGCTGGTATTGCGCTGCTCGTAGGCCACTCGCACGGCGAGTCCCGCTAGAATCTGTCGGTCGAGTTCCAAATTCCATGACGTGCTCCGGGGGTTTCGGAGCGCGCCGTCTATCTGATTCTGATAAGACACAGACTCGGTTGGCTGGCCATTCTGGCCGAGAATGCTTACCGTCCGATTGGGAAGATCGGGAAAGCTAACAGCCATCAGCGGAATTCGGTCGTAGAATCGCCCGATCCCGCCCTTCAATAGCGTCCTTCCATCACTTGTCAGCGCCAGGAGAAACCCAACCCGAGGGGCAGCATGGGTGGAACTTGTGATGGTATCGTTGTCGAAGCGGAGGCCGAGGCTGACGGTTAGCCGAGGAGTAATTGCCCATTGATCGCCCACGAACCAAGCGGCTTCATTCTGCGAAACGTCGAAAGAAGTTGGCGACGTGTAGTTGATTCGCTCGACCGGCAGATCTGATACCCCATCGAACTCAACCGGCAAAAACGTCTCGCGACCATCGTATTGGGAGTGCTCGTAACTCAGTCCAACTACGAACTGGTGGGAACCGGCGAATTTCCAAGGAGCAAAGCGATAATTTTCCTGCCAGCTGACCCGCGACGTTCGGCGTTCCTGACGATTGAAGAATCCGCCTTCTGTGGTTTCAAGCTGTACACGATAAGGATCGTCGCTCTGTGCCGTTATGTCTGCGTCGAAGCGCTTGTAACTGAACAGAGAGGTCAGCAAACCGGAGTTGCCCACCAGGTAGCTGTCCTGGACGCTGATCTGATAGCCTCGCTGGTGAAAATCTGGCGTCGATTCTTGAGTGTTGAACGTATTCAAACCGAGGTAATCGAGTTGTTGGGGATAGAAGGATAGGCTCACGTTGGCGGTGTGCCTCGAATTAATAGTGAAATCAAGTTGTGTGTAGGAATCGAAGCTCTCGAGTTTGGAATCACGCTCGAATGGGGGAAGGCTGTTCACTGGTGTCTCAACAAATCGATATTCGAACGATTGCGTTATGGCGATTTTGTCGCGCAGGAGTGGACCCGTGAATGTTGCCCGCGGCGTTGAGGCGCCGATCCCCCTTATGCTCCCGTCGCGGACTCGTAGTCGGGGCATCAAATTCTGGATAGAGAAGTGAAACTTCTCATAATCGCTTGTTTTCGTTTCGACTGTTGAAACCGCTCCTGTAAATCTGCCGTATTGGGGGTCATAGGGATTCGAAATGACCTGCACCGAAGCGACGACGTCCACAGGAAGGTTCATTGCCGGACTGCCCGTTACAGGGTCTGTGACGTTCGCACTGTTAACCAATGCGCCGCTCTGCGTGTTCCGCGTGCCCTTGAGATTGACGTGCCCATCCGGCCCGCGAACAACTCCAGGAATGAGTGGGAGGGAACCCTCGAAACGTTCGTTGACATTGGGAGCTTCACGCAATGTTTTGTCAGAAATGGTTTCACTGGGAGCCGGACTCTTGCTTGCTTGATCCGCGGTGACTACCACGGAAGTGCGCACCTCCAATGGTTTCAGTTCGAGGTCGAGTCGAAGTTCGTTAGCATCGACACGAATCGCTTCGACGGCATCGAAGCCCGTTGTTTCTGCCTCTATCGTGTAAGTTCCGGATGGCACTTCCTCAATTTCGTATTCGCCGTTCTGATCGGTTCGTGTTTCCACTGATGTTGAACCCGTAAGTCTGACCGTTGCGCCGGGAACCACAGATTGTTTTCCTGCCGAGTCACGAACGAAAACCGTTCCCTGAACCGTGACGGTTTCTGGATTCGACGGCTGGCTCTTTGCTACTGAACCAAAGCAGACTGCCAGTAGCACGAGAGCGATTTTTTTGAATGCCTCCAACAATGTTCTTTGATGAAGCCATCGGAATCGCTTCGTCCGAAAAAGATCGGCGCGACCTTTCCGTTCCCACATTTGACATCTCGAGTCCATGTTTCCCCGTGTCTGGTTAGTGCAAGTACGGTTCCAAAAGAACGCCCCTATTTGGTTCAGTCGGCAGGCAATTTGTTTACAGTGAGCTGACTGGCCGTCGGGTGAACCGATGAGGAGTGTCGACAAGGCCTCGACGGTTTTGGCGGATCGTTGACAACTCCGATCGACCAGGGAGCGTATTCACCTTGCTACCTGTGACTTCCACGGAGATCCAATATGATTCAGGGCTCGAGCGGGAAAGCCATTCGCAATAGGACGATTGCGGCGATCGGAAATCTGGCGGCACACCCACAAGGAATTGATCCACTCGAGTGTCGAAAATCTGTCACGATTCAGTCGGGTGTCGAAAGTCGGTCAAAGGGATGACAGGAACTCTGAAGATGTGGCATGAAAATCGGCCAAATCCTGTGCATTCAATCCCTCTCTCCACGGCCTCCGGAAGCGGTTTTTGGCAGTTCAGTTGCCAGCTTCAACGGCGACGAAGCCGTAGCTCGGAGGAGCATCATGGAATTCACCTGCTTAATCCGCAGATCAAGAATCTGGCGCAAGATCATCCGTCGAATCGCCGACCGCCTTGGCTGGCCGCAGCGCATGCAAAGGATGCTGGGTCAATCTGATTACGCAGGGAGCGTCGGGCCGGAGCAAAGCCGTCATTCGCGCGAATATCTTTACACTGCCCTATCGGACGACGTCCTCTTCGTACGCACCGACATTCTCGGCTTCCTACCAGACGAACTTGATGTCACGGTGGAGCCCCGTTGTCTGACCGTTGCCGCACAGCGAACAACCACAGGGCATCGGAAGCACGACAACGTTATTTACCTTGATCAATGCCCCAACCTTATTCTCCGGATCCTGCAGTTGCCGGTGGAGGTCGATCCGAACCGATCGACCGCGATTGTGAGAGGCGGGATTCTCGAAGTTTCGTTGCCGACCGTACTCGCGCGGTCCAATACGCTATTCCGAGCGGATACTCAATGGGTTGCATAAGGAACAGTCGGGACAACCAGAAGCAGAAGCAGGATCAGTTCTCTCACCAGCAAATTCAGGGAGAAAAGAGGGAGAAGTCCAACGCCGCCGTGCGACGGACACAGCAGCTCCCGCTCGACTCCTCAACAAACGCACAGACTCGCCAGGTTCGCGGGGCGGTGGCCCGCATCGTACTTACACTGCTGGTGCTGGCAGCTGCAGGGTTCACAGTGGAGTTCTATGTCGTGCAGGAGCTTATAGCGGGGTTGCTGTTGGTGGCTACCGCAGTCACGACGGTCTTCGTTTTTTCGGTAGCCTTTCTAGTACTCCAAGAAGGTATTCGCCGCGCCCTCCTATGGAGGAAGAGTCGTGTTGCTCCTATTAGTAGCTTCGCACCACATGAGAATGGCTACTAAAATCCGTTGATATCCGGCCCTAGTGGGTGATTCCCGAGTCGCTCATTCGAAGAGAATCTTCGCCATCATCCCTTTGTCTTCGTGATTGAGAAGATGGCAGCAAAGACAGACGGACATGCTCCGGATTACGGCGTCGGTAAAGTCCATGATAACGTCGACAATGCCGCCTTTCAGTGTTCGAATGAAATGTCCAGCGTCCATATTTTCACGGTTCTTTTTAGTGGATTGGCAATTCCAGAAGTACGCCGGCTTTTCGTCCACACACTTCGCCTTGAGTGATGAATCTGTGATCGATCTCCCTGCGAAAGGCCAGTTCTCTCTCGCCGGGATGCCGATCGATGAGAAGCAAATCACCCGCGCGCAATTGCGCCGTACCGAGCAGCCTCGCCAGCGAGCTGACCAGATAACGCTCGATGGCGCGCTTTAAGTGGCGCGCTCCATACCTTTGGTCGGTACCCTCTTCGAGGAGGAGCTCCCGTCCTTCCTCGGTGATTCGAAACAAGAATGGCCGACCTGTTGAATCCGATACGCGCTCCTGTACGTGCCGCAGTTCGATCTCCAGCACTTCATCCAGTTCTTCAGGCGTCAGCGGATGGAACACCACCACTTTGTCCAACCGGTTCATGAACTCTGGCGAGAATTTTCTCCGAGCCGCTTCGACCGCCGTCTTCTCCACTTTCTCGTTCAATCCTGCGGTAGGCTTGTCCTTCGGCTGAACAAATCCCATACCTCCCTGCACCAACTCTGTGATTTCTCCCCCACCTAGGTTTGAAGTGAGGAAGATCACCGTCTGCGACAAATCCACTCGGCGGTTGTCGCCCAGCGTGAGCGTGGCCTTGTCCAAAATCCCTAGAAGCAACTGCCACAGTGCGTCACTGGCCTTCTCGATCTCGTCAAAAAGGAGAAATGATAGTTTCAACTCCTCCGTGTGCGACGCTGACAGCGTTTCTTGGGTGATCAGCGGATGCGTCTCGCGGTGGCCCAGATATCCCGGGGGCGAGCCGATCAGTTTTGCGATTTCGTGCGAGTGCTGAAATTCCGCGCAGTCCACTTTGATTACCGCGCGGCTATTGCCGAAAAG
>DATKAP010000043.1:0-5630 GCA_035577905.1 Binatia bacterium
CTTCTGGAGCTCCTCGTTCATCTGCAGCACGCGCTGGTGGGTCTGGGCGTTCCGGATGGCGACCGCCGACTGGTGAGCGAGCGTCTGGAGGAGGTCCGCGTCGTCGCTGAAGTACGGGCTGCCTGACCGCTTCGGGCCCGCCACGATGAGCCCGAAGAGGCGGCCTTCCTCCAGGAGGGGAGCGACGACGTCGGCGTTCATCTGTGTCATTTCGTCGATGATTTGCTTCGCTGAGTCGAGAGCGACCAGCTCATCCCTGAATACGAGCTTTCGATTTGCCGTTGCATGATGTGCCATAGGTGAGGTCAGTTCGATTGCTCTTGGTGTCCCGGGGACTTCCGTTGACCAAACACACTCCAGGCGCATGTCATCCTCGTCGAGAAGAAAGACCGCAGTCCATTCGGGCTTTAGGACATCGCGAATTGCGCCGCCCGCGCAATCAAGGATCGCAGGGAGCTCGATAGTGTTGCTAAGCGCACCGCTCGTTTCACGAATTATTCTTTGGTAGTTGTACGGCTCTCGGTACAGATAACGATCAAAGGCGAGTTGGATTCGAGTCTTGAGCGGATGAAACAAGACGGCAACAACCAGTGCAAGAAGGATCTCCAGAGCTGTGAACCACCCTTCATCCGGAAAAACCAGGTGCGACGCTAAGAGAAGAACTACTAGAGCGATGCCCGCCACTGCAAAGGCCGCTAGATAAACGGCACCCTGCCGAATCACGATTCGGATGTCCATCAGCCGATGACGGATGATGGCGTGTGCGATCACACCGAGCATGAGAAGGGAGAAGGCGGGGCCGAATCGACTGTATGCTGACGTCCTGAACAAGTACGGCACGATCGCATTGGAAATCGTTACCAGGAGACCAGGAACCACGAAGGCGAAGAACACATAACGAATCTGAATTCGAGCTAGACCTTCCGCGCTTCGATGCTTTGCGGAGAGCACATACGAGACGTACGCAAAGCAGGCTAGGAGATAGAGCGCGAACATAGGATGAAGCGGGCCATAGATCGCCTGTATCCCATGGGGTTCCAGCTTGGCACCAACCACCACCCAAGGTGAAAAGGATAGTATCGATAGCGCGGCCGCTCCGGTGCTGAAGGCCCAAAGACTACGTCGGGACTTCCATTCGGATGGAGCCGGGAGCGCTTCGACAAACATGACGACACCCAGGGCCGACAGACTGCCTGCGGCAAAGGCAACCTGGAGAGCGGACGTATAGTATGCGGGAAACGATCGACCAAAGGCTAGCGCGGCTGTCCAGAGGCTTAGGCTGGCAGCAAAGAACGCAAACGCGCGGTTCATTGAGCCTTGGCGATTGCGGTAAAAAATGTACGCGCCTAGCGATAGATTCAGGCCAGCAATCACGACGAGATACCACGGGGCTTGGTCAGTTAGATGTGTCATCGCGTGACCTGCTCCTTCTAGAGCGACAGTTGCTTCGGAAAGTTGAAGTCGCCGTTCTTCAGGCGCTCAGGACGGGCTCGGAGGACACTCCACGCATTCGACTCGCTGCTGGGAAGCTCACGACAACAGACGTACCTTGACCACGATCCCTTGGCTGCACCGTGATGGTTCCGCGATGTGCGTCAATGATGCTCCGACAGATGGCAAGGCCAAGGCCAGACCCACGTGCCTTTGTCGAAAAGAAGGGTTCGAAGATCTTGCTACGTATTGCGTCTGGAACGCCGGGCCCCGTATCGGAGACGGTGACATAGACCCAGGGTTTGTTGTTGATTTGCTTGCTCCCGCCTTGGATTTCGAGCTGCCCTCCGTGCCCCATCGCCTCAACGGCGTTGAGGAAGAGATTTAGCAAGAGCTGCTTCACTTGCGTTGGATCGACGGCCACCAGGAGACTCGAGGTTCCCAAGTCTCGATGGACGGCAGTTCGAGTCTGTTCAAACTGGGCTCGAAGGAGAGCTAGCGTCTCAAGAATCGGTTCGCGAATGTCTGTGGGACCGATCTGTTCCGGTACGGGCGCGGCTAGGCTTCGCAGTCGCCCGACCAACCCATCAATACGATCAATCTCGGTGCCAACCACCTTCGAGAAGTCCTCTCGGAAGTCGGTATCTAGGAACCTTTCAGGAAGAAGCTCGGCAAATGTTTTGATCGCCACAAGGGGATTCTTTATCTCATGCGCGATTCCAGAAACGAGCGAGCCAAACGCCGCTAACCGCTCTGCTCGCTGCTTTTCGCTCTCAAGTGCCTTAACTTGAGTGAGGTCGTTGAAGACCACCAGTGCTCCCACAACAGAGTTCCGATCACTACGAAGCGCGGAAGTGGAGCAGACGATGGGAGTTTGCCGATCCCCCTCACTGCTGAGAATGCCCTCGACCTGAGACCGCGGCTTTCCGTCTGAGAGTGTGGCTCCCAGCGGTCCAGCGATTGAATGGGATAACTGCGCAACCGTCATCGAGGTCAAGGTGGATCTGGGCAATCCGGTGAGTCGCTCAGCTGTGGCATTTGCAAGGGCAACCTTGCCATGAGCATCTACCGTAATCACCCCACTGTCCATCGTGCTGAGAATGTTCTCAATGTAGTCGTTTACAAGGACAACTTGTCGATAGAGTTGCGCATTCTTTACTGCGATGGCCGCTTGGCTGACCAGGGTTGATAGAAGTTCAACATCTTCGGAAAAGTACGCATCTCCCGAGAGCTTTGGTCCCAAGACCAGGAAGCCAGTGAGTTCCGTTTCGGAGAACATTGGAAGGGCAAGTTCGCCTCCAAGTTCTCGGAGGTGGTACTCAGCTTGATCTAGATCAGGTTTGAAACCCACACGCCTCTGCTCGTTGAGCAGTAGATAACGCCGAGAGCGCGCTAGAAACAAAGGTAGTGGACTAGTGGGTGTTAGTGGCGAGCGATGGAACTCACGCCCTCCGCCTTCAGCGAAGGAGCCGTACGCAGCAGCCTTGGCTACCTCGAAGACACCGCTGTCCGGGTCGCGAGTCAAGATAATAGCCAGATCGGGTCGAAAGGTCCGGCCGGTAATATCGCACAAGTAGTTCAAGACTGATCTGAGATCGAGGATTGAGGCAATTGTTCTGCTCGCATTGCGTATGGTCTTCTGATAGTCGTACGTTTCACGATAAACATAGTGGTCCAACCAAGTCTGAATCCGATCCTTCAGAGGGCGAAATGCTATGGCCACGATGAGGCCAACAATCACCTGTACCTCGAGGGGCGCATCATCCGCCGAGCCGCCTGTTACTTTGTCGGCAGCTAACAGCATTCCAATGAGGGATGCCCCAGCGATTATCGTTGCCATCAGATAGACAACACCGCGTCTGAAGATAAGGCGCACATTCATGAATCGATAGCGAATGATTGCGTGCGCAATCATGGCGACCATCAGAACTGAAAACAGCGGCCCGTATTGGCTGAACTGAGAGCTGTGAGTGAGTAGGGGAATGATGAGGTTCGTCGAGATTCCAAGGAGGCCAGGTACGAGCAGAGCGATAAACAAATATGAGAGCTGCTGCCGCTCTGCTCCGCGTGCTGATCTGGTCCTGCTTACGATCAATGCCAAGCTGTAGCCGATGCATGCAAAGACATAGATTGCAAAAACTGGATATAGGTGGCCGTATGTCGGAACGCGACCACGAGATGTGTTGCTTGCCGAAGCGACGATCCAGGGCGAGAATGTGGAAAGAAGAGAGACGACCGCTGCTGATGCGGCAATGGCAATGAAAGTTTTCGTACGAGGGAGCTTGTTGTCAAAAGGAAACGTGTGAAAGAAGAGGACTAGCCCCAAAACCGTCATTCCACCCATCAGAAAGGACCAACGGGCCCAGAAAACCGCGGGCTCGGCGCCAAGTAGGTTCGCCACTTGTGATGCGCTCCAGCAGGCCACGCTCATGGCGAACAGAGCGAACGATCGGTTTACCCAGTTACGGGGATTCCTTGTGAGGACCAGCAACCCGAGTGCGAAGTCGAGCGCGGTAACGACTACAAGAATTGCAAGTCTAGACATGCGTCCTCAGGTTGAGACTTTGTCGACAATCAGGACGGAGTGTGTCCCGCCCATGGCGTGCGCATTGATGAGTCCTCTCTTGACTCGCGCAACGCGTGATCGATTAGGCACGTAGTCTAGGTCGCACTGTGGATCGGGAGTGATGTAGTTGATTGTCGGCGGAATGACATCGGTGGCGACCGTCAGCGCGGTGGCGATCCCTTGAAGGATCCCGCTAGCGGCAATCGGTTGACCGATCATTGATTTGATGGAGCTGACCGGTATCGAGTATGCTCTGACCCCGAAGGCGTTCTTGTATGCGTTCGTCTCGGCAAGATCATTTTCCGGCAAGGAATTCCCGTGAGAGTTGATGTAGTCAATGCTGTCTGACTGGATGCCTGCACTGACGAGGGCTTGTCGAATCGCTCGAGCGAGACCATCGCCAGTAACATCTCCCTTCCGTAGGTTCAACGCTTCGCTCGCTGAACCAAATCCCGTTACCTCCGCGTAGATCAGGGCACCCCGCTCAAGGGCACTTTCCATGTCCTCGACGACGACGGCCCCTGCTCCCTCACCAAGCACCAGCCCATCACGTGTCAGATCATAAGGTCGTGATGCCCGCGCTGGAACCCCACCATTGCCTGCTAGGATCCCGAGTGCTGCCCAGGTGGAGTAGACCATAGGTGTTAGAGGTGCTTCTGTACTTCCAGCGACTACGTAGTTGACGTTGCCTGCCTGTATCTGCTCGTAGGCCCAGTAGATTACGTCGAGCCCCGTCGAGCATCCCGAGGCGAGAGTCATGACAGGTCCCTTTATCCCGAGTTCAATTGCCACGTGGGCAACAGGAGCATGTGTCGAGTACTGAAATGAAGTTAGTGGATTCAGATCGGAGAAGCCTGAGCGCCGAACGATTTCGAACGAATCGTAGACTCGTTCCACGCCGCTCACACATGTTCCGAAGCACGCACCGACCCGCTGGCAGTTTCGGTCGGTGATCCCAAGCTTGGCATCGTCGATCGCCATCTGCGCAGAGGCCAGAGCAAATTGGCTGAACCGCCACAGTTCTCGAGCGTTCTTTCTTGTCATGAAATCCAATGGCTGAAAATCTCTTACCTCGGCCGCGACTTGGCACGGGTACGGACTGGGATCGAACAAGGTTATGTAGTCGATCCCGGACTTGCCCGCGACAAGCGCCTGCCAGAACGCGTCCTTGCCGATGCCGTTGGGGGCCACGACACCGAGGCCAGTGATGACGACACGACGGGGTTTTCGCACGGCTTTCCTCCCTCGCGACGCGGGAGATGCAGGCGAAGCAAAAAATACCGTACCATAAGTGCGGGAAAATCCTAAGGGATTGCTCCTTTGGGCATTTGGCGTACAATCGGGTTCGATCATGGCCCACCGCCTTTCCCGCCGGGCATTTCTGATGGCTCCCCTGCCCCTTGCCCTGCTCCCGCGGGAAGCTCCGGCCGCCCCTCCCCTCGGCGAACCCTGGGACTTCACCGTCGATGTGGGCGTTCTCTTCGACCTCATCACGTTTGCCCTCAAGGGCTCGCTCGTGAAGGAAGTCGACTATGGGGCTGGCCGCTATCGCATCACGATGAACGGCGAGGGGGACAAGATCTCCCTCCACACGGATGCCAGCGGGGTGATCCGGCAGGGGCGCTTCGTGCCG
>DATKAP010000044.1:0-4866 GCA_035577905.1 Binatia bacterium
CAAAGTAGAAAAGATTCAGAACAAGATTTCGCTCAAAGTAGTCCAGAACGGGTTGATCACGATGGAGAACTGCCGGGTGCCGGAAGAAAACCGGCTTCAGGGAGACAATTCATTTCGGGACACCGCGAAGGTGTTGAAAGGGACCCGTTATTTCGTGGGCTGGGAAGCGACGGGCTGCGCGATGGGGGCATACGAGAACGCGCTCAAATACTGCCAGGAACGTTTGCAGTTCGGGAAGCCGATCGGTTCGTTTCAGCTTGTGCAGGACCTTCTCGCCAAGATGCTCGCCAACATCACGGCCTCGCAGTGCATGGTGGTTCGCACAGCTCAACTCGAAGTCGAAGGCAAGCTGACGGATGCCCACGCCGCGCTATCGAAGGCCTTCACCACGGCCAAATGCCGCGAGACGGTCGCATGGGCCCGCGAGTTGTTGGGTGGCAACGGCATCGCAGCCGACTACAACGTTGGCCGTTTCTTCGCGGATGCTGAAGCCCTCTATTCCTACGAGGGCACTTACCAAATGCAAAACCTGATCGTGGGAAAGGCGATCACGGGATTCGGCGCCTTCGTGTGACGGTGCGGCTTCATTCACCAAGAGGCGTAGCCCATAACGAAAGGCAGAAAGGCTTTATGAGCGCGACAGCAACAGAATTATCACTGGAAAACGTTCTGTATGAGAAGAAGGGCGCCATCGCCTATGTGACGCTCAATCGTCCAAAGGTGCTCAACGCGTTGAATACGAAAACGTGGGAGGATTTGCGGACGGCGTTCGAGGCGGCGCGGGACGATGACGAGGTGCGCGGCGTCATCCTCACTGGAGCAGGCGACAAGGCATTCATCGCCGGCGCCGACATCAACGAGCTGGCCCAACTTACCGCCGTCGAAGGCGAGGAATCCAGCAGCTTTGGGCAGGCAGTTCTCAATCTCGTTGAGAACCTCGGCAAGCCGGTGATCGCGGCGATCAACGGTTTTGCCCTAGGTGGTGGCTGCGAGACGGCCATGGCTTGCACGATCCGAATCGCCTCGGAGACGGCAAAGTTCGGCCAACCGGAAGTCAAATTGGGAGTTCTGCCTGGCGGCGGAGGAACACAACGGCTTCCGCGCCTGGTCGGGAAAGGACGCGCGTTGCAGCTCATCTTGACCGGAGAAATGATCAGCGCACAGGAGGCATATCGCATCGGATTGGTCAACGAAGTCGTTCCCGCCGCTAATCTGATCACGCGATCCGAAGCAATCCTTAATCAAATCTTCGCGAATGCTCCGGTGGCGGTGAGGTATTCGCTCGAAGCAGTAAACAAAGGAATCGAGACAAGTCAGGCCGAAGGCATGGCGCTCGAAGCTTCATTGTTCGGCCTTTGCGCTGGAACAGACGACAAGAAGGAAGGCACACAAGCGTTCCTCGAAAAACGCAAGCCACAGTTTCAAGGAAAGTAACCAATACACCAAGGACTTACGTATGCCGAACGACAATATCTTCTCAGGTTTAAAGGTTGTTGACTTCGCCAGTTTCATCGCTGGCCCGAGCGCTGCCGTAATCTTGTCCGACTTCGGCGCTGACGTGGTCAAGGTCGAGCCGCCCAAGGGCGAGCTGTGGCGAATGGGACAGAAGATTCCGCCCCAGCCGAATTCGGATGTGGCTTACCCCTTCGAACTGGCCAATCGCAACAAGCGCGGCATCGCACTCGATCTGAAATCTACCAGCGCCCTGCAAGTCCTCGAGCGCTTGGTCAAGTGGGCTGACGTCTTCGTCGTCAACACACCGCATCCCGCGCGTAAAAAGCTGAAGCTCGAATATGATGACGTCGCACAGTGGAATCCGCGTCTGATCTATGCCGATATCACCGGCTTCGGCGAGAAAGGCCCCGATGCCGCTCTTCCGGGATTCGATATCACGGCCTACTGGGCGCGCAGTGGTTTGTTGTCGATGACCCGTGACGCTGGTTCCCCACCGACCTGGCCGGTGGCTGGTAGTGGTGACAATGCGACTGCCGTCGGCATTTATGCCGCGATTGTAACGGCGCTCTATCGTCGGGAGCGCACCGGCAAGGGATCCTATGTCACAACCTCGCTACTCGCGTCGGGTATTTGGTCAGCGAGTGTGTTTATCCAGGCCGCGCTCTGCGGAGCGAGTTTCTACGGGTTGCACGATCGAATGCACCCGGCCAATGCGGCGTTGAATGTGTATCGCTCTTCCGATGGCACCTGGTTCGTTCTGATCGTCACGCCTGACAAGTTGGCTGCGGTGGCGCAAGCCATTGGCCGGACGGATCTGCTGACCGATCCGCGATTCTCCGACCCGGCCAAGCTGACGCAGAATATGCCGCAGCTGACCGCCATTCTCGACAAAATCTTCGGCTCGCAGCCGATGGCCCATTGGTACGAGGTCTTCAATGGCGTTCACGTCACCTTCGGCGCCGTGCGCGACCCGCAGGAAGTCGTGAATGATCCGCAGCTCCGACCGAACGACATCGTTGTTCCGCTCGAAGGAGCTGGCGACAAGCTGACCTCAACCATTAGCAGTCCTATTCAAGTGCATGGCGTCAGTAAGGTCCCCGCCAAGCGCGCGCCAAGAATTGGAGAGCACAACGATCAGGTTCTGAGTGAGCTCGGATTCAGCGCGGCCGAAATCGACGGCCTGCACGCAAGTGGCGCGATTCCGCACGTGGGGCATTTGGAAGAAGCAACTGTCGCCGGGCCTGCTCGATGAAGCGGCCAAGGGTGATGCGTAATAAAAACTGATGGAAAGGACAATATGGCCAAACGAACTGGAACTGGAGAATCGGTCTACAAGGTGGTCGAGGTGATCGGTACGAGCACGAAATCCTGGGAGGACGCCGGGAAGAATGCGGTAGAAACCGCCTCGCATACGCTGCGGGATCTGCGGGTTGCCGAAGTCGTGAAATTGGACCTGAAGGTCGAGAGCGGCAAAGTGAAGGCGTACCGCACACGTTTGTTGCTGTCTTTCAAGTACGGTGGTTGAGCCCTCAACTTGGAAGAGGCAACCACGGGAAGCGGACGATGAGGGTCACGACGCAAGCGAGAATCGGGTCCGTGAACAGCAAGTGATATGAATCCTGGTCCTTTCACACGTGGCAGCCTGAGATGATTTATGTTCACTCCATTGCCCGGGCGGCAAGATACTATCCCGATCGGATTGCCCTTTGCGTCGGTGGAAAGCGACTTAATTTCCGTGATCTTCATGAGCGTGTCGAGCGCGTCGCCGTGGCACTCCACAAACTTGGTTTCGGGGTTGGAGACCGGCTGGCCGTGTTGCTTCCGAATGAATCTGAGTACATCGAGTTGATTTACGCCTGCAGCCGCCTGGGCATCATCGTCGTCCCGCTGAATACACGGTACTCGTCATCGGAGATTGATCGCGTCCTGACGGACGCAAATCCGCATGGATTGGTGCGCCATTCTTCGTTGGCAAACCCGAGTGTCCGTCTGGAGTGGGAACGGGTGCTGGACAAAGAACCGTTCGAAAGTCCATCCGGATCCTGCCCGGAAATATTCTATGACCCCGATGCAATCCTGACACTAATTTACACCAGTGGCACCACGGGCAGCCCCAAAGGCGTCATGCTGACACACGGAAACGTGTTTTCGAATATTCACAATCTCAATTATTGGATGCCCTACCGGGAAGGCGGAGTGTACCTGCACGCGGCGCCGATCTTTCATATTGCCGATTTCCCCGCCATGTTCGCTGCACCGGCATTCGGTGCCTGCCAATACGCGTTGCCACGCTTCAGTGCCCAAAGCTTCTGTGAGGCTGTCCAAACCGACCGCATTACCCACGCCGTACTGGTGCCGACGATGATCAGTTTGCTGACGCAGTTTGCTGAGATCAAGCGGTACGATTTGAATAGCCTGGAGGTATTGGCCTACGGAGGTTCTCCCGCTGCACCCGATCTCCTCCGTCGGACGCGCGAGATTCTGCCGCGCGTAAGGTTGTTTCAGGTCTATGGCCTCAGCGAAACGGGATACCTCACGAGTCTTCAAGACAACGAACATACGCCGGAGAGGTTAATGTCCTGCGGCCGGCCCTGTCCCGGCATTGAAGTCCAAGTGGTCGACGACGCGGGCTGTCCGTTGGCGGCCGGTCAGCGCGGTGAATTGGTCGCCCGCGGCGCGAACGTCATGCACGGCTATTGGAATCGCCCTGAAGACACGGCGAACGCTTTCCAGAGCGGTTTCTTTCGCACGGGAGACCTGGGCTATCAAGACGCCGCCGGCTACTTTTACATCGTCGACCGAGCCAAAGATATGGTCGTCACTGGCGGCGAGAAGGTTTACTGTGGCGAGGTAGAGGCGGTGATCGATGATCATCCCTCAGTTCGCGAGGCGGCCGTCTTCGGCATACCCGATCCACAGTGGGGCGAACGAGTCATGGCGATTGTGGTATTGAGGTCGGGAATGGCGCTCACCGAGGAGGAACTGATCCGCCACTGTCGTGAACGGCTGAGCCCTTACAAGATCCCACGCCGCGTGGAGTTTTCGAACTCTGAATTACCCAAGAGCGCCTCCGGAAAGATAATGAAGCGCGTTTTGCGCGAGCGATTTTGGGCGGGTAAATCGCGCGCTATCGCTTGATCATTCCTATGAGATCAATCACTACTCATCAGTTCAAATTCACCAGTACGGACGGCCTGCAAATCGCCTGCGCGCGCTGGAACAACCGGAACCAATCGCGCGGCATCATCCAGATCGCCCATGGCATGGGTGAGCACATCGGGCGATATCTCGAGCTGATTGAGGCACTGGTGCATGCCGGTCTCGTGGTCTATGGCAATGATCATCGTGGACACGGTCGAACGGCGCTCTCCCCTCAACAATTGGGAGACTTCGGTCCAGGCGGATTCAACT
>DATKAP010000045.1:0-55205 GCA_035577905.1 Binatia bacterium
ACCGCTCGGTAGCGAAGTTCGGTTGTGATAACCGCTGAATGCATATAAGCGGGAAGCACTCCTCAAGATGAGATCTCCCAACCCGTAAGGGATAAGAAGGGCCCAGGAAGACTACCTGGTTGATAGGCGGGAAGTGGAAGCACAGCAATGTGTGGAGCTAACCCGTACTAATCGCCCGTTCGGCTTGACCATAAAATTTACTCGGTGCAGAAACAGTTATCAGTTCTCAGTTTGCCAGTTCTCAGTTAGAACCTGAACTGGAATTAGCAAGTTGTTTGCAAGTCGTTAGAACCTGAATGACTGAGAGCAATAACTGATGACTGTTGCGCCGAAGGTCTTGTAAGAAGCTGCGAGCCTCGAGCTCAAAGCTGAAATCCAATCTATTCAGTTGTGAGAGATCGTTCTCAGGATCTTTTACAAGTTTGCGGTGGTCCGAGAGTTGAGCGCGAGCTCCTCATCGGGACGGACCGAGCTACTAGCCGGAAGCTAGTAGCTAGCCGCTCAAGACGTCGGTGATCTTACCGCGGGGGATCCACCCGTTCCCATCCCGAACACGGAAGTTAAGCCCCGCTGGGCCGATTGTACTGCACGCGAAAGTGTGTGGGAGAGTAGGTCGTTGCCGGCATTAATAAGAGCCAGGATGAGAAATCAATCTGGCTCTTTCCTTTTGTGCATTAGTCAGAAACATACCGGTGGAAGTCACGAAGGCAAGCCTACAGAGACCCTGAGTGAGCATTTCTATACGGAACTTCAGAATACAGTTTTCGTAATCTTCGCTACCCCTGCAATCAAGTCCTTGACCTGCTCTGCTGTCGGTTCGGTCTTTCTATCGTGACCACACAGGTTCCTGATGTCCGCCTGAAACTGAACCGTCCGCCACTGCGGAACGTCGAAGACATTGGCGTTCTTAAGAAGGTCGTTCAGGTCCGAGGTGGTGGGATTTTTCTTCGTAACCGGAACTTTGTGGTTATCGCACACTTGCACGAGGTGCTTCTCCAGAACAACTCCCGCCACGACGCCTGCAGCGCGAAAGAACTTGTTCTTCAGAAGTTCGGTCGCGGCGTCCAGTTCGCAGTCCAGCAGGTCCGCTTGTGCTAACTGGCGAATATCGAATAGTGAGCTTTCGAACCGGGAGCGGATAGACACGACGATTGCCAACTGCTGTTCAAACTGCGGAATCGCTGCTGAGGGTGTGGCGAGCGTTTTCTCAAAAGCTCCGGGAAAATGCTTCCGAAGTTCGTCTGCATGTTCACGTGAACCGAAAGGATGGGCCACCCGCCAGACGGAGGTGGGATGTTGACAAATCTGGACCGTTACAAGAAAGACCTCGATGCCCTGGGGCATCACCACGACAGAGCGTGCCCCATCCTTGCGTTCTTTGCAAGGGTGGGTACCACGGACTTAGACACCCTGGGGTTTGCCCGATAAGTTGAAGTCCTTACGACCGACGGACGATTCCGGTATCCGCCGGTGTTTCTTTCGCCCCTTCGGGGCTCGCTTCATCATTGTGCTGGTCGTCCCACGACTTGCGTCGTGGGCTGCATTCTATCGCCGCTTCGCGGCTGATGATTGCCTCGCACTTTCCGCGCGGAAGGCCCACCCTCCCGCAAAAACCGTGGGAAGCGTGGGGCAACCCCATTTTCGGAATTGTGAAAGGGCTAGGCAAGGCGTGCACTCGCGCTACATACACGTAGTAGCCTTGAGAGATGAAAACTAAAGTTGCTGCTTTTTCGATTTCGATTGATGGATACGGAGCCGGGCGACGGCAGGATTTGCAGAATCCGCTGGGCGTGCGCGGGACTGAGCTTCATCACTGGTTCCGTCCCACTGAGACGTTTAAGAAGATGACAGGGCAGAGCGGCGGGGAACGTGGCGTCGATAATGATTTTGCTTTGGCGTCATTTGAGAATCTTGGAGCGTGGATCCTGGGGCGGAATATGTTTGGACCCATTCGGGGGGCCTGGCCGGACGAAGCTTCGCCAGAGAGCTGGAAAGGCTGGTGGGGCGAGGAGCCTCCGTATCATGTGCCGGTCTTCGTGCTGACGCATTACACGCGCGCACCGCTCGAGATGAAGGGTGGCACCACTTTCTATTTTGTGACCGATGGGCCTGAGTCAGCGTTGCGGCAGGCGAAGGCCGCGGCGGGCGGCAAAGATGTGCGCATCGGCGGAGGAGTCGCGACCATCCGTCAGTATCTTGGAGCGATCGACGAGATGCATCTGGCCGTGTCGCCGCTGCTGTTGGGCGAAGGCGAGAATCTGTTTGCCGGGATCGATTGGCATCAGATGGGCTACAAGGTTGAGAAGAGTGTGCCCGGCGAGCGGGCCACGCACCTGATCATAAGGAAGTGACGGTGGCGGGCTCCTCGCCTGCCGGGCTCAAAGTCTGGAGAGTCTGTTCTTTAAACCTATCGCGAGCGCTGGATGGCCAACTCTCGGCCGCAGCCGTGACTTTCGTCGCCTTGTTTTCTTAGATTTAGCTGTCATGACGCTATCGTATGCCCGATATTGGGATGACATTGTGTTCCCGCAGGAACATTTCGGTCGAGTAAAACCGAGGCATCCTTGGCGGGTGGGCCATCCTTGCCACGCTCGTAACGGCGGTGGAAGTCCCGGGAGCCGCTTGCTAGAGTTGCCTTTCGCTCTTCGGGAACTCGATCATTCCTGCACGTCGGCCCCACGAAATTGGTTTGTGGGCTGCATTCTTTCGCCGCTTCGACGGCCTTTTTCTCATGCGCGCAGCCCAGTTACCTCCGGTACTCGCAACCTCGGCGCCGACGCCATAGCATTTCATCTGAGACCTTCGGACCTCGCGGGGAACATGTCTCGTTGCTCCTATTGCGACCGTGAACTCCCCGGCTTCGAAGCGCTCTGTCGAGAGTGCTTTGAAGCTGGCTATGAACGGCTGGTGCATCCTAAGCCATGGTGGGTCCGATTCCAACTTCGACCCCGCTTCACTCGAGATAATTTCATCGGCTTTTTTGTTTTCTTCGTGTTCTTTGTTGCGACGTTGCGGTTCGATTTTCCCTATTTTCATGTTCGTCACATGCAAACCACGGGAACCTCCGCCCTCATCGCTTGTGTCGCGTTCTTCTATGAAGGCGAAGGAAGGTCGCAGCCGGATGGTGCGTCTTCTGGCAGGGTCAAACAACCGGTCGATTGGAGGCACCTGGCTCTGCTGGGGGCCGGAGAAGTTGCCGTCAGCCTATTCCTTTATCTCCTTTTTGCGTTTCTGCCAGTGGCCGTCGAATGGATCTTTGCTTTGGTGGGAGGAGTCATCATTCAATACGACATCTTGTTTCCCAGGTGGAAAAGAAGTCTCGGTTCTGTGCTTGGTGCGATCACGGCCGTGCCAGGCACAGCCTGCATGATTGCTTGGATGATTACGGACCGAGATCTCTGGCTCAGGCTTACGATTGTTGGCATATCGTTGTCGGCTGCCCTCATCGTGCTTGACCGGTGGGAGGACTTCGAATAGGGACGGGACATCCGACACGCCTTGCTCTGTGGAGTCGAAGGCTGTTGAGAGAGATCGACGGTCCTTTTTGTTTGAGCTTAGGCTTCAAAGGATTTCGACGACCAAGGCTTGGTTGTCGCCGCACACGCCTCCCTTCGGCGCGCTCAGGTTCGGGGGACGGACGGAGGCGCCCACCCCTACACGGACTTCAATCGATTCTTGTGCCTTGATGCGCGGCGAGTTGCCAGCGGCCATTCTGCTTGGCCCACAAGTGCAAGAAGCGGGCATGGACGCTGACGTCGCGACCATCCACCGTCAGATTGACGCGCACCTCGTTGTTGGTGACTGCCGTGTTTCCGTAGATCCGAACGCTGGACTGTTGGAAGTCGATGGAACGGTAACGAGTCTTGCCTTCGCGTACAGTCGCGATGAACTCCGCCTTGTTTTGCGTTTGGCCACTCGAATGAGTGTAGGTGAGATCGTCGGATAGCAATTGGTCCAGCTTTCCGATGTCGGCCTGCACACAGGCCTGCGCCCATTCGCGATCGAGAGCCTGGATCTGTCCGGGGGTTTCCGCATTGGCGGCGGCGAGCGAGAATGCCAGCCCGAAAACGAGGGTGATCAGACGATGTGCTTTGATTCCCGCCACATTACCTCCCTGAACGAAGTGCGGAGCATCGTACTGCACGTGACGCTTTCAAAAAACCCGGTGACCCGGCGCACTGACACAATTATTGCCACGATTATTCTTTCCATGTTTTGACAACTGCGATCCCCCCTTTCAGCTGTGACGTTCTGAAAAGCGCGTTCCCTGGAGGATTTTGCCATGCGCAGAATGAGTCTAGCGCCAGCTTTCATGTTCCTGATTCTCACGGTTCCCACTTTTGGCAAGACTTACAAGACAACCTATCCGGTTTCCTGCAGCGAATTATGGCCAGCGGTGCAGGATACGCTCAGCAATCCGGACAACAACTACGATGTTAAAGTGAACGACGATGCCCAGATGCATGCAGAATATGATGTGAAGCATGCCGCACATGTGACGGTTACGGGTGTGTTTACGCAGCGGACGAACAAGGTCACACTCGTGCCAAAAGGCAACGCATGCGAGATGCAGGTGGTGTCGAACTTCAGCGGATGGGAGCACAGCGACCGCGGGGATTTCAAACAGCGCGTCGATGAGTCGCTGGTGAAACTGAAAAATTCTCCACCAGCGAAGCTCACAGAGCCTGCTCCTGCGGTAAAATAAATGCAGCAGGGTTCCAGAAAACTCTGTCGAAATACCGCGCGTCCTCCATGGGACGCGCGGAATTTTTTTGCGCCAAAATATATGGCGCGGAGAAAGGGAGAAAGATATGAACTCATTCCAATCCGTTCGTGTCGTTCATGAATACACGCAGACCAACAGCGCTTCTCCGGAGCGGGTGTTTCCGCTGCTCTGCCCGGTGCGGGAGGCCGACTGGATTCCCGGTTGGAAACACAAGCTGATCTACTCTGACTCGGGAGTGGCCGAACTTGGGTGCATCTTCACGACTCAGGATTTGCCGCTCGAGTCGGAGAAATATACGTCCCGTTCGAACGGACGCGAGACGAACTCGACTGAAACCACGACCTGGATCTGCACCGAGTACGAGCCTTCGGCTTTTCGAATCGCCTACGTCTGGATCAGGCCTGGATACGTGGCGACGGAGTTGTGGATCCGGCTCACGGCAGGGGATGACGGCAAGACGCATTCCCACATCCGGTTCCGTTATACGGGGCTGTCGCCGGAGGGCAATCGGCTAGTGGAGAGCTACGATCGGAAGTGGTTCGAGAGCAAGATGCGCGGATGGGAGACTGCCATCAACCACTACCTGACTACCGGGCGGATGATTCCGGTGGGAGCGTGAAGCGGCTGCCCAATTAAGGAGTACCCCGCGCTGTCTCTGCGGTAAGACGACGGAGTCGAGGGCGGGGCGTCCTTAATTAAGCTCAATACCGCTGTAAACACGGGGCGGAGATAATCTGCGTCGAAGTTTTGCCGCCCCACGAACACCCGCCATCAACAGGCTTTATCGAAAATCCCTACTTCTCCCAAAATCAGGGGAGAAGTGGGGCAGCGGATCTTTTTTGCCCGTTACGGTTCCTTCTAGGGAGTCGGAGGCGGAGGCAGCAGGTCGCAGTGGTCGACGCACTTCACGGTTCTGACTTCGACACTGGCTTTCTTGTTGCCCGGAACGTCAATGTCGGGAAGGATGAGAAGCGTCTGTGTGCCGTTGGCAACGTTGAAGGTGCAGTGGAAGCTCATTGACTGGACGCCTCGTTCCTTGCAGCCGGTCTGGCCGAGGGCGTCCGTGAGCGATACGGTTTTGTCATAGACCTGGTCCGCCAGGTGCGATGGAAGCAGAGCGACCGTCAGTGGAACGGGCGACTTGATCTTTACATTGAGTTCCTGGCCGTCGTGGTCGGGAGTCATCAGGCTGTAGACCTTGGGAACCGATGTGATCTGGTATTTTTCGTCGAGGATGCGGCGCCATTCGAAATAGGGCAGAACGCAGTTGTTCACACAAGACCAGCTGTAGTACTGGATGTGGAGATCGTTGGGGGACATGAAGGGCCGTGCGCTGGGTCCGAGAACGGCACCAATAGTGGCGACGACGGGCTTCTGGGGCTTGCGCTCGTCGTGGAAGGTGATGACCATGGGCCGCTCGGAAGGAAGATGACACTCAAAAATCGAGCTGGTGACATGCTCCTTCCTGCAGAGAAAGCTGAAATTCCCGGGAGCTTCAGGGTCTCGCATCGCGGCGTCCCATTCATCGGCCCAGGCCATGGCCACGGTGACCGGATATCTGGAGTCGATTTGCACGTGCATGTTGCCGCCTCCGGCAGCCGGATGGTAGACGCGGCCGGCGTGCAGGCTGGCGGGCTCCAGGGGGATGGTCTCGCTGTTGGCGGGAGTCCAGTCGAAGACACGGTTATCTTGCGCCGTCGAAACGGTGGCGAAGGCGCAGACCAGCAGCGCGAAAAAGGTGGAGAGATTCCTCATGGTACAAGTATTCGCCGGGCCCAAGCGGGTCCCTAGCTAATTCAGGCGGAAGGGATTACGGAAGTACCGAGGCGGCGAAGCGGGGCGGAGGTTCAGACGTGCCTCCGGGACGATTCGGCATCAAAGTACCCGATCCTGATCGCTAACCAACGGTCACCAATCACTCCATACTTATTTACTCTTCACGACAAAGATGTCCCGTTCCGTGAGTCCGCATTTCTGGGCCATCTGGTAGCAGTAATAGAAGTGGGCGGCGTGTTGGTTGCGGCTGTCTGTGCCGAAGGTGAACTTCAGGCCGGCTCGCTTTGCTTCGCGGATGAATGTCTCGTCGGGGACATGGGCTACCTCGTTGATTTCGATGGCCAGCTTTCGGTGCTTCGCCAGTTCGATGATTCGGGTGATGCGATTCGACGTCCACAGCTCTTTGTATTGGCGCGCGATCGGGACCGGGAGGAATGTGGGCCATCCGAAGATGTCGATGGGCTCTGTCGTCAGGATCTGCTCGATGAATTGCATGTAACGCTGCATGAAGGCTTCGGCGTCGTCAACCATGGTGTCAATTTGCCAGATGGCGAGCCAGGTGCCGTCGGGGTTGGGAAGCGTCAGGGCGTCCATGAGGACGTAGTCGAGTTGGTCCAGCACGGGCTTGGAGAAAGCTTTTGACCAACCGGGATAGACCGGTTGCAGACCGACTCGGACCGGGTATTTTCGAAGATTGTCGATGTAGTGCTGGAGGTCGGCGTCGGTGTTTAGGGGGAATCCTTGGCCGGGGTGCTCGAGGATGCCGATCTGGACTCCGCGGTCTTTGGCGAGTTGGAGGGCCTGCTCGATTGAGAGCGTGTTGCTCAGGTGGACATGATAGTCGGCGACGGGGAAGTTCGGTTTGGGTGGGGAGGGCTCGGTCATACTCGCCCCTCGTGCATGTGAGAGCTGAGGCTGGGTGGCGAGGGCGGCTCCGGCGATGAATGTGGTTTCGAGAAAGATTCTGCGGGAATAGGGACGTGGCACGGTGTTCTCCGTTAAACCGAGAACGATAAACATTAAAGGGTTGCGTATCAGTGATGAGCATCACTGGTCGTGAGAACGTCAAAATCCCCACCCTAAAATCGCAAAAGCGCGATTTTAAGATGGGCCACCCTCAAGTTTTCTACAGTCCTGAATGCCGTGTCATTTCAGCAGGCTTGCTAGCGTTTTCTCAGCCTGGGCGTGGAGGTCTGGGGGAGCGCCGTAGAGGATCTTTGCGGTTTTCCCGGTTTTGTCGAAGAAGAACATCGTTGGGACTGAGGTGATGTCGCCAAAAGCGGCGGCGGTGGGGGCGTCGGCGATGGCCCAGCGCAGGTCGGGGCTCAGGGAATTGACCGTCGAGCGGATTTGATCTTCCGGGGATTCTACGGCCAGAGCTACGACGGCTAGTTTGTCTCCGTATTGATGCTGCAAATCGCCCAGCCACTGCAACGTAGAGCGGCAAGGTGGACACCATGTCGCCCAGAATTCTACTAAGACGACGCGACCGTTGAGCTGGTTTCCGGTGAGTGGGTGTCCTCTGAGGTCGGTGAGTTTGAGATTCGGAAGGGTCGTTACCTCGGAGGTAGAGGCAGCGGTGGCCGCGTGTTCCAGGCTGACAACGTCCTTCTTGCCAACGAGGATCAGGTCGATCATGCGGATGAGATCGGCTTTGAATTTGGCCTGGTTTTCAGCGTTGCGCCACGGGGCGTAGCGGCCGGTGCCTTCGACTTCGCCGAAGTATCCGAAATCGCGGGGGACGGCGACCAGGACGTCGTCGACAAAGACGGCGGGATATCCTTTGACGCCGTAGCGGTCGGCAAGTCTTGACGCGCCGAAATTCTCACTGACGAAGGTGACGCGGCCGGGATATTTGGCCGCGATCTCCTGGACCAGCAAACTTGCCGGATCGGAGATGTTTCAAGTGTAGGGCCAGCGGACTAGCGTAATGTCTATGGTTTTGCCGGAAGGCATAGCGCTTGGCGTAGCCGGCTTTTGCGCAGCATAGTAGGAGGGAAGAACCTGATCGAGGATGACACGAGCGCCTCTCCATTCGTCGGCAGAGGGAGGGGAGCCATCGGGATGCGTAGTGTAGGAGGCGGCCCGCTCGAGGAAGAGCTGGGCGATGGAGTCATCACTCGATGAAGCGCCGATTCTTATTGTTGCGGCGGCGAGATCATTCTTCACCTTTGCTTGTGCGGCTGCATCGAGCGCGGGAGCGTCAAGCATTCCGTAGTGGCGCGCGGCCTCGAGATAGGCGTAGAGAGCGCCGGCATAGAATCGCGAAGCGTCTAACTCTTCAGCGAGCTTGATCTGGGAATTTAGGGCGATGAATCGCGAGTGAAGGTCGATGGACTTGGGCGGCTGGAAGGCGGCGTTGGTCTTCTGTTGCAGAGTGCGCAGCTCGGGAAGGAGAGAACGGAGCTGGAACGCTACGGGTTTCCGCTCCAATTTCAACGAGGCGCAGAAGATTGAAAAGTCAGCCTCCCCTTCGGCTTGTCCGACATAGAAGAGGCCATCTTTTGGGCCCGTTGCGGTGGCGAATCCTCGGCCGCCTTCGAGCAAGGGGATGGCGCGGCCTTGCGCGGCTTCCGCCAGCGCGCGGATGGTCAGGGGTGAATCTTTCCACTCGCGGGCGTGGGCATCTTTGTCGAGCGCGGCGAGACGCAGGCTGGCTTTTCCCCAGCGCTCCTCGAAAGCGGCAAGGCCGGTCTTGTCGACCTCGGCCTTGTCGGCGGCGGAGCGTGCGCCCTGCAGCAGGTCTTCCGCTTGGCCCAGTCTTTCCAGGCTGAGGTAGAGCTGGCCGCCATTAGCCGCATCCTCCGCGGCTTTTAGCGCGTCGGTGATCATTGACGCCAGGCTCTTCAGGTCTGGATCGGAGATGGGGTTTTCTTTCAGGGACTTCTGCAGCCGGGTGATTTCGGCCTTGACCTGAGAATTCTGCGCAACGGTCGGGGAAGACAGCGTGGCTAGTAAGCCCAAAATCGCCAGGATCAACGATGTCTTGCGGATTTGCCTCATCTACGCCCTTCGGATGGACGATGCAAGACTCGGATCGTTAGCGAGCAGGCATAGAACGGAATCCACCGTCGGAGAGACCCACTGGCAAAATCGGCCAGAAGTGCACCCCGTGGGCCCGTGCAAGGTCTTCTATCCTCGATGTGCCGACAGTTCCTGATGTGCGATGTGATCGAGGAACTTGGCAAGTGCTGCCTTGTCTTCGGGCAGCATCCTAAGAAATTCAATGCCGTTGCCGAATTGGGGGTCGCAGGTGACTACCTTCGCCGGGATGACGAGTGTGCCTCCAGCTTCGAGTTTGAGATCGAGGCAGGCGCCGGCTGGAAATGGATACATGCTTTCGATATAGCATCCGCCGAGGCTCAGGTCGGAAGTGGAGCAATGCAAGGGAGCGGAGCTGGTGTCAGAGTGAATCTCGACGGGGACGTTGACTTTGAATCGTGGATTCTTACGTCGTTCGTTCATGGGCCGACCTCTCAGTCGAACCCCACCACATTTAAGGAAAGTCTAGCCTTCATACCACTTGAAACAAGGTGCCGGGCGGGCCATTACATTCGTACCGTGTGTGAGGTTACCTGATGGGAGAGTTTTAAGTCTCAACGTGCAAAGCATGGGAGCCCCACTTCTTGCTATGCGTTTCCGCGAGAAGTGGGGCTCTCCCCGTTGCGAATTACTCATCCAGTGGTCTGGGGCGCTGCGGAACGTACGCAGACCCTGCCAAGTCGGCGTCCGTGAAACCTACGACAAAGAACTGGTTCGGATTGTCGATCGGGTTTCCGCTCGGATCGCTGACGGTCTGAAGGAAGTCGTTATCATTGGCGATCCAGAGCGTGTGGTAAGTGGTCTTGCCCTGTTTCACGTCGGTGCCGAAGCTTATTCCCTCGATCTTGGCTGGGACGTTGCTGGCCGCGATGCCATTGCTGGTGAGCAGGGGAACGAGATCGAGGAAGAGCGTCTTGTTTACCGCGTTCGACGAAGCAGTGAGTCCGTCCATGTCACTGATGTCGACCGCATTGGAAAGATCAATCTTGAAGAGCTGCTTGATCTTGGCGTTGGAGCCGTCGCCGCGGCCTTTGCCGTCGCGTTCATCGACCAGGAGCTCGTGGTTGTTGAGCGCGAGGATCTCGCTGACACCGGAACCGGTGGTGAGCAGATAGCCATACTGGTGAGTCACGGCGCCAGAAGCGAGGTCGATGGTGACGATGCGCAGCAGGTTCTTGGCGCTGCCGCCTGCCGCCGCATCCTGAATCAGAGCGTTCTGCATGATGCCAACAAGTGTTTTGCCATCGGGGGTGATGGCGAGGCCTTCCATGCCTTTGTTCGCTACGCGTCCCGAGGTATTACCGGAGATCTCAACCGCGCCTTGCGATGACAACGTGGTCACGTAGAAAGAATGGGGCAGCTGGAACGAGCGCAGACGCACGCCGGTGAGGCGATCGAACTGATAAACGTATGGTCCGTACTCATCGGAGATGAAGACGCTCCGGCCGTCGTTCGAGACGCGAATGCCCTCGGTATCGAAGCGGGCGTCGTTGGGGTCGCCGGAATTCTGGAAGGGATCGAAATTGTCGGAACGGCCAGTGAAGAAATGAAAGAAGAAGTGATTCAGGGGAGGGACACCGGATCCGACAAGCGCATCGCCCGAGCCGTAAGTGAGAGGAGCAAGACTCCATAGAAGGTTCGTCGCCCGCAGGGTCGGCGTGAGGGTGTAGGGAAGGCCGGCTGCCTTGTTGGGACGGAGGTCCATGGTGATGGTGTGGAAGCGGTTGATATAGCTGACGGTGTCGTCGATGTTCGAATCGAAGGGAACGGCGTTGGGGCCGCGGTCGGGCAGAGCAAGAAAAGTCTTACCACCGGCATAGGTGATGGCCGAGCCAAGTCCGCCGAGATAGTTAGCAGCGACTCCGTTCTCAAGGGTGTAGTTGAGATGAGAGAGATCGGTATATGAGCCGGCGCGGGAGCCGGTCAGATCGCCGACTGCCAAGAGCGTGATTTGTGCGTGGGCACTTGAAGCAGGGAATAGTGACAGGACAAAGACAAAGCACAACAAACGGACAACAGAATGTTTCATGAGATCCCCTTTTAGAAGTTGTTGGTTTTGCCATGATTCAAGCGCGAGAAGAGAGGGTCAAGTTAACAGATCGTGAAAATGCAGAAGGGTATGCGACGACGTGAATTACAAATCTTCACAAACGGTGAGCGCAGAAGGCGAGTGCATTCGAGATTGCGCGTAGTCAAAATCCCCACTTCTGGCAACATCGGCCAGAAGTGGGGCGCCCGGAATGGCTCACTGAGCGGGCGTTTGCGGAGCAGACGGTGAAGGAGCTTCGGCAGTCACCTCGGGGGTGATCGGGTTGATCTTTACCGTAGCGAGGATCTGTTCCAGACGGTTGAAGACTCTGTCGCGATCGACGTGCTTCACAAGACCTTCCGCTGAGGCATCCGTCGTCACGTTGAGTGTGAACTCGTAGCAGGCTCCATTCTGATAAACATGGAAGTACTTGGAGTCACTCTGACGCGTGCCTTCGCCGGTGACGGCTTCGGTGGCGCGGAGTTCCATGTCTCCGAGGATCAGCCTGGAGTTCGCGGTCTCGGATGAAGTCTTCGTCTCGGTGCTCGACGCGGACTGCGCATCTGGCTTCGAGGCGGAGTCCTGCTTCGCCATGTCGGTCGAGGGAACTGTAGTTTCGGACTTGGTTACTTCCTTGGGTTGTGGAACTGCGAATTCGTTGCATTGATCGGCGGTGAGGTTCTTGTGGACGCTCACGTTGAAGAACGCAGACGAGAAGTCGGTGTTGAGGAAGCCGGTTTCGGGGAGTTCCACCGCGGCGAGTGCGACTCCACCGGGGGCGACAAAGTTCATCGGGACGGGATTGGTCTGGATCAGCTCAGACGCGGCGTCTCCGGTCTCGATGGCGTAGCGGCGCGGATATTCAAAGGTCACGCCGTAAGTCTTGTCGGTATAGTTCACGGTCGCGGGTTTCTTGTGTAGCACAGGCTTCCTGGGAGCCGGCTTGCTTTCGGCCTGCGCGACTGGCGCGGGCATTGGCTGCATTTGTGATTGCGGCTGCGCGGCCGGGATCTGGTTGTTGGAGCTTATGGGTTTCGGTTTCTCGCTGGAACATCCGACCGTAACTGAGACGATGATCAGTACGGCAGCGAAGATCAGGGCGCTGGCTTTCTTGTCCCAGGCTAGGGAACGATTCTCAGCTTTGCGAGCGATGTTGATGCGGGTCATGGTGGTTGCCTCCTGCCGACGAGCGGCACACAATGGAAATGCACGGTGTGGACCGTCGCCGCCAATGTTGATTTGGCGGGAGTTAGGCTAAGCAGAAAGCCCTTGGGACGTGGAATGCAGAACACGTTGTGGGCACGGCGACACGCGTACGGCTGAAGTCAAAATCCCCACCCAGAAATCGCAAACTGCGCGATTTCAGAGTGGGCCGGCCGGGTTTCTTTCTCTGATCGTTCATTTCAGATATCGTTATCGGCTCGGGAGAGGATTGGGCTTATGAACCGCGTTTGGTTCGTGGCGGGTTTGATTTTGTGTCTGGCGTCGGCTGCGGGATGGGGGCAGGCAGCGCGGGAAAAAATCATCATCGATACCGATATTGGTGACGATGTGGATGATGCATTTGCGCTGGCTCTGGCGGTGAAGAGTCCGGAGTTTGACATTCTGGGGGTGAGCACAACGTTTCGTGATACGGACTTGCGGGCGAGGCTGGTAGATCGGTTCCTGGGAGAGGTAGGGAGGCCGGATGTTCCTGTCGTGGCAGGAAAGGCGACTCCTGCAACTGCGATGTCCCAGGGCCGGTATGCCGAGGTCGGGCACTTTGCAAAGTCCTCACATGGAGACGCGGCGGGGTTTTTGCTTGATCAGGTGAGCAAGCATCCGGGGGAGATTACGCTGATTGCGATTGGGCCGCTGATGAATGTTGGTGCGGCTATCGATCGTGATGCAGAGACATTTCGCAAGCTGAAGCGCGTGGTGATCATGGGCGGATCGGTTCGAAAGGGATATGGCGACTACGGGTATAACGAGCATGTAGCTCCTATGCCGGAGTGGAACATTCTGAATGATGTAGCGTCGGCGCAGAAGCTGTTTACGTCGGGCGTGCCGTTGTTTGTGATGCCCCTGGATTCGACCCAATTGAAGCTGGATGAGGTGAAGCGGGCTTTCTTGTTTACACGCGGGACGGCGGTGACGGATCAGCTGACGATTTTGTATCACCTCTGGGGGCTGGAGACGCCTACATTGTTTGATCCTATGGCGGTCGCATTTGTGCTGAAGCCGGAATTGTGTCCGGTGACTCCGCTGCATATTCGGGTAGATGAAAAAGGGTTCACGCGCGAGGAACCGGGGGCGCCGAACGCGCAGGTTTGCTTGCAGTCGAATCAGGAGGATTTTTTTCAGTTTTACTTGAGGAGAGTGGGTGAGAGTCAGAAATAAGAGTGCAGAGACTTAGGGCGGATTCGGCTTCGACTGACCAGGAAGAAAAATCTTGAACCGCAGAGATCGCTGAGGGGAACGTCGAGAGCGCGGAGAAAGGCTTTGTCCGCGCTGCGGTACCAGGAGAACAAGTTATGCGATCAGAATCGACCGGGCGAAGAGGATTTCTTAAGGCCGCAGGGGTGGCTGGAGTTAGTGGATTCGCCATTAGGGCCCGTGTTCCCACTTCTCGTGCCCAGGACACCCGACAAGTGCACACAGGCTCTTACGACGCTCGCGCGTTCGGGGCCTTGGGCGACGGAAAAACGCTGGATACGCCCGCGATCAATCGCGCGATCGAAGCGGCGGCTGTTGCCGGAGGGAGTGTGCACTTTCCTGCTGGGAATTATCTCTGCTACTCGATTCATTTGAAGAGCAAGGTTGCGCTTTATCTGGAGCAGGGTGCGACGATAGTGGCGGCGGATCCGGCTTCGGATCCGGCGCAGAGTTACGATGCGGCGGAATCGAACAAGCCTTGGGAGGATTACCAGGACTACGGACACAATCATTGGCACAACAGTCTGATCTGGGGAGAGGGGATCAGCGATGTCGCGATTCTGGGGCCGGGATTGATCTGGGGCAAGGGGCTTAGCCGTGGGTGGGGATCGGGACCAGTGGCGGAGCATCCGGGAGTCGCGAATAAGGCCATCGCGCTGAAGAATTGCCGGAATGTCCTGCTGCGGGATTTTTCTATTCTGCATGGCGGACACTTCGGGATTCTGGCGACCGGTGTTGATAACCTCACCGTCGACAACTTGAAGATTGATACGAATCGCGACGGGATCGACATCGATTGCTGCCGCAATGTGCGGGTCTCGAACTGCTCGGTGAATTCGCCCTGGGACGACGGTATTTGCCTGAAGAGTTCGTTTGCGCTTGGGTATGCGCGTGCGACCGAGTTGGTGACCATCAGCAATTGTCTTTTGTCAGGGAGTTATCAGGAGGGGACGCTGCTCGATGGAAGCTGGAAGAAATTTCCTGCTGATGAGAAAGTGCCGCGCACGGGACGGATCAAGTTTGGGACGGAGTCGAATGGGGGATTCAAGAACATCACAGTAGCGAATTGCGTGTTCGATGGTTGCCGTGGCCTAACGATCGAGAGTGTAGATGGGGCGGTGATCGAAGATGTGGCGTGCACGAATATCACGATGCGGGACGTGTACGAGGCGCCAATCTTTGTGCGGCTGGGAGCGCGCATGCGGGGGCCGGAGGGCGTGCCGGTGGGGACGATCCGGCGGCTGATCTTGAGTGGGATTAGCTGCCTGCAGGCAGAGGGGTCGCCGAAGATTGCATGCATATTGGCGGGAATTCCCGGGCATTCCATTGACGATGTGAAGGTCAGCGAAATAACTATGGTGAGCCGCGGAGGCGGGACCAAGAGAGATGGAGAGCTGCAAATCCCGGAGAAGGAGAAGCAGTATCCGGAGCCGAATATGTTTGGGACGACTCCAGCTTACGGGTTCTTCATCCGGCATGCGCAAGGTCTCGAGATGCAGAGCGTGAAGATTGAAAACCCGAATGCGGATGAGCGGCCTGTGTTCGTGCTGGAGGACGTGCAGGGAGCGGAGTTTGGAAGGATCAAGGTGCCCGTGAGGGAAGGCATTCCGACGTTTCGTCTGTCGAATGTTCGCGACTTTGCGGTGTACCGGAGCCGGCCGGTGCGGGATGCGGACGTGCCGGTCGCGGAGAAGAAGGATATTTAACTTCAGCGGGCAGTGGCTAGTGTGGTGTCCCATAAGTTATTGGGACAACCCGAGGAGTATGGTCGATTGCAGGTTTCGCTCACCTCAGGGGCTAGAGCCGACAGGTTTGAGGGCCATGATCGGCACGGCGGAAGCCGTGCCCTTCCCAAACCTCGAAGAACTTATTTCGACGAATTTCCGGGACACAACACTGGTGGCCAGCGCAAAGATGCGGTTTCCTTGTGGGTTCGGCTCGCGTCGAAGTAAGCAGTGTGGTGGATGTAGGGATTCTTCACTTCGCTCAGAATGACAACTCGTGGGGGTTCATGAAAACGACAGGACACTTGAAGATTTGCGCCGTTTTGGCCTTGCTGTGTGCGGCGGGGTCGGCACAGTCGAAGCAGCCGGTCGATCTGATTATTAGTGGCGGGATTATGGTGACGATGGATTCCGCGCGAGCCATCTATCAGGATGGCAGCGTGGCGGTGCGTGGGGATTCCATTGTAGCTGTGGGTCCACGGTCTGATATTGAGGGGCGCTATCAGAGCGTGCATGTGATCGATGCGCGTGGCGATCTGGTTCTGCCGGGATTTATCAACGGACATACGCATGTGCCGATGACCTTGTTTCGCGGGCTGCATGATGACGTCACATTGAATGACTGGCTCTATAAGTACATATTTCCGGCGGAAGCGAAGAACGTAAACGAGGAGTTCGTGCGCTGGGGGACGCGACTGGCCGCGGCGGAACAGATTCGCGCGGGAGTGACAACCTTTGCCGACATGTACTACTTCGAAGATGCAATTGCGGAGGAGACGAAGGCGGCGGGAATGCGCGGTGTGTTGGGGGAGACGTTCATCGATTTTCCAGCGCCGGACAACAAGTCCGAAGCCGCGATGCTCACTTACACGGAAAAGTTCCTGAAGCGGTGGCAGGGGGATCCGCTGATCCATGCGGCGGCAGCGCCTCACTCCATCTATACGTGCTCGAAAAAGACTCTGCAGGACGCGGCGGCATTGGCGCGAAAATATCATGCGCCGATTTTGATTCATGTGGCTGAGATGAAGAAGGAATGGGAAGATTCGGAGAAAGCGAACGGCATGTCTCCTGTGGCGTACTTGGACAAGATTGAGGTACTCGGGCCGGATATCATCGCAGCGCACTGCATCTTTGTGGACGAGGCGGACCGTAAGTTGCTGGCACAGCACGGTGTGGGGTGCGTGCACAATCCGTCTAGCAACATGATGATTGCGAGCGGAGTTGCTCCGGTGCCGGAGATGCGAAGTGCGGGCGTAGCAGTGGGCTTGGGGACGGATGGGCCCGCGGGAAGCAACAACGATCTCGACCTGATGGAGGAGATCGACCTGGCGGCCAAATTAGCGAAGATTTCGAAGATGGATCCGCTGGCGCTCAATGCGAAAGCGGTCGTCGAGATGGCGACGATTGACGGTGCTCGGGCGATTCATATGGAGAAGGAGGTTGGGTCGCTCGAGGCGGAGAAGAAAGCAGACATCATCTTGGTCGGTTTGAATATGCCGCACGCGGTGCCGATGTATGACGTCTACGCGCAGATTGCGTATTCGCTCAAAGGGAGGGATGTACAGACGGTGATCATCGGCGGGAAAGTGGTAATGCAGAATCATCTTTTGTTGACGGTGGATGAGCAAAAGGTCTTGGCGAAGGCGCGAGAGTATGCGAGGAGTGTGAAGGTGTCGTTGGGAATGGAGTAGGGGAGCCGGCGTTGGGCGTCAGGAAGACGAAATCAAAACCGGCATCTTCTTTCGAGTTTTAATCGTATGAAATTGTTTGTGGTTCTCACGTTGAGTTTGACTGCAAGTGTCTGCGTGGCCCAGAAGGTGGCGATTACGTTTGACGATCTGCCGCTGAACGGTGACTTGCCGTCCGGAGTGACGCGGGTGCAGATCGCACGAGACGCTGTCGCGCTGCTGAACGCACGCCATCTGCTTTCTGCGTATGGTTTCATCAATGCAAAGAAACTCGAAGGGAATCCCGACGCGGCGGAGGCTTTGAAAATCTGGGCTGCGGCCGAGCCGGTTGGAAATCATACGTATGGACACTTAAATCTGAATGACAATCCTGCGGAGGCATTTGAACGCGAAATCGATCAGAACGAGCCGACGCTCGATTTGCTGGCGGGGAAGGATTCTGATTGGCATTGGTTTCGGTATCCGTTTTTGCATGAGGGAGACGAGATCGAAAAGCGTCGGGCGGTGCGATCTTACCTGCAGGCGCACGGGTATCGGGTGGCGCAGGTCACGCTCGATTGGGAGGACTACCTGTGGAACTCGGCGTATGCACGATGCGCCGCGAAGAATGATGCGCAATCGATTGCGTGGTTGAAGTCGAGTTATCTTGCGATCGAGTCCTCCTATCTCGACTTGGGGAGGGATCTGGCGAAATTGGTGTATGGGCATGACATCAATCATGTTTTGCTGCTGCACCTGGGGGCATTCAGCAGTACGATCCTGCCGGATGCGCTCGATCTGATGCAGAAAAAAGGATTTACGTTCGTTTCGCTGGAGGAGGCGCAGAGCGATCCCGTGTATCAGGGTGACCCGGATGTGGGATCGAAATATGGCGGGACGCTGCTGGAGTTGTGGATGGAGGCAAAGAAGATCAAGTTTCCGGTCGTGATGGAGAAACCTTACAAGCAGTTGCGCGAGATCTGTAAGTGAAGATGTCTTAGCCTGTGGCTTAAGGCACCCACATTTATTTATTCATTCTGCTGGTCATTGACGACGTCAAAGTTCCGACTCAACGCGGGTTTTCCCTGCCCCTCCCGTATAATCAGAAGATTCTCTATGGCCGCGATTCTCGAGCAAATTGTTGCGGCTACACGGGTGCGCGTGGCCGAGTCCAGGAGCACGGCGGATGTGCGCGAACTGGAGCGTCGGGCGGAGTCGCACGTCCCGCGGGGATTTCGAGCGGCATTGGCGGACAGAGGCCGGGATAGGGTTGCGGTCATTGCGGAATTGAAGAAGGCTTCGCCGTCAAAGGGGCTGATTCGTGCTTCCTTTGATCCGGCCGAATTGGCGCGGGAATTAGAGACCGCGGGGGCGGCATGCCTGTCGGTGTTGACCGACGAGGAGTTTTTTCAAGGATCGCTGGAGAATTTGCGGAGGGCTTCGGCGGCGGTTTCGATTCCCTGCTTGCGCAAAGATTTCATCATCGACTATTTCCAATTGGTCGAAGCGCGAGCGAGTTGTGCGGATGCGGTGCTGCTGATTGTGGCGGCGTTATCGCAAGAAGATTTGAAGTCACTTTACTGGGCTGCTGGGATGTGCGGGCTTGATGTTCTGTGTGAGGTCCACGACTCTGAGGAGTTGCAGCGGGCGGTGGATGTTGGGTGCGATTTGATTGGGGTGAACACCCGGGATCTGAAGACCTTCAAAGTCGATTTGCAGACTGCGTTGGATCTGTCGCAGCAGTTTCCCGCAGATGTGGTGCGTGTAGCGGAGAGTGGGATTCATTCCGCGGAGGATGTGGCACGGTTGCGGGCCGCGGGGTATCACGCTTTTTTGGTGGGCGAGTCGCTGATGCGGGCGGAGCGGCCGAGTGAGGCGTTGCGGGAGTTAATGCGGGTTCCGGTGAGTGGCGGGTAGTCGATGGTCGTTGGTCGTTAGCCAACCTGACCCGGGCGCTTGTGCTTCGCCCAGGATGACAGATTCAAATATGACGTGGGTGAAGATTTGCGGTATGACGAATCTGGAAGATACGCTCGTGGCGATTGATGCGGGGGCGGACGCGGTGGGGTTTGTGTTTTATGAGAAAAGTCCGCGGTGCGTGGCGGTGGCAAAGGCTCGGGAAATTTGCTCGCAGTTGCCGGAGAACGTAGAGAGAATTGGCGTGTTCGTAAATGAACAGGAAGATTCAATTTGCTCAGTCGTTGATGCGGCGGGAATCACAGGAGTGCAGATGCACGGCGACCATGAAGATCCCCATGTTGCCGATTTGGTGGTTGCACGACGACCCGAGATTAAGGTGCTGGCGGCTGTCTCGATGAATCGTCCGAATCCGCAAGGTTGGGCGATGATGTGGCATCCCGAGTCGGTCCGGGCATTTCTGGTGGATTCCGGGAATTCCTCGAAACATGGTGGAACAGGCAACTCGTTTGACTGGAATGCTGCGGTTCCCGTGTTGAACGACATCAAGAAGCTTGGCAAGGTCGTGGCAGCAGGTGGATTGACACCAGCAAATGTCGAAAAAGCGGCGGACGTTCTCAAGCCCTGGGGAGTGGATGTGGTTTCCGGTGTTGAGGCTTCGCCTGGGAAGAAGGATCCGGAGAAAGTGCGGGCGTTCGTGCGGGTGGTGCGGGAGATGGATCGGAGAGTGGGTTGAGTATGGCTGCGGCGTCCAAGATCACGAAAGTCAAAATGCCCACTTCTGGCAAAATCGGCCAGGAGTGGGGCACCCGGAGCAATGCGAAAGTCAAAATCCCGCGGGGTTCTTCTTCCCGTAATGGTTCGGCTCGCGCGAGTGAGCATGGGCGGTTTGGCGTTTACGGGGGACGGTACGTTCCTGAGACTTTGATGGCTGCGCTTGAGGAACTGGAACGCGAGTATGAAAGGGCTAAGAAAGATCCGCGGTTTCGGGCGCGACTCGACGGGCTACTGAAGACCTATGCGGGGCGGCCCACACCCTTGTTCTTCGCCCGCCGGCTTACGGAGAAGCTCGGCGGCGCGCGAATATATCTGAAGCGTGAGGACCTGCTGCATACCGGTGCGCACAAGATCAACAACTGTTTGGGACAGGCGTTGCTGGTCGAGCGGATGGGGAAACATCGCGTGATCGCCGAAACGGGAGCGGGGCAACACGGGGTAGCGACGGCCACCGTCTGCGCACTGATGGGATTCGAGTGCCTCGTATACATGGGTACCGAGGACATGCGGCGTCAGGAGCTGAATGTGTTCCGCATGCGGTTGCTTGGAGCCGAAGTACGCGGGGTGGATTCAGGATCGCGGACGTTGAAAGATGCGATCAACGAGGCTATGCGGGATTGGGTCACGAATGTGCGCACCACGCACTATTTGTTGGGGAGTGTGCTGGGAGCACATCCGTATCCGACGATGGTGCGGGACTTTCATCGGGTGATTGGGCGCGAGGCGCGGGCGCAGATTCTGAAAGCGGAGGGGAGGCTGCCGGCCGCGGTGATTGCCTGCGTGGGCGGTGGATCGAATTCGATCGGAATTTTCTATGATTTTCTCGGTGACAAGAAGGTGCGGCTCATCGGCGTCGAAGCAGGAGGGCACGGGGACCGCTTAGGCGAACATGCTGCGCGGTTCTGGGGCGGGTCGCCGGGGGTCTTACAAGGCACGCACTCTTATGTGTTGCAGGATGGAGCGGGGCAGATTGCCGCGACGCACTCTATTTCCGCCGGATTGGATTATCCATCGATCGGGCCGGAGCATGCGTGGTTGCACGATACGAGCCGAGCGGAGTACGTTGCCGCAACCGATGCGGAGACCCTGGACGCGACTACGCTCTTGGCGCGGACTGAGGGGATCATTCCGGCGTTGGAGTCGGCGCATGCGGTCGCAGAGGTCATCAAGCGCGCTCCGAAGATGAAGAAATCGGAGGTGGTCATCGTCAATGTCTCGGGGCGGGGCGATAAAGATATTGGGATCCTGCGGGAGAATTTGAAGATCGGTTGAATTTGAATTGGTCCCATCTTCACCTTGACGATATTGAGCTCGGAGGGGCGCGGGATGAAAAAAGCTCTGTTCGCAGCCGTTTGGATACTGGTTGTAGGTTCATGGCCTGTCCTTGCGCAATCCGGCGCGAAGGAGAGCGCTCGGGACAAGTTGATTGGGAGCTGGCGGCTGGCCTGGGATGAGGAACAGACCGCCGATGGGAAGATGGTTAAGTTGGAAGAGACCGGCATCATCATGTACACCCGTGACGGGCACATGGCCGTGCAGATCATGCGTTCAGACAAGCCGGGCCAAGCGGTGAACAATCCGGTGCAATACGAGCAGAGTGGCTACGAAGCGTACTACGGGACTTACGATGTGGACGAGACGGCTCATACTGTGACTCACCATGTGCAGGGCGCGCTAGTACGGAGTCTTATTGGTAAGGACCTGACGCGTGTCTACCGATTTGAGGGAAAGCAGTTGATCCTGAAATCATCCCGGCCCGATGAACATTGGACGATCGCCTGGGAGCACAACTGAGAAAGTCGATGCCACTGACGTTTTACAGGAAACCGGGACTGGTGGTGTACGTCACCTGCGGCGATCCCGATGTCGCGACCACGCGTGAGATCGTGCTGACGGCGATTGAGGCTGGAGCGGATGTCATTGAGTTAGGCGTGCCGTTCAGCGATCCGGTGGCGGACGGCCCGGTGATTCAACGCGCCAGCGAACGGGCGTTGAAGCGTGGGACTTCCCTGGCACAGGTGTTGACTCTGGCAGCGGAGATTCGGCAACACGCGCAGTCGACGGGGCTGATCGTGTTCTCGTATTTGAATCCGATTCTGCGAATGGGGCTAGAGAAGTTTTGCAAAGTGGCGCGAGCCGCCGGCATCGATGGAGCACTGGTGACCGACTTGCCGGTGGAAGAGGCGCAGGAATATTTGCGGGCGATGCGTGAGTATGATTTGTCGCCGATATTTCTGGCAGCGCCGACGAGTTCCGACGAGAGACTGCGGCGAATTGCGGGTGCGTCGCGTGGCTTCGTCTACGCGGTCTCGCGGACCGGGGTTACAGGGCAACGCCAGCAGCTAGCGGAGGATGCGCGCAAGCTGGTGAAGCGGCTTCGCGGAGTTACAAAGTTGCCGATTGCTTTGGGATTCGGGATTTCGACTGCGGAGCAGTTCGAGGAAGTCGGGGAATTCGCCGACGCGGTCGTTGTCGGGAGCGCGATTGTGGAGACGATTGAGCGGAATCGGGGACGAGAAGCGGCGGCGGTGGGAGAATTTGTGAGGAGGCTGTCAGCGGTCTCTCAGCTGTCGGCCACTGCGCGATGACTGCCGTTCTGTATTCTCACGTCTCGCAACATCAGAGAGAGGTGGGTCACCCCACATTCGAAGCTGTGGAGCGGAATCCTGCTGATTGCTGACGGCTGGTTTTATGGACATCGAAGACTGGCGCAAGAAAATTGACGAACTGGATTGCAGGATGGTGGCGCTGCTGAGTGAACGCGCGAAGGCGGCGATTGCAATCGGGAAGCTGAAGCGGGATACGTCGTTGCCGATCTACGAGCCGGACCGGGAGCGGGTGGTATTCGAAAACGTGCAGAATGTAAATCAGGGGCCGTTGCCCGGGCGGGACCTGGTGCGGATTTACGAGCGCATTATCGATGTGATGCGGAATATTCAGAAGGAAGAGATCACTGCCACGCCGGAGGCTACGGAGTCGGAGTCGGAATTGGATTCGGAAGTGAATGATTGAAGAAAGCTGCTAGCTGCTAGCTTCTAGCCAAACTGGCTCTGACCAGGACCTTTTGCGGCGTGACATTCTCGTTTGGACGCAGCAGCATCTGCGGGCAAGAAAAGCCAGGAGCTGGAAGCTAGTAGCCAGGAGCTGTTTTCTATGATTGTTGCCATGCAAGAAGGCGCCGATGAAGCGCTGATACAACAGGTGATCGAACATCTGGTGAAGCTGGGGTTCGAGGTCCATCGCTCGACGGGTGCCCGGATGACGGTGCTGGGAGCCGTTGGCTCGGGGATCGAGTTCGATATCCGGAATATCGAACTGCTTCCTGGGGTGCAGGAAGTCCACCGGATCAGTTCTCCGTACAAGCTGGCGGGCCGGAGTTTTCGACCTGAGGGGACGATTGTCCAGTTGCGCGACGGAATTGGTGTCGGCGGAAATGAAGTTATCGTGATGGCGGGTCCCTGCTCGGTGGAAACGCGCGAACAGCTTTTTTCGACCGCAGAAGCAGTGGCCCAAGCCGGTGCCAAGGTGCTGCGGGGCGGAGCGTTCAAGCCGCGCAGTTCTCCGTATTCGTTCCAGGGACATGGAGAAGATGCGCTCAAGCTGCTTCGCGAAGCGGGGGAGAAATTCGGATTGCTGGTCATCAGCGAGGTCATGGAAATCTCTCAGATTTCCTTGATGCTGCCCTATGTGGACATCCTGCAGGTGGGAGCCCGGAATATGCAGAATTTCAACCTGCTGCGCGAACTGGGAAAGGTACGGAAGCCCGTACTGCTGAAACGCGGCATTGCGGCAACGTTGGAAGAACTGCTGCTCTCCGCCGAGTACATCATGGCGGGTGGGAACTACGACGTGATTTTGTGCGAGCGCGGCATCCGGACGTTTGAGACGTATACGCGCAACACCATGGATATTTCCGCGATTCCGATCATTCACAAGTTGTCGCATCTTCCGATGACAGCGGATCCGTCGCATGGGACAGGGCGCCGCGACAAGGTTGCACCCATGGCGAGAGCGTCGGTGGCGGCGGGCGCGGACGCGTTATTGATCGAAGTACACTGCACGCCCGACAAGGCATGGTCCGATGGAGCGCAATCACTGTTCCCCGAACAGTTCGCGAAACTGATGGACGAACTGCGGATTATTGCCCCGGCGGTTGGACGGAAAATCTAGAGAATTGAGTGATTGTGGAATTAGGAAATTGAGTAATTATCCAATTACTCGATTTGTCCAATTACTTGATCTTTTTTATGGCGATTCGGCAAATCACGATTATCGGAACCGGACTGATTGGCGGATCGCTGGCGCTGGCACTGCGGAAAAGGAAGTTCGCAGGGCGAATCGTCGGATGTGATCGCGAAGGGACGCTGGAACGCGCGCGGATGCGCGGGGCGATCGATGACGGGACGGTCGACCCGGGGGATGCGGTTCGGGGTTCGCAGGTGGTGGTGCTGGCCCCTCCGGTGCTCGCGATTTGTGACTTGATCGACCGATTGGGGCCGGTACTGCCGAGCAAGACCTTGCTGACCGATGTGGGAAGCACCAAGGCTGCAATTGTGGAGCGAGCCTTAAAAGTGTTCGGCAAGAGCGCCGGGAAGAGGTTTCTTGCCGGGCATCCGATGGCGGGGAAGGAAATGAGCGGCGTCGATTTCGCCGATGCGGATCTGTTTCAGAAGGCGGTCTGGTTCCTAGCTCCGTTGCCAGAGCAGAATCTGAATGAAGGACTATTCGCCGAATTTGCGGGGTGGATTGACGCTATCGGTGCCCGCATCGCCGTGCTTCCGGCTGAAGAGCATGACCGGCTGTGCGCCTGGATCAGCCATGTGCCACAAATGATGGCAACAGCGCTGGCGGCAACGCTGGTCGAGGAGTTCGGGGCGGAGGCACCGCTGTTGCCCGCGGGCGGACGCGCGCTGCAGGAAATGACGCGGATCTCGGCGAGTCCGTATTCGATGTGGCGGGATGTGGCGATCAGCAACAAGAAGAATCTCGAGGACGCACTCTGGAAAGTGGAACAGCGGCTGGCGCACATCCGGGAGAACCTGGCTACGCGGCAATTGGCGGATGAGTTTGAGCAGGCGCATCAGCTGAGGAAGGCTCGAGTGAAGAAGTCATAAGCTGCGTGGCGTTCTGAGTCGTGTCATAAGCAATCCTAGAGGCTGCGCGGGGGGCTCTTCCCAACTCGTATCGTTCGCAGATTCGAAGTGCCGCTTCCAACAACGCGTCGAACTCGTTCCAGCGGGGCACCACGATGCGCCTTGTGAGTTCGCGAATGATCTGTTCCAGTTTCTGATCGAGTTCGAGGGGAGACATCTCACGCCGCCTTCATGCCCGGGCTTGCAACCGGGGCTGCCGCATTACACGGGAGCAGGTTCGCTTCCGTGTGCTCTGCGTTTTGTCACCGCCTCGTCAAGAACAGAGCTGACAACGTCTCTTGCTACTCATTCGTTTCCGTTTGCATGATTGGACGCGCGCAGGCGCGGTGGGGATGCGCCAACGTGTCTCCAGGATGTCAAATGATGGTCATGAATTGGCGGAGGCGCAATCCGGGCAGAGTGTGTCCCATCCGAGAATTCAGATAGAATGCTCACGCCATGAACAAAGTTGTTGCCAATGCGGATGAGGCCATCCGCGACGTGTTTGACGGTGCGGCAATCATGATTGGGGGATTCGGCCTGTGCGGAATGCCGGAAAATCTGATTCGAGCGCTGGCGCGGAAAGGCACGAAAAATCTGCATACCATCAGCAACAACGTTGGAATCGATGGAGCAGGCAACGGGTTGCTGCTGGCGGCGGGGCAGATTGTGCATCACATCGGAACCTATGTCGGCGAGAACAAGTTACTGGAAGAGATGGTGCTGCAGGGGAGAATCGAACTCGAGCTAATTCCGCAGGGGACGTTTTCCGAGAGGATTCGCGCTGGTGGGGCCGGGATTCCGGCGTTCTATACGCCGACCGGAGTGGGAACTATTGTCGCCGAGGGAAAAGAGACGCGGGAATTTGACGGTCGGCTTTATCTGATGGAGCGTGGGCTCACTGCGGATTTTGCTTTCGTAAAGGCATGGAAGGGCGATAAATCGGGGAATCTGATGTATCGGAAGACGGCGCGGAATTTTAATCCCATGATGGCAACGGCGGCGAAGGTCACGATCGCTGAGGTGGAGCACCTAGTGGAGGTGGGGGAGTTAGATGCGGATGCGATTCATACGCCGTCGATTTACGTGAAGAGGATTTTTCAGGGTGAGTTGTACGAGCGGAGAATTGAGCGGAGGACGGTGCGGAAGGTGGCCAGTGGTCAGTGATCAGTGGTCTGTGCATAGGGATCCTTCGACTCCGCTCAGGATGACAGGTGGAGACGTTTGGGCCGACGACTAAGGACCAAGTGACGACCGGCGATTAACGACAAGATGAATAAGCCAGCTAGAGACGTGGACAAGCGCGAGCGGATTGTGCGGCGGATTGCACGCGAATTGCGGGATGGGTTTTATGTGAATCTCGGGATCGGCATGCCGACTCTGATCGCGAATCATGTGCCGGCGGGCATGACAGTTACGCTGCAGTCGGAGAATGGGATGCTGGGGATTGGGCCTTATCCGGTCGAAGGGAAAGAGGATCCGGATCTGATCAACGCGGGCAAAGAAACCGTCAGCGAGATGCCGGGGACCTCGTATTTCTCGAGTGCGGATTCGTTTGCCATGATCCGCGGCGGGCACATTGATCTGAGTGTGCTGGGAGCCATGGAGGTCGATGAAACCGGGAGTATCGCCAACTGGATGATTCCTGGAAAAATGGTTAAGGGCATGGGTGGAGCGATGGACCTGGTTGCGGGCGCGAGGCGCGTTGTGGTGGCGATGGAGCACACGACGAAGGATGGTGCGCCGAAGATCTTGAAGAAGTGCACGCTGCCGCTTACCGGGGTGCGCGTGGTCGATACGATCGCGACCGAGATGGCGTATATTCGCGTGACGCGGGACGGGCTTGTGTTGGAGGAGATTGCGCCGGGACTGATGCCCGAGGATGTCCAGAAGGCGACTGAAGCGCGGTTGATTGTGAGTCCGGGATTGAAGGTGATGGAGAGTTAAGAGCGAGTCATGCCCGCCGGGTTCACTACATGGAATTCGGAGGCAGACTTTGCCCGGTCAAAATCCCATTCGTGATTACACCATTGGAACTTAGGGACTGGGGCTTGCAGTTGTATACTCTACGACGACACCATTAATCCACTACGCTGAGTCATCACTCTGGCCAGACCGGCGACATTGGGTACGCCCGGATGCGCAGAGAATCTGTTTTCACACCTAACGCCCACCGCAGAACAACCATCACCGAGGTAGGGTTATGCCCCCAATCGAGATTCTTACGGTAGACGAAGCAACCGAAAAAGAGGCTCCTGCTCGTCCTCCGCTGAAGGAGGCCAGGAGCAAGCCACGGCGCTTCTATGCGATGTCGCTGAGAGACCATGTACGCTTGCTGACACCCTTCGTGGTCGCGGGCATAGTGGGCGTTATTGCCAGACTCAAGTATCCATATTGGTGGCCTGGCAACGAGCTGGTTTATTTTCTTGCCGATGCCTTTATCGTCGCCATGGTTCTGGGAGTGGCCATTGATCTTTTCTCCGCGAAGTTGCTGGTGGAAAGAGTCTCAGATGGGTTGGCCCAAAGATTGGTCGGGCGAGGTTTGCCGGTTGATATGCAAGGTCCAGTTCGTGATGTTGTGTCTACCGACCTGGTGCGGGATCACTACGTGAAGTCTTATACGTTTTCGTCTCCCGAGGATGGGTGCGTGCAGGTAAATGTGGAGGTCAGGTTTGAGGTGAGGAACTACTCGGAAGCGGTCCGCGACTACGCGCCGGAGATGGCAGCAGAGACTCTTTTCCAGCCGGAGTTTCGTTTTCTGGAGTATGGAATTGCCGGAAGGAAGATCCACACGTTCTCTGACGACAGCCTCGCCCGCAAAGCGGAAGCCGAGGATGCGCTGGGCGTGACACGCGTGCCCAGAAGCGCTTTGCCGCCTTTGAGCCTGAAACCGGTCAGGGCGGGCGAGAAGGCCGCGTGCCAAGTCACGTGGAGATATGGGATAACCGTGCCTGAGCAATATTGTGACGTGACGGAGCTCACCGAAGCTACGCTGGGAGCGACCCTACAGATCGAAGCTCTGCCGGAGGAACTTGAGTTTGCCGCCGGAGGCGATGCCAGCCTTCACCACGAACCTGGCAGCCAGTCATGGTATTTCGAGAAGGCATTCATTCCGGGACAATGCGTGCGAGCGTGGTGGCTTCGACGGAGGTCTCCGGCTCGGACAGGCAGACCCTCGGTGCGATAGCGAGAACAATCAAGGGTCATTACGCTGGGCAGGCACTTCTTTCGCCGCTTCGCGGCTGGACAGCCGAGGCGGCTGTCCCTACATGAATGCACTCTAAAACCCACTTCTGGCAAAGTCGGCCAGAAGTGGGGCACCCATCGTTGCTTGCCTTCGATCAGGATTACGCTGCGGCGATTCGGCGGATCAGATCTTCCTGCTCCTGCTTGCTTTCGGCGCCGATGGTGAAGGCATCTAGCACGCCTGATGACAGCGCATATTTGATTGCTTCGTCCTGACGTTTCGTGAGTTGCCCCTGTCCCAGGATCTTCATCCCGACTACTGCTTTGCCTGCCGCCTTCATTTCTTTTAATACGCTTAGGACCGTCGCAGGATCGGAGTCCATGTAGGCGCCAACGGGGTTGATACGGACGAGATCAATTTCCACCCATGGGCTCTTGGCGGCCGCCCGTAGAGCCTCAATGCTGTGGCAGGAGCATCCGTGAGAGCGGATGATTCCCTTCTGCTTGGCTTCGGACAAAACATCCATGGCGGCGCGGAATTGTGTTGTCCAGTCAGCTTCGGTGACGCAGTGCATCAGGCAGATGTCCAGATAGTCGGTGCCAAGCTCTTTGCGGAAGCGGTCGAGGTCGGCGCGCATGCCGGCGGCATCGCGGGCCCAGGATTTCGTGAGGACGGTGACTTTGTCGCGAGGAACGTGCTTGAGGGCTTCGGCTACGTGCGGATGGCTTCCATAGGAATCCGCGGAATCGAAGAAGCGTAAGCCATGGTCGTACCCGTTGCGCAGGAGATCCGATAGTCCTTCGATGCCGAGAGCGGTCTGGTGCGAGTGATGACCGGAGCCCACCGTTCCGGTGCCCATGGCGAGGCGGCTGGTTTTGATGCCAGTGCCGCCGAGGGTGACCGTATCGGAGGCGGAAAACTTTTGACCAAGAGTCTGATCAGCCAGTGCCCTGAGAATCGATTTGGATGAAAGCCAGGCTACTCCGGCGGCGGTTGCGGTACGAACGAGGAATTCGCGACGACGCATGAGGTCCTCCCCAGAACGTGGCGTTCTCTGAGGCTACACCAAAACGGAGTGCGCAGAAAGGCGGGAATTCAGGGAACGGCCTATTCCCGGACCGGAAATAGGGATCCTTCGACTGCGGATGGTCTTTGCGCTTCGCTGCAAAGACCAATTCTTGCTCAGGATGACAGTTGACAATTGTTCAGACGCGAAACGGGGCCGAAAGGAGACGGAAAGGGAGCGTTATCGCCAGGTAAATGACTTCCAGCACACCGTGGACAGCGACTCCGACGATGCGGAATGGAAGCAAGAGGAGCCAGACAATGGGATAAGCGACAAGTGCCAAAAACGCGAGAGGCCAGCACAGGATGAAGAGGATGCACCAGAGTAAGAATGTGAACATGGGAGACCTCCCTTAATGGATTGTACGTTGGCAGGAGCTGAGAAGTTCCCGGCGTGTTTCGTGAGGTTCGCTTTCAATCTGGGGAGAAAATCCCCACTTCTGGCAACATCGGCCAGAAGTCGGGCACCCAGTCAATCCTGTTAAACCTCAACAAACAGAACACGTCTCGGCCTCTTCTCGACAAGATCATTCGAACTGCTTGCGGAATTCGACGAGTTGTTGCTGGACCTCAGTGAGTTCGCGGCGGAGGCTGGCTACTTCTTCTTCGAGACGAGCGAGGCGTTGGGCGGGCGGAGGGGCAGCCTGAACCAAGGTGTCCGATGAGGGCACGGCGGCGGACTCCCGTTCGAGTGTTGCGCGAGAGACCGTGGGTTCCAGCGGCTCGCCCGAGAACAGATGCATATAGCGATATTCTTTTGTGCCGGGCTGGCGAGCGAGGATGCACACAAGCCGCGGGTCGCGCTGGGCGAGCCGGTCGAGCGTTGAGACGACGTCTTCGAGGGTGTCGAAGTGATACATGCGTTCGGTACGTCCGCGGAGTTCGCCGGGAGTTTGCGCGCCTCGCAGGAGGAGGACGCAAATGATCGCGATTTCGCGGCGATCGAAGTTGAAGACCTCCTGCAGGCGGTGCTCGTATTTCGTGACGCGGCTGTCGGCGCCGCTCGCGGGCCCGGCCATGCGCTTTTCCTGGAGAGTGGTCAGGGCATTGCGTACGGCGTTCTCTTCCAGGGTAATCACGGGGTCGCGGTTGTTTTTCTGGTTGCAAGCGTTGACCAACGCGTTCAACGAGAGCGGGTAGTAGTCGGGCGTGGTGATGTCTTTCTCGATTAACGAGCCCAAGACTCGGGTTTCGATTTCGTTCAGGATCTGCATGCGGAGTTTGATTTTACTTGAAACTGAAGAGCCCACCGAGGATCACAGTGGAAAATCAAAAGCCCCACTTCTGGCAACATCGGCCAGAGGTGGGGCACCCGGTTTTCACTGATCGTGCTAGAACAACGCGGTTGGGCGGCGCTTCCAGGATTTTCCTTTTTCTTGCGCGATTTTTTCCATGTCGACGACGTAGGCTCCGGCTTGCGTCAGAACATGATGCAGGTCGTTGCCGATGCTGATGAAGGTGAATCCTTTCTCGAGGAATTCGCCGACCCGGGCAGTGCCGAACAGGAACAGGCCCAGAATTACATTGTTCTTCCGCGCATTCTCTATAAGGCTCTTGGTCGCTGCATCGAGTTCGGGCGAGGTGTACATGTCGGGGAATTTGTATTTTTCGTAAAGGCCCATCGACATGCAGAGATCGTTCTGGCCGAGGAAGAGAATGTCGACGCCGGGCACCGCGGCGATTTCGGCGATGTTCTTGATGCAGGAGGCCGTCTCGACTTGCAGCGCTACGATGGCTTCGTTGTTCCAGTTGCCCGCGTAGCCGAGCAGTCCGGCGCGGTTCATGCTGCGTTGCGGGAAGTACACGGAACGCGTCCCTGCAGTCGGATACCTTGTGCAGCTTACGGCTTGGCGAGCTTCATCCGCCGTGTTGATATAGGGAACGAGGACGCCGTCGGAGCCCATGTCGAGGGCCTGCTGGATGCCGGGGCGATCGTCGAATCCGCCGACGCGGACCAGACTCTTAGCGCCGCCATTGGAGATTCCGCTGAGCATCGCCGAGAGACGCTCGTAGCCCATGGGACCGTGTTGGGTGTCGACGAGCAGCCAGTCGTAACCGGAGAAGGCGAGTTGCTCGGCGACGGTGGGACTGTGTGCGTTAAGGAACAGGCCCATCTTGGGCTGTCCCGCACGCAATTGTTTTTTGAACTCGGATCCGCTGAGTAATGCATCTGGCATGGGTTTCCTCCCGAGACACGAATTGCGTAGTGTACCGCACGTGCCTCACACAGCTGGAGAATGCGGTGTAAATTTTTTTAGCGGTATGACCGAGGGACAGGGTATCTGAGATTCAGAGGTTCGAAGTCAGCATGGAGAAGTTGAATTGCCATTCGAATCCTGGAGCTGCATGATCACGCAGTACTTGACCTGGCGGAATGACAAAACCAGTGCGCAGGCCTATGATGCGATGCGGAGAATCATATGCTAAGGCTGCTCTTAAACTGGATTCTGAGCGCGATCGCAGTTTGGGTGGTTGCCCAACTCGTCAGCGGCGTCTACGTCAGCGGGTGGAAGAGCGCGCTGATCGCGGCGTTGGTCATCGGATTCATTAATGCGACGATCGGGTTCGTTCTCAAAATAGTTACATTCCCGCTGACCGTGGTCACGCTTGGGGTGTTCTGGCTGATCATCAATGCACTGATGCTGGAGCTGGCATCGGCGCTGCTTTCACCTGGATTTCAGGTGCATGGGTTTCTCGCGGCGTTCATCGGGGCGATTGTGCTGAGCCTGGTGAATCTGCTGTTGAAAGCGATTGTGATGCCGAAAGACGAGCGGCGTTAGTCGTAGTGGGTTGCTCTTGAAAATATCCACTTCTGGCAAGTCTGCCAGGAGTGTGGCACCCAGCCACGTTATCTCTTTCTAGGTTTGAGTGCTTGCCAGTCTTCTTCCTTGAGCATGCGACCCAAGGCGCTGAACTCTCCGGCACCTTGCAGGAATTCACCTCCATCCATACGGATCACTTCACCGTTGATATAGCCGGAGCTGTCACTGATGAGGAAGGCTGCCAGATTGGCAAGCTCTTCGACGGTTCCAAAGCGGTGCATGGGATGGCGCTCTAGGGCAAGGGCTTCCAGTTCTTTACGCGGAAGGACTCGGGAGAACGCTCCTTGGGTTGGGATCGGGCCGGGAGCGATGGCGTTCATGCGAATGCCACGGTCGCCCCACTCCACGGCCAGGCTGCGAGTCAGAGCTTCGACTCCGGCTTTCGACACGGCGGAGGGAACGACGTACGCCGAGCCTACTGGCGCGTATGTCGCGGAAATGCTGAGAACTGTGCCGGGAAGCTTTGTGGCCAACCAGCGGCGTCCGCAGGCCATGGTGCAGTTGAGCGTGCCGACGAGAACGATGTTGATCACTGACTGCCATGCGTTCGGGGAAAGCTCTTCGGTGCGGGCGATGAAGTTTCCAGCCGCATTGTTCACTAGTACGTCAAGAGGGCCTTCGCGCCAGGTCGATTCGATCATCTGCTCGACGGCTTCGAGGCTTCGAACATCGCATGGGATTGGGAGGATCGGGCCTTTGGACTTCAGCTCTTCCACAGCGGCTTTCAGGACTTCCTCGCGGCGCCCGCAGATGTAGACCGTGGCTCCGAGTTCGAGGAAGCGGGCAGCCATGCCTTTGCCAAGGCCGGTGCCGCCGCCGGTGATCAGGATGCGCTTGTGCTGCAGGAGGTCTTCGTGGAACATAGTCTCCGTTTCCGGGCCGGCTGCATGGCTGGCCAGTTCTAGAAAGGACAGATTATATGGAATGCCCGATCTGGCGACAGCTGTGCGCCTTTGGAGTTGTTCTGGCTCTAATGGGAGTGCAAGGGGAGCCTCCAGCGCGAGCGGAGTCGGGCTGGCGGACTCTTGCCGCTGGAATGGAGATCCGGGAAGTCCAGGCCCGCAAACAAAGCATCCTCGGGGATTCGAAGATCACGGTGTTGCGGATGGATCCCAGTCGCTGGGAACTGGAAATAATCGGTGTTCTTCAGACTGGAGAGTCCGCTGGTCACACGGCCCGGGAATGGGCGCACAAACAGAAATATGCCGCTGCCATCAATGCAGGAATGTTTGCAGCGGACAGCAAAACGCACCTCGGCTATGTGCGAAGCCAGGACCAGGTCTACAACAGCCGGGTGAACGCTTATCAGTCGGTCATGGCATTCCATCCACGCGAATCGAGGACGGTTCCCGCCTTCAGGATCTTCGATCTCGATTCCCCGGGAGTGGATTTGCAAACAATTCTCGCAGACTATACCTCTGCCGTGCAGAACCTGAGACTCATCAAGCGCCCGGGACTCAATCAGTGGGCCAAGCAGAGCCGGGAATGGAGCGAGGCGGCAGTCGGTGAAGACGGAGAAGGGCATATTCTTTTTATCTATTCGCGTTCGCCTTTCTCGATGCACGATTTGAATCAGGAATTGCTTGCCGCCGGAATCGGGTTGGTGGCGGCGCAGCATATGGAGGGCGGTCCCGAAGCTCAACTCTATGTGCATGCCGGCGAGACCGAGTTGGAGATGTTCGGGAGTTATGAGACCTCGTTCAAGGAGAACGATCAGAACGCGGTGGCGTGGCCCGTGCCGAATGTGATCGGGGTGCGTATGCGGGCAATTCCACACTGATCTGTGTCGTGAGCAGATCAGAGCAGATCAAGATGCGTCGCAGGCTATGCGAAATCCGTAATCAGCATATTGAAAGTCTGGCGGGATGCTGGATCTCGCAGAGCAGCGTGCCACTTTGATGTGGTGGCGCCAGGAGCCTCCGCGGGAAGACTTGCGGGGTGGCTTCATTGGACTTTGCTCGGGGCCTTGCGGGTTGCGCCCGGGCGAGATGGCGTAATAGTTCGGATCGTACCAGTCGCTGCACCATTCGTGGACGTTGTCGCCAATGTCGTACAACCCGAACGTGTTGGGTGGGTATTGCGCGACCGGTTCGGGTCCGGTCTGCCAGCGGGTCGAGTAGTTCGGCAGCGATTGCGGCGGTTCGTCTCCCCACGGGAACTGTGTTTGCTCCAAACCGTCGCGGGATGCGCACTCCCACTCTGCCTCCGTCGGAAGCCGCAAGCGGCGTCCTGTTTGTATGCTGAGCCATTCACAGTAGCGGAGAGCTTCGTGCCAGGAGACTCCCGCCACGGGCTGCTGGGGGTGGTTGAAGTTCGGGTGGGCCCAGAAGGGCGGAGGAGTTTGTGAGGTCGCGCGGAGGAAGCGCCCATATTCTTCGTTCGTGACCTGGGTCGCAGCAATTGAGAATGAATCAATCCAGACCCGATGAACCGGGCGCTCGCAGTCCTGGCCTTTGTCGGAACCCATGAGGAAATCGCACGCTGGGATTCGGACAAGGGCCAACTTTACTTGAAGGACTGGTTGCATTTCGGATTAGTGTAACAACGAACATTGATCACGACGGGGGCACAGACGATCACAAGGGAGTTTGGAGTTGCGCAACTATCGCAGCAATGTCGTTTTCCTGGAAGAGACGGATGGCGGCGATCCCTGAAGCGCCGGCTTCGAGGCACGCTTGAGCATTTTCCAGATTGATACCACCCAGCGCGAGGACGGCGATTTTTGCGCGGCACGCTTCGCGGAGTTGCGACAGGCCTGCGGGCTGCGTATGCGGGGCATCATTCTTCTCAAACACCGGGGCAAAGACGGCGAACGTCGCTGCGTTCGCTTCGGCTTGGAGCACTTCGCTTGGGGAGTGACACGAGACGCCGATCAGCGGTGCTTGCGTTGCGCCTCGCGTTCGCAGCACGCCCGTAACGCATCTTTCCCAGATAACCTTCCCGTCCAGGGGAGAGATGTCTTCGGAACGGAGATGAACGCCGTCTGACCCGACGGCCAGGGCGACGTCTGCGCGGGAATTGATCAGCAGTTTTGTTTTCAGATCTCGATTGTCAGTTCTGATTTCGTTTAGAACGCCGATTGCTTCGCGGGCTAAGGATTCCAGCTCTCGCGTTGACAGATCTTTCTCACGGAGTTGGATGTAGTCGATGCCGGCGCGGGCGGCCTCAGCGATTTTCTCAAGCAGACGTCTTCGGCGGGTGGGTTCGTCCGGGGCGATAGCCTTGCGATCGGTGATGTAGTACAGAAGGCAACAATCTGGCATACACGGCTTACCACCGCGGGCTTGCTTTCACCCCTTTTGGGGCTTCCTCAATTTGTTTGGCTTCCCACGGCTTGCGCTGTGGGCCGCAATCTTTCGCCGCTTGGCGGCTGCGACCTCTGCCAGGACCGTTCAGTTACGGTCTGGTCTTGGCGATTTCCGGAAGCACGTCGCCCTTCTTCTTGGGCGCTTCGCCGAGGTGATATGTTGTCAGCCCATCTCGGAGGAACTCAAAGGCTTCTTCGGGATTATCGACAACTTTGAACAAGTCGAGATCCGGGGGCGAGACCGTACCAGAATCGACGAACGCCTGGAAGTTGATGATCTTGTTCCAATACTCGCTGCCGTAGATGATGACCAGGATTTTCTTGGCCAGCTTCTCAGTCTGCGCAAGAGTCAGGATCTCAAAGAGCTCGTCCATGGTGCCAAAGCCGCCAGGGAAGATGACCAGTGCCTTGGCGAGGTAAGCGAACCAGAACTTGCGCATGAAGAAATAGTGGAACTGGAAGTTGAGTGAGGGAGTGACGAACGGGTTTGGGTGCTGCTCGAAAGGAAGCTGGATGTTCAATCCGATGCTCTTGCCGCCGGCTTCGTGGGCGCCGAGGTTAGCGGCCTCCATGATGCCGGGACCTCCGCCCGTCGTCACGACGAAGCGATGCCGGCGCGCCGGAATGTTGATCGACCACTTGGTTAACTGGTAGGCGAGTTTGCGGGCATCTTCGTAGTAGCGCGCCGTGTCGACAGTCGCCTGAGCGCGCTTGTAGTCCTCCTGCAATTGATCCGGCGTTGCATTCTTCTCGCCGATCGCATCCAGGCGCTCCGTGGCGGCCTTGTGTCCCTGGAATCGCGCCGATCCGAAGAACACCACGGTGTCCTGGATCTGCTCGCGGCGGAAGCGGGCCAACGGCTCCTGATATTCCGCCAATATCCGCAGGATGCGGCCATCGGGACTGTTGAGGAACAACTCGTTTTCATACGGTACGGGTGCGGCTTTCAGATGTTCAGGCATGCAATAACTCAAAACTTCAGAATGGGAAATGTGCTGCTAGCCCGGCTAGTGATGTTCGTGGTAGTGCAAAGCCTCCCAGAAACCAATCCAGATGTCGAGCAGGCCCAGTCCGCTGCAGATCCCGCGAAAAAAACCATTCGTAACGAAGCTCCGCAGGGCCGGGAATGAGAGCAGCAGGTAGTTGTCAGTCCACTCCGGCGTCCAGGGCAAAATAATCAGGAGCACGCCGGCTACAGCGCTGATCAAGACAAACAGAAAGACGGAGATGCGATGCATCCACAGCTGCATCGCTCGTGGCCGACTCTCAGCAGGATCCAGGAGAATCGTGGGCGTATCGGCTGGGGGACTGGGGGGCTCGGGAACGTTGCCGGGTGCGCCGGAGAATATGGGATCACTCATTCAGGGCAGCTCCGGCTCCGCGGGGCAGATTCTAATGCGTTGGATCCCGGTCAAAGGGACTTCGAAAGCCATCCGGGTTATTTTACGACTTCAGGGCCTTAATGCGCTCGGCGACATCCCGATAATCGATGTTACTTCCGTAGACGTCCATAAAATGCTTGAGTGCTGACGTCTTATCGCCAGCGGTTTCGTAGGCAGCGGCCAGTTCATAGTTCAAGGCCACCCGCGTTTCGCCGTCGATGGTGGGAACCTGGAGAGCCCGGTCGTACCAGCGGACGGCGGCTTCAGGAACTCCCTTCTCAAGGAAACATTGTGCCAGCCAAGTGTAAGTCTGCATGATCTGAGGGAACGGCTGTCCGCGATCGAAGGACTGGCAAGCTTTCTGGAGCTCTCCGATGGCTTCGTCTAGCAGGCCCATTTCGCGGAACGCGATGCCCAGATTGTAGTGCGTTTCGGGATCTTCGTCAGTGGAAGCGACATCGGCCTCGAGATCCTTTTTCAACTCACCGAACATGTCGGCCAGATCGATGCCGGCCTCCTCGGCAAACGGGGACTTGCCCGCAGGAGCCGGAGCGACCGCAGGCAGAACCGGTGCGGCTGGTGGTTGTGGCTTTGGAGCTACCGGAGGAACTGGTGCTGCTGACGCAACCGGCATCGGGGGTGCCGGTGGAGCTTTCACCGCAGGCGCTGAAACCGGCGCGACTGACGACGAGGGCGCGGCGGAGGCAGCGGCACTCGCGGCCAGGGGACTGACTTTCCTGGGCTCTGCCGGAATCGCCGGTGGCGGAACCGATACGGGTTTGACGGCCGCGACGGGCGCGGACGGCTTAGGCTCAGGTACGGGAGCCGCCTTGAGAAAATCTTCGCCGAGAGATGCTTCGATGTCAGCAACGAACTCGCCCAGGACCGGGGCTGGCTGCGCGGGCGCAGCTGCCGGCTTAGCTTGGGCTGCGGGAGCGGGCGCAGGCTCCTCATGCGGAACGGCACCGGGCAAGAAGCTATCGCCGAGAGACGATTCGAGGTCGCTAACGAATTCCTTCAGAACACCCGGCTCAGATGGAGGCTCGGGCTCCTGCGCAACGGGAACCGCCTCGCCCACAGGCTCGGGTTCGGGCTGAGGCTCCGGCTCGGGTTCGGGCACTACTTCCGCGACCGGTTCAGGCTCTGGGGCTGGGGTCGGCTCCGGCTCCGCCGCAACAGGAGCCTCCTCGGCAATCTCAGCGGAGGGAATGTCGTCGGCCGTAAGTTCTTCGACTGCGGCCTCAGCCTCTACCGTCATCTCCTCGGCCGGCTGCATGGCCGCGTCAATCTCCGCGCGAAGTTCTTCGATCTTTGCCAGATCCTGGGTCAGTGTCTGGAGCTTAGCGAGAGCGGCCAGGGCCTGCTCGGGCATGCCGTGACCGACGTAGAAGTGAATTTCTTCGATGGTCTCACCGACACGCGGGTTGGATTCTTCCGCGGTAGTCGCTGAGGCCGATTCCTCAACAGCAGCAGGTCCTTCAAGGGCGGCGGGTGATGTATCGTCTGCCTCGATGGTGATGGCGTCATCCCACTCCGAGGAGAGATCAATTTCCTCAGTCGGAGCCGCAGCTTCCACGGGTGCTGCTGAGGCGGACTCATCGACCACGGCGAATTCAGGTTCGGCGCTGACCTCTGCAGCGGGTGCAGCCGTGGGCCACGGGGCGGCAGACTGGACGGTGGCTTCTTCTGGCTTGGGGGTGGAGGGTGCCTCCGGCTCTTCAATCGAGATTTCCGCCGGAGCTTCTTCAATGGCAAATTCTGCCACTTCCGGCTCGGCCACGTGCGCTTCAGGCGCCGGAGCATCAAGGAAGATAGGAGCTTCTTCTCCGGAGTCGCGACTTGCGGGAGCTGACGACCGCTCTTCGTAACGTTCCGCGAGTTCTGAGTAGCGCGAGGCTTCGTCCGGGTGATCGGCTTCGGAGTAAATGTTCTGTAACGTGCGGCAGCAGACCGCGGCTTCGGCAAAACGTCCGGCGCGGGTGTGCAACGCGGCCAGGCGCTGATTCAATCGTAGATCGTTTGAGGCCATCGGCAAGGCGGAGAGCAGCGGACCCAACGCCTTGGCGGGCATGTTGTATGAGATGAACAATTCGGCATCAGTGAGGGCCGAGCGGACGGCGAGCGCGATTTCGTCGGAATAGTGCTGGTGAATTGCGGGTGCCGTTGCTTCCAGATCGTCAATCAGGACGACGGCCTCTTCCGGCGTGATCAGCTTGCTTCCAGAAGTGCCGCCAAGCTGACTGACCACCTGCTGGTAGTTCTGCATGTGCAGCGGGTTTTGAGGCTCGAGTTGTGCCAGCTTCTGGTACAGGTCGCGCGCCTGGGTTAGTTCTCCAGACTGAACGCTGGCATGGGCCAGCAGTTCCGTGACTTCGCTGATGTGAGTGGTTTCTCCTGCCTTATTGAAGAGATCCAGAAGCTTCTGCAGGGAATCGGGATTCTCGCGAACATGCCCGATGATCGTGTGCAGATTCTTCAGAACCTTGTCGGAGTTCTCCGCCAGGAGTCTTTCCGCGTGCTGATCGTAGACCTGCAGGGCGTTCTCATATTGCCCCGCCTGCATGAGAGCGTCGGCAAAGGTTGAGATTGCCGAGAGGTCGTTGTGCACGGTCAACAGCTTGTTGGCGACCGTTCCGGCTTCCGAGAGTTGGCCGGTCAGGAGATACGCCTTAAGGAGATCGCGGAGGCCGTCGGGATTGGAATCGATGTCGGAAATCTTTTGAAGAGCAGCGACGGCCCCGGCGCCGTCGCCGGACTCGAGCAGGTTCTTGCCCTGCATCAGCAAGGCATAAGCGTTTCCCGGGTCTAGCGTCAGCATGCGCTGCAGAACTTCGTCGGCGCCGCTAAGCGATCCCTTCGAGCGCATGCTCTCGACGGCGGCGGAGAAGATCTGCCAGGCTTCCTGTTTTTTGCCCAGACGCACGTAGACTTCGGCCAGCTTCACGCGCATCTGGCTGTTTTCCGGGTCCATCTCCAGGATCTTCTGGAAGATGCGGACCGCGTTCTCGAGTTCGCCGGCCTTCAGGAATTCTTCTGCGACCTGCAGATACTGCGCGCGGGCATCATTGAACAGGCCCTGCTGGGTGTAGAGTTCGGCCAGCTTCAGCAAGCTCTCGAGCGATGGTTTGAGCTTGCAGATCTTCTTGTACATCGCGATGGCCTTGACCGTGAAACCCTGGCTGGCATAGGCGTCGCCGACATTCTTAAAACAGTCTGTAGCCTTGTCGCTCTCGCCGATACGCGAGTAGAGATCGCCGACGGTATTGGTGACGGTCAGGTCTTTGGGGTCGTTCTTGAGAATCTTTTCGTACTCGGAGATGGCATTCTGAAGCTTGCCCTGCTGGACGTACTTCTCCGCATTGGCGAGAACCTTCTGCTTATTGAACCCGAACAATGCCATAAGAGCGTCGAACTCCAGACCCTGGTGTCGCCAACCAAATTGAGAACAGAACCCGATGGACGCTGGGGGCTGCTCCCGGGTGCAGGTCGCGGGGTCATCTGCGATATCGGCAGATGGCCGACCGGACAAGGCCAATTGTACGTCTGGACGTCATGGAAGGCATGGTTACCAAGGGTTACCGAAAGGGAGTGTACCGAAGGGTTACCTTGGGAATCACCAGGCAAACAGCAGCCGCAGCTGCGTTCAAACGGGCAAAGAGGGCATCATGGCGCCATTAGCGGATGTGCAACGCGGTTCCTAGTTTTTGTCCAGTCTGGTTAGCCACTTTTTTATGGCCCGCTGCAGTGGCTTGGTTTGTGATTGCACTTCTTCGAGGTTGTGGAACAATGCCAGCCTTCTCCCGTCAGCGTAGTCGCCGTGCAAGAATCCCGAAGTGTCGTTGATTTTGGCGCCGCTGGGAAATACCAGGCGGATGCAATCCTTCTGATAGATATTGAAGACGATCATGTATCGTTTGTACTTCTTCGGATCTGAGGGCGCCATCTCACCTGCGTAGAAGAAAGTTGGCGCGTTCCATTTGATCTCCTCGCCGATCTCTTCGTCGGTGCTCAGAATGATTTTCCTCAGGGCCGCTACCACTCCCGCCAGTGGGTGCTTGAGCTTCTGCATGTAGACATCCACCTTGTCGGGTTCGGACGCCTTGGTGAGGAGTTGCTGCTTTTTCTTCATATCCGTCGCCTCAGGAGAACGAATCTCAAGACATCGTGCTGGCTGCGGTCTGCGAACGCAATTGCATTTCGCGGAGTTTTCCTCCAACCCACGCCGGCGGAAGTGCCAGGACGATCAACGAGAGGGGATACCAGTGCGGGCCGAGGCCACTGTTCCATGTGGCGACGGCGCCTGCGATGCTCACGACCAGTCCGATGAAGCCGGCAATCAACGCGTGCTGCATCGGGCGATTCGGTGCTAGACGGGCAACGATATAACTGGCGAGCAATCCATAGATGGTTCGATAGGTGGTGGCTAGCAACAGCCACGGATCAGACATCGGCTGGCCGAGGGGGGAAGTCAGCCCGACTGCGTGCAGACCAAGATCGGTTCCGAGGGACAGAACGATCGCCGTCAGCATACCGGCGACGAGAGCAAGAATGCTTCTCCCGATGTGACGCGACGGGGCATTTTTCTCGGATGTGCTCAAATTCATTTCTTCGCCTTTCTGACGGACAGCGATTCCAGCAACTTCGCCAGCCGGTCATAGCCCAGAGCCACGCCGTGCTCGACTTGCGTTTTCAGCACCGTGTCCCGGGCTGTTTGCGATTCGTAAAGGATGGTTTGTGTAAGCGTAGTGACGCCGCCTTGTTCGTCGAGAGTGATCGTCCCCACCGCATCACCCGGATACCAGGGCTGGTCGAACTTTTCGGTTGCGACAATCCGGATCGGCTTAACAAATTCGAGGCAGCGGCCGCTCATGCCTATCTCGCTGCCGTTGGGGCTGCGCCATACGTATCGAAACGAGTCCCCGGCTTTTAAAGCCACTTCGCATACTGCTAAGGAACCGCCGGGAGCTCCGAAGAACCATTGCCTGAGAAGATCCGGTTGGGTGAAAGCGTCAAAAACGCGGCGGCGTGGCGCCGCAAAGACACGTCGAAATGTAATCTCGCGATCGGTCGGCGTAGTGAGTTTTAGAGTGCCGGGATTTCTGTATCCATTCAGCCAGTCGGTGGCGTACTCGAGTGGCTTGGAGACCAGGCGGCGCAGCCGACGTTGTGCCGAACGTTCCTGCGAAATCAGCCCAGCACGCTCCAGAACCTTAAGGTGTTTGGAAATGGTCGGCTGGCTGAGCCGAAACGGCGCAGCTAGTTCATTCACGGAAGCTTCTCCTAAAGCGAGCCGGGCAAGAATCGCACGCCGGGTCGCGTCGGCCAGCGCGGAAAACGTGGTATCGAGAGGATCGGGAGCTTTTCTGTTGCTCATTGGCTATATTGCTATATAGCTATATAGCTATATAGCCTTCCATGCATTTATTGTCAAGCGAGCAATGGGGGCGGCAAAGAATGGATTGGATATCGAAAGCCGATCTCTCCAGGCGGAGTGATAGCCTTGTTTTCGTGGGGAAAAACGAGACCACCGAGGTATTGTCTCTTGATGGGCGTGAGGTTCAGGTTACGCATCCGGACAAGCTGTATTTCTCGAAGCAGGTCCGCGTTACCAAGCTGGAACTCGTGCGCTACTACCTCTCGGTGGCTCCGGGGGCGCTGAACGGAATCAAAGATCGGCCGATTGTTCTGAAACGTTTCGTGAATGGCGCTGAGGGCGAAGCCTTTTATCAGAAGCGTGCTCCCGGACAGAGGCCTCCTTGGCTGCGGGCTGTGACACTTTCCTTTCCTTCTGGGCGGACCGCGGAAGAAATTGTCGTCGATGATGCCGCCGGTCTGGCGTGGATCGTGAATCTGGGATGCATCGAACTGCATCCGCATCCGGTTCGCTCCGCCGATCTTGAGCATCCCGATGAATTGCGAATCGATCTGGATCCGGTTCCTGGCGTCGCATGGGACGATGTGCGTAAGGTGGCGCTCGAAGTAAAGGCTCTGCTGGAGCAACTGGGACTGCGCGGCCGGCCGAAAACCAGCGGGTCGCGCGGCATGCATGTGAATGTCCGGATTGAGCCGCGCTGGACATTTCAGCAGGTGCGCCGTGCGGCAGTCGCACTGTCGCGATCCGTGGAACGGCGCGTGCCTGCGCTGGCCACGTCAAAGTGGTGGAAAGAAGAGCGGCACGGGGTCTTCCTCGACTACAACCAGAATGCAAAAGACCGTACTACGTGCTCGGCGTATTCGGTGCGTCCGCTGCCCGATGCGCGGGTTTCGACGCCGCTTAACTGGAGCGAAGTACCAGACTGCAATCCAGCCGATTTTACGATCTTCACAGTACCGCAGCGCTTCGAGAAGATCGGCGATCCGCATGCGCAGACGGATTCGGCGGCGGGTTCGTTGGACAAGTTGCTGGAACTAGCCGACAAAGACGAAGCCGCTGGGCTTGCCGATGCGCCGTGGCCGCCGCATTTCCGCAAGATGGACACTGAGGCACCTCGGGTGGCGCCATCGCGAGCGAAATCCGCAGCCAGGAAGCCGCGGATCAAGATGCCGCTCATCGTGATCGCGAATTCCACCGACAAAGCGGCGGCGCTGGCTGGCCTGGAGCGGTGGAAGCAGAAACATGCCGGCGTGGCGCAATTACTGGCTCCAGAGGACGTGCTGGTCGATTCCATGCGTGGACGGTCATCGACGTGGACGCGGATACGGATCAATCTGCAGCATGTGCCGGAAGAACGCCGTCCCTCCCAGGAGACCCCAGATCCCGATGACGATCCGACGCGGGAATGGCGGGAGTGGAACAGAAAAAGAAAAGAGAAGAGCGGATAGTCGAACCTATCGCCCACTCGGAAAGATCGCGGCCAACTCCTGCGGCGGAACGACCTCTAGTTGGGCATACGTGCAGTCTGTAGGATTCTTGTCGGCCCGCCAGCGACGGAACTGCGCTGTGTGGCGAAAACGATCTCCCTGCATATGGTCATAGGCAACTTCGACCACCAGTTCCGGGCGCAGCGGTTCCCAGGACAAGTCTTTGCCCTGGCTCCAGCGGCTCTGGCCGCCGGGCATGCGCTTCGCTCCATCTTCCGCCATGTACTCGGCCCAATGCTTCCAAGGATGGGATTCGAGTGCGTTCTGCCGGTACGGATCAAGAAACTCAACCAATTCCTTGCGCTTTGCCGTGCTGAAACTGGCGCACACTCCGACGTGCTGCAGGGCCCCGGCATTATCGTAGAGTCCCAGAAGCAATGAGCCTACGAGAGTGCGATCGCCTTTTTTGTGCCAGCGGAATCCGGCCACCACGCATTCGCATTCGCGCTCGTGCTTCACCTTGAGCATGACTCGCTTGTTGGGCTCGTACACGCCTGAAATCTGCTTCGCTACGACGCCATCAAACCCCGCTCCTTCGAACCGTTGAAACCAGTCTTGCGCTTTGGCGCGATCAGTCGTTGCCGGCGTGATATGGATCGGCGGCTTCGTCGACGACAACAGCGATTCGAGCCTTTTACGCCGAATCTCGAAGGGTTCGTTGCGAAGATCGAGGTCACCCTCGCATAACAGGTCGAAGGATACGAACGAAGAAGGAGTCTGCTTTGCGAGCAGGTTGACGCGCGAAGCCGCGGGATGCAGCCGGAGTTGCAGCAGGTCGAAATCGAGTTCGCCGTCCTTTACGATCACGATCTCGCCATCGAGGACGCACCGAGCCGGTAAAGTCGCCCGCAATGGTTCCAGAAGCTCAGGGAAGTACCGGTTTAGCGGCTTCTCATCCCGGCTCTGGATGAAGATGTCCTCGCCATCGCGAAAGATGAGCGCGCGAAATCCATCCCACTTGGGTTCGAAAATCCACTCGTCGCCAGGCGGTAGTTCTTCCACCCGTTTGGCCAACATAGGCAGAAGGGGTGGGTTCACCGGGAGGTTCATTTCCTCATGGTATACCGGGCACTAATATGAATGTGCTATGTGGCTCTCGTATGGAGACGGTGTATTTTTCCAAAACGCATTGCCTAATGTGCGTATTGAGGAGAGGGGTAGATGGCCTGGATTCGAACCGTTTCGTTGGATGAAGCCGACGAGAAGTTGCGGAAGGCAATCGAAGGTGAGAGAGAGTTTTATCCCAAGGAGTACGCCGAGCCCGTGCATCCGGATCCGTCCGGCGCATCGTCAATCGTAGGATCGCACACGCTCATTCCAGACGCCCTGTACCACGCGTTCGCGACGTTCGGTGCGCTGATGTCTCCCGATCTACCACTGAATCGCCGGCAGCACGAGATGATCGCGACCATGGTGTCGGTTACGAACCGGTGCGTTTATTGAATCGAATCGCACGCAGAGTTTCTGCGTAGGGTGACGTTGGACAAGGAGTTGATCGAGGCGCTGCAGAAGGACTACACCACCGCCCCGATCACACTGCAAGAGCGCGTGATGGTTGACTATGTGGTCAAGTTGACCAAGGATGCGACCAAGGTGTGGAAGGACGATATCGAACGGTTGCGCTCGGTGGGATTCGACGACCGTGGAATTTTGCAGATAACTTTGATCGCCTCGTGGTTTAACTACATCAATCGCGTGGCGGACTCACTCGGGGTGGGACGAGGGGAGTAAATACTTATGCCAAGGTTCACTGTTTGAACGGCACGCTGTAGTGTGACGCCACGACCTGCCACTTCGCGCCGGTCTTGACCCAGACATCGGTCAGGCGGTCACGATACTCATAGGTTTTGCCTTCAGACACACCCTTCTCGCGGTAAGAGCCGGTCACAACTGCGGTGTCGCCGTGGATGCGCACCTTAAGGTCGGACATTTCGGCAACGTCGACCCGCACCTTGGAATCAGCCGTGTGGCTGATGTATCCCGCCTTGCTGTATACGTTGCCATCTTCCACAGTGATGACAAACTCCTCAGCCAGCAAGGACGAGAGCATTTCGATGCTGCGCTGCTTATACGATTCCGTCCATTTCAACTCAAGGGCACGGATCGTGGCTGCCTCGGATTTCTCCTGACTGAAAGAGATGGCACCAGATGCGCTGATAACGCCGGCGAACAAAAGCAAGCTTATGCTTCGTCTCATCGTATATCTATGTCGCACAGGTTAACCGGGTCAGCAAGCTCTTTATGATTCTTGTTCCACTTTCGTAATGTGATAGGAGCCTTATGCACACATCGGCGAGATTTGGATCGTGTCGGCCTGAACTGTCAGGCCGATCGATCCTTGGAAGGACGATTGAATAGACTAGTTCTGAGAGAATCTCGCTCTTCAAATCAAGAAGCGGCCCTGATCTATGACTGAATCGATTGCCGCATTCGTTCTCGAACATTTCCGTGCTCATGCCGACGATTGTGCGTATGCCCAGCGCCGCGGCTACCGCACCGAAAAGTTCACGTATCGGCAGGTCTTGGAGCTGGCGTTTACCTTCACTCGGGAACTCGAGCGCCGTGCCATTGGGAAAGGCGACCGCGTCATGCTGTGGGGCGAGAATTCTGCGGAGTGGGTCGCGGCTTTCTTTGGATGCACGCTGCGCGGCGTCGTGGTTGTCCCGATGGACGATGGAGCATCGGCCGACTTCGCCCGTCGAGTATGTTCGCAGGTTGGCGCAAAACTCGTTGTTGCTTCGCATCGGCATTGCGAGTCGATTTGTGATCTCGGCGGAGTCGTTTCGAATCTCGAAGATGTTTCGGAAGCAAGCTGCACCGGTCAGGAGTTCATTGATGCTGTCCTGCCCGGTCGCAACGACATTCTCGAAATCGTCTTCACGTCGGGCACTACAGCCGATCCCAAGGGCGTCGTCATTACTCACGGCAATGTGTTGGCGAATATCGCCCCGCTCGAGGAGGAAATCCGAGCCTACCTGAAGTACGAGCGCCTGGTGCACCCGGTGCGGTTCTTAAATTTGCTGCCGCTCAGCCATGTCTTCGGGCAATTCCTGAGCCTGTTCCTGCCGCCCTTGATGGGAGGAACGGTGATTTTCCAGAGCGAACTCAAGCCGTCAGAAGTCATGAATACGATCTGTCGCGAGCGGGTCTCGGTACTGGTCAGCGTGCCACGCGTGCTGCAATCGTTGAAGCACAAAGTGGAGCGCGACATCGACGATCGAGGCGACACAACAGAGTTCCGCAAACGGTTCGTTACGGCAAAGGGCAAACACTTCCTGCGCCGCTGGTGGATGTTCCGCACGATTCGGCGCCAGTTCAGCTGGAAGTTCTGGGCATTTATTTCAGGCGGCGCTGCTCTCGACGCCGATACTGAAGAGTTCTGGGAACGGTTGGGATACGCCGTGATTCAAGGCTACGGACTCACCGAAACGACCTCGTTGATCAGCGTGAATCATCCATTCCGGATAGGAAAGGGATCGATCGGCAAGATTCTGCCGGGTCGCGAGGTGAAACTCGCAGACGACGGAGAGATTCTTGTCAAAGGCGGAGGAGTGGCGCCTGGCTATTGGGATTCGTCAGGCACCCGTACTGTCTCAGACGAACAGGGTTGGTATCGCACGGGGGACATCGGGGCGCTCGATGACGCGGGCCATCTTTATTTCAGGGGGCGGAAGAAAGAGGTCATCATCACTCCGAGTGGGATGAACGTGTACCCGGGGGATCTGGAAGCCGCGCTGCTCGGGCAGCCTGAAGTGAAGGACTGCGTCGTGGTGGGAATCGAGAGGGATGGCAATGCCGAGCCGTGTGCGGTCGTAATCATGCGCGACCGGAGCGATCTGAGAAACGTAGTCCGTCGGGCCAATGAATCCCTGGCGGAATATCAGCGCATGCAGGTGTGGATGGAGTGGCCCGAGGAGGATTTTCCACGAACCAACACCCTAAAGCCAAAACGGCAAGCAATATCGGATTTCGTGAGAGCCAGGATGGAAGGATCCGGCTCGACAGCAGCTCAAGCTCGGAACGGTCCTTTGAGCGAAATGATCTCGCGAGTTGCAGGTCGCACTGTATCGGCTCTGCGGCCCGATGCCACTCTCGACTCAGATATCGGCCTTAGCTCGCTTGATCGCGTTGAGTTGCTGAGTGCGCTGGAAGACCGCTATCAAGTGGACCTTAGCGAAGCACGATTCAGCTCCGTGAGAACCGTTGGGGATCTCGAGCAGATGATGCGCGGTGGAACTACCCCGGTTGAGGGATACCACTATCCCTGTTGGGTGTTGCGCTGGCCTGTGACATGGATTCGTCTTCTCGCACACTACTTGCTGATGCGGCCGGCCATCATGCTTCTTGGCTGGCCGCGGATTCTCGGGCGCGAGCACTTGCGAGAAGTGAAAGGTCCCCTGCTGGTGATTTCCAACCATCTCGGGCACGTGGATCCTGGCTTCATTTTGACAGCGCTGCCGGCGCGTTTCCGGCACAGGCTGGCGATCGCTACCGGGGGCGAGGCATTAGAGGCCCTGCGTTCGGCTGGCCTCGATCGCAACTGGTTTCTGCGAGCTTATGACCGCATGAAGTGGATCCTGGGAGTGTCTCTGCTGAACTTGTTTCCGTTGCCCCGCGAAGCCGGTTTTCGCCGCAGCTTCGCGTATGCGGGCGAAGCAGTAGATCGCGGCTACAGCATTCTTGTCTTTCCGGAAGGACGGCACACGACCGATGGAAAGTTGCTTCCGTTTCGCTCGGGAATTGGGCTATTGGCGCAGAATCTCGCGATTCCGGTCCTGCCTATGCGGATTGACGGATTATTCGAATTGAAGCAGGTGGGGAAGAAATTCGCTCTGCCGTGGAAGGTTAGCGTGCGCATTGGAACGCCGGTCACATTCTCTCCATACACGGATGCGGCAGCCGTTGCGTTGGAATTGCGCGAGCGAATTGCGAATCTCTGAAGGATTTCTCAGCGTAATCCGGGGGACAGATCCTCGGCTTGGCGATAAAGAGCCTGAACCGCTGACTTCGCCCGAGAAAGATCGCAGAGGACGCCGAGAGAGACCGCACAGTGCCGAGGACTTAGACGCCGGCTCGTCCTGGTTACGGCGTGGTTTGGGCTCGTGTTTTACTCCTCGTCGACGTCAACCTCTAATTGCGGTGGTGGTGCTTCAACGTTGACTTCGGGGGCATGCGATTCGCGCAAAACACGATTGAGTTCGGGAAGGCTCGACGTCTTCCATTCCTTCCAGCGTTTCATGACGTCGCCAGCGGCGCGTTCAGCCGCATCCAGAGCCGCTATCTGCGAGGAGGTCGGCTCGGCATCCACCTGCCAGATTTGCTGGTAAAGCGTGCTGACTTCGCCGTTTACGCCGGTCAGCGTCACATCGGGCGACGGCGGAGCGAGGAATCCGCCCGGTGCTCCCACCAGAGCCGAAAGTTTCTTCTGAAAATCCGCAACTGCATTCCTGGTCGTGTCGCTGGATTGAGTCAGCTTCTCGAGTTGTGAATTGATGGAGTTGGCCAGCAAGATCGCCTGCGTTGTCTCAGTGATGGCGGCAGAAAGCCGCGTCTCAGCTTGAGCTTTCTTCTGCAAACTCGAAAACGGAGTCTTCACCCGCTGATCCATTTTCACTGCGAGGGGTGCGGTGATGGATTTTCCGTCGACGGTGAGCCGAACCTGATACGTTCCGGGCAGCGCCGTTGGCCCGAGCGGTCCGCGCGGAGTGTCATGCGGAATCGCCGCAATGGGGTAATCGTGCCGCATGCTCACCGGCGAAGGAGCATGCAGATCCCAAATCCAGCGATGCATGCCGGGTTCCGTCGAAAGATGCCGCGGGGCACGAACCCAGTAGAGCGGGATCAACTGCTTTTGCAGGTCTTCCTCGCTGATCTCCGGTTTGTCGGTATTTGAGAACTTGCGGAGAGTCTGGCCCTTGGCATCAAGGATCTCGAGCGTGACGGAGGTTGCGGCCGAGGGCAGATAGTAGTCGAGGATGGCGCCGTTGGGAGGATTGGGCGCGATTGGCTCATCGGGGGGAAGCGGAGTATCAGTATTCGTATTTCGCTGAATGCGGTAAGCCTGCGCAGGTGTGAACAGGTGCACGGAACTGGCGAGTCCGGCGGCGGCTTCGCGCAGGGGCTCGATGTCATCCAGAATCCAGAAACCGCGGCCATGTGTAGCAACAATCAAATCGTTGTCGTGGATCCACAGATCGCGCATCGAGGTATGCGGCAGATTCGCCTGCAGCGATTGCCAATGGTCGCCGTCATCGACCGAGACCCAGACCGAATTTTCCGTCCCGGCGAACAATAGTCCTCTGCGCACAGGGTCTTCCCGAACAGTATCCACAGGGCCCAGTTCTGGAAGACCATTGGTGATGAGTTGCCAGGTCTTGCCACCGTCGCGCGTGCGGAAGATATACGGGTGCATGTCGTTGATGCGGAAACGGCTAACGGAGGCGAAAGCAGTTTGTTCGTCAAAATGGGAAGCCGAAATCTGCGAGACCTTATTCCAGGGCATGAGCTCTTTCGGCGTGATGTCATTCCAATTCTTGCCGCCGTCGTGCGTGATCCAGATCAAACCATCGTCGGTGCCGGCCCATAGTGTGTTGATGTCTTTGAACGAGGGCGCAAGCGCGTAGATCACTCCGCGCTGTTTATCGGCACCTTTGTTCATCAGCGCGCCGACGCTGGCGGGTGCGCCGGGACTCTCGCGGGACAGGTCCTTGCTGATCGTCTGCCAGGAATCTCCGCCATCGGTCGTCTTGAACAGCACGTTGGTCGCGTAATAGAGAGTGTGCGGATCGACGGGCGAGAACATCAGCGGCTCTGTGCGGTTAGCACGGTATTTGGGGCTGCGAAGGGGAATCGGGGTGACGTCCTGCACCTGCCCAGTCGACCAATGGTATTTCGAAACTTCGGTCCGACCGCCGCCATAGACGACGTCAGGATCAAGTGGGTCAGGTGCGACGTATCCGTACTCGATGACGCCGACGGGATGCCAGTCGCGAAAGGTGATGGCGCCGTCGTTGCCTCGGGTGCGAATGCAGACGGAGCCACTCTCCTGCTGACCCGCGCAGACGCGGTATGGAAACGAATTGTCGGCGATCGCGTGATAAAGCTGCGCGGTGGGCTGGTTGTACCACGAACTCCATGTCTGGCCGCCGTTGACGGTGACGATGGCTCCCTGGTCACTCACTAACAGGATGACATTGCCGTTGTTGGGATTGATCCAGAGATTCTGGTAGTCATCGCCACCGGGTGCGCCACGAAAGCCGAACCACGTCTTTCCGCCATCGGTCGATTTCATGGTGACGGTGCTGGCGACATAAACAACGTCAGGGCTCTTCGGATCTACTCTGGGAATCGGCAGATCACCGCCGCCGATGCGCCCGGAAGGACGCGGATCATCTGTGATCTTCGACCATGATTCTCCGCCGTCATCGGAACGGTACACACCCAGCTTCCCGGATGCGGTGGCTAACGTCGCAAACAGACGCTTTGAGTCGCTGGGAGCGATAGCAACGTAGATCTGCGAGAGATCGTCGGGCAATCCAGTCTTCAGTTGGCGCCAGGTGGCGCCGCCGTCTGTGGACTTGAAAAGTCCGCCGCCCGGGCCGTTGAATACGTTGCCGTCTTCCCAGGGGCCTTCGCGCGCTTCCCATATCGAGGCGTAGACGATGTCGGGATTGGAAGGATCGAGTTCGACGTCAGACCCGCCGGTGTTCTCATCCTTGGAAATGACCTTTTTCCAGCTCTGGCCACCATCGGTAGAGCGATAGATTCCGCGCTCCTCGCTCGGGCCGTAAGGATGTCCAAGGACTGCGGCAAGCAGCTTGTTCGGATCGCGAGGATCGATGACGAGCGCCGGAATTTGCTGCCCATCGCGCAAGCCTTGAAGGTGTGTCCAAGTTTTTCCCGCGTCGGTGGATTTGTAAATACCATTGCCTACAGAGAGATCAGGTCGGTGCAGACCTTCGCCGCTGGCGACATAAATGATGCTGGGATCGGATTGGGCCACGGCAATCGCTCCGATGGACTGTGTGGATTCATGGTCGAAGATCGGATTCCAGGTGCGGCCGTAGTCGTCGGATTTCCAGACCCCGCCGTTCACCTGAGCCACATAGAAGACGTTCGGCTGGTTGGGCACGCCTGCCGCGGCACGGGTGCGTCCTCCACGGAATGGGCCGACCATGCGCCAGTGCAAATCGCTGTAGAGACTTTCAGGCACCTGCGCGTCACACAAGGTGGTCGGTAGGACCAGTGCTATGAAAAGGCACAGACGCAAAACGAAGTGGAATGTTTTCACCTGCCCCGCCTCCAGTACCTGACGAACTAATAGATTAAATCAAATGGGCGCCGCGGATTGCTCCCTGGCTCGTGTTCGCAGCCCGGGATGCACAAATTCGTTTGGTGGCTGCTTCCGTTGCATTCTATGATGACGAAGCTTTCTTAAAACGCAATGAAACTCATCAATTCCTTCTCGAGCCTGCGCGCGAAGATGGTCGCAGCGAGTGCCTTACTTTTCCTAATCGCTGGTGCGAAGGCTTCTGTCACGGCCCAGACTGCGGCTCCTGCAGTCGAGACCACGGGCCAGGGTCTGAGACCGATTCTCAATTACATTTCTTCGGCGTGGGACACGCTGACCCGATCGATGACTGACTGCAACAGCATTGTCGATCCGAAGATCACTGCGCAGTCGGTCCTCTATTTGCCGAAAGAGTTGGTTGAGCCTACGAGCATGCAGACACTGGCGGCGAACTGCAATGTTCGGGTCGAGCATCTGCCACAGCAGATTCAACGACTCGGTCAGATTTCGACCAGCAACGTTGACCCGCCGGGATTGCTTTACCTTCCGAACAAATACGTGGTGCCCGGCGGGCGCTTCAACGAAATGTACGGCTGGGACAGCTACTTCATTATTCGCGGACTGCTGCGCGCCGGGCGCGTGGATTTGGCACGGGGTATGGTCGACAACTTCCTGTTCGAGATCGAACACTACGGTGCGATGCTCAATGCCAACCGGACTTATTACCTGACGCGGTCGCAACCTCCGTTCGTCAGCTCTATGGTCGTCGATGTGTATGAGGCCGGCCGCAAACAACCTGACGCGAAAGACGATAAAGCTTGGCTGGAACGAGCCTATGTGGACTTAAGCAAGGATTACGAGATGTGGACGCACGATCCGCATCTGGCCGGAGACACGGGTTTGTCGCGCTACTACGACTTTGGCGATGGCCCGCCACCTGAGGCGGTGAAAGACGAGAGCGGCTTCTATCGCAAGGTCGCGCAGTATTTCTTCTTTCACCCGGCGCAGGCGGACGCTTACGTCGTGCAAAAAGGGCAAGGACCACCCGATGCGGTGGCCGGTTCGACCTACACTCTGCGGGTGTGTGAAGCTCCAATGACGATGGGGCGTCCGGAATGTGAGCCACTCCGCGAATTCAACCTGAACCGGGATTACTACAAGGGTGACCGCTCGATGCGCGAATCGGGATTCGACGTGAGCTTCCGCTTCGGGGCCTTCGGCTCGGCCACGCATCATTACGCTCCTGTGTGCCTGAATAGCCTGCTCTACAAGATGGAGAAGGACTTGGAGCAGATCAGCCGCTGGCTGGGGCGGAATGACGATGTCACCATGTGGAGCAAACGTGCCGACGCGCGCAAAACGCTCATCACCAAATATTTTTGGAATTACGAAAAAGGGTTCTTCTTCGATTTCGATTTCGTGAACAAGAGAATGTCATCGTACAACTACGCCAGCGCGTTCTATCCGCTTTGGGCGGGATTAGCCACGCCGGAGCAAGCCAAGGCGGTGGCCGCGAACTTGAAATTACTCGATCATCCTGGCGGCGTTGCGATGAGCAGTGAGGAAACCGGGGCGCAATGGGATCTGCCGTACGGCTGGGGGAATATTGAGATGATCGTGGTGGAGGCGTTGCGTCGTTACGGCTTTGATGCAGACGCCGACCGAGTCTCTTACGAATTTCTTTCGACGGTGGCCGAGAATTTCCGGCGCGATGGCGAGATCCGCGAGAAGTACAACGTTGTGACCCGTTCCTCCGAAGCTCACGCTGAGCTCGGCTACCACATGAACGTGGTCGGATTCGGCTGGACCAATGCCGCATTCCTGGAGCTTCTGCACAAGCTGCCGAAAGACATGGTCGAGCGCTTAGAGAACGAACAAAACCAGGCTTCGCCGAAGAATTGAATTCCTGGCTATGGGATGTTGCTGGCGACGAGCTCCCAGTTCGTAGTTTCGGAGAACATCTCGCCGGTTCCATTCACGAATGCTCCGTGTGCGTAAGTGTCCCCCTGCAGTTGATCCATGAACCAAGCCGTTGGGTAACCCAGATATCCATACACGCCGTTGATGCAGGGGAACTGGGCATGCGAGCAGTCCGGCTGGCCGGTGATGTCGTTGTGGGATGGGCCGATCAGAGTTCCTTTCACCTTGCGCACCGTGGTTGGCGCTGCATCGTAGAAGGCTTGCACGGATTGCTCTCCGATGACCGCCGGAGGTTGCGACTGTGTGGGCGGGGAAATTGGGATATCCGCGGAGCCATCGATGAAGAACACGGATCCGCCGGTCAGATTGGCGGGATCGAAGCAGTTGGGCCCGAGCGTGCACCAGGCCCGCGCCGGTAGCTCGATGGGCATCACCGTCTTGATCAGGCCGGCCGACTTGAGGAATGCCTGACCCGCGCCACCCGCTCCCTGGGAATGCCCAAAGGCTCCAATCTGACTGACGTTGAGCTTGTGGAAGAAAGGGCTCGCCGGATCGCTATTGGCATGCACCATGAAATTGGCGGCGTCGAGAATGGTCTGACCCGCACCGGTGAACTGGTCTTCCGTCGCAACTACGACAAAACCCCACGAAGCCATGTGGCGGAGAAAGAAATCAGCCTGGCCTGCTGATCCAAGAGTTCCGTTGCCCCAGGTAAGGATGGGATGCAAGAAACCGCCGGCTCCCAGGTTTGTGGGGTAGTAAACATCGAACTTGTGGTTCGCTGAATCGCAGCAGAAACCGCCGCTATTCACGCTAACCGCCCAGGATCCTATCTTGTAATATTTGAGTTCGATTGGCTTGGTCGGATAGTTCGGTGGATTGGGCGGTGGGCATGCGACGATGCACACGACCGCTGCAACGACGAGAAGACAGAACAGTGTTTTTGCTCCCATTCGGTCCCTCCTGCACTATCGAAATGATGGTGTATCGAATCGAGTATGCGTTTCAACCAGATCACATGCCGTAAAACACTAAGGGCGGCCATTGCTGGCCGCCCTCATTGCGGATTGTCACTTGCGAAGCGGTGTTAGACGCTCTTGACGTTCTCTGCCTGCCAGCCCTTGGGGCCTTTGACCACGTCAAACTGCACTTGCTGACCTTCCTGG
>DATKAP010000046.1:0-299082 GCA_035577905.1 Binatia bacterium
CGAGAGCGGAACGGCGATGATAAGAGCGACCAGCGACGATACGAGCGTGCCGTAGACAAAAGGCAGCGCCCCGAACTGTTCGTTGACCGGATCCCACTCGCTGGAGGTAAAGAATTTGAAGCCGAATGCGTGCCACGACAGTTCGGAACGCACTACAAGCTCATAGACGATTAGGCCAAGGACACCGAGCACGGCCAGGCCACAGACGGTAATCGCCGAGCGAAAGACGCGATCGCTGGTTTCGCCCCCCGAGGTACGGAGCAGCGGCTTGGCTTCCACCGCGTCGGCTGTAACTTTCGCTGCTGCAACGGGTTGCGGACCAGACATATCAGGCCGTGGGAATGCGGGGTTGGCCATCGCGACCAACCCTATCAGACGCTTGTTACAAGGGTGTTAAAAACGTATTGCTTTTTCGCAGTGTCTTGAATTCGCGATGCGGATGATAGTGATGGTAGTCAGAAAGAGTGCCTGTCAATTGTGTCTCCCACGAAGAGGACGCGGGAAATGGTGGGCAGTGCAGGACTCGAACCTGCGACCTCCTGCTTGTAAGGCAGGCGCTCTAACCAGCTGAGCTAACCGCCCGTTGCCAGCGCGACCCACAGTCGCGGGTCTGAAGTTCGACGGGTGCATCCGAGGAGGATGCTTCATCGAGTTTACGTGAGAGCAGAAAAAAGGGTCAAACTTCACCTGAGTTCTTGGGATCTCCGCACTGCTGGACTTCAAACAGCCCACCAAGCTGGTCCCCGGATTAGGCGTGAATGTTTGGCTGGAAGGTCGGCCGGAAACTTCCTGCTAGACTGACTGCTTGCGGCGGCTGATCGTCAATGCGGACGACTTCGGATTCACCTCGGGAGTCAACCGGGCCATCGTCGAAGCACACACCCAAGGAATCGTTACTTCCTCGACATTAATGGCCAACGGTCGGGCATTCCCCCAGGCCGTACAGATAGCAAAGGGCTTGCCGAACTTGAGTATCGGCTGTCATGTCGTCCTGGTCGACGGTGAACCCGTTCTCGAAGCGCCGAAGATTGCGACGATCACTGACTCCGGCCGATTCCGCGACGGACTTAAAATGTTCGCGGCTCGGGCCTTCACGGGCCGATTAGACCCTGGAGAACTCGAAGTCGAGACGAAGGCGCAAATTCAGAAGATTCAGGCGGCTAGAATCGCTATCTCCCACGTCGATACGCACAAGCACACGCATATTTTTCCCCGGATTCTTCGCGCCGTGCTCCGAGCGGCAAAGGATTGTGGGGTTCGGGCGGTGCGGAATCCGTTCGGCCCACGACTGCCGCTCCGCTCCAGCGAACTACTGGCCCGCCCCAATCTGTGGACCCGCTTCGCTGAGGTGCGTGTCCTGAGCCGGTTTGCCGCACAGTTTCGCCGGGCTGTGGCACAAGAAGGTTTTGCGACGCCGGATGGCAGTCTTGGCATTGAAGTCACTGGGACGCTGGATGAAACCTTGTTTCAGGCCATTGCCCAGAACATTCCGGAGGGCACGTGGGAGTTCGTGTGCCATCCGGGCTATAACGATGGCGAGTTGATGGGGGCAAAGACACGTCTGCGAGAGTCGCGGGAGCTTGAACTGCGCCTGCTTACTATGCCGCAGGCCCGCGAAATCCTGGCGCAAAGGGGGATTCAGCTGATCTCGTACCATGATCTGCCGCAGACTGCCTAGTTTCTCATCCGTTTTGGCCGGATTTGGGCGGTTCTGGCACGAAGGGCTCAGTGTAATCTCGGTACTGTCGTAACCTCTGCAATTAACTACAAGTAGTAAGATGGGGTAGAATTCTGCGTTTTTCTGTTTGCCTGGAGGCTTTAAGCGCCCATGTCAGCCCAAGGGTCAGCGCCGCGTGCGACTCTGGACCTGAAGGTCAAAGTGTGGGGAATGGGCGCGAACAACCAGCCCTTTTTCCAAAACGCGATGGCCCAGAACATCAGCGCAACAGGTGCCTGCCTCTACGGCATCGAGCCGGACCTGAAGGTGGGCGATGTGATCGGCGTGCAGTATGAGGGCAAGAAGGCGCGCTGCAAGGTGATCTGGGTGGTCGACGCCGGCGCGCTGAAGAAAACACAAGCCGGCGTGCAACTGGTGGCGGATCAGGACTGTCCGTGGGCGGTAGCGCTGCCGGCGGAAATGAAGGTTGAGGAACGCACGGCAATCCGGCAGGACAACCGCAGAAAATTCGCGCGCCACAAGATCTCCTTCCCGCTCGAACTGCGTGATGAGCGGGTGAATACTCCTCTTCGCGTCAATGCTACCGACATCAGCGGCAATGGTTGTTATGTTGAGACCGTGATGCCACTGTCGGTCGGGACAGCACTGCGCGTGGATCTCTGGATGGGAGAAGAACGTCTCACACCGAGTGCCGTCGTTCGCACTCGCGACCCAGGCGTCGGTATGGGAATTGAGTTCACTGGACTGCCGGAAGAATCGAAGAAAAAATTTCAGGCACACCTGGACAAACTCGATCCCGGCAACACGCTGGGCCCCAAGAACGGGCAATGACGCTCGCACGTCCACAGCTTCTGCATCCTGTATTCGTGTAAAATCTGCATCCGCCCCTCATTCGGGCCATCGAATCTCCAAACGAGCAACCGAATCCTTGCATTCGAACACTGGGTGCGCATGAAGATCGGGATCACTTGCTATCCAACCTATGGCGGAAGCGGCGTAGTTGCCACGGAGTTGGGGCTGGAGTTGGCACAACGCGACCACGAGATCCATTTCATCTCTTACGCGCAGCCGATCCGGCTACGGGGAGCCGAACCCAATATTCACTATCACGAAGTCGAAGTCTCACGTTATCCGCTGTTCGATTACCCACCCTACGATCTCGCACTTGCGACGCGGATGGCCGAAGTTGCCCAGCTCTATGATCTGGACCTGCTGCACGTGCATTACGCGATTCCTCACTCGGTGAGCGCGATGCTGGCACGGCAGATGCTGGCTTCAGGGCCGCGGGGACAGCGATTGCCTTTTGTCACGACCCTGCACGGAACCGACATCACGCTTGTGGGATTGGACCGGTCATACCTGCCGATCACTCGTTATTCCATCGAGCAGAGCGATGGAGTCACGGCCATTTCGAATTATCTGCGCGACCGCACACAGCGAGTATTTGATGTCAAAAACAAGATCGAAGTGATTTACAACTCCGTGAATTGCGACGTCTACTACCGCAATACTGAGATTGCGGCGGAATTGCAGCGCGAGTATGCGCCGGATGGTCAGCGAGTTCTTGTGCATCTTTCGAACTTTCGTCCGGTCAAACGCATAACAGACGTGATCGAAATCTTCGATCGGGTGAGAAAGAAAATACCTTCCAGACTATTGTTGATCGGGGATGGACCAGATCGCTCGGTGGCGGAATGGCTGACCGTACAAAAAGGCATTCACGACGACGTTCTGTTCCTGGGCAAGCAGGATCAGATCTACGAGAAGCTCTCTATTGCGGACATCATGCTCCTACCCAGTGAACTGGAATCATTTGGACTGGCGGCGCTTGAGGCGATGGCCTGCGAGGTAGTTCCTATCTCCACCCGGGCGGGAGGATTACCGGAAGTAATCGATCATGGGATCAGCGGCTACCTGGCCGATGTGGGCGATGTGGATACGATGGCGAGATACGCCATTGAGCTCTTGAGTGATGAACAACGTCTTCGCGAGATGGGCAAGAGCGCTCGGGCCGTTGCAATCGAGCGTTTCTCCTCAACCACAATCGTAAAACAGTATGAAGACTTCTATCGTCGGGTGCTGGAGCGCTCGGCGTAGAAGCCTTCCGGTACCGAGCTTGCGGCGTCGACCAGGGGCAGGCGGATGCGGACCAGAGTTCCCTTGCCTTCATGGCTGTCGATGGTCATGCGGGCGGCATCGCCGTAGAGGACTTGCAGGCGCTCCGAGACATTTGCCATTCCAATCCCCATACCGGACCAAGTACTGCTTCCTATCAATTGTGCGCTGCCCATGCCAACGCCATCGTCCTCCACTTCGATGATCAAACGAGAGTTCGACACCCGGCTACGGAGGTAGATGCAGCCTCCGTCGATCTTAGGCGACAAGCCATGTTTGATGGAGTTTTCGACTAAAGGCTGCAGCAGCATGCTGGGCACGACGACGTCGAGCGATGCGGGATCGAGTTCCTTCACCACCTTCAACTTCTCCCGGCCGAAGCGCACAACTTCGATATCGAGATAGTTGTCGATGAATTCATATTCCTCCCGCAACGGGACGAACGCTTCGCTACTGTTGAGCAGGCGCCGCAAGATAGTCGCAAGCTTGAATATCATGTCGCGAGCAGTGTCGGGATCGAAGCGTACCAGGGATGAGATGGAGTTCAGCGTATTGAAGAGGAAGTGCGGGTTGATCTGGTTCTGCAGAGACTCCATGCGTGCGTGCAACAGCAGCCGTTCCTGCTCCTCCAGCTTGATCTGGATGCGCACGCTGTTAAAGACCTTGATCTCGATTCCGATGGCCGTAACGGTCGCAGCATAGATCAGCGCCCAGACCCACAGATTGTCGAGACTTTCGATGCTGTAAATCGATCGCGGAAAATACCGCGCTAACTCGGTTTGGACGAATCGCAATCCTACGATCGTAGCCAGAAACATGACCTGCCAGTCGAAAAGGCGGGGTCGCGGCAGGTTCCTTCGAATCAAGCGGAACATGCTCTGGTCGATAAAGGGCGAAAACGACCAGATGTCGTCCTTATCAACTGCCATGGCGCGCAACTGGCCTGCGAGAAAACCGCACAGGACGTGGAACGGCATTGCTGCCCATTCCCCATGCAATAGCGCGGGGAGGCTCATGAGCGCGGCACCCAGCGAACCCGCCAGCCTGCCGCCAATCACGCCCAGAAGCAGCGACGTTTCAAAAGTCAGATCGCTCGCCTGGAAACTGGTTTGCGAGATGCGGATCCACACGCCGATCATCATGGGCAACGCGAACCATAGAACAAGGTACAACTTTTGACGGACAGTGCGTTCTTCCCGGAAGACAAGGGACTTGAATTCCTTGGAACGCACCAGACTGCTGGAAACAGCCGCAGCGACGCCCAGTTTGACCAGCAGATTGATCAGAATAAGGCGCGGTTCCATAGAGGTGGATGGCTCTTCGAAAACTGTAGCACGAACGCCGCCGGGTCAATATCCCCGGTGCTTGTCGACGACGTACCGCAGGGCCTGATGGGAGAGGTAGCGGCGCAAATTGTCCGAGAACAGTTCGTAGTGGCGCTCCCAAAGCTTCTCGGTCAGGCCCGCAGTATGGGGGGTGATGAGAAGATTGTCGAGATCCCACAGTGGCGAATCTGGGGGAAGAGGCTCATGCTCAAACACATCGAGTGCTGCGCCCGCGATATGACGAGTACGGAGCGCGTTAGCTAGTGCTGCCTCATCCACCAGCGGACCTCTCCCGACGTTGATCAAAAATGCGCTGGGCTTCATCGTCGCCAGCCTTGCCGCATCCATCAGCCGAGTGGTTGCGGGAAGCAGGGGCGCGGCGATTACGACGTAATCGGATTTGCCCAGCAAATCACCAAGTTCGGAGGGCGCGAAAACCGTCTCTACGCCCTCTGGCGGTCCCTTCTCCACATGCTGGCGCACCGCGATCACCCTCATGCCCAAAGCTGACGCCATCGGTGCGACACGGCGTCCTATGCTTCCAACGCCAATCAGCCCGAGGGTGGCGCCCGCGATTTCTCTTAGATGAAATCCGTCGTTCCACATGGCCTCCTGGCCCCACACCTTTTTCCGTTGCAGGAGCACGGCCTGCGGAATCTTCTTAGCCAAGGCCAAGATTAAGGCGATTGTGTGTTCGGCTACGACAGGCCCGTGGACCTCGGTGGAATTCGTAAGCACCACGTCGCTGTTGATCAGCTGCGGAAACATGAACTGGTGCACGGCGGCAGTCGGCGCATGAATCCAGCGAAGCTGCGAAGCCGCCTCGAACTGTTGCGGCCGGAGAGACAGCGTAAAGAGCACCTCGGCACTCTGGAGTTCGCTCTCGATCCCGTCATAGGTATTGCGCTGAACGACTCTTACCGGAAACGCGCGACCTAACCTCTCGCCAAACCAAGACGGAGTGTTCCATAGATCGAGGCGGTGATGGATGACAATCAGAATTTTCGTCATCGATATGATCGCAGATCTCGGCGGAGCACCCTTTGTAACTAGCCGAACGCGAGTTCCTTGGCGCGCTGTGCCGCCTTCACGACGGCCTTGATCAGGGTAACGCGCAGCTTGCCTTCCTCCAGCTCCATGATCGCGTCAATCGTGCAGCCCGCGGGAGTTGTGACCGCGTCTTTGAGCAGCGCAGGATGATCCCCCGTCTCAAGTACAACCTTCGCTGCCCCGAGGGCGGTCTGCGCGGCGAGAAGCGTGGCGATGTCGCGCGGCAGCCCAACTTTCACACCGGCCTCCGCCAGTGACTCGAGAATGATATAGATGTACGCCGGCCCGCTTGCCGACAGGGCGGTAACTGCGTCCATATGCTTCTCGTCGACCACCACAGTGCGGCCTACGACCTCAAACATGTGACAGGTCAGCGCCACGTGCTCAGCGCTGGCGTGCTTGCCTCTACAAATCGCCGTCATGCCAGCACCCAAGAGACACGGCGTATTTGGCATAGCCCGGATCACCGGGACCTCTGGCGGAAGGTTCTTTTCGATCATTGCGGTTGGCACGGAAGCCGCGATCGACACGATCATCTGTTTGGGCGTAATGTGCTCGCTGATTTCCTGGATGACGTCTTCGACCACCTGCGGTTTGACTCCAATAACGATGATGTCGGCGCCCTTTGCCGCTTCCACGTTGTTTGTGCCAACTTTCAGCTTCAATTTGGCGCATAATGCTTGCGCACGTTCCTCGTGGGCGACGGTGGCGCGAGTCGATTTCGGAGAGAGCAGCCCGTTGTTCAGCAAGGCCTGCAGAACAATTCCACCCATCTTCCCCGCCCCTAGAAAAGCTACCTTTTTCCCCGTCAGATCCGATGCCATAGAGTTTTGCTTTCCTCACGCTGCAGAGGTTCACCACATGGGGACTCAGGGTCCGCTCAGTGAACGTTCATTTTTTGACGGCACTGTTCCCAATTGCAGGCTGTGCTTACGATTTCGTCCAGGCCCCGTAACGCTTTCCAGTGCAGCAAAGACTCCGCTTTGGCTGGATTGGCCACGAGGGCAGGAGGATCTCCCGGACGTCGTGGAACTGCTTTGTGCGGCACCTTGCGGCCGGTAGCCCTTTCCGCCGCCGAAATGACCTCACGCACGGATGCACCTGTCCCCGTCCCGACGTTCACTGCGAAGCTCGGCTTTCCCGCGGCCAGACGCTCAAGCGCTTTCACGTGCGCATCCGCCAAATCATTCACATGAATATAGTCGCGAATGCAGGTGCCATCGGGAGTTGGGTAATCGGATCCGAATACGTGCAATTCTGGACCATCGCCCGCCGCAGCTCGCAGCGCCAGAGGAATCAAGTGAGTCTCAGGATCGTGCAACTCACCGATCTCGCCGCTTTCGTCGGCGCCGGCGGCATTGAAATAGCGCAGGCTGGCATAGCGAAAACCGTACGCCCGGTCGTAAGCCTCAAGCGCCTGCTCAAAAAACAGTTTTGACACTCCATAGGGATTCACCGGCTGCCTTGGGATGTTCTCCTCAATCGGAACCTTTGCGGGCTCACCATATACCGCGCAGGTAGACGAAAAGATGATCTTCTTCACTCCGGCTTCGAGCGCGGAGTTCAGCAGCGAGAGACCTCCCTCGACGTTATTGTGAAAGTACTTCCGCGGATTCACTACCGATTCCCCGACGTACGCACTGGCAGCAAAGTGCATCAGAGCGTCCACTCCGGACAGGGTGTCCTTCAGACCCGCTCCGTCGAGGACATCTCCCTTCACCAGCCGGAAGCCCGTTGCCAGGAACTCGTACCCGGTGCTGAGGTTGTCAAAAACAATTACCTCATGACCTGCGCGTTTTAGCGCCCGAGCCGTATGACTTCCGATGTATCCAGCACCGCCTATGACTAGAACGATCACTGTATTTTCCCCTTCAAGATGTGACGCTGACCAACGGAGACCTCATTGTACACAGAGGCTCAGTCTCAGAAACGCATGATCCCCGGATGGCGTCAGCTGCTAATATTCAGCAAGCCGCGTCTATTCTTTGGTTCCCTGGGGAGCTTATGACCGAATCATTAGCCGACAAAAAGTGTGTGCCCTGCCGTGGCGGCACGCCACCCCTTCACGGAACGGAACTTGAAGAGATTCACAAGAGCGTTGCCAAGTGGACGGTCAGCGACGAGCACCATATCCATCGCGAGTTCCGCTTTCCTGATTTCAAACAGGCACTAGAGTTCGTGAATCGCGTGGGCGAACTTGCAGAAAGCGAAGGACATCATCCCGATATCCTTCTGTCGTGGGGCAAAGCCGAAGTCACTCTGTGGACGCATAAGATCAATGGGCTGACTGAGAGCGACTTCATCATGGCCGCTAAGATCGACCGGCTGAGCGGAGTCTAGATTACGTCGGCGATGTCGACTGCTGGAAGCGGTTGGCGCGCAACACCCACGCCAGCAGCCCGGCCGGAATAAGCATGAAGAAACCAGTGCCGACGGCCATGGTTCGCGCCGGAATGCCCGAGTCGAGGAAATGTCCGCATAAATAGGCTGTGGTAGCAAACGTAAAACTTGCTAACCCCAGATCAGCAGCGAAAACCCTCCCGCGGAAACGATCCTCTGTTCTCAGTTGCAGTAGGGTGGTCGAGAAAACCCAGACTGTAGAGCCTCCTGCGTGTGCCAGCATTGCGCACGCGGCCGCAATCCAGACGCTGTGGCTGACTCCAATTAGCCCATATCCCAACGCAATGGTGAGATATCCGAATAGGATTCCAAGCCGCAACCTATGATCGTTTTGTCCGGCCCAGCGAGCGGAGACCAACGGACCCACCAGAGCTCCTGCCCCCCGTCCGCCCAGCAGAATACTCATCCCGAGCATGGCCCCGCCTGCCGGGTTGATGCCCTTTCCGTGCACGGCAAACTCGCCGCGACCCATGACGGTAAAGATCACCCAACTCGGACCCACCATTAATTCCCCAGCCTTAGCGAAGACTGCGGGCACGAGTGCGGGATGGCTGCGGATGTATCGAATACCCTCCATCACCGGCGAGAAATCGACGAGATTGCGTGCGCGGAGTGGCGCCGCTGCCTCCGCATGGGGCTCGCTGAACTGCATTCCCCTGATCAGAAACGCCGACGCCAGAAACGAAAGGGCGTTCAAAACGAAGGCAGCATCGCGTCCAAGATATGCGGCGACAACTCCTCCGACGGAGGCTCCAATGAGCAGATTTACCGACCATGTCGCAGACGACAGCGTGTTAGCGACCAGAACCTGTCCCTCTTGGGCGATGTTTGGAATCACGGCACTGCGGGCCGGTTCGAAGAATGCTGCCATAGTGGTCTCAGCGAGTAATAGGGGATAAACGAGCCAGACCAGCGACCGGGAGCGCACCAGAAGCATCGCGAGAACAATCATGAACCGGACAATGTCGGCCGCAATCATGACGTGCTTCCGCTTCACGCGATCGTTCACCACTCCCGCCGTTGGGCCGACCAGGGTCTGGGGAATTACCTGCAAGACGAGCGCGAGCGCCACACAGGCTGCCTGCCCGGTCAGTTGCAGCAAGAGGGTATAGATCGAGAGTGTATAGAACCAGTCGCCGATCTCGCTCACAATCTGCGCGAGCCAGAGGCGACGAAAGTTTCGGTTCGTACGGACCAGTCGCGCATACGAACGGAGGGAAATGGATGATCCGCCGTGTTCTGGTTCTGGTTCCATCAGAGTCGTTAGGGTAATCGGGCACCGCTGATTCTTGCAAAGCGGCGGTAGGAATGAATGGTGCGCCTGCGTGCTGGCTGCCGGGAGAGCATGAAGGGCATGGCTGTTGCCAAGGTGGACGACTATGATATTACTTCTGCGGCTCTGCGACTTATGAAGGACATCCCGCCGAAGCAGGAAGGCGAATGTTATAGCCGCAGCTTCATTTTTAGGTCGGCAGCAATCTGCTTACCGTGGAAGCGACCGTTCTCAATAAAGATCTCGTTCGTGCGCGAGCCGGCGACGATCACGCCGGCAACATAAATTCCGCGTACGTTGCTTTCCAAGGACACGGGATCGCACACCGGGCGGCACTGTTGCTCTGACAATTCGATTCCCATGCTGCGCAGAAAGTCATAGTCGGGGTGATAGCCAATCATCGCCAGCACAAAGTCGTTCTTCAGTCGCAGCGGTCCGCTGGGTGTTACCACGACAACATGATCGACCCCGATCTCTTGCACGTAGCTATTAAGAAAAGCTTCAATCTCCCCTGCCTTAATACGGTTTTCCAGGTCCGGCTTGATCCAATACTTTACGTGGTGGTGAAGCTGTGCCTCGCGGTGTACCAGGGTCACGCGCGCTCCGTGACGCCACAAATCCAACGCCGCGATGGCCGCCGAGTTCTTGCCGCCAATGACTACAACATCCGTGTTGTTGTAGGGGTGCGGTTCGCCATAGTAGTGCGACACCTTCGGTAGATCTTCCCCCGGGATATTCAGTTGATTGGCGAGATCATAGTATCCCGTCGAGACAATGACCTTCTTGGCGACGTAATCGTGCGGCCGGCCAGCGCGGTCGGTGGCTGTGATGCTGAAGTTGCCGTCTTCGCCCATGACTGTTTTGACCCACTCATACTGGCGGACATCAAGAGCGTAGTGCTCGGCAACCTTGCGATAGTATTCGAGAGCCTCTTCGCGGGTTGGCTTCTGTTGAGCAGTGGTAAAAGGAATCTCGCCGATTTCGAGCAATTCAGGCGTGGTGAAGAACACCATGTTGGCCGGATAGTGAAACAGTGAATTCACCAAGCAACCTTTGTCGAGGATGATGACCTTCAGACCGAGCTTCTGCGCTTCGATGGCACAGGCCAGACCCGTGGGTCCCGCTCCTATTACCAGGACGTCGGCCCGCAAATCCGGGCGCGGCTTGACCCTTGCCTTGGCAAGGGTATCGATTTCTTCACCGGCGAGGAATTGAGGCATGGAGTGGGCCGTGCTCAGGTTGTTGCAGATTCGAGCACAGTTCAGAAACTGTTGATTCTAGCATGCGCGCCTCGGGAGCATCTTCCGGACCCGGCTCATGCGAGGTGCGATGGTCGTGCCGCGCTATAATTTTCGGTTCCTCTTATCTCGCCACTTGCTGCAGGAGCCCTCATGTCGACGATCATTGAACCTGTCACCAAAACTCGCGTTGAATCCGACAGCATGGGAAAGATCGAAGTCCCTGCGAACGTCTATTGGGGAGCGCAGACCCAGCGGTCGTTACTGCACTTCAACATTGGACGCGACACCATGCCCCCGGAGTTGATTCGGGCTTTTGGCATTTTGAAAAAAGCTTGCGCACTAGTGAATCAGGACCTGGGGAAATTGCCGGCCGATAAGGCGAAGCTGATCGTGCACGCCGCAGACGAGGTGATCGCCGGTAAGCTGAACGATCAATTCCCTCTTCGCATCTGGCAGACGGGCAGCGGAACGCAAACCAATATGAATGTGAACGAGGTGATCTCGAACCGTGCAATTGAGATCGCCGGCGGCGAGATGGGGTCGAAGAAACCGATTCACCCGAACGATCATGTCAACATGTCGCAATCGTCGAACGATACTTTCCCAGCCGCGATGCACATTGCCGCGGCTGAGCGCGTGAAGAATGCGCTGGTTCCAGCGGTCAAGTCTGTTCGCGATGCCATTGCGGCGAAAGGGAAGGAATTCAATGATGTGGTGAAGATCGGCCGGACGCACTTGCAGGATGCCGTGCCTCTTACGATTGGTCAGGAATTCGGAGGCTGGGCCAGCTTGCTTGAGCGGGATATCAAAAGGCTGGAGCAGGTGCTGGACGGACTCTACGATCTGGCCATTGGCGGAACGGCGGTCGGTACCGGTCTGAACACGCATCCCGAATTCGCCGAGCGAGCTGCGAGGAAGATCGCTGAACTCACCGGACTTCCATTTCGCTCGCATCCGAACAAGTTTGCCGCGCTCTCCGCTCATGATGAGATTGTCTTCGCGCAGGGGGCGTTGGAAACGCTTGCCGCCTCTTTCATGAAGATTTCCAACGACATTCGCTGGTTGGCCTCGGGGCCAAGATGCGGGTTGGGCGAACTGTCGATTCCGGAAAACGAGCCGGGCTCGTCGATCATGCCCGGCAAGGTGAATCCCACGCAGTGCGAGGCCATGACCATGGTGTGTGTGCAGGTGCATGGCGCAACTGCCGCAGTCGGCTTCGGGGGGTCACAGGGCAACTTCGAACTGAACGTCTTCAAGCCGGTGATCATTTACAACTTCCTGCACTCGGTCACGCTGATCACCGATGCCTGCCACGGATATGTCGAGTACATGATCAAAGGAATCGAGGTTGATCGCGACAAGGTAGACTCGTATGTCAAGAATTCACTGATGCTGGTAACGGCCTTGGCACCTAAAGTCGGCTATGACAAGGCCGCGCAGATCGCGCATACGGCTCACGTGGAGCACTCGAGCCTTCGCGAAGCGGCGGTCAAACTGGGGCACCTCTCGGGTGAAGAGTTCGATCAATTGGTTAAGCCAGAGAAGATGACACGCCCTTAGGCCGGCCAGATGGTCAGTGCAGTTTTACTGAGAATCTGTTTCTGCGCGGACGTGCCGAGTGGCAAGGCTCGGAATTCGTTGAGGTTCTTCCTAATATCCGGTACACCCGGGCCTGGCCAGTCTGTGCCGAACAGCGTTTTGTGGGCGATTTCTTCGAGGCGCGGAAAATATTTCAGAAGAGTCTTTGGCGGAATGCCGCTGATATCGAGATAGACATTAGGATGCCGGCGGACGAGGAAGAATGCGGTCTGCATCCATAAGGGGCGGCCGCCATGCGCCAGCAGTATCTTCAGCTTGGGGAAATCGACGGCAACGTCATCGACGTAGATCGGATCGCCGTATTTGTTGCGAGCACCGGGGAAGATTGAAGTGCCCGTGTGAAACATCACGGGAACACCATTGGCTTCGGCTGCGCGATAGATGATTTCCAGTTCCTTGGCGCCGCTCAGGTAATCATTCGGAAAGAGCAGTTGGTGTGGCGGGTGGATCTTGATCATCTGCAGGCCCAAGCGGAGGATCTGCTCGACGTCGGCCAGAACGTTTGTGGTGTGGCGCGGATGCAAACTGCCGCACGAAAGCAGGCGCCTGGGATCTTCCTTCACATACTCGGCAACGAACTGATTCACACCGCTGGTAAACCCAATCACCTCCGGTGCAACATAGTTGATCAGCATGGCGCGGTCGATACCGCTGGTATCCATGAATTTAAGGAAAGCTTTGGGCGAGCGGCAAAACTCGACAATCTGATCAAAGTTGGGGCGCTTGTGTTTCATCAGTTCCAGCGCGTGGGGCTTAAACATCTCGATTGGCTGGATATGGATGTGGCAGTCGGTGATCATCTAGCAACGGCTCTCGATTCAGCGCGCATTCTATCAGCCGGCCGCCGGGCAAGGTACGAATGAGGACCAATCGATCGCCTTTTGGAAGTTTTCGTCCGGCTCAAAGATCGTCTTGAAAGTGAAGGCAAACTGCGTGGGGCCTTGCTTTTCGAGGTGCGCCAGGCGCTTTGTCGCTTCGTCGAGTCCGGGACGATGTCCCGCAGGAACCCACCAGAGACCCATGTACACGCCTGAGAATCGTTCGAACCACTCCTCCCTTTGGCGGAGGAGTTGCGCGTGCGCTGTCTTGTAGACATAGTGGCGAAGCGAAGCGATCGATTCCCACACGGACATGTTGATCAGAATGCGATCATCCTCGGGGTACGGTCGAAAATAGGTCGCATTTCCGACCGGCGCTTGCAGCCGCCAGACGAATCCGGGACTGTGGTCGGCAAGTGCGTTAATTTCATCGAGTCGCGAGACAAAGCCGGACATTAGGGGATCGTCGATGGGAGCTCTCACGCGGCCGATATTGACCTGGGCGAGGTGATAAATGGACATTCGAGTCGCTCCTTTGGCAATCACCTGAGTGCTGACCTACCTGGCGGCCCAGCGCAGAGGCAAGATCGCTGGCAGTTTCCGCCAAGACCTGGTCAAGCGCCGTCCCTGCAGCTAGAAACTCCTTCAGTACATCGGCACTCTTTGATCGACGCGCCGCGACCAAGCGTCGATGCCGCCGCGCATCGATTGCGCTTTCTCGAATCCCTGTTGCCGCAGCCACACCGTCACATTCATCGAGCGGACACCGTGGTGACATACGACCACGATGTGGTCCTCGGGATCGAGTTCCTGATGGGCACGTGATGGAACTTCTCCCATCGGCATGAGTTTGGCCCCGGAGATCTTTGCGGTTTCAAATTCCCAAGGCTCGCGCACATCGAGTAGCGTGAATGCCCCTCCTGCCTCGATCTTAGCTTTGACTTCTTCTGCGGTGATCTCGTATTCCATGTCTCGCCTATCGTCCGGTCCACCTTGGCGGTCGCTTTTCCAGAAAGGCCCGGATGCCTTCCTGTGCGTCTTCAGTCCTCATCAGGTCCTCGAAGTAGATCTTTTCCGCACGTGCCATACCCTTGTCAAAGTGCATGGAGTCCCATGCGTAGGACGCTTTCTTCGCGACTGACAGTGCGGCCGGACTGAGACGCTGCAATTGCCCGACGCACGTTTGCAGGGCTGAATCGAGCTGGCCACCGGGTACCGAACGAGTCACCAAACCTAGTTCGGCTGCTTCCCTTCCTGTCACAGAACGACCGGTTAGGATCAACTCAGCGGCTTTCTTTTGCCCCACCAGCGCAGAGAGCGCCGTGCATGCAATCGGCGGAAAGCAGCCGAGCTTGATTTCCGGGAAACCCCACTCGGCATCGTCGCTGGTATAGACAAGGTCGCAAACCATAGCCAATTCTGCTCCGCCACCTAGACAAAGTCCGTGAGCCGCGGTAATGGTGACCTTCTTGACGGCGAGCAACGTCCGTACGACGCCGTGAAATTTGTCCAGCATTTCTTGAACCCGGTCGGGAGTATGCACGGCGATGTCGACGCCCGCCGAAAATGCCTTGCCTTCGCCACTTAGGACGAGAGCCGTCACGTGAGGCTCTGAATCGATTCGCTCCAAGACCCGGGCGAGCTCCTCCATCATGGGGATATCGATGATGTTTAACGGAGGATTCCGCAGAATAATGCGCGCAATCGCGTCTTCGATTTCGAGCGAGACACGCGCCAGTTTTGAGTCTGCAGAAGTGACGGTCATGCGTTAAATGTTGATCGCGGATTTTCTCACTTCTCCGATCGTAGCCAGTGGATCGCGCGCGCCGGCTTTCTCGGCAATCCACTTCTTCTCGGTCTCGATAATGTCGAGCAGCAACTTCTTGTCGCCGAAAGTTGGCATGTATTCCCTGAGATGCTCTTCGTATGCCTGATCATCGAGCGGTTCGCCGGTCTGCGCGTGGAACCTCTGGTTGGCCCAGCGTCCGATGAAGCGGTTGAATTTGATGTCGGGTGCGTACAATTTCGGCTCTCCCGGCTTCAGGGAACCGTTGAAGCGCTCGATCAGCCCGGCGACTTCCTCGCGATAAAGATGGCGATTGTAGTCGTTGAGATCATCAAGATCAGCGGCTTTGTCGTTCTTCGGCTCGTCGTACCGGCCTTTAATGCCCCATACGTATGCCCAGTGGGCCGACGAGGAGTGATCGGTGCCGAACAGATCGTAGGAACTCGAGATCCACTTGTTGAGATACTTCTGAATCAACCAGCCGGGGATTACGCCCGCTTCCACGATGCGGCGCAATCCGTCGTTGCCCGTGCCCATGTGGAAGGCCTCCTCGCGCAGCATGTACGACATGGAGCGGCCCAGAGGAGCGAAGGCCGAGTACTTCAGCATCTGCAATTGAAATTTACCGTCGCGGTCGACGAAATCCGTATAGGTAAAGAAGTCCATCCAGTTGTCGACGTCGACATTGAAGGCACCGAGCAGGCGCCTATTCTCGAAGGCCCGGCGCTCGAGCATTTTCTGCGCTTCAACCTTCCCCGAATAACCAAAGTGATCAATCAGCAAGGCGCACATCTGCCAGCCATGACGCATCTCTTCGATCATCACGCGGGTAATGGCGCGGCGGTCCCAGTCCGTGGGTGCATTTTCGAGCAGGTTGCGCTGCTGCTCGACGCTGGCGAACTCGGTGTCGCCCTGATAGACGATCATGTTCATCAACGCATCGCGCATCTGTTGCGTTGGAATCTGGCGGAGATTTTCCCACTTGCGGCGGCCTTTGTAGTGCCCGAACTCAATGTCTTCGGTATCTATCGACCCGTATAGCGTGTCGAATTTGAAGGCTTCGATGTCGTCAGTGTTTACCCCGATCTCTCTGCGCCAGTCATTAAACAGGCCGATCCAGTCACTGAATGTTCCGATTTTTGCTACTTTGCCGGGCATATCAACCTCTCTCACCGCAGAGGGCACCGATGGCACTGGAGAAAGCTCTGTATGCCTCTGTGACCTCTGTCGTGATCATTGTCATCCCATGTTCAACCACACGGTTTTTAATTCCGTGTAGTGTTCAATTGCATGCGCTCCGAGCTCGCGGCCAAAGCCGGAGCTCTTGTACCCGCCAAACGGCAGGGCTGCGTCCATCAAGCCGTACGTATTGATCCAGATGGTGCCAGCTTTCAGGCGCCGAGAGACCGTGTGAGCTTTCTTCACGTCTTTCGTCCAGACGGCGGCCGCAAGGCCGTAGGGGTTGTTGTTGGCCCGCTCAATCACTTCGTCGATATCGTCGAACGTCAGCAGTGAAAGGACAGGCCCGAAGATTTCTTCCCGGGCGATCTTCATCTCGTTCTTCACATCGCCGAAAATCGTGGGCTCCAGAAAGAAGCCCTTACCGCCATTGACAGACGCACGATTGCCGCCCGCGACCAATGTCGCGCCCTCGTTTTTCCCTGCCTCGATGTAACCGAGGACGGTTTTCATTTGTTCCTGGCTGACGATTGCGCCGAGACGTGTTTTCGGATCGAGTGGGTCTGCAGGACGCATCTTTGACGCACGTGCGACGAGTTTCTCGGTGAATTCGTCCTTTAACTTGCTCTCAAGAAAGAGGCGCGAACCCGCATTACAGACTTCGCCTTTGCCGTAGAAGATGCCGTTGATCGCACCCTTAACGGCGCCCTCGACATCCGCGTCAGAGAAAACAATGTTGGGTGATTTGCCGCCGAGTTCGAGCGTGACGCGCTTGAGCGTATCGGCTGCGCCGCGCATGATTTCCTTGCCCACGGCAGTCGAGCCGGTGAACGCGATTTTGTCAATTCCGGGATGCGCGACGATGGCTTTTCCGGTCTCCGGTCCGCCGGTCAGAATGTTGATCACTCCGGCGGGGAATCCTGCCTCCAGTGATAGTTCGCCCAGCTTCAGTGCTGTGAGCGGAGTCTGTTCCGCGGGCTTCAGTACCACCGTGTTCCCGCACGCCAGCGCTGGCCCCAACTTCCAGGATGCCAACAGCAGAGGAAAATTCCAGGGAACAATCAGGCCAACGACTCCGACGGGCTCACGCAGTGTGTAGGTGAACGCGGTCTCAAACGTATTGACCGTTTCCCCGTGGATCTTGGTCGCCAGTCCCGCGTAATAACGCAGGACATCGATAACCATGGGCATATCGACGTAGCGAGATTCAAAGATCGGCTTCCCGTTATCGAGAGTCTCAAGTTCGGCGAGTTCATCGATGTTCGTCTCGACCAGGTCGGCGAGTTTCCAGAGCAGGCGTCCGCGCTCGCCAGCCGACATCTTGCGCCAGGGACCGTTGCGGTCTTCGAAGGCTCGGCGCGCAGCCTCTACAGCGCGATCGACGTCAGAAGGTGACGCCTCGACTGCTTGCGTCAACACCTCTTCTGTCGCGGGATTGATGGTGCCGAACTTCTTTGCACCGTCGACCCATTGGCCATCGATCAACAAGCGGCCGGGCTTGATGTTCACCTTCGTCGCTGCAAGCATCTCCAAGGCTCCTCACGCCGGCTTTGCCGGCGGGACGGGCGAGGCGCCCGTCCCTGCACGAGCTATTTTGCTTTGAACGTTGCCGGTCGCTTTTCTACATACGCAGCCAAGCCTTCCTTTGCATCCTCGCTCTGGAAGAGCAGTTGCTGATTCTCGCGTTCCACTGCCAGGGCGGACTCCATCGGAATCTCCCAACCGGTCTGCACCGCACGCTTGATGCGCCCCACGGCCTTCGCCGCCTTGTTCGGCGGGCAGAACTGGCGGGCATACTCCATGATGTTTTCCATAAAGCCATCGCGTTCGTAGATGTCGTTGATAATGCCGAGTTCGAGGGCCTCTTCGAACGAGAACGTGTTGCCGGTAACCATCAACTCGATCGCCTTGCTCTTGCCTACAAGCCGAGAGAGCCTTTGTGTGCCACCGGTTCCAGGCAAGACTCCAAGGTTTACTTCGGGCAGTCCGATCTTGCCCGCATCTTTGCGGGCGATGCGGATGTCAGCAGCCATCGCGATCTCGAGCCCTCCGCCGACACAGTGGCCGTTGATTGCGGCGATGACAAGCTTTGGCGTGTGCTCCAGGCGCAGCAGAGTTTCATTTGCGTGCAGGCAGAAGTAATACTTGAAGGTCGGATCGACGCTGGAGAGCATCTTGATGTTTGCTCCGGCGGAGAAGAACTTGTCGCCAGCGCCGGTGAGGACGATCACGTAGGCCTCATTGTCCATTCGCGTCTTGAGAATGGCGTCATCGAGTTGGCGATTCATCTCATACGTGTAGGTGTTGGCAGGTGGATCGCACATCTCGATCACGGCGACTCCGCCGTCGGTGCGATAGTTCACAAGCTGCTTCGTGGTTTCGCCGGTTGCCGATTGCACTGTCGTCGCCATGGAAAGCACTCCTTATGTTCAAATCCCTCGGCGGCTATAGCCGCGAATATTATCTGCGCCTTACAACACGGCTAAAAGCCGTGCCCTTCCCAACCCAGCCAGTCCCAATTCAACTCTCAAGTTCACTCCTCCTTGCGCACTCCGGCAGCCATCACCCCGCGAAGAAAAATATCCCCCATCTCTCTTGCGATAGAGGTTGCGTCCGCATCCACTCGCGGATTGTGCCAGGTGTAAATCCAATTCATCATGCCAAAAAGGCTGAGCACGGCGAGTCGAGACGTGAACTGCAGGCCCTGTTCGCGTTTCAGCTCATCCAGCAATCCCACACAGATCCGGTAATATTCGCGCTTGATCGCCGCCACTTCCGCCCCAAAGCCATTTTTCAGAACCTCGTCCTCGTGTGAGAGAACCTTCATGGCCGCCTGGTTGGCCAGGAAATACTCAAGATGATTCAGGATGAACAGCCGGACGCGATCCTCCGGATCGGACAAGCCTTCGATGCGCGACTTAAGGCGCTGCACGATGGTGGCGAAGGTGTGTTTCTGAATCAGGTAAAGCAAGCGCTCTTTCGATTCGAAATAGTAATAAAGCCCCGCGAGAGACATGCCGCTTTCCCGTGAAAGGTCACGCATGGAGGCGCCCTCATAACCCTTTTTCCGGAAAACTTCGGTTGCGTGCGCGAGAATCTCAGCAAGGCGGCGCTCATAGCGGGTCTCAGGAACTGGCGGCGCAACGTGGCGTCGACGCGAAGTGATTCGTCTTGCCGTAGAAGGAGCTCCCATATTCCCCAATTAATTCGAACGTTCGTTCGAAGACAGTATACGTCACTGTGATTTGAATCACAAGGAGGAGTCAACTATTTGCTTTTCTTCGAGGTACGGACGGCCTCCAATGCCGTCGCCAGGTAATCGAGTGCATCGTGCAGATCAGTATCGACGGAAAGCTCAAAGGTAAACCAGCGTGTGCGATCCTTGTCGAATGCGGCGATGCGAGGATCTTTTTCGATGCGGGAACGAGTCGCTCGGCTGGCGTGGTCAAACCGGAATGCGACAGAATTCCCTTTGAAGATACTGCGAGTCCGCGGGAGCAGACCGAACATTGTCTTGGCCCGGTATAAGGCGGTAAAACCAAAGAAAACCTTCTGAGTGATCTGCGGCCAGTCTCGCAGTTCAGCTGAGAGTGCCGCCGACCACGCTTTCATCTGCTCGGATACCGGGGGCAGTTTCTCGCGTCCGGGTCGTTTGACTTCCACGCGCGACTCCTAGTTCCGAATGTCGGTTAGTAGTTGCTCGATCTCCTGCTTGAGTGCTCCGGTCAAAGGCAGAAACGGCAAGCGCGCGGGGCCGCCGTAGTATCCGTTGAGGTCCATGCCGTACTTGAAGCCCGGGACGCCCAGATCGCCAACGCGTTGTGCGGACTTCGCAATCCGCTCCTGCTTGACGCGGGCCAATTCGGCGTCGCCTTCCTTCCACGCTGCGTAGATCTCGTAACACGCGGTCGGTGCCGGACAAGCGAAGGCCAGGATGGCACCCACTGCACCTGCATCGAGCGAAGGATGCAACTTGTGGGCAGCCCCGACCAGAACCTGGAATCCGATTTCTTTCTGGCGGGTCTTCATCTTGCCGGCGAGCGTGACAGCAGACGACGATGGCTTTGATTCCTTTGCTCCCCCGAGTGCTCCGACTGGAACAAGATCGCCGCCATTCTGTGTGTCCACAGCAGCGGCGGCGAGCATCCGCGGCGTAACCGCCTCGAATGTTTCAGTGACGGTCGCACTACGCTTCACGTGACTGGTGCCGTGCACCATCTTGCCTATCTTTTCGACGTCGCCACTCGATTCCTTGATGCCAATCAGGTTAGGATGCTCGGCGAGTTCGATTACGAGTTCCGCGGGAATGTCGTAGCCGGTAGCCTGCGGGAAGTTGTAAATGATGACCGGGATGGGAGAGCGGTCGGCGACGGTACGATAAAACGCGAGCATATTCGCCGGCAACATCTGCTTCTTGTAGTAGTGGGGTGTGCGCACCATGGCGACGTCATAGCCGAGTTTCGCGGCGTATTCGGTCAAGCGAAGGGTCTCAATGGCAGACTCAATCCCGGCGCCGGCAATCAGGACTTTGTTGGGCGCAGCAGCTTCGCGTGCGACCTTGAAGACATCCAGCTTCTCCTGGTCGGAGAGCATGAGGGCCTCGCCCGTCGACCCCAGAACGACGAGACCCGCGACCGGAGTGCGCGAGTATCGCTCGACGTTGGCTTCGAGCTTTTTGAAGTAAACGTTGCCGTCTGGATAAAACGGCGTGGTGATTGGTGGAAGAATGCCATGAAGCAGCATGGCATCAGTCTACTTCAATCCGAAAGGCTTAGACCACAAAGAGCACGACGCAGGCTTTTCCCTTGCCGTCCTTCCTGGTGGCGTCTTGTCGCTTATCGATTTACCGCACGCTCAGCGTGCAAGTGTTGCAGTGCGTGGACGGTGACTTCTCCGCGCTGCAAGGCAGCGATACCTTCGGCGGCCGCTCGGGCCGCAGCTAGCGTTGTGATCGTGGGGATGCGTGCCACTACTGCTGCGCGGCGGATCGCCTTCTCGTCGAACCACGGTTCCTGGCCGGTTGGAGTATTGATCACGAGCTGGATGCGCTGGCCTTTGATGAAGTCAACGACGTTCGGGCGCCCTTCTTTGACCTTATAGACACGCTCAACGTTCATGCCTGCGGCTTCGATCACATCCGCAGTGCCAGCCGTGGCGACCAGCTTGAATCCCATGTCGACAAATTTGCGGGCGACGGGGGCGACCTGTCGCTTGTCATGATCGGTAACGCTGATGAAGACAGCTCCCTGCGTCGGCAGTTTTTGTCCAGCGGCGAGCTGGGCCTTGGCGAAGGCCTCACCAAAGTTGTCGGCCACGCCCATGACCTCACCCGTCGACTTCATCTCCGGGCCGAGCACCGTATCGACCCCTGGGAACTTGCTCCACGGGAATACTGGAGACTTCACGTAGTAGTAATTCCCCGTGTCAAGGTCGGCCCGGCGCTCGATGAAGTCGGGAAGAAATTCGCGCAGTTTGCGGCCAGTCATTAATCGTGCGGCAATCTTCGCCATTGGGATGCCCGTGGCCTTCGAGACGTAAGGCACCGTCCGGGAGGCGCGTGGGTTAACTTCAAGAACATAAACTTTGCCGCCCTCGGACCCATTGCCGGAGTAACCGTTACCGCGCGGGATTGCGAACTGGATGTTCATCAGCCCGACAACCTTCAATGCCTTCGCCAGCTTGAAGGTATATTGCCGCATGCGCTCGAGCAGATGCTGCGGGATATCGACTGCGGGCAGCACACACGAGGAATCTCCGGAGTGGATACCGGCTTCTTCGATGTGCTGCATGATTCCGCCGATCACCACATCCGCTCCGTCGGAAAGTGCGTCGACATCGACTTCGATCGCGTCTTCAAGGAAGTGATCGATCAGCACAGGCCGGTCGTGCGAATATTCGACGGCTTCCTGCATATAGCGCACGATCGACTGGTCGTCATAGGCGATTACCATGGCGCGCCCGCCAAGCACATACGAGGGACGTACCAGCACCGGGAAGCCGATGCGCTTGGCGCCCTCGACGGCCTCTTCGATGGAAGTCGCCATCACTCCCGGTGCCTGCGGAATTTGGAGCTCTTCGAGCAGTTTGTTGAATTGCTTGCGGTCTTCGGCCAGATCGATCGATTCGGGCGAGGTCCCGATGATCTTTACGCCTGCTTCCTTCAATGGCAAGGCGAGGTTCAGCGGTGTCTGTCCGCCGAACTGTACGATCACTCCTACTTCCGCGCCCTTCGAAGTTTCATGCTGGTAGATTGCCCAAACGTCCTCGAAGGTCAGTGGCTCGAAGTAGAGGCGGTCGCTGGTGTCGTAGTCGGTCGAGACGGTCTCGGGATTACAGTTGATCATGATCGTCTCGTATCCGTCGTCGCGCAGCGCGAACGAGGCGTGGCAGCAGCAGTAATCGAACTCAATTCCCTGCCCGATACGGTTCGGGCCGCTACCGAGGATGATGACTTTCTTCTTGTTAGTCGGAGTCGCTTCGTCCTCGTCTTCGTAGGTCGAGTAGAGGTAGGGCGTGTAGCTTTCGAACTCGGCCGCACACGTGTCGACGCGCTTGTAGACGGGCATGACCCCATGCTTCTTCCGCAAATGGCGGACCTTGTCTTGTCGATCGAGCCGCCAGACCTGCGCCAAGCGGCCATCGGAGAACCCCATGCGCTTCGATTCGCGCAGCACATCCGCCGGAATGGATTCCATGGGGTGTTTCTCCAACTCAAGTTGCTGGTCGTTGATTTCCTTAAGCTGGTAGAGGAACCAAGGGTCCATCGAGGTCATCTTCGCGACCTGCTTGACCGTGTGTCCCTGGCGCAGCGCGTAGCGGATGTAGGCGAGGCGCTCGGGATGAGGGGTCACCAGCCGCTGGGTAAGGATCTTGGGTTCAATCTTGTCGGAGCCGACCTTCTTGCCGGTATCGAGCGAACGGATGCCCTTCAGCAGAGCTTCCTTGAAGGTGCGGCCGATGGCCATCACTTCGCCGACAGACTTCATCTGCGGACCGAGGGTGTCGTCGGCACCGGGGAATTTTTCGAACTGCCACTTAGGGATCTTTACGACTACGTAATCAAGCGTCGGCTCAAAACACGCCGGAGTCTTGCGCGTGATGTCGTTGGGGATTTCGTCGAGTGTATAGCCGACGGCAAGTTTTGCGGCAATCTTCGCGATTGGGAATCCAGTTGCCTTTGACGCGAGGGCTGAAGAGCGCGAAACGCGTGGATTCATCTCGATCACGACCATGCGGCCGGTTTCGGGATTCACGCCGAATTGAATATTTGATCCGCCGGTGTCGACACCGATCTCGCGGATCACGGCAATGGAGGCATCGCGCATGGCCTGATATTCACGATCGGTGAGCGTCTGGGCCGGGGCTACTGTGATCGAGTCGCCGGTGTGCACGCCCATGGGATCAAAGTTCTCGATCGAGCAGATGATGATGACGTTGTCGGCGGTGTCGCGCATCACCTCGAGTTCATATTCCTTCCAGCCGAGCACCGACTCCTCGATCAGGGCTTCGTGCACGGGAGAGAGATCGAGTCCGCGGGCCAGAACTTCGCCAAGTTCTTCGCGGTTGTAGGCGATTCCCCCGCCGGTGCCCCCCAGCGTGAACGACGGGCGAACGATGACCGGGAAGCCAATCTTGCCAGCAAACTCGATCCCATCTTTCGCGTTGTTCACCAGGGCCGACTTGGGAACGTCGAGGCCGATCTTCTGCATCGCGTCTTTGAAGAAGAGGCGGTCCTCAGCTTTCTTGATAGCGGCGACATTGGCGCCAATCAATTGCACATCGTACTTTTCGAGCACGCCGCCATCGGAGAGCTCGATGGCGAGGTTCAACGCTGTCTGGCCGCCAACAGTGGGCAACACAGCGAAGCCTGCTCCGGGAGATATCTCGCGCTCTAGGCGGATGATCTCTTCGAGATATTCCAGAGTGAGCGGCTCGATATAAGTGCGATCGGCCGACTCCGGATCGGTCATGATGGTCGCCGGGTTCGAATTCGCCAGCACCACCTCGAAGCCCTCAGACTTGAGGGCCTTGCAGGCCTGCGTGCCGGAGTAGTCGAACTCGGCCGACTGCCCGATGACGATCGGCCCGGAGCCGAGTACAAGGATTTTCGAGATGTCGGTGCGTTTAGGCATTTATCCGTGCGTGTCGATATTCAAAATCTCTCATCGCGATCAAGCCAGCTGATCGCCCAGCGATCAACTCGCATATGGAGGGTCCCTGCACCACAGCTGGCGAGAAAACCTCACCTCTTCCACTCCTCCATGATCTTGGTGAACTCTTTGAACAGATAATGCGAGTCATGCGGCCCCGGCGCAGCTTCCGGGTGATACTGCACGCTGAAGAGCGGAAGATTGCGGTGTCGCAAGCCTTCAAGCGTGTCGTCGTTCAAGTTCATATGCGTGAACTCGACTTCGCTCTGCGCCAGCGAGTCCGGATCGACGGCGAAGTTATGGTTGTGGGCCGTGATCTCGATCTTGCCGGTCTTCAACTGCTTCACCGGATGATTTCCGCCATGGTGCCCGAACTTAAGCTTGTAAGTCTTGCCGCCCAGGGCGATCCCCGTGAGCTGATGTCCCAGGCAAATTCCGAAGATCGGCTGCCGCCCCATTAGCCTGCGGATCGAGTCCACCGCGTACGTGCACGGCTCGGGATCTCCCGGCCCGTTTGACAGAAATACTCCGTCGGGCTTTAGCGCAAGCACATCTTCCGCTGGCGTCTGCGCCGGAACGACCGTCACCTTGCATCCCTCGCCGCGCAGCTTGCGCAAAATGTTTTGCTTGATTCCGAAGTCGTAGGCGACTACATGAAAACGCGGCGCCTCGTCTTTGACTCCGACCACAGCTACCGGCTCGTGCGAGCGCTCGCCGACTTCCCAGACATACGGACGCTTCGTGCTGACTTCTTTCGCCAAGTCCGTTCCATCCATCTTCGGAATGGAGTTCGCTTTGGCGACCAGTTTCTCGGTATCGGTCTCGATGGTCGAGATCACTCCGCGCATGACGCCGTGATCCCGCAGATGCCGCACCAACGCACGCGTGTCGATATCCGACAACACCGGCACCTTGAATTGTTCCAGATATTCTTCGGCTACCTGTTGCGAGCGCCAGTTCGAGCTGACACGCGAGAACTCGCGCACGATCAGGCCCTCGATCCACGGGCGCGTCGCTTCGTTATCGTCCTGGTTGGTGCCGTAATTTCCGATTTCTGGATTCGTCAGAACGACGATCTGTCCGGAGTAGGAAGGGTCGGTGAAAATTTCCTGGTATCCGGTAATGGAAGTATTAAAAACGACTTCGCCGTAGCACTCGCCTTTGGCGCCGTAGCCTTTGCCTCGGAAGACCCTACCGTCTTCCAGCGCAAGGATAGCCTGCATTCTCGCTCCGAGGAGTGGATTTTATGAATATTAGCAGGGATTTTCGCGACGAGAAAGAGGAGATAGCTGTTTCGCAGAGAAAATCTGAGGAAAAACCGGATCCTAACTATCGACGCCTTCAGTCGTGCGCCACGCCCCCCCAACGAACACCCGATTTAGGTCTGCACACTTCACGTTGTCGGAGCTCACACCTCCCGCAAGTGCCGCGACAAGCGGCCACCCATATCTTTCAGGCGCTCAGCGTAGAAACAAGTTCACAGCTGTTAGGCTAGCGAACGCGCCCGACCTTATCCATGGGCCAATAGCCGAACACGGCCTTGCCATAGATGAAGCTTTGGTTCACAGGGCCAAAGTTGCGGCTGTCGTCGGACATGGACCGATGGTCACCGAGGACGTAATAGGAATTCGCCGGGACAACAACTTCTGGGAACGTACGCGAGTCGGTGAACTCGGGTGGGACGTAGTCTTCGGCGAGAGCCTCGCCGTTCACAAACACCTGCCCCGCATCGATGCGGATGTGATCGCCAGCCATGCCGATTACGCGCTTGATGTAGCTCTTCGAAGGGTCATATGGATAACGGAAGACAACGATATCGCCGCGTTCAATGGGCTCAAGGCGGTAGACGAACTTGTTGACGAAGATGCGCTCCTGATCAACGAGCGAGGGCATCATGCTGGTGCCTTCGACCTTTACCGGCTGGTAGAGGAAAATGATGATGAAGGCGGAAATGGCCAGCGAGATGATGAGGTCGCGGAGCCAGACGCCGAACCCAGCCCCAGCTCGAATCGACGGGACGTTGGTTAAGGGCGCGCCAACCGTTTGCGTTGGAGGTGTGGCAAGCCCCATCTCGCCCACGGACCCCGGATCTGCCGATTTCCCCACCATACTGGCCCTATTGTATACACAACCCGGTTCGATGGGCGTGGTTCTCTTGAAGCTTAGGTCGGCTGAGGTGAAAATTCAGCGCAGTCTCCGACTTTCTCGGCTTGCTCAGCCGTGGTCGTTACACGTCACGAATGCCGAGATCTCAAGAAGATCGCAGAGAGACCCTGTTGATTGAGGTACTTCCGACTTCCGGCTGGAACTCTTTTGTGAGCCTACGGGTTACAATATTTCAAACTCAAGGGGAGATCTAATGATGGTTGGCTTCCTTCGCAGTAAGGCTGTTCATCGCAGCCTGACGGTCGTTTTCCTTTTTCTTGTGACAATGAGCGTCTCCGCGCAATGGATGTCGCCGCAGGAAGATGGAGGAGTCCCGGCCTACAACGCAGCGCCTCCGCCAAAAGGGCACAAGTTGCCGCCTATTCTTGCCAAGTCCGAACTATGGGGCGCCGACGCGCAGTATTCGTATCAGACACATGCATATGAGCTAGCCGCGAAGATTCCCACCGTGCTCCATCAGCAGCCCTGTTATTGCTATTGCGACCGCATGGGACACAATAGCCTGCATAGCTGCTTCGAGAACACGCACGGCGCTCAATGCGCAACATGTTTGAAGGAGCTTTATTACTCGTACCAACAGCACCAGAAGGGCAAGACCGCCGCACAGATCCGGGCTGGAGTTATCAAGGGCGATTGGAAGCAGATCGATCTGGAATCGGCCGCCTCAATCAACTAATCCTGGGAAGATCATGGTTGTGCGTCTCGGACCATCTCAGGGGACTCGGGGTTGCGACTCTCCACCCAACTGGACCTCTGCCCACAATTTGAGTGATACTTGACTGCTCAGGTAATACGCGTACTTTAAGGAGTTCGCCATCGCTAAGAGCACAGGAAGAGTCTTACACATGGCTCAAAAAGCTGCCCCCAACAAGAAGACAGTCGCAGAAGATCCGCGTTACGTGCAGGCCCTCCAGAGTTACGAAGCCGGCCTGCGCGCCATGCAGGAGCACAAGTTCGATAAAGCCAAGCCGCATTTTCAGAAGGTGCTTGCCGGGCCCAGCAAAGAGTTGATTGACCGGGCGACAGTTCATCTCAACATCTGCAGTCAGCATCTCGATCGCCCATCGGCAAGTCAGTTCAAAACGGCGGAAGAACACTTCGACTTTGCCGTCTCACTGATGAATCTGGGAGACTATGTCGGCGCTCGCGAACATCTCGACAAACTGCTCAAGCAGAATCCCAAGGCTGACTTCGTAGTTTATGGATTGGCGGCGCTCGAGTGCTTGACTGGCCACGTCGAAGATTCACTCCGCCACCTCGATGAAGCTCTCCGTTTAAACTCGCAACTACGCTTCCAGGCGCGAAACGATTCAGACTTCCAGAATCTGGCGGAGGATCCGCGATTTACGGAACTTCTCTATCCCGATCCCGGGACGGAGATGGAATCCACCGATTCCATTGGCGAAGAAGAGCCAGTCTAGCGCGAGTGCGAGGTAGTTCCTGATGGAAAGTAAGGTCGCCAAGTGTGCGTCGCGGGAGAAGATCACCTTGGCGGGAGATTTACGTGTCGTAGCGATCGGCGGCGGCACCGGGCTTTCCACGCTGCTCAAGGGGCTAAAGCGGTTTGTCCTGACGCCCGCCGAAGTCCTCTCGACGTCGTCCGCCGGTCCTGTCATTTCTAATCTCTCGGCAGTGGTGACGGTCAGCGATGACGGGGGTTCCAGTGGACGGTTGCGGAAAGAATTCAACATGCTTCCGCCTGGGGACATACGGAATTGCATCGTAGCCCTAAGCGAAGACGAGGCTCTCCTCTCAAAGCTCTTCCGTCATCGCTTCGACAAAGGATCTGGCCTCGAGGGGCATAGCTTTGGCAACCTCTTTTTGGCCGCGCTGACATCTCTGACCTCTGATTTTTCTGAGGCGGTGCGCCTTTCCTCTGAGATTCTGCTCACCCGGGGGCACATTTACCCCGCGACAACTTCGAACATTGAGCTTGAGGCACTCATGGAGGACGGCACGCGCGTCCGGGGGGAAACCAAGATCACTGCTAGCAAGGGTCGCATCCGAGAAGTGGTTCTTGTTCCTGCCGATGTCGATCCAATGCCACAAACGCTCGAAGCGATCGCCACCGCCGACCTGATCACGATTGGTCCAGGATCGCTTTTCACCAGTCTGATCCCAAATCTTTTGGTGAAGGGAATCTCGCACGCGATTCTCGATTCCAAGGCGACTAAGGTCTACATCTGTAATCTGATGACTCAGGCCAACGAAAGCTTGGGATTGAGCGCAGCAGATCACATCGACGCATTAAATCGCCATGCGCAAGGCCAACTCTTCGATTACGCCCTGCTGAACCGCACTTCGGCCTCGGACGAGATGAGGGCAAACTACGCGACTGAAGGCGCTTGCCAGATCGTCAACGATCTGGAAGCCATTGAGGCAATGGGAGTGATTCCGGTGCTCGGAGACTATCTCGAAGAAGCTCGCGTTGCCCGCCATAACTTCACGCGAGCTGCGCACGATGTGCTGGAACTCGCGTCACAAACTCCTCGTGCTCCCCTCGCCCAGCCTCGCTAAAACACGCTTGAACCGTATTCTCTGCGTTTGTCGTCTCTCCCAAAGAGAGCGCCGAGACCCGCGCGGGGGTCGGCGTGAAACATCGACGATCTCGGTTGTCGCTGCTGCAGCGATTCCTGTATCGTGATCGGTCATATCCCAGCTTCCAGCAAGTTCTTTCTCATGACTCAAACAGTTCTATCTGCGCGAGTATTCCTGGCTTTCCTGCTGCTGGCCTCGTCTTTGCTCTCGGCACAAGCTACTCCGGAAAAGGGCGGGCATGAGGTTCAGATCTGGGCGGGAGGGGGACATTCCGTCAGCGGCGGGCGCGGCGACACCGGTATCTTTAACGCCGGTCTGCGTTACGGATGGATTCTCACCGACGCACACCTGCCAAGCTTTCTGCGGGGACGATTCGAATACGCCCTCGATGCAGTTCCATTGTTTCTGGCATTTCAGCCAACAAACACCGCATACGGCGTCGGATTTGATCCACTCGGGTTGAAGTGGAACTTCCAACATCACGGACGGATTTCTCCATATCTCGAACTCACAGGGGGCGTGCTGTTCACGAACCACGACGTTCCGACGGGAACCAACACCGTCAACTTCATGGATCAGGCTGCGCTGGGTATGCACATTCTGGGCGCGAAGCATAACGTCAATCTCGAATTACGTTACCTGCATATCTCGAACGCCGGATTGGCGACTCCGAACCCCGGTATCAATACCGTACAGGTACGGCTAGGCATTGGAAGATTTTTCAAACGCTAACTCCTGGGCACATATGTGTCCTCCGTGGTAAGGGTTCTCCCGCAGTTGCGTGCACAGTTCTCGCGCCGTTATCCTCATCCGTTATGTCCACGCTCGTCGAATGTGTCCCAAACTTCTCGGAAGGCCGCGATAAGTCGAAAGTTGATGCCATTGTCGACGCTATGAAGATCGCGGGTGTCTATCTGCTCGACCGCGAGATGGATGCCGACCACAACCGCTGCGTGATCACGTTGGTCGGAGAACGCGACGCGATCCAGGAAGCTGCCCTTCGCGGGGTGGGTAAGGCTGCAGAATTAATCGACTTGAACGCTCATGCAGGCGCGCATCCGCGCATGGGAGCTGCCGATGTCGTTCCCTTCATTCCGATCGAGGGGGTGACCGTTGAAGATTGTGTTGCGATTGCCAACCACGTCGGAGAAGAGATCTGGAAGCGTTATCAAATACCCGTATACCTCTACGAGTCGGCCGCAAGGATCCCGGAACGCCAGGGATTGGAGAACATTCGCCGCGGACAGTTTGAGGGCATCCGTGCCGAGATCGCGACGAACCCTGCACGTCGGCCCGATATCGGCGAGCCGCGGGTGCATCCGACTGCTGGAGCCACAGTCGTTGGCGCGCGCAAGTTTCTGATCGCGTATAACGTATTCCTCAACACCAGCGACGTCGATATCGCCAAGAAGATTGCTAAAGCCGTGCGCTATTCGAGCGGCGGCCTGCGATTTGTCAAAGGTGCCGGATTCCTCGTGCGCGGCCAAGCCCAGGTATCGATGAACCTGACCGACTTTGAACAGACGCCCATCCATCGCGTGTTCGAGTTGGTGAAGCGCGAGGCAGCCCGATATGGAGTCATGGCGGTGTCCAGCGAGATCGTCGGATTGATCCCAAAGAAGGCACTAGAAGATGCAGCGGAGTGGTTCCTGCAGGTGGAGAAATTCGACTCGTCGTTGATTCTCGAAAATCGCCTTGCCGCGGTAATGGGCGGGAAAATGGCGGTCGGCGGCTTGCGAGCAGGAGTCGAGCCATTTGTCGAGCACCTCGCGGCACCCACGGCAACGCCCGGCGGAGGCAGCGCTTCGGCGGCCGCAGGAGCTATGGCGGCGGGTCTGGCGACGATGGTGGCATGCATGTCGCGTGGAAAAAAGGCCTACCTGCAGTTTGAGTCGCAGCTGAGTGCCGCGATCGCCCAATTGACTCCCTTGCGAGAGGAACTGAAGGTCTCGATCGATGCCGATGCCCAGTCCTACAACACGGTCATGAAGGCCTACAAGGCGGCCAAAACAACGTCGGACGAGAAATCCGGGGAGGCCACGATCGAAAGTGCCCTCACAGGGGCCACCAATGTCCCGCTCACGGTGGCCGAGAAGGCGCATCAAATCGCGCAGATAGCTCGCTCCCTGGAGCCCATCACGAATCCGAATATGAAGTCTGACCTGACGACTGCGTCCGCGCTGGCAACCGCCGCGATCAAGGGCGCTCTGGCGAATGTCGAGATCAATCTAGCCTCCATCAAAGATCAGACGTTCGCCGAGCAGGTCCGTCAACGAATCGCCAAAATCCGGCCTTAGTTGCCGTGCGAGGCGTCTCCAGGCGAAGAGCGACAGCCGGATGGCAAGAACTTCGAAAGTGCGTTCGAAGAGTCAATGGACACTGTACTTTTGTTTTCTTCGCTCGCAATGCAAGTAAAATAGAATGAATCGATCTACTAACGACAGGCTCTGATGACGCATCTAAGTACAGGTGCACAGTCCCGGCCATTTTCTGATTCGAGGCGTTATGAGATTTCTGAGGATTTGTTTAGCTGTTGCGCTCCTTTTCAGCATGGCCTATGCCATGCCGCTGAATACCTCGGCGCGGTCCTGCGTTCCAGCGGACCTGTTGCAACTGATCTCGGTCGACTACCGCGCGCTGAAAGATTCCCCGACCGCTATGGCCCTGAAGCAGCAACTCATGCCCGATAACATCAAGCAGTTTGAAGCAGCGCTGAAGGGCATCGGGCTCGATCCTGAAAAAGACGTCGATTCGCTCACCTTCGCGTCGTTCCGTTCAGGCAAGCAGGGCCTCAAGACCATCGGCGTCGCTGCCGGCCCCTTCAACATGAAGGAGGTCCTGAAGAAGATGAAGCTGCAGAAGTATGTTCCGAAGAAGTACAACAACAACCAGATTTACCCAATGGATGGCGGCTTTGTGATGAGTTTCCTGGATGACAGCACGCTGTTGTTCGGTGACTCCACTTCCATCCGTACGGCTCTTGACACGAAGGACGGTCAGGTTCTTGGGCTCGATACAAATGGCAACATGGCTGACATGATGACCAGCGTGGATTCGGCTGCCGTCTGGAGCATCCTCGATCAACAAGGCACGCAGAACGCGCTGCACTCCGCCATGGGGGACGCCTCCAAGATAGCGGACTATGACACGATCAAAAAACGACTTCTTGGCTCACGATATTCGATGAGCTTCAACAGCGGTGTGAATTTTGACATGACAGTCGTAACGTCTGATTCGACCACCGCCGGCACGGTAGCTTCCCTTTTGAAGGGCTATATGCTTTACAAGAAAATGAGTGCCACTCCAGCGGAGAAGATGGCGGTCGAGAACACAGCTGTCGATTCGGACGGGCAGAACGTGCAGGTTCGCTTCAAGGCCAATGATCAGCAGTTCCAGTCTCTGATGCACTCAGAATTGTTTGCGGCGGTTACTCACTAACGGGCGCAAAACGGGCACCGAAAAAGGCATCGGAGGAAACGGTGACTTTTCCTGTTCGAGAGGTCTGCGTTCGCACACGGGAATGCAGAGGAACGCAGTACGCTGACGAGCTAGGACTTCGCCTGCTCAGCTTTCCTTTGCCGCACCCAGCCTTCCTTCACCACCTGCCGTCCCCGTCCGATGGCTAGAGAATCGTCCGGAACGTCATCGGTAATGCACGAACCCGCCCCAACGTATGCACCTTTCCCCAGACATACCGGAGCCACAAGCGTGCTGTCACTGCCTACGAAAACGCCATCCTCAATGATCGTCTTGTGCTTGTGCACGCCATCATAGTTGCAGGTGATGGTCCCGGCGCCGATGTTGACACCAGATCCAATCTCAGCATCCCCGAGATATGTGAGGTGGTTGGCCTTCGATCCCTTCCCGAGCTTGATCTTCTTCGTTTCGACGAAATTTCCGACGTGCGCACCCTCGCCGATCTCACTTCCAGGGCGTAAATGAGAATAGGGCCCAACGATGGCGCCGGCCGCGATGTGCGCGTCCTCCATGATGCACCCCGGCCGTACGGTGACCCCGTCTCCGATCTTCGAATCACGAATCACGCAGTAAGAACGAATGCGGGTGTTCACCCCGATTTCTGTCTTCCCTAGCAGTTGCACGTAGGGTTCGACGATCGTGTCGGGCGCGATCTCAACATCAGCATCGATCACACAGGTAGCTGGAAAGAAGATTGTGACACCGTCGGCCATCAACCCTCGGCACTTTGCCAGCCGCATTTGCTGATCAATGTCCGCCAATTCAGCGCGGGTGTTGCCGCCCAGTATTTCGTTCGGAGTCACCGTCTTCCACGCGGCCACCCGCTTGCCTGCTTTGCGCAAAACAGCGGCCATGTCGGTCAGGTAATACTCCTGGTGCGCGTTGTCGGTGGAGAGTTCTCCTATGTGTGTATAGAGTTCCATCACATCGAAAACGTAAAAACCGGAGTTGATCTCGCGAAGTTTCTTCTGGGCAGGACTCGTGGACTTTTCCTCGACAATGGCCAGCACATCCGCACTCTTCGCACTTTTCCTCAGCACGCGGCCATACCCGGTCGGATTCTCAAGCTCGGCGCTGAGGAGAGTCATGGCGGCGCCCTCGGCAAGGTGAAAATCTCGCAAACTGGAGATCGTCTTGGAACTGATCATCGGGGCATCGCCCGAGAGGACTATGACATGCTCGTATGTGGAAAGGGACTCCTGAGCGACCATTAAAGCGTGACCGGTCCCGCGTTGATCCGCTTGCAGTACAAAGTTGACGCCGGTGTGCTGCATCGCCGTACGGACTCGATCCGCTTCGTACCCGACGATAGTGTAGATATCGCGGGGAGCGACGAGGCGCTCTGCCGCGCGAATCACGTGCTCCAGCAGGGGCTTTCCGCCGACTTCATGTAGCACTTTAGGAAGCCGTGATTTCAGCCTGGTTCCCTTGCCCGCAGCCATAATGGCCACAGCTACGCGCCGGGGAGTCGCGGTAAGGCTTTCGCTTGAACTCAAAGATGAATTCGCTGAAAGGCGGGAAGATTTGGCTTTCACTTTTTTCATTTCGAACTCAATATACCTTGCGGCGGAAGCAATGGCTATTTCCCGTGCCTTGCCATACAATCTTGCGTTTGCTCTCCAAAAGTTGATCTCAAGTTCGAAGGGGGACAATGCCCAAATACGTGATTGAGCGTGACATTCCAAACATCGGGAGTATCACCCCAGATCAGGTCATCGCCATCTCACAGAAGTCCTGCAATGTTTTGAGCAGCATGGGTCCGAAGATTCAGTGGCTGCACAGCTACGTAACGCAGGACAAGATCTACTGCGTTTACATCGCGCCTAATGAGGAAATAGTCCGGGAACATGCCAAACAGGGCGGCTTCCCCGCGAATCGGGTCTCGCAAGTAAAGCTGGTAATCGACCCCACGTCCTCTGAAGGCTAGCTCACAAGCCTAATCCGCCATCGACTGCCAGGATTTGCCCAGTAATGAACTGCGGGGCGACGGCGAAAAATAAGACGGCGGCGGCGATCTCATCGCCTCGTCCATTGCGTTGCATCGGCGTTTGCCTGGCCATGCGGCGCATGAACGATGCCGCCGCTTTCTCGCCCAGATCAATCATCCCCGGGGCAACGGCGTTCACCGCAATGTCCGGGGCGAGCGCCTTCGCCATCACTTTGGTCAACATGTGCAGCGCTGCCTTCGATGAGCAATAGTGCGCATGCGTAGCCCAAGGCCGCAAGCCGCCGAGTGATCCCATATGTATGATTTTCGCTTCAAGCTTCCCTGCGTTCTTGCCCCGGCTCCGGCGCATCCACTTGAGCGCTTCGCGTGAGACGAGGAACGGCGCGCGTGTATTGGAGGCGAAGATCGTATCCCATTGCCGAACCGTAAGCTTGTCGAACTCGGCAGTCTCATAGTTAGCGGCGTTGTTCACCAGGATATCGATGCGTCCCAGTTCCCGGCCAACTTCTTTCATCATGGTGCGCACACCGGTCTCGTCGGTGACGTCACATCGAAAGGCGAAAGCGCGAACACCCAGGCCGCACAGATCGACCACCGTCTCCCGCGCCTCGCGCGCTGAATTGTGGAATGTGATGGCGACGTCCGCTCCCGCTTCGGCCAGAGCCAGGGCCGATGCGCGGCCCAGGCGCCGCGCCGCTCCGGTAATCAGTGCGGTCTTGCCGCGGAGAGGTTTTGAGTTAAGGACCAGCATGCATGGATTCTACCGCCTCGTTCTGAAGGCGAGATGATGGTGCGGGCCGGATGCCATAACGATATTGTGCCTCCGGCCATGTTTCCCTCTGGAAACCTCTCCTGCCACGCGCTAAAATCCCTGCGCCATGTCGGAATTGCGCAGCGTCGTCGTGTATTCCCGCAAGGGATGCCACCTGTGCGAAGTGGTGAAGGAAAGCCTGGCTAAACTATCCCGCCGCGGAGGGTTCACCTGGAGCGAAATTGATGTTGACGCCAATTTGGAACTTCGCCGCCAGTTCAACGATGAAGTTCCTGTGGTATTCATCGATGGCCGGAAAGCCTTCAAGTATCACATGAACGAGCAAGAATTCCTTCGGAAACTCGCCAGCTAGGTCTCTGCTCTCTGTTCCCCTCTGACACATCCGTGTTTCGCGTGACACACCGGAAGGATACACAGAGGGACAAGTCCAGTCGATTCAGTCACTGAATTTCGGCGTCTTCCCTGCAAGCTCTCGAGCGGCCGTTTCCAAAAGGAGGAATCTTGCTCCGCCAAATTCTCGCCCTGGTTTTCATTTTCGTCTGCACCACGATTGCCTGGATGATTCTCGGGTCAACGATTTTTTCGCGCACATATGGCGCCAATCAGCAACTGCAAGGCCGTGTAGCTTCAACCTGGGGTACAGCGCAAGAACAATCTCCACCAACAGCACACTACGCAATCACCGAACAAACCAATTCGACCACGGTCGAGAACGGAAAGTTAGTCGTACACAATGAGAAGATCGAACACCATATTCCGCTCCCGCTCGAATCCACACGCATTCGCGTAAATATCCATCTGGATCCAAGGCAGAAAGGACTGCTTTGGTACAGCACTTATACCCTGGATTTTGGGGGAGAGTATGCATTCCGCAACACCACCGCAGAGCCGCAAAATGTGTCGTTCCGCTTGAACTTCCCTGCGCAGAAGGCGATCTACGATGGACTGCAAATGAAAATCGACGGTCAAGCTGTGCCGCTAGCAACGGATGATCAAGGCACCGTCGGCCAGGCTCTAGTACCTCCCCAGTCGATGGCCAAACTCCAGGTGGCGTACCGTTCCCAGGGTCTCGATTCCTGGCGCTATAAGCTAGCCGAGGGCATTGCACAGGCGCACGATTTTCAGCTGGTTATGCAAACCAACTTCAAAGATATCGACTTTGCAGATGACACGCTCTCTCCGACTTCGAAGCTGCTGGCGGACGGGGGCTGGCAACTCACGTGGCAATACAGCAACCTCGTCTCCGGATTCCAGATCGGCATGACCATGCCCGAGAAACTGCAACCGGGACCGCTGGCTGGAGAGATCAGCTACGCAGCGCCTGTATCGTTGTTCTTCTTTTTCTTCTTGATGTTCATCATCACGACCATGCGCGACATCGATCTCCATCCCATGAATTACTTTTTCCTGGCGACGGCCTTCTTCGCCTTTCACCTGTTGCTCGCTTATCTGGTGGATCACATTTCGATACATGCCGCCATGGTGATTTCGTCTGTCGCATCTGTTCTGCTGGTCGTTAGCTACTTGAGACTGGTTGTGGGATTGCGCTTCGCTGCGCTGGAGGCCGGGACCGCACAACTAATTTATCTTGTGCTGTTTTCCTACGCGTTCTTCTGGCGAGGGTTCACAGGGCTTTCGATCACAATCATCGCAGTCATCACGCTGTTTGTGGTGATGCAGGCCACCGGGCGCATTCGCTGGTCTGAGCGGTTTGCGGCGCGGTCCCACAAACCATTGGCGAACAGCATGTAATTATCAACCCTCATGAGGTGCACAGAGAATCTTCCATCTCCGCGCAATCTTCTCCGTGCACCTTCCTGTCCTTTGTGGTTGTAAATTTCAACATTAACTCTTCTCGTGCGTGCTTTTCTCCTTACTTCGCGCTGCTTTTCCGCTACAATCCTTCCCGGCATGTTGCGCTCGCGACTCTACGCCGATCCGCACAACCGGTTTCTTCACCAACTCGTAATCGATTCCTGCCTCCGGCATGGGTCCAAACCAGCAATCGTGGATTGCTCCTGCGGGCGACGGATTACTTACGCAGAGTACGGAGACACCGTTGAGACTCTGGCGCGCGGCTTGGGCGCTGCCGGAGTGCAAACGGGCGACGTAGTAGCTATCTTCCTCTTCAACTCCTGGGAATTCTGTGTGGCGTTTCACGCCACCCAACTTGCGGGGGCCATCCCGACCCTGCTGAATCCGACATACCGCGAGCGGGAAGTACGGTACCAGCTGGAGAACTCCGGCGCAGTCGTGCTGATCACCGATGCTCCGAATATCGCAGGGATGAATCTCGCTGGATTGCAAAACCTGCGGCGAATCTACACGACCCGAACTGTGGCTTCGGGCGCAGAAGCCTTCCAGAACTTGCTGCGGCCCGTCTCGGTGGGGACGCCAGTACTTCCAGCATCTTCTGAGCAGACTCTGGCAGCGCTGCCCTACTCGAGCGGAACAACCGGTCTTCCCAAGGGCGTCATGCTCTCGCACTACAACCTGGTCGCCAATATCTACCAATTGCTGGGGCCGGATGCGACCGAGTTGAACTCGGGTGACAATATTCTCTGCTGCCTGCCGCTGTATCACATCTACGGCTTGAATGTGATACTGAATCCCGCGCTCCTGCTCGGCGCAAAGCTGGTGCTGGTACCGCGCTTCCACGTCCAACAACTCACGCAACTCATGATCGAGGAAGAGATCACCATGATGCCTCTGGTTCCTCCAGCCATCAATGCTCTCTGCCAGGCAGCGGAGGCCGGCCAGTTTCCGCGCGATCATCGGGTGCGCTGGGTGAAGTCCGGAGCGGCACCACTCGCGCCGGATCTTCCCCGCCGCTTCACCGCACTTACAAATATTCTTGTGTGCCAGGGATATGGGATGACCGAGGCCTCTCCGGTTACACATGTGGGTTTTCTCGACCCCGATCTTTACCGACCGGACTCGATTGGCCACCCTCTCGCCCAAACCGACTGTCGTGTGCTGCTGCAATCGGAGATTGATTCCTCCGAAACTCCCGATCAGCTTACGGAAGCACCATCGGGCAAGCCCGGAGAGCTTGTTATGCGTGGCCCTCAGTTCATGTTGGGATACTGGAAAGAACCCGGAGCAACAGCCGCTGTCTTGCGTGACGGCTGGTATTGGTCGGGTGATATCGTCACCCGCGACCGCGAAGGCTTTTATCGCGTCGTGGACCGTCGGAAGGAGATGATCAAGTTCAAGGGCTTCGCCGTAGCACCAGCAGAGGTCGAATCTGTTCTGCTCGAGCATCCAGCAGTGAAAGAGTGCGGAGTGGTGGGGCGCGCCTGCGATGAGGCAGGTGAAATCCCCGTGGCATTCGTCGCTTTGCGAAACGGATTCATAGAAAGCGGCAAACTGCAGCAGGAATTATGCTCCTTTGTGGCAGATCGTCTCACACATTACAAACAGCCACGCGAGGTTCACTTTGTTGCCAGCATCCCCAAGACTCCATCGGGCAAGATTCTCCGGCGCGAACTGCGCAAGCAGTTCTCCGGCAGCACCGAATTCTAAAGATTAGGGCTGCACCGTTGCTGATTTGGGCACCGCTCGCCACACGGGTTGCCCATGCAGGGGTGAGGCTCGGCAACTTTTCTGTTCGGTATCCTACGTAACTTCTACCGCCCGATGAACTTCCGAGCACTTGACCGGCTTTTTTGCAAGGTCTAAATTTCCGCGCAATGTTGTCCCATTCTTTCCTCATCCGAGGATAGAAATTCACCTGGGGCTCCCATCACTCCCATAGCGCTGTTCCCTTCGCGGTGGGGCACGGGACCGGTTTCGTTGTGGCCGGCTCGCAGCTTGATTCGAACAGTGGATAGACCCCGCGCCACTCCGTAACCGTGCCGCACGCTCACAGGCACAAGTGTGTCCATCCCCTGGAGGTTGTCCATGAAGTATCGAAAGCTCTCCCCTATTGCTTTCTGCCTTGCTGCAGTTCTCCTTGCGAGTTTGGATCTCTCCGCGCAAAATGATCCAGGACCACGCACCGGCCCTGCAGCCGCAGGCAGTTCGTTCCCAACCTTGAACGGCGATGAGCAGGCGCTGTTCAACCAAGCATTGCAGGTGCTACAGGAAATTGATTCCGTCTCTGGCGCGATCGCCGGCGAGCCCGGTTCGGGTCTTGGACCCACGTTCAACGGCAATAGTTGCACGCAGTGCCACGCCCAACCAGCTCCGGGCGGTAGCAGTCCCGGACTCAACAGTCCACAGAACTCGATCCAAAATCCGCAGATTGCGCTGGCGACTTTGGACGGGGCGACGAATACGGTTCCCTCGTTCGTTACTGCGAACGGGCCCATGCTCGAAGCACGGTTCGTAAGAAACGCAAACGGCACACCCGATGGTGGTGTCCACGATCTCTACACGATCCGAGGACGTTCGGATGCGCCGGGCTGCAATCTTTCGCAGCCAGACTTTGCGGGTGCGCAGTCGCAAAACAACGTGATCTTCCGCATTCCAACACCGATATTTGGTCTGGGACTGGTGGAAGCGACTCCCGATCAGGCCCTGATCGACAACCTGAACTCGATAGCGGCAGCCCGGGCGTCGCTTGGGATCGGCGGATCATTCAACACCAGCGGTAACGACGGCACCATCACGCGCTTCGGCTGGAAAGCACAGAACAAATCATTGCTCATCTTTTCCGGAGAGGCATACAACGTGGAGATGGGCGTAGCAAACGAGTTATTTCCGAACGAGCGCAGCGCAGTGGCGGGCTGTGTGTTCAATAGCAGTCCCGAAGACAGGACACACATGTTGAGCGAAGGTGGAAGTAACACCGGCACGGCATCCGAGATGTCCTCGGACGCCGTTAACTTCGCGCTGTTTGCTCGCCTCTCGGCTCCTCCGACTCCGGCGGCACCGACTTCATCGACGCAGAACGGAGCAGCCCTGTTCTCGTCTATCGGATGCTCGCTCTGCCACTCCCCAACGCTCACGACCGGGCAATCGCCATATACCGGCATGTCGAACGTGAACTACCACCCGTACTCGGACTTTGCCCTGCACAAAATGGGCAATGATCTGCAAGATGGCATCACACAGGGCGCGGCCAAAGGCAACCAATTCCGTACAGCTCCCCTGTGGGGACTTGGCCAGCGGCTGTTCTTCCTGCATGACGGCCGCACGACCTCTCTTATTCAAGCTATCCAGGCCCACAGCGGGACCGGATCTGAGGCCAACAAGGTCATCAACAACTACAACAGGCTGAGGGCATCGCAGAAGCAGGATTTGTTGAATTTCTTGCGCTCGCTCTAGCCAAAGCACCCTGCCGAATCGCAGAAGAATCGTCTTCCTGCGATTCGGCACCGGGTGATCGGCGGCCGGCAGCCCTTCGCTAGGCCAGTCTAGAGGTCAAAGACCCGATCAAAATTCATGGAACATCCGCATTGCCCGACGCGTATCTCCCAATAGAAAGCAGATTGGATCACAGATTCCGGAGCTAGGCACACCGGGAAGGAGATACGAACATGGAAGGACTCACCGGCTTTGCGGCAGTTGTCATGTTTCTGGCATTACCTCTGGCGGCCATTGGGATGTACACCTTGTATCGCGTACGGAGATTGCGCACCGACGAGCGACTGGCCGCGATGCAGAGGGGCGTGAATATCCCCATGGAAGCCGAGCTTTCAGAATCGGCGAAATCCCGGCGCTATGGCATTCTGCTTGTTGCCGGAGCGGTTGGATACATGATGGCTTTCACCATCGTGGCGCGTTACGAGCCCGATGCAATGATTGCCGCGGCCTTTGGCGCAATTCCCTTCACACTGGGCTTGGGATATTTTCTGGATTCGACACTGATCCGTCGCGACCAGAAAGTGTCATAAGAGCCGGTCGCGTCCGAGCCTTATCGACGCTGTAGCTTTGCCTTCAACAGCGTTTGGAGTTGATCCTCGCGGCCTGCGGGGATCGCTCTTTTGGGCAGGGTCCAGAACAAAGGTCCAGCCGTCTGCAAGAGAAGAATTGTTGGCGTTTCTTGATAGAAGGAAAAATCCGTCCAAGTTTTCTGCTGCCGCACACGCCCGTGCGTAACATCAATTCCGCGATGACTCACGCAGATGCGGCGCTCCACGTCGAGGCGGTTGAGAAACCGGTTCAGTTGCTTCATTCCAGGCTGCTCAAGCAACGCATAAACGTTCAGAATCAGCATGCCCGTCCAGAAGATGGCTGTTCCAGGGTGCCGCTGCCGCCAAGCAGCCCAGTTCGTACCAGTGAGGTAAGGCATGAAACCGGCGAAGACCGCTCCCATGCCGCATATCAAGCGCCTAAGGGCCTTATTTCCAGTCGTACTACTCGTACCCTTGCGGATTGCAGTTGCCTCATCGAGTTCTTCCGGTCTCAGGAAGAAACGTAAGTCGACGACCTCGCTCGGATCTAAACCATTTAGATCGTTCGCATCTTGCGCGGTCGAGACCGCTGCCATCATCCCCGCTTCCTTTGCCAGCTTCTGCGCTAGACCGTCCACTTTGCCCTCCCGAGGGGTGCTCTAGGAAGACATTGTCGGAACCGGTTCCCGAGCTCGCAAGTGACTTGTGTAATGGAGCGGAGACTTGATCGGATCGGGGTGCTTATTCCCCAGTGAGAAATTTGTATTGGCGTTCGTTGAGCGGCACTACGCTCAACCGTCCCTGGCGCACGAGCGGAGACTCGGAGAATATGTCGCTGGCCTTGGCCTCTGCCAACGTGACAGGTTTGGATAACGGCTTGCCAACCTTGATCTTGACCTGCGGATTTCGTTGATCGGATGCATCGACAGAAACCACCATCGCTGTACCCACCGCGGCTTTTTCATCCCCAGTGTGATAGATCACCAGCCGCTCGCGCGGCTTCATGCGAGCCAGGTTCCTCAGTGCAACTGGGTTTGAGATACCGTCCCAAACCGTGGACTTTTCACGCTCGAGGTCGGCGAATGAATACGTCGAGGGCTCAGTCTTCAGTAGGTAGTCCATGAGATTGATGGATTCCGAATTTCTTTAGTTTGGCTTCTTGTCTTTCTGATCTGAGGGCGCAGGTTCTTGCTTCGGAGCAGCGTTCGCGTCATTCGGACGATCATCGTAAACCGAGAACTGCCCCTGCGGCCGTTTCAGCTTGATTGTAATTTCGGTCCTGGGCTTCTCGACGTCGAAGTCCTCACCGTAGGTCTGAAATCCATGCGCCAGGACCTGCACGCGCAGCGCGCCGTAAGGAACCCCGTCAAGATCGCACTTCCCTTCCGGACTGGTCTTCAGTTCCAGTCCACCGCGCTGCTGTTTGCCTTTCTCATTAACGGGATGAAGTATGACCGCTGCATTCCGCACCGGCTTACCGTTATCATCTTTGATCACGGTGAAGTACAGCCAGGAGGTCGGCCCTTCGTCTTTGTCTTTCTGAGCGAAGCCGGGCACTGCGAGCGTAGCAAACACTATTGCTGCCCCAACCAGATACTTGTTCATCCGAGTTATTTTATTCGGGTCCCGGAGTGCTGTCATCTGCGCACCGCAGCTCCGTGCTCACCCCTTGCTTCTTCACGAATTCTGCTGCAAGGCTTCAAACGTAAAGATCGCAAAAACCAGGAGAATCTGCGAAGCAAATCTCAAGTCCAGTCAGAAAGCACCGCTCTTTTACAATGGCAGAAGTGAAGACCTGGGACATCATCATCATCGGCGGAGGCATCATCGGTCTCTCGCTGGCAATTACACTGCGCAAGCGCGGCGCCACCGTGCTGGTGGTCGAGCGCGGCGAGGCCGGCCGCGAAGCTTCCTATTCTGCGGGCGGCATGTTGGTCGAGACTAGCCCTGAGATTCCGGCGCCACTTCAACCCTTGGCGATCGCCAGCGCTCGTCTCTATCCTGAGTTTGCTCACGAACTGGAGCTTGAGTCGGGCAAAACGGTAGACCTGCGGGACGCTGGCACGATTGTCATTCCTCCGCCGGAACATGTTTTCGGCCGTCCTGGCTCCGCCATCTGGAGCCTCTTGCCGAAACCGCTCGGCGAATTGGAACCAGCTCTCTCCAATAGCGAGAGTACGGCGTTTTACTTAAAAGAGCACAGCGTTGATCCCCGAGCGCTGACGGTTGCTGCGGCCAAAACGGCAAGATCCCTGGGCGTCGACTTCTCATCGCGCGACGCGGTCACGGCGGTGGATCTTTCGAATGGCTGCGCTGTTGGCGTGACCACGACCAAAACTTCTTTTTCCGGATCGAAAGTTGTAAATGCCGCGGGTTGTTGGTCCGGGCAGATTTCGCCACTTTCCCTACCTACGCGTCCTGTTAAGGGACAGATGCTTTGCCTGGTGATGCACCCTCGCAATCTGCTTAAGCATGTGATTCGGACCTCCGATGTCTACCTAATCCCACGCAGTGACGGGAGGCTCCTGGTGGGCGCCACGGTGGAGGAAGCGGGGTTCGATAAACGTACCGATCTGTTGGCGATTCGGCGCCTGAATCGCGCCGCCCTCGATCTGGTGCCGGCCCTGAAAGATGCGAAGATCCTAGAAGACTGGGCCGGTCTCCGTCCGGGAACGCCTGACAATTTGCCAATCCTTGGCCCGACTGATGTACCCGGCTACTACGTTGCGACAGGCCACTTCCGCGACGGGATTCTGCTAGCTCCCATCACCGCCCAACTTATGGCTGACGCCATCGAAGGCCGGACTCCGGCGCATGACTTGGGGCCATTTTCACTATCGCGGTTCGTTTGAACTTTGGGCCGATCCCACTCTGTGTCTCCTCTGTGCCCTTGGTGGTGAACGATTTTCGCTCGCGCTATACTGATTCGTTTCCTCGGAGCCCAGGCCCGCAATCCCGCGATGCCCACCGAGATTCAGATCGTCCAATACGAAAGGACACACCATGGCCTCTCCCGCAGTGGATTTTGCCCGCAGTAATCAGCAGCGTTTCTTGAATGAACTCAAGGATCTTCTTCGCATCCCTAGCGTCAGCACTCTTGAAGAACATAAGCCCGACATCCAGAAGGCCGCCGACTACGTCGCCAATGAATTGCGCCGCATTGGCATGGAAAATGTAGAGGTCATCCCGACCAAGGGGCATCCCCTCATTTACGCCGATTGGCTGCATGCAAGCGGCAAACCAACCGTGCTCATGTATGCACACTACGACGTCCAGCCCGCCGAACCGCTCGACGAATGGCACTCGCCTCCATTTGAGCCCACGGAACGAAATAACAACATCTACGCACGTGGCGCCGTCGACGACAAGGGCCAGCTTTGGATGGAGGTCAAAGCACTCGAGGCCCTGATGCAGACTGGCGGCGGCAAACTGCCCATCAACGTCAAAATTCTCTTCGAAGGTGAAGAAGAAGTCGGTGGCGAGTCAATCGCCGAATACATCCGCAAGCAGAAAGCCAAGCTGAAAGCCGATTTCGCTCTCGTCTGTGATACCGAACTTTTCGCTCCCGATCTTCCAACTCTATGCGTCGGATTGCGCGGTCTCGTCTATACCGAGATCGAAGCCTATGGCGCCAAGACTGATCTGCACTCCGGAATGTACGGAGGTGCAGCCCCGAATCCGTTCTTCGCCCTAATCGAGATGATCAGCAAAATGAAGGACTCCAAGGGCAAGGTCCTGATCCCCGGCTTCTACAAAGGCGTGAAAGCCCCCACCGCCGCCGAGTTAAAGGCGTGGAAGCGTCTTCCCTTCAATGAAGAGCACTACCGCAAGACCGAAGTTGGATCGAAGGTCCTGACGGGCGAGCCGGGGTTTTCCGTCCTGTATCGCACTTGGGCGCGTCCGACACTCGAGGTGCACGGCATGCCGGGAGGCTTCATCGCAGATGGCGCCAAGACGGTGATCCCTGCTAAGGCTAAGGCGAAGGTCTCGATGCGACTGGTCCCCAACCAGGATCCCGATGACATCCTCAAGAAGTACCTGGCATTCGTAAAGAAGCACACGCCCAAGGGAATCGAAACGAAGGTGAAAGTCTGGAGCAAAGGTCCGGCGTGCGTTGTCAGTACTGACAACGAGTACATTGAAGCTGCGACAGAGGCTTTGCACGACACGTTCAAGAAAGACACGGTCTTCATTCGCAGTGGCGGTTCCATTCCCATTGTCACTGACTTCCAGGACGTCTTGAAGATCCCCAGCGTCATGATGGGCTTTGGCCTGCCCGACGACAATCTCCACGCGCCCAACGAGAAGTTCCACATCCCAAACTTCTACCGGGGGATCGAAACGATTTGCAGATTCTTCGAGAAGCTAGGCTAGCTGAACACTAGCAGTGGGCAACAAACAAGCGCCCTTCGGGGCGCTTTTTCATTTACCAAAGATACCCTGTTCAGCTCGCCGACCGGTCCCAATCCACGTCGCCAGCGGCGTCGATCGGATTGCCCACCAACATCGTTGCACCCCGGCCTAGCGCCTCGGGGTCGTGCGACAGAAGCCAGTACATGTACGCAATGCCGATAAGCAGTAGTCCTGCGAATAAACATGGAGTGATGTTGACCGGCCAGTCAGGTATTGGATACACGGTCACGAAGAACACCGGCACGAGCGCGAGCGTTCCCATCCACGGCACGATGGCGTGGCGCCAAACGCTGAATTGTTCGGGCAGTTCTCGTCGAACATAGGCCGTCAAGGCTAGATTCGCCATCGCGTACAGAAGAATCGCGGCCAGTGTAGCGATGGTTCCCAGAAAACCAAAAATGTCGATGGGCTTCAGCCACAATCCGACGAGTAGCACTGGTACTAGTCCGCAAATTTGGAGGAATCCAATCGCGAACGTGGGCGTTTGATGTTTCGGATGAATCCTGCCGAATGCAGTCGGGAGAGTTCCCGTCTGCCCCATCGTATACATCACGCGAGAAGCCGCATTCGTGCACGCCAGCCCAGCGCCTACTGCGCTATTCGTAATGGCAAGGACAACCAGCCACCACGCGGCTCCCCACAATTTGTGACCGAGCGCATAGTAGGGATTCGCATCGGATGCAAAAGCGTCCATTTTGCCGGTACCCCAACCGATTGCGCTGGCGTAAGACGCAAATACATAAAAAATACCGATCGCCAGCAGCGATAGCGAGACTGCCGAGGCAACGAACTTACCCGCGCGGCGGGCTTCCTGTGCGAGTGGGGCAGGTGCTTCGAAACCGCTGAGCGCGAGCACCGAGAAGACCATCCCAGCGAGAATTCCCTCATAGTGGCGCGGAGAGAGCACCGGCTGCAGAGGCGCGGCGTAGCTGGACCCGGGTCCGGGATGAAACAGAAATGTAATCGCCAGCGCCAGCATGATGAGCATTTCGGCGCCTCCGAGCAGCGCGGTAGTGTGCAAGGAAAGCTGCACACCGTAGTAAGTGAAGAACCAGATCACGACAAAAGTCCCCACGGTTATGAGCCACCAAGGCACATGCACACCCAATCCGCTCTGCAGCGTATCGGAGAGAAGGTATCCGAGAAAACCGCTCGAGGCCGCGGGCCCGAGAATGTCGTAGATCAGATAACTCCAGGTGGCGACAAACCCCATACGGCTCCCCAGCCCACGCGTGGCGAACGAGTAGTAGCCGCCGCTTGAGGGCATGTAGCGCGAGAACTCTGCCACTGTGTTGGCGATGAACAGGCACACGATGGTCGTCAACAGAAAAGATATCGGCATCGCAGGACCCGCTTTGGCTGCGATGATTGGGAAGGTGAACACTACATTCGTGGCTGGCGCGATGTGTGTGATGCCATGAAACACCAGTTCTGGCAGGCCGAGCGAATTGCGGCGCACTTGAGGGCTTGCAGTCGCATCTCTGAGCTCAGAGGTCGGCAATCGAAACTCCTTCGGTGAGGCATAACAGGCAACTGGTCTTCAAATGTGCGAAAGAATACATCGGGAGCGGGACCCCCGTACATGGGAATCTCTGGCCTGCCGAAGGTCCATTTGAATTCTCTCCGCGGGTGGAAGCACACAGAAAAGAGCCAGGCAAGCGCTCCCCGAATTTGGACGGCGGCGGCTCCCTTGCAACGTCTCGTTGACGGCTAAGTAAAATCGGGTGTGCTCGTCATAAGGCGATCGGAATCCGGCAGCTTCCCTACATCCACTTCGGTGCGAAAATCGTGTGCTGAGAACATGAAGCGATCTTCAGTGTTTGTAATCGCGCTTTTCCTGGCGGCTGTGCTGCGACTGCACGCTTCGGACTACAAATATGTCCGCACCGGCAGCGAGCGCGACATCGCCACGAAAGCCATTCCTGGCTACGCGTTGATGGGTGGAGGCTCCGACTTGGATGAAGCGTTTCGCTTCCTGTGTGAGAGGGGTGCGGGCGGAGATTTTCTGATCTTGCGCGCCGCTGGAGACGATGACTACAACCCCTACGTAAATTCACTGTGCAAGATGAATTCAGTGGCGACACTCGTTATCCCGAGTCGCAACGCCGCAAATGATCCGAGAGTGGTTGACATTATCGCGCACGCAGAAGCAGTTTTTATCGCGGGTGGCGATCAGGCGCGTTATATCAACTGGTGGCAGCACACGCCGGTTGAGGACGCCTTGAATGCCCACATTGCGGCCGGAAAACCATTGGGAGGAACGAGTGCCGGGCTTGCGGTCATGGGCGAGTATATCTACTCCGCTCAGGGAGACGCACCTGACGATCCCGATTTGACCTCGACTCAAGCTCTGGCAAATCCGTACTTCGGCCGTGTGACCGTGCGTCGCGATTTCCTGAAGATCGATCTACTCCGCAATACACTCACGGACACGCATTTTGCCAAGCGCGACCGTATGGGCCGGTCGCTGGCCTTTCTGGCGCGCATCGTTCAAGACGGATGGTCGGCAAATCCCCGTGAGATTGCTGTTGATGAAAAGAGCGCCGTCTTGCTGGAAAGTGATGGGCAAGCACGAGTGATCGGACTGGGCAAAGGGGCCTACTTCATGCAGATCAATGGTGACGTTCCCACCTGTCGCGCTGGAACTCCTTTAACGCTCCACGGCGTGAGTATCCATCACGCGCCACGCAATACCCGCTTCAACCTGAACGCGTGGACAGGCTCTGACGGAGATTCTTACTCACTTTTAGTTGAGAAAGGCAGAATCAGCAGTACTCAACCAAACGGGACCAGCTACTAGAGAATCTGTCTGCCGGAAGGAGAGCTGCGGAGCACTCTCCGCCCGCGGAACGCCGATCAAAAACTCGATTGCACAGACCCACCCTTTGGGCTAGCCTTATTCTGCTCTCGCGCTTCTTCCACCTCGTCTTTCCTCTCCACCCTTAAACCAGGCAGTTGATGCAATGGCTGTGCAATACAACGCGTTATCCTGTATCCGCCTACTACATATAGTGTTATATTGCTTGACGCCGGCGGAATTTCATCGGTACAGTAGCTTAACTTTGTGTCCACCCTTTCCAGCCTGGGGTGAGACGAACGACTGTGCGGTCGCGATGTGCAACAGTTCCAGCGGTAAAGGAATCCGTCTGGTAAACAGGTCGCGCAGCCGAAAATCCCCAATGTCGCCTAGCTGGCGAGATTTGGGGCGCTTGCTTCTCTCGTACTGGCAACTGGCCGCTGACCACTGAACTGGCCACTGGAGTTGATGCTTTGCTCAAACTGAAGAGGCTTCAGATTCTCGGGTTCAAGTCGTTCTGTGACCGCACGGAACTCAAGTTCCATGGCGACGGCATCGCTGCCATTATCGGACCGAACGGCTGCGGCAAGTCGAATATCTCCGACGCCATTTCGTGGGTCTTGGGCGAACAGTCGGCCAAGACTCTCCGCGGATCGCGCATGGAAGATGTGATCTTCGCTGGCACGCGCGACCGCAAGCCCACCGGAATGGCCGAGGTGTCTCTCACGCTGATCGATCCCGAGGTATACAGCGGAACCGACGCCAACGCCCCCACCGAGATCGATATTCAAGACGATCTGCCCGAGTCTGCGGAAGCCCACGTTGCCGATGATTGGGATGAGACGGCAATCCGGTCACGCGCCGCGGCCGACACAGAGCAGGCTGTCGAAGATGCGCAGCCCGGCAAGACGGAAGAAGTCGAAGTCCCGCGCTCGAAGATCAATACTAATGCAATCGCCTTTCCCGATGACGAACCGATCTTCGCGCTGCCGGCACACAGTGTCGCCGCTCCTCCAGCGAATACACCATTGGGAACGCCAGCTCCACACGTTGTACTGAAAATCCGGAGGCGGAAGTTCAGTCAACAGCAGTTTCGACACGGCGAGATCGTGGTGACCCGCCGCCTGTTCCGGTCCGGCGACAGCGAGTATCTGCTCAACGGAAAGGTCTGCCGTCTGCGTGATATTCAGGAACTCTTCATGGGTACCGGCCTGGGACCTGAGTCCTACGCGCTGATCGAACAAGGCCGTATTGGACAGATCCTAAGCAGCCGACCAACCGACCGCCGAGCCATTCTCGAAGAAGCGGCTGGCATTACCAAGTTCAAGACGAAGAAGCGCCTCGCTGAAGCACGCCTGGAAGAAGCCAAGCTCAACTTGGCCCGCGTGAACGATATCTTTGAAGAAGTCACGCGGCAGATGAATTCGCTGAAGCGACAGGCTTCGAAGGCTGAGCGCTATGCGCGTTTGCGTGATGAAATGCGCGCCAAGCTGCGCATCGTGCTTGCCAGCAAGTTTTCGGCGCTCGAGCAGGAGAGCGCGGAAATTGATGCCCAGCTGAATACGCTGGCGGAGGAGATGCGGCATCGCTCCGAGGAAGTCCAGCAGCTCGAGGCCGAGCATGCGGAGCGGACCCAGCGTGGATACTCCATTGAGGCCGAGTTGCGGGAGAACCGCGAACGCATCAGCCAGATTGCGATGGAAATCGACCGTGCGCAGGCACGCCGCCGCTACAACGAAGAGCGCTGTGCCGAGCTGCTAGTTCGGTCTGCCTCCGCAGAGGCGGAACTTGCACAGGCGCGTCATCGCCTGACCGCACTCGAGGCTGAACGCGAAGCCAATCGCCAGATTCTGGAATCGGCAGCTGCTGATCTCGCTGCGGCACAGCAGGACCTCGCTCTCTGTCAGCAGGATGCCGCCGCTGCGGCCACCAGTCTCGCCGAAATCGAACATCAACAGGAAGAAGCGCGCGTCGTCATTTTCGATACTGTGTCCTCGGCTTCGCGTCTGCGCAATCAACTCGCGCAGGCTGAAGAGCGCCTTGCCGGGGCCGATCGCGAAGCGCGGCGGCTCGAATCTGAAATCGCAACTGCAAATACACAGGTCGAGGCTTTCGGCGGTCAACGCGGTCAGCTTGCGTTGGAATTCGACTCCGTCACGCAACGCACGACCGGAATCAGCGAAGAGATTACCCGCTTTCGTCAATTGCTCGAATCAAAGAGGCTTGAGGAAACTCAGGCGAAGACGAACCTCGACGTGTTTCGCGCGGAATACGCCACAGCGTTGGGCAAGAAAGGATCGCTCGAAGCCGTCATCGCCGAGCACGGATACTCCACCGAGTCTGTTCGCAAGCTCTTCCAGTCGGGAGTCATGCAGAGTGGATTCGCGCCTGTCGGCGTGCTGGCAGATTTTCTGGAAGTCGAACCCCGCTATGAGCGCGTGGTGGAGGACTTCCTGCGCGATGAACTGAACTACATCGTCGTCAAATCCTGGGACGCCGCGGACGAGGGCCTGCGCATGCTGCGTACCGACGTCGATGGACGCGCGACGTTTCTGGTTCATCCCGAGGACGCCCAAGCCAAATTCTCCTTCATCCTCGACGAAGCCGCCCACGTAGCACCGACGGCGGAGCAGATCGTCCCCCTCAAGCACTCGATTCGCGTGCTCAATGGCTTTGGCCGTTCTCTGGAAGTGATTCTTCCGAAACTGCGCGACGGATACATCGTTCCCGAGTCGGATGCGGCGCGAAATCTGGCGCTCGGAAATCCCGACGCGTTCTTCCTGTCGCAATCCGGTGAATGCTTCCACAACGTTACGGTTACAGGCGGCAAGCAGCGTGCCGAAGGACCGCTGTCAATGAAACGTGAGTTGCGCGACGTGCTTCGGCAACTGGAAGACTTGGAACGTGCGCTTCGCGAAGGAGAAACACGAGTTCTTACCCTCAGCCGGGAAATCAGCGAACTCACTTCCCTGCTCGAACGACTCGAAGGCGAGAAGCGCGATGCCGAACATCAGGTGATGACCTCGCGGCATATGCTGCAGCAGCTTGATTTGGAGATGAACCGGGTCAGTGAGCGCCTGACTGTGGCCAGGCTTGAGATGGGCCGTCTTGCGGCCGAACGTGCCGAGCAGGAAGGCATCATATGCGCCCGCCAGTCCGAAATCGAAATGCTGGAACTGCAGCGCGCGACGCTTGAGCAAAAGCTGGCCACAGGCCAGGAATCTCTGGTTGCGCTGAGGCGCCGCCGCGAGGAATCGACACAGACAACTTCACAGCACGCGGCCCGTGTTGCAACGTTGGAAGAGCGTCACCGCTCGGCTGCCGCGGTGTTACAGAGAATCGAATCGCTTTTCTCCGACATGGAGCAGCGCTTCCAAGCTCTCGCATCACAGATCGAAGGCGCCGCAGCTGAAAAGCTGCAGCGCGAGGCCGAAAACGAACAACTGGCACAACAGACCACGGACCTTGAGGCCGAGCGCAACGCGGCACAGACCAGGGAAGGCCTGCTGCAATTTGAAACCGAACAACTGCGCGCCAGGCTGGCGGAAATCGACGAACTCTTGCACACCAGCCGACAACTGCTCGATCAGGCTCGGGACCGGCGCGGAGAGTTGTCGGCCTCCGCCGCCAAGCTGCAATCCGACGCGCAACACATGTCGGAGACCTGCCTGAATGAACTCGGCGTCGAACGCCCCGCGCTGATGGCCGACGCGACGCTGGCCATTGTCTCCGGTGATGAACTCGCAAACGAAGATCAGGTCTATCGCGATATGCGCTCGAAACTCGAAGCCATGGGCCCCGTCAATATGATGGCGCTGGAAGAATACAAAGAGACCGCAGAGCGCCATGGGTTCCTCGACACGCAACGCAAGGATCTAATCGCTTCAATCGAGAACACGACTGCGACGATCAAGGAGATCGATCAGATCTCTCGGCAGAAGTTCGAGGAGGCATTCGCCAAGATCAACGAAAACTTCCAGGCGACGTTCAAGAAGCTCTTCGGCGGCGGTCACGCCTTTATGAAGCTCACCGACGAAGAAAACAGCGCCGAGAGCGGGATCGATGTGGTCGCGTCGCCTCCGGGAAAGCGCCTGCAAAGCGTGCTCCTGCTGTCTGGCGGTGAAAAGGCGCTCACGGCTCTGGCTTTGCTGGTCGGTATTTTCCAGTTTGCCCCGAGCCCATTTTGCATTCTCGACGAAGTGGACGCTCCGCTCGACGAAGCCAATGTTGGACGTTTTACGGAACTGGTGAAGGAAATGAGTGTGCAGACCCAGTTCGTGCTCATCACCCACAGTAAAAAGACGATGAGCGTCGCGCCGGTGTTGTACGGGGTGACGATGCAGGAGCCGGGAGTCTCGAAATTGGTCTCCGTAAGGTTCGGAGTTCAGGCCTAATCGATTCGATAACAACAGACTGGACGGTCAGCCAGGCAGACAGCAGGTCAGTGCAACTCGCGGCGGCTGTGAGTATGTCTTTCGAAATTCGCCCATGTTATCCACGTTCATCCTCAGCTTTTCCACAATGCCCGCCTCCGAGACTCGTGCCAGTCAGGCCTTCTAAGTTAACCACTTCAATGTCAATCCCTTTCGTTGCCGAGCAACGTGCGACTGATCTCAACTTGTGATGAGAGTCGTTGACATTTTTTTCGGACCAGCTAGAATACGCCTCGCCTCTAACCTGTAGAATTTCATCATGAGCCCCCAGATTCTAGACTCCGTCCTCATTCGTACCGATTTCCCCGACCTCAGACTCAAAGCTAGCGGCAAAGTCCGAGATGTTTATGACATTGACGCAGATCAGTTGCTATTCGTAGCTACGGATCGTATTTCCGCTTTCGACTATGTTCTGGCGACCGGTATTCCTCATAAGGGCCGCATCCTTAATCAAATTTCGCTGTTCTGGTTCGATTTTCTGGCTGACGTGGTTCCCAATCATCTGATCACCGCGGATGTCGATCAATATCCTCCGCAAATCCGGAGATATGCGGACCAACTTCGCGGACGATCCATGCTGGTTCGCCGCGCCGACATCTTTCCTGTTGAATGCATCGTGCGCGGGTATCTCTCCGGATCGGGCTGGAAGGAATACAAGTCGACGGGCAAGGTATCAGGCATCACTCTGCCCCAAGGTCTGAAGGAGTCCGAGGCGCTTCCGGAACCAATTTTCACTCCGTCCACAAAAGCGACTTCCGGTCATGATGAGAACATTTCGTTCGAACAGATGTGCGAAATCGTGGGGGTCGAAACCGCCAGCCACCTGCGCGATCTGACGTTGCGCATTTACACGAAGGCGGCGGCGTACGCGCGGCAACGGGGCATTATCATCGCCGATACCAAATTCGAGTTTGGCCAGACGGAGCAAGGCATCACGCTCGCGGATGAAGTTCTTACGCCGGATTCTTCCCGCTTCTGGCCTGCAGAAAAGTATGCGGCGGGACGTGCACAGGATTCGTACGACAAGCAATACGTTCGGGATTACCTCGAGCAGATTCACTGGAATAAGCAGCCGCCCGCTCCCGCGCTTCCCCCAGAGGTGGCGCGCCGCACCAGCGAGAAGTATCTCGAGGCTTACACTCAGCTTACGGGACGCAAGCTGGATGTGTGACCGTAGCGGTCACGCGGTCGGAAGCGAGCTCGTCTTATGACCTTGGGTGTTGTGGACTGGATCATCTGCGGGCTTGTGCTATTTAGCGTCATCACCGCCGCCATGCAGGGCTTTTTTTCCGAAGCACTGACGACGGCAGGCCTGATTATCGGTTACATCGTAGCTGCGTGGCAGTACCATCGCCTCGCAGAGTGGCTGGAAGGTTTTTTGAAGAACCCGTGGTTGTCTGAGATTCTTGGCTTTCTAGTCATCTTTTTTGTCATCGTGTTACTTTTCGGCTTAGCGGCCAGGGTAGCGCGCTGGATCATGAAAGAAGCCGGACTCAGCGGTTTTGACCGTTTCCTTGGCGCAGTCTTGGGGTTGATCAGGGGCGGGCTGATGGTGGCAGTGATCCTGATGGGAATGACGGCATTTGAGCCGGCTTCCAGGATGCTTCAGAATTCGCAACTCGCGCCGTATTTTCTGGTGGTCGGGCGGGCAGCGATCTGGCTGGCGCCTTCAGAATTGCGGATGCGCTTCTATCAGGGACTCGGGATGCTCCATCAGGCCCCACAGAAGCTCGGTGGTTCGCCCGCCTCTCCGCCCAAATAGGCTGCGGTGCTGTACAACAAATTTCTAAGATCAGAGAGACGCATCGTGAAAGATCAACTGGAAGCACTTATCCTTCAAATGTACCGGAGCAACATTCTGTACGCCGAAGGCGTACGGGAATTCAAGAAGCGCTTTATCCTGACGGTTCTTCAGGAAAACCGTGGAAACCAGTGCCGTGCAGCCCGGGAATTGGGAATGCATCGCAATACTTTGAGCCGCACCATAGCCGAACTCAAGATTGATGTCCGCCAGTTACGGGATGGGGTCAAGCGTCCCCCGCGAAGCGCCCGCCCCGTCTCGATGGAAAAGAAGATAGTTCGCTAATTTCACGCAAAAGTTAAGGCAGCCCTCTTGGGGGCTGCCTTTTCCTATCTTGTTAATTCTTACTGACCTGCAGGCTTCCGCCGCACAGGAGGCTTGTGTGCGGGAGTTGTCGTTGCTGGCTTTGATCTCAGCAACTGTCCCTTCTCCATCACCATCATGAATGGGTTCGGCGTGTAAGACGCGGGCTCGCCCTGAAACTGGAAGTTGTCGGTTCCATCCTTGGGGATCATCTTCACCGGAACCTTGTCTTCAAATTTCAGGGTGATGTCGGGCTTGTTCGAATCAATATCGTCAGAACTGCCTGCGATCATGAACGTATCCGGCTCGGCGCTGATCACCTTGCCTACCATCTGCACAGGCTTGCCTTTGATCGCATTCCAGACAGCGTCCTGATCTTCCTGGCTGCCGTTGGACAAAATGAACTCCCACTGGGCAAAGTCCATCTTGTCGGGCGCCGTTTGCTGAACCATGTTGTGGGCCTGCTCGGCCGGCGTAGGCGCCGGCTTGATCAGTGTGGCCAAATCAGCAGGCGCCGCAGTACCCGCTTTAGCTTTTGCGAGCACTTCGGGCCACCCATCGTCTCCTCCATGGTATCTGACATAAAGGCCACGGGCGTATTTTTCGATCTGGGCTTGCAGTTGTGCTGGCGCGACGGCGGAGGCTCGAGCCGAATACCATATCGCATTCAAGCTGTTGTCCGGTGTGGTCGGGGTCTTTGGATCAGGCCAGTAGGCCAGTGCGAGAGGATAGATAACGCTGAAATCCGTCGGATTCGCATCCGCTACGGGCTTCAGCTCCGGGATGCAACCCGCATAGTCTTTGCTCTGACAATCTGCGATGCCGACTGCCGAGTGAAAGATGCTGTCCATCTGGGGCTGCATTTTCTTGATGTCGGCATCCGTAACCTTGGGCCAGCAGCCCAATCCCTGCTCACCATATTTCTTCGCGTCGGCCAGAAGTTGGATCGCATTGGGATCGCCACTCTGGGCGCGCGCGCGATCAAAATAGGAGAGCAGCGCGAGAGCGCGCATGTTGCACGGGTCCGACGCCACGAGCTTCGTGGCAGTGTCGGTCGTCTTCTGCATGTTGTTGGATTGCTGGTAAGCCCCCATCAGCAACTCGAGCGCCTGATTCTTCATCACGCTGTTTGGATATTGGGTGAGAAACGCTTCCAGACCGCTGATCTTCGCGCTGGGATCCTTCTGCTGCACCGCTGCGACATACGCGTTGTACTCGGCAGGATCTTTAATGACCGGTCCCTGGGCTTGGCCCTGGGCGGGTGCGCTCGATTGTCCCTGAGCTGGCTGCGCACCGTCCTGTGCCACTGAGACGGCCGTCACCCCAAGCACAACCGCAAGCAGAATCTTTTTCATCAGTATGGCTCCTTGAAAATCTTGGGAAACACTGAAACTGGGATCTTATTCTCTACTCTTTTAAGACTGCATTCCGAATGGACCGCATTGCGTTCGGATCCTGCTTTGGAATGCCCGGGCTTCCTGGCAGGTAACCCCGGGAGAGAAGGGGTTGACCCGGTTGGAGCGATGAGGCGGTTGACCCTTTTTCCCGGCTGGCCGGATTATAAGTACCTCTCCAGACGAAGGCAAGCGCGTTCCCATTCACCCACCTCGTTATTGTTAAGATGCGCATAGCAGAGAACGAGGATGTTCCCTCGTTGAAGCTCTGCCCCCACGATCGTGCCAGGAGGAACTAGTGGTATGGACACCAGACAGCCCCTCGCCGGACAAGTGGCAGTCACAACCGGAGCAGGCCGAGGCATCGGAGCCGCCATCGCGCGCAGGCTCGCCGCGCTCGGTGCCACCTCCGTGCTGCTCGGACGCACCCAATCTTCTCTCGATGAAACCGCTCGCGCCATTGTCGACTCCGGCGGAAAGACCGAAGTCATTCCTTGTGACGTGACCGTGCTCCATCAGCTTGAATACGCCGCCACCCGCGTTGATAGCACATTCGGCCGCATCGACATACTGGTAAATAATGCAGCAGTCGGAGGATTAAACGACCCGTTGCACAATCTGCTGCCCGAAGACTGGGACAGAATCATCAATACCAATCTGCGTGGAGTCTATTACGCGATCCGCTGCTTCGCCCCAATGATGATCCGCGCCTACTCCGGACATATCATCAACATTTCGTCGCTCGCGGGAAAGAACCCGTTGCCGAATGGCGCAGCCTACGCCGCCTCCAAGTGGGGACTCAACGGACTAACCTACTCCGTCGCGGAAGAACTGCGTAAGCACAATATCCGCGCTGCCGTCATCTGCCCGGGATCAGTCGACACAGACCTTGACCCACACACGGGCAAGAATCGCGAAAAAATGCTGCAGCCCGACGACGTGGCGCGCGCTGTCGAGATGCTGGTGACACAGGCGCCACAATCGTTCATGAGCGAAATCCTGCTGAGGCCAACGCAAAAACCATAGGTAGCAGGCGGCGCGCGCGGGCGTCGGCAAATCGGAATAACGGCTCATGTGGGGACAGCCACCTCGGCTGTCTGCGGTGCGAGCCTCCCAGGCTTTCCCCTGTGGTGATTGGTTTGCCGCAGCCCAAAGCGTGGAGCACTATTTCTTAAACAAATTCTCAAAAGCAGCTCGAGCATCGTTAGGTCGCAAACTGGCCGGAGTGGACGTCTCTTTCTCGCGTGTCACCCGAATCTCGAAAAGCGCGCACTCGTTCCGCGAATCCTTCTTCGCGATGCGCTCTTTGACCGGCCGCATGCACTCGAAGCGGCTGCCCGGATCGAAGTACGCACATTGCTTGCACGAGTGCAATTCGAAACCGCACTTTGGGCATTGCCCTTCCCCGGAACTCGCCGCTCCTTGCAGCACTGTGCCGCATTGTGCGCAACGAGAGACAACGCGCGTTCCCGGCAAATTCACCGGCTTCGGTCCAAGAGCGTGGTCCCAACGTGGCGGACCACTCTTGCGTTCCGGCGGTGGCTTGCGCTTCTCCTCGCGGCGCGGCTCTCGATCGCTATCTTGATATCCCGGTTGACGGTATTTGGCCAAAGAGTACCTCCCCAAGCATGTGGCCGTATTGTCCACCCGATCCTGCCCGTGCGGCAAGTCCCCGTCTCAAGCAGAGCCGGCCACAGGTCTTCGCGGATTTCACTGACTAGGAAAATCTTCCCAGGCCTTCGATCTATCCGCGTGAATTCGCACAAATCCGTTGGCAAAGGTACGGACTCGGGATTCGCTCATCAAAGTAGTTACAATGACTTAATGATCCACGAAATTGTGGCCGTCGGTCCACTGCAGTGCAATTGCTCGATCATCGGTGACGAGAGGACCCGCGAAGCGATGGTCATCGATCCCGGCGACGAAATCGATGACATCCTTGCGATCGTTAGCATGCACAATCTGCAGGTCAAGCAAATCGTCATCACGCATGCGCACATCGATCATGTCGGTGGAGCAATGAAGCTTCGTGCAGCAACCGGCGCGCCCATCCTGCTCAATCAGAACGATTATGCCCTGCTAAAAATGCTGGATGTGCAAGCGGCCTGGATCGGCGTGCCGGCCCCCGGCAAAGTTGAAATTGACCGGAGCATAACAAGCGGCGAGACCATCTCCGCCGGGTCCCACACTGCCCAGATCCTGCACACACCCGGTCACACCGAAGGCAGCATCTGCCTGTACTTCGAGCCCGAAAAGAAACTGATCGCAGGAGACACACTTTTCGCCGGATCTATCGGTCGTACCGATCTGCCTGGAGGTGACATGCAGAAGATCATGCGCTCGCTGCATACCACCGTACTGGCTCTAGCAGATGACACTATCGTGATTCCCGGCCATGGGGAGTCAACGACAATCGGCGATGAGCGTGAGACCAACCCGTTCCTTGTCACACGGTAGAAATTGGTTTCCTCATCTCTAAGGCATGCTTTGTTCCAGGGCCCCGCATTCCAGCAGTGTCTTCTAGAACGCAAAATTGGTGCTAAGTTTCACAAATCAGTTGAGGCTTAGGCCCGTTTTTTGGCGCCTAAAACGGTACTCGCCACCTGGTTCGTGATGTCCGCCACAAGTTCCACCGACCTCGTTCTGCTATAGTGAACGCCTACGAAGGAGTTTCGATATGGCTGGCAAGGGAATCAACAAAGTGATCCTGCTAGGGAATCTGGGCAAGGATCCCGAACTGAAGTACACGCCGCAAGGAACCGCGGTGGCGAAGTTCAGTCTTGCTACCGGCGATCGCTACAAGGACAAAGAGGGCAACTGGCAAGACCGGACGGAATGGCACAACGTGACCGCTTGGGGACGCACCGCCGAGATCGCGGGTGAATATCTCAAAAAAGGGCGTCAAGTTTACATTGAGGGCTCGTTGCGTACTCACTCGTGGGACGACAAACAGACCGGGCAGAAAAAATACATGACTGAAATCGTGGTGAATGATCTGGTTCTCCTTGGCGGCGGGCGCGGGGAAGGCGGAGGAGATTTCAGCGGCAGTTCGCGGGGCGCATCGGCCGGAGGCAACAATTTCGATCAGCGGGTGCCTGAGCACGAACCGGCTGCATCGGGCCCGATAACGGATGAGGACATTCCGTTCTAGGTCAGCGCCGTAGATTACTATGGCGATGGGGGGAAAACCGGATTAGCGGCTACTTCCTAAAGCAAGCCTTCGGCTCGCGGACGGCCTAGGCGGCTGTCCCGACAATCCGTTAGTCCAGAGGGAAACGCAAAGCTTCGGAAGCCGGACGCTCGTCTCTAGTCCCCATCTCCGGTATCGACCGTCACCAATTCCAAATGGTGCAGCAGCGGGCTCGAATCCGCTACAAACTCGACGTGACCACACCGCGGACAAGACAAAATCGCGTGTCCCCCACTTGGAGTCAGACTCGCCCGCATCAATTGGTAGCGTTGGAGTTGCTGCTCGCAGCGGAGGCAGCAGACGGTCTTGCTGTAAGGATCGGTGGAAACGCCAATCGGCGTCTCAATGGCTGGTTTCATACTGTGCCTCGAAAACGAAATGTGGAGCAGCCCCATGGCATGCTCCACTTTTGGTGCATCGAGTGTACCACGCTGCGTGGTGCTGCCCGGGACTCGACTGTCTAAATTCACAAAAGCAAAAGGCCAGACCCAAGGAAGGTCTGGCCCCCAGTAATATCTCCCGTTTCTTCAGCTCCCGGGTAACTTGAAGTTTACTGTGACTCGGGTCCGCCTCTCGATTCCCTGACCAGCGGGTGTTTCCGGTTGATAGCGCCACTGCTTCACGGCATCGATCGCAGATTGGGTCAGCAGGGGGTCCCCCGAGACTACTGAGATAGTCCCAACCGCACCGTCGTCCAACACCTGGACATCGAGCACCACGGGACCTTGGACGTTCCGCGCCTTGGCTTCTGCCGGATAGGCGGGGTCCACCTTATGGATCAGCAACCGCTCGATGGATTTCTTTGCTGCCCCTGGTGCTGCTGAGTCTGTCGGAGAACGATACACCACCTTGCCGTTCTGCGTTACCACGAGTCCACCAACTGGAGGCGCAGCCGTGGGCGCCTTGTTGATCGACACATCCTCGGGCGTTGCCGAAGCGGCGCTTGCGTCCGCAACCGATGAATCTCGTTGCGCGGGTGTTTCAGGAATTGAAACATCAGTCGCAGAACCCGTCCTGCTCACGTGCGGAGCTTGTGCATTCCGTTTGGCAAACTCCGCGGCTCTCCGCCATCCAATCAGCAGCCCGAGTGCAAGGGCGGCAGCGATGACCAAGACGACGAGAATCGTGCCCCATATATCGAATCCTCGGTGCGGCGCAGGTTCCGCGGCAGGGACTGCTTCGACGAACTCCGGCTGTGCTGGCTCAGGGTTGATCTCAGCTGTTTCGACCGGCAATTCAGAATGCATTTCGGGCATTGAAACACCAGTTTCCGCCTCGCGGTTGCTTTCCGCGATCCTCCCAGCGAGCACTTGCAGGGCACTGATCTCGCGTTTGCCAAAGGCATCGGGCCAGGCGGAAAACACCTGGATAAGCCCAATAAGTCTGAGCCCGTCTACAAGGGGCGCGATGAGCATCGACCGGACCCCCAATCGCCGACACGCCTCGGCGTTGACCCGCGTGTCTGTATCCGTATCCTGGGAATGCTGCATCTCTCCGGTACTCACGCAAGCGCCCGCCAGCCCCGAACCAGCGTCAACTCGCACGCCCAAATCCGGCGCATTTTCGCCTGCACTGGCGCGACAAACCAGTTCTCCATCACGGAAGAGTGCGATCGCAGCTCCTGTGGCGCCGGTCGCATTGCGAGCCTGCTCCACGATGTCATTCAGGACAATATCGAGGGCAAGATCGACCGAGAGAGATCCCCCTCCGTGCTCAGCCAGCGTCTGTGCAAGCTTCGCAAGCTGTGGAGAATCCCCTGAGAGTGCCGTAGCGTCGCCAAATGACTCCTGATTCCCTAACTTGATTCCGCCTGTCGAATCTGCCTGAGCCCTGGGATCCTGAGTCATACTGAAGCCGAACTGTGATTACTGCGGCGTATCTATTATCCAGCGGATTTGGGGGAGGTTCAAGCAATTAGCAGTGTCACCGCAAGACTGTGGCCAGCATGACCCGAATCAAAAGAGATGTCAATGGCTTTACGCAAACAGGGAAATCGAGGCCAAAGGGCCCTAATTCCCGTTTCTGTCCTCGTAATACGCATTTCACGACTTTTTCCGCTACAGGAAGCTGGAGCCCACACTAGAATTCAGTAGAATCGATTTGCGATGAGGTCCACGGATTCAGATTCGAAAGTCCCCATCAAAGGAATACGCCAATGCGCGTTGCCGTGGTAGGTTCAGGATATGTCGGCTTGGTGGCGGGTGCCTGCTTTGCCGACCTCGGTCATGAAGTTGTTCTGGTCGATAACGACGAGCGCAAGTTGACGGCACTGGGTAACGGGCAGATACCGATTCACGAGAAGTTCCTGCCTGAACTATTGACCCGCAACCGTGGCACGCGACTGCAGTTCTCCGACGACTTGCAAGAGGCGGTCCGCCAAAGTTCAGCCATCTTCGTGGCCGTTGGTACGCCGCCCATGGAAACTGGAGAGGCCGATCTTTCCTATGTGGAATCGGTTGCGCGAGAGATCTCGGGCGCAATCGACGACTACAAAGTCGTCGTTGAAAAAAGCACTGTGCCGGTCTATACGAGCGAGTGGATCCGCCGGATTATTCTCCGTAACGGCACGGATCCGGAATTGTTTGATGTTGCCTCCAATCCGGAATTTCTGCGCGAAGGCACGGCGGTTAGTGACTTTCTGTTCCCCGATCGTATCGTCATCGGCTGTGACAGTCCTCGCGCCACCGAAGTGCTGCAGGAAATCTATGCTCCGCTGACGAATGGCACCTACTATCAACGCACGGAAGCTATTCCTCAACCGGATCGAGCTCTGATCCCGCCTCCTCTCATTGTGACCAGCACCAAGAGCGCGGAAATCATCAAGCACGCCTGCAATGCATTTCTGGCGTTGAAAATCTCTTTCGTTAACGCCGTGGCTTCCGTCTGCGAATCGGTGGGAGCGAATGTAAACCAGGTGGTCCACGGGATCGGAACCGATACGCGGATCGGTCCGCGCTTCCTCAATCCCGGCATCGGTTACGGGGGTTCGTGCTTTCCCAAAGACGTTATGGCATTTCGCGCCGTGGCTCGTGAGCACGGCTATGATTTCCGCTTGCTCGACGAAGTGGTTCAGATCAACGAAGAGCAGCGCCAGCGCTTCTTGCGGAAAGTGAACCGCGCACTCTGGACTCTGCGCGGCAAGCACCTCGGCGTGCTGGGCCTGGCATTCAAGGGCGGTACCGACGATATTCGTGAGTCGCCCGCGCTCTCGATTGTGCAATCGTTGCTACAGCAAGGAAGCCGAGTGACAGCCTACGATCCAGCGGCGATGGAGCGCGCCCGCGAGGTACTCCGGGACCAGATCGTATACGCGAGTTCCTCTTACGAAGCTGTCCGCAATGCGGATGCAATGCTCATACTCACCGAATGGGAAGAGTTTGCCAATCTCGATCTCGGACGTATCCGCCAAGAACTGAAATACCCGATCGTGATTGATGGCCGCAACCTGTATGATCCAGAGGTGATGGCCGCTCAAGGATTCACCTACTACAGCGTAGGCCGCGCAGCCTCGCATCCCGATGGGGTTCCTGCTGGCATCCTGAAAAACGGCAAGAAGGCATGAGTCTGGGTCGCGCTCTCATCACCGGCGGTGCCGGTTTCCTCGGATCTCATCTCGCAGATGCTTTGCTCGCCGAGGGTTGGAGTGTGGTTGTGGTTGACAATCTGCTCACTGGCCGCCGTGCCAATCTCGCACATCTACGGAACGAGCCTCAATTCGAGTTCGTCGAGAAGGATATCTGCCAGCCTTTTGATGTGGGTAAAATCGATTATCTCTTCCATTTTGCGAGCCCCGCCAGTCCTGAGGATTATCACGCGCATGGTATCGAAACGCTCCAGGTAGGCTCTTTGGGAACCTTCAATGCCCTCGAAGTGGCCCGAAAGTATGGCGCGAAATATCTGGTGTCATCGACGTCCGAGTGTTATGGCGATCCCCTGGAGCATCCACAAAAGGAAACCTACTGGGGACACGTGAACCCCGTCGGTCCGCGGTCCGTCTACGACGAAGCCAAGCGATTCACCGAGGCCGTCACAGTGGCTTATCGCCGCTACCATGGCGTCGATGTTCGAATAGCGCGCATTTTCAACACGTATGGTCCACGCATGCAGATCCGTGATGGCCGCGTCGTGCCTAACTTTATGCGCCAGGCCCTCCTGGGTGAAGACCTCACAGTGTACGGTAACGGTAGCCAGACTCGCAGCTTCTGCTACGTGAGTGACGAAATTGACGGATTCCTGCGCCTTGCCAAGGCCGACGAGCACATGCCCGTGAATATCGGCAATCCTGACGAGTTCACAATTCTTGAATGCGCGCAGCTTGTTTTGAAGGTGACTGGGTCAAAGAGCCGGATCCGGTACGAACCGCTTCCGCAAGACGACCCCAAGCAGCGGCGTCCCGACATCGCGAAAGCCCGGCAGTTGTTGGGATGGGAGCCGAAGGTCGACCTGGAGACGGGTCTGCGCCTGTCGCTCGATTACTTCAAGGCAGCCGTGGCGGAAGATACTGCGGCCGCCCGTTAGTTGCCGTTGGTCTGCGTCGAGGCAACAAAATTCGTGAGCTTGTTGACGTTGGACTGTTCCTCTTTTGTCTTCAGCTCGAACGCGACTCCCATCCCGTAGCCAGGATGGGAAGCCTGCACTGTTCCGCGCAGCCTCAGTTTCATCTCGTGGGTCCGCACCAGGATCTCGACCGAGGATCCCTGAGGAAAGGGTAGCGGAACCTCGAGGTAGCATCCCCCCGAACTGAGATCAGTCAGACAGCAATGATTCGGGACTGATGTTCCTGTGCGATAAACCTCGGCCCCGATCCGGCAACTGTATCGAGTCTGCGCGCGCCTGTTCGTAGAATTGGTCGTAGTCTCACTCACAGTCGTCGGAGGAGCGATCTCCTCGGCGACGGCCGTTGGCCCGTGATGAGAATTTCGCTCCCGCGAGATCACTGACAAACTCGCCTGCTGTTCCATCACGACCGTAACATCTTTGACGTCCAAGAATTCCCGCTTTTCTTCTCCGGTGGAAAGGTGTGCGCTAAGAAATTCGTCGAGTAATTTGCGAGAAGCCTTCGGCACATCGATGAACTGCACGCCGCCGCGGCCATTCCAGTCCTGCCAGATCACCTGTCCCGAGAGCCGCACAATCGACATTTGTCCGGGCAGCTTGAACTGGAAATAGATTTTGCTGGTCGGAGGAAGTTTCTTGCCGAACAGCACAGCCATGCCATCTTTCGCCAGGTTCACTAATGTCGCCCTTTCCTGCTCCACGTTGGCATAATCGATCGTGGCATGGGTGTGTACGGCTGTCCGTGCGCTCTTGCGCTTCTCTTTGCGCATGACAGCGCGGGCTGCGCGCAGGCTGCTTAAAGCCCGGTCATGGGCGACAGGTTTATAGAGAACGAAGTTCACTCCCAGAGCAAAAAGCTCTCGAATACTCTCCTGCGAAGGCACGACCGCCAGTGTGAGCGTCGCATCATTGAGGCGCGAGGTACGCGTCTCGCGCAGCAAAGAGAGCACTTCCGCGCTTGACTCGCCGTTAACGATGATGACGTCAAACCTCTCCTGAGCGGCGCGAATCGAAGCACGCGCAAAATCCGGACAGGACTCGACCCGGATGCTAAGTTCCTTCAAAACGCGGTTCAAAACTTCCGCAGCCGCCTTGTCCGTGCAGACTAGTAAGGCAGATAAGGTCATACGTACCCATCATCCTAGGTTCCGTCAGTTTGCCAAACAAGTTACTCCCGTCATGCGCGCGGGAGCATCATGGTGCCCTGTGCTCGTTAACTCCCGAATTTTCATGAGTGACGGCGGTAACCACCTCCTGATGTCGAAAGGCCAGTGCCAATCTATTGACCGCCCGTGCTTTGACGGCCTCCAGCACGCTTCCTAGGATGATGACTGACGCGATGAAGGACCGCGCCCGCATGCTGTTTTTGAGCGAACGCGATCCACCCCCATCTTGGCGTGCTGAACGGAGGAGGGCATTTCCGGCATCCGGCGCCTCCTTCCCGGGAAGACTCTATATGAAATCGAACGGACAGCGCGGATTGTCACTGCTCGAAATGATGGTCACGTTGGCGATTGGCTTAACGATTGGCGCTATCACCTTCGTCGCCATGATGCCGATGTTCAAACGGAATCACGCCGATCTCGGATACGAGACGACTCTGGCGGTTTTGCGCGATACCCGCCACCTGGCGATTACGCAGAGCCACCAGTATTTTGTGAACTTCAATCCCGCGGGCTTCCCCCCCGGGACAATCCAGGTCACCTATCAGCCTCCAGCGGTCGGCGCGGGCGCATTGCCTCCCGTGCAACAGGTCGCCACCTATTCACTCGCCAGTGATATCAGCTTCGCCGTGATGCCAGGGTTCCCGGCCAATGCGCCCGACGGATTCGGCGCAGGGGTAACTGCTATCGATTTTGGTCAGGGCATCGGCGCCGGCGGTTTGACCTATGTCTGCTTCATGCCCGACGGCTCCTCGCGCGATAACCTCGGAAATTACAACAGCGGCGTCGTCTACATCTCCCGAACCGCAGATTCCAATCCCTACAATTCGCGTTCCGTGAGTGTTTGGGGGGCCACGGGCCGAATCCGCGGATGGCGACTGGTGCAGCAAGCCGGCAACGCTATTTGGGTACAACAATGATCAAGAACAAAATTACGAGAAGAGATGCTCGCAACATCGAAGGCGGGTTCACCCTCATCGAGGTCCTGATCGCCATTGTCGTGGCGGCGATCGGCCTGCTGGCCCTCGTCGCTTCATTCGCGACTGCGATTCAAGCGACCCAATCTGCGGAAGAAGATCTCATTGCCCGCCAGAAGGTGTTGGAGGCGATGGAAAGCATCTATACCGCTCGCAATGCGCAACAGATTCCCTTCGCATCGATTGCCAACGTCGCCCAAGGCGGAATTTTCCTGGATGGGGCGCAGCCGCTGAAGTGCGCCGGGCCCGATGGCCTGGTCAATACTGCGGATGACGTTGTCTGCACGACTCAGGCTGGCGCCAACTGTCCCGGAGTCGGCGCCGAGTGCATGGTGCTACCGGGCCCTGACGGAACTCTGGGAACCATCGATGACGTCACCATGAGTCTCGGAAACTTCACCCGTACCATTGTGATTACTCCCGTTCTACTACCCGGTGGCGCCGTGAACAACAACATGGCCGCTATCGCCATCACCGTCACTTACACCAAGGACGGTTGGCCTGCGCGATCGTATACGGCCAACAGTTTGATCTCGAGCTATCACTAGGAGCGCGGACGAGGACTTGAGTATGCGAAAACCAAAATCACAACGTGGTTTCAGCTTGCTGGAATTGCTGGTGGCTTCCTCCATCGGTGTGGCGGTGGTTCTCGTCATGACCAGCCTCTTTAAAACGGGCATGGATGCCACCACGCGCGTGAGTCAGCGCGCTGAAACCCAGCAGAATATGCGGGCCGCCGTCGAGTTGATCACGAAAGACATCAGCCTGGCCGGCGCTGGCTTGCCCGCCGGCGGTTTGCAGCTCACTACTGCCGGTCTATCCAAGTACGGCTGCAATCAGACTGGAACCTGCTACGTCACGAACGGAAACTATCCCAATAGCGGCGCTACCCCGAACTACATGTATGCCATCGAACCGGGCTTCGGCACCGGTGTGCAGAATGGTCTTGCTATCGCAGCTGCTCCGGGACTCATCAACAGCAGCCTCACAGCCGTTTATTGTGACTATAATTTCCCGCTCACGAACTTCAACTTCACGATAACCAGCACGACCACCGCTACCGTCGCCGTCATCAACGGTGGTGTACAGCCCAATAACATTCTCGCTCCAGGCGGACTGCAGGTTGGCGATCTCCTTCTTTTCACCGTCAATATCGCAGGCGACGGCAAGACCGTAAACGGCAATAGCTCGATTCAGACCGCTGCCGTCGTCGCCGAGGTTACCGGCATCCCCAACAATACGGGCGTCCAGTTCAACACGAGTGACCCGCTAAATTTCAACCATACGAACGGGTCTAACAATCTCGCTGCAGTTTCTGCCGCCATTGCGGCGGCTCCAGCCGGCTCCAACCCGAGGACTAGCGTCTGCCGCCTTCAGGTCGTCTCTTATTTCCTTCAGATTCCACCCGCTGGAGGCACCGTCCAGACCCCCCGGCTGATGCGTCAGGTCAATGGACTCGACGCCGTTCCGGTTGCGGACAATATCATCAATCTGCAGTTCACCTACGACATTATCTCGGTGGGTACGGGAACGCTAGTCGCCAACCAGCAGGATCCGATCGCGGCCGGGCAATCCCCGAACTTGATCAAGAAAGTCAACGTCTGGGTCATGGGGGCGAGCCCCATCACCGGCGGCAACAAGTCACAGAACATGTATCTGGCCACCTCTGTCGCCACTCGCGATATGAGCTTTTGCAATTCGTACAGTGCCACGGCGTCCTGTCAGTGAGCCGTCGGGGAATGAAGGAGAACCATGGGAATGAGCCACAATAATTCGCGGGGTTTCACTCTGATTGCAGCCCTGTTGCTGACCGTCCTGTTGTCGGGAGTGGCCGTAGGGCTGCTCTTTATGGTCAGTAACGAAGCCCGCATGGGCGGCAACGACCTCGAGGGAAACCTGGCTTACTACGGCGCCGAGGCGGGAATCGAGAACCTGACTTCACAACTGTCTCAGCTCTATCAGCAGTCCCAATCTCCCAACTCCGCCGCTCTGAATGCGCTGGTGAGTCCGGCCAATTATCCGACCACTGTCCCGGGTGCGAATCTCAGCAACATCAACTACGTTGAGACCATAACCTGGCCCACCACAAAGCCGGACGGCACTGCCTGCCCCAATGCCCCCGATCCCTGCGGTGCCTGGGATATCGTTGGTTCCGGTCCTGATCAGGGTATGGTAGCCACATTAATTCCCTTCAACCTGCAGGTCACGGCAACGCGTCAGGCCGGCACCGGGCAGGCTTCGGCCTACTCAGTTGCGTCGACGACCGGCGCCTCGGTGAACTTGACTCGTACCGTCGAAGTTGCCCTGCTTCCGGCTTTTGAATTCGGTATCTTCTGCGACGGCGACTGCGACTATTTCGCCGGTCCTCCCTTCAACTTCGGTGGCCGCGTTCACACCAACGGAAACTTGTTTCTGGCAGCCAATTCCGGCCCGCTGACGTTCACCGACAAAATTGCCGCTGTGGGACAAGTCATCACCGATCGGCTCGAAAACGGCAACATAACCGGCCCTGGCAACTACGGCGGCAGCGTTTTCATCCCGACGGCTGGCAGCGGCTGCCCGGCAGCCCCCGCCGCAGGACCCGGCGCGGGCCCCTGCTCGGATTTGGTTGCGAACGGAGGGGGGAGTTGGACCGGCGGTTTCCCAACCATTGCCGGTGCCCCGAGTGGTTCCTGGTACAACACCTCGGTCGGCATTTTCCACAACTTCATCGTGAACGGGCTTACTGGAGCCTCAAGACTGCAACTGCCGTTTGTGAACTCGGCTACGAACGTGGGTGCCATTGACATCATCCGTCGTCCGCAGGCGGGAGACACCGCGATGCTCGCCAATTCGCGCCTCTACACCCAGGCTGAAATTCGCATTCTGTTGGCCGATAACGTAAACGACCTGCATCCGGAACGGAACGGCGGCGCTCAAATCGATGCCAACGACGTCCGAATTGGTCCCGCCGCAGAAAACGGTGCTGCGGTTGAGAATATGACTGCTCTGATGTTCTACGGAGAGGCTACGCAAGGCACGGGCAGCTGGGCCGCGGCACCCGTTCTCTGCAATGCCGCTGACGTACGATGGCCTCTGTTCGGCCAAGTGACACAACCCGCGGTCGGCGGCAATCCCTGTGTCGGCACTTGGCTCCGCGTCGAATACCTCAACGCGGCCGGCGCGTGGGTTGGTGTAACCAACGAATGGCTCGGCTACGGTTTTGGCCGTGGATACAACTATCCGCCCACAGCTCCCTCCGGAGCTGCAGTAGCATGTTCCCTGGCTGGTGACGTACCTGCGGGCAACATAGCCGGGCAGTGTTCCAATCCGATCAGCCCGGCCATCCTGATCCTTCAGCAGCTGCAGAGTGGCAAAACGGTCGCCAACGCTATCGGAGCCGCCGCACAGAACAATGTATGGCTGCCTATTAATTTCTACGACGCACGCGAAGGCGAGCCGCGCGACGATCGCAACACAGCCGGGAATAACACGGCTTCCTGCAGTCCGAACGGCGTCATGAATGTTGTCGAACTCGATGTGGGGAATCTCTGGCTATGGCTCCAAGGTAAAGCGCCCTACGCTGCCGGAAGTGGTAAGAACGTTAACTTCGCAAAAGACAACGGTTACATCCTCTACTTCTCTGACCGGCGCGGGATGGTGCCCGATGCAACCGCCACTGGGAACGGACTTTACAACCGCATAACGGGAATGTCGGGACTGGAAGACGTCGTCAACAGGGTGTCTCAATGGGGAGTGCCTGACAACGCCATCGAACCGATCACTTATTACAACGGAACCAAAGGAACTGGACGATACTCGCCCGAAGACACCAACGCCGACGGCTTCCTCGATGTCTACGGTGCAAAATACCTGCGCGCTGGATTCAATCTCGGTGCCGGCAATGACCCCAACATGTCGCAAGCTTACTACATCCCTGGCACCAGCGCTGGCATCGCGAACTGTGCGACCACCGGCCTATGGAATATGGTGACCGGTCCCCGCCACGGTCTGCGCCTCGTTGACGCCGGTATGGATGGAGCAGGTAACAGCTATCTCCCGCATGCGGTTCCGCCAGCTACCGGCTACGGCTTCACAATAGCGTCGGAGGAACCGGTGTACGTTTACGGCGACTACAACAGCGGGCTGTCAGACCCGTTCTTCCCCAGCAGCGGTGCCAATGCCACCACACCACATTCGGCAGCGGCCATCATTGCAGACTCCGTAACCCTGCTGTCGAACCCCCCGTCGGGTGCGAATCAGCCGGTCGCGAATACCGGCTGGACCGATCTCTTAAGCCTGCAACAACCGTCAGTAGCCAATAACCGTCCTGGCAATACCAGCTATTACCGCATGGCGATTGCCGCCGGCAAGAGCATCCCATTCCCTCAGCCAACGTGGGCGAACGTGCCAGCCGACTTCGGCACTGACGGCGGCATGCACAACTTCCTCCGCTACTTAGAGGCCCGCGGCGCCAACAACGCCACCGTGAACTACGCGGGGTCGATGATCAGCATGTACTACTCGCAATACAACACTGGCAATTTCAAGTGCTGCGATGCGGTGTACGGCGCTCCAAAACGTAACTACTTCTTCGACACCCAATTCCTGAACCCGGCGAACCTGCCTCCGGGCACGCCGATGTTCCAGGACGTTGTCAGCTTGAGCTACCACCAGAACTTCACTCCGCAGTAACCGCAAGTTGAACCAAGGTGCCCCGGTCTTTCCCCGCAAGGGAGAATAAGATCGGGGCATTTCTCTTGTGTAGGGGCGGACGCCTCCGTCCGCCCTGCATCCTGAGCGAAGCGAAGGGCACGTGTAACGCCCGCGCGTGACGGCCGACTGCCGCTAGTACTTTCCAACTATCCTCGAAGACTCGACCAATTCGTTAAAATTCCGCCTCGTCGAGTTTCGTGGGGACTCGGCTCTTCTCCTTCATGACGACGTCTACGTCCAGCGCTCGTTCTCTTTGGATCGCCCTGACCGCATTCGCCCTCATCGGCTTTGGCGTCTTCTTCTTCCCTGCCTTCATCATTCGACCGTTCCGCTACCAGAATCCGCGTGCGCTGCTGTGGGCGATGGCGATCCGCGACCGGGCTCCGCTGATTTCTCTTCTATGTGCCATCGTCTGCTTTCTCCTCATCGCAGGACTATGGCGCGCCTCGAACAAGTGGAGGAGAGCAGGATTAGTTGTCGCCGGCATCGCGGTGACTTTCTCCGCAGTGATGTCCCGCCTGAACTACTTCGAATGGATGTTCCACCCCGTCGATAGCGCGAAGTTCGAATCGGAGGCCTCCAGCAAGCTTGGGACGGATGAAATGATCCTCGCCGTCCGCTACGGTCCCGACGCCCGCGCTTATCCCATCCGCGAGATGGCCTATCACCATATCCTCAACGATGTCGTCGGTGGAGTACCGATCGCCGTCACCTATTGAACGCTCTGCCACACGGGTCTGGTCTGGACCCGCACAGTGAACGGTCAGCCGCTGCATTTCTATCTCGCCGGCATCAATAACCAGAATTTCCTGATGCGCGACAAGGAAACCGGCACCTGGTGGCAACAAATCAACGGCAAGGCCATTTACGGACCGCTGAAAGGCGCGTCGCTCGACCTGGTTCCGTACGACGAACTCACGTTCGGCCAGTGGAAATCGGAAGTCTCGGGAGGCCAGGTCTTGTCTGAAGTGCCGAAATTCGCCAAGAAATACGAGAGCAACTGGGAACCAGAAATCGTAAAGCTTCCCGTAGTAATCAGTTTTCCTGGGACAGAACTGAAATCGCGAGACGTCGTCGTAGGACTGGAACTCAGTGGTGCCAGCCGCGCATATCCATGGGATACTCTCGTCAAACAATCCCCGGTTATCGATCACGTTAGCGGCACACCCATACTGATTGCGGTCGCTCCGGACAAAAAGTCCTTCCGCGTATTCGTGAGCCGCATCGATGACAAAGATGCAGAGTTCTTCCGGCAAGGAGGAGACGCGGATCCCGCCAAGTCATCTCCACCTGAATCCCCCAGCACAGCTTCCGAAAAAGGCAGCGCTGGAGGGCCGACTGTCGCGGCGGTTAGCCCACGCACGGCGGATCCGGCGCAGCCGGCCAGATCCGATCCTCCCGCCAAGCCCTGGCTTCTACTCGATAGCACCACTGCCAGTGAATGGAATTTTCAGGGCTGCGCAGTCTCTGGCCCCGCACAAGGCAAATGCCTCGAGCGCGTACCCGCATTGAAAGACTACTGGTTTGATTGGCGTAACTATCACCCCGATACGACGATCTACAAACGGTGACTTCCATCCGCAGATAGCGCGTGACAGTCCACAATCCAGGGATACGGAAAAGGGACAAGGCGTACGGCCTTGCCCCGGAATCCGTAGCGATAACAATCGCTCCTGGTTATGAATTTAGAACTTTATCTTCAGGGCGAACTCAATCTGCCTGGGTGCGCCCGCAGTATTCACTCCCGTGCCAGCTCCGACGCGCAACGAGTCCCTCGCGGCGGCATCGCTCATGGCGGTGCCATTTACGGTTCCCGCCGAGCCATTTAAGAAACCGCTCAGGTAATTCGAAGCGCTGTTGAAATTGGAGAAGTTGAACGCGTTAAAGAAAGCAACGGATGGTTCAATCGTGAAGCGGTCTTTGATTTTAATGGGCCAGGCAAACTTCACGTCAAACGCGCGTGCCCAACTCATATTCATCTGATCTGCAGGAGCCGATGGCAGAGTATCCGCGACGGCTCCCAACTGCACGAGTTGGTCGCTGGACAACAGGCCGGCATCCACAAGGGCTTTTCCTGCTGGTAGAAGCGTGCCACCGATGGTGCTGTTGTATTTCGAGATCACGGTGTTGATGTTGTTCGCTTTGACGTTCCTGCCAAAAGCCCCGATATCAGTTCCAGGAAGGATGTGTTGATACGGAGACCCGTCGCCTACCACATCGCTCATGAAAATCTCACCCGACCGCGCCTGATTCTCAATGTACATATCCTGTGGAAGCGGAGAGAAGAAATGGGAAACAAAACTCAATTGCGGCCCGTGCGGCAGGTCAAATGTCGCTCCGAACGACAACTGGTGCGTGCGGTCGAGAGAGTTCGGACCGTAGTAGTGAGCCGGATCGCGGAAGTCCCACGCCGAAGGAATGAAATCCTGGTCTGATGCCATGCTGTTGAAGCGGGACAGGCTGTAAGAAACCTGCAAGCTGACATTCTTCACCCCACGAAACGGATTGCTGGCGTTTTGCAGCCACTTGGCCTGTAATCCGGTATAGGTGGAGCGTCCCACCGGAAACAGCATTTCGTTCTCTCCGACCAGAGGATTGATCCCGGGAAATGCGGCGCCAAAGTCAGGCGACACACCGTAATAAATGGACGCCGGGTAACCACTGTTGTACATCTTGCCGGAATCCAGACCGTTGTCCGCATAGTCACCGATGAGCGCTCCGGCAGTGATTGCGCAGTCGATCGATGCAGCATCGGTACCTGACCCGCAGCCGAAGCTTGCGTTCGTAGCAGAAATGGCATTCAGCGCCGCGTTCTTATTCAGATAGCGTGCATCGCCCACGTGATTGGTGTCGTAGCTGATTAGATATCGCAAGCCGACATTGCGCAGGAAATCTGCGCTCACGACCATGCCTCGGCGGAATTCATGCTGAATACCAATGTTCATCTGATAGGAACGCGGACTCCGGAAATTCGAGGCGATGAAGCCGTTTCCTGTGGAACTGTAGCCATTCGCCAGAGTTTCACCAAGGAAGTTGCCGTTCGCCTGTGGTCCCGCAGCAGTCGTTGCTGTCTCGAACAGCTGCTGCATGTCGGCAATCTGAGTCATATAATCGCCCACCCGAGAACTGCAGATCGTCGCGATGGACACTCCGTCAACCGTGTCAATGGGGCCTTGCCCGGGCAGACTTAAACTGTTACTGGAGCACGGGGTCGCTGTCCCCCAGAAGAGGCCCTTGGGCAGCCTGCCGGGACGGTCGAACATGATGTTGTTGAAGATCCCGTTCTCGTAGTACAGTCCGGCGCCACCTCGGATCACCGTCTTGCCCTTCTTGGAAGGATCCCATGCGAATCCGAGTTGTGGCCCAAAGTTGGTATTTGGCTGTCTCACTCTTCCCCCGATCCCGGTTTGCCCGAACTGATCCAGCAGAAGCGAGCTCCCGGTGCAAGGGATCAGGTCAGGGGCCGGGAAGAGACTAGCGTCGATCTGGTTACAGGTCAGCGGGGCCAGATCGCTGTCAGCACGCCCTGTATCGCGCGACCATCGCAATCCGTACGTAAGCGTGAAGTTCGGTTTGATCTTCCAACTGTCGCCGAAATAGATCCCCAGACGGTCATCCCACTGTCCGCCAGCCGGATATCCAAACGCTGGCTTCTCCGTGAAGAATCCCTGTCCGTTGCCCAACAAGATTGCGGTGATGGAGTAGTTGAGAGGATTCGCGCGGCCTCCCGGGTACGGCCCGCTGTCGGCGTCAGTTTGCGCGGAGTCGCTGACGCTCGTGCGTGCCTCAGGCGCTATGCCGTAGAACGACGCGAAACCACCCCCGCGAATCCGGTTGTAGCTGATGCCATAACGGAGAATATGAGATGAAGCGACCAGTCGGCTGCCGTCGTACTTGATTTGTGTGTTTCCCTGGAATGTTGCTTGCGGCGCCAAACGCGATGGGCCGAACCGCGTTTCCACTCCCGCAGGGCCGATGCGAATTGCGATTCCCGCCGATGCTCCGGGATTGTAGATACCTGGGTTCCCTGTTACAGCATCGCTGATGTGGTTCTGAAATCTCAGATATCCAAACCGAATGCTGTGATTGAATCCTCCCGTGGTGAAATCCAAGCCAGCCGCATGCCCCGGAGTGTTGTCGCGATTGGTAAACGGTTGATACGTCGAGCCGTACGCGCGCGTATCTCCGTTCCACTCATACGTGATCCGATAGAAGAAGGTCATGTTGGGCTTGATGTGCCAATCCAACTTTCCCATTGTCATCGTGTCCTTGAACCCGCCGGGGTAGGTGTGTGGCAGGTTCTCGAACGGTGGAGGAGGTGCCAGAGGAACCGTCAATCCTTGTTTGACACGCTCGGCGTTCGCGAAAAAGAACAGCTTGTCCTTCACAATCGCGCCACCAATGCTCCCGCCGAAATGGTTTCGTTGGTAGTACGTGTCCTGCCCGCCGGGGAAGTTCGCCATCATCGATTTGTCGCGAAAAAGATAGAAAGCATCCCCGTGCAGCGTATTGGTACCTGACTTCGTCACTACATTAACTGCTCCGGAGGACGTCAATTCTGTGGAAAGATCCAGCGTGGACTGGCTCAATTGAAACTCGCCGATGGCTCCCGCTGAGATATTCTGCGTGGTTGTCCCAACGGTCTCATCACTGATATCGAGGCCGTCCACGGAAATTCGGGCTGTGCGCCCAAAGCGGCCGCCGAATGAAATCGAGGAGAACCCATTCTTGGTGGGATCGAAATTGCCACCGTCTTGAATCTGGACGCCCGGTTCGAGCTGCGCAAGATCGAGGAAATTCCGCCCGGAGATCGGCAGCGTCTCAATCTGCTGGCTGGTTAGCACGCCCTGTACTATTGGCTGCTCGGTGTTGACCTGCACGGAGGTTGCACTGACCTCGAGGACTTGGGATTCCAGGCCAACCTCAAGCCTGATATTGCCGCCTGTGATCACGCCAACCGATACGGCGACAGCCAGCTCTGCTGAACGGAACCCGGCCTTTTCTACCCGGACGACATAGGTTCCGGGAAGCAGCGCCCCGGTGGCGTACGCGCCGGTTGAACTGGTCACCAGCCCGATGGTCTGTCCGGTTGCCTTGTTGCTGATGGTGACCTTGGCGTCGCTCACTACCGCGCCGGTGGGATCGGAAATTGTGCCTTGAATCGTGCCCGTTGAAATCGTAGCCTGCGCGCGCACGACTACAGGAGCGAGCAGAGCGATTAGCAAAAGAATCGCGAGTTTGCCGGTTGCTGCCCTCGGTTGACATTGAATCATTGCGCCACCTTTCGACTCGGTTTTAACGTCGACTGAAAATGAGGGACTTCACCAGCGCTGTCTCTTCCCGACAGCAGCGAACGTCGCGGCCTTCCATGCTTGTCAGACACAGAGGCACACGATCAGGCAGGGACAAGCGCCTCTCATTTCGGTTGGAAGGTCATACGACCAGACCCGGAAGAAACGTGCCGTGACCCGGCTCACGTAATGGCGTGATTCTGAGCAGGCCTCGCCGAGTTCTACAATTGTCCTAGCTCACGCACCAACCGGCTCACCCGGCCTGGCGGCGAACAATCCGCCGCCGTCAGGCCCTCGGGCCCTACCAGTACATCCATATCCCCATTTGCGTCTCCCTTTGGTCTACACTCTCCACAGCACTTCTATCGGGGAGAACTCTTTATCCATGATTCGGGCGCTTTTCTGGGATGTCGGCGGTGTGCTACTGACCAACGCCTGGGATCATACGCAGCGATCCCAGGCGCTGAAGCACTTTGAACTGGATGAAGAAGAGTTTCGCGACCGCCACGAAATGGTGGTTTCCTCCTTTGAACGGGGCAAAATTACGTTGAACGAGTACCTCGACCGAACTGTCTTCTACCGGCAGCGGTCATTCACTCGCGAGGCATTCACCGAATACATGTATTCCCTCTCGCAGCCGTTTCCCGAAGTCCTGCGATTCGCACAATCTCTCGCCGATTCTGGCAAGTACCTGATGGGCACCATCAACAACGAATCGCGCGAGCTCAACTACTACCGCATAGAGAAGTTCGGACTGTGCAAGATGTTTCGATTGTTTTTCAGTTCGTGCTTTGTCGGGCTGCGCAAGCCTGAGGATGGAATCTATCGCCTGGCCCTGGAAATAACGCAAATTCCAGCAAAGGAATGCTGCTTTATTGACGACCGCGCTCTCAACCTGGAGTGCGCAGGCAAGCTCGGCATGCACACCATAGAAATGGATTCACTAGACAAGTTGCGCAACGATTTGACAAAAATAGATGTGAATCTCTAAGCGAAAAGTCTCGGGTTTCTGAGAGCCAAGCCCAGGAGCTCAAATTGGACGCAGAATTTCTATTACGGTGTTTTTCGAGGTGAGTTCGTTTTAACGCCCGGACCGGCTGGCACATCTGACTCCAGGGTACTGAGCGTCAGATCGCTCGACCAGCAGTCGGCGACCACTTTCCACTCGCCATTCGGCTGCTTCTGCAAGACCCACAAATACTTTCCGCGCTCCTCACGACGTTTGCCGGCTGCGCTCGGGATTAGAGCTTTGCACCGTCCTGCCTCGTAAGCCAATTCGCCCACGACATCCACGCGCATGGGATCAAACTCAACATCTCCCAGTCCCGCATCCAGGGCGCCGAAGAAGAACTCGCGGACCGCGGCAGCACCTCGAATGGGCGGAGTGTTCGATCGCAACACCAGAGCATCTGGGCCGTAGAGTTCGAGCAGATCATCCAGGTGTTTGGTGTTGCAAGCCAAAACCCACTCCTGCGTAATCGCGCGCACAGCGGCTTCGGCACGGGATAACTCGCCCCGAAGCGCCGCAGCCGTGGATCGCAATTTGTCTTCTCTTGCCGCATCTCGAACGGGATCGCGGGCCGGTTCGGCCGCTTTGGGATATATCGCTTCGGGCGGTCCCGGAAAATAGTGATGATGGTAATGATGGTGGTGATGGTGCGTTTCATTCGGGTTCATGCCGACGGGCCGACCGGGCTCCGGAAACGCACTCGGAGAGAACGGGATCGCAGCCACCCGTTCGGACTCGCGCGCCATTGCAGTCTGCGACACAGCCTTTCCGGCATCTTCGAAAGAGATACCGCACATCCCGCAGAACTTGTTGCCCTGCCGGTTCTGATAGCCGCAGATCTTGCACGCCACAGTTCTCGAGGTCGCGGTGGCATCCCGTGCCATGTCCTCTGCCGCATCTTCCGCGTCAACCTCTGCAGCCATACGCTGCACCGCCTGCATCGCAGCTGTAACCTCTTCCGGACTCGGCTTCTCTCGCCGCATTTCGGGCGTTACCCGCCGGTAAAGCTCCTGCAACTCAGCATCAGTAACGGGAGTATCGACAGGCTGGGACGGATTCGGATTTTTGTCTTTGCTCTCCACGGAGTCAACGCACCTTACAAGAGAATTCTAGCGCGGCGGCATCAGGACGTGCTATCGGTTGGAGAACTCTACCTTCCCCTCGGTCTCGGCCGGCACTCCGTTGCACGTTGCAGGACGATACCTCCACGTGCGAACAGTCTGCAGAACACGCCGGTCGCCTGCTATGCCGGCGCTCTCAAGAATCAGCGGACTGTGCACGCGCCCGTCTGTTCCGATAATAAAGCTGACTTTGACCTTGCGTCCGTTCGTCGCTGTCGTGAAGAGGGGATCGGGCGTAGTCAGCGCCTGCGGCGGCTGCACTGCGGCGCAGGTCGGGCGCGAATTGATATGGGGAACGTCAACATACTGAGCGGCACGCCGCAGCGTGGTCGATACCTGCCCCTCATGCTGCTGCAAAGTTGTCGCCCGCAGATTCTTGAACGTCGTGCTCCCGCCCGACAATACAGGAACAGCCAGCAACGGAATCGCAAGCCAGATGCGGTAGCCCATCGTGTCCTCAGGGAGCTTTCGGAGGAGCAGTATAATCCAAGACTACTCAGCGCAACTTTGCGGCCAACTCATGTCGCAACAAATAACGTAGTATCAATAACTTACCAACTTATCCCCCATCGGTTGCTGGATTAGGTGAAACTGCTTGCGCAAGGGATGGCGAATGCCATGGACAGACCTCAAACACTCAGGCCGGGCGCACGGTGATGAACGTGACTTCGGGAGGGCAATTCCAGCGCACGGGCAGCTCCACGGTGCCGATGCCGGCGTTCGTGTACAGCGTCAAGTCTCGGATTTTGTATAGACCCCAAACGTATTTCTTCGCCATCGGGGGCAGGTATAGAGGACGCATAAACGGAATTCTCACTTGGCCACCATGGGTGTGACCCGAGAGTTGCAGGTCCACCGGATATGCCGCCACGTAGTCAGCATAGTCTGGTTCGTGCGCCATTAAAACTAATGGCTCATCGCCCGGAACTCCGCGAAGGGTGCCGGGCACATCGGCGTTCCCGCCCAGTACATCGTCGACTCCTCCAAGCCAGAATCGGCTCCCATCTTTTTCGATCGCGATCGATTTGTTCGATAACATCGCTATCCCCACTGCCTGCAGCGCACTAGTCACACGATCGGCATCAGCAAAGACGTCGTGATTCCCTAAAACTGACCAGACCCCGTGGGGCGCCTGGAGTTTTTTCAGTAGTTCTGCGCAGGGCTCTGCATTCGCGGCTCCCCGCGCCGCAGATCCAAATATCGGCACAGAGACGAAATCTCCCGTCAGCGCAATCAGATCCGGGCGAAGGCCGTTTACAATTTCCACCGCCGTCCGGATGGGATGTACCGAAAAATAGGGATCGTAGTGAAAATCGCTGAGGAGCGCGATGGTGAAGCCGTCCAGGCGGGTTGGCCAACGGCGCAACGCAACCTCTTTGCGAGTGAGCCTGGGACGGTTAGGCTCAATCAATGTGGAATCAGCGCCAACCGCCGCTAGACCAGCGGTTGCTGCCCTCTTGATGAACTTACGACGGTTGATCGGAGAAAACGCCAATCGGTCTCGAGCCTGATGCAGTCGTACCTATTTCCACTCCTCGGCACATCCAGAATAACCTGAGATTGGAAACTCCGGATATGCCCGCCCCAGGTCCGATCACAGAAACGCATTCCGGCATCGTCTCCGAGCACCCTTAGAAGGTGAAGGTTGCCTGCAGATCGATCCTGCGTACGGCGCTGCCCGTTGAGAATGGGCCGCCTTGCAGTGCATTCGGCACATCGAAGAATTTGGATCCAAGGACACCGCTGGGGTTGGCGGTGTTCACTTTATTGAACACGTTCCGCACGTTCACTCCAAAGGTGAGATTGTAACGGCGATCGGTGCTCGGGCCGCTCATCATTGGTCCGCCGCCGAAAAGCGGTCCGCGTGGTCCTCCACCACCGCGGGGTCCTCCGCCCGGCCCACCGGGACCCATGCCCTGCGTATTGGACGATCCTTTGAGCCTCTGTCCAAGTCCGAAGGTCTTGGTCAAACGCAAATTGAGTACGAAGTGCGAGGGACCCGCGGCATAGTTGATGGGGAGAAGCGGAATTCCGGTTGAGGCTCCAGCGGCATCAAAGGTCCCTAACGGGGTGCAATAAACGCTACCAATTGGAGCTCCACTCGCCGGGCACGCGCTTCCGCTCACCAATCCCGGACGATCATTGAAGATGGAGTCTCCGTTCAAGTCACTCGGCGCTGTGATGTTGAAAGGCGTACCCGAACTCGCCACCATGAAAGGGCTAAGCCGGAAGAAGTATGGGAACGCTATGCTGCCTCCCACGAACAATCGATGACGCGTGTCGAAGGAGGCGCGACCGTAATCCTCGCTGAGGTTGTACGAGTTCGACACGAAATTCGAGACGCCTGACGCGTTGCTGTTCGCATAGTTGAGCGTGTAATAGCCAAATAACTGCAGCTTCGATCCTACGCGTACATTGCTATTCACGATGAGCTGATTCTGGGTGAAGTTGGCCTCGGAAACGTACTGGTAGACGTTCCCTCCATCGGGATTCGGACGAACGATGGTGTCCGGCAGCGGCGCGTTAGCATTGATCGTCGCGAACTGGTCAAACCCCCGTGAATTCAAGTAAGTCACCGAGAGTGTCGCGGACTTCGTCACTTGGCGTTCAACACTTACGGCTCCCTGTAGCGTGTACGGTGCATGGAGCCGGGGATTCATCTCATACATGGTTGGCGTGGCCACCGCTGCATTCGACAGATCGCAATTCGCCGGAACCGGGTAGCACATCGGGTTCGTGACAACATATTGCCGCTGCACAACACCATTCACTCGTTCAACCTGCAGGATCTGCTCGGCCTGAAAGCGGTCGTAGAATATTCCAAACCCGCCGCGGATCACGGCTTTCGGCGCCGCACTGCGCCCCCCTACACCCCAGGCGAATCCAACGCGGGGTGCCCAGTCGCCGCGATCGTGAATGTCGTCCTGCGTTTCGAAGCGGAGCCCATAACTCAGGGTAATATTCGGCCGAATACGCCAATCGTCCTGGAAGTAAAGTCCGGCATCATAGGTCGTGAGATCAAGCCTTGGAATTCCAGTGACAATGTTCAACTGGTCAGGCGTTGGCGCGGGACTCGTGGGTGCCGGGCATGCTGGTGGCAGTGGACTCAACATCGCGCATTCCACCGCCTGATATTGCGGGAGCGATGAGAAGGTGAATGACCCGTTGAAGCTTGATGTCGAGTAATTCGTCTGCTGCAAAACACGCAATCGCGCTCCAAACTTTGTCGTGTGATTCCCGTGAATCATCGAAGTGTAGTTCTGCACTTCGTAGTGATCCTGATCATCGATGATTGTTCCCTGATTGTTGCCTCCGCCATCGAAGGATCCGCGCACATTGATCGTCGGATCCGTACTGATCGCGTTCTGCTTGTCGCGCTCGCGAAGGTATTGAAAGCGCGTTTCGTTCACCACCTTGGAGCCGTACACTTGAGTGTCGCCAATCTGAAATGTGTGCTCTTCCGAGATTCCGTTGTAGCCCTGCGACGGCAAGGCGAATTGCCCCACGCCGTCATTTTCCTGTGTATCGCGGAAATACTGGTAGCGCGCAGTAAGCGTGTTGTTTTTATTAATTGCGTAGTCCAGGCGCGGGCCGAGGTTGGTGCGATGCCGGGGGTTCGGAACCGATTCGATGATATCGACAGGATTCAGGTTCTCATCCAGCCCAACCGCATTGACGGCAGCCAGATCGTTGATGTTGCGGCGCTCCGCATTGAAAAAGAACGAGGCCGCTTTCCCCAGCGGCCCACCGATATTTCCGCTGTACTGCGTCGAGTCGTACCCTTCTTCGGATCCCGCAAAGGGATTGTGGGAATTAAAAGCTGAGGAGTTCCCCATCACGAAAAACTGCCCGTGGAACTTGTCAGTGCCGGGCTTCGTGAAGATCTCGATACGGCCGTACCCCAGCTTGTCGTACTCCGAAGAAAATGGATTCTGGTTAACGCGAATCTCGCGAATCGATGCCTTCGGTGGCAGCTGTCCCGCCGTGAACCCATCGATGTACATCTGCCCGCCATTGGGTCCCGCCGATGGCCCGGCAAGCGCCTGCAAATCCGACAGCAATTCATCGGGATCATCTGGCAGTGCTTCTAACTCTTTTCCGGAGATCGTGATTGCGCCCGCATTATTGCCAGGATTTACATCGATTGTGGGCGCGTTGTCGGAGACCTGAACCTTCTGTGTCTCCACCTCGATTGTCATCGATACATTAAGCCGAAGAGGCTGATCCCCAACCACAACATTGTCGTTTTCATAGAGTGTGAATCCCGAGGCGGAGGCCGTCATGGTGTATTTGCCCGCAGGCAGATTCCTGAACTCATAAATCCCCTGCCCGTTCGTATGGACAACGACTGGCGTACCCGTTGCCGGAGTCATAATTACGCTAGCATCTGAGATGGCAGCACCCGACGGATCGGTAACTTGTCCACGTAATGCTCCGGCCGGAGCCTGGCCGAAGGCTTCCAAGGCAAAGACGAACTGCAGAACAACGATGAATGCGTAACGAAGATAGTACTCAACCCTCATTTTCATCTTCCATTTCTGTAAGCATCACTTGCGGAACGAAAGAGTCCGGGCAGGCACACTTACTGCGACGCGTCGCCTCCCTGCCCGCCTCCACCCAGATTCCACGGTGTGAGCATCATGGCCTGGCCGGCGCTGGGAGCAGCTTGCAGGATTGGCTCGACGCCGCTGAGCAACGTGATGGCGGTATGGGGACTCGTGGCAGTCCCTTCGGTCGCAAGGATAATCACCGCATCACCCTTTTGAAGATTCATTCCTGCCAATGTAGTAGACGGCATGCGGCTTAATATGCGCTGAAAATCAGGCGGGCCTCCCGAGCGCATGGCGCCGCCGTTGCCTCCGCCAGACCAGGTGCTGCCCGCGGATGATTGCGCCTGAGGATTGCTGACCGCGGACGGCTTCCCCTCGGATTGCGAAGCGTGGCCGCCTCCAATAGTTCCCGCCATCATTCCCTTCAGCCGCATGGCAAGCATCTGTGCCATCTCGGCAGGAATCTTGTGCAACTGCGAATCGGGTGAGACCTTCACCTCTACCGTTTTCTTGCTTGCCAGATCCTGAATCGTCAGCGTCCCCGAACTCGTGTCGACCGATTTCACTGTAGCCGCATATTGTGGGAACTCTCCCGCATAAATTTCTTCCGCCGTGATTTCGCTGCCGTCAGCATTCTTGTTTCCACGCGCCCGCAACTGGTCGCCGGACTGAACTTCAGACAGGCTGCTAACCTTTGCGTCCTCGGGCTTAGCAGAGTCCGGCGCATAGCGTCGCACCACGGTGTCCTTCGTTGTATGGACTACGATGGTTTTCTTGGCGGTGAGACTTGGAATCGTGACCGTAATCGTCCCCGCTGCCGCGTCGACGGATTCGACACGCCCACCTATGCCTCGCTTCTGCCAATCCTGCCGAATCTGATCGCTGACCGCCGCCACCGCAGCTTGCGTGATAACGATGACCTCCAGCGCAGCGATCGATTTACCGTCAGCCGAACCCGTGCCGCGCACTCGAATCGTGTCTCCCACGTGCAGATCCTGCAACTGAAGTGGAGAGGCATTCTTCAGGTCTTTGTCGCCAGGAGCCAATCGCAGAATCCTTGCCGACGGCTGTACTGTCACGGAAACGTCCGAACTAGACGTCGGCGATAGAGTGAGCGAGTTGCCATTGATTGTCTTAATCGCACCGATGCGCTTGGCGATCGCCGGTTGAGCATCCTGTGCCCAGGTCGCCGCGACGAGCAGGAGCAGTCCGCTGGTGACGCATACCACGATCCTCAATGCCGCTCCAACTGACCTCTTGATTCTCATATGTCTCAGCTTCTACTGTATCGCGCCCGAAGGGCTGCAACTCCATGATTTACAAAGTTTTACCAATAGAGAACACGGCTCACAGATGCTTCTCACCCACCATCCGCACCCAGAGAGCTAATAGACGATGCCCGCACCCACCGATACGATTTTTCTTGGCGCTCTTTTTGGAAACCAGATGCGTGGGATGCGTGTACCCATTTTCTATTCGTGGCTGTGCTGGATCTTCTCGGCAATTCTGCCGCTATCTTCCCTCGGCCAAGCCGTTCCAGAAAAACCGCAGGGCGCCATTCTCCACACCGACGGGGGAGTCTGGGTCAACGGTTATGAAGCGCATGATTCGTCAGCGATTTTTGCGGGCGATATCATCGAGACCAAAGCAGGGTCCTCCGCCAATCTCAGCCTAGAAGGATCGAGTGTCTTGATTGCGCCCGAGTCGGTGTCAAAGTTCCAGGGGGATCTGCTCGAGCTTGATCACGGCGGTGTTTCAGTCACGACATCCAGAAGCTTCAAAGTCCGGGTGAACTGCATTTTGGTTGTGCCAGTGCTCAATGAGTGGACGCAATACGCCGTTACCGATCTGAACGGAACAGTCCAGGTTGCAGCCCGTAAGCTCGACGTGAATGTCGAGCACGAGCGGGGCCACGGAAAAGAAGCTACAGAGCCCCAGCCCTCCCAGGAGCGGGCTTCTGTCCACGAAGGTGAACAGAAAAGCTACGATGAGACAGAAGTCTGCGGAGCTCCTGCACGCCCGACGTCGACCAAGGGAGGCATCAGTCCTAAATGGATCGCCGCGGGGGCGGGTGGGGCGGGGCTTCTAATTCTTCTCTTCCATGGAGGAGGTAGCAGCAAGCCGAAGCCCGAGATCAGTCCCTCGAGCCCTTAATCACAGAAGGCCGACACCCAAATATTCTGGTTAACCGTTTCCCCCGATTTAAAGCTTGACACTCGCAATTTCCGGTAAGCCCACGCTCATTCGATAGGATCGACAACGACAGCGTCTCGTTCTTCCGCTCCCCTTCCTGGTAACTGTACGATCACAATCGCCGAGAGCACGAGTACGATTCCCAGCGTTTGAATCGGGCGCACGCTTTCGCCCAGCAGGGCGGCAGCGAGCAGGATCGAGAATACCGGTTCGAGACAGCTGGCGATGATGGCTCTCGTCGGCTCCAGATGCTGCAGACCGAGGAAATACAGAGAGAAACTCCCCAGCACCGAGATCATCGAAAACACGAACAGAAACCCCCACTGCGGGGCCGTATAATTCGCCGCAAAAACCCTCCACGGGGGATTCACCACTAACCAGAATACTGCCGCCGAGGCGAGCGTCCACACCAGAACGCGCCAGCGATCGTGGCGCGCTAGAATGCCATGCCCGCCGATGTTGTAGAACGCGAAGGAGAACGAGGCCAGCAGCCCGGCAATCACTCCGAAAGCATCTAGGTGCAACGGAGATGAAGCATGCCCGCCGATGATCCCGATCGTGAGCGCGATGCCCGCGACCGCGACCATGACGGCGAAGATTCTCTGTAGCGAGAGTTTCTGCTGGCCTCGCGCCACGACGTACAGCAGAACCCAAACCGGTGCTGTGTATTGCAGGATGATCGCAATGGCGACACTCGTCTTCTGGATGGCAACGTAATAGAAGTAGTTCGACGCCGCAACGCCTAGCATGCCGAGAACCAGACACTGGATCAGATCGGTAGTAGGGACCTTGATACGCTGCCATCCGTGACGGCCAACCAAAAGCGGCAGGAGCACCAGTAGCGAGAAAGTCGTTCTCGTCTGAGAGAGAATTACGGGTTCGATGGGATGAAGAACTTCTCCGGCTAAAGGAAGCTTGCCGGTGAAGACCGCGCGTCCCAGTGACGCTGACACGCCCCACAGGAACGTTGCCGCCCCTATGAAAAGATATCCGCGCAGAGGATGACCGCTTGAGTTGTTGTTTAGCTTGCTCAGGATTCAGGCCACCGAATCCGATGATGAAGCTGGGTCGAGAATCTGGTCAAGCAGGCTGGGATCGAATCCGATGATCACCTCATCGTCGATGAGCATCGTGGGAGTTTCATTGCTCCCGTAGTCCTCCGTCATCGCCCGGCGTGCATCGTCGTCTTTCGTGATATCGCGCTCTTGAAAAGTTAACTCGCGAGCCTCAAGGTAGATTCTCATAAGCTCGCATGAGAGGCAGCCAGGTTGGGTAAAGAGGACAAGTTTGGGAGTCATGGATTACTCGTGCGATCACTCGGCGTAAACAATTTCTGCGCCAATCTTAGCCGTTTTCTCAAGCATGGCAGACACGGAGCAATATTTCTCTTTCGAAAGCCGAACCGCATCCTCCATGGCCTTGCGGGACACTTTACCACCGACTCGGTAAGTTAGCTTGATTTGCGTGTAAACAGCCGGGTAACCTTCCGCACGCTCCCCCTCGGCGCTGACCTCCAAGCTGACAAATGGCTCTCTCTTCTTGCGCAGGATACCGACGACGTCGGACGCAGTGCAGCCACACAAGGCGATGAGCACCAGCTCCATGGGCGTATTCGCACTCTTCTCCTTCGCCGTATCCATAACGATAGCGTGCCGCGAAGTAGCATCGGCAACGTACCGCTCATTGTCGGTCCAGACAGCTTTAGCAGAAACCATTTTCTTCATCTCCGATTGTCAGTGCTGGGTTCGGGGTGGATCAGCACCCGAAATAGCTCGGGCGCGTCCTGCTTGAAACGAATTTCGAGCTCCGTCTGAATGTCGTGCACACGCGCGAGGGACAAATTATCCGAAAGCGTAAGGTGGCAGGAAACGTAAAGGCGCCCACGTACGCGCTTAAAAACGAAGTCGTGTACGTCGAGAATCTCAGGAAATTGTGCGGCCACGGTCCTCAGCCGGTGTTCCAACTCGGCATCGCCCACCAACTCTTCCGGACGTTCGATCGTAGCTGGCTCACTTTCGATGTGTGTGAGGATCTCCGCAATCTCTGGAATATCATGCCGCATTTCGGCTTCCAGTTCGGTCACCTGGTCATGCGCGTCCTTAAGGGTCATGCGCTCATCGAGTTCGACATGCTGCTCCACGTGAAGCTGTCCGGCGAGGTCTTGTACGCTGATGTCGTGGACGTTGAGATTTTTATGCGCTGCAACGGCACGAATGCGGTCAAAAACATTTTCGGTGTGCTGGGCACGAGGGAGCGGCTGCACGGTTACATCCGCATCGGGCAAGATACGGTGCACGGACTCCGTAACGGCAGTGGCGAGTTGACCCGAGCGCTGAAAGGTAACGTTGCGCCCAAGACCTACGGCGAGGTCGGCGAAATAGCGATTCCCTGCCCGGCGAATACGTACCCGGTCTACCTCCAGCACGCCTTCGACGCGCGATACCGCATCGTAGATCTGGGAACGAACGCCCGGGGGAGCGGCGTCCAGCAATGCATCGATGGTGCGCCGCGCTAACCGCCAACTTACCGAGACCACAACCCCGGCCACAACCAATGCTGCAATCGGGTCGGCATCGGCCAGCCAGCTGATGTGATACTGCCGGCCGACCAGTACCAGGACCAAGCCCAAAACGACCACTCCCGCCGACCAGATGTCGGTCGAGAAATGGAGCGCGTCCGCTTCCAGAGCCTGGCTGTCATACTTGGTCGCGATTCGGCCGAGGACGCGTGAACGCCACCAATCGACGATCATTGAGAACAGCATCACGGCAAAGGCTGCGATGGAGGGTTCGATCTCTATATGGCGAAAGAAGAGGCGCAGTCCCGCTTCATAGATAATCCATGCACAGGTGAGCAGCAACAGACCGGTTTCAACAAATGCCGAGAAATTTTCGACTTTGCCGTGGCCGTACTGATGCTCGGCATCGGCAGGTTTGTCGGAAACGCGAACGGAGAAGAAGGTCAGCACCGAGGCGATTAGATCGAGCCCCGAGTGCGCCGCTTCGGACAAAATGCCCAAGCTGCCGGTGGTGACGCCCACGATCAACTTGAGCCCTGTGATCACGACTGCAGCCAGAACGGAGTTCCCCGCGGCCGCACGCTTTTCCGCGCGCATGAGATCCGGAGAGGAGATTGTTGGGCTGCCCGACATGATGGAATTATCGCCGCTGCTGGCGAAAGCGCCAAGAAGGATCGCAGCCGGAACCACTCAATGCCTCGCCGACTGTGCTAGGATTTGATGCTTGGCAGTTTCACCTTTCTGGTGGACCAATCCTGGAGGAAAAGATTTATGCGTATGAGTTGGCTGCTGTGTGTTTTGTTGGGAACGCTGGCTTGGGGACAGGCCACGCAGACCGCACCTCCGCCGCAGCCGGGCCCAGCATCCGCCGATACGTCGGCATCCGTGCCAGATGATGCTGCCGTTCTGACGATTACGGGAGTATGCGATTCCAAACCGCAGCCGGCGAACACTTCCGACTGCAAGACTGTCATCACCAAGGGTCAGTTTGAGAAGCTTGTGAATGCGCTGGCGCCCGGGGCAAACCTGCAGCAGAAGAAGCAACTGGCGGGAGTGCTGCCCCGGGTGATGGCCATGTCGAAGCAGGCAAAGGAACGCGGCATGGATCAGACCGAACAGTTCACGACGACCGTGGAGTTTGTGAAGATGCAAGTGCTCAGCCAGCAATTGCAGCGCAAGCTTCAGGAGGAAGCTGCCGATATTTTCGACGCCGACATCGAGAAATACTATAAAGACAATCCTGACGCCTTCGAGCAGTACAACGTCGATCGGATCTTCGTTCCGCGGACCAAGCAGGGGAACTCGGAAGCCGAAGACGATGAAAAGGATGACAAGGTAACCGCACAACAGAAGAAGACGAAGGAGAATGCGGATCAGGCTAAAAAGCAGGAAAATGAGCAGGCCATGACCAAGCTGGCAGAGAATCTGCGAACCCGTGCCGCGGCTGGAGAAGATATTTCGAAGTTGCAGAAAGAGGCATTCGAGAAGGCCGGGATGAAAATCGAATCCCCTACGGTGAACTTGCCGAGCGTTCGCCGCAATGGTCTGCCGCAAGCCCACACCGTTGTCTTCGATCTCAAGCCGGGAGAAGTTTCGCAGGTGATCAGCGATGCTGGCGGACACTACATCTACAAAATGAACAGCAAGACCATGATGACGCTCGACCAGGCAAAAGGCGAGACCCGGGGAAGGCTTCAGAATGACCGCATGCGAGAAAATACGGAGAAACTGAACGCTTCTTTCAGCTCCGTGCTCAATGAAGCATATTTCGGACCGGGCGGCGCAGGCCCAATGCCGCCGCAACGAATGCCGCTTCCGCGGCCGGGCGCGGGGCCGAGGCCAGCGCCTGGGGGCGCCCCGGGGAACACTGGGCCTCCTGCACAATCGAACGGGCAGACAGCTGCACCTCAAAAAGACTGATGGCCAAACCTGTGGTGGTGGTGACCGGTGTCGCGGGGAATCTAGGATCCAGGCTGTTACCGCTGCTCCGCAGTTTCTCGGTGATCGGCGTCGATGTGATGCCACCTCAAACTGACAGCGAATTGCAGTTTGAGACACTGGACCTGGGACAGGAATCTTCTACACGCGCATTGTACGAACTGCTGCGGGACACCCATCCCTTTGCGGTCGTGCACCTGGCATTCGTGATCGATCCGGTGCGCACGGGTGTGCTTGATGTCGAACGCATGTGGCAGATCAATGTGGCGGGAACAGCGCGCGTGATGGAGGCAGTCACTGAAGTAAATCGGACCGCTGACGACGGGATCAAACAGTTCATCTTTCCCAGTAGCGTGTCGGTGTACGGGCCGGACCTGCCCAGTCCCGCAAGGGAAGAAACCGGCTTCGGCGCCCACACTTTGCCCTACGCTATCCATAAGCAGGAATCGGACGAAGTGGTCCAGCAACGATGCACGGCACTTCGCGGGTGCAGCGTGTACATCCTGCGACCGCATATTTTTGCCGGTGCCAGTGTCAAAAACTACATGATGGGTGCCTTCCACGGGACACCGAATGGAAAGGGCAAACGTGCCGAGAGAATGCGCGACGAAGGCAAGCGCCTGCCCGTCATGTTACCGCGCGGCCAGCGGTATCTCGACAATAAGATTCAATTCATTCATGTGGACGACATGGCGCGCCTGGTACGGCACATCCTGCAGCGCGAGCCAGAAATGCAGCGCCTGACCGTGCTGAACGTTGCTGGACGCGGTGAACCTCTGACGTTCGCCAAATGCATCGAGATGGCCCGGGCGAAGCTGCTGCGGGTGCCCGGAAAATGGGCCATGCGGCAGGTGCTCGCATTCTTGTGGAAGCGGGAGATTTTGGCAATTCCTCCCGAAGCTGTTCCTTACATGACCGGCGAATACATCATGAACACCGATCGCCTCCGCCGCTTTCTGGGCCCGGAGTACGATCACGTGATTCGTTACACGATCACAGATGCTTTTGCGGACAGCTTTGAACCCGCGACGAGGTCCCAGACAGCGGCTCATTGAGGGCAGTTGCCATTCGGGCATCCCGAACCGCCATACACCTGCGGTTCGCCCAAGCTGCCTTTCGGCGGAAGATTTCGGATGTAAAGCACCAGTTCCCAGATCTCCTCGTCACGAAAGATCTCTTGCGACGCCGGCATTCCCGAAGGCGAAATGCCGTTCGCGATGATCCGATGTAGTTGCCCGTCGGTATAGGCTTGCACCGACTGCGAACTCAACGGAGGAACCGGCGGCGCCATTTTCTCTGCGAACGGGACGCCGGTGTTCTGGCCATCGAGTCCATGACACACCATGCAATAGGAAACGAAGGTGCGCTGACCGGCACGGACATTCTCGGTTGTCGCAGCGAGCGGATTCACGTCGGAACGACCGCCGACAGTGATCCGCCGCTTCGCGCCCTCGATCAATTTGGTCTCGAAACTCCCCGGGCTGTGAACCTGACATCCTGCTAAAGCCAGGCACGCTGATATCGCTGCACAGAACATGACTATGCGGAGCACGGCTACTCCACCACGATGGTCATGTTCATATTGCCATGATTGGCACCGCAGAAGTGATCGCAGATGGTGGTAAACGTCCCGGACGTCTGCGGCGTAACCGTTACGTCGATCGTCTGACCGGCCGGGATCTCCTCGTCGAGCTTGAGTGGACGCAAGAAAAATCCGTGCGTCACATCTTCGCTGTGCAAGCGCAGCTTTACGATCTGCCCTTTCTTCAGCGTGATCTTGTCGGGGCTGAAAGCAAAGCGCTTGGCAGTGATTTCGATTACCGGAATGTCCTCGGCCGCGATGCGGCTCGTACTGGTAAAGAGCAGCCCTGCAGACAAGCAAATAGCAGCGGCAACAGAAAAGAATGGCTTAATTCGAAACATGAGTGTTGATCCTTTCAATGGATGTCTTTGTCACTACACAATTGGATTTCTCAGTAACTGATGGACTCCGTTAATGCCCCGGAACTCACGGGCGGTTAACTCGACGTCTTCAATTGAAACCGGCATCGAACCTGGCTCAGACTTGCCGTTGAAACTTACCGTTCGGATTCCGAGGTTCTTAAAGGGGTGTTCTTTGTCGAACGGCACTGGCTTGCGCGGCCCGGTGACACCATTCGGGTCAGGAAACGCGAAGATCAGCGAGCGTGCTGCGTAGTGATGGACAGACCCTGTCTGATGCTCGTCATCGCGATGAATGTGGCCATACAGGACTGTCAGGTTGTCGTATGCCGACAGCACATTCATCACCTCATCGCCATCACTGGTGAACCATTCCCAGTCCGGACGGAGGTCAAACAATGGACGATGCGTGAACACCACAATCGGAGCGGTCTTCGGGAAACGAGCCAGATCCTTCTTCAACCACTCCAACTGCTCCGCGCCCACCTCCGGTTTGGCACGGGTGACGTTATCCAGGGCGACGAAGTGAACACCGCGGTGATCGAAGGAGTAATGGCTTTCGCCGAAAAACTCCCGATAGAGGGCGCCGCTGTCCAGTCCGGCATCGTGCTCTCCAGGAACGCATTTGATCATGGGGACGTTGATCCGTTTCGTGATTTCCTGGAATTGCCTCATGCGCTGTATGTGGACATCGCGATCTTCGGTATCGTGGGTGAGATCACCGGTGAACAAAACTAGGTCGGGCCGCTGCCTCAGGCCGTTAATCATTTCCACCGCACGCTCAAACGCCTTGGTCCCAAGAGGATCCGGTGGGCCATTGAAGCCGACATGCGCATCGCTGAGCTGTACAAACGAGAAGGGGGCCACCTTCTCACCGTTTGCGCGACCCAGTTCTGAAAAGACGCCAGCAGCCTCTCCGGCACCGCGTGCGGCCGGATACGCAGAATACAGAACTCCGATTCCTAGTGACGCCCCGGCAATTTTGAGAAACGATCTGCGGTTTGTTTCCTTCATGAACGCTCCGTGTTGTTCTTGCAGATGTGAAAACTGCGAGGCCGCAAAATTATTCCGAATTCGTCGAGGAAAATATTTCTTGCGTGAGTGGGAATAAAAGTTGGACCTCCGCGTTTATGCTAGTGAGGTGTCTGATCGCCGCTTGCCTGACGCGACCTTCGAAGAACTGGCTCTGCCACTGTTCGATCAGCTCTACAACTTCGCGCATTGGCTTACGCAGGACGCTACCGAGGCGGAGGATCTGGTGCAGGAAGCCTACACGAAAGCACTACGGGGATTTACTGGATTTCAAATTGGCACCAATTTTCGCGCCTGGATGTTCCGCATCCTTCGGAATACGTTTTTGACATCTAAAAGCGGGTTGAAGTCGGTCGCGTTCGACGATCAGGAGGTCGAGACCGTGGCATCGACACGGCCGACTCCCGAAGCCATCCTGATTCAACAGGCGGATCGCAAAATGGTCCAACAGGCGCTTACGGAGATGGACGTACCGTTTCGCGAGATTCTGTTGCTGTGTGAGGTTGAGGAGATGTCGTACGAGGACATCGCGCAGGTGCTGGCGATTCCCATGGGCACGGTGATGTCGCGCCTCTATCGCGCCCGCAAGGCGCTCCGTTCGCTACTGCTCGAGAAGTTTAAGGGAGGTCCGGATGGCGTGTGACGCGCCGCGAGAGAAGTTGGACGCCTATGTAGACGGCGAACTTCCGCCATCCGAGGCCACCGCGCTTGCTAAACATTTGCGCGAATGCGCGCAGTGCTCCGCCGACGCGTTGGAGCGTGTGCAAATGAAGCGGGCGGTTGCCCTCGCGGGTAAGCGCTACCAACTCAGCCCGGAATTGCGTCATAAGGTGCAGCAGAGTCTAACCAAGCGTACACGCCGGGAATCGTGGGTTTGGAGGATAGTGGCTTTGCCGGCCACTCTCGTTCTGCTTTTGTCATTGGGCATCAGCCTGTACGTAGCGCACGAGAAAGTACAGCGGCAGCGCGTGTACAGCGAACTAGCGGACCTGCACGTTGCTACATTGGCAAGCGGTACTCCGGTAGATGTCGTCTCAACCGACCGTCACACGGTGAAGCCTTGGTTTGAGGGCAAGATTCCCTTCAGCTTCAACCTGCCGGAATTGCAGGGTTCCGATTTCACCCTCGTGGGTGGACGCGTCAGTTATCTGGTACAGTCCCCTGGTGCGCATCTGATCTATCGCCTTCGTCAGCATGAAATCTCAGTATTTATTTTCCAGGACCGCGGAGGGGAGACTGCGGTTCCGGCATCTTCGCCAATTTCTGTGTTGTCCTTCACCGTGGACAGCTGGACGAAAAATGGCTTGCGCTACTTCGTGATTGGGGATGTTGGCGCGCGGGATATCGAGAGATTGAGTAAGCTGCTCCGCGACGCAGCTTAGTGGGCGAGACTACGCTGCTTTCTTGCCGCGGTACAAGCCTGCGATCCCGAATGTGTAGGGAGCCCAGGTGGCTTCCGCGAAGCCAGCGCCTTTCATTCGCATCAACATTTCCTTCGGCGACGGAAAACGCTCCACCGATGCGGGCAAGTAGGTATAAGGGCCACGAACGCCTGAGATCATAGTGCCCACCCGCGGCAGAACCTGTTTGAAATAGATCCGGTAGAGCGTGCCCATGACTCCCTTGGGCTCGCCAAAATCGAGTATCCCGCACTCTCCGCCAGGACGAAGAACCCGCACGATCTCCCGCAATCCCGCATCGTAGTCGGAAAGATTGCGGAAGCCAAAGGCCGAGGTCACCAGGTCAAAGCTCGTGCCAGGAAACGGGAGATTGAGAGCATCTGCTTCCACCCACACCGGGGAGTCATATGCGGTTCCACTTGTTGACTTGCCCCTCGCACGCTGCAACATTGCATGCGAGAAATCAGCGCCCACAATCTGCGTGCTCGACTTATCCGACTGTTTTTCCAACGCAAAAGTCATGTCGCCGGTGCCACAGCACAGGTCGAGCACATGGGCCTCGGGTCGACTCAGGATGTGGCGGAAGGTACCAGCTGCCCGCCGCCACCACAGGCGGTCGACGTTGAACGACAGAACATGGTTGAGCAAGTCATAGCGCGGCGCGATCGAGGTGAACATATCGCGTACCGCGCGGGCGGCAGAATTAGGATCAGTCGCCCCTTCAGGGGTTGCACCGACAACTGGAGATTTCAATTCGGGCACGTTGCTCGCGAAAGTTACCGCTTCTTCTTCGATCTGGCGCTCTTCAACTGCTTGACGATGCCCTCGATCTGCAGGATGTGATTCGTGTCGTGCCCGGCGAACATGCGTGTCAGGTGAGCAATCGACTCCTTGCCACGCTCCAGATGCATGCCGTAGTTGTCCCAGATTTCCGGAGCAATTTCCTTGAGCATGGCCAGATTGTTCTCGCGCAGCATACGGAACACTTCGAGTGAACGTCGGGCGTCGCGATTGCGATACTTAAAGACGGAGGCCCACTGGTCCTGATCAAAGGGTTGAATGGTGATTCCGTTCTCTCCAATGACCGACCGCGTGCGCCAACTGACCACGATCTCGGCGTCCGCAAGATGCGCGATGATCTCTGCGATCGACCATTTTGCCGGTTCCGGCCGCCATTTCAACTGCGCCGGTGTCAGACGTCCCGTCAGCTTCTTGAGTTTTCCCGCTGTCGTGCGTTGTACCTTGATCGCGTCCTGCCCCTGCACATAGCCCAAGATTCGCGAAATATATTGTTCGGCTGTTTCCTGCATAGCTCTCCCTACTTTCCCCAAACCCATCCGCCGCGCGAGAGGCGCCGCAATTCTTCTACGGCGTCGAGTACCGCGCGCTCAGGCACGTCGTTGGCAACCTCTACTTTGCCTATCTCACGCGGCAGTACGAAATGGACCACACCATTCTGAGTCTTTTTGTCGCTCTGCAGCCGCGAGAGAATCTTCCTGGCGCTGACATTCACTTCCGGCAGGCGTCCCAGGCTCAGCACGGCATCCGCAATGCGGCCGGCCGTCACACTGTCGGTGCGCCCTACGGTGAGAGCAATGTTGGTGGCGGCGATCATGCCCCACGCGACGGCCTCGCCGTGCAGGAGAGACCGATAATTCGTCTCGGCTTCGAGCGCGTGGCCAATCGTGTGACCCAGGTTAAGCACGCGGCGCAAGCCGCCTTCGTGTTCATCCGCAGAGACTACCTCGGCCTTCAGCCTTACCGATTGCGCAATCAGCCACTCGAGCTCGATTGGATCGCGCTTCAGAATCTTCGCCCGGTTCTGCTCGAATCTCAGGAACAGCTCAACGTTCCCGATGATTCCGCACTTTAAAGCCTCGTAAAGCCCCGCCCGGAACTCGCGTTCGGGCAGCGTCTTCAGCACCGCCGGGTCAATTAACACAACGCGGGGGTGATAAAACGTTCCGATAAGATTCTTGCCGGCAACCAGGTTGACTCCGGTTTTACCTCCCACCGAAGCATCCACCTGGGCCAGCACGGTTGTCGGAACTTGCACAAACTCGACGCCCCGCATATACAGCGACGCTAGCAGTCCGGCCACATCGCCAACTACGCCGCCTCCCAAGGCCACGATTACGGCTTTACGATCCGCACCCATCTTTACCAGCTTTTCTGCCATGGCCTCGACGGTTGCCAGTCGTTTTGCGGGTTCTCCGTCAGGCATAAGGATTACCTGCGGGTCGAACTCCGCGGACTTCAAGGCAGCCATTAATTTCCTGCCCCAGCATTTCCGAACAGGGGCAACGGTCACGACGAAGATGCGGCTCGTTTTTGGTAACAGATCGCCCAGAATGGTGCCTGCCCGATTGAGTAGGCCGTTCTCAATCCACGCCTGATAGGGGCGAGGCTCGACATGGATAGTAGCCTGTGCCATTGCGTTCCATAATAGCGTATACGTTCCCGCGTTATAGCTTCAGTGGTAGTATTGCCCGTCTATGAAAGGTCTGCCCGTTCAGACCGATTTCGTTGTGGTCGGCGCCGGCACCGCCGGACTGCGCGCGGCCATCGACTTAGCTGAGGCGGGTCGCGTACTGTTGATCTCAAAAAGAGAGATCTCTGTTTCCCACTCAACGGACATTAAGGGTGAGGCGGAATGGCTGAGCGACGATGATGATATTACGCTCCACTTGCAGGACACACTCGATTCTGGCGCTGGTTTATGCAATGCAGCGGCGGTAAAGATCCTCATCGAAGAAGGCGCGGAACGGCTCGAGGAGGTCGTGGCCTGGGGCAAACACCATGGCTCGGAGCTGTCGTTTGAACCGGAAAACCCGCACACCCGCACGCGCCGCTTGCACGCTCATGGTGAGCCGACAGCGAGAGAAATTCTGAAGATCCTGTGCCAGAAAATCGAATCGTTGAAACACGTCTTGGCTGCCCCTTTTACTTTTGCCACGCAGCTGCGTAGCACAGACGGTCGGATCGTCGGGATTTCTGTTCTCGATGAAAAAGGAGTGCAACAGGAACTTTCCTGCTCGGCGGTGTTACTAACGGCAGGGGGTTCCGCCCAGCTCTACTCGAATGCGACCGGTCCGGCATCGGCTACCGCCGATGGTATCGCGTTAGCTCTCCATGCCGGAGCCGAACTGAGCGACATGGAATTTGTCCAGTTCCATCCCACCGCTCTCTGCATGAAGAAAGTCCCACGATTCGTGTTACCGGAGCGACTGCGAACGGAGAGCGGGTGCCTTCGCAATATCGAACTGAATCGTTTCATGAGTAAGTATCATCCTCTCGGTGAACGCGCTCCGCGCGATGTGATCGCGCGCGCCATCGTGCACGAAATGGAAGTAAGCCGCGCTAAAGACCCATTCGTGTATCTCGATATGACTCACATCAATGCGAGCAAGATCGAGAAGAGTTTCCCGCGCGTGTACGCGGCATGCATGGCTTACAACATCGATATCGCGGAGGATCTCATTCCAGTGCGCCCCGCCGCGAGTGCTACCTTGGGTGGCGTGCGTACAGACCTGGATGGCAAAACGAGCGTGTCGGGGCTGTACGCCGCCGGGGAAGGGGCCGCAACCGGAGTGCATGGAGCGAATCGCCTGCCGAGCAACTCTGTGCTCGAGGCACTGGTATTTGGGACACGGGCGGCAAAGGCTATGCGGAACTTGGATCGAAGCGCGTCACACGCGACTCCAGAACCGAAAGCTGCGTACTCGAACGGGCCCGTAGACAGTGGGACCGAAGAATTGGTTGGCCAAATTCAAAGTCTGATGTGGAACGAAGTCGGAATCGTTCGAACGCGCATGGGGATGCAGAAGGCGATCAAGGCTCTCGAGGAGATCGCTCCGAAACTGGCACATCCGACGACCCGTCGCGGCCATGAGGCTGCCAATCTTCATCTTGCGGCATTGGCGGTTGCCCGTTCCGCCCTGGCGCGCGAGGAAAGCCGCGGCACTCATTACCGCATGGATTATCCTGATCATGATGACAAGAAATTCCTGAAGCATTCCGTTGTTCGAGGCGATAAAGTTGTTTTTGTGTGAGAAGTGAGGGCCCATGGGAACGCCGACGCTGGAAGTCTCTGTTCGCAGCCAAGTTTCCTCCTCTTCTGTTAGTTCAGACCCCAATTCCATCTCTCAGCTTTCCGAACGCGCACGCGGTGGCTCCCTCGGCTGGACCGGACCGCTGATACTGCTCATGGGACGCAGTGTTTTGATTATCGCGGCCCAGGCGGTCACCGTGTGCTTTCTCTGGTTGCAATCGCATCAGTGGTCATGGAACGCCGCCGCGAAGTGGTGGACTGTTTACGGAACGATCGTGGATGTCGGTTGCCTCTGGCTGATGGTCGCATGTACGCGCAAGGAAGGCATCCGGTTGCGCGATCTCATCGGCCGGGTACATCTCCGTTGGGGACGTGACTTACTGTTCGGGGCGGCCTTTTTTGTTCTAGTGTTTCCCTTCTTCATCCTTGGCGCGGCCTCGGCAACACGCATTGTTTATGGCTCCGGTCAGCCGCCCTCCTTTGCTGGCCTCGCCGACGCGCGAGTGTTGCCCTTGTGGGCTGTGATCTACAGCTTCAGCGTGTGGTGGCTCATATGGTCACCGACCGAGGAAATGACTTATCGCGGGTATGCTTTCCCGCGTTTCGAGGTGCTGTGCCGCCACCGGGCGCTGGCGATCGGGGTAGTCAGCTTCTGGTGGTCCCTCCAGCACGTGTTTCTTCCCTTTATCCTGGACTGGAAGCTGGTGCTTTGGCGTTTTCTTGCATTTCTTCCAGGTGTAGTCCTCTTGCTGCTCCCGTCGCTCAAGATCCGTCGCCTCCCTCCGTTTGTGTTTGCGCACTGGCCCATGGATGTTCTGGCGGTCTTCATGACGCTAAAACACTGAAATATTCTTAGGAAGTGACGATTGCCGATGGGAACAATGTCGTCTGACAAAGCTGCAGCGGCCGAGTCAACTGAAACTCCTCTCACATCTACAGATCAAAATTCCAGAACCGAGCTGATTGTGCGAGTCCGGACCGGCAAGCTTACCTGGTCTGGCCCACTGCTAGTCCTGGCAGGACGCAGCGCACTCATGATCCCCGCTCAGGCGCTCGCCGCCTGCGTACTCTGGCTGCACAATCACTCATGGTCCTGGAACGCCGCTGCGAAGTGGTGGTCGGTTTACGGAACGCTGGTCGATCTGGGTTGCCTCGCTCTGATGCGGTTGTATGTGAGGAACGAAGGAATCTGCCTTCGCGACCTGATAGGCCCAATCCGTCTCCGATGGGGACGTGATCTGTTCCTCGGAGTCGGCTGTCTCCTTCTGATTTTTCCTGTGTTCGCCCTAGCGTTTCCAGCAGCCAGTTGGCTGGTGTACGGCAGCAGTCGGCCGGAAATGTATCCCGGACTCTTGGGAGCACGGACCCTGCCTCTCTGGGGAGTGTTCTACAGCCTGAGCCTGTTCTTGATCCTTTGGTCACCGACCGAGGAAATGACTTACAACGGCTACACTCTGCCCCGTCTTGAGGCACTAAGTGGCAATCGGTGGGGTGCACTTGCCATAGTCGGCTTCTGGTGGGCGCTCCAGCACAGCTTTATTCCATTCATTCTCGACTGGCGATACGTGGAGTGGCGGTTTATCGCATTTCTTCCCGGGGTTCTCGCCTTTTCGCTGATTTACATGCCGCTGAGAAGACTTCCTCCTTTGATCGTCGCCCACTGGGCGATGGACACCTCTGCGATCCTGTACACTCTCCAGTTCTAGCCAACTATGTTCTATTGGGTGTCTTTCGCCGGGAACCGAATAGACAGCCCAATCGACACGAACAGCACCGCGGCCACCGCACCCAGAGTCACCCCAATCGGAATCTCAAAGCGGTCTCCCAGCAGCATCTTGAGCCCAACCAGGATCAGGATGATCGCCAGTCCGTAATGCAGGAAACGGAAGAGTTTCATCAACCGCGCGACAGCGAAGTACATCGACCGCAGTCCGAGAATGGCAAACACGTTCGACGTGTACACGATGAATGCCTTCAGCGTAATGGCGAGGACGGCGGGAATGGAGTCGACGGCAAATAACACGTCCGTGCTTTCGATGACGAGAAGCACAACGAGAAGCGGGGTGGCGTAGATTCGGCCATTCTCCTGGGGATTGCGAACGAAGAACTTCCCACCCCGATATTCCGAAGTAACCGGAATCCACTTCCGCAGAATCTTCACAACGGGATTTGAGGCGGGGTCTACCTGGTGCTGGCCGCTGATACAAACGCGAATCCCGCTATAGATCAGCAATGCGCCAAATACGTACAGCAGCCAATGAAAGCGGTGGATCAGTCCAACCCCTGCGCCGATGAATATTCCGCGCAGTATCAGCGCACCCATGATTCCCCAGAACAGCACGCGGTGTTGTTGCTCGTCAGGAACGGCGAAATAGTTGAAGATCACAAGAAAAATGAAGAGATTATCAACGCTCAGCGACAACTCGACCACATAGCCGGTGACGAACTCCAGGCTGGACTGACGTCCCTGCCAGAAGTACAAAATGGCTGCAAAGGCGGCGGCCAGCGCGACATACACGAGGCTCCAGGTGAGCGCCTCGCGAAACCGAACGGAATGACCGCGGCGGTGGAAGACGCGAAGGTCGACAATCAGCATGACCAGCGCGAATACGTTGAAAAGAATCCAGAAGTAGAGCAAGACGATCCCTGGAATTGTAGATTTCAGATTTGTGAATTCAGACTGATTTGGACTGGGCGATTTTCACTTTGCAATATGAAATCTCAAGTCTGAACCTACTTTTGCCTTCCTCGCTTTCCGCTCTGCCACTCATCCCACAGGCCGAAGGCTTTGAACATCTCGATGCTGTTCGTGTCGCGCATCGTTTGCTCGATCTGATCATGAGTGAGCCTCGGTCCGATCTTCTCGTACATGTTGGCCAATTCGAAGGTGAATGCGGCAGCTTCGGCTACATGTTGCTTCAATTGCGGGAAGTCCACCTTGTCATACGTGTCCGAGACGGCGTGATAATTCTCAAGGTAGTTGCCCTCCTGTTGATCAGCAACGAAGGTTGGCACGCCCTCCAGCATGAAGTCGAAGTGATCCGTACCCCATTCCATATCCAACTTCAGATTTTTCACGTCAAACTGCAAGAGCGGTGCAAGTAACCCCTGCGCCAGAGGATACACATCCTTGCGTCCACCCAGGGAAAAGCCCGTGGTCTTCCCAGTTCCCGAATCATAGATTACGACGCCGGCCGCGCGGTCCAGTTCCGCACGATGATTGAAAGCGTAGGCGCGAGAACCGATCAGGCCCTCTTCCTCCCCAGAGAACAGGATGAACCGGATGGTGTGCCGCGGCGCTACACCCGAAGCCTTGATGGCGCGGAGAGCGTCAACAACCAGCGCGGCGTTGCATCCGTTGTCGAGCGCCCCCGTGCCGAGCTCCCATGAATCGAGATGAGCGCCCAGGATGACGAACTCTTCGGGCTTCTCACTGCCGCGAATTTCCGCAATCACATTGGACGCCTTGATTGCGCCGCCGATCTGGTTTGGAATCGACATATCGGCCCATACGAGATTTCCGGCAGCGAGTAGTCGTGCCATGCGTTCGCCGTCTTCGCGTGCGACGATGACCATGGGCAAGCGGTCGATCTCTCCCTCGCTGGAATTTGTGTGACGGTAAAGAATGTCATGTTCGCGGGTGGCCATGAAGGCGATCGCTCTTGCCTTCGCTTTCACGGCACGGTCGATAATTGGCGGAGCCTTCGTGTACTCGGCAAAGAGGTCGTCCCAGGTCTTCAGCACAACGGTGTGTACGAGCAGAATCTTACCCGCCACATCACCTGCCTTCTGGAAGTCCGCTTCCGTTCCCTGCCCGATGTCTACGACCGGCACGTGCTTCACTGGAGCCAGCGCGGGCGCCCAGGCTACGGATACGGCGCGCACGCGAAAGGAGGAAAGGACCGTGCCGCCTCCCACGCCCGTTGCGCTAACCTGGTGGGCCGTGGTTGCCGACATTTCCGTCGCACCTTCTGCCCAGGAGTTCGGAATTTCGAATCCCTCGCTATGAACACTGTCCGCACCGGCTGCGGAAAACGCTTGCATGCCCCATTGCACCGCGTGCCGCATCGCGGGGGTGCCGGGAACGCGTCCGCCGATTTCGTCCGTGAGCCGACGAAGGTTGTCCTGAATCGGTGAAGGCTGAAGAGCAGCCTGGATGATTTTGTTGACGGCGTCGTTGTCTGAAGCAGGATTGGCGGCTAAGGAAACCAGACGAACAATGCAAACAAAGAACAGGGTCTTCACAGTTCGCATATTGGTTGGCATTAGAAATGAAATCGTGGAAAAGCGCAAAAGCAGAGCTGAGCGTTGAACTCTTAGTGTGAGCCGACCGCCTTCCCGTCATTACTCAATGCTTTCTTCACTTCGGCGGGAGTGGTTCCATCTTGTCGAGAATACGAATCGTCTCAAGGACGACGCTGCCGACGATCTGCAGACTGCGTGGGCTGAGTTTGTCGAGTGTGTCTTCCGTGGTGTGCCAGTATGCGAGGTTGTAGCCATAGGTAAAGTCGATGAGGTCCACCGAGGGCACTCCTCGCTTCACAAACGGAATGTGGTCATCTGACACCTCCAAATCACGGCCGAAAAAGTGTGACTGGTATCCCAGACGCTTGGCAGCTTCGTAGACCACTTCCTTGAGCCAACCAGTGGAATTCGTTTCACGCTCCACGTTCAGGTCTGCGTCGCCGATCATATCGGTCAGGGTGAAAACTTTTACCTTCTTCAAAGTGCCATCTGCTTGCCATTTTTCGGCGAGATGTGTGATGCCGTAAAGGCTGTCTTCGCTAAACGGCATTTCATTCGGCTGACCTCCAGAACCGTCAGGTTTCATGGCCTCTTCCGCATCGTCCCAAACGAGCCAGACGCTATAGCCGTCGCGTTGCTTTCCACGGAGTTGGTTGGCCATTTCAAGCAACAGGCCGCTCGACGAGGCTCCGTCGTTTGCCCCGACATAAGAAGTGTTCCGCAGTGGATAGTTCGTGTCGTAGTGAGTGGCGATGACAATGACGCCGTCTTTTGTACCCGGATATTTCGCAATGATGTTATGCACCGGGAACTTCCCGACGGGTGTGTCGGCGGTGAAGATGTCATCTTCCACTCGGTCGCCCTTTAGATGTGAAGAGATATAGTCCTCAACTTTTTTGTGATTGGCGCTGCCCACAGGTCGCGGGCCAAACTTCACGATCTCTTTCACATATTGCATGGCGCGATCACCATCCAAGGCTGGTGGAGGGCCCTCGTCCGGCGGAAAATTGAGCGGCGCAGTGGAAGGCGCGCTTGCGGAAACAGTGTCATTCTGAGCCGGGGTGGCATCTTTGTCTCGATCACAGGCAATAACTGCCAATGCACCCGCCAGAACCACCCACGAGAGACGGTTCACCTGGCTCCTCACGCCTGTTTTTCTTTTCTCGCTGCGCGCTGCTTGGGATGTACGGCCCACGCCACCAGGATACTGAAGACATACAAAGCAATCATCGGCGCGGCGAAGATACACATGTTTAAGATGTCTGTAGTGGGTGTCACGATGGCGGCGATGATGAAGATGATCAGGATGGAATAGCGGAAGTTCTTCCACATGAATCGCGGGCTCACGATGCCCATCAGCGCCAGGAAAAACACGAGGATCGGCATCTCGAAAATCAGCCCCATCCCCAGAATGATGCTCAGAAACAGCTGAGTATATTCATTGATCGTGATCATGGGCTGGAACTGTTTGCCGAATTCGATGAGGAAATTGAGCGCGGCCGGATAGACAATCTTGTAACCGAAATAGCCACCGCACGTGAACAGAGTGATCGTTGAGACCATAAATGGTACGACGTATTTTTTCTCCCTGCGGTAAAGACCCGGCGAAATGAACATCCACACTTGGTAAAGCACAAACGGCGAGGTGAGGAATAAGCCGGCCAGCGCGGCGGTCTTCAGGTACAAATTGAACGGCTCGGTCGGGTTGAGGTAAACGAGTTTCTCCGCCATCCCGTTTTTCTTGAGAGCATCCATGATCGGGCGCTGGATGAAATCGTAGATGCGCTCCACCTTCCACCAGCAGACGAAGAAGCCACCGGCAACGAACATGACGGAGTAGATGATCCGCCTCCGCAGTTCCTCGAGATGATCAAGGAAGCCCATCGTGGGCATGGACTCTTTTTCGTCTTCTTGCGGCGGGACCTCGGTTGCGGCTTCAGGCATGCGATTCCTGGGAGGTGCGGGATGTCACTTCTTCGGTGGACGGGACTTCGGTCGACGGCCCGGCTTCCGTAGCTATCGGCGGAGTCGCCCCATTGCCAGATGAAGCTACGTGGTCCTCAGCAGTTGCGGCTGGCATGGCAGAGGTATCCGGGGTGGCGGAAGCGGACTGCTCCATCTTGTCATCCGCGACGGAGGCGGAGTTCAGAGCGCGACTGGTGGTGCCCTCAACCACCCGATTGGGTGGCAGAATCGTCTGGCGCGTGTTCTCCACTTCGAGATGAGCAATCTCCTGCTCGATCTGCGCCTTGAATTCATTAGAGGCCCGCTTGAATTCGTTGAGATATTTCCCGACCTGGCGGGCGATCTCCGGCAGCTTCTTGGGCCCAAAGATGATCAGGGCCAGAAAGAACAGGAAAATCGTCTCGGAAAAGCTCATGTGCTTCATGATACTGTGCCCGGGGAAAATGGGGCAATCGCCGGAAGAAAGATTTGACGAACTTAGCTTTTCCCTCTTGGCTGTCGGCTTTTACAACGGTTCGTAGTCTGTAGCCCCCTGGTTCTTGCGAGGGTATATGTATCAGCCAACGAATTTCTGATCACTGATCAGCCTTTCTAAATCGAATATACGGACACCGCCGCAAGGAGTTTGAAAGGACTGTTGCCTGATATTGCGACTCGTGCAGCCGTTTTCTGAACGGCGTAAATGGCCGCTCCGTGGATCCATCAGCGCAACCGCTCAAGACTTATGGAACCTTGAGGAACCGCCGCCTGATAGCCAGCGATCCAGCCCCAATTCTTTCCCGGATGGAGTTGTGGAAAGGAGCGCCTGCCATAATTAGGATTGCAAGAGCCTTAAAGCCGATGGAGTTCTCGGGAATACGAAAGTAAGTCCTTGCCCTCTAACGCCAGGTGGCCGCCGCCGGGCCGTTTCGTCCCAGAATTCTGGGCTGACGAGGCGAAATCTTGCCCCAGCCCCTCATACGGAGGTACTTGTCGAAGGTAACCATCCCAGTCCAGACCCGTCCAAAGTAATGATATACTGCCTGTATTCAGCGCAGTAGCTGGGGTGGACGTTAGCCCTCAACGAAGGAATCAACAAGATGGCACGTAGTGCTCGCCGGTCGCTCTTCCTGGTAGCTTTTTTCCTCCTTGCCTGCGGATTCCTGGGCATCCTGTTTGCCCAGCGCTCCGGCCAGCAGTCGTCAATCACGGGTGACTCCGACGTCAAGGACAGCCTCAAGCAATTCACCGACGTATATGCCCTCGTCGAGGAGAACTACGCCGAGCCGGTGAATGCCGACAAGGCCATCTACAACGGTGCGATTCCAGGAATGCTTCACGCGCTCGACCCGCACTCGAATTTCTTCGATCCCAAGTCATACGCGCTCATGCGCGAGGATCAACGCGGCAAGTACTACGGCGTGGGTATGACCGTCGGCCCCCGCAACAACAAAGTTATCGTGATCTACCCCTTCACCGGGACACCGGCATACAAAGCTGGCATTCACCCGGGCGACGTCATCATCGCCGTCGATGGTAAATCCACCGAAAACATGAGCACCGGCGACGTGGCCGACCTGCTGAAGGGACCCAAGGGGACGACGGTTCACATCAGCATCGCCCGCGAAGGCGTCGAAAAGCCGATGGAGTTTACGCTGATCCGCGATGAGATTCCACGCTACAGCGTCGACGTGCATTTCCTGATCAAGCCGGGCGTCGGTTACATGCACGTAAACGGTTTCAACGAAACCACCGAGCATGAGGTTTCAGAAGCACTCGATTCCTTCGGCGATCTGAAGGGGCTGATCCTCGATCTGCGGGGCAATCCCGGAGGTCTGTTGAGCGAGGGCGTCGGCGTAGCCGACAAGTTCCTGAAGAGGGGACAGCTCATCGTTTCGCACCACGGGCGCGCCTCGGCCGAAAAGCGTTACATCGCCCAGCATGGCAATGGCGGCAGGGACTATCCCATCGTCGTTTTGGTGAACCGACTGACGGCTTCAGCTGCGGAAATTGTCTCCGGTGCAATCCAGGATCATGACCGGGGACTGATCGTAGGCGAAGTCACGTTCGGCAAGGGACTGGTACAGACGGTGTATCCCCTCTCCGAAAACACCGGCCTGGCGCTGACGACGGCGCACTATTACACGCCGAGTGGACGGTTGATCCAGCGTGACTACAGCAACATCTCGCTCTACGACTACTACTACAACCGCAGCGACAATGAGAACAACAGCACCGCAAATCGTGAAGTAAAGCTCACAGATAGTGGACGCACGGTCTACGGTGGCGGAGGCATCACGCCCGACGTTACCCTGCCTCAAATCAAGACGAATCATTTCCAGGACACGCTCCTGCAGCACTATGCGTTTTTCAACTTCGCCAAGCGCTACGTTGTAAGTCATCATCCGACGAAGAGCTTCGAAGTTGACGATGCCACAATGCAGGATTTTCGCAAGTCGCTCGATGAAGCCAATATCACCTACACGCAGGCCGATCTGCTCGACAATGCCGACTGGCTCAAGTCGAGCATCAAGTCAGAGATCTTCGTCGATGCCTTTGGACAGGATGAAGGCTTGAAAGTCCGGGCGGAATCGGATCCGCAGGTGGTCAAGGGGCTTGAACTGCTGCCGCAGGCGAAGGCACTGGCCGATAACGCCAAGCGCATCGTGGCTGAGCACAACGCCGCTCCAGCGTTCAATCGATAGAAGTCAGGAACCGATCAAAGGCCCGAACGCGTTCGGGCCTTTTGCTTCGTGTACCCTCATGACCCTTGTGGTCGAGGCTTCGGAAGCACCTACCGTCAAGGTCATGAGGTACACGAAGGAAACCTGGTCTAGCGGCTGATTCATTGACTTGCCACTTTCGGTGTGTGAGAATCCGCCCAAGAGGCTGATTTTGCGGGGTCAAAGGCAGAATGCCTCTCAGTTCCCGCGAGTCCCGGTTTGTCACAAAATGGATCCTTTTCACGATCTGAGCGCCAAAGCCTGCAAGTGGCTCGAGTCGGGGTACATTTGACACCGCCTCTTCTAGCGGCAGCGATCCTCTTGTCGGTTATTGCCGGATGGACCGACTGGCGCAGCCGCCGCATTCCCAATTGGCTTACCGTACCAGGCTTCGCCCTCGGGTTGGTGCTCAGTTCGTTCTGGGGTGGCTGGGTTGGGTTGAAAAACTCGCTTCTGGGTGCAGTGCTGGCATTCGGTCTGTTGTTGCCTTTTTGGCTGCTGAAGAGTCTCGGCGCGGGCGATCTGAAATTTGCGGTGGCCTTGGGGTCCTATACGGGGCCGGGGCGACTGATTGATATTCTGATTGGCTCAGTGTTCGTGGCGGGAGTTATGGCTTTAGCCTTGGTGATCTACAAACGACGGTTACTGCAAACCATCAAGAATATCGGCCATATCCTGATTTCGTTGATAACCTTCCGCCTGCCAGGATCGCATGTCACCCTCGACAACCCCGACGCGCTCACCATACCAAAAGGTGTCGCTTTGGCGTTGACGGTCGTGCTCTATGGAATCTTCTGGAAACTGAGGCTGGTGGCGTGATGACAAGCCTGGGTCAGCTTGTTAGAAGGTTGGCGCGTGAGTCTTCGGGTGCCGAGATTGCCGAGGCCGCCGCCGTTCTCCCCTTGATGTTTCTGATCCTGCTCGGCATCTTCTGGTTCGGGCAGGCATTCAGTATCTATGGAGCAATTACGCGCGCCGCGCAGGATGGAGCCCGGGCCGCAGCTGCACCAAGTTGCACAACTTGTACTCCGCTCACTCCTTCTGGCCGCGCGGCAAATGCCGTGGCCGCTGTCCAAGCCGCGCTGACCATTGCCAAACTGGATCGGACCCTGGCACGTCAGCCCTCACCTGTTCCCACGTTCGTCTCATGCGGCGGACCCACGACATGTGACGCAGGCAGCGGAAACTTCTGCGTGCAGTCTCCGGTTCAGCTATCTGACACAACCACCGGCACGGGCGTGTGCGGCGTTTCCGTGTCGTTCCAGTATCCGTACCAATTCTGGCTGCCTTTCGCCTCACTGAACAAGCAGAGAATCTGGCTGTCAGCCTCAGCACGCGTTCGTTTGGAGAATCAGTGAAGCGCGCGCTGCGTGTCGTACGTGCCTTGGCGGCCCTGCGCCGATTCTCGTGGCCCGACGATCGGGCTGCGCAATTGGTGGAGTTTGCGGTATCGCTTCCGCTCCTTGTAGTTTTCGTCGTCGGAATCTTTGATTTTAGTGGCGCGTTCACGCTCAAACAGAAGCTCACGAATGTCGCGCGCGATGCGGCCCGCGCGGCCGCTGCGGATCCGGCTGGCGACCTGTCATCGTCGAGTCCAATCGCGGTCAATGATGCATTCCAGATCATTCATAACTATTTCGTAGGCAATCAACTCAACGATTGCGGCATCACCCAAAGCACCTCACCATCGAACTTGAAATGGACATCCACCGCTACGGGGAACGGTTGCTCCTCCGGAGGCTTACGGATCATCATCAATCGAGGTTATTACTTCCCGTTGACCGGGGGAACTCCGCCCACCGTCGATTGCACCTCGCAGGCTCCCGGAACAGGAGTGGGAACTCTGATCGGGACCTGCATCAGCATTCGATATGCATACCCTTGGAGGTTCGGGCGCGCCGCCAGTTTGCTTGGAAGATCAACTAATTTGCCAGATATCTCCGCCGTGGGCGTGGCGTTAAATGAGAACTGAAAGGAAGTTATGAAGCCCCCTCTTATTTCTCGACCGCTCGGGCTTCACCAACATAGAGAACATGGTGTCACCATGGTACTGGTCGCGGTAGCGATGGTCGCCATCATTGCCATAGCCGCACTGTCGATCGATGTCATCACGCTTTACCTCGCCCGCGAGGAAGCGCAACGCTCGGCGGACGCCGCTGCGTTGGCTGCAGCACGGATCCTGTCAGTCTCAGGCATCACGGGAGACCCTTCCAATTCGAGCACCCTCTGGACAGTGGTTTGCGGCGGAACGAGCAGCGTCGCGAGCCAGGCGGCTCAAGCAGTGGGTATGCAAAATTCTGTGGGAGGACCTGCCCCGACAGTCACTACCGCTTACTCCGCCGGAAGCGGCGGCACTGTCAGCTCCAACGCGGATTGCACTCAGCTGGCGTCGACGACCGCATTTGGTGTAAACCCGATTGTGACAGTCCAGGTCAGGCAGCCTTCTTTGCCCACCTTTTTCTCGCGTGTCTGGGGAACCACCGGAAACAGCGTGACAGCGACTGCCAGTGCCGAAGCCTTCAATCCCTCCAATTCGGAGAATGTTGGGAACGTTGCAACGGGCACGCCCATCCCTGTGCAACCTCGATGCGTGAAACCGTGGGCGGTGCCGAACCAAGATCCGTTACACAACAATAGTGGCGGTTTTGGTCCTCTTGGAACCTGCATCGGAGGAAACCCGGGACCAAATGGTTGTGCCAAGATTGTCAATTTGGCAAACGGCTCGATCGTCAGAGCTGGGATTTCCGTAAACGGGAATGGCGCGGGTGTCATCGGCGAAACCTTCTGGCTGAACCCTGATTGCCGTTATAGCGGTGCCTCGTGCATCATGCGTGTCCCTACGCCGCAGGCTAACTTCACCAACGGCACTATATTTATGAAGGGTCCGCCAACGTTTGCGAATCTGATTTTCGCCCCCGGGCAGGTTGGCACGCCGGTGACTGCGGTGCCGTCATGCGCCAGCGGAGATGACTTCACAGAAGCAATCGCGGGATGCGATTCGCCTACGAACTACACGTGTGGCTTGCCCCCTGGTTCCGGGGGCACCAATGTGGTCGATCTTCGCGAGAACCCCGACTCAGAGATTGCGGACGGCGTATCTTGCTTGATTCATCAAGGCGACGTCACGACCTTTACCGATACGACTGGCCAAGACTACCTCAATCACAATCTGACCCCCTTCGGGACACCCTCTGACTATCCCTTCCAAATTCTGGCCGGGAGTTCCAACCCGTTGGTGTCCGCCGGAGTCGGGCGTGGCAGCCCGATCAGCGTTAGTCCTTCGATTGTCTCATTACCCATTTACGACGAGAGCACACCCATATCGGCTGGCACGACCACTCCAGTTACGTTCGTCGGGTTCCTTCAGGTGTTCATCAACGCTGTGGACCAGTATGGCAACGTTAACGTGACGGTTTTGAATGTTGCGGGTTGTGGCAACAATGCGACGGGCAATCCGGTGGCAGGCAGTTCCCCCGTCCCGGTTCGTCTGATCACGCCACCATAAGGACGCTCACGAGGTATGGCTGTACACCCTATTGGTCTTGCCCGTTGTCTCCGGGCTGTGCTGGCGGAACAGGAGCATTCTCCGGGCTCGGCGGCTGAGGTGGGGGCGGAACAGGCGCCTCATCGACGGTGGCATCCATGTCCGGTTCTTGGGCTGGTGGCGGAGGAATTACGAACGCACCCTCGCTGCGAGCGCTGAGAAGCACGCGATCGAGTTGGCGGGGATCATTGGCTGAATTCAGAATCAAAAAGTTAAAACGGGATCCATTCAGAAGCTTCGCAACCGCCTCAGCCGCGGGCATGGGAGGAATGTCCGCTACTACCTTCTCCTGCTCGGCCCCGGCGGGAATCGAGATGTCGGCCCCGGTGCGCTGCTGGATCGCATAGAGTACTTCCGAAAGAGTCGCTTTGTTGGAATGAATGCCGAGCAGGCCCTCACGATAGGTAATCTGCAAGGAAGGCTGCGGAAGCGCAGTCACGCTGCTGGTGTAGTTAGCAGCGACCAATCCCGCACTCTGTATGGGCTGCCCATAGTTCACTACGCTAGCCGCCTCGACCCCCTGAGGAGCGTTCCCGGTAACTTTAATCATCACGGTGCGGCCGTACGGGAATATCTGGTAGGAACGCGCGCTCCTTAAGTCGAGGACAACGCGCGTAACCGGCGGTTTCGCCTGGAACAGTCCCACACGGACATCTTTCACGTCCGCTCGATCAATCGACTGGCTGCGAATCTGACTGCTGGGTACCGAGTTTGGGAAGTCGACCACCAGCCTGTCAGGGCCGGTTAGAACCTGAGTCTCGGGCACGATACGATCGCTGGCCTCAACTTCAACTTCCACTACATCTTTGCTCCCCAAGACCCTGATAGAACGGACCGATACCTGCGCCAGCGAACTGGCTGCTAGGCAGGCACACGCTCCCGCCGCCAAGAACCGACGCGCGAGAACTCGCGACAATTTGACCATAAAGAACCTGCGCCCGGGTGACGTTTTGGGTGATCTAAGCGGAATTGTAGCAATGATTTGGGTGTGGAAGACTTACGAAGGTGTTAGTCCCCTGGGTGGCACCCTCGCGATACGCGTTTGGAATTGGGCCAGGCACATCCGGCCGTCGGTTTACTGGGCTGCAGTCGAAGCTGAGCGTGAGAGTTTGTGTCGTACCTTCCAATACAACCCCGCAACTCCGGAAGCCATCAGAAGCCAAGTTCCCGGTTCAGGAACTTCTCCACCACCACCGCCGCCTGACGCGCATGGATCCACCGTTTTCTTTTTCTTTCCATCTGTGCCCAGCGGAAGGCTTGAGATTGCCTCTGAGCCTTTGGGTTTCTTTTTTACACCGACACCACATACGCCTGGTAAGGCTGGCATCAAAACCGGCGTGATGCCTCCATTGGCAATTGGATCAAAGGAACTCAGAGGCACACCTGGCCCCAAGCCCGGAATGGGGTTGTGATTGACCAAGGCCGACTGGAATGGCACCGGAGGCGCATTCAGAGCCGTTCCCGGCATTGGCTGAACGGACTCATCGAACCTTGCGGCCGGTGGTTCCGATTCGGAAGTCGCCTGCTGCGGCATCTCTTCCACCCGGTTCGCGCAACGACTGCGCGCGGTGATCTTGCCGTCGGTGATGACGGTCTCGCCCTTCTTCAAGCTGACGCGATGCCGAGTCCAGTAGACCTTGTTGCCGATCCGATAGGAAACGTATGCAGTTCGCGCCAATACCAATTTCACCACGCGGGCATGATCGTAGTCGAAGCCAGCATAGTGCGCCGCCACAACCGGATCGTGTTCGGCAGCCCACTTCAACTCCTGCGCGTCTCGAACTCCACCCGGGACAACTGAGTATTTGTATACCGTACGGCCTTCGAGTTGGCGCAGAGCGTCCTTCTGCGAGGCCAGGAACAGATCGCGGCTGGCTTCCACCGCCTTGCGGTCCGGCTCAGCAGTCCTCGCTTCACGAAACAGCGAGGGGGTCAGATAGCGCAGAGCAATGGCAGACAAAGCGAAGGTAAACAAAGCGCAGGCGAAGACTAGCAACCCGCGCCGGACTTGACGATTGCGGCGATGGCGACGGCTCCTCCGCTTCCGGACTACGGTGACCGTTACCCCTACCTGGTATTCGTTTGACAACTCCTACCCCTACCTTTTGGCGGCCGGATTCTAGAATTCGGCCGGTCCACACACCCAGCTCGTAGAAGCAGTTCGACTACCATAACCGGGCCGTCAATTACCACCAAACACTTGAGCTTCCGGCGTTTTATTGGCTAGCATGCTACCAGAAGGTGCATGCCTTTGCACAAATTATGATCGGGTGTATCTCGGTAGTCCCTACTCGAAAGCTCAGGGTCCTCTCAGCCCTCACGAATCGCTGATATGCGGATCGAGATCTTCCGAACGAGCAAGTCGGCACTCCTAACAACCAAGCGGCACTCTACCGCAATTCGATTCCTTTCGTAACGCCACTTCCGGGCCATTCCTGTTGCAACCTTCGCATCGGTACCATGAAGTTGATTACGGGAGTCAGTTCCGTAAGAGAGTTCCTGAGGTCACTTCACGCAAGCGGGACTAATCCCCGAAGAGTCCCTTTCCCCCATAGATTGAGCTGAACCCGCGCTCACAAGCTATGCAGGCCTGCTCGGAGACTCGGAGGTTTTCTTGAAAAGTATCACTCTGGCGGTTTTGGTTGCACTGTTTGCCCTATTCTTCAGCGGCTCGGCCTTGGCTAACTCAGTCAGCCTGACATTCGAGTACGACCATCAAAATCATTATTACTTCTCCATCAACGGAAACAGCAGTTTTTCGACGATGATGTGCGACAGCTTTGATAATCACATCTACAGCGGAGAAACCTGGACGGCTACGAAATCTCCGTTCCTCTCGGGAATTGCTAACGGCTTGTTTGGGTCTTCGATGACCTTGGATTACAAGGCCGCCGGCCTGATTTACAAGAGCATGTTGTCTGGAACGATAACTACTCTGCAGGCGCAGTGGGCCATCTGGGGACTATTTTCAGGCAATGCCCGGCACGACCACGACTTCCTTACCTACGGCGGCGCTGTGACAGATGCGATATATCTGTCGCTCGCCCAGACTGCGCCCAACAGCGCCTATGCCGGCCTGGTGCTCTATACCCCGCTGCACGCAAGACCCGGGTGCGGCCCGCAGGAGTTTATCGGCTACAGCCCAGTTCCTGAGCCTGGCAGTCTGATGCTGTTTGGCACGGGTTTGATCGCCTTGGCCGCTACCATCCGCCGCAAGTTTGTCAAAGCATAGCTTTCGCTTCTCGAAGTTTTTCCTCTCACCTCTCGCCGCACAACTCGCAACTGTGCGGCTTTTTTTGCGTGCTTCATTCCATCGTGTAGCCGATCCTGATTCCCCGCTTTTCAATCTCTCCAAGGAAAAGATCCGCCGGAACATCACACTCCTGCAATACGCCGCCGCGTTTGCTGATCGCGTCGGAGGCCAGCATCTGCAGGACGATCGATGCCGGGAAGGCCGTCGTTCGCATCATCGCGCTCATATCCGTTTTCGGATCGTAGTGGTCCACCATCGTAAACGAGGCGACTCGGCCCTTGAGCCGTCCGCCGAGCAATCCGCGTGCTCCAGGCCGATTCACAGACTCATGTGCTTCCAGCCGCATGATGCATACGTCGGGCCCCTTCGAGGCGAATTTGCCTTCGAAGATCTTCGACATCATCGCGCGAGGAGAAACTTCGGCTTTGCCAAACTTCATCTTCTCGCTCGAGAACAATCCCAGCTCTTTCAGTTCACATAACAGGTCGTAGTGCCCGGGATATCGTAGGGTTTTCTCAAAGCACTCGCCGACCTTGCCTTCGAACGTCTCTGGAAGCGTGGAAGTCCCACCCGAAGTGTGGAACGCTACCAAAGGAGGAAATCCGGCGATGTGAAAGTCTTCGGGCTCGGTTAGCGGATCAATCGTGGTCAGCTTCCCTTTGCGCAAGATACGCGCTGGCTCAACATATTCGTTGATCAAACCCTCAACCGAAAACACCAGCTGATAATGAAACGGCGGCGTGGGGCGCTCGGGCAGTCCGCCAACATAAAGGCGCAACGCATCGGCGCGCCCTCCGAGGCGTCGCACCAGTTCCCCTCCAAGAATCGACGCCATACCGGGCGAGAGGCCGCAATCGGGAGCGATCGCGACGCCACGCTTCGCGGCCTTCTGCGAAAGCGCCAACTCTTGCCGGACCACCGTGTTGTTGCCTCCCAGATCGGCAAAATGACACCGCGCCTCTACCGCCGCGCGAGCCAATCCAAGATTCAAAAAGTACGGAACCGCTGAGAGGGCAGCATCATGTCCACGCATCAGGCGCGCGGCCGCCTTCTCATCGCTTGCGTCGAGCGTAACAGCTCGCACCTTTTTCTCGCCCGTGATCCGGTTAACGCGCGCTGCCACTTCGCGCGCACGTTTCGCATCGCTGTCAGCCAAAGTAACGGTACTCACTTGCGGCGTACGGGCCATGTCAAACGCCGCCGCCGATCCCATCATGCCGGAACCAATCACTAGAAGTTTCATAAGAGTCCTCTCGACAGATTTCGCTCCTCGCGCGAACGAGGCTTTGGATTAAATCGAGAACTAACCAGTAGCAGCCAGAAGAGAGGAACTACAGTCCGGCAGGAGCGATACGCTCACATATGTAGCGCCGAAGATCAAGCTTCGGAGGATTCACCAGTAATCATAACATCCAAATCATTTTTTATGCATGCGCGAGCTCAGAAACGCAATAAGGAAAACCGCGTACAACTCGCTTCCACAAAAAATTGCTGATGGAGCTTCCAACATTTCTGCAACAAACGGTCGTCCAAGGTCCATGTCATCGTCGATCGGTGTCGCGGGAAAACCCAATATACACACGACCAGTCGCCCCGCCTCCAGATCAAGAATCCGTAAGACAACTGTTATCGCTACCATTTTGGTTTCCGTGTTTTCTCTCGCTGGAGTGCTCTGCTCCATGTACTGGCCCTTTTCAGAAAGCGCCGTGCGCGAGGATCTTGCCGCAGCCAGCGATAGCGCAGTGATGATCAGCAACTATCACGCAACCTATTTCCCGCCCGGATGCATACTCGAAGATGTCGAGTTCCATCACGGAGCGAATCAGTTCAAGCTGATCACCATTAGCAAACTCCTTGTCCAAGGCAGCTACCTGGGAATCCTCGCACGCCATGTTCCCCGCGTAATCGCGATTGGGGCTCGCGTTTTCATTCCTCCATTCGGGAACAACGTGCAATTCCATTCACAACATTCCACGACGGTCGTTGACGAACTCATCGCCAATGGAACAAAGGTTGAATTTCTTTCACCTGACCGCCACGCAAGCTCCCTGCTCTTCGATGTTCACGAGGCTTTGCTGCGCAGCGTACGTTGGGGCAGGCCGATTCAGTACCGCCTGAGGTTGCATAATCCCAATCCTCCAGGAGAAATCTTAGTCGAGGGCAAGTTCGGCCCGTGGGCCGATGGACATCCGCAGGACACCCCTCTGTCAGGGATCTATACCTTCGAGCACGCCGATCTTGGCACTTACGGTGGGATCGGCGGCACCCTGAGTTCGACAGGAAAGTTCGATGGCGTGCTAAAGCATATCAACGTTTCGGGCACGACTGATACGCCCGACTTCGTGGTCACCTCCGGCGGTCACAAGCACCGCCTCTCGACTCGTTTTGACGCCTACGTCGACGCCACACATGGCGACACATTTTTGAACCGGCTGGAGGCCCAAATTGGCCGAACCACGCTGCTTGCCCGTGGCAAAATCGCGGGCAGCGCCGGGGACGGCGGCAAGGTGGCAAATCTGCACTTCACCTCGCGCCACGGCCGGATTGAAGACATTTTGGGCATGTTCGTTAGCGCGCCTCGGTCGCCCATGTCCGGCGATTTATCATTCGTGGCTGACTCCCAATTCGCCAACAAGAACGAGCCATTTCTCGAGAGCGTACAGCTACAGGCAACATTTGGCATCGATGATGGGAGTTTCAAACCGGATACTCAGGACGATCTGAATGCTTTGAGCGCAGGAGCACGTGGCCAAAACAAGGAAGATCCGGACACCGTTCTCACTGACCTGAGGGGAACCGTCGATTTGTTCCACAGCGTCGGGCATTTTGCCAATCTCGATTTTCGGGTTCCCGGCGCAAACGCGCGCTTGCACGGCACCTTTAATGTCATGAATTACCGGATTGACCTTCACGGGAACATGAAGGTTGACACGAACATTTCCAAGACAACTACCGGCGTGAAATCGCTGCTGCTGAAGATCATGGATCCGTTCTTCCGTAAAAAGAAGAAAGGCGAAATCGTCCCCGTGCACATTCTGGGAACCTACGAGAAACCACAGTTCGGCCTTGATTTGGGAAACAACCAGAAAATACAGTGACGAGTTTGCAACGTTCTCTCGCATCCATCTGCAGGGAGATATCGCTTCTGGCGCGCAAACATTGCACCTCCAAAGTGGAGGCGAACCCTTGGAGTCGATCCGGCGGGTTACCGCCAGGCCATAGCGAGTGAGAATGCGCGTTCATCGAGCGGTTGCGCTCGACACCGCCTGCAGGAAACGGTGCTCCAGTTCTGCAATCCAAGAAGACTGCCTTTTGCGGATCGCTTCTCGAGAAATCAGTTTTTCCGTCGACACACAGCGCAACATCTCCGGCGAGAAACGAAACTGAAAGCTGCTCGCTGATTGACTCCGGCTGCCGCAATTAATGGAATTCACGAAAACATCATTTTCAGATCGCGAATGTAACTGTCATTCAACATGAATTGCGTGCCAGAGATTGCAACCGTTAGAGCGGAGAGGGCACGAGTGCGTTCAGGAATTTTGGTCCAGAATGGCCGGTCGGTACTCGATTCGCTCCAAAGAAGTGTGGAAACGCCGGGCTCCCTCTCGGATAGAAGCCCCCACAGCCCCCCGGATCGAACCGGTATGTCATCCTCAAGAGAGGGCAGCGGAAGTACGACGGGATTTAGCGTGTAATGATTCCGTAGAAGACGTCGCCTCTCAGGCCGAGTACACTTTGCAGGAACTGACGTTAGTTCCCGAGAGAAATTCGAACGGGCGGTCGGCGATGGCTAGGACACACAGCATGCAAGACAATGTGCTGTTGGGAACGCAGCGCCATAGCACGGGTGACTTAGCAAATAGTGTAAGATGTTAAGATATTTTATTAGGTATTAAGAAATTTAACCGCTGTGATTAGGGCCGATTTTGATCTTGCATTTGTTGATAACTGCTGGCACACTTCGCTCGGTCCTCCCTAACAGGCTGCGGAAAAATGGACTCCGCGACTTAGATTCTTCCAGTCTCCGTGATTTTGTGATTGGAGAAGGGTTTTGCCTGCATCCGCTGGTGTCCCGCAGATTCATTGTCGGGCCTGCGAGCACACTGCGACCTCAGCTCATGGCGCTTGCATCGCCAGATTCCTCATACGAACTAAGTTGTAGGCCGCGGCCGCGAAGGTGAAGACCCATCCGACCTTGAAGATTCCACGATGCCGAACTTTCCGCAACAGCGCGATCGTCTTCAGCCATCCGAAGCATTCTTCGATACGCTTCCTCTTCCTCTGGCTGATGGCGTATCCGGGATGGTGCGTGGTGCGAGCATCAATCGCGCTCCCACCGGGTCGCTCGAGGTTCTGGGCCACGTGCGGCGTGACCTTGAGGTTGCGGCACTCAGCCACGAAGTCGGCCGTGTCGTATCCCTTGTCGCCTCCCACCGTGACCTGTTTCGTGCCAGCGATCTGTTCCAGCATCACCAGCGCGGCATCGCGCTCCGCCGTTCCGTTGGCCTCGAACACCTCTGAGTTCACGATCAGTCCGTTGCGGTTCTCTACCAACAGATTCCCGTTATAACTCAGCTTGGCTTCCTTGCCCCTGCCTTTGCGTGCCAGCCTCGCATCCGGGTCCGTTTTCGATTCGTGCGTTTGGTTCGACCGCTTCTCGCCGTGAAAGTCTACTGTCGCATTGCCAGGATCGTCCGGCGGAACTGTTGGCTTGCCATCCTTTCGCTGAAAACTCTTCAGACTCGCCCATGCTTCCAGCAGTGTTCCATCCACCGTAAAATGTTCGTCCGAGAGTAGGTCCCGTTCCCGTGCTTGCCGGAGCACAGCTTGGAAGAATGCTTCGGCGATGTCCCCATCGAGCAGGCGCTCGCGGTTCTTGGTGAACACAGTCACGTCCCAGACGGAGTCATCCATGTTCAAACCTACAAACCAGCGGAACAGCAAGTTGTAGTCGAGCTGTTCCATTAGCATTCGTTCGCTGCGCACTGAGTACAGGGCTTGCAGCAGGAGCGCTCGCAACAACTTCTCCGGCGCAATCGAGGGTCGCCCAGTTTTGGCGTACAAGCGGTTGAACCGAGGTTGCAACTGCTGGAGTGCTTCATCGGTCATGGCCCGCAGCGAACGTAGCGGATGGTCCTGCGGAACTCGCTGCTCGGGACTGATATAACTGAAGACGTCCAACTGCTGCTCGTCTTTTCCACGCATGCATTCTTCTTATCAGGTTGTGTTGTGGAAGCAAGAGAGTTTTCTGGTACTCTGCTGGCGTGGCGATAGGCCCAAACGACGCACCAGCAGCACTCATAATGGGTGCCGGGTTCCTGGCATTCGGATTGACCATGATTCTGCGGCCCAGTGACGTCAGGGCAAATTTGGATCGTTTTGCCGACAGCTGGAAGCAGGGCAGCTGGCATCCATACAAGATGCCCGATTGGGGACTGCGTCTCGCGGGGATGATTGGGATCGCGGGTGCTACGCTCTTCTTCTACATCGCTTACCTTGCTCTACATCCTTAGCCGACTCAGTGTCCTGCTTCGCCGTCCCCGGAGTAGGCCACGCGATTCGGAGTTTTTCCGCAGCCTGCTAAACGTTGAGTTGTTCAGAAGTCCGCCTCTCCCTCAGACCTTGGATGAAACGCTGTCTCTGCCAGCGGAGATTCTTGTTGCGACTGAAGGGCTTTTAAACATTGACAGGAATGACAAAAAAGCTATCCACCATCGAATTTCCCAAAGTTCGCGCCTCCGCGAGTGGCTCGAAATTCATCTGGACTGCGACATTAATCGGTATCGCTATATTGTTGCTGGCGCTCGCTCTGCTGCAGTACCGCTGGAATGCACAGATCCGTCAGGCTGCCGAACTCCGCGCCGGGGCAGATCTCGAGTCGGTGATGATGAAGTGGCATTTGGATTTGTACGGTGAGCTTTCTACCATCTGTGTCGCGCTGCAATTAGGTCCGGACTCAGGGGCTCATGATCGTTGGTATGACTACCTGGAACGGTATGAGAAATGGCGCCAGGCAGGCAGTGTCATCGAAAATATTTATTCCAATCCTGACATCGTCAGCGACATTTACATCTGGGAGACGACTCGCGGTGCGAAAGCGCGTCTATTGCGGCTTAACGCGATCGCTGGAAGAATTGAACCTGTCAAAAGTCCCACAGACCTGAACGAGCTGCTGACACACCTGCAGAAGAGGTCTCGAAGTCTGGCAGTTGCGCTGCGCGCCTGGGCTCCGGATGAAGTTGATCGGGCTCAATCCAGGAACGCATCACAGTCCTCCACCACCAGCAGGCTGCGCAGTAATTCAATCACCGGCTGGCAATTCGACGAGAGTATTCCCGCGATCGTTCACCCGATTGTGAATAATTCCAGGTCAGGTTCAGACTCTAGCATAGTGGATTGGTTTGTCATCGTTTTGAACCGGTCCACGATTGAACAAAGGGTCTTTCCTGAGCTCACCGAGCGATATTTTGCTGCTGGGCAAACTTTCGAATACAAAATCGCCGTGGTTTCCGTCGGGACAGCCTCCAGGCTACTGTACTCCTCCGATCCAGACTTCGGGATCAATGACGTGAGCAATTCCGACTCAGTAATGAACATCTTCGGCCCTCCCCCGGAAAGCACGGAAGGCAGCTTCTGGCAGGGCGTGAAAAACAAAGTGTCTCTTCGCGGAGAGGAATGGCACAGTTTTTCTGGGCCGGTGTGGTTTCCAATTCTTCAGCACACTTCGCAAGGCGGTTCATGGATGCTGTTTCTACAGCATCGTAGTATTCCGCTGGAGGCCCAGATCAAACGGGTGTGGCGTGGCAATCTGATTCTTGGAGGAGCGATTCTGCTACTCCTGACTGTGAGTATGTTTCTCGTGATCACTGCGAGTCAACGAGTGCGCGTCCTGGCGGCGATGCAAATGAATTTTGTTGCCTCGATTTCACATGAGCTACGGACTCCTTTGGCGGCGATGCTTTCAGCTGGACAGAACATTGCCGATGGCTATGCGCCTGATCCGCAGAGATATGGATCGATCATAACGAATGAGTCGCGTCACTTGATCGATCTTGTGGATCAGATTCTCTTATTCGCAGCCATGAAAGACGGGAAGAAACAGTACGTCATGGAACCCCTCGAAATAGAAGGGATTCTGAAAAGACTCCAGAAAACCACTTTACCGATTCTTGAACAACAAGGGTTCGCCGTGCAGGTTGAAATCCCGGAGGAAATTCCACCGGTTTTGGGCGACAGGCAGGGCGTGCTTCGTTGTATGCAAAACTTGCTGGATAACGCTGCTAAGTACGGCGGAAATAATCGGTGGATTGGCATTCGAGTGGAGGCAACCGAATTGGCGAATTGGGGGAGGGAGGTTGCGATCAGCATCGTGGACCGCGGAATCGGGGTTGACCCAGACGACCTGGAGCACATTTGCGATCCCTTCTACCGGAGCGCACGGGTGGTAGCTGCGCAAATCCCTGGAAGCGGCCTGGGGCTAGCGGTCGTACACCACATCCTGAAAGCCATTGATGGAAGGTTATCGGTAACAAGCGAGCAGGGGCAAGGAAGCGTCTTCACAGTGCACCTGAGGACTACGGGCAAGGCACAATCAAATAGTCATCACAATACAGCGGAGGCAATGGCTTCGATATGAGGGAAAAGATTTTGCTGGTAGAAGACGATGAATCTCTCATCACCACTTTGGGCGATCGCCTGCGTGGTGAAAGATACGTCCTGGACATTGCAAAGGATGCCGAGGAGGGGCTGGACAAGATCAACGAGTCGCCGTTCGATCTCCTCATTATTGACGTCATGTTGCCGTACCGAAGCGGTTTTGATCTATGCCGTGACATTCGGGAATCAGGACTCGCGACGCCCATACTGTTCTTAACAGCACGCAGTAGTTTGGTGGACAAAGTTGTAGGACTCAAGTTGGGTGGCGACGACTATTTGACGAAGCCATTTGAGGCCGAAGAGTTGACGGTCCGAATCGAGGCCCTGCTGCGTCGCAAGCCTCTGCAGACGGGCGCCCGCATCCATCAATACGGTTCGCTCCGCGTGGACGTGCCCCGCCAGGAAGTAACTCGGGACGGAAAAGTCGTCTACCTGTCAGGCCAGGAGTTCAATCTTCTGAATTACCTTATGGAGCGGCCCGGCCAGACCATATCAAGGGCGGAACTGCTACGGGCGGTCTGGGGATACAACGCCAATACTTACAGTCGCACGGTCGATGTTCACATCTTTGCGTTGCGCCAAAAGCTTGAGGAAGATTCAAGTAAGCCTGTCCTGATCACGACTGTGGCGGGACATGGCTATAAATTCAAGGATAATACGAGTCGCGGTATTAGCTAAACCCAACCACTTGCTGCGCTTCTGAGCTGTGCGTTTGATTCGCGTACGGCTACTCACTGACCTCCGTCCGCACCAGTCCAGGTGTTTCCCAGCTCCGCTGCACCAACGGATCAGCGACGGTGACATTCATGCAAGTTATTAACTTTTACGAGATATTGTTAACTCTTAACAACACCCCGCATGACGGTCCGTCGCTGATAAACGCAGATATAAGTTATTCATAGTTATTATGTTATACAGACGCACGCTGCGTGCAGTCCGTATTACGCCTTAAATAGACAACACCCAATCCAAGGTAGATGTTAATAGGATCAAATGTTGACTAAGGCGCCAGTTAGTTGATGCAGCGCAACAACACACCTCACAAAAACTCATACCCTCGCGTCACTTTCGCGCCGGATCAGGCTCAAGAATAACGTGGCCGCTCGGCGCAGATGCGAGTGAGGCTAATGCCTATTCATTCCGTCCGGCCAACGCTCCGCAATGGGATTCTGGTTAAGGCGTCGAGCGCATACGGCGTCGGCCGGCATCCTGTGGGAATCGAGACGAACTGATCGAGGTGCGTTCAGCGTTTCTACAAAAGGCATGGACGGCAGTCACGCCGCTTGTGGCGAAGGAGGAGTAAGACGTATGGCGAAAAAAAAGATCAGCAGGCTTTGCTTCTTGGTGGTGTGGATGTGTTTTGTGGCGCTGACAGCAGGGGCGCAGTCATTCCAGGTCCAGTGTCCCAGCACGACCGTGACTCACCCGTCGACACTGCACGATAACAATTCGGAACCTGCCTACGCCGGGCCCACGAACATCGCCATCAACGATAAGGGATTTTGGGCGCCCACGGCTAACGTAAATGGCGCCATTAAATGCCAGCAGATCTCAGGCGGCGACGGCTTCGCAACGATGGGCGACGGCACCCAGACGTATCTGTTCTCGTTCGGGCCCTTGTCTGGATTGAAGGATATGGCTGCTGGCGAGCCTGGTACTCAGTTTCCAAATGTGTTTAACACGGCGACCAGCGCACTCGTGCCGGGCGACCCTGCCGTAAGCCTTGGAATAACACCGGGGACATGGCCAGCGTTTCCGATCGACACCAGTACCTTCTCATACAACGGAGCGGTTGGATTGGCTCCTGACACCGACGCAATTGCCGCCGGCCTTTGCACTGCCCCTTGCCTGGACGGTCACGTCGACCCTCGCCAGATTATGGATGTCGGAGTAATGAATGGCAACATCCCCGCTCCACTGATGGCCATTGACGAAGATGACGAGTTCTTTCTTACCCTCACCAACGTTGGCATGATCATGCGGCCGGACTTATTCGAACAGCACACGGTCCACTTCCACGGGTATCCGAATGCGTCCGCATTTTACGACGGCGTTCCTGACGCATCGGTCGCCATCAACATCGGAGGTAGTTTCACTTATTACTATCTCGCTCCAGATGCCGGCACTTACTTCTGGCACTGCCACATTACTCCGCCCGAGCACTTGCAAATGGGAATGGTGGGGCAGATTTATGTGCGTCCAAGGCAGAACAGAGTGAACGGTTCGGTGGCAACGGCGCTCCTGAATCAACAAGGGGATGCGCGGACAGCGTGCAGGCGTGCGGGGGACGGCGCGCTACCGACAATTGCCCCTGGCTCGGTTCCGCCCGACATCCTGTGCAGCAACCCGATGCCAGCAGTGACGACGACGGAAACTAACGACACCACAAAACAATATGCCTACAACGATGGCGATGGGTCCACCCGTTACGACGTCGAATATCCGTTGCAGATTCACGGCTTCGATCCAAACTTCCACTTTGTCGGTATGACCTTCAACCCCGAAGCTTTCGTCGACATGAAGGACAAGTACTTCCTGCTTAATGGCCGCAGTTATCCCGATACGGTCACACCTGGTCCTCTGGCAACTCAGTCTACGGACGGGGCTATGCACTTCTCACAGCCATTGCCGGCGATCATCAACATCCCCGCTGGCGGAAGAGCCTTGTTGCGCATCTCTGACCTGGACGTTACGGAATATCAGACGCTGGCCTCCCTTGGCATCCCAATGCAGGTGATCGCGCTGAATGCCAAGCTGCTGCGCGACCAGGCCGGTGCCAACCTCGCGTACAGAACCAATTCGATCACACTTGCGGGCGGCGAGTCGCTCGACGTGATCCTGGATGCCACAGGCATTCCTGCCGGCACCTACTACCTCTACACCCCCAATCTTGACCACCTGTCCAATGATGCGGAGAACTTTGGCGGGATGATGACTGAAGTGCACGTGTGTTCAGGCGGAATCACTGGCGGTAACACTTTCGGCAATCGCTGTGCGAATTAGGAGAGCGGCAATGAGGGCTATGAACATAAAAAGGCAGATCTCGAAGACACAGTTGCTTCTAGCAGCGACGGTAGCACTGGCGCTGCTGCTAACACACGCGGCTTTCGCAGCAGCTCCTGGCATTACCGGCACAAGCGGCACAACCTTCAACTTGGTTGCGACGCCGTCCTACATCAGCCAGCCTGACGGCTCGTCCGTCTACTCATGGGGATATGGTTGTGATGGCGCACCGGCTGGCTTTGCCCCGTCCGCGATCTCAGGTACCTTCTGTAACACCATGCAGGTGCCCGGGCCGACACTGATCATCACGGCGCCCTCATCGGGTACTGCTAACGTCACTGTGAATCTAAGGAATAATCTTCCTGCCGCCGCCGGCAACACTTCGATCTTGTTTACTGGCTTCAATGTCACAGCTTCAGGCGGTGTCCCTGGTCTGCTAACGCAGGAGGCCGCCCCTGGGGGATCCGTCAGCTATACCCTTGCAATTCCAAGCACCGCGGCGGGAACGCACGCCTACTACAGCGGAACTCAGGGTGACCTGCAGGTTGAGATGGGCCTGTATGGGGCCATCATAGTGCTGCCCAACTCGGCCAATATCCCAAGCAATTGCACGGGAGGAGTCCACAGTACAAATGCGCAGGCGCAAGCTCATTGGGGTGAGTCTGATTTTCGGTTAGCTGCGGCCGCATATAACCATCCCGAAGCCTGCTACGACCGGGAATATCTGTTTCAGTTTTCCGAAATGGATCCCAGGATTCATCGAGAGGCCGAACTACAGGCGAACCGGGCCTGTACGGGCTGCCTAACCGTCGCGACCGAGCCATACGTTCCAGCTTATTACTTGATTAACGGCCGTTCGATGCCCGATGACATGGATCCCAACTATTCCCTGGAGTATCCACACCAGCCTTACAACGGAAACCCCCACATGCATCCGGGAGAATTGACCCTGTTGCGCATCATCGGCCAAGGACGGTGGCAACATCCGTTCCACGAGCATGGCAACCACGTGCGTATCCTGGCGCGCGATGGCAATTTGATTCTTAGCCAGAACGATCCCAATAGTCTCGCCGGTCCTTTGCTATTCACCACTACCACAACTCCAGGTCTGGCTATGGACGGAATCTACTACTGGACCGGTAAAGGGCTGAACTGGGATCCCTACGGCCACAACCCGGCATCCGGGGACCCAGTAGCAAAGCCGGGCTGTATCCCGGATGGGAATGGCTACAACACGGGAGATCCGACCGCGATCAACTATTTCGAGTGGTGCCAGGACCACAACAAGCCTCTGGAGACTGCACCCTTTGGCGATGTTGCAGGTGGGGGACCGGCAACGTTGCCCGATCCTAACATTCTCACGAATGGAACCTGGTACGGCGGCAGTCCCTATCTAGGGCCGAATGCGACGGTGCGCGCCGTTGGTTCTACCGGTACAACCCCGCCGTCCGGCACCGTTGGAAATTCTCCCACGGGCGAAGCCGGTTTTGCTTTCATGTGGCACTCACACAACGAGCGCGAAATTACCACCAACAATATTTTCCCGGGCGGCATGCTGATGATGATGTTGGTCGATTCCCGGGAGTTCGTGATCAACGAGTCCAACTAACTTACTGAGGATACCGAGGAGATAGACATGCGATTCACCAACTCTAACAAGACTGTAAAAACAGTGTTACTGGCGGTAAGTATCCTCCTCCTTGGAGCCAGTTGGGCTGTCGCACAGCAGCAAGTGAACCTGACCGCGGGGCCCGTTTCGATTGCCTTGCCTGACGGCACGTCCGTGCCCATGTGGGGCTACACCTGCGGTGCCGCGGTGGTCGGTTCGTCTGCAGCGTGCGCGAAGCTGAACCCCTCCGCCACTGGTTGGTCCCCAGTGGTGATCACGGTTCCGACCGGTCAGAGTCTGCAGATCAATCTCACCAACAATCTGTCGTTTAACAACAACGGCGCTCTAACGCCACCGAACAACATTCCGACATCGCTGACGATTGTAGGTCAATTGGGCGGAGGGCTAGGAACCGCTGCGACCTCCACAGCGAGTCCGGCACATCCGCAGCAGACGCTGACCTGGCCAGCCTCCAGCAACGTGCTAAGCGACGGCGCCAACACACCTCCGCCGCAGGGACGCCGAGTACAGTCGTTCTCGACAGAAGTGCCTGTCGGCAGCACGACCAGCCTGACCTGGACAACGCCGCGAGCCGGCACCTATTTGCTCGAGTCCGGTACACATCCCTCCATTCAGGGTCCCATGGGTTTGTACGGCATGGTGGTGGTGACCACTGCTCCCGCAGGGGCAACCGCAGGCACGGCTTATCCGGCCGTAAGCTACAACGCCGATGTCGCGATGCTCTTCAGTGAAATCGACCCAGCCCAGGACAACGCCGTCAACACTGCCGTCAACACTGCTGGCTTCAGCGAGACGATGGTGTGGTCGGGCCAGCCCGGGGGATGCGGCAATCCCAGTTCCTCTACCTACAATCAATGCTATCCGCCGGCGGTGAATTATTCGCCGCGGTATTACCTCATCAACGGGGTCGCATTCGACAAGACGAATGCTACGGCTTCGCTCTTCCCGGTGTCTCCAGCTACAGGTATCACCGGATCGGTATTGGTTCGTCTCGTCAATGCTGGCCTGCGCATGCACATCCCATCGATCGTGGGAGCGCAAACTGGCTCGGCATCAGCGCCTGGCTTCGGGCTGATCGCGGAAGACGGCAACCCGCTTCCCGGCGGGACCCGGGTGCAAAATGAAGTGTTTTTGGCGCCGGGCAAGACGTATGACGTAGCAATTAATGTGCCCGCCACTGTCGGGAACGCTCTTCCAATTTTCGACCGTCAGGGCAGTTTGTCAGGCAACGCGACTTCGCGCGATGCCGGTATGTTGGCTTATATCGGCATCAACGGCGCAGGTTTGCCCGTTCCTTCCGCAACCGCGGTAGCAAACCCGGATACCTACAATTCTGTGATTTCCGGGAAAACTCTCACGGTCTCGGACCCGGCGAAGGGTGTAATCGCCAACGATAGGAACGTATACGGTGTAGCTGTTTCCTCTGGGCCTGCTGGTGGAACGTTGACCTTAGCCGCGAACGGCACGTTCACGTATGTCCCAAATGCTGGGACAACAACTGATTCCTTTACGTATTGCGCTAACGGCACTGCCACAGCATGTACGACGGTGACGCTCGGTGCTGCGCCGGTCGAAGGTGCTGGTGGCATCACGGTGAACCCCGATGCATACACTTCGAACCTGGGAAAGACCCTGATCGTTAAGTCCCCTGGAATTTTGTTCAATGACAGTGATGCGGCTGGCTACCCACTTACCGTGAGTGGGGCAACGGCATCGACGCCGCTCACTCTCTGGCTCACGGGTGCCACGGCTGGAGGTAGCGTCTCAGTAGGTCCGGATGGCGGATTCATCGCGACTGTTCCCGGGCCCGGCACGTACACCTTCAGCTACAAGGCGAAAAACTCTCAAGGTACCGAGAGCGCGGGCGACGGAGCGACCGTAACCCTGACTTTCCCAGGGCCGAGCGGGCTCCAGGTGACGCTGGTGGATGGAAAAACAAAGCAGGCCCTCGATCCTCAGGACTATCGCTGGATCATTGAGGAAGACAGGACGTGGTACCAGGATCCCAACTGCAGCTCCACGCCGCTGCCCGTGGGTTGCCCGGGCGCTTCGATGGGAATTGTTCCATCCTACGCCACGAACTTTCACACCAGTCACATGCCGGTGGTGGCGCAGGGCTGCACGGGAGAAAAATCCTGCGAAACGGGACAGAGCGTCTTAGGGCAAGCGGCAGCGTGTGACATTGGCAACGGTATATGCCGTACCGGCGTCTCGGAAAAAACAGCTGTGCTCCCCGGTGAAGTAGTTCTGGATCCGACAAAGCGCTACTACATTTCGGTTCTGCCCGGCGACGGGTTCGACGCGGGCCATGCGATGGGTGGATCTCCGGTGTTCTATCACAATGGCGCTTGGCAGGCTGTAAACGTGATCGTCGAGCCTATGCCGCTCCCGCCGTCGACCGTCTCCGCCTTCGTCTTCGAGGACGACTACCCCCTCAACGGCGAGGATGACACCGGAGGCGGCGTGGACGTGCTGGCGCCCAACGAGCCCGGGCTCGGGGGATTCCAAGTTTATATCTACGACAACGTCGGCCAATTTGGCGACCCCGCCGGACAGATGACCTATGACATGTTCAACCAGCCATTATCGAACTCCCTGGCTGGAACCATAGATCCGGCAACGGGACAGGACGCGTGCCCAATTTCGGCAAGTTCGCGAACCGGATCTGACGGCGGCACAAGCCCCACGGGTATCACCGGCATGATCACTGTCTGCCCGAAGTACGAAGCCGACGGCAAGACCCTGTCACCGCTGGCAGGTCAAGTGGTGGTGCGCAACCTGCCGCCAGGTTTCTATGGGGTGGAAGCCCATCCGGGCGCCGATCGGATTGCGCGCGGCGAAGAGTGGATCCAGACCAACACCCTAGACGGAGGGTTTGCCCACGATGCGTTCATCAAGGTTAGCGAGCCGAGCTATTTCCAGGAGTATGGGCCGGCCGGATTCCACGTGGCTATCGGCTTCGCCAATCCCATGCTCATCAGCAGCCGCAAGGCAGGAGTCTGCGCCACGCGTACGGATTGCAAACATACGGTGAAAGGCAAGATCACGCTCGCCCACATGAGTCGTACGCCGGATGAGAGGAACTACAGCACCGAAACCAACGACGCCATATCTTTCACGCACACTTATGTGAGCCTGGGAAGCCCCGACGGCGCCGATTTCGCGTTCGCCAAGACCAACGACGACGGGACTTGGGAATTCGACAATATGCCGGGCGGCGATTGGCGGATTACCGTCTTCGACCAGTGGACCGATTTGATCCTCGACGGTTACACAACCCCGGTGCGAGTGGATGCGCCGATCGTAGACATGGGTGACATCGCGCCTCAGCAATGGAGAGCGGACATTTATACGCGGACGTTCTTCGACCTGAACGGCGATGGTGTTTCGCAGGATAACGAGCCGGGCCTTAGCCTCGTCCCGACTAACATCCGATACACCGACGGCAGTTACTCGAACTTTAATAGCACCGACTTGAACGGCTTTGCGGCCTTCAACGAGGTGTTCCCGACGTTCGCCTGGTATGCCCTAGAAACGGATGTGGCTCGCTACAAGAATACCGGGACCCATGTGGTTTATGACGCAGGAGGGCCAGTCGATGGCTCGAAAGCGTGCGGCCAGCCTGGCATCCCAGCCTGTGGCAGCTCCACGATCGGCGATCATCTGGCCAGGACCAAAGAAGATAACTCGGTACCAACCGATCTGCGCGTACCGGGTGCCAGATATTGCGCCAATGCCGATTGTCCAGCTGGCGATACGGCAGGAGGTTCGACCGGTCGCGTCGATCCGCCGTGGGCTCTGAGCTATGGCTGGCAGGGTATGTGGGGTCAGTCTAACTTCTTGGAGTTCGGGAAGAAGCCCTTTGAAGTGGGCGAGAACGGCGGTATCCGAGGGCATGTTGTGTACGCCTCGACCCGCCCATTCGATGACCCAGCGCTGCTGCTCCAAACGAGTTGGGAACCACTGGTTCCCGGCGTGACCATCAACCTCTACCAGGAGGGGACGGCGCCGGATGGCAGCACCTCCCTCAAGCTCGTTGACACCACCCAGACCAGCAGTTGGGACGATTGGGCGCAGGGCTTCCGCAAGGACGCTGACGACCACATCCTGACAGCTGCTGACGGAGGCGCCATCCCGAATATGAGTTGCCCGGGCCAGTCCACCTCCGATCCATATTACTTCACGCTGTACAACCAGCCGAATCTTCTGAACCTGCAGCAAGGAACGCCTGTGCCGCTGGCGTACCACTCCCGGTACAAGTGTTACGACACGATGCACAACTGGAACCAGTTGCAGCCGGCCCCCTACGACGGAATGTACAAGTTCCCCAGCATCGTGGCCAAAGCGGGTACGAGCTACCAGTTGCCAACGGGCGCTTATTCGGTGCAGTTGGATCCGTCGACCTACAAAACGAACTGCACAATTTGCGTGCCGAATCATGCTGTCCCAACGACCGATCTGTCCTACGGCGCCCCGATGTTACCGCCCGGCAAGTACGTGGTGGAAATGATTGTGCCTCCGGGCTACGAACTGGTGAAGGAAGAGGACAAGAACATCTTGATGGGTGATGCGTACGTGGCGCCCGTCACGGCGGAGTTCGCGGGCTTCGGCAACATCTTTATCATGCCCGACCAGGCTGCGGTGGCCGCGTCGTACAACGCCAACAATCCGCTGATGCCAACCACGGACCAAGGCGCACAGCCTCGACACGAGGGAGACACGGGAAGTATCGAGGCCTTCTGGCCTTGCGTGGGCGCTGCCCGTGTTGTTCCCGACTACATGAGCCTGTTCCCGCAGTCTGGCCAGAACGCACCGTTTGCCGGAGCGACGCGGCCTCTCTGCGATCGCAAAGAGGTCACCCTCGAAGACCAGATGACGGTACTTGCGAAGTTCTACGTCTTCACCTCGGCTCACATCGCCGGTCATATCACCGGCATCATCACCGACGATTTCACCTCGGAATTCGATCCCTTCTCCCCCGCGTTTGGGGAAAAGTTCCAGCCCCCCTATCTACCGGTTTCCATCAAGGACTGGGCTGGAAACGAAGTCTCCCGCGTGTACGCCGATCAATGGGGGGTATTCGACGGCTTGGCTTACTCGAGCTGGGGAGTGAACCCACCTGATCCGAGCGGTTTCGTGCCACAGACGTTTGTAATGTGCATGAACGACCGGGGAACGGGAGTGGCGCCGGATCCACTGTACTCAGACAGCTATAGCCAGTTCTGCTACGAGTGGCCGGTTATGCCGGGCACGACCTCCTATTTGGACACGCCCGTCATCCCCAACACTGCCTTCGCCGAGGGCTACAACCATCCCGATTGCGATTACCCGGATGGTACGCCCGCAATCGCGAGTGTCACGAGCCAAGATATTGCTGGACCGTGGGTAAGCGCGGGTGGTCACACCATCACCATCACCGCGCTGGGTGACCAGGCCGTAAATAACTATGGCTATTCCGGCCCCTCGGCCTCCACGCCACCTTTCAATCAGAAGACCATCACGCGTCACTACGGCTTTGGACCCGCTCCCGCCGCAAACGGCTGCAATGGTGGCAGTGGCGCCTGCCCGAACGTGACGGTCGGTGGGATACCGCTGCATGCAGTCACGTGGAGCAATACTACGATCACCGGCACTGTCCAAAGTAACGTTCCTGCCTGCAGCTTGCAGCAACAAGTGCAATACAGAGACCTGAATGGCACACCCACAACTCCGAACGCACGCTGCGGCGAACTGCTCATCACCACAGCCAGTGGCAAGCGCTCGATCGATACTGTAACCGTCACGGTCGGAGGCAAGACGCCGACGGTGCTCGCTCCCGGGCAGACAATTCAATCTGCGATTGACGCGGCCGCTCCCGGCGACATGATCATCGTTCCTCCAGGTGCCTACAAGGAATTACTGATTATGTGGAAGCCCGTCCGGCTGCAAGGCGTAGGGGCCATCTCCTCGATCATCGATGGCGACACCCATCCCTCCGGCGTAATTGACCCCTGGCGGCACCAGATAAGCTGCTTGTTTGGATTGGCGCTCAACGGCCAACCTTACACGGGGAACGGTCCCAACGGTGGCACAAATCCTTACGATCCGGCAGCTCCGGCGGACGGCGGGTTAAGTTGTCCGGGTAATGGCTGGAACTACTTCACCGCTACTCCCAACAATCCGCAGATCGACCGGATCCCCTTTGAAGGCATTCTCGGCTGGGACACCACGGTGAACGGCAGCCTTGCGGAAATGCTGCAGGAGCCTACATTGATGGGATCGTACGAAGGAGCTGGAATCACCGTCCTGGCAAAAGGCGTCCATGCTCCGGTCGATTCGGATGTATTTGGAATCGGAGCGGAAGCTGCATTCGCAGCTGGCACCACGCTGCTCGACGGCAGCACGAACGCCATAACGGGCTGCGGGCCCAACACGGCGGCCGCTCACAATCGGTATCCCAGCAACTTCCAGTGCAATCCGTCGCGTATCGACGGTTTTATGATCAGGAACAGTTCCCAAGGCGGCGGCGGCATTCTCGTCCACGGCTGGGGACACAACATAGAAATTTCCAACAACCGAGTTCGCAACAACAGCGGAACCCTTTCCGGCGGCATCGAAATCGGGCAGGGTGAATTTGGCGAGTCATACTTTGCGCCGGCTGATTTTGGGCCAACCGCTGGAACTCCTCCTGGTTCCTGCCAGAACTCGACGGTGGCGAACACTCAGCTGCCTTTCTGCTTCAATACACACACCAACGTGCATAACAACATGGTCACGTTGAACTCCTCCACGGGCGACGAACTGTTTACCTCCGCGCCGTCGGGAGGTGGCGGTGTAACTTTCTGCACCGGTTCCGACTACTACAAGCTGAATTACAACTGGATCTGCGGAAACATGAGCAGCGGCGATGGCGGGGGCATTGCTCACCTTGGATTCAGCTATAACGGCGACATCTCCAACAACTCGATTCTGTTCAACCAGAGTACGAATCCGACCGTTCCCACCAGCGGCGCCGGTATCGTGGTCATGGGCCCGGCACCTGATGGGCAGACGATTGAAAATGGTGTCGCTGTTGAATGCGGCACCACTACTGACGTCGACTGCGTGCCCGGGTTAACCGATGGTTCCGGTCCCGGCCTGAACATCAACGCCAATCTGATTTTGGGCAACGCGGCAGAAATGGGCTCTGGTGGCGGAATTCGCTTCCAGGGTGTCAACGGCACGGATGTGACCCGATTCCCGCTGAATCCGGAAAACTGGTATTCGGTCAATGTCACGAACAACATCATCGTCAACAACGTGGCCGGCTGGGACGGCGGCGGCGTGGGATTGCTCGACTCTCTGGCGGTAAATTTCGTCAACAATACCTTCGCTTCCAACGACTCGACCGCCTCAGCGGGGACGCTGTTCAATGCCTACTTTGCCCATTTGGGCAGTGATCAGTCCCCACCACCTGTTACGTGCGTGAACGGTGCTAACGGAGCCTGCACCGCCTCTCAGCCGCAGCCCGCCGGGCTCGCGGCATCACCGAATAGCCCGCAACTGTTCACCTCTCTGCCTGCCACGGTCAACTGCCCCGCGGGTCATGCCAGCGGGACTCTGACCAACGGCGATTGCCGGAGTGTGTCGTATCCGCTTCTGTCGAACGACATATTCTGGCAAAACCGTTCGTTCCATCTCGAGGTTGGCGGTACCAGCAGTGGCGGAACAGATTACCTTCAGTCGATCGTTACGCTGGCACCTACGTTGAACCAATCGAGCACGCCGAGCACGGCAACCAGCGTGGGCGGCGTGATCGTCACCGGAGGGACCGGCGCCTGCGTCAACGGGGCAACCTATTGGGACCTCGGCGTTCGCGGCGACACCGCGCCGACGAACCACAGCTCGGGCTTCACGTTTGCGCCGACATATTCGGTGCTGACGGACGCCACAGGTTACCCTGCGAGCAACCTGGCACCCTCCGCACTGGGCTTCGTCAGCCAGTATTGCAACGGTTCGCGGATTCCGCCGGAGTTCGCCAGCGGCAGCTACCAAGTACCTCCGGGCACCAACGAAGGAACGGTACCCGTCCCGGTCTTCAGTCTGCTGCCGGGAGCCACAGTGGACGAGGGCAACAACTGGGTCAACATCAAGTGGGGCCCCCTGGCGATGACGAGCCCCATGGCTCCGAACGGTTCAGCGCTTGGCAACTACGCTCTGGCGGTTGGCTCCCCGGCGATTGACGCCATTCCGGTCGCACAGGCACACCCGTCAATGGACTTCTTCGGAAATCCGCGACCGGATCCCGGAAACCCCACTGCCTTTAGCGTAGGTGCAGTGGAGTTCCAGGGCGTTAACGTGGTCGCGCCAACACTGACCTCGATAAATCCGAACACAGGCAGTCGAAATAGCACCGTGCTTGTGACCCTTAGCGGAACGAACCTCGCCGGCGTTACAGCGTTAACCGTGTCCGGAAACGGCATCACGGTGAGCGGGGTTACCGTGGTCAATCCCACTACGCTTACAGCAACCTTTACGATTTCGGGCGCTGCCACACTCAGCGTTAGAAACGTTACCGTTACGACAGCGGGCGGAACCAGCAACGCCGTCACGTTTACGGTGGCGGCTCCGACCGTAACAGGTGTTTCACCCAACACCGGAGTGCGCGGCACCTCCGTACCAGTGACCATTACCGGTACCGGTTTGGGGGCAGCCACAGGTGTGACCGTGTCCGGTTCTGGCGTAAGCTTTAGCAACTTCACCGTGGCCAATGCGACCACAGTCACCGCGACCTTTACGGTGACTGCTACAGCGGGACTCACGGCAAGGACCGTCACGGTGCAAACCCCGAGTGGCAACGCGTCCCTTACCGGGGCGTTCACAGTGGTAGCCCCAACGCTGAGTGCGATCAGTCCCACGTCCCACACACGAGGTGGCGCTGGCTTTCCCGTGACCCTTACCGGGACCCATCTGAACGGAACTAGTGGGGTGGTGGTATCGGGCGCGGGCGTGAGCGTCAGCAATGTGACCGCGGTGAATGACACGACACTGACAGCAACCTTCACCATCACGGGAACGGCCAATACCACAACCAGAAACGTCCATACCGTGAATGCAGGTGGTGCGACCAGTAACAACCTGCCGTTCACCGTTCTACCGTAAACCGAATCGCTAGTGCTGGCCGGGCATCTCCTGGTGATGTCCGGCCGCACAAGATAAACGAGGTCGTGATTAAAATGAAGAGAAGGAAGCAACTGATGAAATACCTGCTACTGGCATTGGTGATTGCCAGCAGCATTTATTTACTAGCAGCAAATGAGGCCTCCGCGCAGGCGAATGCCCCTGCGGCCAAAGCACCCGCAACCGCTCCAGCAGCTAACATTGCGACGCCAGCCTCTAAGTCTTCGGCTGGGGCACCGTCCTCTGCCGCCACTAAGAAAACATCTGCGGTTATTGCTCCAACTCGCTATGCACCGAATCCGCTCGCGAGACGCGCGCAGCTTTACTACGACTTCATCTGGGGAGTGGATTCGCTCAAGGTAAAGTATGCGGAGTCGGGAGAGATGATTCGATTTAGTTATCGCGTGCTCGACTCCGAGAAAGCGAAGCCTCTCAACGATAAGAAGAACGAGCCCTCGCTGATTGACCCGAAAGCCGGCGTCAAGCTTGTGGTTCCATCCATGGAGAAGATCGGTAAATTACGCCAGAGCAGTACGCCAGAAACGGGCAAAATATATTGGATGGCATTCTCGAACAAAGGGCGACTGGTTAAGCCCGGGGACCATGTGAATGTAGTGATTTGCAAGTTCCAGGCAAATGGACTCCTGGTGGAATAGAGACGGTCGCGAAGTACAGCAACTGTTTAGCGGCAGAGTAGAAGAATTAGATTTACGCGCATCAGAAGAGTAGCTGCTCGTCTTGCCCGTCTTCGTTCACAAGCTCTTCCTTCATCTAGGCTCATCAATTACCTCAATATGCAGCCTAGTCGCTTACTCCACCTGCTGCAGCAGTGAAAGCAGCTGCAGGTATTGACTCCATTTGAACCGGGCTATGGAATCCGGAGTCGGACTCCTGTGCTCCCGGAGCATGGTCGAAAGGTCCAATTCAGTCCAATAGCCAAGTTCTTCAGCGTCTCCAAATGGCGGAACGACCTGGCAAGTGATGGAGGAGATTGGTGGAGCTAGTCGGGATCGAACCGACGACCTCATCGTTGCGAACGATGCGCTCTCCCAGCTGAGCTATAGCCCCGTGCAGGTTGGATCAGTGGCTCCATCATTTTACCAGCGTTCGCCGTGCACACCAAACTGCCGGCAAGCGACGATCAGTTGGTCAGCGTCGCGGTACGGAGCTGATTTCTCCGTCAGAATCACCTTGACGAAAGGCCCCGACGTGCGTCTAACTACATCAGGCACTGCAGCATCGCCGGGCACACTTCATGTTTCAGCAATTGAGTCCTGCCATCGAACATCGCCAGCGCTGGACGCGGGCCGCATCCGTTGCGGTTCATACGGCGATCCTAGGCTGGCTCCTGCATTCCCCCGAGCCCATGCTGCTGACTCCCACTTCGGTGGCCTTGGGACAGAATGGGACCTCCGCCACGCGTCTCTACTGGTCCAGCAAGAATCCCGACGACAGCACACACAGTTCTTCCGACGCCGCCACCGAGCGCTACAAGCATGAACGGCTTGGAGAGAAGTTCATGTGGAAGGCTCGAGCGAAACTGACTAAGCTCCGGGCACCGCAGAGCCCTGTAGCGCACACCGAAGAACAAGACAAATCGAAGACGCAGACTCTCTCTGCCGTGGGCCACGGAGCCCAAGCTGGGATGCCATATGGAACTCTCCGCGAGAGCCAACTTTATGGGGACGAGATTCGGCCAGCGCTTCCCATCGCGACTTCGGATCCCGTGGTCTATCCCTGGCAGCTTCCTGCCGTCGCGGGCAATGAGGTCATTGAGATCACCATCGACGAGCGAGGCGAAATCATCAGCAAGACCGTTCTGCAGAGCCTGGGGTCGGAAATCGATTCGAAGTGTCTTGCCGCACTCGAGAATTGGCACTTCCAACCCGCAACCCGCAACGGCTCTCCCATTCCTTCGAAACAGGATGCCATCTTCCCTTTTCGCGCACGTGGCTGATGTCCGCCGGTCGGACCGAGCCGCTATAATGATTATGTGAGCGAAAACGAAGTCGAGAAGGTGGCCTCCGCCGACTTCCCCACCCGCTGGGGCAAGTTCCGCATCTATGGCTTTCGCGGATATTCCACATCGGACGGAGACCGGCGCATTGAAGAGGCTGTCGCCCTCGTGATGGGGGATGTGAAGTCACGGCCGCCTCTGGTGCGTGTCCACTCGCAATGCCTGACTGGAGACGTATTCCACTCTCTCCGTTGCGATTGCCGGCAGCAGCTTGAACTCTCACTTTCCATGATTGCAGAGGAAGGCGAAGGAATTCTGATTTACGAGCAGCAGGAAGGACGCGGCATTGGATTGATAGCTAAACTGCAGGCCTACGAATTGCAAGATTCGGGTCTCGACACCGTCGAAGCCAACGAGCGCCTGGGATTCAAAGCAGATCATCGTGATTTCACCCTTCCGGGTGAGATTCTCAAGAGTCTCGGAGTGACCCGGGTACGCCTGCTCTCAAACAATCCCGACAAGGTCGAAGCCCTGGAGCGAGCCGGCGTTCATGTCAGCGAGCGCGTTCCCTGTGAAGTCATTCCCAGTCCGCACGCCGAAGAGTATCTGAGGACGAAAAAGGAGAAGCTCGGCCACCTGTTCACGTCCAGCTAGAGCCGTGGGACTCTTTCCTCACGAGCAGATCTCGCAGCGCTTCCTTGTTTTTCGCAGGGAGATAGGCGAGCGCAGCCCGCGCTAGAGCGATATACACTTCTTGCGCGATCGGAATCTGCCGTAGCACATCCAAATGGCGGCGGACGGTTTCTACGTCACCGCGAATGATCGGCCCGCTGAATCCGCGGGCGCCACCCCTCAAGCCGTAGTTTTCAATCGTCTGCCACAAGATCGGAAGCATACGTCGTCGGGCTTCATTCCGCTCGACTCCAGCCAACGTGGCCATCTCTTCAGTTGTTGCCAGCAACGCCGTTAACAGCGGAGACGCAAACGTGCCCCATGCGTGATATGCCGCCTTATCTTTCTTGCGGATGGCGTAGGCTTTTCCGCCAAGATCGCTTACAACCGTCCGCGCCGTGCGTACGGCTGCAGCGTCGCCCTCGATGGCAAACGGCACATTCTTCAACGACGGCCGTGATCCTTTCACAAACGTCATGAGGGGATGCACCGAGGCCACAGACGCACCCGCTTTTCGTAAAGCGTGTAGTTCGTCGCTCGTCAGCGCCCCGCTCGAATGGAGAGCGATCTTCCCTGTCCCGTCAAAACTCTTGGCCAGAGCAGCAGAAGCCGAGGCCATCTCGGTATCCGGGACGCAGAGCCAGAGAACTCTTGACCTTAGCCCCTGACCGTCATCGACTACGCGGGCTCCTACTCGCCTTGCCAGTTGCCTCACTCGAACCAGAGAACGACGGTGCTTTCGGGCGACGATCGCTTCGATTTCATATCCTGCTTTCTTGAGTGAAAGGGCGAGCGCCGTGCCCAGATTGCCCGCCCCGGCAATTGCCACTGTTGGCTTTCGCGACATTGCGCGAAGCATAACAGAACCCATGTGTACTACGCTGTCGCGCGTTGATGAGAGAACTGGAGCAGGAACTCACCCCCTGCAGCTTTGCAGTGTGCCGTGCTTTATAGTGGAGACATGGCTAAGATTTCCTCTCGCGCGAAGGCTCGACCTTCACGGCAGCCCAAGGGCCGCCTGCTTTCATCTCGTACCGTGTATCGCGGCCCGGTTTTCTGGGTAAGCACGGATCACGTGGTTGAACCTGGCGGAATCAAGGCGCGCCGCGATCTCGTCCACCACTCCGGTTCCATCGTCGTCCTCGCGGTCGCGGGTGCCCGGAGTACTCCGCGGGTTCTCCTTGAGCGTCAGTACCGTCACGCCGCGGGTGATTATCTCTGGGAACTCCCCGCCGGCCGCATCGATCCTGGTGAAAGCGAGCTAGCTGCGGCGAAACGCGAATTGATCGAGGAAACCGGGTACCGCGCCGACCACTGGCGCCGAATCCTGAAGTTTTATGCCAGTCCTGGATTTGTCGCCGAGACCATGGCCGTGTATCTTGCGACCGGCCTTCAAGCCGGCGAGGCCGAACCCGAAGACGACGAGATGATTCAAAAACGCTTACTTTCTCTGCCCACCGTGGTCAAGATGATTCTCAACGGAACGATTCGCGACGCAAAGACAATTTCATCGGTCCTGTGGCTCGATCGGAACCTGTATCGCGGCAAGAGCAGGCTGTTAAATTTGTAAAACGTGCTGCCCAAGCCCCCAATTTAGTTGCAGACTAAATCGTTGCTGTTGCGCGCAGAATTACGCCAAGAAACGCGCTGCTTATTGACGCTAACTCTTGACAGCATAACTCGCTCGTCCCAAAATGCATCCAAGGACTGCGGGCACGTCCTGGGGCCCCGGATCGAGGACGTGCAGAAAAGGGGCATTTCGTGGATAGGCTGAAAGGCATAGTGAAGTGGTTTAACAACGCAAAAGGGTACGGGTTCATTGGTCGCGCAGACGGACCAGATGTATTTGTGCATTACAGCGCAATCGCCGCTGAGGGTTACAAGAGCCTTCAGGAAGGAGACCAGGTCGAGTTCGAGATCGCCGAGGGCCAAAAAGGTCCGCAGGCCGCGAACGTAATAAAAGCTTAATAGGAGTGAGCAAGCGCGCCCGCAATGATTCTCCGCTCGCAGGACGCCTCTGCTAATCCCAGCTTCGTCGTTTTTTCTGATCCTTCCTCGGACGCATGGTAGGTGTGTCTGGCTGCCGTTCCCGCCAGCGTTTGGTTTATCTTTAAGTTCGTGGACAATAAGGCCATCGCCAATATTTTATTTGAAACCGCCGATCTGCTGGAAATCGACGGCCAGGATTCTTTTCGTATCCGCTCGTACCGCAATGCCGCGCAGGCCATTGAGAATCACTCCCACCAGATCAAAGACATTATTGGCGACCCTAAGCAGGTTCTCACTATTCCCGGTATTGGCAAAGGTATGCTGACGAATCTGCAGGAAATCTTTAGCACAGGCAAGCTCGCCGTACAGGCTGAGCTTTTGCAGAAATATCACCCTTCCATGTTGCAGTTGCTGAAAATTCAAGGCCTCGGGCCGAAAACGATTGCCCTGATCTGGAGCGCCTACAAAGTCAGTGATGTCGACGGAGTCGAGAAGCTCGCGCGCGAGGGCAAGATCCGCACCCTGCCTCGAATGGGTGAGAAGCACGAAGCCAAGCTGCTCAAGGCCATCGAAGATTACCGTCGCATTGGTGGCCGGTTCCTCATCGATACCGCTGAAATCGAATGCCAGAAACTCACAGCTTACATTGAGAAGTTCTCCGGCATCGACAAGATAACGCCCGCGGGATCACTGCGCCGTGGCCGCGATACCGTCGGTGACCTCGACATTCTCGTCACCGGAGAATCCTGCTGCACAGAAGCCGGACGGCAGGAAGCGATCGATTACGTCGCCAAATATCCCGCCATCATGGATGTCATTGCCCGTGGCGACAACAAGATCAGCTTCCACCTGCGCGGCGGGATGCAGGTCGATGTTCGCCTGCTTTCGCCCGAATCGTTTGGCGCTGCCATGCAGTATTTCACCGGGTCGAAGGCACACAACGTTGCGCTTCGCCAACGTGCCCTGAAGATGGGCTATACGCTGAACGAATACAGTCTCGCCACGCTCGAGGGAGAGAAGCCGGTAGCGGGAAAAACGGAGGATGAAATCTACGCCAAGCTGAAGCTCGACTACATTCCACCCGAGATGCGCGAAAATCTCGGCGAAATCGAGCTCGCGCAAAATCATGTCCTGCCTGGATTGCTCAAGCAGAAGGACCTGCAGGGCGACGTTCACATGCACACCATCGAGACCGATGGGCGCAACACGATCGAGGAGATGGCCGAGGCCGCCAGGGACCGCGGATACAAATACATGGCCATCACTGACCACTCGAAGAATCTAGCCTTCGCCAACGGCCTTGACGACAAGCGCGCTGTCGCGCACATCGCCCGTATTCGCGAGGCAGCCAAGAAATTTGAAGGAATCACCATTTTTGCCGGTATCGAAGTCGACATCCTCCCCGACGGCGACCTCGACCTCTCCGACGAAGTCCTCGCGCAAATGGATATCGTCATCGCCAGTGTTCACTCGGTCTTTAATCAGGAACCAGCTAAGATGACTGACCGTCTGATCCAAGCAATCTCGAATCCGAACACATCACTCATCGGCCACCCGACAGGCCGCATCTTACTTCGTCGCGATTCTTATGCCTTCGACATGCACGCAGTTCTCACGGAAGCGGCCACCCACAAGGTCGCCATGGAACTCAATGCGTACCCGGACCGTCTCGACCTCAGCGATGCGAACCTCCGCCAGGCGAAGCAGCACGGCGTAAAGATCGTCATCAACACCGACGCCCACCACACCTCGCATATGGACAAAATCCGCTTTGGAGTGTTGCAGGCTCGTCGCGCCTGGCTGACGAATGACGACGTACTGAACACATTACCCCCGGCAAGATTCGCCAAGGCGATGAAGCACGTATGGTAGCTAGCCTCCACGGCAGCGACTGCACCCGGGCTCCTTGTGCTCGAACTCCAAGGTCGCCTCGAACCTGCTCTGCAGCGTAAAATCGGCACGCAAGGACAATTTCATGTCAAATTCGCCCACGAAGCCTTCTCCGACGCCTGCCGTCCCCGAGCCACCAAAAACGCCTTCCGGCCCGACCATCAACATCGGGGAGGAATTCGGCACCGCCAAGAAGAACCTTCCCTCTGGCAAGATTCTGGTCATTGCCATCATTGTGCTGGGCATCGTCGTCGCGTTCGTATCGTTTCTGAGGCGCGCCAAGCCACAAGCCGCAGGCACGCTTGACAATGTGGTGGCTGTCGAGATTCCCGGACAAGACTCCACCATGGTTGCGCTCACATTTACCATTCACAATACGAGCGACAAGATTTTGTACGTGCACACTCTGCAGGCCTCGGTCAAAACTCCCGCTGCTCCGGATTCCACGGTCGACGCAGTCTCTGCCGTTGACTTCGACCGCTACTTCCAGGCCTTTCCCGCGCTGAAGAACGGTTCCCAGCCTGCGCTTTCGCCGGAAGTTAAGATTCAACCTGGCGAGAGCATCTCGCGAACCATCATCGTCGCCTTTCCAATGAAACTCCAGACCTTTAATCAGCGTCAGGTATTGGCGGCTGTCATCTGGCCCTACGATCAAACCGTCCCCATTGTGCTCAGCAAGTAAAGCTTGCGCGAAAGCCTCCGGATGCGTTTCCATAGCGGGATGAACCTTTCTCATCTCCTCCGTGTATTGATGTGCTGCCTATTCGCGTTCTTTATGAGTTCCAGCGCCACCGCCGGGTCACCTCAGAAGGGCAAGTATCTTTTCTACGTCGGCACCTACACAGAAAATGCCAGCAAGAGTAAAGGGATCTACGCGTATCGCTACGACGCAGCTACGCAAGAAATTACGGCTTTGGGACTTGCGGCGGAGACTACGAATCCTTCCTGGGTTGCGCTCCATCCCAACGGACGTTTTCTTTACGCTGTGAACGAGGTTCAGAACTACAGTGGCCAGAAAAGTGGTGGAGTGAGCGCTTTCGCCATCGACCGCGCCACCGGCAAGCTGACGTTTTTGAACGAAGTGTCGTCCAGGGGCGCAGATCCCTGTTACATCACCGTCAGCCAGACCGGAAAATACGTTCTAGTAGCAAACTACACAGGAGGCAACATTGCCGTGTTCCCGGTCCACCCCGACGGCAAGTTGGCCGAAGCCTCGGCTTTCATACAGCACGCCGGCCACGGTCTCAACCCCAAGCGCCAGGAAAGCCCACACGCCCACTCTATCGATCTCTCGCCCGATGAGCGATTTGCTTTCGTCGATGATCTTGGCCTTGACCAGTTACTCATCTATAAGTTCGACAAATCGAAAGGAACACTCAAACCGAACAACCCTCCATTCGCCAAGCTCGACGCCGGTGCCGGTCCGCGCCATTCCGCGCTGAATCCTTCTGGCAAGTTCGCCTATGTGATCTCCGAGATGGCCTCTACCGTAACGGCGTTCTCCATCGATTTGAAGGCAGGAGCACTGAATCGTCTGCAGACCATCTCGACGCTGCCCGAGGACTTCAAAGGCGAAAACGACGATGCAGAAATCGAAGTCCATCCGTCCGGCAAGTTTCTCTACGCCTCCAACCGCGGCCACGACAGCATCACCGTTTTTGCGATCGAGCCAACGAAAGGCACATTGACTCTCGTTGAACATGCGCCGACGCAAGGCAAGACGCCGCGTAATTTCGCCATCGATCCGACTGGCAAGTTACTGTTCGCCGAAAACCAACAATCCGACAACATCGTGGTCTTCCGCGTCGACGAAAACACAGGCAAGCTCACAGCAACGGGGAAAGTGCTCGAGGTGGGTCAACCAGTGTGTGTGAAGTTCCTGGCAGTGGAGTAACGTGGATTGTGCGATTCGCGGTTATTGCTTCTTCTGTAGGAATCTCCGCCGTGCCAGATGGGTATTAGCGTCAGGCTTGATCTCGTCGTACTTGAGACACGAGATGGAGCCATCAACTTCCAGCACGGCCAGCGCCGTCTGTTCCAGGCAGCTTATTCCGTGTTCCCGCAGCGCTCGATGCAACTCGTCCACGCTTACATGCTCCCGAGCCATGTGCGCTTCGATCATTTTGCCGTCATGGACGAGTAACGAAGGTTGTCCTTGAATCAGCCGCCGGAAGCGGCGGTTCGTGCCTGACACCTCGGCGATCAGGTAATTCAGGATCAGTAGCGTGCATGCCGCCACTGCCCCGCCCGCTAGCGATGTGTCGGGACCAGTCATCGCATTTTGTACGGAGTTTGACAGCAGGAGCAGGAGCGTGAGGTCAAACGGGGTCATCTGTCCAACCTCACGCTTGCCGCTTAGTCGCACCCCCAGCAGCACCAGCAGATAGATCACAGCCGTGCGCAGCACGATCAGCAGCAACACGTGCCCGCCGGGGAAAAACACTCCGCTCAATTCCCGCTTCCTGACGTCGCACCTGCCGTCACCGGCACTGGTGCATTCTTCGGGGTGCTCAGATATCCGGTCGCCTTGTCCTTCTCCACTGTCCAGATCACCAACTCAAACAACATGTGATCTCGTCCGGAATAGAACTGAATCGGTTCAGACACATTCCGATCTTTCTTCTCGATCGTCTTGTCGTCGGAGGTTACGTTAAGCGTGAACTTCGCTTTCTTCGGATCGGTCTTCTTGAGTTGCAGGGTTACCGTGGAAACTGGCTGCGGCTTGGCACCTTTCAGCAAGGTGAACTCATAGTAGTTTCGGTCGCCCCTGTGTTTAAGCACCTCGAGATCGGACCGGGTGGTCGCGATCAATCCGCTCTGAACTCCCAAGTCGCCCACAGCGCTCTGCAATTTCGCTTTGGTCTGCTCCAGATCGGCTTTCGTACTGGCAACATCGGTTTTCACACCACCCACATCAGTCTTCACACCCGCGATGTCCCCCGACACGGCGGTAATCGAGGCCTTTTGCTCCTGCTCCAGGCGCGCTGCCGAAGCTCGCTGTTCCGCCTGTAACTGTGCCGTGCGCTGCGCCAGTTCTTTCTTCGTCATGCCGGCTTGTTGTGCCAGTGTCTCTTGCTCCGCCTCTGACGTCTGCATGCGGTTCTGCAGTTCTTTCACCTGCGCCTGGCTGCTCGCCAGATCAGCCGTCAGTTTCTCAATCGAATTGTGTGTGGTGTAGAACCCGTATCCCGCTACGGCCACAACCGCCAAAGCCAGAATCAGCAGAATCCACTTCCCGGCATTGGAGCCGCTTTCGACATGAATCTGTTCGCCCTCATCGGCCATACACTTCCTCCTATAGAAAACAAAGCTAGATTGCAGGGATAACTAATTGTTCAGCAGCCAAACCTTAGGTGTCAATTATCTCGTAAGATGCAAAAGGAAGCGATCAGAGCCGCATCAACAGTGGACTTGCCTGCTCCTTCGGCGTTTACATCCGAGTCCTGAGAACTTAAGTGTTCAGTGCGGGAGCGAGAATAGCCCGCGGACTACCGCTGTACCCGCAGCGCCTCCCGCAGGGCCTCATCTGGATTCCCTCGGATAGCTGTTGCTTCGGCGCCCATCCCCTTTTCAAGTCTCTGCCGCGCCTCTGCCATCGGAGCCAGAATCTCCGTCTTGGGCAGCGACCGCTCAATGGATTCCGCTTTCAGCATGCAGGCATAAGCCAATCTCGGCGGAAAACCCACCTGCTGCAAGAACTGACCGTATGAGTACCAATCGACGGCGCTGGCGGCCTTGTCGCCCGCTGCGTCGTCCAATTCCAGAGCCCGCCGAAAGAGTTGCAGGGCGTCGTTGACCTTCCCTGCCTTCCCTTGCAATTGCGCCTGATTGACGTCGGCCAGACTTTCCGGCTTCACCTGTCCCGTCTGGTGTGCCAATTTCTCTGCCATTTGGTACGACTTTAGCGCGGCCTCGGGCTGCGAAGATTGCGACTGGCATGCAGCCATGCGCAATACGATTCCGATCAGTACATCAGCGGCAGGCCGATCCTCGGGTTTTTGCGCAATGTTCTCAAGGTAGCTCCGGTAGTGCGCAATAGCGTCCTGCGTCTTGCCTTCGCGATCCAACTCATGGGCCAGGTACAAGTGTGCTACCGATTTACGTGGGTCGACTTGCAGCGCCTTTTCCCAGTCGGCCAACGCCTGATCGGCATGTCCCCGCTGCACTGCCAGCAGACCGTGATCGAGAAGCAGGTTTGCGTCCTTGGGAGTAAGTTTCAGCGACGCTTCGGTTAGCGTGAACGCCTCGTCAAATCGCTTCTGCTCAAGCAGAAACTTGAGCAAGGCCTGCCGCGGGCCCGGATCTGCCGGATTGGCAGTGATCGACCGTCGCCACGCCGCCTCTGCTTCCTGTGGATTGCCTTGTTCCAACTGCTTCCGGGCAAGGCGTGCCTGCAGTTGGCTATCAAAGGAATTCAGCGACGCGGCCCGCTGCAAATCCTTCAACTGATCTGATTGCAGCGATAGATAGTGGTGGATCTGATCCAAGGTGCCCCAGGCCAGCAGGAGCACGGCTGCCCCCACTCGCACAGAGACAGCCAGAGCGCTATCACCGACAGTCCACTTCCAGGCTTTCGCGAAACCCCCGCCTGCATCACCCATGACGCCCGCAACGCGCTCCCTGGAATTCAGCAGAAGGGCCGCGATGCGCCCGTCACGCAGTTTCCAGATCGCTCCGTCCAGAAGGAAGTGATGGATATTTACCAGCGAGGTGAAGATCAGGAAGCTCGAACTGAAGTCGTGATGAAACGCCCGGCTCGCAAGCCACGGACCCGGAACAAACAGCGCAATCCCCCCGACAATCAGCACCCCGAAATAAGCCAGCGGACGCCACAGCCGTCCCGTCTCACCGGCGTCGCCTCGGGCCTCGCGCCCGGCGTAATAACTCGTGATCCACAAATATTGCGCTGAGTGCATGACGGCGAGCACACCCGTACTGTAACGGGTTTGAGGCACTTCCAGCCTCTTCAGAAATGAGAGTGCCGCCGGCACGAGGAACCACAGGCATTGGGTCGAGAAGAGAATCAGTGAAGGAAACAGCCTCAGCCACCCCGTCTGCCGCGCCAGTCTCACGAGTCCGTAGGCCGAAAACGCCACAAAGCCGGTGGCTAAGACAACTTGCTCCCAACAGCTAACCCGCAGTGGAATTCTCAGCGACAAAAATAGCGGATCGGTCGAGGGCCCCGCCTGAAATCCGAGAAACAGCACCAGGTAGGAGGCAATAAACGCGCTGTATAAAGCTTGCCTTGTGGCCTTATCCGGCTTGGCCCCCGCGCGCCGCGCAAACATCATGAAGAGCCCATAGTTCTGGCCGCTGTAGTGCCAAGGGCTCCATGTGATGTAAATGGTAAAGATCCACGGCAGTAGCCTCATCCGGAAATGCGACAGCAGCAATGTGAGAAGGATTAGCGCCGTGACATGCACGGTAAAGATGCGGTACTTCTGAAAATCTTCCGCATTGTGATACGCGCGGTAGATTGTTGCCATGTAATGCGGATAGTTGAAAAACAGCGCCAGTGCATAGAACACGACCGCCCACGCGCGCATATCTGAGGCGATCGACCAGTAAGACACCAGCAGCAGCGGGGCCGACCAGGCTCCACAGCCCACAATCAAATCTATCCACGGATTGTAGATCCATGCGATCGATTGCTGTTCAACTTGTTGTCGGGATTTGCCCATGAACCGAGTGGCGGTGCTCTTTTCTTAAACTGAGCCACAACTCCGCTTGCGGAACATCGCATCCACCGCGTTGGCATTCATCTATGTGGCTTGACCGAATTATAGGTGGGAAATCTGCGTCGATAGGTGATCGCCGCTGTACTGCACGAGTAACGAAAGTAACGCGCTATTTGCCAGCTGGCCGCCCCAAGACATAAATTACCCAGGGCGCAATGCTCGTTTCGCTCACCCACTTGTAAGGTTCGTCGGTCCTTCCCAGCGGCCGGTGGCACTCCAGCAGGGTGAGACCACTTCGGTTATAGATCTCCCGATAGGATTCGTCGGTGCAAAGAATGTCTTCCGCCGGCCGCTGATCAGCAAAATCGGTCGTCACGATTCTGACAATATCCCCAGATCGCGCCGTTCGATTCTCGGGATAATTCTTCGTCGAGAACGATGTCCACTCGTGCAAATAAATCTCCGGGGACGACACCACGCTGATCAGCTTCCCTGTGGCATTCAGTAAAGCCGCCAGATCCTGAAAGAGCCTCATCTTCGTGAGGAAACCGGACACATTGTCGAAAGTGAAAACGGAGAGAACAAGATCGGAGGCACCGCTTTCCAGCGCCCGGAAGTCATCATCCTTGACCAGTCGGTAATCACCAGATGGGTCCACTTGCTTCGCTTTCGCAAGCATCTCAGGCGCTATGTCAATACCGATGGCTTCAAAGCCCAACTTTCGCAGGAATCGGGTCGAGCGCCCCGTGCCGCATCCGAAGTCGATCGCTTTCTTTCCGACGACATGTGCGCCGATGATCTCCGGCAGGTCTCGATAGGCGAGGTAGTAGCTGTTCGCAAACTCCAGCTGCGCATACGCCTCCGCACGCCTTGCATCTTCGTAGCAGTTAGAGAAAGCCACGCCAGCTCCCTTTCGCTCGCACGCCTCACTTCGTCGCGTGGCTCATCCTCTCTCACGCCCACGCGTCCTGCATTTCCGTTATATTGGCTACCGCCCCGCTCACTATCTCCCGCGGAATTCCGACATACCGCTGAATCGCCGCCGCCATTTCATCAGGATCTCTCAGTGATCGAATCTCGCATTGCTCTCCTTGCGATTGAATCAGGCTCAGATTGTGAACCACAATCGAACGTCCCGGAAAGAACCGGGTCACGAGGATCGAATTCAGAAATGTCGCTTCCGGCCGAAACGAACCCGCAATCGCCCGCCTGAAGTCCCCAATTGTCCTGGGCTCGGGCTTTGCGACGTACCCATGCTTCAAGACGTCGTTGCGATATAGCTCAAGCCTCGATCGACCAGCCTCGTCTTGCGGCTTCAATACATATCGATCCCGGCCAAGCGCCACCACGTAATCCGTTTTCAGATTCCGGGGTAATGGCTCGAGCAACGGTGCTGCGTAACCGGCATCCACAAGATACTCGCATCCCTCCACCGTTACCATAATTACCGCGTGCACATCAGGCGCGGCCACATCTGCCGCGCAGAATTTTGCATCGAATCCCAAACTCACCAGCAAACAGTAGAAATGGAAGTTATTCGCGTAGCATGTTCCCCCAAAGTGATACTTCTCGATGCCCTCGAGATACCTGGCAAGCGAGGGCATACGGGCAAAACCATACCGCTTCTTGCAGTAAAGTTTCGAAATGTTTTCGAAAGGAACCCGCATCAACTGCGCCAATATCAGTCGCTTCAGTCCCGGAAGGCTCGGAGACGGTCTCGAAACACCTAGCACATCCAGATATCGATCGACAAATTCAGGCTTAAGGAGAACCTCAGCCCATTTCACCTTTGAGGAGGTGTGAATCAACTTCCCAGCGTCTACCCCACGCCATGGCCCGTCAGTACTGGCTCATGCTGTGTGCTAGTGGTGCGCTTCAGCCGCATCAACTGCACTGCCCTTTCGGCGATGTGCTCGGCGCTCACTTCAAATTCCTTAATCAACTCCCACGGCGCCCCGGAATCTCCAAACCGATCTTTTACCCCAATCGCGCCCGTGATCACCGGCACGCCGTAGAGTTCTGCCGACTCCGTCAGTACACCGCTGACCCGCCAGGCAAGCGCCCCGATCTGGTGCTCCTCGGCAGTTATGATAACGCCCGTTTCCCGCGCTGCACGCACAATCGCCTCCGTATCGATCGGCTTTAGCGTATGTACGTTCAGAACGCGGGTCTCGTATCCAAACTCCCTTTTCAGGATGAACGCCGCCCGCATTGCCTCCGGGACCATCGGCCCGCACGCAACGATGCTCAGGTCCTCGCCCTCGTTCTTGTGCGAGGCGGCCAACACCGTCTCAAAGGCTTCCAGGAAATTCGGCTCCTCCTGCCGCAGACGGACCACATTCGCTCTTCCAAACACGAACGGAGTCTTTTCATATGTGACAATCGGTGTCGCCTCGCGCGCAAAACGGATGTACTTCGGTCCGACATGCTGCAGCAACAGGTAGTCCGTTGCCTTCCTTGTCTCCACGATGTCACAGGGAACGACGACCGACATATTCGGCAGCCCCTGCATGGCGAACAGATCTTCCAGCGCCTGATGGGTTGCACCGTCAGGGCCAACGGAAACGCCGCCGTGCGCTCCCGCAATCATCACGTTGAAGTTGCCGTAGCATACGGACGTGCGAATTTGATCCAGGTTACGGGCTGCCGCAAAAGTGGCATAGGTACCGAGGACGGGCAGCTTCCCTTCCCGCGCGAGTCCCGCTGCTGCCGCGGTCGCGGACTGCTCTGCGATTCCCATGCTCAGCCAGCGCTCTTTTCGATCCGGCTTCCCGGTATAGAAATCGCTGATCGTGATCGATCCTGAAATATCCAGTCCCAGGCACACCACTCGCGGATCTTTCCCTTCATCAGCAAGCGACTGACCGAAACCCTTGCGCGTCGGTTCCATCTTAACCTTCATGCTATCGCCTGCATTCCACCAGTAATCGCCGGTGAACTTCGGCATCTTGGCACCAAGCTTTCGATCGACCTCCGCCTGATACGCTTTGGCCCGGTCCAACAACTGCTGCAGAGGAATCTTGTCCGCCACCTCCAACTCGTCCAATGCCTTCTTCAGTTCCTCAAAATTTGGGGCCTTCCCGTGCCATCCCGCCTGATCCTCCATGAAGGTGACGCCCTTGCCCTTCACTGTATCCGCCAGGATCAGCACTGGACGCCCTTTCACCATCCGGGCTTGCTCCAGTGCGTCGACCACCTGCTCCATGTCATGCCCATCGACACGGAGGACATCCCAGCCGAACGCACCATATTTCGCAGCCAATGGCTCAACCCTCATCACCTCGTCCACCTTGCCGTCAATCTGCAGACGATTGCAATCGATGATCCCAATCACGTTGTCCAGTTGATAATGCCCGGCCTCCATGGCCGCTTCCCACACCTGTCCTTCCTGCTGCTCGCCATCCCCCATGATGCAAAAGATCTTGTGTGCCTTGTGATCGAGGCGCGCAGCGAGCGCCATCCCCACAGCGATGCTTAATCCCTGGCCCAGCGATCCAGTCGACACCTCTACCCCAGGCAACTTCAGCCAATGCGGATGTCCCTGAAACGGCGAACTCAGCTTGCGTAGCGTCACCACATCCTCGATCGGACAAAATCCAGCGAATGCGAGGCCAAGATATAAGCTTGGCGCTTTGTGGCCGGTCGACCAGATGATCCGGTCGCGGTCCGGCCAGTTCGGGTATTTCGGGTCGTGTTTCGCGACTCTCAGATACAAGGCCGCCGTAATGTCCATGATCGAAAGCGTGCCCCCAGCATGCCCGGACCCCGCCGCATACAGGGCAACCAAGTCATAGCCTCGCATCAAGTCGGCGATGTCGATCAGTTCTGGGATGGAATAGTTTTGGACGACGGCTCCGGTCTTGGAATCGGTCAGGGGCATGGCTTTCTCCTTCTTGCGACAGACGGATCAGCCTGGAGACAGGAACAGGCTCAATGTATGCTGTTCCGAGACTATGAGGGGACAACAAAGGGAGCGGTGATCCTAATCACATCGGTAGGTGAGCAAAGATAGGGTTGTCCGCACCGCTCCGCCGGGGATCTCGAGTGCTTCAGCCAACTTAGGAATCAGCCGGATCACGAGCCTATTCAAACTTCCACCGTGTCGATTTGCTCTGGAAGTACTTCTCCCACATAGCAAACACAACCCGCGGCCGGACCGCAAACACTGGCTCTTTCATCGACAGAATGTCGTCTTTCATCGACGACATGTCGAACTTGTACTTTCGCTCGTACACGGGCAGCATCTTCTTCCGTGCTGTTACGTCTGCAATTTCAGCAATCCCTTCGACGATGATCGCTTCATGCGCATCTTCGTTACAGACGATGCAACTCGGATTCTCGGCAATATTGCGGGCTTTGCGGGATGTTTTCCCGGTCGAGAACAGAAATCGCCCATCCTGCCACAGGCCCCAGACAACCATCGTGTGTGGAGACCCGTCGGGCTTCACCGTAGTAATCCAGTAGTTATGCGACTTCTTCAGGCGCTGCTCCGCCCAAGACCAGGACAGCAGGCCCTTGGTCGTTTCAGGAAAACCATATCCCGGAGCCTGCGGCCGACTGGCCTTAGGAGTAGTGAAAGACCGCGAAACTCTCTTAGTTGCCACGGAAACACCCTAGATCAGAAGTGTGAGACCCCTGTGTACCCGGCCTTGCCCTGAGCGAAGTTGAAGACTACCCTCTGTGGCGAGTTGTTTCCTGTCGGCCAGATACTGGCCAAACGCCCCGTTACAGATTCTTCCTGGTCCACTGATCAATCCGCGCCAGTGCTTCCCGCAAATTCTCCGGTGAATTGGCCACACTGAACCGCAGATATCCCTCGCCAAACGCCCCAAACGAAGTCCCGGAGAGCGCCGCCACTCCAGCCTGCTCCAGTAGTGCATCGGCAAGGGGTTTCGACTTCCACCCCGTCCTCGTGATGTTCGGAAAAACGTAGAAAGCTCCCTTTGGCATCCGGCAAGAAAATCCCTTGATCTTATTCAGACCCGCGACAAACGCATCGCGTCGCCGCTGAAATTCATCGCGCATATGATCGACCGAGCTCTGATCCCCGCGAATCGCCTCAATCCCCGCCACCTGCGTAAAGCTTGCGGTACAGGAATTCGAATTCGTCATCAGCCGTGTCATATGAGTTGCGAGATCAGCCCGCATCACGCCGTATCCCATGCGCCACCCGGTCATCGCGTAGGTCTTCGAGAATCCGTCGAGCAGAATCGTACGCTCCTGCATGCCCGGAACCGACATAATGGAAAAGTGTTGCTCGCCGTCGAAGAGTAACCGGCTGTAAATCTCATCCGACAAAATCATGATATTGCGATCGCCAATCACCCTGGCGATCTGCTCGATGTCCGGCCGCCCAAGCACTCCGCCCGTCGGATTCTGCGGCGAATTGATGATGATCAGCTTCGTGCGATTGCTGATCAGGGATTCGAGTTCGTTCACATCGAGCGCAAAATCCCGCTCCTCCCGCAGGGCAATTGGCACCGCCCGTCCGCCAACATAATTAATCATCGATTCATAAATCGGGAATCCAGGATTGGGATAAATCACTTCATCGCCTTCATCGATCAGCGACAGAATACTGAAGAAGATGATCGGCTTCCCGCCGGGCACAACCACAACTTCATCACTTGCAACCTGAACGCCGCGGGTGCGGCTGACATATTCTGCGATTGCTTGCCGCAGTTCCGGCAAGCCGGCCGACGGACCATAGTGCGTCCACCCTTTGTGCAGAGCATCCACGGCTGCTTCAATCACGTTCCCAGGCGTATCAAAATCCGGCTCCCCGATTTCCAGATGTATGATGCTGCGTCCCTGTCGCTCCAAGGCGCGGGCCTTGTTCAGCACTTCAAAGGCAGTTTCGGTACCGAGACGAGACATACGCCGCGCAAGTTGCAACTCGTGTTGTGTGGAAATGGCTTTCTGCATGGCGGGAAAACTCCTGAAAAACGCAAACGCGTTATTATACGCTCCGCAAATGCCATGGCTGAGAGCAACGCAGTGTCGTTTCCCATACATGATGAGCAATGGTCGCGCAGACGTTCAAGCCGGTAGCCCGATCACGCTCGCAGAACTCCCGCCGTATCCTGCGACCTCTCCTTTCCTCCGCGCCCTCTGAGGCTATGGTTGTGCTCCCGCTCGCGAGCTCCGCGCGACGAGATTTGTCGTGCTGCAGGTTTCCTGACAAAATAGTCAAACCCCGCGCGAGTCGCCACTATGACAACGACGCCCGCCAACACCGCAGACTCCCTTGCTCAGTTCAAACAAACCCAGAAAGAGGGCTGGAAGCGCTTTGCTCCCCTGGAAGCAATCACGACCGCAGCAGCCGCGCGGCTCGTCCGCTTCGCCGGAATCGTGCCGGCCATGCGCGTACTCGACGCGGGCTGCGGCACCGGCGTGGTCGCGGTCACGGCCGCCAGGTTGGGTGCAATCGTAAAAGGCGCCGATCTCACCCCGGAACTCCTGGTCCGCGCCCGGGAGAACGCGCAGATCGCCAACATGGACGTGGAGTGGATCGAAGCCGATGTCGAGAAACTCCCGTTTGCGGATGGAGAATTCGACGCTGTCTTAAGCCAGTTCGCCCACATGTTCGCCCCCCGCCCAGACATCTCCATACGCGAAATGCTCCGAGTCCTACGCCCGGGCGGAACCATCGCGTTTTCCACGTGGCCCCCCGAAGTGCTAGTCGGCCGCACGATGATGTTGGCCGCGCGCTACATGCCGCCGCCCCCGCCCGGCGTCTCCAACCCTGTGCTCTGGGGAGATCCCAACTTTGTGCAGCAGCAGCTCGGCAAGGCCGTGGATGGCATCGCCTTCGACCGCCAGGAGATGTTGGTTCCCACGCTCAGCCCGCAACACTTCCGCGTTAACGTAGAGCGCTCCGCCGGCCCGATAATCAAGATGGTCGAAATGCTTACCGCCAAGAGTCCCGATCGCCTGGAAGAATATCGGCGAGAATTCGAAGCGATTGTCGCGGAATACATGCACGACAACGTGGTACGCCAGGGATATCTGCTAACCCGAGCACGCAAGATTTGAACTGCCGCGCAATCCCCGAAGGAGAAAGCATGCCTGCTTATCTGGACGAACTCTACGCACACCAGGAGTGGGCCGACGCCGAGCACTGGCGCGCCTTTGAATCCCACGCGGCCGCGCTCGAAGACAGAGCCATTCGCGAACGCCTGCTCCACATTCATCTGGTGCAGCATGCATTCTTGTGGATCGTGGGTCCTCGAACCACTCCGTTCGGCAGCAAGAAATTAGACGATTTTGTCACTATGACAGACCTGAAGGCTTATGGCCGCGAAGGCCTCGCTCGACTGGGTGATCTCCTCAAGACTTACGATGCCGCACGATTCGAAGAAATGATCGAAGTGATCTGGTTTCGTCCTCCGGCCGTGATCAGTGTTCGTCAGGCTCTTACTCAGGCTGCTATGCACAGCCATTATCATCGCGGCCAAAATTCCACCCGCTTGCGGGAACTAGGCGGAACTCCGCCGCTTACCGATTTCATCGTGTGGCTGCGGGATGGAAAACCGACCGCGAAGTGGGACTAGCTACGCCCGACTGTCCGCGGCCAGGCACCGGGACGCCGGGATCGCTGTGGTACCCTCCTCCACGTGGGGGGTGCAATGCCGATCGAAAGTCGCTTGAGCGTCATCATCAGCTCTCCCAAGGTTCAGAACCTCTCTAACCCGCAACGTCGCTTCCTCGAAGCGGTAGAGGAACTCCTCCGTAGCAAGGGGTTGCGCATACTCACGGAGTCGGCTGACAGCGACACCGTCATCGACGACATCACGAAGACAAACCGGTGCCGCGGAGTCCTCGTGCTGGCATTTGAACAGTGGAACGCGCGCCGTCTGAATCGTGACCGGGACAAGGATGTGGTCATGCCGTCGGAATTCACCCACATCAAGGCGGTAACGGCAGCTGCCAGCCGTCGTCCTCTCCTGGTTTTACGCGAGAAGTCGTTGGCTGATCGTGGCGTACTCCGGGGAGGCTACCTGCAGCACGTGGTCAGACTCCCGAACTCTCTCAAAACTGAATGGCTCGACGGCACCGAGTTCCAGTCGGAATTCAAAAAGTGGCGCGACGAGATCGACTGCTTTCGACACGTCTTCCTCGGCTATTCAAGCCAGGCTTCCGAAACCGGCGAACAACTCTGCCGATTCCTTTCCGATGAACTGAAGTTGCGTGTCTTCGACTGGCACAACTTTCACTCCGGTGACTCCATCTGGGAATCCATAGTAAGTGCGGAGCGTTACACCAACTGCGGGGTGTTCCTGTTTATGGCAGATGACGCCCTAACCGCAGGAACCAAGGCACCCAGAGACAACGTCGTCTACGAGGCTGGGTATTTTGCGGGGGCAAAGGGCGGGAAGTCCGCCGTGATTGTGATGGAAGAAGGTGCCAAGGTTCCAACCGACCTGCAAGGCATCCTGTATTTGAAACTTGGAAAGCGCCGCGATATTGCGCCCATCAAAGAGGCGCTACGCGAGCGGTTGCAACAGATGTTGGGAGCAGAAAGATAAGCGGAGGGCCTACTCCGAAACGCTATGCTCTTCGTTCTGCGAACGCAGAACGCGATCGACGGAGTATGGCGCTCTGCGGCTAGGCTCGTGGTAGTGCCGCACCTGCATCTCGCCCAGCAGTCCAATCGCCAGCAGGTTTAGTCCGCCCAGCAGCAGGCCGAGAGCCGCCATCATTAGCGGCCCGTGTGAGGCCATGATCGGGACGTGCCGCAGGAACTTCTCAACTCCCAGCCACATCACAATGGCACTCCCCCCAAAGATGCTCATCATCCCGAAACTGCCGAAAAAGTGCAACGGACGCGAAAGATACTTGAGCAGGAACCGGATCGTCAGCAAATCAAAGAACACACGGAATGTGCGTGTGATGCCGTAATGCGACGCACCGCGCTCCCGATTGATGTTCTTGATCGGCACTTCGCAGATGGTCGCGCCATGCCAAGAGGCCAACGCCGGGATGAATCGATGCAATTCGCCGTACAACGGCACCTGTTCCAAAATGTCGCGCCGATACGCCTTGAAGGTCGTCCCAAAATCGTGAATGTCCACACCGCTAATCTTCGCCATCATCCAGTTGGCAATGCGGGACGGAATTCGCCGCATCCAGTAGTTGTCGACCCGATTCTTACGCCAGCCGCTGACGATGTCGTAACCCTCCGCGACCTTCTCCAGGAACATCGGGATGTCGTTGGGATCGTGCTGCAGATCGCCATCCATAGCGATGATGTACTCGCCGCGCGCATGATCGAATCCCGCGGCCAGACCCGCCGTCTGCCCAAAGTTCCGACGCAGCTTTACTACGGTCACGCGGCTGTCAACCGCTGCAATCTCACGCAGCATGGCGAAGGTGTGATCGCTGGAGCCGTCATCCACGAGAACAATTTCGAAGCTCTCGCCATGGGCTTCCATGACCACCTTTAGCCGGTCGTAGAGGTCGGTGACGTTTTCTTCCTCGTTATGTAAGGGGACGACGATCGAATACTTAGGCACAATCATTTAATTATAAACGACCATATCGGATTCGAATATCAACGTTCGTAAAGAAGATTCTCCCAAGTAACCTGCTGTGAAAGGCACCCCGACTCGGTGACGGCAGCCCGAGCCATCAGCGTTGTGTAGGCCCGTTAGATGATCCAGCCGCCACCCACGACAATATCTCCGTCGTAGAAAACAGCCGCCTGCCCGGGTGTGATCGCCCGCTGGGGCTCGTCGAAAGTTACAAGGATCTCGTCCTCGCCCGAGCGCCCGATCACGGCGGGCGCAGGCTCATGGCGATGCCGGATCTTCACCTTCACGTGCATGGGATCGTCCAGCTTATCGACTAAGATCAGATTTGTTCTGCGCGCCCGCAGCGTACGCGAGTACAGATGCTCGTCTCCACCCACGATCACCTGCTTGTTTGCGCCGCTGATCTGGATGACGTAAAGTGGCGATCCCGTGGCGACCCCAAGTCGCTTCCGCTGGCCCACTGTGAAGTTGTGGATACCGGTGTGTTCGCCAATTACGTCGCCATCCGTCGTGACCAGTTCACCCGCGGTGTCAGGCAGCTTCTCCCCCTGCTCGGCGAGGTAGGCGTCAATGAATTGCTTGTAGTTTCCCCCAGGGACAAAGCAGATCTCCTGCGAGTCAGGCTTCTCGGCAATGGCCAGCCCATACCGCTGCGCGAGCGAGCGGACGTGCGGCTTAGTCATATCGCCCAGCGGGAACAGCGTGCGACTGAGTTGCTCCTGCGTCAGCCCGAAGAGAAAATATGTCTGATCCTTGCTCAAATCTGCCGGACGCTTCAACAACCAGCGCCTCCGAGCCTCGTCATAAGACACACGGGCATAATGCCCAGTCGCTACGTGCTCCGCGCCAATTTGCTGCGCCACAATCAATAACTGATCAAACTTCAAGTGATTGTTACAGAGACTGCAAGGGATTGGCGTTCGCCCAGACAGGTACTCCTCGACAAAAGGTCGCACTACGTCACGCTCGAATCGCTCCTCATGGTTCACCACGTAGTAGGGGATGCCGATCTGCTGAGCCACCCGGCGCGCATCGTAGACATCATCGAGCGAGCAGCAGCGTCCGTGGACAGCCTCGGGCATGCCCTCCCTCCCGGAAAGGCGTCGCTGGTTCCACAGCTGCATGGTAAGGCCGACGACGTTGTTCCCCTCCGCACGCAACATGGCCGCGACGGTGGAAGAGTCCACACCGCCCGACATTGCTACTGCGATGGTCTCTGAATTCAGCTTTAGCTCCTGGTTGCTAGTTCTTAGCTAACCGCCTTGACTGGTGACTTGTACTTCGGTGAGAGTTCGCGCAACCGTGCCACGGCCTCTGGCACCAGGGCAATAGCGAAATCGATATCAGCATCCTTCGATTGCTTACCTAGGCTGAAGCGGATGCTGGCCCGTGCCCGTTCCGACCGCAAGCCCATGGCGATCAGCACGTGCGACGGTTCGATCGCACCCGAAGAACAGGCCGCCCCCGTAGAGACCGCCAATCCTTTTAGATCCAGCGCAATCACCAACGATTCACCCTCGATATGATCGAAATGGATGTTCGTCGTGTTCGGCACACGTGGAGCCCCTTGGCCGTTCACCCCCGCTTCATCGACGTGGGCAAAGATTCCTCGCTCCAGCCGATCCCGCATGGCTGCCATTTTCTTGTCATCGCCGCGATCCATGGATACCTTCGCCACCTGCGCCGCCTTCCCCAAGCCTACGATCCCGGGAACATTCTCCGTCCCCGCCCGCCGTGAACGCTCGTGCCGCCCGCCGTGAAACAGAGGCTCTATGCGAGTTCCCTTCTTCACATACAGCGCGCCCACACCTTGCGGCGCATGAATCTTGTGGCCTGAGATCGAAAGCGCGTCGCAGCCGATTCGACGGACATCAATCGGAACTTTCGCGGCAGCCTGCACCGCGTCCGTATGAAATAGAATCTGGGCCTCCGCAGCAATCTTCCCGATTTCCTCCACCGGCTGCACGACTCCGGTTTCATTGTTCGCCATCATGAGCGAGATCAGCTTCGTGCTCGGGCGAAGAGCCCCCCGCACATCGTCGGGATCAATCAGCCCGCGCCCATCGACCGGAAGAACGCTCACCTCGCACCCAATCTTTTCCAGATGCTTGCACGCGTGAAGCACAGCATGATGCTCGATACTAGACGTAATCACATGCTCGCCAGCCGCGACCCATCCGGCGATGGCGAGGTTGTCGCTCTCGGTGCCCCCGCTGGTAAACACGACCTCCGATGCGCTACAGCCCAGCAGTTCCGCCACCGATTCACGCGCATCCTCAACCGCTGCTCGTGTCTCCTGCCCGTGATGATGGATGGACGAGGCATTCCCAAAGCGCTCCCCAAAATAAGGGCGCATCGCGTCAAAGACCTCCGGCAGAACCGGCGTGGTAGCGTTGTTGTCGAGGTAAACGCGCTGCATACAGAACCCACTTCTATTTTACGGGAATTAGGAGCCAATTAGCTGACCCGCACTCGAACCGGGTAGGCTCCGCGTTCTCGGCGGCCTTTCTCGGCGAACTCCGCGGTAAAGCCTTTCGACGGCAACAGAGAAAAGGCATTCCAGATTGAGATGTCAGATTGATTCCCTTCCAATCTGCAATCTGAAATCGCCTTTACGACCGCTGGTCGATCGCTACGTAGTGGCTGGGATACTCCGGCCCCATGTACTCCGCCCGTGGGCGGATCAGCCGGTTGTCATCAAGCTGCTCGATCACATGGGCGGCCCACCCACTGATGCGGGAAACGGCGAAGATCGGAGTAAACAGATCCACATCAATCCCCAAGGTGTGATAGGTCGACGCCGAATAGAAGTCCACGTTGGCATTCAGCTTCTTGTCAGCCTTGACAAACTCTTCGATCTTGCTCGAGATCTCGAACCATTTCGCCTGGCCGCTGGAATTACCAAGATCGCGCGACATCACCCGCAGGTGCGTGGCCCGGGGATCTTCCGTGTGATACACACGATGACCAAAGCCGGGAATTTTCTTCTTCTGCGCCAGCATCCCTTTGACGTACTCGATGGCGTCTGCGCCCGACTCATCAATGGCCTCGAGAATGCGGAACACAGCCTCGTTCGCTCCCCCGTGCAATGGTCCCTTGAGCGCCCCGATGGCAGAGGTTATCGCTGAGTGCATGTCCGACAACGTCGCAGCCGTCACCCGCGCCGCAAAGGTGGAGGCATTCAGTTCGTGATCGGCGTGCAGGATAAGAGCAATATCGAGCGCGCGCTCCGCGGTTGACGATGGATGCTTACCGTTGAGCATCAGCAGGAAATTCGCGGCGTGGGAAAGAGCCCGATCGGGTTCGACGATCGGCTTTCCCTTGCGGATCCGATCATAAGCGGCGACGATCATCGCAATCTGCGAGGTCAGACGGATGGCTTTGTCGACATTCGCCTTGCGGTCGTTGCTCTTCTCTTCCGGATCGTAGAACGATAGGGCCGACACGGCCGTGCGCAACACGTCCATGGGCAAAGCATGGCGCGGCGAATTGCGCAGCAGAGTAATTACCGACGCGTCCAGCTTCCGCTCTTCCGCAAGACGATCATGCAACTCACGCAGTTCCTGGCGGGTAGGGAGCTTGCCGAACCACAGCAGATAGCAGGTCTCCTCGAAATTCGAGTGGTCGGCCAGTTCGTGGATGTCGATGCCCCGATATGCGAGCACGCCCCGATCGCCATCGATGAAGCAAATTTTGGAGTTAGTGGCAACGACGCCCTCGAGCCCTTTGGGAGCACGAGTTGTAGTCATGCTGGACATTCTCGTCTCGCTGTAATGGATTTGGCGTTGCGGGACCGCGCGAGGAGAGACGCGAGGGTGCAACCTCTGTTTATACCCGAAACGTTCTGAAGTTTCCAACGACCCCTTCGGTCATGCTCACCGTGATGTCCAATGCGCATCTAACCCTTGGATGCTAGAACCTTCGGACCTTTTGCCCGCAGGCGGCTTATTTAAGAGAGAACCTCTAGGCCATTTCCGTCACGCGTCTTTTGTCAGACTGCTCTCGGGCCGCGTATAGTTAAAGGTTTGCTTGAAGTGCTTCAGATCCGCCATATTCTTCACTCCTCATGGAGGAAACGTCCTGATGAAACGACCCTTCTCTCTTGCGCTGGCTTGCATGTTGCTCTGGTCAATTGGTACCGTGGCCGATGAGGGCATGTGGCTATACAACGAGCCTCCCAAAGACAAAATAAAGGCTACGTACGGTTTCGAGGTCACGCAGCGATGGCTCGACCACCTGCGCCTGTCATCGGTTCGCTTCAATAACGGGGGTTCGGGATCATTCGTATCCCCTGACGGCCTGACGTTCACCAATCATCACGTGGGCGCGGCTTGCGTCCAGCAGCTTTCGACCGAAGGGCACGATTACTTGAAGACGGGTTTCTACGCCAAAACTCAGGCGGAGGAGGCCAAGTGCCCGAACCTCGAATTGAATCAACTGGTCGGAATTGAAGACGTCACCCAGAAAGTGAATGCCGCCGTGAAGCGGGAGATGTCGGCTGCCGAAACCGGAGCGGCCCAGCGTGCCGCCATGTCGCAAATCGAAAAAGACTGCACCACCAGTACCGGCCTGCGCTGCGATGTCGTGATCTTCTACTCCGGGCAGGTCTATAACCTGTATAAGTACAAGAAATATACCGACGTGCGGCTCGTGTTCGCGCCCGAATTCGATATCGCGTTTTTCGGTGGCGACCCCGACAACTTCACCTATCCCCGCTTCGATCTCGATATCACCTTTTTCCGCGTCTACGAGAATGGCAAACCGGCGCATCTCGAAAACTATCTGAAGTGGTCGCCCACCGGAGTCAAAGAAGGAGATCTGATCTTCGTCTCGGGACATCCCGGCAATACCGGGCGCCTGCTGACAATGGCACAGCTTGAGTTCCTGCGCGACGTTCAATATCCGTCAGCCCTGAAAGTCTATGCCCGCCGTATCGCGCTGCTCGAGAACTTCAGCAAACAATCTGAGGAGAATGCGCGCATCGCCAAGGAAGACCTTTTTGGTCTGCAGAATTCGCAAAAGGCCATCACCGGATATCAGTCTGGACTGCTCGACAAGTCGATCATGGACCAAAAGGCCACAGATGAAGCAAAGCTGCGAGCATCGTTCAAAGCTGACCCGAAAACTGCCAGTGCGGCCGATCCCTGGGACGAAATCGCGCAGGCCATCAAGACGCAGCAGGAAATCTTCCCGAACCTGACTTATCTGGAACGAATGCGCGCCTTCCCGTCGCATCTGGCTCAGTTTGCCCGAACACTGGTTCGTGCGGCCGACGAGAAGCCCAAACCGAATCCTGATCGCTTGCGCGAATTCCGCGACTCCGCCCTTCCGTCGCTCGAGCAGCAGCTTTTCTCAACTGAACCGATCTATAAAGGCCTCGAAACCGCGCTGCTGGCCGACGGGCTGGCTGAGATGCAACAGACTCTCGGCTTAGACAATCCCGATGTGCAGAAGGTATTGCAGGGAAAGACGCCCGCAGATGCGGCGAAAGACTTGATCGCCAACACCAGGCTTGAGGACGTTTCTGTTCGCAAACAACTCTATGAGGGTGGCAAGACGGCGATTGATTCCAGTACCGATCCGCTGATCCTTGTGATGCGGGCGCTCGATCCCGACGCCCGCGCCGCACGCAAAAACTTCGAGGACAAGGTGGACTCGGTGATCCGCCGCGATGGTGGTGCGATCGCTAAAGCTCGCTTCGCGCAAAGCGGCTTCACCCAGCCCCCGGATGCGACCTTCACGCTGCGCTTGAGCTACGGAGTGGTGAAGGGGTATCAGGAGAACGGAAAGGCCATCCCGTTCGCAACAAATATCGGCGGTGTGTACGAACATGCTGCCGAACATGGCAGCCAACCTCCCTATACTCTTCCGGAAAGCTGGATCAAAATGAAGTCAAATCTGGATCTGAAGACTCCGATGAATTTTGTATCGACTCCGGATATCATCGGAGGAAACTCCGGATCTCCGACAGTAAACAAAAAGTCTGAGGTTGTGGGAATCATCTTCGATGGCAACATCCAATCCTTGCCATGGAATTTTGCCTACAGCCACATCCAGGGACGCGCTGTATCTGTAGATTCGCGCGCCATTCAAGAAGCTCTCCGCAAGGTCTATGGGGCAACAGCCCTGGCTGACGAATTGATGGGCAAGAAGGCTGCCACAGCTGGCGCCGGAAAATGATTCTTGGGGATCGCGCACCCCGCAGGGCCCACGCTGATGTGGGCCCATTTTTTTACCCGGTCAGATTATCTCCGCATCGCCAGCCGAAGTTCCGTTTCTTCGACCGGCAAATACGGTGATTACAACCACGCTCACCAGAACCAGCAGCGTCCCTAGAACGGTGCGCGCTGTCAGGGCCTCGCCAGCGAAGAAATATCCGAGGCCCACCGCCACCACCGGGTTCACATAGGCGTACGTCCCCACCTTCGTGGGCGATTCATGATGAATAAGCCACAGGTAGGCGGTGAAGGCGATGATCGATCCGGCGATGGTCAGATAAGCCAAGGCTAGCCATGCCTTCATCGACACGCTTTGCAATGCAAATCCGCGGAATTCACCCAGCCCGGCCGCGGTCAGAGTCAGGAACACTCCTCCAGCCAGCATTTGCGCGCCAGAACTCATCGCCTTCTCTGGCGGCAGCGGAAGCTTGCGCGTCAGGGCCGATCCAATGGACCAACTGATGGCAGCGACGAGCAGGGCGATCGCCCCGATGCCGTCAATCGGAGCATCCCCAAACTTGGCACTGCGGCTGACGAGCACTGCGACTCCCGCGACCCCCACCAGCAGCGCAACTGACAACCTTAGCGTTAGGCGTTGCGTCCTCAGAATGAGGATTTCAGAAACGGTCATGAACACAGGGATGGTGGCCATCATTACCGCGGCAATTCCTGAAGCCACGCGGCGTTCGGCCCAGAAAAGCAGTCCATAGTCCAGCAGAAAGATTAGCACCGCTAAAATGCTCGCCGACCGCCACTCGCGTGCGCTGGGCGAAGCGATTCCCTTGGCACGCATCCACCCGTACAGGAGTACCCCCGCAATCAGAAATCGCATTCCCGCGAGCAGGAATGGTGGAACCTCCCTCACACCGACTCGAATTGCAAGGAACGTGGAACCCCAGACGAAGTAGATAATCGCGAAGGCCAGCAACACTTTCCAAGCACGAGGAGCAGCGGCTTCCATGATCATGCATGCCAAAAGAGCATTACGCTAGGACTCGTCTCACAAGTGGGTTCTCTGAAGGGCACGACCTCATCCTTAATCCTGCCCTGAACCAGCAAAGCGAGTCGAAGTGTTCCGTGGGGGCCAATAAATTTACGGGCTTTGGACCCCTGAGGGTTCGCTCACTTCCTTCTGAAGAACCACTATGAGACAGACAACAGTCTGATTAGATCATTGCTGCTTCGAGAGAAGCGGACTTGCCGCATAAAAAGATTTTATCGGGGCATAGAGCAAAACGGGTGGGGATTACTCACCTCTTGAGCAAGCTGGTATGGCTGGCGACGCATTGCCACTTGCCCTGATCCATAACCCAGGTATCCGTAAACCGCCCCACGTGATCGTACGCCTTGCCTTGATATGTCCCTTGGGTGTGGTAGATACCGGTGACAACGGCCGTGTCGCCAAAGAAGTTAATCTTCAGATCCTGGATGTTCGCCTGCGTCGGCTTAAAATGCGGATCCCGGATGTCAGCCAGAAATTTCTGTTTGTCGCTGATTTCGCCGTCCCACTCAGTGTTCACGAAGCGGCTGGCAACCAGCGCATCCAGGGCAGCGGCATCACGATTGACCTGCGCCTCGTTCCAGAGCCGCTCAAGAACCATGAGCTTGCTTTCCCGAGGATCCGCCTGCTGCGCGGCGACGCTGACCGCGGAAAGCATCAATAAAATGCCACAGGAGATCGTCCGGAGCATGGCTGACCGCTCACCGGCATCCCAGGTGCGGCAAGCGTGCGTTGACAATAACAGCGTACGTTTAGGGAGGCTATGAAAATAGACTTCGGAGAGTTACGAACGTCACGCGAAGAAATACCGTAAGGACTGAGAAGCCTTTTCTTTCAATTAGTTCGGCAAACCAACGGCTAGCTATCACTCTTAAAACGCCCAGCGCAGTAGTGTCGCTCCGATCGTGAATCCCGCCCCCACCGAAGCCAGCAGCACCAGACTTCCCTTTTTCAGCTTTCCCTCTTCCATCGCTGTTGCCATCGCCAGCGGTATCGTCCCGGCCGTCGTGTTCCCATACCGGTCAATGTTGACGATGACGCTTTCAGGCCGCAGCCCCAGGCGGTCGGCAGTGGCGTTGATAATCCGCAGGTTGGCCTGATGCGGGACGAACACATCGATATCGGAACCCTTCAGCCCATTTCTTTCCAGCAGTTTCTGGCACAACTCCGTCTGCTTGCGCACCGCAAACTTGAATACCTGCTGTCCGTCCTGATGAACATAGTGCATCTTCTTCGCAAGGGTTTCCTTGCTCGTCGGGTGCAGGCTTCCGCCTCCTGGCATAAAGAGGAATTGACTGCCTGAACCGTCAACTTCGTGGATGAAGTCGATGAACCCTTCCGAGTCGTTCTCCGCGGGCTCGAGAATCGCGGCACCAGCGCCATCGCCGAAGATCACGCACGTGGCGCGATCCGTGTAATCGATGATGGAAGACATCACGTCAGACCCGATCGCCAGCACACGCTTATGTGTGCCGCTGGCAATGAACTGCGCACCCACCTGTAAGGAATAGACGAAAGCGGAACAGGCCGCGGACAGATCGAATCCCCATGCTCCTTTGGCGCCCAGTTTGTTCTGCACAATACACGCCGTCGAGGGAAACAACATGTCGGGCGTCACCGTGCCGACGATAATAGCCTCGATGTCGTTCGCTTCCATACCGCGCTGCGCCAGCGCCTTGCGCGAGGCCTCGACCGCAAGATCGCTGGCGGCAATTCCCTTCTCCGCGATGTGCCGCTCGCGGATGCCCACCCGTGCCATGATCCATTCGTCGTTGGTATCGACCATCCGTTCCAGGTCGGCATTGGAAAGAACGCGAGGCGGCACGTAGGTGCCCAGAGCACTGATCTTGGCGCGGATCGGTTTTGTCAATCGGAAGCCCCTGAGAGAGATGACTCAATTCTGAAGGATTGCAGAAAGAATGTCTAACCAGGACACAGGTATCCGGCGATTGAGACACCGACATCTGCAATCCTCGTAATCGTAAACCGGACAAGCGGAAGCCGAAAACCGTGCACTCGCTTTCAATACGCCCACCGCAGCAAAGTAGCTCCCGAAGTGAATCCCGCACCCACCGAAGCGATCAATAGCAAGTCCCCTTTCTTCAACTTCCCTTCCTCAATCGCCGTCTGCATAGCGATCGGGATTGTCCCCGCAGTGGTATTGCCAAATCGGTCGATATTGATAATCACCTTCTCCAGAGGCATCGCCAGTCGCTCGGCCGTCGCCGTGATTATGCGTCGGTTCGCCTGGTGTGCGATGAAGCAATCGACATCCTTACCTGTAAGTTTGTTTCTCTCCAGCACGCGCTCGGTCATCTCTGCCATCTTCTTGACTGCATACTTGAAAACATTCTTCCCATCCTGATGGATGTAGTGCATTTTCTGATCGACAGTTTCGTGCGAAGCCGGATTCAGGCTTCCGCCGCCCGGCATGTACAGAAACTGTGCGCCACTTCCTTCGACTTGCGCGACATGGTCAATTATTCCTTCGCCGTCGCCACAAGGTTCCAGCAGCACCGCACCCGCTCCATCTCCGAAAATAATGCATACCGCACGATCGGTATAGTCCGTCATCGACGAGTTGACGTCAGACCCGATCACCAGCACTTTCTTGTACCGCCCCGATTCGACAAACTTCACGCCGGTATTCAGCGCATACACAAATCCGGAACATCCCGCCGAGACATCGAAGCCCCATGTGTTCTCGATTCCGAGTTTGTGCTGCACCAGGCAGGCCGTGGACGGATACATCATGTCGGGCGTAACCGTCCCGACCACGATCAGATCCACCTCCTGCAAATCAAACGGATGCGACTGCAGCAAGTTTTTCACGGCATTGACAGCCAGGTCGCTGGCACCCACGCCCTTATCGGCAATATGCCGTTCACGGATTCCCACCCGTTCAAGAATCCAGTCATTCGTCGTATCGACCATCTTCTCCAGATCAGTGTTGGTAAGAACGCGCGGCGGGACGTAGGTCCCGAGCGCGGTGATTTTGGCCCGCGTGGATGTGGTCAATGAGGGCTCCTGAAATTAGGAAACCCAGTATTTTGCAGGATTGGAGGCAGAATGTCTAACGCGTTCCGGGTTGCCCGGATCGTGTGTTCCGACCCTGATCCACTCCGCCCTCAGTTACAACAGGAGTAGGGTTGGAAGCGCACCGCTTCCCCGTGCCGTTGGGATCGAGAAAGAGGAGCCTTAGCCCCTGCGGTTCGCTCATTTCGTTCCCCATGGGCATTTATATGAGACATGCTCTAGCCGGGTTCCAAAGCGCGCAGAACAGAATTGCCCCAGCGGCATTCAGGCTGCGGCGGCCCGCTCCTTTTCATGATCCATCCACTCCCTGATGAAATTAGGGCAGGAGATGATTCCGAAACGCTGATCCTCGCCCCTGATCAAGTATAGGAGCGCATCGCGGTCCAACTCCTCCAACTGTGAAAGACTCAGCAGCGGCCAGAGACAACACTCAATCGCAGAACGCACAAGCTCGTCGAGGTACGGCAAATGACCCTGAAACAGTTTTCCGGATACGCGAATGGTCACATGATACGCAGGGGAAGGATTGCCTAGCTTCATTGTTCTCCTCGGCCGTTGGATCTCAGATCCTCACTTCTTAGATGGCTCTGAAACGCGTTTCCTGCGAAAAGAGTTGGTAAAGGAATGTAAAAGCGGGTAATCAGAGGTTCGGAAATGCTGAAGGTGGGCTGTGGGAAAAATCAAGTCAGGCACCGGGACCTCACTGCACACGCAAGAGCTCGTTACCGTTGCTTCCTTCCGGACCTGGCGGGGTTGGCGAGAGTACGTCGCGTGAGACCGATACCTGACCTGCTTCATTCTAGCATTCGCAATTGGCTGTTTGTCAGAGCGAGCAAAGCCATGGCCGAATGCGAATGCCTGCGGCGCGCTTCTTTTCTCCTCCATGAAATAAAGAGGTCTGAATCTGCGGACCCGAAGGTCGCCAGCGAGTACCACTGCGCTCGAAAGGTGGGCGGAGTGCAGGGCCCGGAAGCTGACTAGACACATAGTATGTCGCGATACGACATGGATGAAAAATGCCCCGTGGCATTGACACGGGACGGCAGCAGTTTCTAACATAAAGACATTCCTCACTGTTCTAGTGTGGGTCGGCGGTTGAGTAGCTCACCGTTGGCATCGAAAAGTCTCATGATCAAAGTCACACAGCTTACCAAAAGGTATGCGCGGACGATTGCCGTCGATCAGATCTCGTTTGAAGTCGCCAAGGGCCAGATCGTAGGTTTTCTTGGTCCGAACGGCGCCGGCAAGACGACCACCATGCGCATGCTCACCTGCTTTCTTCCTCCTTCTTCCGGAACCGCGACGGTGGCGGGTTTTGACGTGCTCGAACGACCGCTCGATGTGAAGAAGCGCATCGGATACCTGCCCGAAACGCCGCCGATCTATCCCGAGATGGAGACTTCGGAATATCTGCAATTCGTCGGCAAGTTGAAAGGGCTGTCCGGAGCCGAACTCGCCAAGCGAGTCGACTATGTCTGCGGCCGTTGCGCCATCGCGGACGTCAAAAGCAAGCTCTTGGGCAAGCTCTCCAAAGGCTACCGTCAGCGCGTCGGATTGGCGCAGGCCATCATCCACAACCCCGACGTGCTCATTCTCGACGAACCCACCGCGGGACTCGACCCCAAACAGATCAACGAAACCCGCGACCTGATCAAGGACCTGGCCGGCGAGCACACCATCATTCTCAGCACGCACATCCTTCCGGAAGTGGAGCAAACCTGTGAGCAGGTGATCATCATCAACAAAGGGAAGCTGGTCGCCACGGATTCCGTTCGCAATCTGCAGGCACGTGCGCGCGGAGCAGAGTCCGTTCTCGTAGAGGTCGCCGGCCGCCCGGGCAATTTCGAGCCCTCGCTGGTTGTGCAAAAACTGGAACAGCTCACCGGAGTCAGCCGCGTTCTCTGCAAGGAACAAGTGGATGCGCGCGCAGTCTTTGAAGTTGAAAGCAAGAAGGAAAGCTTTATTCGCGGCGACGTGGCCCGGGCAATCGTTCAGTCCGGATGGGACCTGAACGAGTTGCGGCCAGCTGCTATGAGCCTCGAAGAAGTATTCCTGCAGCTTACCGAAAACGAAACATCCACTCCCGAAGAAAAACCAGCCGAGGTACAAGCCTCATGAGAAATGTTTGGATTATCTGCCGCAAGGAACTTGGCAGCTACTTCGCATCGCCGGTCGCTTACATCCTGCTCATCATGTTCGGGCTGATCTTCGGATTCTTCTTCTGGAATGCCCTGGGCGCATTCGTTTTTGAGGGCATACAGTCGCAGATGAGCGGCCAGTCCTTTCCCATGAACCTGAATGAGTGGATCATTCGGCCACTGCTCTCCAACGTCGGCGTGATCGGGCTCTTTTTCATCCCCCTGATTACCATGAGGCTCTTCGCCGAAGAAAAACGAACTGGGACGATTGAGCTGCTCGCCACCTCCCCGGTGCGCGACGTCGAAATCATTCTCGGGAAGTGGCTCGCTTCGGTTGTGCTTTATATCTGCCTGCTCCTTTTCACGGCCATTAATTTCGGGTTTCTGTTCAAGTTCGGCAATCCCGATTGGAAGCCAATATTGGTGGGATACCTCGGCCTGTTGTTACAGGCCGGCGCGCTCCTGGCCATCGGGACTTTCATTTCCACTCTTACCAAGAATCAGATTATTGCCGGCGCCGTAACCTTCGGCGTCTGTTTATTGCTGTGGGTACTCGAGTGGGTCAGCGGATACGAAACCGCAGGCTGGGCGCGAGTGCTGGCGTACATGTCGGTCATTACGCATTTCGAGTCGTTCGCAAAAGGTGTCCTCGATTCGAAAGATGTCATCTTCTATCTCACCGTCATTTTCCTGGGACTGTTCTTCACCGCGCGTTCCATGGAATCGCTGCGCTGGAGGTCCTGATTCAGGCGAACATGATGGCAAATCAATGGATCCAAGCCAGACAGACCAAATACGCGGCCTATGCGGCCACCTACATTTTGATCGTCATTGCCGCGGTGGTCGTCGCCAACGTTCTCGCCGACCGCTATAACAAGTCCTACGACTCCACGACGAACAAACGCTACAGCCTCTCCGAGCAAACTGCGAAGATCGTCAAAGGCCTGAAGCAGGATGCGGTCATCACCTACTTCAATCGCAGCACGCGCTTTCGCGAAGGCAAGGACCTCCTCGATCAGTATGCCAATCTTTCACCCAAGGTGCAGGTGAAGTACGTCGATCCCGATAAAGATCGCGAACTGGCTGGCGAATTCGGCATTCGCAGCCTTGGTACTGCGGTCGTTCAGATTGGCCAGAAAAGAGAAGAAGCCAAGAGCATGACCGAGGAAGCAATCACGGGTGCCTTCATTCGCGATCTGAAGAGCAATACCCGTACCGTTTGCTTTACCAGAGGCAGCGGCGAGCACCAACCCGATGACAGCAATCGCGAGGGCATGTCGAAGTTCAAGGAGGTTCTCACCAAGGATAGCTACGAGACTAAGTCCATCGACGTGCTCTCGAAGGCGGAAGTTCCCAGCGACTGCACCACTCTGGTGATCGCCGGTCCGACGAAGAATTTCGAGCAGCCGGAAGTCGATACCATCAAGAAATACGTGGAAAGCGGTGGCCGCGCTCTTTTTATGCTCGATCCCCCCCTCAAACTCGGTCACGAGGAAATTGCCGATAATGACGCTCTCACCAACCTGCTCGAGAGCTGGGGCGTGACCGTAGACAAGGATTTGATTCTCGACTTTAATCCCATGGGGCAACTTGCCGGCGTCGGCCCACAGGTGGCTCTGGTGACAAGTTATGCCTCTCATCCGATCGTTGATCAGATGGCGCGCACAGCAACCGGATTCCCGCTGTCTCGATCGCTGGAAATCAAGAACACTGATAAGACGTCAGTGCAGAAGCTCTTCGATAGTTCCGCTGACAGCGTGGCCACAAGCAAGTTGAATTCCCCGGCCATAGATCCGAAAGATCCAAAAAACAAGAAAGGGCCGCTGACCCTGGCCGCTGCCGGAACCTACAATACGGGCAAGGAAAATTCGCAGGGACGATTCGCTGTTGTGGGCAGTTCCACTTGGGCGTCCAATCGCTTCATCGGCGCCCTCGCCAATGACGATCTGGCTTCGAACACCGTGAACTGGCTCTCTTCTGACGAAGATTTGATTTCCATCCGTCCCAAGGCGCCTGAGGATCGGCGTATCACCATGACCGCCCGCCAACTCAGCTGGGTGCGCGCCACCAGCCAGTTCGCCTTGCCCCTCGCGGTTGCCATCGTCGGGGTCGGCGTCTGGTGGAAGCGCAGATAGTTTGAAGTATTGAACACGACATTGGATAAGGCATGAAGATTCGTGGTCTGCTCATTGCGACAGTCGTACTCGCAGCACTTGCAGGTGTTCTTTATTGGTCGGATCGCCACAAGCCGACTGCCGAGGCCGCCAAACCCGACGAAGAAGCTGCCCCATCGATCCTGAAGCTCGACGAGAACGCCATCACGAAATTCGAATTGAAGAAGAAAGACGCTCCCGCGATCGTGCTGGCCAAAACTGGTTCTGATTGGAAGATCATCGAACCGAAAGCGTTCGTGGCTGATCAGACCACCGTCTCAACGATGCTCTCCACGATTTCTTCGCTCAACTCTGATCGCCTGCTCGAGGATCAGAGCTCAAATCTGCAGCGCTATGGTCTCGCTTCTCCAGCTTTCGAACTCGATGTCACCGAGAAAAACAACAAAACGCAGCGTCTGCTTCTCGGTGATAACACTCCTGTAGGTAGCGCGGTCTACGCCGCTCTTGCTGGCGATCCGCGGGTGTTTACCCTGGCTGAGTATCACAAAACGAGCCTGGATAAGAGCCTCAACGATCTTCGTGACAAGCGCCTCCTGACCGTCAGTCCCGACAAAGTAAGCCGCCTTGAGATCGCTGGAAAGAACGGAGCAATCGAATTCGGCCACAACCAGGACGAATGGCAAATCCTGAAGCCGAAGCCCATGCGCGCCGACACGTTAGCAGTCAGCGAACTGGTCCGAAAATTAACTGACGCCCGCATGGACCTGAGTGGCTCCGACAAAGCTGCAACAGAAGCCGATTCCGCCTTCGCCAGGGACGCATCCGTCGCCACCGTGAAGCTCACCGACGAGTCGTCGACCCAGCAGCTTCAGATCCGCAAAGCCAAAGATCTGTACTACGCCAAGTCCAGCCAGGTCGATGGCGCATATAAAGTCGATTCATCTCTCGTCGACGCAGTCAACAAAAAGGTCGAGGATTTCCGCAACAAAAAGCTCTTCGATTTCGGATATTCCGAGCCCAGCAAACTCGAACTCCACACCAGCGCGAAAACGTACTCCCTTATGCGCGGCGGCCAGGATTGGTGGGACAACGGCAAGAAGATGGATGAAGATAGTATCCGATCGCTCATCTCGAGTCTGCGCGATCTATCCGCCGAGAAATTTGTGGATTCAGGTTTCATTACTCCGGAAATTGATGCAAGAGTCACCTCTCAAGATGGAAAGCGAGTCGAAAGAGTCCAGATCTCCAAATCCGGCGCGAACTACATCGCGAAGCGGGAGAACGATGCCGCACTGTATCAACTCGCCAGTACAGCCGTTGACGATCTTCAAAAAGCCGTGGCAGAAATAAAGCCTGCGGCTCCTCCCAGCAAAACACCAAAATAAAACACCAGTGCAACGGGGTCTCGTCCGCCAACACGCGGAAATTTCTTGAAAACTCTTGAACTCCGACTGCTCATCACGCACAATTTGTGCGCGTCTTCCTGTTGTAGAAACATAGGCTTCCCCGATTCCAAGGACAAAGAAGGTAAGTTTCCAGTCGGGTGACGGCCGTTGCCAGCGCTATCTAGCGATCGATTCGGCGCGCTAGATCCATCACCTCAATTCCGTACCAAAAGGGAGGAAGGAGCCAACCAAATGCAGAGTTCTCTTAACGCCATACTTCTCCGGGTGGTAGGAATAATCCTGCTCATCGTTGGAGTCGTCGCTCTTTTCGCCGCCCGGGCATTTGCAAGTGAATTTGGTGCGCTTGGTGGGTTCATCGCTGGAGGTCTCGGTGGCGGCATGGTCGCAGGGGGCACAGCGATGTTCAACTACGCGCGGCGCTTGCGTCTCGCCAAAGAAGGTCCCCTTCCCCCAGCGAAAGGAGCCGTGATTTACCTTCGGTCATTTGCCGAAGATTCGAAGACAGACCAGGGAGTAAGTAGTGGAGCCCTAGGTAACTTAGGGCTGATCACCGAGGAAGAGCAGCTTGTAGCATCGTTGTCTTCCGTCGGTTCTGTAATCGCGGTGGGTAGGCCACACGAGCAGTTGCCGGAACTCGGAGCAACCCGCCTGCATTTCACCCAGGATGAATGGCAAGAAGGAGTCCACAAACTTCTGCGCGAGGGAAGTGTTGCAGTGATTCGCCCAGGATCATTCAGTCCCGGCGTGCGATGGGAAATTCAGCAGGCCTTGAAACAGCTGACACCCGAGCACCTGCTTCTGATTGTTGGAGGCAGGGCCGGGAAGCACCAGGACTCCGACTTGGCTGAATTCGCGGCACAAGTCAGTCCAATGCTGCCCCACCCATTACCCACATCCTACGACGGGAGAAAACTCTATCGGTTAGGCACCATTCGCGCATTCGTCCGTTTCGACAGCCGGTGGACGCCAACACTGCTTCCGGTTGCTATCGATCTGGTCCCATACTTCCGCCGAACAATCAGCAGGCGTCTGGTTCCGTATTACCAGCAGGCCCTGCGTCCCGTGCTGACCGATCTGGGCTATTCCCCGTCGCCACTACCTCTGTCTGCAGGCATGGTAACGATCGCCGTCGGTTTCGGGCTATTGCTCCTTCTATTGATGGCTGAGCTGCTCGTTGCGCTCTTCGGCTGATCGTCCGAATGGACAATCCGCCTCAGAAATCGGGGCGACTGGACGCTGCCTGTTCTTGGCGTGACAACAATCACGGCCATATGTGACTTCAGTCCTTGCGCCCACACTCACGAGAGCAGATCCTTGCCAAGGCGAAAGCGGTGTAAACAAAAAATGGGTCCAGGAGCTAAGTCTTTATGGCTCAATATTTTGCCCCTAAACTCTTGAGCGCCATAGATTAATTCGAGATTTTCCCCTAAGTTCTAGATTCCAATAGACCGGGGGGAGGGGGGTACCCACATCTCACGGACCGATTCCCATTTCGGGAAAACCCAACTCTCCGACGCAATTCGAACTCCACGTGACTTTGGGTGCAAGAATTCTGCCTCCCGCCCTTCCCTTTCTTGATGGACTTGTCGAACAATGGAACTCACATCGTTCCAACTGAATGTCCACCGCCTCGAAAACCTTCGGCGTAATCCCGGTCCAAAAAGCGATCGAGCAATACTTCGAAGTCGCCCTGTTTCTACTTGTGCTTACGGGGTTTGGCACTTTGGCCGGAACAGGTGGACTCGACCTTCCTTCCACACTATTGGTCGCGACCGCTCTCGCGATCCGCGGTTTCTTGCTGGCCAAACGACGCAGTTTTGTCATCCCTGAGTATTGGACAACACCGTTATCGATCATTTATTTCGTCTTCTTTGCCATTGACTACGTCGCAGTTTCCCGAAGCTTTCTTCCAGCAACCATACACCTCGCGCTCTTCGGCGTAGTCGTGAGAATGTTTTCCCTGCGGCGCGAACGCGATCACATCACCTTGGCAATTCTCGCCTTCCTCATGGTGCTCGCTTCGGCAGTATTAACCGTCGATAGCAGTTTCCTCTTCTGCTTTGCAGCCTTCATGCTGATGGCCATCGCAACTTTCGTCCTGATGGAGATGCGGCGATCGGGACTCGCTGCGACCATCCAAGCCCGGCATTCCAGCGATCCCCACGAGCATCGCCACCTCGCATTCTCCCTGGTTCGCTTCATGCCTGCGTTGATGTTGATGATTCTGATCTGCGGCGCTGCGTTGTTCTTCGTCATGCCGCGCATGTCAGCCGGATATCTCGGCGGTTACTCCTACGGAACGGATTTCTCCTCAGGCTTCAGCGATCATGTTCAACTTGGTCAGATCGGACAAATTCAGCAATCCAACTCCGTGGTGATGCACATACAGATCGAAGGCGACAAGAGCGGCCTCTACGATTTGCATTGGCGCGGCGTCTCGCTCGCCGACTTCGATGGACACTCTTGGAGCAATCAGAATGATGCTTCCGCGTTGTTGCGCAGGCCTGATACGAGTTTCGCCTTACCCAGTGATGGCCGAGCGCCGCGTTCTTACGCCACTGCCAGCCTGCAACGCGAGAAACTGATTCACTACAAGGTGCTGATGGAGCCAATTGGGACGAACGTTTTCTTCCTCGCACCCTGGGCTTTCAGTTTGCGGGGAGATTACCGTCAGATTCGAGGTGATTCCGGCGGAGCCGTCTACGACTACGACTTCCAGCACGCCATCAGCCGATACGAAGCGACCTCCGATATTGCAACTCCGACTCTCGCGGAATTGCGCACGTCTGGACGCAATTATCCAACGAATATTGCCGAGACTTATCTTCGCCTGCCAGAACATGGAATCGACCGGCGAATCCCACAGTTGGCTTCCCAAGTCACGCGTTCCGCCAAAACCGATTACGACAGAGCCACCGTCATCGAGAATTACCTTCGGACTCGATTCGGCTATACGCTGCAACTGCCTCAGCGGGAAGTAAAGGACCCTATTGCGAACTTCCTGTTCGAGCGCAAACAGGGACATTGCGAGTACTTCGCTTCGTCGATGGCCGTCATGCTGCGTACGCTCGGGATTCCATCGCGTGTGGTAAACGGCTTCCGCAGCGACGAGTTCAACGACATCACAGGAAGCTACGTGGTGCGCGCCAAAGATGCTCACTCCTGGGTTGAAGCGTACTTTCCAGGTTATGGCTGGCAAACGTTCGATCCCACACCAGCCTCAAGCGGAGGGACTCCGCATGGTTGGGGACGTTTCGCCCTATACATGGACGCCGCAGCGTCATTCTGGCGCGACTGGGTCATCGCCTACGACAGTTCCAATCAGTACATGCTTACGCGATCCGCCATCAACACCTCGCACGGCGTCTGGGAAGGCGCGCGCTTGTGGGCACGTGCACACTACGCATCCATGCTTGTGTGGGCACGACACGCGCAGAACACGGTTGAGAGTTCTCCTCGCGGCTGGATGCTGATTGCGAGTGCCGTGACTCTCGCGCTGCTCTTGCTCGCAAACGTGGGTCGGATGGTTCGTGTGCTGCAAGAGAAGTGGCTTGGGAAGCATCCGGAACGTTCACCCGAGCAGGCTGCTGCGCTGTGGTATCAACGTATGACTCGACTATTGGCACGAGGCGGGCTGGACAAGGCGGAAGCAGAGACTCCCCAGGAATTCATCCGCAGGATCCCTGAGGGCAGATTGCGCATGCCGATAACGCAGTTTACCTGCGCCTATGAGTCAGCCCGCTTTGGCAACTCTTCCGAGGATGCGCGCCGACTGGCGCAATTGTTCGAGGAAGTTCAGGCCGCTACGCGATCCGAATAGCGTTGGGATAGATCTGCGTCGGCTCGACTCGCGGCTGCACGGTAAGTTGCTTGAGGTACTGGTCGACACCAGCTGCCGCCTTACGACCTTCGGAAATGGCCCACACGACCAGCGACTGCCCGCGCCGCATGTCGCCGGCAGCAAAAATTCCCGGGACCGAAGACATATAATTCTGGTCGGTCGCCACGTTCCCGCGATTATCCAGCTGTATCCCAAGCTGCTCGATCATTCCATTGCGCACAGGGCCCAGGAATCCCATTGCAATGAGAACAAGGTCAACATCCATGCTGAATTCCGTACCCGCAACCGGCTCGAACTTCGGAGGCGCACCGACGCGCACGGCATGAAGTTGCTTCACATACCCGTTATCATCGCCGGAAAACCTTGTCGTTGCGATACTCCAGTCGCGGATGCCGCCTTCCTCGTGAGCCGCTTCAGTTCGAAGCTGCATGGGCCAGAGCGGCCAAGGCGTCTGCGAAGAACGCTCGTCCGGCGGCTTCGGCATGATTTCGAACTGGTGCACAGAAATCGGCTTCTGGCGATGGCAGGTTCCCAGGCAATCAGCCCCAGTATCGCCGCCACCGATAATCACGACGCGTTTATTGGTTGCAAGAATCTCGCTCGCCGCATCGATCGTGTCGCCGTGGCATCGCTTGTTCTGCTGCGGCAGGAACTCCATGGCGAAGTGAATTCCCTTCAGCTCGCGCCCTGGGATTTTCAGCTCGCGAGGGTGCTCGGCTCCTCCCGCGAGCACAATCGCGTCGAAGTTGCGGCGCAGATCCTCGACTGCGACGTTTCCCCCAACATGCGCATTGGGAACGAACTTAACGCCCTCGGCAGCCATCTGCTCGAGGCGGCGATCGATGATGTGCTTTTCAAGCTTGAACTCGGGGATGCCGTAGCGAAGCAGACCGCCGATGCGATCAGCTTTCTCGTAAACCGTAACCGCATGACCTGCACGGCAGAGTTGCTGCCCAGCCGCAAGTCCTGCGGGTCCGGAACCGACAATAGCCACGGTTTTGCCGCTTCGATGTTTCGGAAGAACCGGGTGAATCCATCCTTCCAGGAATCCACGTTCCACTATGTTCTTTTCGTTTTGTTTGATGGTGACCGCTGGCTCGGTGATGCCTAAGACACAGGAGGCTTCGCAAGGAGCGGGGCAAATGCGGCCTGTGAACTCAGGAAAGTTATTGGTGGCATGCAACTGGCGAACAGCCTCTTTCCATTGTCCACGGTAGACATGATCGTTCCAGTCGGGGATCAAGTTGTTGACCGGACATCCGGTCTGGCAGAACGGCACACCACAATCCATGCACCGTGCGCCCTGCTTGCGAAGCTGTTCCTCGGAGAAGTCCTGATAAATTTCGAACCAGTCGTTCACACGTTCGAGCACGGGCCGGCGCGGAGCTAATTCGCGGGAATAGTCCATGAACCCCGTAGTCTTACCCATGCTGCACCTGCTCGGCGTTGGCTAGAACCGCGATAGTTTCGCCTGGAATATACGCTTGATCGACTCTCGGCACGCCCAATACACGCTTGTACTCGTGCGGGAAGACTTTGATGAACCGGGAAACCGCTTCGTTCCAGTTCTCGAGGATCCATTTCGCACGCTGGCTGCCTGTAGACTCCATGTGACGGCGAACGAGATCGCGGACGAGTTGGAGATCCTGTACTTCCAGGAGAGGTTCGAGATCTACCGATTCCAGATTGCAGCGTTTCTCGGTAAAGTCTCCGTGTTCGTCGAACACGTACGCAATGCCGCCGCTCATGCCTGCGGCAAAGTTGCGGCCGCAGGAACCGAGGACAATGATCAAACCGTTCGTCATGTACTCGCACCCATGATCGCCGACACCCTCGACAACCGCAGTCGATCCGGAATTGCGAACAGCAAATCGCTCGCCGGCAACGCCGTTAAAGAACGCTTCCCCGCCGGTTGCGCCGTAAAGGGCGACATTGCCGATAATGATGTTTTCTTCAGCGGCGAATATCGAACCGCGAGGCGGATACACAACCAGGCGGCCACCTGAAAGGCCCTTCCCCACATAGTCGTTGGCTTCGCCTTCAAGCTTCAACGTAACTCCCTTCGCGAGAAAAGCGCCGAAGCTCTGGCCAGCCGAGCCGGAAAGATGAATGCGCACCGTGTCATCGGGAAGGCCTGCAGATCCGTATCGGCGCGCAACCTCACCACTGAGCATAGTCCCGACGGAGCGATGCACATTGCGCACAGGCAGGTTGATTTCAACGGAACTCAAGCTCAGCAAAGCATCGAGCGAATGCTCGACCAGTTGGTGATCGAGAAGGTTACTCAAGCCGTGATCCTGGGCGTGTATACAACGTCTGGCAACGCGAGATGGCACCGGCGGATTGTAGAGGATTGAAGCAAGATCGATCCCGCGAGCTTTCCAGTGATCGTTCCAGTGTGCCACCGCCGCGTCGACCTCAAGCATGTCGACACGCCCAACCATCTGATCGACTGTGCTGAAGCCCATCTCTGCCATGTACCGGCGGACTTGCTCCGCGATAAAGAAGAAGAAATTGATCACATGCTCGGGCTGGCCCTGAAACTTCTTGCGCAGTTCCGTATCTTGGGTGGCAATGCCGACCGAGCAGGTATTCAGGTGGCATTTGCGCATCATTACGCAGCCCATCGCAATCAGCGGGGTGGTTGCGAAGCCAAATTCTTCAGCGCCAAGGAGTGCTGCAATGCAGACGTCGCGGCCGGTCTGAAGCTTGCCGTCGGTCTGCACCCGAATACGACTGCGCAAGTCATTGAGCAACAGGACCTGCTGGGTCTCAGCGAGACCCAATTCCCATGGGATGCCGGCATGCTTGATGGAACTCAGCGGGGAGGCCCCGGTCCCGCCACTGTCGCCGCTGATCAGGACCACATCTGCATGCGCTTTCGCGACACCTGCCGCAACGGTACCGACACCGACCTCTGCCACCAACTTCACCGCGATACGCGCCTGGGGGTTGACGTTCTTCAGGTCGTAGATCAACTGCGCGAGATCTTCGATGGAATAGATGTCGTGATGCGGAGGCGGCGAGATCAAGCCTACGCCAGGAATCGAGTGCCTCAGCCGGGCGATGACGTCATCAACCTTGTGGCCCGGAAGCTGGCCTCCTTCACCCGGTTTCGCACCCTGCGCCATTTTGATCTGGAGTTCATCGGCGTTTACCAAATAGTTCGCCGTGACGCCAAACCGGGCCGAGGCCACCTGCTTCACCGCGCTGCGGCGCAAATCGCCGTTGGGATCGGGCTTGAAACGTTCTTCGTCTTCGCCGCCCTCTCCCGTATTGGACTTTCCGCCGATGCGGTTCATCGCGATGGCGAGCGTTTCGTGCGCTTCCTTACTGATTGACCCGAATGACATCGCCCCGGTCGTGAAACGCTTAACGATTTCTTTCGCAGACTCTACATCTTCGAGCGGCACGGGCGCGGCGCTCTTCTTGATCTTCATCAATCCGCGCAACGTGCAGAGTTGCGCACTTTGCTTGTCGATGAGATCGCTGTATTCCTCGAAGGTCTTGAAGCTGTCCTGGCGAACCGCATGCTGAAGCTTGCTGATCGTCAGCGGATTAAGCAGATGGTATTCGCCGTTGACCCGCTGATGATAGTTGCCGCCGACGGTAAGTTCGGTCTCAAAGTCGGTCAAGGGCCGGAAAGCATAATCGTGCTTCAACAGAGCCTCGGTCGCCAGAACCGAGAGCCCAACTCCCTCAATGCGCGACGTGGTGCCAGCAAAGTAGGTGTCGACCAACTCCTTATTAAGGCCGATCGCTTCAAAGACCTGGGCCCCCTGATAACTTTGGAGCGTGGAGATGCCCATCTTCGAGAACGTCTTCAGGAGGCCCTTCTTGATCGCTTTCAGGAAGTGCTTTACGGCAACCTCGGGAGTTACACCATTGCCCAACTCTCCACGCCAAGTGAGGTTTTCGACGCTTTCCAACGCGAGGTAGGGATTGATCGCGCTGGCTCCATAGCCGCTGAGCAGGGCGAAGTGCATGACCTCGCGGGGTTCACCAGATTCGGTGATCAGCGCGACCTGGGTCCGTGTTTCCTCGCGCACAAGCAGGTTATGGACGGCGGCCAGGGCCAGCAGACAAGGAATGGGCGCGTAATCCTTGTCGACCCCACGGTCGGAGAGAATGAGCAAGGAGTATCCGGCTTTTACAGCGAACGAAGCGCGCTGGCACAACTCGTCAAGCGCACGTTTCAGTCCTGCTTCGCCTTCCTTGGCGTGAAACAGAGCGGGCAGTGTTGTAGCCAGCAAGTCGCGGTTGGAAACCCGGCGCAATTTTTCCAGATCGCGATTGGTCAGCAGCGGATGCGCCAGCTTCAACATGTGGCAACTCTCCGGCGCCTCCTCGAGAATGTTGCGCTCACTGCCGATGTAGCTGATAAGCGACATCACCATTTCTTCGCGGATCGGATCGATCGGAGGGTTCGTGACCTGTGCAAAGAGCTGCTTGAAATAATTGAACAGCGATTGTGGCCTGTCCGAGAGACATGCCAGCGGCGTGTCCGTGCCCATCGAACCGACAGGTTCCTCGCCTTTGGTCGCCATCGGGGCAAGAATCATGCGCAAGTCTTCGTCGCTATAACCGAAAGCTCGCTGCCGACGCAGCAAAGTCTCGGCATCGGGATAGTGCATGCGCGAAGGCTCCGGCAACTGATCCATCGTGATCTGATTTTCCTTCAGCCACTCGGCATATGGCTGGCGCGAAGCCAGTTTCTGTTTGATCTCTCTGTCGGAGATGATGCGGCCTTCTACGGTATCGACCAGGAACATCTTGCCGGGCTGAAGACGGCCTTTCCTCTTGACCTGCTCCGGCGCGACATCGAGCACACCCGCTTCTGACGCCATCACCACCAAATCATCGTGCGTGACGACATACCGTCCAGGCCGGAGTCCGTTGCGATCGAGAGTCGCGCCGATCACCCGTCCATCGGTGAAGGCAATGGCTGCCGGCCCATCCCACGGCTCCATCACGCAAGCGTGATATTCGTAGAAGGCACGCTTCTCCGGCCTCATGTGCGGATTGCCGGCCCAAGCTTCGGGAATCAGCATGGCCATCGCATGAGGAATACTGCGTCCAGCCTGTACAAGCAGTTCGACTGCGTTATCGAAGTTCGCCGAGTCGCTACCGTCGGGAGCGATGATAGGGAACAGTTTCTTGATATCGTCGCCGAACAATGGCGAACTCAGCAAAGACTGGCGGGCATGCATCCAGTTCACATTGCCGCGGAGAGTGTTGATCTCGCCATTATGCGCGATGTATCGATAAGGGTGTGCGCGCTGCCAGCTTGGAAATGTATTCGTAGAGAAACGCTGGTGGACCAGGCACAACGCGCTCACGACATCGGGGTCAGCGAGTTCACGATAGAAATTCGTGATTTGCTGAGCGAGCAGGAGGCCCTTGTAAACGATCGTCCGGCAGGAAAGGGACGGGATGTAGAACATCTCCACATCTTCGACTGCGGCTTCGCGGATCTCATTTTCAGCGTGTTTGCGCACAACATACAACTTCCGTTCGAAGGCATCCTCGTCCAGGCCGGGAGCACCGCCAACGAAGATCTGCTGGATGTAGGGCTGGGAAGCACGCGCCACACGGCCGATCGCCGAGGCGTAGACCGGCGTGTCGCGCCATCCGAGCACTGATAAGCCTTCTTCTTTGATGATTCGCTCGAGAATCCCTTCAGAAGTAAGCCGCTGGTGCTTTTCCACCGGAAGGAAAACCATACCCACGCCATACATACCGGGGTTGGGAAGGGTGAATCCCAATTTTTCGCACTCGCGCGCAAAGAATTTGTGGGGAATCTGGATCAGGACGCCAGCGCCGTCGCCGGTCTCGGGATCACATCCGCAGGCGCCGCGATGGGCAAGGTTCAGAAGGACCTGAATGCCCTTCTTAATGATGTCGTGGCTCTTCGTGCCAGAGATGCTGGCGACAAACCCGATTCCACACGCGTCATGCTCGTGGGCCGGATGGTAGAGGCCCTGCGCCGGGGGTGAGCCGTGGGTCGAGTTGAGACGCGTCATCAAGGACTCCATCGCACAACTTCGAAAAACGTTTGAATCACCTGTAGTTAGGCGTACCGGCGGGGCGAACAGGCGGCGGCACACTTGTGCTCAGGAACTACTGCGCCTCTTTTTAATAAGGCTTATTGGGCAACAAAGTACAATGCAGAATTTTGATCGTTCCTATAAAAAATTCCGAACTTGCGCCAGCAAGCGGTGGCTCAGGAATTAACCGCGAATTCGGGATGAGTCCGCTATAATTCGGCCAACCCATGGACTTTGATCAGCTCATTACGTTCCTCGAAGTCGCCAGACAAGGCAGTTTTTCCCGTGCAGGGGAAAAGGTATTTCGATCGCAATCGGCGGTCAGCGCCCAAATCCGCCAGCTCGAGCAGGAGTATGGCGATCGCTTGCTGGATCGCTCCGGCAAGACCGTGAAACTTACCCCTGCGGGCCAGATTTTCTACGAATATGCGGAGCGCCTGAAGAATCTTAGAGATGAGTCGCTTACGGCGGTCGCGGACCATAGCACCACGCCGCGCGGCACGCTGCGGGTGGGAGCGAACGAGGCTACGTGCTTGTACGTGTTGCCGGAGGTGTTTGCGGAATATTGCCGGCGGTATCCGCCGGTGCAAATCAGTATCTACCGTAATTTTAGTTACAAGATCGTAGAGAAGCTGGAAAACGGCGAGGTAGAGGTGGGTATCCTGACGCTTCCCATTCAGTCGCCCAGCCTGAAGATCCAGCCGATTTTCCGCGATAAGTTGATGTTGATGGTGAGCCCGAAGAATCCCCTGGCAAAGCACAAAGTGGTGCCGGTCAGCGAGATTGTCAAACAGCCGTTGCTGTTCCCCAAGACAGGCCACACCCGACGACTTCTGGACAAACTCTTCCGGCCGTATAACGCGGATCTTCAGGTGCGGATGGAGCTACCGAGCATCGGAATGATCAAGAGCTTTGTGGCGGCCGATCTGGGGGTTTCCCTGATAAGTGCGTCGTTTGCGCGGGATGAAGTCGATGCGGGACGCGTAAAGCTGATCGACCTTGAAGATGCAGAACTTTATCGTGAACTGGGCTTGGCCTATCGTCGGGATCGCACTCTTTCTGTGGCCTCTACGGCATTTGTGGCGCTCTTACGGCAATTTGCTACCCACATAAAGAAGTCCGACGCTTAGCCGTTGAACCTGAAATTTCGATTCATATCATCACAATTATGAATTTAACTCGAACGGTCTCTGTCCGATATTCTCTTCACGCGCCTAGAAATGCTGCTTTCATGAATACCCGCGTCCAGAAGACGGAGCGAATTACATCGACAGGTACAGACGTGTCGACACGAATTACGTGTCTTCTGGAGGACGGGAACGGATGATGAAGTAAAGCAATCTCAAGCAAGTTCACCGAACCCACCGCCAGAAGCATCTGGCGGTGGGTTTTTGCTTTTTGGCAATTCTCGAGAATGGAGTCGAAGAACATGAGCGGTCTACAGCGACAAAGTAGATTTGAGGGCGGAGAAGATGTCGTGGTGATGAAGTTCGGCGGAACGTCGGTGGAGGACGCCGCCGCTATTCAGCGACTGGTCGGTATTGTAAGAAGTCGCCTGAACGCACAACCGGTCGTGGTAGTCAGCGCTCTGGCGAAGGTCACCGACCGATTGCTCGAAGCCGGAAATACAGCATCGAATGGCCATTTGGGAGCGGCTCTCGCAACCGTCCGAAACATCTACGTGCGCCATGAACAACTCGCCGATTCCCTTCTGAGCGCTTCGGCCTATGGCTCGCTGGATTGCCGACTACGGAGCGAATTCCAGGCTCTGGAGTGTCTGCTCGAGGATCTGGAACTGTCCCGGCATCTTGACCTGACAGCGCAGGATCGGCTGTTGAGCTTTGGGGAGTGTTTTTCAAGCAGGCTGATCAGTTGGGCTCTGATTGAAGCGGGGCTGCGTGCATCGCATGTTGATGCGCGCAGTTGCATCCTTACTGACGCCCGTCACGGACAAGCCAGTCCGCTTTGGGAGTTGACCAACCAGCGGGTGCAGGACCTGTTGAATCCTCTATTACGAGCAGGAAACATCCCTGTGCTTGGCGGCTTTATTGCCTCCACTGCGGACGGAGTTCCGACCACTCTTGGGCGCGGCGGATCAGACTTCAGTGCGACGATTGTTGGCGCGGCGATCGGCGCAGCCCGCGTGGAGATCTGGACCGACGTCGACGGAGTGATGACCACGGATCCCAAGCTTTGCCCGGATGCGCGCGTGATCCGCAAACTTAGTTTCGATGAAGCAGCCGATCTGGCGCACTTTGGAGCGAAGGTACTGCATCCGGCAACGCTCTCGCCGGCAATGCGGGAGAACATTCCTGTGCATGTATTGAATGCGCGGCATCCCGAGCGCCACGGCACCGAGATCACCGCACAGATCAGCGCGGGCAACCGCGTAAGCGCGATTACCACAAAGCGAAATGTAGTCCTGCTCGAAATCCAGCCGCGACAAGACGTCGATGCTGCGCTGTTGAATACCGTGTTTAGCGTTCTTGAGGAGAACAACTGCACGGTAGGTGTGATGGGAACTTCGGTCGATCGGATATCGCTTCTGGTCGGTTCAACCCTTGCCTTACCCAAGATTGTCAAAAACCTTCAGGAAGTGTCCGAGGTGCATTGGGAAAATCACAAGGCGCTTGTGTGTTTGGTAGGGGAGAATATCCGGCGACAGCCTGAGGTCGCGAGCCGAGTCTTTGCGACTGTTTCCGACATGGACGTCCGCGTCTTATGCCAAGGGGCATCGGAAGGAACGCTATCGTTCCTAGTCGACGAGTCGAAAGCCGAGGAATCGGTGCGACGCCTGCATGGCGCGTTCTTTAGTCGAATAGACCCTTCGCACGATTGGGGAGGGATCTCGAGCGCGTTCTGCCAGGCTGGATGAAAGACAAATCTGCTAGTCGCCGCTCTTCGCCGCTGCTGCCGTCACCTGCACCGTGGCTGCGACCGGCTCGATGATGTGCAGTCCGCACTCAGTTTTATTGAATCCTGGCCAGCGTCCTGCGCGCGGGTCTTCTCCGGGTCTGACTGCGCGGGTGCAGTGAGTGCAGCCGATGCTCGGGTAATCTTGATCATGGAGCGCGTTGTAGGGCACGTCGTGATCGTGGATGTAGCGCCACACCTGCTTAGAGGTCCAGTCTACGATGGGATTCACCTTCACAAGCCCGAACTTCGCATCCCACTCTACTCTTCTCGCAGCCGAGCGAACCGACGTTTGATCGCGGCGGATGCTCGTGATCCATGCGCTGAGTTCGCCCAGTTTGCGGCGAAGAGGTTCGACTTTCCGCAGATTGCAGCAGAGATCGGGATTGTGGCTCCACAACGCTTCGCCATGCACCCGTTGCTGATCATCGGGTGAGAGCACGGAATATACCCTCTCAATTGAGATGCCGTACTTCTCCTCGATGCGGTCCATCAGGTTATACGTTTCTGGGAACAGGAACTCCGTATCGACGGTGAACAGGCGGAAGTCCTTGTTGATGCGCGAAGCCATGTCGATCAGGACCATGCCTTCCGCGCCAAACGCCGAGGAAATCGCCACTGTATTGCCGAATGTCTCGAACGCCCAAGTGAGGGCGTGTTGCGGAGACCAGGTTTCCGCAACCTGCTGGACCTGGGTCACCCGAAATTGACCATCGTTCTGGGTAGAGGGATGAATGAACTCTTTCACGCAACTGGCTCCTCTGAGATGGAGTCTGTGACCAATGCCGAAATCAGTTCGGCAGGGATTGCAATTTCGGGTTGCCTGTCCGCAAATCGAACTACATCGCCAACGATGAGCAAGCTCGGAGCAGCCAACCTGCGGGAAAACTGCAACTGACTGATAGTCGTGTGGAAGGTCTGCTGGTGCGGTGTGCTCGCCCGGGATATGATGACGGCGGGAGTATCGCCTGCCAACCCGGCAGCTTGCAGTTTCGTGGCGAGGTGTGCGTGATTGTGTCCCGGCATATAGATCACGAGAGTCGCACCGCTCCCCGCTAACTTCTCCCAATCAACGGCCTCACTGTTTGCGGCTTGATGGGCAGTCAGGAATACGACGGCCGACGACACGAGGCGATGCGTCAACGGTATGTGTACCGAAGCTGCTGCTCCGAAAGCGGCGGTTATGCCCGGCACGATCTCATAATCCACGTTAACCCGTCGAAGAGCTTCGATCTCCTCTCCCGCACGCCCGAAAATCATCGGATCTCCGGACTTCAAGCGGATTACCCGCAGGCCCGAATCCGCGAGAGCGATCATCAGAAAGTTGATTTCTTCCTGCTGGATCCTCTTTTCGCCACATCGCTTTCCGACGTTGTGGACCTGCGCTGTCGCTGGAATGAGCTTGAGGATCTGAGGGGACACTAACTCGTCATACAAGATTGCTTCCGCACTCTGAAGCAATCGCAGAGCCTTTACCGTCAGCAACTCTGGATCGCCGGGGCCCGCCCCTACGAGAAAGACTTTCCCTTTCATGCTTTCTCTCCCTGGGACACGAGTTCGGCCGCGAATTCGCGGTGCTCAGACAAAGCTGCCTCTACCGCTTCCCTGCTCGCTAGCGAATGAAGGAGATCGAGCTTGCGTTCTTTCTCGAGGTCACTGTCCAGAATCCGCTTGCGGGTTTCCCCCAGTTCGGCCACCCACGTGGCGTATCCAGGTCCGAACTGCTTTTCCAGTTGTTGCCGGATCTTCTGCGCCAACGACGGACTCTGTCCGGCTGTCGACACTGCGATTTGCAGATCACCACGTCGAACGATCGAGGGATAGAAGAAGTCGCAAAGATCGGGGACGTCGACGACGTTGCAGAGTACACCGAGCCGCTGCGCCTCGTGATACACCCGTTCATTCAGGGTGCGCGAGGCGGTAGTAACTACCACCAGGAATGCTCCATGCAAATCGTTGTTGGCGAAGGCACGCAGTTCCAAGTCGATTTTTCCAGCACGAGCCCATTCGCGCACCGCGGAGGTAGCATCGAGAGCGACTACTCGGATGCGGGCGCCAGTTTCGAGCAAGCCGGCAATCTTCGGTTCGCCGACTTTTCCGGCTCCGACGATCACGACCTGTCTTCCGGTCAGCTTCATGAACATTGGGAATAAGCTAGTCACCGATACCTCCTGCCAAGTGCACCAGATTTTGCGGAGAGGGCAGATCGCGGGCGACAGGTGGAAAGTTTTCTCCCGCCAGAAACTGTCGTAACTGAGTGTCGCTGTGACGCGCGAAAAAGCCGCGCAGGTTCTCCGATGGTTCTCGATCAGCGAGATAGCGGTCCAGGAGGCGTTCGAGCGCCTCGGGTACCTCCGTTGCGAGGCAGCGATAACCTACGGGCCGAGCCGTTGACTGATGCAGGCCTAACGCGCCGCCCACGCAAAAGTAGTAAGCGTCGGCCAGACTGCCATTGACTTTGATCTTCTTGCCTTCGATGCCGATGTCGGCGATCCAGTGCTGTCCGCAGCTATTGGGGCAGCCAGTGACGTGGAGTTTCAGGTGCTGATCGAAACCTGGCAGGCGCTCTTCCATCTCCTCAACCAACCAGCGCGAGAAACTCTTGGTTTCTGTGATGGCCAGTTTGCAGAACTCGGTTCCGCTGCACGCTACTGTGCCCCGGGCAAATGCCGAACTGCTTACCTGGAATCCGATCTCGTTCAGTTCGCTGGCTAAGACGTCGGCATTGATCGTAGGTACGTTAACGATCAGCAAATTTTGCATGTTGGTGGCGCGAAGTTCGCCGCCCGCGTAACGCTCAGCAAGATCGGCAGCCGACTGCATCTGGTCGGCAGTGATGCGACCCCGCAGTACAACGGCTCCGACGTACGAGAGTCCGGGCTGCTTCTGTGCATGAACGCCGACGTGATCACGATAGACGTCATCGGGCGGATGCTCTTCCGCCGCTGGATCGAGACGGAAACCCATGCGCTGGTGCAATTCGTCGAGGAAACGCTCGGCTGTCCACCCATGGCGCAGGAAGAGGAACTTCATCCGCGCGCGCTCGCGGTGCTCGCGCAGAACTTCAGAATCGCGAAACAGTTCAGTAATTGCCTTGATGACCGGCACGACCTGATGTTGCTGCACAAATGCATTCAGGCGCGCAGCCAGGTAGGGCTCGGCCGACAGACCGCCGCCGACACGGAGGGAGAACCCAACCTCCCGCTTCCCTGCTACGGTTCTGGTAGTAGCAGTCAGGCCGATGTCATTGATTTCCGGATAGGAGCACCAGGAGTGGCATCCCCCGATGGAAATCTTGAACTTGCGGGGCAGGTTATAAAATTCCGCATTTCCCGCCAGCAACTGGGAAGTCTCAAGGACAAATGGTGAAGCGTCGATAATCTCCTCGGCGTCAACCCCAGCCACGGGGCATCCAGTGACGTTTCGCACAACGTCGCCGCACGCTCCGGTTGTATTCAGGCCGACCCGCCACAAGCCTTCAAGTACCTCAGGGAGAGCCTCGATGGTGACCCAATGCAGTTGAATGTTCTGACGGACGGTGAGATCGGCGATTCCGTTGGCGTAGTGTCGGGTGAGGTTCGAGATGGCGCGTAACTGATGGGAGGTCATGATGCCATTGGGAATTCGGATGCGCACCATGAACCGCTGTAACGCGCGCCCGATGCCTCCCTGGCCGCCCGTGACGCCAGCACCGTCGCCCTGCGTGTAAACGCCCCACCAGCGGAAGTACGTGCCGATCCATTCAGAGGGAATGGAGTCGAAGCCATCGCGAGCGAAGCGGCGAATCTCGTCCAGTCCCTCCCACGGATTCTTTGCGCGCTTGAGGCGCTCTGCGCGCTGCGCCGTGGTCTCTTTCTTTGCAGTTGTGGTCGTCTGGTTCATTCTCTGTTTTGGAGCAATAAAAAGCCCACCGCCAGAATCGTCTGGCGGTGGGTTGATGAGTGCTTATCTTAAGAAGAAATTCTTAGGTCAGCAGCCTCCCCGCGCCAGAGCGCACGCATCCACAACAACAGCAACAGATGCAGCAGCACGTCGCGCGAAGATGGGAGCTACTTGACATTCGAGGCTAGATTCTACGGGCTGTTCTGGCCCGCGTCAACATTACTGTTCTCGGCCTTAGACTCAAAATTTCGATAAAAGGAATCAGAATTTTTGTGGCTAGAGGCATTCTGGCCGTCGACACTGTAAAATCAGCGACTTAGCTTCTTCATTGATACTCGACAAAGAGGTTTCGTTGCGTTCCCAACCTGTGCTGCCCTTGATCCCGCAAGAAAGGTCGTGCCCTCATATGAAGCGTTTTGCCGCCCTTTTCGCCCTCTTCCTTCTTCTGGTGTGCTGTATCCCAGGACTGTCCCAAAACGTCACAGATCCTTATAAAGCCACACTTGATCGACTCAACTCGCTTACTCGCCAACCAGAATCTGAATGGCGTTTTCATAGCGACATCCCTCATCCGGAAGATCCGGGTTTGAACGACTCTGATTGGGGTGTATTCACTGTAAAGAACATGTCGGGGCCCGGAGGTCAGCACACCAACGAGGAGCATTGGACGGGAACGCGAGTTTTCCGGCGTTGGGTGCAGATTCCCGAGAAGATCAATGGCTATGCCACGCAGGGATCGCGGGTGTGGTTGGACCTGCGCTTCGGAAGTTCGGGTAGCCTGATGATCAGGGTGTTTTCGAATGGCGCAGTCCTCCACCGTGGTGATGACGACAGTATTCTGCCCGTTCTCTTGACGGAGAACGCGCAACCGGGACAGAAGTTCCTGGTGGCGGCACGCATCGTCGCCGGAGATGCGGTCCAGTTGGAGTTCGTCCACAGCGAACTCACGATTGATGCGCCGAAAATGCGTCCGGACCCGGCCCGCCTTCGTCTGGAATTCCTGGCAGCGCGGCCTATCATCGCGGCTTACGAAGATGGAAAAGCGGAGCGTGAACGCCAACTGGAAGCAGCGCTCCAGGCAATTGATTTTGCTTCTCTCGCCAGGGGAGATCAGGCAGCATTCGATACAGCACTGAGTTCGGCGCAAAGCAAGTTGCAGGTGCTCAGGCCGTGGTTGCAGCAGTTCACGATTCGCGCCGTTGGTAATTCGCATATTGACATGGCGTGGCTATGGCCGTGGACAGAAACCGTGGAAGTTGTTCGCAACACGTTCCGGAGTGTGCTCGACTTGATGCGGGAGTATCCGGATTTCAAGTTCACCATGTCGTCTGCCCGGACTTATGAGTGGATGCAGGAGAAGTATCCGGATCTGTATCACGAGATTGAGCAGCGTGTGAAGGAAGGGCGCTGGGAAATCATCGGTGGAATGTGGGTCGAACCTGACCTGAACATGCCCGATGGCGAATCGCTGGTGCGGCAGATTTTAGTGGGAAAGCGATATTTCCAGCAGAACTTCGGCGTGGATGTGAAGATCGGATGGAATCCTGACTCCTTCGGTTATAACTGGCAACTGCCACAGATCTACAAGCGATCGGGGATGGACTATTTCGTGACTCAAAAACTCATGTGGGCGCATGAGTTCACTACGTTTCCATATAAGTTTTTCTGGTGGCAGGCGCCTGATGGCAGCCGTCTGCTGACCTATTTTCCGCACGACTATGCCGATCCCATCGATGCAGAACCTTTAGGGAATCAAGTTGCTGTCTGGATGCCCTCGATCTATGGGCCGAGGATTCCCGACAAGCCCGAGATGATGCACCTGTATGGCGTAGGCGATCACGGTGGCGGGCCGACTCGGGTCATGCTCGATCATGCCGAGCAAATGCGCGCTCCGGATTTCGTTTTTCCCAAGCTGGAGTTCAGTTTTGCCAGCGAGTTCTTCAGCGACATGGAGAAGAAGCTGCCTTGGATGCAGATACCAACCTGGGATGGAGAACTCTACTTTCAATATCACCGCGGGGTATTTACGACGCAGGCCGAGACCAAACGGCGGATCCGGCGCTCGGAAGAGAATGTACTGAATGCGGAGAAATTCGCGTCGCTGGCGTCGTTGTACGGACGGGCTTATCCCCAGGGCGTAATGACGCAGGCATGGAAGAGCCTCTTATTCGATCACTTCCACGACATCATGCCGGGCTCAGGGATCGGGGTGAATTATCTCGACGCCGAGCGAAACCTAAACAATGTGGACCGCGCTGCCAATGACATTACCTACGCCTCGCTTCGTGAGATTGCCGCCCATGTGAATACAAATGGCGAGGGGGTACCGCTGATGTTGTTCAATTCCCTTTCGTGGCCACGGACCAATGTGTCGGAGGTGGAAATCCAGTTGCCCGCTCCTGCCCGACAGATTGAGGTCGTCGACTCGAATGGAAGACTGGCAGAAACTCAATTGCTTTCGATGGACTCCGACACGCATCGTGCCCATTTTCTTCTCCTGTCGAATACGCCGTCTTTGGGCTACACGACTTATTTCGTTCGTTCAGCGACGTCGGGAGCACCGGTCCGCTCCCTGCTAAAAGCAACGGCCGAGACAATGGAGAACGAGTTCATCCGCGTGAAGATCGACTCGCAGAGCGGGTGCATGACCAGCCTGTTTGATAAACGCGGCGGAACGGAGGCTCTCGCGCCCGCCGAAACGGGCACAGGAGGGCCAAAGAAGTCGACATGCGGCAACCTCCTGCAGACGTTTGTCGATAAGCCGAAGCAGTGGGATGCCTGGAACATTGACGCGGATTTCGAAAAGCAGCACTGGGATCTGGACAAGGCCGATGAGGTCAAACTCGTGGAAAGTGGTCCGCTGCGGGCAGTGATTCGGGTGAAGAATCACTTCCAGAACTCGACATTCGTCCGGGACATCACCCTGTATGCGGGCGTGCCGCGGGTCGATGTGAAAATGCAGGCAGAGTGGCATGAGAAGCATATTCTGCTGAAGATCGCATTTCCTGTGAGCTCGCATAGCGACAAAGCAACTTACGAAATCCCTTACGGATCGGTTGAGCGGCCGACAACGCGCAATACTCCCGCCGAGCAGGCGCAGTTTGAAGTTCCGGCATACCGATGGGCTGACATATCCGACGCGAGCCACGGGCTGAGCCTGCTGAATGACTGCAAATATGGATACGACGCCAAAAGCAATGTTCTCCGGCTGTCGCTGTTGCGGTCAGCCGAATGGCCTGATCCCCATGCAGATGAAGGCCATCACGAGTTTACGTATTCGCTTTATCCGCATGGAGGTGGCTGGAAAGACGCGCTGACGATTCGGCGCGGCTACGAATTGAACTATAAGCTGATCGCGCTTACTCCGGGCAAACATGAAGGGAAACTTCCGGCCGAGTATTCGTTCGTGCAAACGAAGTCGGATAACGTCATCGTGACCGCTGTCAAAAGAGCTGAAGACGATAACGCAATAATGATCCGGTTTTTCGAATGGGCGGGGAAACAGGGCGACGTGGCGTTCCAGCTGCCGACGGGCGCAAGTTCAGCTTCTGAAACCGATTTGATGGAGAAGCCGTTGAGCGGTTTATCCCTTGCGAACGAGACAGTGGAGGTGCCGACAAACCCCTATGAGATCAAGACGTTCAAGGTGCAGTTTTCCGGTATCCCTGCTGAAGCGGGGGATAGCAGGCCATGACTGTGAAGGCAGCACTGGGAGTCGACATCGGCGGCACCAAGGTTGCGGTTGGCGTGGTGAGCCGCGAGGGCGAGATACTCGCTCAGCAACGTGCGCCCATGGTTGCTGACGGTTCGGCTGAGGCCGGGTTCGACGCTGTTACTCGCGCGATTGACTCCATGTCGTCGAGCACGACACTGGAAATCGAGAGGATCGGGATTTGTGCTCCAGGTCCGCTAGATCCAAAGCGCGGCATTGTTCTGAATCCGCCGAATGTTTCCTGCTGGCGAAATTTTCCTTTGGCTGATCGAGTGAGCGCGAAGTACCGCGTGCCTGTAACGGTCGACAACGATGCCAACGCCGCCGCTCTTGCCGAGACTCTCTGGGGCGCCGCGCGAGGCTTCCGCTATGTGTTCTATTTGACCATCGGGACCGGGATTGGAACGGGCATCGTGTTCGATGGTTCCATCTATCATGGCAAGACCGGTTCTGCAGGTGAAGGGGGGCACGTCAGCATCGACTATCGGGGGCCCGTCTGCGCTTGCGGCAAGCGCGGGTGCATCGAGATCCTTGCCGCAGGTCCTGCCATTGGCGCGCGCGCAAGAGCGAGAATTGCTACAGAAACGTCGCGAGGTTCGTTGCTGCTTTCGTTGGCAGGAGGCGATATCAACACCGTGACCAGCGAGACCGTGGGCCGCGCTTATGCACAGGGTGACGCGCTGGCCAAAGAGATTCTGCTCGACACGGTCGAACTGCTTGCACCGTGGCTGGGCAATATCGTTGATCTGCTCGATCCGGATGTGGTCGTGATCGGCGGAGGGGTCGCCGCCATGCTTAAGCCGTTTTTCGAGGAACTCAAAGGACAGCTTCCGAACTGGTGTGTGAACCCACACGCATCAGACGTTCCGCTTGTGATCGCACGTTACGGGGCTGACGCCGGGATCGCTGGTGGCGCGGCCCTTTGTTACGGTGATCGTCACTAGTTCAGGAGCCTTAACCATATCATCGAGGACGCAAATGTTCTTGCCGCGATCATGCAAGGGAATTTTTCTTCGAGTGTGCATTGTGTTCGGCATCAGCGACACCGGGTTGCTCTATAGCCAGGAGATGCCGAAGGCTCCGCGGGCTCAGGTGTTCAGTCTCACTCCATCGCCCGGATATTTCACAGAGCCCAGCGTTGCGGTAAATCCTGCGAATCCACAACAGGTGGTCGCAGTGTTTCAGGATAATGCGCATGCAGCGTATTCAGAGGATGGGGGGGCATCATGGCAACTGGCCGAAGGCGTTGATCCGAAGAATTACCGAGTTTCTGGAGATGTTTCCACTGTCTTTGATAATCAAGGTCACGCGTTCATCTGCTACATCGCGTTCGACAAGCTCGGCACTTTTAATTACTGGGCACATGGAGCAACGCGCAACGGCATCTTCGTTCGGCGATCACTTGACGGCGGGAAGTCGTGGGAGGCCGATCACATTCCCGTAGTCGAGCAGCCGACTGCGGATGGAATTCCGTTCGAGGATAAGCCTTATATTGTCGCCGATAATTCCAAAAGCAAGTTCACTGGAAACTTGTACGTCGGTTGGACCCGATGGCGGCTTACCGACTCGCAAATGGTAATCTCGCGCTCGACGGACGACGGGAAGACGTGGTCGGTACCAGTCGAGATCGATGCGCATCCAGGCCTGCCGCGAGATGACAATGGTGCCGCCGAGGGCTTTGATGGCGCAGTGGCCCCCGATGGGACCCTTTACGTGGTCTGGAGTCAGGACGATGATCTGATGTTCACTTCATCGCGGGACGGAGGAAAAACCTTCTCCCGTGCGCGTCCGATCATTCATACCGCGCCGATCATGTTTGCGATTGAGACACTGGACCGCGCGAACGGATTTCCGCAGATTGCTGTGGACTCCGCCAGCAAACGCATTTACGTGACCTGGAGCGATTACCGCAACGGGGATCTCGATGTGTTCATCTCAAGCTCGGATGATGGCGGCAAACATTGGACCCCTGCCGCCAGAGTAAACAATGACCGGGTGCACGATGGGGCTGAGCAGTTCTTCCAATGGCTTGCCGTTGACCCGGTGGATAGCTCTGTGAATGTGATCTTCTACGATCGACGGAACCATCCCGGTAATCGTAAGCAGATTGTTGCGCTGGCGCGCTCCACCGATCATGGGCGCACATTCGACAATTACGCCTGGACCGACGAAGCCTTCGAAGCTGGAGGGCTGTTCTTCGGCGATTACAGTGGCCTGGCTGCGTATGGTGGGCGCGTATACGGAGTCTGGACGGAAGAGCCCACGGCGCCGCCATCGGAAGACAAAAGCAAATCGGAGGAAGGCAAAGAGGCCAAACCGCAACCTCGGGGGACAGTAGTAAAAGTGGGAACTGCAGATTTCAGGGAGACCGCAAATGCGAAAACGTCGAGGTCCACCTTCTAGGCTTCCGGTGCATGGGCCTGGTCAAGGACACAGACTGCGGGATTCCTCCCGGCTGCTTACTCCGTGCTCAACTCATCGATGACGCTTCCGGTCGCATCCAGTAGACGGATCTCCATAGGAAGCAAGCCGGAGGCATGGGTTGAGCAACTCAGGCATGGGTCGTAGGCCCGCACGACGGCGGAGACGCGGTTCAGCATTCCCTCGGTAAGCTTTGTTCCGTCGATGAAGTGCTCAGCGACCTGCTGAACGCTCTTGCCGATCGCCAGATTGTTATGGCCAGTGGCCACGATGAGATTGGCCCAAGTAATCGCTCCCTCTTCGCTGACCTTGTAGTGATGGATCAGCGTACCCCTGGGGGCCTCAATCATGCCGACACCTTCAAGTGCGTTCACGCCTGCCGTAGCCCGTGTATGGGTATCCAAGATGCGCGGATCCTCCAGCAACGCTTCGATCTTCTCTAAGGCATAGACAATCTCTACCAATCGTGCGTAGTGATACAAGAAGGCGCTGTTTGCGACCGTGCCGAACCGTTGATGGAACTCTTTGAATGCGGCATCCGCCTTAGGTGTTCCGCATTGGCTGGCAACATTCAGGCGCGCGAGGGGCCCCACCCGATACACGCCGGCGGGATATCCCGCCCGCTTGAAAAATGGAGCCTTTAGATAGGATTCGCGGAGGCTGGCTTCGCCGATGTGCTCGGAATAGTCGTCGGCAGAGACAAAGTCTTCGACCACGTCGCCATTTGCATTTCGGAAACGTAAGCCACCGTCGTAAAGTTGCAGATTCCCTTTGGAATCGACGAGGCCGGCATACATGGTCGGAAACGAACCAAAAAACTCGATTTCTTCCTTATAGTTGTCCATCGCGCGCTTGAAGAAATCAAGAGTTCTTTGGGCAATACCCATAGCGCTCGGCAACTCGGAAAGAATACGGTCACGGGTGCCCCCGGAAAGCGGCGTGGCGACGCCGCCGGGAACGATCCAGGAGGGATGCACCCTCTCCTGCGCAAGTCCTTCTACAATAAGCAGCCCAAACTTCCGCAACTCGATGCCATCGCGTGCGAGCTCCGGGTGGCCCGCGATCACTCCGAGCACATTTCTTGAGGCTGGGTCAGAATCCATCCCTAACAGGAAGTCGGGAGAGGACAAGTAGAAGAAGCTGAGAGCGTGCGACTGCACAATTTGCGCGAAGTGGATAAGTTCGCGCAATTTTCGTGCGACCGGGGGAATCCGAACAGCCATGATGAGGTCACAGGCTTTCGCGGACGCCAGCAAATGACTGATCGGGCAAATGCCGCAGATGCGTGCGGTGATCCCCGGCATTTCATAAAAGGGGTGCCCCTCAGTGAATTTCTCGAAGCCGCGCACTTGAGTTACGTTGAATTCCGTGTTTGCCACATGCCCCTGATCATCGAGCTGAATCGTGATCTTGGCGTGTCCCTCGATGCGGCTCACTGGTTCGATGGTGATGCGCTTCATCCCACGCTCCTTATCCGAACTTTACCTTCAGATTGCCGTTGGGCTTCTTGCCGTCCAGCAGATCGTTGATCACTCCGACAATGGTTTTCGAAGGAGGCGGGCAGCCGGGCAGACAAATGTCAACTTTTACGAATTCGCGCAGCGGGCGGGCCTGTTTCAGCAAGGCAGGAACGTGATCATATGGCACGCCCTTTTTTTCGTCGGCGCCATCCACATACACCCTCTGCAGCAACTTCTGAACCGGAATTGAGTTGCGCATTCCCGGTACGTTGCCAGTAACAGCGCAATCACCCATCGAGATGAGAATATTGGTGCGCAGGCGGATCTTATGCACTTTGTTCAGATCATCCTGTGAACTGACCGCACCTTCTACGAGGGTGACATCAACGTCTTCGGGGAATTCCTGGGCATCGACTAATGGGCCGTAGACCAGGTCGATCTTCCGACCTAGGGAAATGATCGCGGCGTCCATGTCGAGCAGAGACATATGGCAGCCGGAGCATCCGTCGAGCCAAACTGTGGCGACCTTCACCTTCTTCATACCTGCACCCCTCTCCGGTGCACCAGTGAGCTCACGGCATCGATCTTCTTGACCATCTCCTCGACAGCCCAGCCCTTTTCCGCGAGCGCACCTGTCGGGCAAGCATGCACGCACTTGCCGCAACTGGTGCAACTCGAGGCGTTGCCCCAGTTTTCATTCATTTCGCTCACCACGCGAGCGTGAATCCCTCGTGAAGTGATTTCCCAAACGTGTGCACCTTCGAGTTCGGCACAAACGCGCACGCAGCGAGTGCAAAGGATGCAACGGTTGTGATCGAGAACGAAGCGCGGGTGCGACATGTCGATCGAGAGCTTCGGGAAGTTGTAGGCGAGTCCTACGGTAGCGATTCCCAGAGAACTCGCCATCGACTGGAGTTCGCAATGGCCATTGGATACGCAAACCGCACACACGTGATTGCGCTCGATCAGGAGCAATTCCAAGGAAATGCGCCGGTAGCGTGTGAGCTTGGGAGAATTGGTCGTCACCGACATACCTTCCTGGATCGGCGTGGTACACGCGGGGAATAGCCGTTCGGAACCGGAAACCTCGACCAGGCAGATGCGACAAGCCCCCACTGCGGTAAGACCGTCAAGATCGCAGAGCGTAGGGATGTATTTACCGTTGGCCTTGGCCGCCTGCAGGATCGTTTGTCCCTCAAGGGCACTGATCAGCTCTCCATCGATGCGGATCGATATTTTCTTCTGTGACAAAGTCTGCTCCTTCGGCTCAGCGCTAGCTCACATTCACGGCTTTGACGTCACACCGCAGACAACGGCAGGTTTCATCCTTTGCCTCTGCGTCGTTCAGTCCAGGTACAACCTCATCTTGCGAACGGACCCGAGCGGAGGGCGGTAATGGCTGACCCGTGTGACGGTGATTGGGACTTGGTTCCTCCGGCGCAATCTGACCGTACTCAAACTGGGGATAGAGATTCTGCCAACGATCGGCTTCCATCAATTGCAGGTCGATGCTGCGGGCTGCCTGCTTGCCATAGGCCATCGCATTCGATACGTTCGACGCGCCGGTCACGAGGTCGCCTCCCGCATAAAACCGTGGCCTGCTGGTTTCGAGCGTGAACCGGTTCACCTCGATCGTCCCACTCTCCTTGAGAACCAGTCCGGAGGCCCGGCAAAAATCGAGGTCCACTGTTTCTCCGATCGCGAAGATAACCGAATCGCAGTCAAAGCGCTGGATTTCGTCAGTCGCAACCGGTTTTCGACGGCCAGATGAGTCATATTCCCCGAGACGAGTCTTGACGATTTCAATGGCCTTCACGCTACCCTTAGAGTCGCCGATGACACGATGCGGCGCCGCGAGAAAGACAAACTTCGCGCCTTCTTCCCTAGCTGCCCGTGTCTCCTCTTCAATCGCCGGCATGTCTTTGCGTTCGCGACGATAGAATACTGTTACGTCGCAGCCCTTGCGCAATGAAGTTCGCGCTGAATCGATAGCGGCATTGCCACCGCCAATCACAGCGACCCGCTTGCCGAGATTCACTTCCTGGCCCGATGCGACAGCTTCGAGGAAAATGAGGGCCGGATAGACTCCTTTTAACTCTGTCCCGGATTGATAGACCCAGGATTCCTTCCACGTGCCAATCGAAAGGAAGATCATGTCGAAGTGGTCGTCAAGATCATTCAAGGCAAGGTCAACGCCGACGCGCGTATTGAAGACGAACTTCACGCCCAAGCGTTCAATGAGTTCGATTTCTCTCCGCAGAATGGATTTTGGCAACCTGTATTCTGGCAGTACGAAGCGGAGCATCCCGCCAGCTTCGGATTTGCTGTCATGAACCGTAACATCGTGTCCGAGCATGGCGAGATAGAACGCTGCCGTGAGGCCGGCTGGGCCGGCACCCACGACGGCAATCTTGCGCCCGGTGGCTTCGAGCTTTCGTGCGATGATTTGGCGCACGATTGGCTCGAATTTGTCGGAAGAGAACATCGAGTCTGCGATGAAACGGTGAACTTCACGCATGTTCACGGCCTGGTCGAGTGTCTGGCGGCGGCATCGGCTGTCGCACGGATGCTGGCACACCCGCCCCGTCGAAGAAGGCAGAGGATTATCGAGGATCACGGACAGGAAGGCTTCTTCCAACCGGTCCTCTTTGTAGAGTTGCAGGAACCGTGGAATGTTCATGTGCAGCGGGCAACTGTTCTCGCAAGGCGACAGCGCCAGCTCTTCACACACGCCAGCCGTGCACCGGTTGGCCAGGATGTGATCTTCGAATTCGTTCCGGAAGTGCCGCAGCGTGGTGAGTACAGGATTGGGCGCGGTCTGTCCGAGTCCACACAGTGAGCAATCGCGGATGTAACGGCTCAATTCATCGAGGATCTCGAGGTGATGTGTCGTCCCCGCGCCCTCTGTGACGCGGTTCAGAATTCGCAGGCATTTGTTCAACCCAACCCGACACGGTATGCATTTTCCGCATGACTCTGAGTGAGTGAACTCGATGAAGTAACGGGCGACGTCGACCATGCAATTGTCTTCGTCCATTACCACCATGCCACCGGAGCCCATGATGGAGCCGAGCTGTGCCAAATTCTCGTAGTCGACGGGCGTATCGAACATCTCCTGCGGAATGCAGCCGCCTGAAGGTCCTCCAGTTTGGATCGCCTTTACCTGCCGCCCTGCCACCGCACCTTCGCCGATGTCATAGATGAAGGTCTTGAGCGGTGTTCCAAGCGGCATTTCCACCAAGCCGGTATTCTTCACTTTGCCGACAAGCGAGAAAACCTTCGTTCCCGAGCTCTTGGCACTCCCCGTTTCCGTGAACCAAGCCGGACCGCGCATGACTATGGGGGCGATGTTGTACCAGGTTTCAACATTGTTGATGTTCGTCGGCTTTCCCCAAAGTCCGCGTTGCGCGGGGAAAGGAGGACGCGGTCGTGGTCTTCCGGCCTCGCCTTCCAAGGAAGCAATCAACGCGGTCTCTTCCCCGCATACGAAAGCACCTGCGCCCTCAACCAGTTCGATATCGAACTTGAAGCCTCGACCGAGAATGTTCTCTCCCAGGAGTCCATATTCCCTCGCCTGCTCGATCGCTCGATTCAGCCGGTGAACCGCAAGCGGATACTCGGCGCGCACGTAGATAATTCCCTCGGTCGCACCCATGACGTAGCCGCCGATAATCATTCCCTCAAGCAGGGAGTGAGGGTCGCTTTCAATCTCGTTGCGGTTCATATATGCGCCGGGATCACCCTCGTCGGCATTGCAGATGATGTACTTAGGTTCGGCCTTTGCCTTCGCGAGGAACTCCCATTTGTTGCCGGTGAGAAATCCGGCGCCTCCACGGCCGCGCAGCTTTGAGGCTTTGATTTGCTCAATCACGGCTCCCGGGTTTGCGTCGATCAAAACCTTATAGAGTGCTTGATAACCGCCGATGGCGATGTATTCTTCAATGTCGTCAGGATTGATAATCCCGCAGTTCCGCAAAACGATCTTCTTCTGTCCTTTGAAGAAGAGGATGTCGCTCCACGAAGGAACTTCCGGATAACCTTGCCCATAGCGTACATGGCCGGTAATGTGATCCCATTCTTCGATCTTGCAATAAACAAGGTCTGGAGTGAGATCGCCTTTGCTGATGTCGTGAAGAAGGCGGGAGGCGTCATTAGCCTGCACCTTTCGCAGGATGATGAGTGGGCTTCCCGGCAACCTTACACTGACGAGTGGCTCCTGAAAACAAGCGCCGAAACAACCAACCGGCGCCAAGACCAACGCGTGCCCACTCCTTTCCACCGCTTGGGCGAAAGCGTGATAGATCCCTTCGGCGCCGTTACCACGGCCGCAGGTTCCCATTCCGATGGTGACGCGTGGAACCGCGGGAACAAGCTTGGCCATCCCGGCCTCCCGCACAGCATTGAAGGCTCCGAAATCCAGAATTCGAGGCATGCTTACTCTCCCGCTCGGATGGTTTCGATTTCGCGCTGCAGGGTGCGTTCGGTTGCGTGTCCACAAATCCGGTGATTCACTTCGACGACGGGCGCCATGGCACACTGCCCGAAGCAGGCAACGGTGCGGACGGTGAACTGGCGGTCGGGGGTGGTCAGCAAGAGTTTGTCGGCTTCGTTGCCGTCACTCTCCTCGCCGTCAAGTCCGAGCCCTAGGTCGAGCCTTGCCCCTTGCAGAAGGTTGCGTGAACCGCGCGTGTGGCAGGCTGTACCCCGGCAAATGCAGATCGTGTTCTCACCTTGCGGTTGCAGATTGAACAGCGCATAGAATGTGGCCACGCTGTAGATGCGCGCCAAGGGAAGATCCAGTTTATTCGCGATGTATCGCAAGGTTTCGAGTGGGAGATATTTGTGGCGATTTCTTTCTTGCGCAGCCTCAAGAACACCGAGCAGCGCTCCGGGACGACCGCGGCGACTCGCAATCAACTTGTCGATGAAGACTTGTTCATCAACAGGAATACCAGGCGAGAGTGTTGGCATGGACACTCCTCCGCGCGCAATGCTAGCGCTCGCTTCAATGTAGCGATTATCGAGAGGGAGGCTCTGTCACTGGAAACACATGCGTCGGTGACATCAGTCACAGGGTGATAACACCGCGATGCAATCACTTGAGAGAAATGAGGAGTTTCTTCCCATCATCGGAATGGCTAGATGCCCTCGCGGACACGGCATCGCGCGGCCACCAGAATTACAACGAATTGGCTTTCGCAATCTTGCCCAACATGACGGCGCTTGGCTTCACAGTCCGCTTCTGAGTCTGACGATCAACGGCAATTAATCCAAACTTCGGTGTGAAACCAAAGATCCATTCGAAATTGTCGAGTAAGGACCAGCAAATATAGCCCCGGACCACTATGCCGTCATCCATGCATCGTTTCAGACCCGCCAAGGCACGACGGATGTACTCGATGCGGCGAGTGTCGTCCTCTGTGGCGACTCCATTCTCGGTGACGATGACAGGCACGCCGGATTCCTTCGCGGCAAAGCGAACGGTGTGCTCCAACGATTCGGGATAAAACTCGTATCCCATTTGGGTAAGCTCAGCGCCTTGCGGCGGAGAAAGAGCCTTCGATGCGATACGTGAGCGGGTATACGTCTGCACTCCAATGAAGTCGTCTTGCCTGGCCAGGTTCAGCCATGGACCGTAAACGTCCGACTGCTTTTCAGCGAAACGGCTGTCGGCACCTTCCGGTTGATCGTCTTCCATGGCGACAGTCAGCCCCACTGGGATATTCTTTGATGACTTGATCGCTGATTTCCCTTTGGTGTGCGCCGCCATCATGTTCTCGCGCGTTTTTCCTGCGTCCCCAATCAGGAAGCTGCTGAAGTCCGGGGCGTTCAAGTATTTGCGAAGAGCGCCCTTCTGCGCCGCCATGATCCCAGCCAGATCCATGCCCGCAGGAAGGTTCGGGAAATTGGCCCAGTGCAGCAAAGAAGGAATGTCGGGCTCGTTGAATGTGGCAGCGTATCCGATAAGGTCGCCGAGATGCGCTGTCGATTTCTCACAATAGCGCGCGAAGAGATCAGAGGACTCTGGATTCTCCCAGGCACCTTGATAAGCGAACCAGCGGGGTGCGGTGAAGTGAGAATAGGTAACCAGCGGAGTCAGGCCCCGACGGTGGCACGCCTCCAGCATGCGGCGGTAGTGTTCAAGTTCGGCGCGCGAGAAAGATCCTTTCTCGGGTTCGATCCGCGCCCACTCAATCGAGAAGCGATAGGCGTTGAATCCGAGGTCCGCCAATTGATTGATGTCCTGTTCATAAAGGTGGTAATGATCGCAGGCATCGCCGGATGGCTCTTTGTACATCGTGTTGGGCGCGCGTTCGAGTAGCCAGTTGTCACTGTTGATGTTATTGCCCTCGACCTGGTGGGCGGCGGTCGCGGCGCCCCAGAGGAAGTGGGCAGGAAACCTCCTGGGAGGGGCTGATGCACGACCCAATGGTTGCGCTACTGCTCCGCTTAAGAATCGACTGCTCAAGCTCGCGCCCAGGGCCAACTTCGCGCTCTTATTGATCCATTCTCTGCGGTTGATGGTCATTACCGTGCTCCCCCATTTACTTCACCTCAACGTCGTAGGTTCCCGATCCCACCCGAAGAACCAGTGCACCGTCTTGCGATTGAGTCTTGATTGGACTTCCACTTTCCATCACTTGATGCGCTCCCACCGCAGGCAGGAAGAGTTTCGCGGAGCTGTTCGGCGGGATGGTGACCTTCAACGAAAACGGACCTGTGGGGCTTCCCTTCCAGTCGCTGACGATCTTGCCGTACATTGAGTCATATTCTGCCCGAACCGAGGGCATCTTCGAATCGAGGTGCGGATGAATGATGATCTCTTTGAATGCCGGGCTGCTGAGGCTCGTATCGATCCCAGCCGCGTAACGATAGACCCAAGCGATCACCGATCCGAATGCGTAGTGATTGTAGGAGTTCATCGCAGGATCACCGGTATCGCCGTTCCAACGTTCCCACCACGTAGTAGCGCCTTTCGAGAGCATGTAGCCCCAGGAAGGGTAGGTCTCGTTGAGCAATAAGCGATACGCTACGTCGGAACGCCCATGATCTGCGAGCGTGAACAGCAAGAATGGCGTCCCCAGGAATCCGGTCGACAAGTGCCAATCGCGCGCCTCGATATCCTTTACCAGTTTCTCGACCATTGCAGGTTCGAGAGATTCAGGTGCCAGGTTCGTGTATAGCGTCACAACGTATGATGTCTGGGTCCCCGTTCCGACCGTGCCGTCGTCCTTTATGTAAGTCTTCTTATATGCGGAGCGGATGTTCTGGAGGAGTTCTCGATAGCGTTGAGCTTCGGATTCCTTGCCAATAGCGTGCGCCATCTCGGACATCATGTTTGCGATCAGAGCCCAATATGCTGTCGCGAGCAGTTCCTTGTCGGTGTTGGGGTCGGGAGCGAGCCAATCTGCGTAATTCGGCCCTAACCCATTCTTGCGAATGAAATCAGGATTCTGGCTTTGGATGAAGTCCATCCAGCGCTGCATGGCGCTCCAACTGCTTTCAATGACGGATCTGTCCGCGTACTGGATCCAGGTTGTCCAGGGAACGATGACTCCGGCATCGCCCCATCCCGGCGCGCCCACTCTGTTTTCCGTCCATGCCCAGCCACCTTCATCTCCAGACGGAATTGTGTTGGGCGACACGTTAGTGAATGCCCCTTGACTGCTTTGTGCGTCGATAATGTCTTGAATGAACTTCTGCGAGAATGCAGCCACGTCGAAGTTGTAGCTTCCGGTGCGCCAGAAGACGCCGGCATCCCCCATCCAGCCCAAACGCTCATCCCGTTGAGGACAGTCGGTGGGTATGCTTAGAAAATTTCCTCGCTGCCCCCATAAGCCGATTTCCCACATGTGATTGACGAGTTCACTGGAAGTCGTAAGTGTGGCGGCAGGCTGGCCACTAACACTGCTGGCAACCTCTCCCTTGAGCGTGTCTGCAGTTGGCGTGCCGGGATAACCTGTCAGCTCGACATAGCGAAACCCATGAAAAGTGAAGTGGGGTTCGAAGGTCTCTTCACCGCTTCCCTTCAGGATATATGTGTCCGTCGCTTCGGCGTTACGCAGATTCGTTGTGTAGATAGTTCCATCCGGATTCAGAATCTCTGCGAATCGCAGACGAACCTTTGTGCCGGCCGGGCCTTTGACCTTGAGCAGCACCCATCCCACCATGTTCTGGCCCATGTCGAAGACAGTGGCACCATTCGGCAAGGAGTTGACACTTTTCGGCTCTAATGTATCGACGACGCGGGCGGGTGCTGCGATTTGACTCGTAACCGCGATGCCGGGTGAATCGGTGACGATAACGTGACTCCAACCGGAGTCATCAAACTCCGACAGCTGCCATCCGGGTATTTCCAGACGCGCGTCATACGTCTCGCCGCCGTAGATTTCCGACTGCAGGATGGGAGAAGAGGCGGCCTTCCAGGAAGTGTCGGTCACCACTTGATCGTGCGAGCCATCTGAATAATTCATGTCGAGCTGGGCCCGAAACCGCCTCGGAGGCGCAAAGAAGTGCGCACCGGCCCAGGTAAGTGGACTTCCATACCAGCCATCGCCGACAAGAGCGCTGATCTCGTTCTTGCCGCGGTTGAAATACTCGGTGACATCATAGGTCTGATACAACACCCGCTTTCGGTAGTCCGTGAAGTCGGGCGTGAGCACGTCGCTGCCGATCCGTTTTCCGTTAAGAAAGACGCGGTAGCTGCCTAGCGCGGTAACGTACAATCTGGCGCTGGAAATCTGCTTCGCGACGTCAACGGTACGACGGAAGGAAGCTACCGGCTGGGGCATTGGCCCGGGATCACCGAGGCCGCGGTCACCCAAATCCGCAACCACATTCGTCGGCTGCCATGAATCGTTTGCGGCGGATGCCTGCCAGGTTTCTCCGGAAGGAATGCGCTGAATCGATCCGTCGACATCGGTTATTTTCACGAGCGCCGCGAGTGCAGCCTTCGTCGTCTGCGTGCGTGCCTCCTTCGGAACTTCCGGAGCAGTCACCGTGATCTCGACGAAGTTGTCTCCGACCTTCAACTGATCAACGATGTCACGACGGTCAAAGGCTCCCCAATCGTGCTTTCTTCCGATATCAACGTCGTTGACCTTCGCGGCATAGTCACCGCGCACCGCGACAAACAGGACCGCGCTGCGGGGTTGTCGGGAAAGAGGCACGTTCACACGGAATCGTGCCGCAGTCTTAGAGGCTACAGCGAGGGCATCCTGCCCCTTCGGCCATATCCAGCGGACGTTCTTGCGATCAGCCTCCTCTTCTGGGTTTCTCCAAGTAATCCAGCTTGCCTTCCAATCCTCCGGATGCAGCAAACCCATTTCCCACCAGGCGTTCTCGATCGAGTCGGCGGCCCGGCCCGCCGCATCCCACACCCGAACTTTCCAGTGATATCGCTTTCGCGACTGCAGGGCCGGCCCCTTGTAGGCGATGTCCACCGATTCGTCCGAGGTAATCTTGCCGCTATCCCAAACATCGGCATGACCGGAACGCAGGTGTTCAAGGCTGTTGGCCACCAGAATCTGATACGCAGATTGTTTCCAGTTGCGCTCGCGGCTATCACTCTGCCATGACAAGTGAGGAACCGATGCATCGATGCCCAACGGGTTCTCGCGGTATTCGCAGCGCAAGTGAACGGGTGCAGCCGACGCGGTATCCGCGAAGATTACGAGTACAACCAAGACTAGGATGAATGCGAAGAGGCTCTTTCGAAGAGAGGAGCTAGACATAGTCTTTTTTCCCAACGGCGCCGATGCTTTCACTCCGAAGATGGGCCTGTCAACTGCTCTACACTAATTGGAAGGCATTTCGCGATGTGAAAGATCTGCTCAGCCGGATACTGAAAAGACCCACAAAGGCGTTCCATGAAAGGAGCACAAGACGGGGCAACATTCAGCCCGGGAGAGGGTTTCGCCGTGCAGAATCCGGTACATGCCCTCGGCAAGTATGGCGCAGGTATTCTGATGCATCTTCAGGCTGCACGCCGCATATACGCTCGAATTTTCAGAGAAGCCCTCTATCGCGGTATCGATCCGGTGACAACGTCAGCGTTCAGTTCCGTGCACCATGCCGCGAAGCACCGTAACCGAGGCCGGGGGTAGTACATAGTTCGTATCTTGCTTTCCCTGCAGCGTGGTCTTTCCAGGCGGCCCGTCCGGGTCTGCGTACCCTTTTTTCCGGTTGGGATGCCACTGATATTGCTCTTTTCCAAATGTCGTCATTATGACGGTACCTGCAAGAAACGCTTGTCCACCGGCCGAGGAATTCTGGAATATGATGCGCAAAGCATGGGGGTGGTCGAAGTCCTTATTAACGAGCAGGAGGGACCATTGGCCATCTGGCCGGTGGAGAGCGTAAGACGTCACCAGCGCACGGCCATCAGAGTCCTTCACGTCGCTTGTCGAGCGATAGAGTTGATGCTCTGAATCTACTGGCTGAGACCATTCCTGCGTGAGAAGTTGAGCCGCAAAGAACTGCGAGGTAGGCCGCAAGATCTGGTATTGATCATCGACCATGAACATGTGATAGGTACCCCAACTGTTGGGGCAGATGGGATGTGGCGGAGAGTACGACAAAGCATGGTAATAGTGAGTGGATTGTCCGCCGGCAGTCAGAAAGCCGGCAAACGAGTCAGCGAGCCATAGCGCGCCGAAGATTTCGACTGACGCTTCCCCACCATGCGCGTTGGTCTCTGTGTCAAGCAGCGGAATGCCCGACGGCAATCCGTCATCCCGCCACACTTGCATGATGTGTTGAATGAGTTCGGGTTCCTGGTAAAGGTTCTTCCAGGGCGTTTCGCATCCGTCGTACGGATAGTGCTCGAACGACATGAACGAGAAATCCGCAAGGCGATGATGCGATTTCAAGTAGTCCAGAAATCGCCGCAGCCACGAGGTACTACCATGGGCGTCGGGCCAGACCTTTATGTCTTCGGTGACTCCCTGGAACGATGGTCCTCCCAGCTTGAAGCTAGCGTCGACCTGATGAACGGCTTTTGCGAACTGCAAATAAAGAGCACCGTAGTCCTCGGGGAGCATGTATTGGCCGTCGGCCTCCTCTCCCATTTCGATATATGAGACCGGATAACCACGCTTTCTGATGTAGCTCAATTGGGCAGCCGCATCTTCCGGCGTGCTGTAAAGCAGCGCAACAGGCAGAATCGCGGGCATGCCACCAGTGATTCCGCTCGCGAAGAAGAGATCGAATCCCGGTTGGTCTCCGGACTCCATGTGGTCCGGCATGACGTACAAATCCGACGCCTCATGCCAGGGATCCACCGACGAGCACAGAGTCAGGGTTTGCTTTTGATCGGGAGAGTGGTGGACAAGATCGCTGAACCTACTGTTCTGGTCGACCGATCCCAGAGAAAGCTCCCGAATCGCATATCCAACACAGTTACGACGATCGGCGGAGCCATGGCTATCACAGGTCCTTGAAGAGTTTGTCATCCAGACGCGCACAAACTTCGTGAAAATTGGAGAAACTGACAAATGCAAGGTCGCATCTCCGCCCTTGCCGTCCGTGACTGATCCGCCAGGAAAGTCTTTCCACTCGCCTTTATCCTGCTCATCCATGGCGTCGCCATCACCCACCCAGTACTGCACTTTGAATTCGCGAGCATACGGATCGGCCCACTGGATACGAATTCCAGTGACACTTTCCTTCTTCTCGAAGGCAACAACCACCCACTGCGGATGAAGCGAATCACTCTCGCCGCTAAATTCACTGGCCAGATAAGGATTGCTTTTCCAATAGGTGTTCGTGTCTCCGTCGTCCAGACGCGAATAGCCGTCGAACTCCGTTCCTCCGTTACGGGTGAAACCGCGGTGAGGAAGTGAGTAGCCGAAGGAATGGCGGATCATCTCATCCGTCGGAGTACTGTCGCCGACGAAATAGCCTCTACCGGCAGGATCGCTCCATGTGCCCTTCGGATTCCAGTGCCAAGCCTGTACAAACAAATCGGTGTTCTGGCGATAACTGATCACCCCCCATCCGGCAGAGAGAACCTTTTGAACCTGATCTGGACGGAAGAAGACATCGGTCGCATTGCTCGGGACACGATCGACAGTCGAGCCTAAAGCCTGGCGCGGAATGAATCGGTTCACGATATGGTCAGCAGCGGCGTCGACCGTGACGGTTTGCGCACTCGCATCGCAGTTGGGAAAGACCGCGAGGCTAAGAATCAAGGTGGCACAAATTCGTGGTGACATCTGCATCATGAATCTCCCAAGTACCAGCTTCAAATGAACGCCAACGTCATATAACAGATCATGCGCGGACGGATCCGGCGCACCGCTTCGTTTTCATGGAGTGAGACGCGAGCTTGCGTTCTCCTCGTCCTGATGGCGCCCTGTATAATTCGCCATCTGCACTTCGATACGGACGGATGTCCCCAATGTTGATCAGGGTATTCAGAGACAAGACTACACTCGGGCACGCCGCAGCGGAGCAGGCGGCAACTGCGATTCGGCACGCCGTTACAGAACGCGGAGAAGCGCGCATCATCGCGGCCACCGCTGCTTCCCAGTTGGAATTTCTGGATGCGCTGACGAAAGCCCCCGCGATCGACTGGTCCAAGGTTGAAGTGTTTCATCTCGATGAATATATCGGGTTGCCGATCACGCATCCGGGCAGTTTTCGCAAGATGTTGATGGAACAACTGGTGAACAAAACTGGAATCCGTCGCTATCACCTGCTCCTCGGCGATGCCGCTGATCCTGGGGCTTCTGTACAGGAGACAAGCAGGCAGCTTGCATCGGCGCCGATTGACATCGCATTCCTCGGCGTCGGCGAGAATGGCCATATCGCTTTCAATGATCCGCCAGCCGATTTCAACACCGAAGAACCGTACATCATCGTCAATCTTGACGAAGCATGCAGACAACAACAAGTCGGCGAAGCATGGTTTGCGGACATCTCCCAGGTTCCAAAGCAGGCGATTTCGATGTCGGCAAGACAGATTCTCAAAGCGAGAGAAATTCTCGCCGTAGTCCCGGACAAGCGTAAAGCTGAGGCGGTGAAGGCGTGTTTCGAAGGAGAAATCAGCCCCATGGCACCTGCCTCCATTTTGCGCCGCCATCCGAATGCCACCGTCTATCTCGATACCAACTCAGCGTCGCTGCTGGGTCCAACGCTGAAGTCCGCGATTGATCGCGACTCTCAGGTGATCCTCCAGGCGTAAGTAAACCACAGGCAGAAGGCGGACCCGGTCTCGTTTTACGCAGAGTGCTCTCTCAGCAGGTGTGAGAGTCGCTCAGCCACGATCTTGTCCTCACCTGGTTGGAGCATGAAGGAGCACATGCTGAGGCCCGGCTTCCCTTCCCCACCACCGATGACGATCGCCGGCTTGGAGTTTCGCAGCAGTTTTGAAACTTCTTTTGGCGCGATCGAGACTCTCGAATCCCACGCGATGCGCATGTGCGGTACGTGATTTGCGATTTCGGGAGTGAAGTACTCCGTGCTGACACCCGGAATTTTCGTCAGCTCCTGCGAGATTCGTTCGAGTCGGGATTGCCACTCTCGTGCAAGAGCATCGTGATCTTCCTTTAGATAAAGCTCCAGCGCCTTAACCATCCCGATGATTTCCTCTTTGCCGACTTTCTGACTTCGCCCGAGTGTGTCCTCATGCGGGCTATTGTTCAGCAGGGCATAGGCGACCAGATCCTTGCGTCCGATCAGCAAGCCTGCACATTGCGGCCCGCGAATGGCTTTGCCGCCGCTGAAGGTGATCAGGTCGTATCCCATGTTGGCGTAATCCCAGAGATGCGATACGGGAGGTGTGTCAGCCGCGGCATCGTTCATACAGGGGATGTTGTATTGCTTGCCCAGCTTCACCCACTCATCGACTTTGATCTGGCCGTCGACATTCGCGAAGTTCGAGAAGTGCATCATCGCCGTCCGGTCGTTGACCGCTTGACGGAGTTCGTCCCGGGTCTCGACTTCGATCAGCTTCACTCCAGTGGATCTCAATTGATGATCAAACGGATTGCGGTGCGATTTCTGGATGATCACTTCCGACTTCATCCCGGACAGGTCAGGGAGCTGACGAATGAGGGCTTCGTTCTCGCCCGTGAGGATGCCGGCCAGCCCGGACTGAATTGCAGCCGCCGCGCCGGAAGTTACCAGAGCAGAATAGCCATCGGGAAGTTTGAGCATTTCCGTAATACGCTTGCCCGCGGCAACTTCGAGGTCTGGAATACTTACGAAGTGTTTGCCAGCCATAGCCATGACGGCTTCCAGTTCCGGACGGAGAACAGAACCGCCGAGCATCGTCATGGTGCCCTGGCAGTTGATCACGGTAGTCACGCCAAGCTCCTCGTAGGGGTTGCCGCTCTGACCGAAATCGCTCACGCCGGCGCTCCCTGGCGAGGCAACCTTGGGATACATCCGGCGGGGCGCAAATAGCGACGTCACCATCGCTGCGGCCGTTCCCAGGAATCCGCGGCGATTCCAGTTCGAATTCAGTTCCATGAGCGCCTCCTTGCTTTACTTGCGGGCAATGGCAGCGATGCAGTTGATTTCGACCAGCGAATCTCCAGGAAGCGCTGCCACCGCGACCGTAGTGCGCGTCGGTCCGCCGTGAGGGAAATAGGTGGCAAAAACTTTTGTCATTGCATCCCAATGCTCGATGTTGACCAGGAACACATTGGTTTGAAGGACCGTGTCCATCGTCCCGCCGCCGATTTCGACCATCTTCTTGACCTTATCCATCACCATGGTCGTGTGGGACTCGATCGTCCATTCCTTTTTATCGCGCGAGTCGTGCGCACCTTGCCCGGATATGTAGATGAGGCCGTTATGAAGGACAACCGGCATGATGACCTCTTTTTCGGTACCGGGCTTGCCTTCGCCATTGAGTTTGCGGATGGTGCCTGCATCCGAAACATTCTGCGCCATTCCACGGCTGACTCCTGCCGCAGCCGTGAAGCCAACCGCCGAGAGAACGGAACCGAACCGCATGGCAAATGTCCTTCGAGTAGACGTGAAGTTCATATCAATGCTCCTTTAATTTTGAATTCTCGCTTTAATTACAAGGTCGCGGTACTAAACGCTGGCCACTGACTAGACTGCAAGTCTTGCAATATGCGCTCCTGGTCTACCGTTTCCGTTAACGAGTGTAGAACGTGACACAGAGATATCCGTCTGATAGCCGAGTTCAGCCGATATCTTGCGCCCCGCTGCTTGAATCAGCGGCGCTAACTGGCGCAAACGTGTGACCGGCATCCGAAATGCCGGCGCCGTGATGCTGAGACTCGATTGCACACTTCCAGTATGGTCCCAAATCGGAGCAGCAACACAACGAATGTGGAGCTCGTGTTCTTCCAGGTCAGACGCGAATCCATTCTTGCGGACGCGATACAACTCCGTCTTCAGTTCCTGCAGGTTGCCTACTGAATTTGGCGTGAGACGTTTAAGTTCGAGATGCGGCAGCACGCGGTCCTGCTCCTCCGGAGGCATGTAGGCCAGCAAGACCTTTCCCACTGCTGTGCAGTAAAGCGGAACGGAAGCGCCGAGGCGCGAATAGATACGCAGGGGCTCTGGGGAATCGAGCTTCTCGACATATACCGCAGACAACCCGTGGCGCACCGTCAGGTGAATGGTTTCTCGAGTCTGCTGATTCAGCTCGCGCAAGTAGGGCAGGCTCAAGCGTCGGATATCGAGTTGTCCGGCGGCGGCCTGCCCGATCGAGAAACACGCGATACCCAGACAGTGCGTGCCCTCTGCATCACGATTCAGAAATCCGGCCGTCACAAGATTCGCCAGGAAGCGATGAACGGTACTCACCGGCAGTCGTGATACAGCAGCCACCTGCTTCGCGGTCAGTCCCCGGGGGGATTCGCTGAAGAGGTGCAAAATCCGCAGTCCGCGCTGTAGGGCAGTAATGTCGTAATTTCGCTTGGGACGTATGATCATTGTGATCTCGCAAAATGAAAACGCTGGATTATCTGATGAAAATCGGTTTTGTGCAACTTGAGGCACGGGTGTCTGCTTTTGAGTCCATTGATAGACATTCACCTTTCGATAAGAGCGACACGCCAAAGAGAGGTCTTATTGGACACATCGAATCGGGTTGGGCTGCAAATCGAAAGCTCCCTATAACGAAATGAATCCAAATAAAACGAAAGATTTCGATTTGCCTGACGAAGATTCTGTGATATACCAGCGTCCACGCGCGACTGCGTATTCCTCAAATCCTCGCAAATGCCCAGGACGCTTATATTCCTGCTTCTGTCGATGCCCAATCTTTGGGCCCAGGATAGAACTGTCGACGCGACCTGGCTACACCGGTATTTGCCGACGTTAAGCGAGGTCCAGACTGACCTCTCTTCCCCAAGCTGTCACTATCGGGCGGCCTTCGGATCGGGCGATCTGGACAATCGAATCCTGCGAAGTGTGACACGCTTCGCTGAGATCACTCTTGATGGCCCTGGAAGTTGCCGGAAGATTGTCTCTGAACGCGAAGAAGAGATTGATTTCGTCCTTCAGGGAACAGGAACTTTGCAGGTTGGTGGAGAGACCTTCCCACTCCGCGCGAACGATTTCGTGTATCTGGCTCCCGGGTTGACGCACGGACTGAGTAATAGCTCAAAGCAGTCTTTACGCGTGCTGGTAGCGGGTTTCAAGATTCCGACACGCATTGCGCTCAGCGCATCACAGCCACACCCCAGAATTGTCAATCTGGAAGACGTCAAAGAGGAACCTGTGCAGGGCCACCCTACGTCCGTTCTCTACAAGTTGCTGGTCGGCCCACGAACGGCAAAGCGCGACGCGATCGACGACGCATACGTAATCACGAGTTTCTTCTGGATGGACTTCGCCCCCGGAGGAACCAACTTCCCGCACCATCACGAAACTGCGGAAGAGATTTATTTGCTCATCGATGGCGAAGGAGAGATGGTCGCAGGCAGCGGAATGGACGGAGTCGAGGGACGCGTTCCTGCCAAGCCAGGCGACTCTTACTACTTCCGTCCGAACTGTACCGTGGGGTTTTATAACCAGAATCACCCGGGATCGAAGGCTCATATTCTCGCGGTGCGATCCCAGATCCCTTTGAGCACCGTGGACGACTGACATGACCAGCGGGGCAACGAGGTTGACCGGGCAGGTGCGGTTTGAGTCATTTCCTGCAGCCAGGAATCAGTGTCATCCGGAACGAGTGGCGGAACGCTCGTGAAGCCACTCGGAGACGATCTGCACATTGAGAGGAGTCAGACGAATTCCTTGCTTGACAGTGTTCCATGGAGTGGAATATGTTTCCGCGCCATGGAAGTGGGTTGTTCGGGCTGAGGCCACGTCCTTCTTAGTAAGGGGCCGCCGCGATTCTTGTAGCTGGGGTTCCAGAAATATAGCGTGCAGGGGCTAGACAGCCGAAAGAGGCTGTCTCCCCGGGAGATGGGTGATGCGAAACAGCAGCAGGTTAGTCGTCCCGATATTCGTAGTCGTGTCGATGCTGTTACTCCCCGGTATGCTGCTAGCCGACGTTACTGGCTCCATCCTCGGCGTGGTGCGCGATCCCTCACAGGCCGTGGTCAAAGGAGCACAGATCACTATCACCAACACACAGACAAATCTCTCCCAGTCGACGGTTTCCGCCGACGATGGTTCGTATCACTTTCTGGCATTGCCGGTCGGAACCTACAAACTGAGTGCCACGATGACTGGCTTTCAGCAATACAGCGCTACCGACATCGTGTTGAAGGTTAACGACCAATTGAGAATCGATGTCTCCCTAACCGTCGGCAGTGTAAACGAACATATGACGATCGAGGCCAACTCGGTGCAGGTCGAGACCGAAAGCACGCAACTGGGAGATGTGATCGATTCGAAGAAGATGCTGTCTTTGCCGCTGAATGGCCGCAGTTACTTGGATCTATTGGGCTTGCAAGCGGGGGTGGCGCCCAGCGGATCAGTGACTATCGGTGGCAGTTCCGGAACCGGCGCACGGCCGGTATCGGGATACCTCGATAATGCCGGCAATGTCTCAGTGAATGGGCAGCGCGAGACAGCGAACGCGTTTCTAGTGAACGGGGGCGATGTCAGCGAGGGCCGCAACCTGGGCGCTGGACTGGTTCCCAATCTTGATTCCGTCGAGGAGTTTCGCCTTATCACCAACAGCTTCGACGCGGAGTACGGAAAATTCAGCGGTGCAGTGATGAATGCGATCACCAAGTCAGGCAACAACGGGTTCCATGGTGACGTGTTCTATTTTCTACGCCACGACAAGATGGACGCGGCGAACTTCTTCACCCCGACAAAGTCCGAACTGCGGCGACATCAGTTTGGCTTCACGGCCGGGGGCCCATTCTGGAAAGACAAGCTGTTCTGGTTCACGGACTATCAAGGAACGCGACAGGTGCAGGGAGCAGAAACCGGCATCGTTAACCTGCCGCCGGCTGCCCAGTTTCAGGGGGACTTTGGACCTGGAGTATTAACGCAACCAGTCGATGGCGGGCCAGGTGACGCCGCCGATTGTCCCGCATCCATCCAACCCTGCGTGGACTGGCCGACACGGTTATCTCAGCGGTTGGGCTACACGGTAGCCGCCAACGAGCCCTACTGGACATCCGGCTGCAATACGCCGGCGGACGCTCAGGCCGGCATGTGCGTGTTTCCTGGGGGCGTGATTCCCCAGACGGCGTGGTCGCCAGCGGCGGTTGGAACTATCAAGTACATTCCACAACCTAACATCGATCCTGTCTTGGGTACCTATTCCGATAACAGCCAGAAGAGTACAGTTACTGACGACAAGATTGGTGAACGGGTCGACTTCAACAATCGCAAGACCGGCAACTGGTCGTTCTATTATCACTTCGACGATTCGACGGTTTTCAGCGTACTGCCCAGCGACGGAGCAAGCGTGCCCGGTTTTCCTGCGCAAACGCCAACCCGGGCCCAAGAGTTCGTCATAAGCAACACCAAGACTCTCGGACCTACGGCGGTGAACGAGGCGCGTGCGACCTTTTTCCGGACGTCCACCCACTTGAACCAGCCGAAAGGGGGGCAAGCATCGCTTAGCTCTCTCGGTTTCGTCACCGGTGCCGGGACCCAGGGAATTATTCCCGATGCGCTTCCCGGATTTGCGGAGTATGTTCCCCAACTCTATTTCAACAACTTCGCCATCGGCGCACCCTCTCTGATCACATTTCAGCCCAATAACACGTACACGGTATCGGACGGGTTTTCCAAGGTGACGGGAAAGCATACGCTTAAGTTCGGGGGAGAATTCCGCTATCTGCAAGTCAACGAACGCAACTTAGCCAGCCAGGATGGGGCCTTTGTCTTCGATGGTACGGTGACCGGCAACGATTTCGCTGACTACCTTCTTGGAGCGCCCACCGGTGGTGGTGGTGGCTTCACCCAGGCGGCATTACAACTTTTGGATTCGCGAACACGCTATGGCGGCGCTTACGTTCAGGACACTTGGAGGGCAAAAACCAATCTTACTGTGAACCTCGGCCTGCGCTGGGAAGTGAGCATGCCTTGGTATGACACGCAGGGCAAGATCCAGACATGGGTCCCGGGAAAGCAGTCAGTGGTTTTTCCGAAATCGCCCGAAGGCCTCGTATTTCCTGGAGATCCAGGCATTCCCAAGACTCTTGCTCCCACCAGATACGACAATTTCGGCCCGCGCGTCGGCATAGCCTATTCGCCCGGCTTCAGCCAAGGAGCCTTGGGAAAGATTTTCGGAGGACCGGGAAAGACCAGTATTCGGGCAGCTTATGGGATCTACTACACGTCGGTGGAAGATCTGAACCTATTTTACGAGGTGGCTGATGCTCCCTTCGGCTTGTATTGGACTAGTCCGGGTCCCGTTCTGTTTGAGGAACCTTATCGAAATCGGCAGGACGGAACCACCAAGGACGAGGGACAGCGCTTCCCGTTCACCCACCCGGTTCCCGGCAGTCCAGCGAACCAGACGCTGAGTTTCGCGGTCTACGAGCCGATGTCCTATTTCCCCGGATACGACATTCACAACAGGCTGCCGTACGCCGAGCACTTCAATTTCTCAATCCAGCGTGAGCTGTCCAAATCCACCGTCTTGACTCTGGCATACGTGGGCACGGAGGGTCACCGATTGATCTCGCAGAGCGAAGCGAACCCCGGGGATGCAGCATTATGTATGCAGCTCGCCGCGGAAGGATGTGGGCCGAACGCTGAGCAGGATACGTTTACCGTAGGCTCAAATACTATCTACGGCACCAGAGATAAGCTTTTGAATCCGAATTACTGCCCTGAAGCTCAGACCCTGTGTTACGGCTATGGCAACACCTTCACCAAGCTGATTGCGAATTCAAGCTACCACGCTGGGGAGGTGACGGTAGAACGCAGGGCCGGCGATGTAACCCTCCTCGCTGCTTACACATTCGCCAAAGCGATAGACAATTCATCGGGGTTTAACGATCTGGTCAATTTTGCCAACCCAAAGTTGAGCCGTGGGCTGTCATCGACCGACGTTCACCACAACTTCGTGGTGAGCTACATGTGGGCCATTCCCTTCGATCGAGCTTTCCACCGCTTGCCCAAAAGGCTGACGCAAGGATGGCAACTGCAGGGCATTACCCGATTCGCGACGGGATTTCCGATCCAGATGGGTCAATCGAATCCCATAGACCCCTCTCAGGCAAATGCCACTCAACTGTGTCCGGGGCTTTTGGTAGGCCAACCGTGCGTGGGAGATAGCTCGCTCGCCGGCAGTCCCTCAACCGATATGCCGAATATTGCAGGGCCGGTTCACATCCACAACCCTCGCGATACGCCTGGCACCTTCACATATTTTGATCAGGGCGCGTTTGTCGCGACTAACTGCTTTTTCACTGGGACCACGCCAAGCCCTGACTGCGGAACTTTTGGTACGGCAAACCGGCGGTTCTTTCATGGCCCTGGGATCAACAACACCGATCTGGGAATCATGAAGAGAATCCCGGTAACAGAATCAAAATCTTTCGAGATTCGCGCTGAATTCTTTAACGTATTCAACCATGCGCAATTCATGAACCCAAGCGGGGACATCAGCAGCGGAAGCTTCGGGAACATCACGAATGCCCACGATCCGCGGATCGGCCAAGTCAGCGGGAAGTTCGTTTGGTAAGGAACGGTCGTGAACATGAGCGGGCGTAGCCGTCTTTTTGCTTCGCCCGCCAGCGGTCCCAATTCCGGTTGCAGAACAATCGCAAATCCAAACAAGTCCAAAATGACCGTGCTACGCTGAAGCCATGAGGGTTGGCTTGGCTTTAGTCTTGCTGGTTGCGACGCCGTGCTTCCCACAAACGGTCGAGACATACCGCCGAAATGCAACCGACTTCGCGCGACAGAAATCCTGGGACCATGCTGTCACAAATTATCGCAAGGCATTGGAACTCGCCCCCAACGATGCCTTGACCCACTACGAACTGGCGGTCGCGCTCAAGCATAAGGGCGATGCGAGGGAGGCTGTTGAGGAGTTCGAGGCTGCGCTGCGCCTGCGGCCAAATTGGGCCGATGCTCATTACAACTTGGGCGCAACATGGAACGATCTGCAGGATCAGGCTGCAGCGATTAAGGAACTGCGACTTTCAGTGAGTATCGATCCGGCAAAGGCTGTGGCGCATCAGTTGCTGGCGCGTGTTCTGGCGCAGCAGAACAATTTGGAAGAAGCAGAGAACGAACTCACGATTGCAATCAGGCTCAGGCCTTCCGCACAGATCCACTTGGACCTTGGTGTCGTGGAAGCACAGCAAGGCAAATGGAAAAGTGCGATTACAGAATTTCATCGTGTGATCGCGCTTGATCCAAAGCTAGCCACCGCTCACCTCATGCTGGGAATCGCTCTCCGCCGCCAAACAGACCACAAAGGCGCGCTTGAGCATTTTCGGACAGCCGTCAAACTCAATCCGGATGATGCAGATGCTCAGTACAACCTTGGACGGGAGTTAAAGGCAGACGGAGATACAGCAGGTGCAGTTTCCGCCTTTCGACGGGCGATTGAGCTCAGACCTGACTTTGAACAGGCTCACTACAATCTTGCCCTCGCGTTGCGCAGCCAGGGGGATACTGGCAGCGCGCAAAAAGAGTTAACCGAACTCTCTGGGCTCCACGAGTTTCGTTCCCGGCTGGCGCAATCCAAGCTGCTCATTCTGCAAGGTGTGGATGCGTTGAAGAAGCAACAACTTGACGATGCACTGGCGCTATTTGAGAAAGCTGCAGAACAGAGTCCCGAACTTCCCACCAGTTACTACTATATGGGCGTGACTTGGGACGCGAAGAATGAGGCCTCACACGCGCGAGAAAGTTTCGAGAAAGCTCTCGAATTAAAGCCGGATTACGCGCAGGCACACGCCAGTTTTGGACTTCTTCTCTGGAAATCTGGAGATCAACAGAAAGGGCTGCAGGAATTTCAGCAGGCAGTCATGTGTGACCCAGATCTGGCGGAAGCGCACTACAATCTTGGGCTCGCCCTCGCGAAATTACAGCGACTCCAGGAGGCAATTCGAGAGCTGAGAGACGCGGTCAGTCTTGATCCCCACAATATCGATGCTCGCGTGCAATTAGGATTAGTGTTGAGTCAGAACAATGACCCGGCAGCGGCAGCCGCTATTTTCCGCGATTTAGTGCGTGAAGATCCAACATTTGCCGAGGGCTACAATAATCTCGGTCTCGTATTGCTTCAGTCCGGCGATGTGCAGAAAGCTGAGACGGAGTTCAGGGTGGCGACGCGTCTGAAACCAGCCTACGCCGAAGCGCACTACAATCTGGGTTTGGCGCTACGTCAGGAAGGCAAGCAATCCGATGCCCAACAGGAGTTAGACAAGGCCTATCAGCTTGCGCCAGAGTTGAGGAACATTCCCCTGCCGTGAAGCAATCCTCTCACCCAGTAGCAGATGACTTGCCTAAGCGGTGACAAGTAATCGTACTTCTTATTCTCATGCAGCTCAGCCCGGTCGCCCAAAGTGCTCGCATGCCTGAAGGCACAGACCCCTCAGTGGGCGAGGGGAACCGGACTGAGCCAGCTGGAGAATAAGATTTTATGGGCGAGAATGTCGTTGCTGCGAGGCAATTAGCCTGAGCGCAAGTGAACGAGTGCCGCACTTGATGTCGCGATATCTTGCAACGTGGTCGCAAAAAGTTTCTTCATTTCAGCACCACTCTAATACGCCGCTGTTCTGAGCCGCTCTTTGCAACGAAATAACGACAAGTCGACTTAATTACCAGGAGACTGGAGTCCTTTGTTCACCATCACTTTGACCTCGACACGGCGGTTTTGCGAACGCCCTTGGGCTGTTTCGTTCGACGCGATCGGGTTTGAGATACCCATCGCTCCCGGGGAGACGATACGGCGAGGCGGAACGTTGCAGCCCTGCATCAAGTAATTCACGACAGCGTAAGCCCGATCCCTGCTCAAAGTCTGGTTTGCTGCAGGGTTTCCGGTGGAATCGGCGAATCCTTTCACTTCGATGATATATCCGGTGATCTTGGAAGCGTCGCTTGCCAGCTTCGACAATTCCGCCTTGTCTTTATCCGGGATCGAGGATTTGCCCGAGGCGAAGTAAACCACCGTCTCACCTTTCACATCGTAGTCTGCCAGATCTGAAAAACGCCGGTTGACCTCATCCTCGTTGGCGGCGATCTTGTTCTTGTTCGCCGCGATATTGGCTTCGTTGACGCTGATCGACTCCTTGTTTGCGGCGATCTGCATCTGATTCGCGGCCACTTTTTGTTCTGTGGGCGTCAAGCCAGCCTGGATCATACTCGCGGTTTCCAGGTCATCCTTGCTGAAGGTGATAGTCTTCGCAAGGAGTTTGCCGTCGGCGCCTGCGAAGCCTTTAACGGTCACCTTGAGGCCTGGCATCAGGCTCGTCCAGGACATTTGTTGCTTCCGCAGCCCCAACCCTTTTGGGCTCTGCACTTTTGTCGAGTCGGCGAGCGTCACCTGCTGAGTGCCACTGTCAGTTTTGATAACGAGAGTATCGGCACTGCGCTCGGTAATTAGACCTTTGACGGTCGTTTCTTCTTGTGCACGAAGTGCTATCGATAGCACGAAGCTGAAAGCTGCAACTGCGACACACAGACTCATCTTTCTCATGGTGATTGCAACCTCCAATACGCGTTCCGGTAAAAATAATCGGTATGACTGGAATCTGTGCACTGGCAAAAGTGCTAGTGCTCGAAGCCCGGCTTCGGTCTAAGTTGCTCGAGCGCTGCTGACGCGAATCCTGTCCGCTCCGGTCACACACTCTCGGGACATTGCGAGGTACCAGTCCGACGTATGGCATCATCGCATCCTGACAAGCAGCGATTGGCGAGGCTGCTCATTGGTAATCTCGCTATGAGATTAGGCATTGTGGCTCAGCCTGTAACTTGTAGCAGTTGCCCCAGGCCCAGCCACGCAGTAAAAGAATAGCGTGCAAGCTGGGTGAAGGTGGGGGATTTATGGCCGTGGTCAGCGATTCGCAATTGTCTTGGGTGGCAGTGAAGGCACTGTCGATCGTAGTCTCAGCTTTTACGTCGATCCTGCTACTGGCTTGGGCGGCCGTACGGAGATGGCCCTCGAAGTGAGTCTCGAGAGCCGCCTGACAACATATGTTGCGGCGCATGCCGGCTACTCCCAAGTTTCTTCGTGGGCCACGAGCTTTAGTCCTCATCTTCCTATCCCTCTGCCCTTTTCGTCTTCTCTCCCAAACGAACGAATCATCAAATTCAACTGCCCCGCAAACTGCCCAGACCCCGGATAACGCCAAGCAGGCAAAGAAATCCTTCCCTGTTCAGTTTGACCCAAGTGCGGGTTCTCTCGTGACCTCGCCGCAGGGCATCGAGACAAGCCCGCAAAACGTCGACTACACCGGACCAGCACCACGGCCAGAAGACGGAACTGCAAAGAACAAACGTGGCGAGATGGTCATCGCTCCTTTCCCCATTTCCAATCCGGCTCTGGGGTCGGGTCTCGTCGCGTTAGGGGGATATCTGTTTCCGATTTCCAAGGCGGATAAGGTATCTCCGGATTCCATGCTTGGTGGAGGTGGTCTCTACACAAGCAATGGAAGCTGGTTATGGGGTGCTGGCGGAAAACTTTACCTTAAGCAGGACCGCTTTCGAATCACCGGATTTTATGGACGTGGGCAGATCCACTATGACCTCTATGGGATAGGCAACTCAGCGGGAGACTCTGGTCTCTCGGTTCCAATCAATCAAGGCGGCAAGGCCCTCCTGGTAGAGTCTCTGATACGGGTAAAGAACAAGTTATTCGTCGGCCCTCGGTATCAGTGGCGCCACCTCAATGCGACATTCAAGGGAGACAACCTCCCTCCTGACATCGACCCGCAAGAGTTGAAGTCTGGCACATCGTCGCTTGGGTTTCACCTCCAGAGGGACCTTCGTGACAGCCAGTTCTATCCGAGAACCGGAACCTTGACTGACGTCGTGGGAGATTTTTTTCAAGGGACTTTTGGCAGCGATTTCTCTTACGAAAGCTACACCTTCGCATTCAACAAATACTCAGGTATTTCTGAGCGCCAAGTTCTTGCATTTCGCATATTCGGTTGCGCTACCGCCGGACATGTCCCTTTCTATGATCTGTGCCTGCTTGGCATGCACAATGACATTCGCGGCTACAAAGCGGGGCGTTATCGCGACAAGTTAATGCTTACGACGCAGGCCGAATATCGTCTGGAACTGCCAAAGCGATTCGGCCTTGCGGCATTCTTTGGAGTTGGGGAGGTCGCTCCGGAGGTGGGAGCCTTTAACAACGACGACCTGAAGCCGGGTGGCGGAGTTGGAATTCGCTTCACGCTGGCCAAGAAAAACCACGTGAATATGCGAGTCGACTACGGCACCGGGCTGCAAGGGGGTGGAGTCTACATGGGCGTCACCGAGGCTTTTTAGTGGGAAGTCTCCTCGCTCGATGTGACGGCGTGGTCCCACGCAAGACGGGCACTCACATTTTGCTCAGTACGTATAGAACAGCTTTTGAATTTCGCCGGTTGTGCGCGGCTTCAACAGGGCCAGCATCAGCAGAATTCTCGCTTTCTGAGGATTCAGTTCGTCCGAGGCTACGAAGTTCAAGTCGTCATCGTTCACTTCCACGTTGCGCCCAACGCTCCCAGTGGCGACACGACTGCTTCGAACTACGACGACGCCTCGCTTTGCGGCTCGTCCTGCAGCCTCAAGGGCAGTTTTATTCATGTTTCCGTTGCCGACGCCGGCGATGACGATACCCTTTGCCCCGTTCGCCACGGAGGCATCAACGAGATCTGCCGCCATGTCAGCATAGGCATACAGGATATCCACGCGTGGCAACTGGTTGGAATTCGTAACATCAAACTCGCTCTCGGTCGTGTGCTTCCAGACAGGATTGTTGTAGTAGTCATTCTTGCCGTAATTGGCCACCCCAACCAATCCTCGCAGCGGTGACATGAAGGTCTGGACCGCCGTGGTGCTGGTTTTGGTCAGCGAGTGAGCGCCATGAATCCAGTCGTTCATCACGACGAGCACTCCTCGTCCGGCGGAGTTTGGATCAACCGCTACGCCAACTGCATTGAAAAGGTTCAGGGGCCCGTCGGCACTCACCGCCGTAGATGGACGCATGGAACCGACCAGCACAACAGGCTTTTTGCTTTTGACCACAAGGTTTAGAAAATAAGCGGTTTCCTCCATGGTGTCGGTGCCATGCGTGACCACGATGCCATCAACGTCACTCTCTGAAAGCAAGGTATTGATTCGCTTGGCTAGCGTCAGCATGATTGCGACGGACATATCCTGGGAACCGACATTGGAGATCTGCTCGCCTTTGATGTTGGCTAATTCCGTGATTCCCGGAACTGCCGCCAGCATGGTATCAATGCTTACGGCGCCTGACGTATAAGCAGCCTGCGTTCCTGAGGCCGCGGCTCCCGCGATTGTCCCACCGGTTGCGAGAATTACGATATTGGGCTTGCGATTCTGTGCGACGGACACCGATGCGTGCGCAATGGAAAACAGCACAACCAGAAGTAGCGTAACTCTGTAACGCCGATTCATGGATACTCCTTTCGGTCTCCTAGCCACGAGGCACAGACTGAGGTTGACCCGGGCGCCCACAATCCCCAGCGTTATGGTTGCTCGCCATGACAAACGTGGCAAAGGACTCGCAGCGTGAGAACTGTCATTTGTTCTAGTGGGCACCGCACCGGACGATTGATCTATACAAACGGAACAATAGCGCTGAGATAAATTGGCATCGTGGTGCCTTTGTTCGCCTGAGCGTTCTGACAGTTGGAAGGCACAATTGTGGTTACTAGGATCTAAGCGGCGAGGTCAATTCTGTCGAGGGGAGTGCATCTATGCGAATGGAACGTGATCTGCTCGGAGAAAAACCAATCCCCGATGACGCCTATTACGGGGTTCAGACGGCCCGGGCTTTGGAGAACTTTCACATTTCGGGTGTTCCGATCTCACAATACCCGGATCTTATTGCGGCGCTGGCCGTCGTGAAACTCGCTGCGGCACGCGCGAATTTCGAGTGCAGCCAATTCCCGGAAAAGATCCTGCATGGCATCGAGGGGGCGTGTCAGGAGATCATCGACGGACGCCTGCACGACCAGTTCGGCGTCGATCTCATCCAGGGCGGCGCCGGTACCTCAACCAATATGGCCGCAAATGAGGTCATTGCGAATCGAGCCCTGGAGTTTATGGGGTTCCACAAGGGCCAGTATGAGCATTGTGATCCCCACAATCACGTAAACTGCTCTCAATCCACAAATGACGCGTATCCGACGGCTTTGCACGTCGCCATCTTTCTGCTCAATGGAAAACTGCTGACAGAATTGCGAGCGCTGGTCGCGGGATTCCGGGAAAAGGGCAAGGAATTTCGCGATGTGATCAAGATGGGGCGCACGCAGTTGCAGGATGCAGTCCCAATGACATTGGGACAAGAATTTCACGCGTTCGCTGAAAGTTTGGACAATGAGATCTTTGCCATGGAGCGCCTTGAAACTGTGCTTTACGAGGTGAACATGGGTGGCACCGCAATCGGCACAGGTTTGAATGCCCCGGCCGGATACGCCGAGCGCTGCGCCGATCATCTGGCGAAGATCACAGGCAAACCGATCCGATTGGCGGCTGATCTGGTCGAGGCTACTCAGGATACGCAGCCGTTTGTGCTCTTCTCTTCTGCATTGAAGAGCCTGGCCATCAAGCTCTCGAAGATCTGCAACGATCTGCGACTGCTCTCGTCTGGACCTCGCGCCGGACTGCACGAGATCAATCTCCCACCCATGCAACCTGGCTCGAGCATTATGCCAGGCAAAGTAAATCCCGTAATTCCTGAAGTGGTCAACCAAGTTTGCTTCAAGGCAATCGCCAACGATCTAGCGGTAACGCTTGCGGCGGAAGCGGGTCAACTACAACTGAATGTGATGGAGCCAATCATCGCTTATTGCATTCTCGAGTCGCAGACTATGTTTATGAATGCCGCTCGCACCCTTCGCAAGTACTGTGTCGAAGGAATCACCGCGAATCAAGACGTGTGCCGCAGATATGTTGAGCACAGCATTGGTGTCGTTACTGCGCTTAATCCATTGCTCGGCTATGACACAGCCACGGATCTCGCTGCCGAAGCCCTGAAAACCGGCAAAGGCATCGTCGAGCTGGTGCGCGAGAAGAAACTGTTGTCAGAAGAACAAATCCGCACGGTTCTTGATCCCAAGGTGATGACAGGAACCGGTGGGCGCTAATCGGTGTCGCCATGATCTGGTTAGAGCTGGCGGTCGTCCTTATCTGTATTTTTGTTGGCGCTCGTCTGGGCGGGATCGCCTTGGGCACGGTCGCGGGGGTAGGACTCGTAGTGCTGTTGTTTGTCTTTGGACTTCCACCTGGAATGCCCCCGCGTACCGTACTGGGGATGATACTTGCCGTGATCACGGCTGCGGCGACGATGCAAGCAGCACGCGGTCTGGACTACCTAATCGTAGTCGCCGAGAGAGCCCTAAGAATTTGGCCCGCCGGCATCACGCTGGTAGCTCCAGTCATCGCCTACGTGTTCACGCTAGCCGCCGGTACGGGACATATCATCTACGCGCTACTGCCGGTGATTGCCGAGGTGTCGCGCAATGCCGGCGTTCGTCCAGAGCGCCCACTCTCAATCTCAACAATCGCGTCCCAGCAAGCAATTACCGCTTCTCCAATCTCTGCTGCGACGGTGGCGTTGTTGGGCCTTCTAGCGCCACGCGGGATCCAATTGCAGACAATTCTCATGATCGCGATTCCAGCCACTTTACTTGGCAGTTTGCTGGGAGCACTCGCAGTGATGTGGAAGGGCGCAGAGCTTAAGGACGATCCGACCTATCTAGATCGACTCGCCAAGGGATTGATCGAGGAGCCAAAACCTCGAACGGTGCTGACAGGCACCGACTTGATGCACGCTCGGGGCTCAGTGATTGTGTTTCTGGTTGCGTCCTTGCTGGTGGTAGCCCTTGGCCTGTTTCCTTCGATGCGGCCAAGCTATACAGTTTCGGTTGGAGCCGAGAAACGTATCGAGCAGGTCGACATGGCGCCGGCGATTATGATCGTCATGCTGGCAGCGGCTGGCATCAACATGTTGCTATTTGGCGCATCTCCCGAGGCGACCGTCAAAGGCACCATCATGAATGCCGGGGTGGTAGCGCTGATCTCGATCGCCGGCCTTGGCTGGCTTGGATCTTCCTTCTTTGAAGGTAACCGGCAGTTCATCATCGCCGGAATCTCCGGTGTCGTTCAGCAGCATCCCTGGGTCTTTGCCCTGGGACTGTTCACGCTGTCGATTCTGCTCGCCAGTCAAGCAGCTACTGCTATCACTCTCGTACCTGTGGGAATTGCACTCGGGCTTAGTTCTCCCGTTTTGATCGCACTATTTCCGGCTGTCAACGGTTATTTCTTTTTACCCACCTACGCGACACTGCTCGCAGCAATTTCGTTCGATCAAACGGGTACGACTCGCATCGGCAAGTACATTCTGAATCACAGCTTCATGCTTCCGGGAATGGTAGCTACCGTCTCTTCTGTTGTGCTTGCGTACCTCATCGCGAAGATCGTTGGCTAGCCAGCGTGAGAACCGCCGCTTTTTTCTGCTGAGGATGTATCGGCACTCGACCTAATCTCCCTTCGGTCACATTTGTGTCGGGTATCGAACATTGCGTGCGCGCAACGACGAACGGCCCTTCCAAGTGCGATCTTCAAGGGTGGCCATGACGTACGCGTGTGACTTCAGATTATCGAGAGGCGAGGCGAGAGTTCAATTGTTGACGACTGTTCTTTTGGCGGAAGACAACGAACTCTTCCGGCGACTGCTATCTTCAATTCTCCAAAATGCACCTGACATCCAGACCGTCGGCAAACTTTCCGATGGGCTAGAGGCCGTTGCACAAGCCAAGGAATTGCAACCCGATTTGATCCTTCTGGACATCGGGTTGCCCGGTATCAATGGCCTTGAAGCGGCTCGCCGGATCAGAGAGGTGTCTCCAATGACAAAGATTCTTTTTGTCACCCAGGAGGCATCAGGTGATGTGGTACGAGAGGCTTTCGCCATAGGCGCGAGCGGTTACGTGGTGAAGACGGATGCAGGAAGCGAGCTTTTGCCGGCCATAGGCGATGTGCTTCGCGGTGAACGTTTCCTCAGCAGAACAGCCGCTCGTGAAGTCGGTGCCCTCTCGAGCCCCAAGGAGAACGGCGTTCGCTCACAAATCCAGCGCGCCGCGTTTGATGTGCCGCGCCTCCACGAAGCTGTCTTCTATTCTGATCGAATATCTTTTATTAGTACCATTGCCAATTTCGTATGTTCCGCCATTCACGCTGGAGATGCCGCTGTGGTTGCTGTAACCAAGGCTCATCAAGAAATGCTTGTTCAGAGACTTCAGTCGAGTGGCGTGGATATCGCGACCCTAACTAAGGAAGGAAAGTACGTCTGTATGGATCCGACCGAAGTACTCTCGACCTTTATGGTGAATGGCTTTCCAGATCGAAGCCGCTTCATGAAGGCCATGCGAGATGTCATCATGACGGCTGGAGCGACTCTAAACGCGGATCACAATTGTATTGCTGTCTGCGGAGAATGCGCATCTATCTTGTTGTCTCAAGGAAATGTGCGAGCCGCGATTCGACTTGAGCAACTCTGGAATGAACTGGCTACCCAATACAGGATCCATGGTCTGTGCGGATATTCACTGGGCAACTTTCAGGATGAGGTCGGTAGTCACGCATACGAGAGAATCTCCGCTGAACATTCGGCCGTTTATTCGCGCTGACTCCGCCAATGTCAGAAGCGGAGTACAGGGCCAACTGCGACCTCAGCTTGAGAGCCCAATGTCCCGCCGAGATTAGCGACGCAACCTGCGCCGCATACTACTGTTCCATGAGCGATGAAGATCGGCAGCCACTGCGCCTGCATGCGAACACCGAGGTGTGGACTCACGACAAACTTGACACCGCCGCCGAGTCCAACCGAAAAGTAGGTAGAGCCGCTATTCAATTCAGTGGATAGATTCGTCGCGCCGACACTGGCTACGATTAATGGCCGGAGCCAAGGCGTGCGGTGTCGAAACACATATTCATGAGTGAAATCACAATGAAACTGATTTAGTATCACCCGGCTTCGCGGAAAATCGACGCCCGTGTCCTGCAGGTCGACGTATGAGTCTTGCCTCGACCATTTGACCGCAATGACGTCGTCCTCACGAATGCGCATACCCAAACCGACTCCATATCCTGGGCTGCCGTCGAGCAACGTGTGCGGATTTGTTCCTGGCACGGCGGGCTGAATCGCAAGGCTCATCCTGCTCCGATAGCTGACGAAAGGCATTATCTCGAAGCTCTGCACGAGCGATACCCGTTCTTGTGCCGCAGCCCATCGGCTGACGCTGATAAAAATCAAGACCATCGCAAAGAGCCGCAGACTTGCGGGAATGTGTATCGGCCTCCGCGAGGTCGCCTCCGTCATGATATGTGTCGATCTCATGACAAAAAATGAAGCAGCACGAACAGAAGTCCTAGAATCCCGATCAAGCCTAGAACGGGTAAGGTCTCGGTGAAGACATCAATCTTCATCAGATCTTCTGGATGTATATGGTGCGCGGTTCGCATAAATGCCCTGGGCAGCCGGTGTAAGACCGAAAATTCCAATCACTTCCTGAATGACTACAACACTCTTGGCACAAGCCGATAACTGGTAAATCGTACGGTGCAACACTGTATTCCTGCGGCCTCAGGCCAAAATCTTCTCAGAGCAGTTCCCTGCAGCGACATTCAAATATGCGGAGGTTTTCACGCTATGTTCGTATTGGGTGGGGCATCCTGGTGTTCAGCGGTGGGCTGGCCACTATGGAGTTATCTGGCTCACCCGTGGCAATGTTTTTGCTGGGACGGCGTTCAGTCTTGCTCCGGGACGGGCGCCCAGGAGCGATCCGGATTGAACACCTCCATCTTCTGAAACTCATCCAGCGTTTTGGCGCCTAGGTCTTTCTCGTACACTACACCATCGTGGCTGACGATGAAGGTCTTGACCCCCGTGACGCCATATTCGGCGGGCGCAGCGACCAAGGCAAAGCCGCCGATCATCACTCCATTCACCACAAAGTTCATCTGGCCGAGCGGAGCAGCAGGCCCCTGGCCCTTCAAGATCTTAAAGAAATATCCATGGTATGGTTCCGCGCCGCTGGTGTAGCCCTGCTCGATGGCCCGCGCGATTTTTTCGCCGATAGGACCATCCCAAGTACCGTCCGAATTCTGCCATGCCAGGCCGTCTTGCTTGCCCGGTGTACTGACGATTCGTTGTGCGTACTGGTTCACATCGTATCCTTCACGCGGTTGCAGAGCGTATTCGTGTTGTGCTTCCACATATCCATGGCAGATTTCGATTGCGTCCAGTTCGTTAGCGCCAATCCGCCGGTACACGAGTTCTTGCCGTCCGGCCTGCGTATCGAAGAACCATTTATTCCCCGTCTTAACGATCGGAACGGGAAATGGCCAGTCCTCATTTCCTACAAGGACGAACGCACGGATGCCGGTCTTGGAGTCCACGGAAACGCTGTTCTTTTCCCGGGCTTCAGAGACAAAGTCGGCCGCATGTTTTCGATCCTGCGCAAATTCGCCGCTGAAGATGACGTCCTCGACGTGCGGCCCGAATATCTCGGTCAGGGCGCTAACATCGAACTTATCGGCAGCCGCGACGAGTGCGGCGGCGGCTTGCCGAGGAGTTTCGAACGCCTTCACTCCGGCGGGAACGACCTGGCTAGCCTGATGCGATGCAGTTTGCTGGGCGGTGGCTATCATCGAGACGCCAAAGGCGCATAGTAAAAGAGTTATCGCCCAGCGAATCATGTAGCCGCTCGAGTTCGTCAAGAATGAGTTCATTTGCGTCGGCTCCTCCAAATTTTGCGCTGATAGTAAGAGTCGCTATCTGCGCCGCCCACCACCACCACGGCTACCTCCTCCGCCCCCGCGAGACCTCATACTGGACGAACCACGGCTACTCCCGGCACGGGCCCTGGATCCGTCATACCCGCGCGAACCGCCGCCAAAAGCGTCACGGTTCCCGCCTCCGCTGCGCGAGAGATCGCGGCTACCGATACGATCGGCTCCGCCTCCGGATCGGTTTCCGACCCCTCCGCCGCTTGCGCGATTGCTCACTCCCGCTCCACTGCCTGCGCGATTGCTCGCCAGGTTCCCTCCCTGGCGACCGAGTTGTTGCCGAGCGTTGTTTTGGCGGTTAGCGAGCGAGTCCCCGCGTGTCGTGCCGCCGAACCGATCGGCAGTCGCCCGGTCCCGATAGGGGGCCCCGCCACGGTGTTGCGGATTGTGCTGCCAGTTACTGCGTCCTCCACCACCTGACGGCAACGTGGACGGGCGATTCGCGCCACCAGCGCCACCGACACCTCCAACTCCACCTACGCCACCGACCCCGCCGGCCCCACCAACCCCGCCGACTCCTCCGGCACCACCCACTCCACCGACTCCTCCGGCACCGCCTACTCCGCCAACTCCACCTGCCCCGCCAAGGTTGCCGCGGTTCCCGCCACCCGCTATCGGATTCGACGGGCGCGCCCCCCCGACGTTGCCACGGTTGCCACCGCCAATGTTCGTGTTGCGGTTGAAGTTGTTGTTGTTATTTATGTAGATATTATTGTGGCCACCCCATCCGCAGCCCCAGCCCCAACCGCCACTCCAAAAGGCCCCCATCATGACACCGACGCCGAAGGAAATCGCAACTCCTGCGGCATAGTATCCCGGCGGCGGATAGTAAATGGGAGGATATGGATAAACAGGCGGACCGTACACGATGACGGGATCATAAGAAGGTACGTACACGACTTGGGGGTTGGCCTGTTCTATTACGATGACACTCTTGCTTTCGACAACCTTGGTTTCCACCTTCTGCTGTTCGGTGGGTTTCAGATTACCCTTGTCCTGCGCCTTCTTGCGCATGCGCTGAACTGCATCCATCACGTCGTCCTGTTGTGCCAGGAATGCATTGCCCAGATCGGTGGTCCATTGAATGTCATTCGCCAACCGTTTGACCACGTCCGGTAGTGCAGCCAATGCCTGCACGCTTGGGTCCCATGGTTGCTTCGCCACGGAGTCGGCCAGGGCTTTGTCCTTCAGATTCTTGTTTTTTTCCAACCACTGTTGCAGTTGGATGATTTCCAGGGGATAGGTAGAGGCCGCCAGGGTCTGGGCCAACATAGGATCGGGATACAATGCGATCGGAGCCACCAAAGAATCGAGTTGGTCCGGCGGAATCTTGGAAGCTTGAGTCGCGGACGAAGCGGCGGATTGTTGCTGCAGCGGGAATGCAAAACCATCACCGGGTATTAAAACAATCCCGCAAACGACTGCTACAACACCACGGAGGCCTTCAGCAAGTTTCTTCCAATTCATGCCCCTCCTCACCCGGGACGATCTCGAACATTTACGGATTCCTTCATCCGTCCGAGTTACTACCGGAAAAGAATACAAGTGTAAGTCGACCAAAGCCTTCGACCGGAAGGTTTTCGCCGATGTCTAGGCACACAGTAGTGACGCAGTGGCGGCTTGTCTGCTGTCAAAAGTTGAAGCGGTCAATTCTTTAACCACCGGAACCTCTCGGCAGAGGAAAGGATTGTGGAGATACACGCGAGCGTCGTGCCAACATGAGGTCCTGTTATTTTTGACACTGTTAAGGAGCAGTTGAGCCGATTAGCGTGGATCGAGCTGACAGGGAGTAGTTTGCCCCGATGAGGAACACTCTTCTGCTGGGTGAACGACTAGAATCAGGCAAAGCGCTGCACTAACCATTCGGATCAGGAATCTGTATGGCACTTCGACGTCGCTGCAGAAAAGACAAACTAATCATCGCTGCGGCCAGTCTTTGTTTGCTTTGGTCCGGGATCGCGTGGTCGCAGGCTGCTAGTCCGAAGAACATCCCCGTTCCAGACCAGCCCGAAGCTCCGAAAGACGCCCTCGGACGCGGAACGCCGCGAGGCGCGGTGATGGGATTCATCACGGCCGCCAGAAAGGGCAATACTGAAGTAGCCGCGCTCTATCTAAACACTCCACTGCGAGGTGAGGACTCTCAAACCCTGGCGCGTCAACTTGCGGCCGTCTTGGACCAACGGCTTCCCGCCCGGCTCAACCAGATCAGCGATAAGCCGGAAGGATCTGTTCCGGATTCTCTCAAACCGGATGAGGATGTAGTCGGAGTTATCCAGACCGCGGATGGGGACCTCGAAATTACTGTCGAACGAGTCGATCGAGGAAAATTGGGTAAGGTCTGGCTGTTTTCACGGGAAACGCTAGCAAGAATTCCCAAGGTTTTTCAGGAATTGACTCCGCCCGCGGAAGCATACTTGCCCGAATTCATGGTGAAGATTCGAATAGCTGGCATCCCGCTTTTTGAATGGGTCGCTCTGTTTCTCGGAATGCCAGTTCTGTATCTGTTAACAGGGCTTCTGAATCGCGCTCTTGCCCGGACCGTGGGCACGCTGCGACGACGGCTAAAGCACGATCCGAATCTGAAGAATCCGCAATTCATTCGTGTCCCGATCCGGCTGCTGCTCGTCGCCGCGGTCATTTATTTTCTGGTTAAGAGTTTCAGTCTGCCACTTCTGGCCCGGCAATTCTGGTCTACGGTTGCGTTGTTTCTTATCGTTGTGGCCTGTGTGTGGTGGCTCCTGCTTTTGAATAGTTCGGCAGAGCGTTACTTACTAAGACGTCGTCCCGGTTTGAGCGGCTCGGCTTCGGTTCTGCGGCTTTCTCGCCGAGTGATCGATGGACTCCTGCTATTCGCCGCCTTTCTTTTTGTGCTTTACCACTTTGGCGTTGATCTGACCGCGGCATTAGCGGGACTCGGCGTAGGCGGCATAGCAGTTGCGCTTGCCGCACAAAAAACGCTCGAGAACGTCATTGGAGGTGTGTCCCTCATTGCGGACCAAGCTGTAAGAGTTGGGGACTTCTTGAACTTGGGCGACGTTCAGGGAACTGTAGAGGATGTCGGGCTGCGTTCAACCCGGATTCGTACTCTGGATCGAACGGTGGTGAGTCTCCCCAACGGACAGATTGCGGGCATGCGCCTGGAAACCCTGTCTCTTAGGGACAAGTTTTGGTTCCATCCCATACTCAAACTGCGTTACGAAACGACTCCGGCACAACTACAGTCGATATTGAGCGGCCTGCGGGCGTACTTGGACCGCCACCCCAAGATCGAGCCGGGCTCAGTTCGTGTCCGGTTCATCGGTCTGGGCGCTTTTTCGTTCGACGTGGAACTATTCGCCTATGTCGCTGCGATTGACTGGGCCAATTTTCTTGAAATACAAGAGGCGCTGCTTTTTCAGGTCATCGATATCGTTCACAAGTCCGGAACCGCTTTGGCAATCCCATCGCAAATGTTGCACGTTGCTGACTCTGCCCCGAACCGAGTGCTCCACCCGATGGGCGATGCCCCTGAAGCCTCGGGACAGAGCCGTGGATCTGAAACGTTGGGTGACCAAGACTCTCTGCCTCGTGCCGTTTGACATGCTGTGGGTGGTTGGACGCGACGCAACGGCGATGCCTGCATTCAGTGACGACTAACGACTCATTTGGCCGTTTCTGCATCCCGCTTCGTGATGAGCTCGCTAAAATCACGCTTCTGATCCTTACGCATCTCCTGCAGCTTTTGCCACTGCGCCTCGGTGAGTATCGGTTTCATCTTGGCGTCAGATTTGCGAACGATTTTCTCCCACTCGCGCAATCTGTCTTTGCGGGAAACGACTGACGTGAAGATCACGCTTCCGGCCTCGGCACTCTCCTGCTCAGCGATAGGCTTTATCTTTCCTTGCTGTTCTTCACTGAGGTTTAAGTTCGAGGTGAGATTCTTCATCTTCATGCTGTAGTACTGACTGGGCGCCTTGGACCAGTCGATTGCCGGTTGGGGCGGGAGTTTTGACGTACGGAGAATTGGCAGATCGGCGTAACCACCATGTTCCTGATATCGCAGAGAGTCACTTCTTACGTTGAAAAGCCGCTCGATACCCGGGGAGTATTCTACGGTGTTCGATCCATAGGGCGGTGTGTATAAGACCACAAAAACCGTGTCCTCGATTTGCACCGAGACGTCGTACCGAACTGCTGTTGAAGAAGACTCAGAAGACGCCTCCTGATGTCGCTCAACAGCAAGGATGGTTCCCGGCTGGTACTTGGCTGAATCCGTCTGACAAAAAGCTGCGACGCTTGCGAGAGAAATCAGAAACACAACAGAAAGTCGGCGCATATCGCCCCCTGCATTGGCGGAGTTTGTCCGCCAGAAGCGTTTTCTGCGATTCAAGCCTATGAGTCAGTCGAGTAGAGTTGTACTGTCAAGACTGTCAGATGCCTCTCGCAAAGTGTGAAGAGACAGAATGTCTTGTTTGCACCGCTATCAAGATGGGGATTCGACCTCAGCCGCCGCGACCCGCAGAGCACAACATGTTCGAGTCAGTGTTGTGTTGTAGTGGGAGCGACATCCAGGTACTTGATCAACAACACTTCATTGCCGGACTCACCGTAGATCAGTTCATCCACCAGTCTGGACGTCATGAGAACACCGAATCCGCCGGGCCTAAGTCCGCGAGCATCCCGGTAAGACTGGTGTTGAAGCGGATGATCAGGAGGATTTGAGATTGCCGCATGCTTGATCTCTTCGAATGAGAATCCTTCGCCCGGATCCTTCACACGACACATCACAGCGTGGCGAGCCCGCAGATAAGAGATCTCCACAAACTGAGACGGATCGAAGTGCCCACCATGCTCGATCGCGTTCAATAGCATCTCTCGGAACGCGGTTGCGACACCCTCCCTTTCGGGATCTGGAAGATCGATGATTTCGTGGAAGAATTGGAGCAAGCGATCGGCGGTACCTTTGTCACAGCGAGCCAGCAATTGGATCCAGGCCGGTGTCGCCGAAATCACCTCAATCCCATCGTCCCAGCAAGGCCCTTCTGCCGCGAGCCGAATCATATCGGCGAGTGAAGCGGAAGAGTACGGAGTTGAAAAGTAACTGAATGCACCTTCGCGCATCGAGGCGATGACATCTTCAGGCGTGCTCTCGCGCGTGAGAATGAGCAATCTCACATGCGGCCTGACTCGCCGTATCTTGCGCAGCAATTCCAGGTCGGCGGCTCCCGACGTGTTTTCGCCGGTCACTACCAAGTCGAAGTGCGCTGCCTCAAGCATCCCCAATGCTCCAGCGTTGGAGGACGCTCGCTCGATCTTCCAGTCCGGCAACATGTCTGCCACCTGTATTGCCAGATCAGGAGCAGGACCGACGACCAATGCGGCGCGGCGCGGTTTGGTGGAGGGGGCCAGTGTATTTGGTGACCTAGTCTCCTTAGATTGCACGGCGGAACCTCTCCCTGGCCAATAATTACTGATTCCAAAGGGACCTTACCCACCCACAAAGGTAGGCGCGGCCATTTCAAAGTGCGACTGAGAAAAGAAACAGTTTGCGGGCCGATTTTGGTTGCCCGTCATTCGAGTCGACAGCCGGCCGCAGAGGTGAAGTGCTCCGAGTTGCCCCAGCGCTACACCGACGGCAGGGACCCTATTGATAGCTATCTCTGTTCGGACGATAGTACCCACGGGCGGGACAAAACGCTCGAATCAACTCTTCTCAGGCCTGGATCTGATCGAACGGGCAATATATATCCGGAAGATGACCCTATCCTGACGCTACCGGTGCCGGCGTTTCACGTGCAGTTGCGCCATGGAACGTGCAAGCGACGCATTTACAGATGCCACTTCTTCTGAAGAAAGCTTCTCGCGAAGTCGGGCGGCAGCGCGTTGGCGAGCTTCTTCGGCGGCGGCCTCGTCGATTTTGTCGACGGAAATCGCCATGTTCGTAGCGATTGAAATGCGTGAATTTGTGACTTCCACCAAACCTTCGCCTATCGCCATAAAATCGTCGTGCCCATTTTTGCGGACAATCAGTTCCCCGGGGACCAGGTAGGTCATCAACCGCGTGTGTTGGGGCAGAATCCCCATTTGGCCGTCGACCCCAGGAATCGTTACCATCTCGACGTCCTCGGAAAAGACCATGGCCTCGGGCGTCGCTATTTCTAATCTGATTGTTGTAGACATCTTCGTTTATCCGCCTCGACGTAGAACAGAGCCTGTCCTTCGACTTACGGTCCTCAAGACTGTCTGATCTCCTCGATTGGTCCCTTCATATAGAAGTTCCCTTCCGGCACGTCATCGTGCTTGCCTTCCAGAATCTCCTTGAAACCGCGAACCGTTTCAGCCACTGGAACCTGTTTGCCCTCACGACCGGTGAACACTTGTGCCACGCTGAATGGCTGGCTCAGGAAACGCTGGATTTTCCGCGCCCTGAACACGGTTAACTTATCCTCTGGCGACAATTCATCCATACCAAGGATGGCGATAATGTCCTGAAGGTCTTTAAATCGCTGCAAGACCCTCTGTACCCCGCGGGCGACGTCATAATGCTCCTGTCCCACAATTTCAGGTGCCAGCGCTCGGGAGGTGGAAGCCAGCGGGTCCACAGCCGGGTAAATGCCTAACTCTGCGATCGAACGCTCAAGCACGATGGTCGCGTCAAGATGTGCGAAGGTCGTCGCGGGAGCCGGGTCGGTCAAATCGTCGGCCGGAACGTACACAGCCTGGAACGACGTAATGGACCCTTTCGTGGTTGAGGTAATTCTCTCTTGCAGCGCACCCATCTCGGCCGCCAAGGTGGGCTGATACCCAACTGCACTTGCGGTACGACCCAGAAGGGCCGAAACTTCAGACCCGGCCTGAGAGAAACGGAAGATGTTGTCGATGAAGAGCAATACATCCTGGCCTCTCTCATCGCGAAAATATTCGGTAATGGCAAGTCCAGCGAGGGCAACGCGAAGACGCGCGCCAGGTGGCTCGTTCATCTGGCCGTACACCAAAGCTATCTTTGACTTCGAAAGATCGTCTTGGCGGACTACTCCCGCTTCGGACATTTCCCGATAGAGATCACTTCCCTCCCGGGTGCGCTCGCCCACTCCCGCGAACACAGACACACCGCCATGTAGCTTGGCGATGTTGTTAATCAATTCCATGATGACTACGGTCTTGCCAACTCCCGCACCACCAAATGCGCCAACTTTTCCTCCCTTGAGAAAAGGGCAGATGAGATCGATGACTTTGATCCCAGTCGGGAGAACCTGAGGCGAGGTGGATTGATCAACCAGCGGAGGCGAGGGTCGATGAATCGGGTAGTACTTTTCCGCGGCGACAGGTCCACGCTCGTCAACCGGGTTTCCAGTCACGTCGAAGACCCGTCCCATGACCGCGTCGCCGACTGGCATCGAGATAGGCTTGCCAGTGTCCGAGACTTTGAATCCACGCTTGAGACCTTCGGTGCCCGACATCGCAATTGCTCTCACCCACTTGTCACCGATGTGCTGTTGCACTTCAAGCGTAACGGTAACCGGTTCGCCATTGACCTTGTACTCGCAGGTCACCGCGTTGTAAATTCCGGGCAACGCTTCCGGAAATTCGATGTCGACGACCGGGCCCAGAACTTTGACAATCTTTCCTGTGTGCCCATTCGTGGTTGACTCTAGAGTCTGTTGCGCCATAATTTCGCCTCACTCAGCTTGACCACCAGCGATTTCAAGCAGTTCCCTAGTGATATTTCCCTGTCGGATCTTGTTGTATTCCAGAGTCAAATCCCGGATCAGGTTCTCGGCATTGTCGGTCGCGTTCTTCATCGATACCATGCGAGCGCTCAATTCACTTGCCTTGGCGTTCAGCATTGCCTGATAAACGTAGATATCCAGATAGTGTGACAACAGGTATTGCAGAACCGTCTCTGGGCTGGGTTCAAACAGGGTTTCGCCGGTATCGGCAACTAACTCCTCTTCTGCTCTGGATCCCGGAATCTTAATACCCTTGATTTCGCCTATCGGCAAGAATTCGAGACACAGTGGGTATTGTGTCAGCGTGTTTTCAAACCGAGTCGCGATGATTTGAACCTGATCAACATCTTTTTTTAAGAAGAGATCTCGCGCAAAAGAGGAAATGGCCCGCGCTTCGGAGAACCGGGGGGCGTCTGCATATGTGAATTCCGCAGCGAGGCGGCGGTGTGTGCGCGCGATGAATTGCCCTGCCTTCTTCCCGGCAGCGATGAAGATTGTGGTCTGTGGATCGAATTCCGCAGCGAGGCGAAACAGGTTTGTATTCAGAGCGCCGCACAACCCTTTATCCGCGCCCATCACGATCACGGCGCGTTGTTTCACCGGCCTTACCTCTAATAGAGGGTGGCTAAACTCGCCCATACGACTAGTCGCTTCGCGCTGGATCCTGTAAATCAGCTGAACAAACGGCCGCCCGGCAAGTGCCGACAACTGAGCGCGACGCATCTTCGACGCGGCCACCATCTGCATTGCTTTTGTGATTTGCGCAGTGCTGCTAACAGACCGAATTCTTCGGCGCAAATCGCGAGGGCTGTTCATTGCGAATCATCCTCTCTTCAGCAGTCCAATGCGACCAGCCACAGCGTCTGCCGGCTTGACAGCATCATTTCCACGTTTCTTTAAACTCGTCGTTAACCGTTTTCAGTTCCGCAGACAATGCGGGAGTGATCGTTTTTTCCGCCGCGATCTTCTGCAGCAATGCCGACTTGCGAGTGCTCAAGAACTCCGTCAGCTTGACCTGGAACGCCTTCACTCGCTCCACCGGTACATCGTCTACAAATCCGTTTTGCACAGCCCAAATTACAGCCACCTGGGCTTCAGCCGGAACGGGGCTGAATTGCGGTTGCTTGAAGATTTCCATGATCCGTTTGCCGCGGTCGATCTGAGCCTGCGTCTTGGCGTCCAGTTCGGATCCAAACTGCGCGAAGGCGGCAAGTTCTCGAAACTGTGCGAGATCACCTTTGAGCTGCCCTGCGACTTGTTTCATCGCTTTGAGCTGTGCAGCGGATCCAACTCGCGAGACTGACAAGCCCACAGAAATCGCAGGGCGTACGCCCTGATAAAAGAGGTCGGTTTCCAGATAAATCTGGCCATCTGTAATCGAGATGACGTTAGTGGGTATGTATGCCGAAACATCTCCGGCCTGCGTTTCGATGATTGGTAGAGCTGTTAGCGAGCCGTTGCCATATTTCTCTCCCACGCGGGCAGCCCGCTCCAGCAACCGACTGTGCAGATAAAAGATATCTCCCGGATAGGCTTCGCGGCCGGACGGCCGTTTCAGCACAAGCGAGACTTGCCGGTAGGCGACGGCATGCTTCGACAAGTCATCGTAGATGATGAGTGCATCCATCCCGTGATCCATAAACCACTCGCCCATGGCGGCTCCGGCGAATGGCGCGAGATATTGATTCGTTGCTGAGTCCGATGCAGGAGAGGCCACAACGATGGTGTACGGTGTGGCGCCAGCTTGCTCAAGGACGGAGATGGTTCGCGCTATGCTGGATTGCTTCTGACCAATCGCGACGTAGATGCAGTAGAGCGGCCGGTAATCTTTATCACCGCGCTCTTGGGCAGCCTTATTGAGTCGAGCCTGACTAATGATCGCGTCAATGCAAATGGTCGTCTTGCCGGTTGATCGGTCGCCAATAATCAGTTCGCGTTGACCGCGTCCAATTGGAATCATTGCATCAATGGCCATGATCCCTGTTTGTACTGGCTGGTTGACGGAACGACGGCGAATAATGCCAGGTGCCATCCGTTCTACCGGATAAAAGACGTCAGACTTTACTGGACCCCGGCCGTCCACCGGCTCTCCCAGAGTATTCACGACACGGCCGAGTAAGCCCATGCCGACGGGAACTTGCAGGAGCTTGCCAGTCGTGCGAACTTCGTCTCCCTCCTGGAGCACAGTGTAGTCACCGAGCACGATTACCCCAACCTCAGTCTCTTCCAGGTTCAGAGCTAACCCGGTCACGCCATGCCCCAGATCGAGCATCTCGTTCAGCATTGCATCGCTAAGACCTTCTACACGAGCGACGCCATCCCCTACCTCCCGGATCACGCCGACATTCTGTCGCGAAGTCTCGGTCTTGACACCTGCAATTTGTGATTCAAGTTCCTCTAATAGGCTACCCATATAGCTTCGCTCCATTCAGCCAATGTGACCTGAGCAGGAAGGCGCATAGAAACCTGTTCCTACCCGTTCCGGATTCCGAAGGTCGTGGCGAGTGCCGCTAATTTCGATTTCACGCTGCTGTCATACACGTCGCTGGCCACTCGAATTCGAATGCCAGCGATCAACTCTGGATTTTGCAGAAATTCGGTACTTAGCCCCTCGCCGTAGACACGTTCCAGACCCTTTCGGAGACGTAATTGCAGATCAGATTCAAGCTGTACCGCGCTCTCGACTCTCGCAGTGTGTCTGGCGTGCTCCAGTTTCAGCAGTCGTTTGAATTCGTCCAGTAGAGCCAGATATCCACGGCGCTTGGATCGTAAAACATAATTCACGACTTTCCGAACACGCCCTTCATCCAGATCCCCATCTATCAAGCACCAGCGAAACATCAGTTTTGCCGACCGCCTAACCTGAGACATAGTTTTCGGCATAATTGATCCTTCATCGGCTCCGCTATGCGACTCTACCGAACTGCCCTACAGTTTCTTCCGCCAGCCGTTTCTGATCCTCAGGCGTGAGGATCTTGCGCGTAACCCGGGTCGTCGCCTGGATGACGAGCGCCCCGATCTCTCGCTTTAACTCGTCGAGCATGCGGACGTGCTCCTGTAAAGCTGCCTCACGTGCTTTCGCGATGATTTGCTCCGCCAGGGCCTCGGCCTTTTGAGTTTCGCTTTCGATCAGGCGCTCAGCTGCAGAGTGCGCTTCGTTAATGATCCGTATTGCCTTCTCATCCGCCTGCACGATAATCCGCCGGCGCTCCACCTCGGTCTGTTCCAGTTCCGATTTGATCTTTTCTCTTTCGGCGACTCCGTCCGCGATTTGCTGGCGGCGCTGCTCCAACATGCGCAAGACAGGCCTATAAGCAAAGCGGTGGAGGAGAAAACAGACAATGCCAAAGCTGATGATCTGCGCAATAAGGTGCGGCCAGTCGACACCGAATGTATTGGCAATCTGCTGGACCTGACCTTCCGGTTCAGTACCCGTCAGCAAGATCAAAGCATTCATGGGTTTTCACTCTCGATTTCTTTGAACCGATCCGACTCCTGTGAACAAGATCTCGGAAACGAGCTTCTACTTAACCAGGAACAATGCGTAAAACACGATTGCTTCAGCAAAAGCAATCGCCAGAATCGACTGGACCAGAATTTTCGTCGAGGCGACAGGATTCCGTCCTACCGCCGTGGAAGCTGCCATGCCGATCAAACCGACTCCGATCGCTGCTCCTAACGCTGCCAAGCCAACGTGAATGCTTCCGTTCATGTGATTTTCCTCTTATCTCCGCCAGCTCCCGCGATTGAACACGGTCAAGCTGCCGGTTATTAAAACTCATGCATGTACAGCTGCCGACCCCTCGCTTTCGTGCTGGCAGATGAGCATTGTGAAAACAGCTGTCAGCAGCATGAAGACAAGGGCCTGAACCAGTCCCATCAGCAATTCGAGAAAATAAAACGGAATCGGTACGAGCCAGCCGAATCCCGGGACGAGTTTCGCCATCGCTTCCAAAAGGTTTTCGCCCGCGAAGATGTTTCCGTAGAGACGAAACGTGAGCGAGATCGGTCGGAACAAGATCGAAACAACTTCGAGACAGCCCGCTGCGAAGAAAACAACAATCATCAAGACCTTAAGAGCTCCCTCGCTTTCGCCCTTGGGCGCGAACAACTCCTTTAAGAATCCGACGGGTCCAATTTCGCGCAAGGCCCACACAATCCAGCATGCGAAAAATACCAGAGCCATGGCTAATGTCATATTGACGTCAGCATTAGCGCCACGGAACAAGGGTTGTGCGATCACGAAACCGTGAGACGTGTGGCTTCCCCAGCCGATGGAACCGACTCCCGGAATCAGCCCGATCCAATTGGCACACAGTATGAAAAGGAAAATTGTCGCGAAAAACCAGAACGTCTGTTCGGCTAAGTGCGGACCGATAATTCCAACCATAAACTTGTACAGACCTTCCACCAGCCATTCGACGAAATTCTGCAGACCCGAAGGAATCAATCGCATGTTTCGGGTTGCGAGCTGAGCGAAGACGATGAGACCCATCGCAACGATCCAACTGACGAGCATCGAGTTCGTGATTGGAAAGCCAAACGGCCGCGCAATCTCCACCGCCTTGGCTGAAAGACCATGTTCACCGGACGACGGGCTGGACTCGGTGGCGGACATATCCACCTGCGCTATCCCCGAGTTCCATATGCTTGGCTTCCCGCGATACGCCGCAACAGAGCCAATGCAAGTCGTCCCGGTGAACAGAATTAGAACAACCACCGGCCAGATCGAGATCCCTAACCGTCTTCGCGCACCGTTCGGGATGGCCGACTCACTCGTTGCACCGTTTCGCCGATTGATCATGGCTATCACGCTGGGCGTCTCTGTGAAAAAGAGGACAAAACCGCGGATTCCCCTCCACCAGCTTTCTCGTAACCACAAAGCGTGAAATACAGGACACGGTCGAAGAAAGTATCTAAAGAACGGAGCAACATCACGCCACCCCAGAACTCGACCGGTTCCTCATGCAGGCACTCCTGCTGCGTGTAGTCCCAGAGGTACTCGCGCGCAACGGCTGCGGCCGAGAACACCTGGCTGACCGGCACACCTTGGGAGGCTCGGTGCAGTCCGAGGCCGACGTAATGGCCCTCGAGGATCGAATCGGTCTCATTGGCAAGCCACTTGGTCAAATCCAGGAAAATCCCTAGCGCATATTGCTTCTGTTCACTCTCCGGAACCCGGAGGAGCAAGTCTGCGCATTTCCCGGAACTCCTGATTTTCGCGACCAACTCTTCGGACATGGTGACCGAATTCGATTTCATTAACTGCACCAGCTTCGCCGAGCGCATACCGCTTCCTTTCTTTAACCTCTGGAACGAGCCCGTGACCTACTTCTTCACGGGAGGCGGGTAGTTCTTCAACATCTTTGTTACAGCTTTATTCAGATTCTTCTGCTGTTTGTCGGGCTTAGCCTTCGGGTCGAGAGTCTTGCTAGCCAAGCCGCGCCATACCATGTCTTTGTTCGCGGAATCGTACATGTCGAGTGCCAATTGACCCACATAGATCGTGGACGTTTGGCCGGTTGTCATTCCACCTCCCGGGGCACCATACCATCCCCCGCGGTACCAGCCTGGTCCGTATCCCCAATCTGTGTTGTAGGAGGTGAATTCTTTCTCTTGTCCGACACCGACCTGATAACCGATAAGAAGGTCTGCGGAATCGGAATCCACCTTCGTCAGGCCCTTTGTGGCAAGCTGGGTGTCAAAGGCGTCTTTAATCTGCTTGTCCACGAGATCTCCCGGGCTTTTGGCATCCTTGAGCGCGACCCATTTATAGGTTTTGAACCGTGAGAAGTCGGTGTTCTTGTCGAAGTTGTACCGGACATCCTGAGAAACGGCGAACCCGGCTAGCGCAACCAGCGCAACTAACAGACCCGAGAAAACTCTTTTCATTTCAGACCTCCATTTAAGATTGTCGAGTAGATTTGCAGCCGCAGTGTCACGGCCCCTCGCTGCGAATCGCTGATACACTCCGGTGCTTATAGTGAATCCTTGGCGATGCTAAGGATTTTGTCCCGCACGAGGAACTGTCATTGCTGACAGAGTTTTCTACGCCCAGTTTGAACCGGTTCGTTCACCACAGCTTTTCCCGTTCAGCAACTTGGAGCACCTTGGGGAAGACTGGCCTGCTCCCGCTCCTGCCTCACCAGATTTTTGTGCTCGGGTGCTTTCTGCCAAGTGTGTCGGGAAACAAAATGGAAGGTCCTGACAAGACTGCCAGTTCCGCTGACTGCAGGAGCATTACAGAATTTCCACAGCATTGGCTTGTCTGAGACGAGAAGGAGCGGGGGAAACCATAATGGCTGAAGAAGAACGTAAGAAGGGCAGCACCGAACAACCACCTGAGCTTACAAAGAAGCGGTACGAGCGCGAGTTGCGCAAACTTCAGACTAAGCTTGTCGAAATGCAGCGTTGGGTGACCTCGACGGGAGCCAAAGTCGTGGTTGTGTTTGAAGGACGGGACGCGGCGGGAAAGGGCGGCACGATTCACCGCATCATGGAGCGCGTCAGTCCGCGGGTCTTCCGTCACATCGCCTTACCCGCACCGACGGAACGCGAGAAGTCTCAAATTTACGCACAACGTTATATGAAGGAGATGCCTTCCGCTGGCGAAGTGATCATTTTCGACCGTAGCTGGTACAACCGGGCACTGGTTGAGCATGTGATGGGATTCTGCACTGACAAGCAGTACCAGGACTTCCTTCGCATGTGCCCGGCGTTCGAGGCTCTGGTGCGCAACAACGGCATTCTGCTCATAAAATTTTGGTTTGAGGTCAGCGAAAAGGAGCAGCACCGGAGGTTTTTGAGACGTATTGAAGATCCAATGCGGCAGTGGAAACTAAGTCCAATGGACCTGGAATCGCATCGCCGGTGGTACGACTATTCCCGTGCCCGAGACGCTATGTTTGAAGCCACAGATACACCACAATCACCCTGGTTCGTGGTGCAGTCGGATGATAAACAACGGGCGCGTCTGAACTGTATTGCGCATTTATTGAGTGTTGTGCCCTGGAAGAAAGTCCCGAGCGAGAAAGTCAAACTTCCGAAGCGGCAGGGGCCGAAGGGATATAAGGAGCCGGACTGGCCGTACCGTTGGATACCTCAAAAATACTGATACGTGAGATCGCAGACTCGGACTAACTGCGGCCACAAAATGCGCGCGCCCGAGAAAGATTGTTGGAAGCGCATTTAACTCCATGTCTGCTTGCCATCTTGTGGCCGGCAAAATCGCAACTCGCAAGATCAAAGCTGGGCGGACATTCTTCAACGTGAACTGCGTTAGGGTTGCGGGGCAGGAAAATGTTGTCTGGGAATGACGATTATCGAATTTTATGATGTAACCATTCGAAGCCTCGCGAGATTCCCAATGCTATGGCACGGTTTGGCGCTCATCGTACGTTGCGCGCCTGCCAACATTCAGAGTGTTACGATAGCCTGTCGGTGCCGTTGCCTGATTCCCAAAACTATAATCGGCCATGGCCAGAAGCGACAACCGGTGACTGAACCGATCACTGCTTACTGAAATCGTACAAAGCAAACGTTTTTGGAATTCCGCACTGCGGTAGTTGAGACGGGAAGACATTTCTTCATCACCTCAAGTCGAAAGCAGTGTCTGGTGGGCCATTGTGCGCCCTTAATCGTAGGTACAGCCCACTTCTGTTTCCCATGAACGCTGGCAGAACTACCAGTTCCGTGATCGCACCCTTTGTAGCTAGGTTGCTAGCGGCAAGGTGTGAATAATGTTATGTCGGCCAAGAGGAGACGTTCCATGCGTAAGCTCACGTTCTTGTGTCTGGTTGCGCTAGTTGCGTTTTCGATCTCGTGCTCACGGAAGCCGAGTGACGAGACCATTTCCCAAGATATCCAGAAAAAGGCGGCGGCTGATCCGCAAGCACAGGAAGTGCAGGTGGCTGTCGAGACAAATGAAGGAAAAGTCACACTCAAGGGCAAGGCGAAAACACCGCAAGCCCGGCAGGAAGTCGAAACCATAGCCAAAGAAGAGCCGGGAGTTACTGCTGTTGATGATCAGATGACCATCGACGACAATTTGCCTCCCGGTCCTGCGCCGGTGCCGCCTGAGTATCAGCCAGCCGCCGAGCACGCGCCACCCCCTCCTCCTCCGCCTCCACCGGTGGTCGTCCCAGCCGGAACGCTGTTGACTATTCGCCTGAACCAGGCGGTGGGATCCAAAATCAGCCAAGTCGGCACAGCTTTTACTGGATCTGTTGCAACTCCCATCACGATCGATGGCAAGACCGCCATTCCTGCTGGATCGGACGTTACCGGAACTGTTGTGGAAGCAAAGAAAGCCGGAAGGTTTAAAGGAGCAGCCGTTCTGTCGCTTCATGTCAATTCCGTCACGGTCAATGGACATCAGTACAACATCGAAACTGGAACCTTTGACCAAACCTCGACCGGAAAAGGAAAGCGGACGGCCGGGATGGTTGTGGGAGGCACTGGTGCTGGCGCGGCGATAGGTGGATTAGCTGGCGGAGGTAAGGGGGCCGCGATCGGAGCATTAGCTGGCGCTGCGGCAGGAACTGTCGGAGCTGCGACTGGCAATCGGGACATTGAGTTCCCGGCCGAGTCTGCACTGGGTTTTCGACTAGCGCAGCCCCTGACGTTGAAACCTTGATTGGACTAACAACAATCCTTTCGTAGCAGTTATTTCAACGGAAGTCTTCAATGTCTCAAGCGGCCACTCGCCCTGCTCATTCATCTCAGGGCTAAGCCGCTTTTTCCTTGTTGATTTCGGTTCACCGGTGTCAGCTACCACATCGGATAAAGAAGTGCACAAAGCAGGCCGGCACCTGCTAAGAGAAAGACGGCTCCGATTGTGATCACGGTGCAGGCCGAGTCCATCGACTTCGAGGAAGGCTTTGAGGTGTCTAACATCACTAAGCCACTCTCATACCTTCCATAGCCGGACCCGTTCTGGCCAAGGTGCTCTCGATAGTCGCTCGCCGAGTCGAGATAAGAAATCTCTGCCCAGACTTCCCAACTCTCCGGCCGACGGAGACTTTTCTCGATGTCCCGATGCAGGTCTGCCATCGCTGTTCACTCTTCGACGGTTGTTCCGCAGCCTAAATAAAGGTGCACCCTGCAGCACACTCGCAAATCTGACAGGAAACTCTATCAGCGACATTCGCCGATTACCTAGAACATTGACAATCTTTTTCTCTTTATTATTTCTGAAGATGGCCGCCGCCACTCCCCCCTGGCTCGGACATTTATGCTCGATCAGCAGGTCGACACTCTCGTCCACAGGACTGTAATAAATACCAGTTACTTACCCATAGCTTCCATCCCTACACTTTGTGTGCAATCGCGAGATTGCGACTGCTGAGAGACACCGTCAAGCTAACGGCTCGTCGGATCTTGCCTCTTGTATCAGGACGAAGCAATGCAAGCTCGAATTCGTAGCAAGACGTTGCACCGCATAGAACTCGCATTGTTGATCGTGGGAGTGCTGCTTATCGGAGTTTTCATAGCAGCTCACATCCACAGAACCGTTCTTTCGCGCGCTGCGGTGGCACGATTCGAGGCGCTCAATACTGAGCGTCCCGCGGACGATTTGGGCAGAACTTCCTTGGACCGTCGATTCAAGTTCGATTTCACGCTTTGGGACGAAAAGCGCGTCCAAGCCTACGAGCACAGTCTCGCCCAGCATTTCGACCCTCCGTTGGCTGTATTGCGCATTGCCAAGGTCCATCTCGAAGTGCCTGTGCTGGATGGAGTCGATGATTTGACCCTGAACCGCGGCGTAGGTTACATCCCCGGCACATCCGCGCCAGGTGATGCCGGAAACATTGGAATCGCCGGACACCGTGATGGATTCTTTCGCGTTCTGAAAGATGTTAGTTCCGGAGACATGATCGAACTCGAAACTGCTGAACAGATCAGCATCTATCGAGTTGATCAGATTGTGATCGTCGACAAGCATGACGCTTCGGTATTGCGACCCACACCCGTTCCCTCTCTCACCCTCGTGACGTGCTACCCGTTTTATTACATTGGAAGCGCTCCAAAGCGATACATCGTTATCGCTTCCCTCGTCGAATCTGGCCGGCCCGGAAGCGTGGAAAACGCGCCCGGTACGAAATCCGCTCATTCTGAACCAGTGCCACAGAACTCAAACCCGCAGTCGCAACCGTCAACCAAGGAGATAACACGATGAACTCAAGAATCAACAGCACACGTGTGTGGCTGGTGCTCGCGGTGGGGGCAATCTTTGTTGCCTTCACGGTGGGCATGAGCGCACAAGTGCAAACCACAACGTCCACCACGAAGGGGGCACCCTCCCACGAGGTCAGTGTCGAGCGCGGAGAAGTCGTCTACGTTTCCGGCAACGATCTGGTGGTGAAGATGGATGATGGCACGATCCGCCATATCGCCAATGTCCCCGAAAGTGCCCACGCAACGGTCGATGGGAAGCAGGTAGGAATCCATGATCTGAAGCCGGGGATGAAGCTGGAGCGTACCATCACGGTGACCAAAACCCCGACCGTGGTGACAACTGTCAAGACCGTTACCGGAAAGGTCTGGCAGGTACAGCCACCGAACAGTGTGATTCTGACTTTGGAGGATGGCAGCAACGAACAATTCAAGATCCCCAAAGACCAGAAGTTCAACGTCGACGGGCAGATGACCGACGCCTGGGGGCTGAAAAAAGGCATGAAGATCTCAGCCACAAAGATTGTCGAGGAGCCCGTGGATGTATACACGCGTCATCAGCAGGTGACCGGCACAGCACCACCACCACCACCGCCGCCGCCCGCTGATGTTCCGATCTTGGTCGCTGTAGTTACACCAGCTCCGGCCCCGGCTGCTGCTCCGGCAGAGTTACCGAAGACCGGAAGCATCATTCCACTGGTCGGGCTGCTTGGTGGTCTCTGTCTTGTGTCGTCGCTAGGGCTTAAGGTGATTCGCAGCACCTTTTGATCGCTGCTAGGGTTCGGGAAGGTAGTGTTCTTTCTGCCATCTCGGACCCATTTCTTTTGTCTGGATTCAAGGAGCCCCGGGGAGCATAGAAGCAGCGGAGACCCTACCTCACCCCTCTTGCACCTCAGAGGCGACGCCACGTCAAAAGGTGTTTAACATCACGAGCAGAGCTTTGGGAGGATTCTCAAGCTGCAATCAAGTGGGTCCTGATGGCGTACTGAACCAACTCGGCGTTGGTTCTAATATTCAGAACCTCCATAATCCGATACTTGTGAAAGGCCACCGTTCTAGTAGTGACATTAAGAAGCGCTGCAACCTCTTTCATGCATTTCCCTTCCGCCAGCAGTTGCAGCACTTCGCGCTGTCTTTCAGTCAGACGATCCGCCTCATCGACCAATCTCTTGTCCTGCCGCATGAGGAAGTCTACGGTATCTTTGGCGATCATTGGCGACAGATAAGATTTCCCGCGCAGAACCTCGCGGACAGCAATGCTCAGCTCAGATGCGGCACATGTTTTTACCAGATATCCTGAGCCGCCTCGACGAAAAGCTTCAGCAGCCAGATCTGCATCATGGTTCATGGTGAGAAATACGATCTTCACCGACGGTAACAGTTCACGTGCTTGCTGGGCAGCATCCAGACCGTTGAGCATGGGCATGGAAACATCCACGATGATCAGGTGCGGCTTAAACTCGGCAACTGCACGGACGAGCGCCCGCCCGTCGCTGACTGTGGCCACAACGTCGTACTCGGATTCGAGCAGCTTACGGCAGGCCTCAGCAACCAACGTGTGGTCATCGGCAATAATGACTCGTGGAAGATTACGTCGAATAGTCGACAGCATACTAAGCTCCTGTTTCTATTACCAGTCTCAGCTCACGATCTGATTATCAACGACTTTGAGCGTACTACAGGCTAGCCTGTAGAGGAAGCATGCAGCTTACTTCTCGTTCTGACATCTGCCAACTAGTACTTTTGCTAGTCCAGAAAGCGGTATCGTCGAGAACGGCGCCGGGAAAAGCTCAAGAAATCCTTCTCCAAAGTGAGTGTATGGTCCCCGCAAGGTCCTCTGCGCTGAGCTTTGCAGGTCTCCACACGAGTGAGCAACTGTGCTTTCTATCAGACCGTCCCTCCGGAGCCCCCCTGCAATAAGCTTGTCGGATGGGGATGCTGTAGAAATGATTCTTGGTCTCGCAGACGTTCCGATCTCGGACTGTCAAAAGCGGCAGTTCACGACCATGTACAGAGAGTGAGAAAAGTGTTTGGAGGAACGACAACATTCAGTGCCCTTTCTCCAGACCTCGGTAGCGTTGTGTCTCCATTCTGCTGCAGAAGCTCTAAGCAAGTGTGTGCAGCTGTTTTCCGGAGCTTCTCGGGCAGATGCGATCCTTCGCATCCGTGCATGTGATCGGACACCGGAGATGTTCCCAATTTTTCCTCGGTGAGATAGCCCGCCATGTGTAGCCGATTTCTTATTCTGAGTTTTGCTCTTCTCCTCACAACCCCCCTTGCCGCAAGAGACAAGACCGATGTCATCGTGATGAAGAATGGTGACCGCATGACCTGCGAAGTCAAAGGGCTGGAAGCGGGCGTGCTCTATGCCAGCTTCGATTACATCGACGGCACCACCTCGGTTGACTGGTCGAAGGTCGCCCGCCTCGAGAGCAACCAGTTGTTCGTTGTGAAGACCGAGGGCGGCACCGTCTATACGGGGATACTGAGAACCGCCGAGACGTCTCCGGACCGGCCCGTGCAGATCAAAGTCTTGGCTGCGGAAAAGGAGGACGTGATCGATCGCTCCCAAATCGTTCAGATGATCGCCACCTCCGATAGGTTCTGGCAACGATTTAACGGCCTTGTCAGTCTCGGTGTGATCTATTCAAAAGGCAATCAGTCGACCCAGTACAGCCTGGCATCACAGACGGCCTACGTCCGGGAGCGATGGAGCGCGATGGCCAATTTCGAATCCAACCTGTCCTCGAGTTCAGGGACGAATGCTTCCACGCGAAACTCTCTCAATCTCGGAGCCCGACATTTGATGCGATGGAACAACTGGTTCTATGGGGGACTCGGAACGTTTCTGCAAAGCTCCGAGCAAGGAATTGACCTGCAAAGCACTCTGGGTGGCGGCGTCGGTCGTTATCTGAAGAACACAAACCGGACCGGCATCTCGATAGTAGCCGGGCCCGCCTGGCAGTCCACGCGCTACAAGCAGTCCGACGCTCCCGTTCCCGATCAGAACCTTGTGGCGGCCATCCTTTATGCGCAGGCACAGTTTTTTAAGTTCAGTAAGACCAATCTGAACGTCTCTGCCAGCCTCCTTCCTGCGCTCTCGGATCCGGGTCGCGTCCGCTTCAACACGAACGCATCTTATTACATCAAGATCATCAGTGATTTGAAGTGGACTGTATCTTTCTACGGAAACTGGGACAACCGTCCCCCGCCGGGATTCTCCGGCAGCGACTACGGAACGAGTTCAGGACTGAGTTGGACCTTCGGGCTAAAGTGAGGAGGCGACGAGAAATGTTGAGAACGACACACTCCATGGCGGTGATTGGTTCCATGTGCGGCTACCGCTCTGACACAACTGACAGTACTCAGTGACTGCAACGTGCTCGAAACTCATTTCGGGCTAGCGATCACATCCGTCTCTACGATTGATTTAACGCTTGCGGAGGGAGAACAGTGGGCAGCGGGCTGGTTCCAGAAGTTGGATTATGGTCGGGAGGTTCGCCGACCGCTTCGCAAGAAGTTCCGTACACCCGTGGGGTCCAGCACTTTGCTTCGGTAGACAGCGCTGCGCGTAGAGCGCGGTTCTTCCGGGGACTGTCTACCTCGGAAAGAAATACCGTTCTTGAGCGTGCACATCTTTGTACGTATTCGGCCAACTCCGTCATTGTTGAGCAAGGATCAAACGCAGACCGCTTCTTTCTGCTAGTGACAGGTGCTGCTCGATACTTTCTCATCACATCACAGGGACACAAAGTGAATCTGTTTATGCTCCTACCAGGAGAAATCTTTGGCGGCGCCAGTCTATTGACGGAACCGGCTCAGTTCGTGGTAAGTGGGGAGACTACCCGGGAAAGTTCCCTGCTCGTCTGGCAACGTGAGACTCTCCGCGCTCTGGCTGTACAATTTCCAAGACTTCTGGAGAACGGATTGTCCATTGCTTGTGACTACCTTGTCTGGTACGTAGCCACTCATCTAAGCCTTGTGTGCGACAACGCCCGCGAACGGCTCGCGCATGTGCTCGTCAGCCTCAGTGGTGGCATTGGCAAGAAGCAACCGAATGGAATCAGTCTTGAGATCACCAACGAACAGTTGGCCAACACTGCCAACATCAGTCACTTTACTGTCAGCCGACTAATGACGGAATGGCAGCGAAATGGATTCGTCTCAAAGAGCCGAGGTAAAATCGTGCTTCGGCGACCGGAACAATTGTTTAAGAGCGCTCCGTAGACAGCTATCGGCTGTGGATGTTTAGTTTTGGGGTAGCCAGTTTCATTTTGTGAGGGCGGTCACTATTTCTCTTTGGTGACTCCCGGAGTTTTCTCCCGGGATTTGGGGACCGGCTGACCGTTGCTGAATGAATTCCACCCACTGCTCTCCGGTTCTTTCCCGGCTGTTCCTCGGTCGTCCGCCAGCGAATCTCGTACGGGCAAATGACTTCCCAGATGAGACGAAAGATACGCAGCAATCCTGTTCTTGGCTTCTGTTCCATACCATCGACCCAAAAGTCCTTTAATGGTTCTATCAACTCTAGATGCGCAGAAGAATAAGTACACTGTCAATGCTGGCAGTCGCGGCACAGTCAGTTACTTGCGCACAACCTCAAGACCATGGGAAGGCTCACTCTTCCCATCTCTTTCGTGGTGCTCGGCTGCAGACGGAGCGGCTGGATTTACCTCGTGCACCTCGAATACGGGATGTTTGTATTCCTTAGGCAAGTAATTGCGTGGGATGGTGGTCTCATTTCCATCCCGCAGAGATGTATAGTGCGGTGAATTGATCTCTACTCCCGCTTCGTTGAACTTGTCCTGAATGTTCTGGTGCAGCACGGAGTAAATGTTCTGCATATCGCGCGGCTGCGCCGTGTAGGCATTCAGTTCATAAGAGACGTAGAAATCATTTAACGCCGTCTGCAGCACAAAGGGCGCGGGGTCATGCAATATGCCCTCAGTCGTGAGCGCGGCAGATGTAAGCAACTCGTGAACCTGCCGCCATGAAGCGCTGTATCCAATCGTCACGACTGTGTGAAAAATGACTCCTCGATGTCGTGCTTCGGCGCTGAAGTTCACCACGACTCCGCCGAGCACCGTGCCGTTGGGTATCGTGATCACCTCACTCTTCTGAGTGCGTACTCGTGTGACGAGCAGCGTTTTTTCGATGACCTCCCCAACGTCGTTCCCGATGCGCACAAAATCCCCCACTTGAAAAGCACGCATATAAGTGAGGATCGTCCCCGCAACTGCGTGGGCAACGGCCGAGGTCGAGCCGAGCGACAGCAGAACGCCGAGGAAAACCGTGATTCCTTTAAAGGCTGGGCTCTGCGATCCAGGCAAGTAGGGGAACGCAACAATCACAGACGCCACTAGGATCAGTGTTCTGACCAGCTTCGCCGTGGGTTCAGCCCAATCTGGATAGAACCCGCGAATCTTGACTTTTTCATCCCGGAGTTCTCCAAAAAAGTACTGATTTACTTTTATGAGATAGGAAGTGGCCAGGCAGATGAATGCAAGCAGGATGAGATTCGGTGTGTAGGCAATCACGCTCTTCCCAAAACCGGCCAACTCCGAGAAGAGCCAATTTGTAACCTGGCGAGAAGTATATTTCGTCGACGGAAAGAATCTCAGGACTACCGCGCCGTAAGCCTGTAGTATCGCCAGAATAACGATCCAGAACGCGATTCGACTGATTACCAGCAATGGATGCCCCAAGTACTGCCCGAGTCGGCCTCCCAATACCTGAACCGGGCTTAATTGATCGGGGCGATTCAACCTTGCTTCGAGTAGTGCACGCACTCTCTTCCGAATCCAGAAGAGAACCCAGATCAATAGCACGCACGTTGCGGTCGCTAGCAGGGTGTATATCCATCCCCGTACTAAGTTCGCGAGCTTGTGACTCTCGCGATACTCCGCTACGACGTACCGGATGATCTCGTTGTATTCGGCGGCGAGTTCTGGGCGCCTGCGCTCCGCTCCGGCCGCGTCAGCGTCGGTGATAGTCATAATCCGTGTCTTACCAGCAAGTATTTCAGTCCAAGCCCCACGCTCTTCGACATGGATTGCGTCGATCGGAATTTCTCTATTGTTGCTTACCGCGACGATGCGTTGTTGAATTGCCTCAGCCCGTTCTCCCGGTGTGAATCCCCCAACCTGTGCATAAACGACTAAGATCGGCCTGCCATCGACTTCTACCGCGTGCCCGACGTCTTCGGCTGCAGCATCGGGGTTATCCGTGAGTTCTTTGGGCTCTTGAGCATTCGAGCTCACGTATGCCACAGCAGTTACGATCAGCCCGAGGCTCAACAGGGCAATTAGTCTTCTCGTCCGGATCAGAAATTGATGAGTCTGATGTCTGGCCGCTCGTTTAGGGAATGACGCGGGCAGTGGAATGAAGTTGAGTGTTGATGCAGTACTCATGTGGCACACAACCTTCAAAGGCGAGTTTACGGCCGTCGTTCTCGGGAGCTGACTGTCAGTTTTGCTAGTTTGTGCCTTATGAAAGGGATGGCTGCCCAGATCGGCACATCCGGATTGGGGAATGTGGTGGGTCGGAGGTCAGGACGAAAGCCATTCAGCTGATCAGATGATGCTTGATCGCATATTGAAGAAGCCCGGCATTGCTCTTAACACCGAGTGCTTGCATCAGGTTGTACTTGTGGAACGCGACTGTTCCGGGCTTGAGGTTCAGAAAGCCCGCAATCTCCTTCATTGACATGCCCTCAGCGAGGAGCTGCAGAATCTCACGCTGCCGTGGCGTGAGCCTCTTCTCCTCTGTGAACGAGGCGCCTCTTCGTAGCAGGAAATCCACCGTATCCTTGGTAATGAGGGGAGAGAGATAACATTCTGACTTAAGTGCGCGGCGAATCGCGGTCACCAGCTCCCCAGCCGTGGCACTCTTTACGACATAGCCGGAGGCGCCTCGACGAAATGCCTCGGCAGCCACGTCAGGTTCCATGTTCATGGTCATGAACACCAATTTGCAGGAGGGCTGCAGTCGCTTAAGCTGCTCACATGCATCCAGCCCGTTCAATTGCGGCATCGCAATGTCCAGGACTACCAGGTCCGGCTTGAGAGACTCCGCCATCCGCAAAAGATCTCGTCCATTGCCGACAACCCCGATCACTTGAAACTCAGGTTCAAGCAGATTCTTGCAGGCTTCTGCCAAAAGGGTGTGGTCATCTGCAATCAGCAGGCGAGCTCGGTGACGATTGTCGGTGCTCATTGCATCACGCCGATTTCAGGTTGCCAGCCCACAAAGAGGCGTCACAACCTGTTGTTTTTCGGACTGCTGCAATCAACTGTATTGAAATCAGCACGACACTATAACTGTTAGTGATGCCAGATATCCACCAGTCGTTCGCTTAGGTTTCTGCGAGGCCAATGCCGGGGCGCCTTGCTCGACCCAAGAACCGAGCACCGCTCGCGACCGGCGACAAAAGGCAAGTTCAATAGGAATTGATCGAAGAAGAGATATAGCGACGGCCTTCCAAAACGCTTCGGATTGCGGGTATCAGATCTGTGGCGAGATGAGATTTCAGCACATAGCCGAGAGCGCCGACAGAAATGGCGCATTCGACAAAATCCGGGTCGTCCTGAACGGTAACAAAGAGAATCTTGGCGGGACAGCCAGAGGCTTTTAACGACGCCACAGTCTCGAATCCGTTCAAGATTGGCATAAATATGTCAAGCAGCAGAACGTCCGGAGACTGCTTGACGACCAACTCGAGAACCTGCGCACCGTTCTCAGCCATACCCACGATTTGAAATTCCCCCTCGAGAATCCTGGCAATGGTACCAAGTATCTCTTCCTGGTCGTCAGCCAGCACGACACGAGGTGGAATGTGCGCACCCGTCGTGCTGTTTCCTTCCGCCTGCGCCTGACGGGCATTGCAGTCGACTGTGTCCAGCAACGCCATGCAAACACAATTACCAGATCAGGCAGCACATGTCCCCTCGCAGCGCATGAAAGAGTCATAGCAATTGTGCCTAGCTAGGAGCCTTTGAAACGCAAGTGTAAACACAATAATTGTTTGGGTTATTACTCATCATGGCGACAGTTTTCGCTTCGGAACGTCGAGCTTTGCGACGCAACGTTCTGCGTCTCACCCGGCAGTTTGGGCAAGAAGTGAGTCTCTATTCTGTCCAAGCGTGCAGGCAGAATGCTCCAAAAAGCATGGTACGTGTGCTCCGGTCGCGAGTTCACCCAAGTCTGCTATACGGGTGCCTACTAGCAAAGCAGAACCCGACAACGACTTTTATTTGGAAAAGAGGTAAGGAGGGCCACGCTGCAGTGGCCGCCCACACCTCAAATCGCCTGCCGACGTTCCATTCCACTGGTACTTCTGCCAGTTTATGGTCGAGGTTGGCCCTTCTACTCTTTGGTCGGTCAATATCCGGCTCGACCGTGTGTGCACGCCTGACAAATCGTCCGGCACGTAATTGCTGCGCTCGACCGAGTGTCGTCACCAGCCGGTTGCAGTACGTTGGTTTGTCCCAGGAGTATTCCTATGCGACGTGAACATGAATTGTTCCAGCGTGGATTTGTTCCCAGAGCAGAAGGCCGAGTCAGCGTTGGACGGTACAGTCTGATTTCGCTCGGCATGGCCTTGCTGCTTGTGGTGATTCTATCCGGGTGCAGTAAGGAAAAAGTGGCTGCCGAGGCACCTCCCCCGGAAGTCGAGGTTGTACCCGTAGCGCAACAAGATGTCCCTCTTTTTACGGAGTGCATTTCGACTCTGGATGGATATGTGAATGCGCAGATTCAGCCTCAGGTCACCGGTTATTTGCTGAAGCAGAATTATCAGGAAGGCCTCATGGTTCACAAGGGAGACGTGCTATTCGAAATTGATACACGTCCGTTTGAAGCCGCATTGGCCCAGACACAAGGCCAACTGGCTGAAGCACAGGCACAACTTGGCAAGACCAGGCTCGATGTTGCACGCGACACTCCTCTCGCAAAAGAGAGCGCAATTCCACAGGCTCAACTCGACAACGACATTCAGGCGAACCAAGCAGCAGAAGCCCAGGTAGCGGCTGCCCAAGCTCAAGTGTCGCAGGCGACTTTGAACCTGGGCTTCACCAAGGTCCGATCCCTGATCGATGGCATAGCGGGAATGGCAAAAGCACAGATTGGCGACTTGGTTGGGCCTACCACAGTCCTGACCACAGTGTCACAGGTGCAACCGATCAAAGCCTATTTTGCAATCAGTGAACAGGAATACTTGAAGTTTGCGAGCCGAATCGGTGAGGTAGCGGAGAGGAAAAAGCTCGCCACAGGCAAACGCACCCTGGAGCTGATTTTGTCTGACGGAACTGTCTATCCCAGCAAAGGATGGCTGGTTCTTGCGGACCGACAGGTGGATGTGAAAACGGGAACGATCCGCTTGGCGGGAGCATTCGATAATCCCGGCTCAGTCCTTCGCCCTGGGATGTTCGGCCGGATCCGGGCGATAACGGGTGTTGCCAAAGATGCTTTGCTCGTCCCTCAACGGGCCGTTGTTGAAACACAGGGAAGTTACAGCGTGGTCGTTGTTGGCCCGGATAACAAAGCAAGTGTGCGCCCTGTGAAAACAGGAGATCGCGTCGGCCAAATGTGGGTCATTACGGACGGTTTACGTGCGGGAGAGCAGGTGATCGCCGAAGGTATGCAGAAAGCCAAGGAAGGCGCACCTGTTCAACCGAAGCAGTTCAAGCCGGCGGCACAAGGAGAGTGAGTTATGTCGAGTTTCTTCATCCGCCGTCCTATTGTCGCGATGGTGATATCGATCCTCATGGTACTCATCGGCATCGTCGCGATGCGAAGACTGCCCACTGCACAATTTCCTAACATCGCCCCTCCAGAGGTCCAGGTCAAGGCCACCTATCCGGGCGCAGACGCAGTCACTGTAGAGCAGTCCGTTGCGACTCCGATCGAACAGCAGATGAGCGGCGTCGATAACATGAACTACATGTACTCCAACAATGCCAACAACGGCCAGATCACACTGACTGTCAATTTCGATATAAAGACGGATCCCAGTACCGACCAGATTCTGGCCCAGATGCGCACGAACCAGGCCAATTCGCAGTTGCCGGCCGATGTCGTCAACTATGGCGTAACGGTACAGAAATCTACGGCTGCGCCTTTGATGCTGGTCGACCTCTACTCACCAAAGGGTACTTACGACAACGTCTTCCTGGCGAACTATGCCTATATTAATCTGAATGACCAGTTGACACGCGTGCCGGGTATCGCCAGCGTGACGGTGTTCGGGGCTGGTCAGTACGCGATGCGCTGCTGGGTGCGACCGGACAAGCTTGCGAAGATGAACGTTACGGTTCCAGAGATTGTTAAAGCAATCCAGACGCAGAATACGGTTAATCCCGCCGGACAGATCGGCGGCGAACCGGTTCCGTTAGGCCAGGAATTCACCTACGCGGTCAAGGCCCAAGGGCGCCTGCCAACTGCCGAGGACTTCGGTCAGATCGTCATTCGCGCTAATTCTGACGGCTCCATCTTGAGGCTCAAGGACGTTGCCCGGCTGGAACTCGGGGCGCAAACCTACAACCTGGTGGGACGCTACAGCGGGAAACCTGCTGCGGTCGTTGCCATCTATCAGCTCCCTGGAACGAATGCTGTACAAGCTGCCGCCGGAGTGCGCAAACTCATGCAGGAAGCCAAGCAGCGCTTTCCCCAGGATCTGGAATATGCTGTCGCACTGGATACAACCCTGGCCGTCACGGAAGGGTTGAACGAAATCAAGCACACCCTCTTCGAAGCTATCCTTCTGGTCATTCTCGTCGTATACATTTTTCTGCAGGGCTGGCGCGCTACGTTGATCCCTCTGCTGGCAGTACCGGTTTCGCTCGTCGGGACATTCGTGGTGTTTCCTTTCATGGGTTTCTCCATCAATACCCTGTCATTATTTGGACTGGTGCTCGCAATCGGATTGGTGGTCGATGATGCCATCGTGGTGGTGGAAGCAGTGGAACACCACATCGAACATGGCATGACGCCGAAGGACGCAGCCTTCAAAGCTATGGAGGAGGTGTCTGGTCCGGTTATCGCAATTGCCCTGATTCTGGCAGCAGTCTTTGTCCCGACCGCCTTCATTCCCGGGATCACGGGCCGCCTTTATCAACAGTTCGCGATTACCATCGCCATCTCGGTGATCTTTTCTGCCTTCAATGCGCTCTCATTGAGCCCTGCGCTCTCAGCGTTGTTGCTGCGCCCACGCAAGGAAGCACGCGGGCCGTTGGGAGCATTCTTCCGCTGGTTCAATCGTGTCTTCGGTCGAACGACAGACGGATATGTCAGCCTCTGCGGTACCTTGATTCGCAGAGCGGGCATGAGCATGATCCTGCTACTGGGCGTCGCCATCCTGGCCGGATGGTTTGGGTCGCGTTTGCCCCGCAGTTTCCTGCCCGATGAAGACCAAGGTTATGTTTTCGCGGGCCTGCAGTTACCGAATGCCGCTTCTCTCCAAAGAAATGATGAGGTGTCGCGCAAGATCGAAGACATGATCTTGAAGACGCCTGGCGTTCACTCCGTGACCTCTGTGCTTGGATTTAGCATGTTGAGTGGAGCCCAGAACACATACAGCTCTTTTTACTGGATCACCCTGAAAGAATGGGCCGAGAGAAAGACTCCCGAAGAGCAATACGAAGCAATCAAAGGTCACTTGAACCGGGAGCTGTCAAAACTCACCGAAGGCCTGGGCTTCTCTTTTCCGCCGCCGGCGATTCCCGGCGTGGGTACCTCAGGTGGTTTTACGTTCATGTTGGAAGATCGCGCCGGCAAAGACCCGCAATTCCTTAGTGACAATCTGGCAAAGTTCCTGGCGGCAGCGCGCAAGCGACCTGAGTTGGGATCCATTTACACCACTGCACTACCTACCGTGCCACAGGTTTATGTGGATGTTGATCGTCCAAAGGTGATTGCTCAAGGTGTTCAGCTCTCGGACGTCTATAAAACTCTCCAGACATTCATGGGCGGGCTGCTGGTGAATTACTTCAACCGCTTCGGGCGTCAGTGGCAGGTTTACGTGCAAGCCGAGGGCGATTTTCGCACCCGCGCTGAGAATCTGGGACAGTTCTATGTCACGAATGACTCTGGTCAGCCGGTGCCCTTGAGCACACTGACCTCCATCAAGCCTAGCACTGGTCCGGAATTCACTCTCCGTTACAACCTCTACCGTTGTGCCCAGATTAATGGTGGAGCAGCCCCGGGCTACAGTTCGGGCCAGGCCATGAAGGCATTGGAAGAGGTCTTTGCTCAAACCATGCCGCCGGAGATGGGCTATGACTACATGGGCATGTCGTACCAAGAGAAAAAGGCCGCAGAGGGAGTTTCGCCGGCGGTCATCTTCGGCATGTCTCTTCTCTTCGTCTTTCTGATTCTCGCCGCTCAGTATGAGAGTTGGTCTCTTCCTTTCAGTGTCTTGTTAGGGACACCGATCGCAGTGTTAGGTGCATTCAGCTTCTTGTGGATGCGCAATCTGGACAATGACGTCTATGCCCAGATTGGACTGGTCATGCTTATCGGTCTGGCGGCGAAGAATGCCATTCTTATCGTAGAGTTCGCCAAGATGGAGTACGACAAGGGCAAGTCTGCCGAGGAGGCTGCACTCGTTGGAGCCAAACTCCGATTGCGGCCGATTTTGATGACCGCTTTTGCCTTCATCCTGGGATGCGTGCCGCTGTGGACAGCATCGGGTGCCGGTGCCATCTCGCGTCGAGTTCTTGGAACCGCAGTGATTGGAGGTATGTTGGCCGCCTCTATAATCGCAATCTTCCTCATTCCTGTCAGCTTCGATGTCGTCGAGCGGATTGCTCATCGCAAGAAAGGCGCCGGGCCGGCGCATGTGCCTGCAATCGCGCCTTCAGCGGGGGACTAGTCTTATGCGAAGGCGTTGCTGTATCACTATCATCTCTCTCTCTTTCCTGTGCGGATGCACGCTTGGTCCAAAATACAAACGTCCTGCGGCACCAGTGCCGGATACGTTTCGTGGCTCTGTCCCAGGCGGGCCTACAACGGCGCAATCTCTCGGCGACGAAAAGTGGTGGACGGTCTTCCAGGATGCACAGCTGCAGGCACTCATTCGAGAGGCCCTGACACAAAACTACGATGTTCGTATCGCGGCCGCTCGTGTGCTTCAGGCTCAGGCCGTTTTGGGCATTACCCGCGCTGATCAATTCCCTACGATTTCTGCAGGCGCGTCCGCCATAAATAACCGCCTCCCAAAGACGCCCGTTACGCCTGCTTTTGAAACCAGCCCCATGCAGGTAAGTCTGGGCATGGCCTGGGAACTGGATTTCTGGGGTAAATTCCGCCGCGCTACGGAAGCCGCTCGTGCCGAGTTGCTGGCGTCCGAGTGGGGCCAGAAGGCAGTAGTTTCGAGTCTGGTCAGCAACGTCGCCACGGCTTACTTTCAATTGTTGGAACTCGATTCCGAAATGGGCATCTCGAAGCGCGCTTTGGACTCTCGCAAGGAGTCCTTGCGCTTGGTCGAGATACGGCAACGCGGCGGTAATACGTCGATGATGGACGTCCGCCAATCGGAGCAACTGGTTTATACAGCTTCGGCGGCAATCCCCGATCTTGAGCGGCGTATTGAGCAACAAGAAAATCTGCTTAGTATCCTGTTGGGCAGAAATCCGGGACCAATTACCCGTGGAGCATCGCTGACCGAAAATGTCGTGCCGGTGGAGGTTCCCGCTGGGCTTCCTTCGTCAATCCTTGAAAGGCGGCCGGATATTCAGTCAACAGAACAGACATTGGTTGCCGCAAATGCCCGCATTGGGGTGGCCAAGGCAGCCTACTTTCCCCAGATCACGCTAACCGGCCTCGCAGGGTATCAAAGCACAGCCTTGACCAACCTTTTTACCGGACCAGCCGGCCTATGGAGCTTCGGCGCTCAGCTGACGCAACCAATTTTTACCGCCGGAAAGATTCGTTCCGGTGTCCGGCTGACTGAAGCTCAAAAACAGGAAGCTGTGCTGCTTTACCAACAGTCCATTCAGCAAGCGTTTCGCGAAGTTTCCGATTCCCTGGTGGCATACCGCAAGAATCGTGAGTTCCGCGAGCAGCAGGAGTTGCTCACTCATTCCGCCGGAGATGCGACCCGATTGGCCGATAGCCGCTACCGCGGCGGCGTAACCAGCTATCTTGAAGTGCTCGACAGTGACAGCCGGTATTTCGATGCCCAGATCGGGCTATCTCAAGCTCAACTGAGTGAACGCCTCGCGCTAGTGCAGCTTTACAACGCTCTGGGAGGTGGATGGCAGGAGTAGAAGGCGCTTGACACACGCTCGAGAGCCTTACGAATCCTAAAGGCGCGTTCCTGACCCATTGGAAAGAATTCAGTGGTTGTCTTCGCGGTGATAAACACTCGTCGCGATACACTACTACCTGATCACCACGTACCTAGTCGCAATGCCAGACCTGTACTGAAGCGGACCCCGTGATCGAAATCGGTGCCATTCAGTTGCCCAAGCCAGGACCGCATATACTCCAGGTTTGCCACTCTGACAGCCAGGCCGCGATTGATTCCGACGTCCAGGCCGCCACCCACAGAAAGCGAAAATCCAGTTGACTCCCAGTGTTGTGTGTACAGGCCCTGATGCTTGATGAGTTCTTCGCCCGCATCCAGAATCTGCTGCTTCATCACGGGATCTTCGCGCTTCTCTGTGATTTTCTGTCCGCCCACGCGGAAGTACGCATGCGGACTCCAGCGCCCCGCGGTATGCAGAATCCATTGAGGCCCCGCTGTGAATGTCAGAGAGTCTCCGCTCCAGTTTGTCGCAAGCGAATTTCCCAGCGTGCATCCACCAACCTGTACTGTCCACTGCCAAAAGTCGCTTGCGCGAAAGGCGGCGACTCCGTCGCCTCCAAGGCAATTGAGGTTGCCAAAGCGAATGAAGCTGGGTACGGCACCGGTAAGTTCAAATTTTGGAACCTGCTTGAACCCTGACTCGTCTTCCCCAGGGCTTACGGCTCGGACCAGCGATTGGGAGTGTTGCACATCCATCGAGCCGTCGAAGTCGGTGACCGTGTCTCGGTTTTCTCTGCGCCATGGCTTCTCGCCCATCATGACGTTGGCAAATGTCTGCGGCGGATTCAAAGCACCACGGGCAAGTATGCGAAGGAAAGTATTGTTGGTTCGCATCTCCAGGGGAACTGTGATGTAACGATCAATGGCGTCCCCAGCTAGCATCCAGACGAGGCCCCCATTGGGAGTAATCACATGGTCCACGAACCCGTAGGCGCAGCAGTATCGTTGGATTTGTCCGATCGAGGCTTCACTGATGGGCCCAATCTCGAATTGCTCGCTAAACGCCCAGGCGAAGGCATATGCTCGCAACCGGCTTATCCAGTATTCACGGCTGGCCCCAAACTGTACATTGCGATACCGTCGGTCGTTCTGAATCCAGATGTAGCCGGAAACCGCACCTTCAATCGGATGGCCCAGGTAGTTCTCATAGTATCCGTCCCCATCGGACCAGCCATGCATTGCCCCCAGAGCTTTGAAATAGCCACCTACTACGCTGTTATGTAGCCCCTCACGTGTTCCTTTTTCGGTAGCGATACGAAATGCGTGCATCGTTGCCAGATAAGTCAGGGATCCCTTAAGCAGCCCTCCCCACTTGACGCCTGGCTTCGGCGTCTCGAGAGTGGCAGTAGACGGCAAAATCATGCTCGCGGAAGACGCACTGAGTATGCGATCCGGATGCTCAAATAAAGGCGGAAGTCCACTCGATGTTAGGTACACGTTTTCGAGCGTCTCAGCCGAAGGGCCAAACTCGGGGATCGCTCGAACTTCCAGAGTGTCCTGCTCGTTATCTTGGCCAAACATAACACTCGCAAGGATAGAAACGCCAAGAAAGCCTGTGAATAAGAACTGCCTGAAGGAATGTTTAAGTCCCAGTTCCAAGACCCCTGATTTCGCCAACACTCTCGGTTTCGTCCCCCCATTGTCCGATTTATCAGGCGGGAGCGCTGGCAGGAACTGGGAAAGGTTACAGATCAGAACTAGAACGGCACCATGTCGCAGGTGCAAAAGGTTGCATTTAGTGACCAACTGGTCGTCGACTCGACTGAACTGTCATTTCTGTCAGTAGTGCCCCCGGTTAAACCGCCCCTAACCTGTGATTGACTCGGGTCTTAAGGATCGAGTGAGGGATCATCCTTTACCTCACCGTATGTGTGGATGGCCCACATTACGTCGAGGATGGAGAGTCTACGGTGGCCATCGATCAGGTCGTAGGGCTATTCGGGGCAGTCACATTGATCGAGATGTTGGTCCCGTCTGGGATCGTCATCACCCGCACCCGGTCTGCTGTTGCTCATTCACGCCAGTGTAATGATCGCCGCTGGCTTTTTGGTTCTCGTAATCTCCCGGGAGCACCGCTTCCAACCAGAAACGCACAGATCATGAAGCCAATATTCGGAACGACAAGCGTCGGTGCAAGGAAGAGAAGATGAGTACATCACAGTTGCAACCTCCAGGTGTCTCCGCGACAAAGACAGCGTCTGTAGTTCCGATCTCAGACATTTCGGACAAAGTTGCCGCTCTTATCCAGCGCTATGGCTGTGGAACCGTTCAGTTCTCCGGAGAGAACGACGCACTTTATGAGCGCCATCTTGTCTTTGACAATGTTCTGGCTTCAAAGGCTGCCGACGTTCGCATGCAGTTCGAGGCTTTCGCTCATGCTGTGCGCGACGTTCTCTCCCAACGATGGATACGCACAGAACAGATGTACGAGCAGCGCAACCCGAAAAGGATTTACTACCTTTCCATGGAATTTCTTCTGGGGCGTTCTCTTTCCAACAACGTCATGAATCTCATGCTTGACCCAATGGTCAGGCAATTCATTCGCCAGAAGAGCATCAATTGGCCCCAGCTAATCGATCAAGAGCCGGACGCGGGCCTGGGAAACGGCGGACTCGGACGACTCGCTGCGTGTTTTCTGGATTCAATGGCCACCTTGCACCTTCCCGCGATGGGCTACGGATTGCGCTACGAATACGGGATTTTTCACCAATCCGTGCAGCACGGATGGCAACAGGAAAACCCTGACAACTGGCTGCGACGCGCTGACCCATGGGAGGTTGCACGACCACAGGAAGCGGTTGAGGTCAAAGTAAACTGCTCATTCGAAATCCATGGCGGCACCTTGCGCGTAATCGCGGGCAAGCCATTCAGCATCACTGCAATTCCCTTTGATCGTCCCGTGGTTGGATACGGTGCAAACAACATCAATACCCTGCGCCTCTGGGCAGCCGCCGCACCAGATTATTTCGACTTCGAACAATTCAGTAGTGGAGATTTTATTGCAGCGCTGGCTGACAGCCTTTCGACAGAGACCATAACGCGTGTCCTCTACCCGGATGACTCCACAAGTGCGGGCCGAGCACTGCGCTTCCTGCAAGAGTATTTTCTGATTGCCGCTTCCCTAGCGGACATCGTCAGGCGTTTTCAGCTCAGCAGCGCTGATTGGGATACGTTTCCTGCGAAGGTCGCCCTACAGATGAACGACACCCATCCTGCCTTGGCAGTTCCCGAGTTGATGCGGATCCTTCTCGACGAAGCTCATCTCGGATGGGATGCGGCCTGGGATGTCACTCAGAAAACTCTGGCATATACCAACCACACGCTTTTGCCGGAGGCGCTTGAGAAATGGCCTGTGGCGTGGTTCGAGATGTTGCTGCCGCGCCATCTTGAAATCGTCCTCGAGATTAATCAGCGCCTGCTCGATTCGGTTCGCACCCGTTTCCCCGGCGATGACGGACGCCTGGCTCGCGTCAGCCTTGTGGAAGAAGGCCCTCGCCAGCATATCCGAATGAGCAATCTGGCAATTGCGGGGTCTCACAGCACCAACGGAGTAGCCTCGCTTCACTCAAAGCTCCTGCGCACCAACACAGTCAGAGACTTGGCCGACCTGTTTCCAGAACGCTTCAACAACAAGACAAACGGAGTCACCCCGAGACGCTGGTTGCTACAGGCGAACCCCGCGCTCGCCAGGACGATCACCCGGGCTATTGGCGATGCATGGATTACCGACTTGAACCAATTGCAACATCTCAAGCCTCTAGTTGATGATGCCGGCTTTTGTGAGGCCTTCCGCAATGCCAAGCGGGAGGCTAAAAGCCACTTCGCCGATTGGCTGAAAGTCACATCTGGGACGGTTATCAACCCTGAGACCATGATCGATTCGCAGGTAAAGCGGATCCACGAATATAAGAGGCAATTCCTGAATGCGCTTCGCATCGTAGTCCTCTACAACCGCTTACGAAACAATCCTGAGATGAAGATGGTCCCGAGAACATTTTTGTTCGCCGGGAAGGCCGCTCCCGCCTATCAGCTTGCGAAAGTAATCATCAAGTTCATTAACAACTTGGCAGAGACTCTGGATAACGACCCGAATATCCGCGGGCGCCTGCAGGTTCTCTTCCTGCCTGATTATTCCGTTTCCCTCGCAGAGCACTTGATCCCGGCAAGCGACGTCTCCAACCAGATCTCAACCGCCGGATATGAAGCCAGCGGCACCAGCAACATGAAATTCATGATGAACGGCGCGCTGACCGTGGGCACTCGCGATGGAGCCACCATCGAAATGGCTGAGGAAGCGGGGGAGGAGAACTTGTTCCTGTTTGGCCTCTCGGCGGAAGAGGTCGCCAATAGCCGCGGCTGGTACAGTCCCCGTTGGCACTATGAGAACGAACCGGAAACGCGCGCGGCGCTGGACTTGATTTTCTCTGATCATTTCAGTCCCCACGAACACGGAGTATTTGAGCCGTTACGCAGGATGCTTTTCGATGGCGATCACTACATGCACCTCGCCGACCTGAAGTCATACCTCGAAGCAAACCAACGGGTTGAAGATCTGTACCTCGATCCCGATGCCTGGACCCGCAAGGCAATTTTGAACGTCACCAGTTCTGGAAAGTTTTCCAGCGATCGAACTATTGGCGAATACGCAAGCGAGATTTGGGGCGTCAGCCCTTGTCCGATCGACTGAGTCAAGACCGGGATTCGAGAAAGGTAGCATTGAGAGGTACTCGCTATGGCAGCAAGCGCATGGAATATCAAACCCTTTCAGAAGCGCACAGCATGGAAGGGGCTCCAGATTCACTACAAAAAGATCAAACAGCTTCATCTGCGCGATCTCTTTGCGAATGACCCACTCCGCGCAGAGAGGATGACCGCCGAAGGGGCAGGGCTGTATCTGGATTACTCAAAAAACAGGATCACCTATCAGACCCTCAAATTGTTGGTCGCACTGGCAGAAGAATCCGGTTTGCAGTCCCGCATCGACGCCATGTTTAGAGGTGAGAAAGTCAACATTACTGAAGAACGCCCGGCCTTGCATATGGCACTCCGCGCTCCCAAGGGAACTGCCATCTACGTTGACGGAAAGAATGTGGTTCCACAAGTTCATGCTGTGCTTGAGAGGATGGGCCATTTCTGCGATCGCTTGCGCAACGGAGAGTGGAAGGGACATACCGGCAAGCAGATACGAAACATCGTGAACATTGGCATCGGCGGCTCCCATCTCGGCCCATTGCTTGCCACACAGGCTTTGAAGCAATATGCGGACCCCTCATTAACATTCCGATTCATCGCCAATGTGGACGGCACCGACTTTGCCGAAGGGGTTCGCGGTCTCGATCCTGCCGAGACCCTCTTCATCATCTCTTCCAAGACCTTCAACACGGTCGAAACCATGACCAACGCCAGCACAGCCCGTGCATGGCTGGTCGCCGGATTGAACGCAGATGAGGAGTCCGTGGCAAAACATTTTGTCGCGGTATCAGCCAACGTTGCTGCCGTCGCTCGTTTTGGAATTGAGACTGGGAATATTTTCGAATTTTGGGATTGGGTGGGTGGACGTTACTCGCTTTGTTCCGCCGTCGGGTTGTCTGCCATGCTTGCCATTGGACGAAAGAATTTTCGCGAGATGCTAGACGGCTTTCACCAGATGGACTCGCATTACCTGGCCACACCGTTCGAACGCAACTTGCCCGTTCTGATGGGTCTTTTGAACGTCTGGTACAACGACCTCTTCGGTGCCCAAAGCTTTGCGATCGTGCCTTACGAACAATACCTCGAGCACCTCCCGGCATACCTACAGCAGCTCATCATGGAGAGTAATGGTAAGCGTGTGACCATGATCGGAACCGAGGTGATTCAGCAAACAAGCCCCGTTTACTGGGGTGATGCCGGAACCAACGGGCAGCACTCGTTCTTTCAACTGCTGCATCAGGGCACAAGACTGGTTCCTTGTGATTTCATTCTGTTTGCGCAACCCATTCATCCGATGGGGCGGCATCATGACATGCTGGTCGCCAACGCGTTCGCGCAAACGGCCGCTCTGGCTTTCGGCAAGACCGCTGAGCAGGTCAAAGCAGAAGGCACACCGGAATGGCTCGTCCCACACCGGCTGTTTGACGGCAACCGCCCCTCCAACACCATCTTTGCTCAGCGTTTGACGCCTGAAACCCTTGGAAAACTGATAGCTCTCTACGAGCACTCCGTTCATACACAAGCTGTCATTTGGAACATCAACCCGTTTGACCAGTGGGGAGTCGAGTTGGGAAAAGCTTTGGCCAGCCGTATCTTGCCAACGCTAGAAAGCACGGACGATGCGCCCCTCGAATATGACAGCTCGACAAGTGCGCTGATCCGGCGGTATCGGTCGATGCGGAAGCAGTAAAACAACTCGGGTAGTGAGACGTGTGATCACTTGAAATTGCCGCGCAGTAAGTTGCACTCCAGATGGAGGTAAGCCCATGCGAGGTGTAATCGCGAACGAAGCAGCTACTTCGGATGGTGCTTCGGCGCCCCAGTTGAGACAGGAACATATCTCTCTGGCTGGCCACAGCGCACCACTAGGTGCCACGGCGTATTCGAATGGAGTGAACTTCTCTGTATTCTCGCGGAGCGCCACGCGTCTGGAATTGCTTTTCTTCGATCAAGAAGACGACGGGCGTCCCTCACGCATCATTCCGATCGAACCATACACAAACCGAACCTACCACTATTGGCATGTGTTTGTCCCTGAAGTCCGCGCGGGGCAGATCTACGCCTATCGAGCGTACGGACCATTTGACCGCAGCAATGGATTTAGATTTGATCCCGAAAAAGCGCTGCTGGACCCATACGGGCGGGGTGTGGTTGTCCCCAAGAATTACAACCGGGAGGCCGCTCGAATGCCGGGGGAAAACCTGGCCGTCGCGATGAAGAGCGTGGTCATCGATGCTGGCGGCTACGACTGGGAGGGAGACACGCCCCTCCGTACTTCTGCGGCCAGAACCATCGTGTACGAAATGCACGTAAGAGGATTTACTCGACACCCGAACTCCGGCATCTCTGAGACACTTCGCGGGACCTATGCAGGACTGATTGAGAAGATTGCTTATCTACGTGATCTTGGTGTGACCGCTGTGGAATTGCTACCCATCTTTCAATTCGATGCCACAGACTGTCCCCCAGGGGTCGTGAATTACTGGGGTTATCAGCCTGTCTCGTTTTTCTCGCCGCACCGCGCTTACAGTTCCCGGCAAGATCCACAGGGACCGACTGTCGAATTCCGCGATATGGTAAAGGCACTTCACCGCGCCGGAATCGAAGTAATTCTAGACGTCGTATTTAACCATACTTCGGAAGGCAAGCACGACGGTCCGACTCTAAGTTTTCGCGGTTTGGACAACGCCGCCTATTACATCCTTCAGGAAGATCGTTCCAGATATGCAGACTACAGCGGCTGTGGAAACACTCTCAACGCGAATCATCCAGTAGTCCGGCGAATGATCGTTGACAGCCTTCGCTACTGGGTCAGCGAGATGCACGTTGATGGTTTCCGCTTCGACCTAGCCTCGATTCTGTCGCGTGACAGCTCAGGAAACTGTATGGCCAGTCCACCGGTGCTCTGGGATATCGAGTCGGATCCCGTCCTTGCCGGAACCAAGCTTATTGCAGAAGCCTGGGATGCAGCCGGCCTTTACCAGGTCGGTAGTTTCATCGGCGACAGCTGGATGGAATGGAATGGCCGGTTTCGGGACGATTTCCGCAGCTTCTTCCGGGGCGAATGTGGAACCGTTTCTCGAATCGCCGATCGCCTTCTGGGAAGTCCCGAAATCTATGGACACAAGCAACGCGAAGCCGAACAAAGCGTAAATTTCGTGACCTGTCACGACGGCTTCACGCTCAACGACCTTGTGTCCTACAACGACAAACACAACCAATCGAATAACGACAACAACCAAGATGGAGCCAACGACAACCGTAGCTGGAATTGCGGAGTCGAGGGACCGGCCGATGATCCGGCCGTCGAAAGACTACGCAACCGGCAAGTCAAGAACCTCTTGACCGTGACCCTTCTTTCTCTCGGCATGCCGATGATTCTCATGGGCGATGAAGTTCGCCACTCCCAGAACGGCAACAACAATAACTATTGCCGCGATGATGAATCGAACTGGTTCGACTGGACTTTGATAGAGAAGCATGCGGACGTCCATCGCTTCGTAAAATTGCTACTCGCACGCCGTGTCTTACGAAATGAAGATGCCCAACGCGAACGGAAGAGCCTCGACCAGTTGATTCGCGACGCGCGCAAGGCCTGGCATGGGGTAAAGCCATTGCAACCAGACTGGGGTGACTGGTCGCATAGCCTGGCCTTTGGAGCAGAGATCAAAAAGGAGGGTATTGCCATCCACTTTATATTGAACGGCTACTGGGAACCGCTTCAGTTCGAATTGCCGGCACTCGAAACCGGAGCAGCCTGGCGACGCTGGATCGATACTGCACTGGAATCTCCGAATGACATTGTGGATTGGCAAGCGGCGACGCCTGTCACGGGAAATATCTACCCTGTTGAAGCGCGATCGGTCGTGGTTCTCATCACTCACCTGCAGCAGAACTGACATGGCAGATACAAACATCAATTCAGTTGCATTTCACACCGCCGAACTGCAGAGCGAACGCCTCCGAATCTTCGGTGTATTTGCGTTCCTTGGCTTGCTTTTCGTTGTTCTAGTCGTTCGTGTATTCGTAATCCACACCGCCACAACTGACGACCCACGCGTATGGGGCGCCTTGTTTCTAATGTTGGCCGTGACGACCTCAGAATACTGGATGCTGCGCAAGGTGGGGCAGGCTTTGAAAAGCCAGGCAAGGCTTGCTCCCCCTTTGTGGATTTTCAGCACGATATTGGAGGCTTCGGTTCCCGCATGGGCCATCGCGTTCCTCCCGAGTTCGCAAATTGATGTGATTTACCGACCCTTGGCGACTCCGCTGCTTCTGGTCTTCGCTATCTTTATTATTCTCTCCATCCTGCGCCTTAAGCCCTGGATCAGCATTTTGTCCGGTTGTGTGGCCTCCACGAGCTACTTGCTGGCAGCGCTGTATCTGGGGTGGAGACCTCCGCAGATCGGCGCTCCAGCAACACTAGCCCAAACAGCAGTTGATCTAAACGCGATTACTTTGGCGGCAGCCGGCCTCGTCGCCGCCGCAATCACGCGAGAGATCCGTAAACACCTACAGGCCGCGCTTCGAGAAGCGGAGACCAGGCGGAAGCTCGACGCCGTACAGCACGATCTGGAGATTGCGCGCTCGATCCAGCAATCCCTCCTTCCGCAAAAATCTCCTCAGATTCCAGGATTTGAAATTGCGGGTTGGAATCAGCCGGCAGATGAAACCGGAGGCGACTACTTTGATTGGAAGAGCCTTCCCAACGGAGAAGTAGTCGTGAGTCTCGCGGACGTTACGGGTCACGGCATCGGTCCCGCATTACTCGCTGCCGTCTGCCGCGCGTATTCCCGCGCTCACTTCACAGTGAGCCATACGCTTACGACCGCTTTTGAACGCCTCAACCAGGCACTTGGAGCCGATCTTTCGACCGGGCGCTTCGCCACTTTCGTTGCTGCCGTTTGCCGGCCCCGCTCTGAGGAGGTTGAGCTTTTGTCGGCCGGTCACGGTCCGCTGTTTGTCTATTCCAGTTCTTCGGATCATTTTACGGAGATGAATGCGCACGCATTGCCGCTCGGTATCTTGCCCTCATTCCAATCGGATCCGCCGAGTCGCTTACAGCTTCACTCCGGTGATCTGGTACTGCTCGCAACCGACGGATTCTTCGAGTGGGAAAACGACGCGGGAGAGCAATTCGGGATACGGCGAATGGAAGACGTGATAAGGAAATTTCGAGATGATGCCCCCGAGGAAATCATCGCGAAGCTTTATCAAGCCGTGGTTACCTTTTCAAATGGCACCAAACAGCAAGATGATTTGACCGCGGTCATCATAAAACGAACGTAGACGAGGATTGTTTGGCTCGGGAATATGCAAGCCGGTCATTTCTGTCGAAACTCTGCAAGTGTGGCTCATTTCTTGTTCTCTCAATCACCGCGCTAGTTGCCTCTGCCCAGGATCTTGCCCCGCGCGCCTACATTATTACTCCAGTCCACTCGAATGCCGCAGTCTTTGCGTATTCCTTCCTGGACGGCGACCTGGTCTTCGATAATGCGGTACCCATAACGGGCGCGACTGCCCGAGTCAGTATTCCTGTATTCAGCTATTATCACTCGCTGAACTTCTTCGGCCGCAGTGCCAACGTCACGGCATCCTTGCCCTATGGCGTCGGGAACCTCCGCGGAAATGTGCTGGATCAGGAAACAAAAGCATACCGATCAGGCCTTTTCGATGCGGTATTTCGCTTCTCGGTGAACGTCATGGGCGGTCCGGCGATGAACGTGGCTGATTTTCGGAAATGGCGTCAGAAAACAATTATGGGCGTCAGTCTGAGGGTCGTCACTCCAACCGGCCAATACGACCCGACAAAACTCATTAATTATGGCGCGAACAGATGGGGATTCAAACCTGAATTCGGTCTTTCCCGACGGTGGGGATACTGGGTCCTCGATGCTTACAGCGGCGTATGGTTCTACACGACAAACCACGATTTTTTTTCACGGAACCAATTCTCGCCTGGCACCAACACGCTGAAGCAAAACTCCATATTTGCGTTTGAAGGACATCTTAGCTATGACGTCAAACCCAGGCTCTGGGCCTCACTCGACGGAAACTTCTGGGTGGGCGGCCGTACAACCATCAACGACGTCGAGAACCCCAATTCCCTGCAACAGAACTCGAGAATTGGCGGAACAGTCTCTGTGCCAGTCAACAAGCACCAGTCTCTGAAATTCAGTTACAACCGTGGAGCCTACATACGGTACGGCGGCAACTTTAATAACGTCTCCGTGGGATGGCAGTACTCATGGCTCGGCAGACCTAACTAGTTCTCGTGGCAAAGCATCGCTCCGCCTGCATCAGATCAAAGGCAGCTTCAGTGAATCCGCTTTAAGCCGCATTTGCCATAAGTCGAAATGCTTTCGTTTTTGCATCAAGATATGACTTGTGTTGAGGCACGCTTTCGACGTGAAGGTTTTGTTCTCTGCTGCTGCAATCACGATGGCCTTCGTCTTCGGGCCATGCGCTATCAAACAGTGGACCGGCTTTCGCAGCTGTTCCCATGTAATAGACTCTTCGGCGACGAGAGTTCGAACCAAATGAACTCTCAGGTTTGCCTGCTTGAGGGTCTCAGGCGGCATGACAGCGCCAGCCAGGTAAGCAGACTTCGGAATGAGTTCCCCTTTGTGCATTTCGGCGGAATAGATGAGAAGTCCTGCAGCATCTGGCGTGACAGGAAAAGCCCGTTTTTTCTTGCTCTATGAGTTCTTCGGACGCTTCCTAACTCGCTGTGGGTATGCTTTGCATTCTCTGCCCGACAAATGTCGCAATTCTTGTCCGTTGCACGATACCGGGAATCTTCGACGACAGCCCTTCCGCCTGCAGCAGGTCTCTCACTTCCCCGTGCACCTCTGCCAGCGCGAGCGACGCGCCCGTTTGCAGGGCCTCTTCATACAATTCGCCGAGCATTCGTACTCCGGCGAGATCAATGTTAGCCGAGGTAGACAGATCAATGACCACTAGGTCAGTTGCAGTCTGTTCGCGAATGCGCTGCAGGATTTCCTTCTTTACATTCTCGGCATTGAAATAGAACAATCCTGCCTCGATACGCAGCACCAGTACACCGTGGAGCAGTTCAACCTCGGGATAGCGTGAGCAATCCGCAAAACGATCCATGCCTGGCATGCGACCGAGCAAAGCCATCCTCGGGTGGGAAGCCCGTTTAAGGAGAAGAAGGATAGAGAAAATCGCCGCGAGCAATACGCCCTTCAATATTCCGAAAGCCAGTACACCCACAGTGGCGACCATCGCCACTCGAAACTCCATCTTGCTCACCTGGTACAGATGTCTGAGTTCGCTGGGCTGGATTAACCCACCTACCGCCATCAGGACGACCGCGGCCAGAACAGCGTCCGGCAGGTTGCTCAACATCCCCGTCAAAAACAAGAGCACCAACCCAATAGCTCCTGAAGCAAGGATTAGCGCGACTGGCGTTTGTGCGCCTCCTTTTTCGTTCACTGCAGACTGAGACATACCTCCGGCGAGTGGATAGCCTTGGCCCATTCCGGCCACCAGATTTGCCGCTCCTAAAGCCAGCAACTCCTGATCCGCATTGATGGGATACTGATGAGTTCGTGAGAAAGTTCGGACCACCGAGATGCTTTCTACATAGGACAGCAGAAAACAAGCGAGCGCGACCGCCAGCAGATAGTCCACTTCACTCCATTGCACCACTGGCCAGCCGAAGTGTGGCACTCCCTCCGGGATGGCACCAACAACTTTCACTCCCTTGGCAACAAGCGGAAAGTAAGACATCACAGCAATCGAGATTGCCACCACGAACAACGCGATCGGACGGCGGGGCAGGAACCGCTCGCCAAGAACCAGGAGAGCCAGGGCCCCCAGCCCGATTGCCAATGTATAGGGATTCGTCTCTCCCAGGTGTTTGCACACCTCTCCAATTCGCGTGAAGAAGTTACTGCCGCCGCTGTGTACACCGAACAACTTGGGCAGTTGGGTAGAAGCGATGTACAAGCCCGCGCCCACCTTGAATCCGCTCAGGATTGTTTCCGATACAAAGTTGCTGACGCTGCCCAGCCGTAGTGCCCAGGCAAAAATGCCTATAAAGCCCGCCAACACGGCCACAGCCATCGCTAAATGCACTTGACGCAGCGTGTCGCCGGTAGACATCAGGCCTAAGGAGGAACCAATGAGAATCGAGATCGCCGATGTGGGTCCGATCGCGAGTTGGCGCGAAGTGCCAAATATGGCATAGGCAATCCCACCGAGCAGGTAACAATACAAACCGGCCTGCGGGGGCAGGCCGGCTAGTGATGCGTAGGCCACGGACACCGGAATCGCATATGCGGCGAGAGTTAATCCGGCCACAAGGTCAGAGCGAATCCAGCCTGCTTGATAATGCGGCAACCATTGCAGGATCGGGAGGGTCGAACGAAACCATCCGCCCCAGTCTCTCGCGCGAACAGTATTGGGCTCCATTCCGGTCCCTTTCACCATTGTCGAACGACAACTCGACCCATCCTTATCCAGCCACCTGCTCCCGAGTCATGTGAGCTACCAAATCGCTCTTGGAGATTTGGAGGAATTCTTCCGCGGTCCCGCGGGCGAAGAGATCAAGGACACGAGCGATAATCCCGGTCCACCCGGTCTGATGGCTGGCTCCGAGCCCGGCACCGTTATCTCCGTGGAAATACTCGTAGAACAGGATGTAGTCCTTCCAGTGCGGATCCTCCTGGAACTTCTTGGTCCCTCCGTACACCGGACGGTTGCCATTGGCGTCACGCAGAAACATGCTCGACAACCTGCGGCTGAGCTCTTTTGCGACTTCAAACAAGGTCATGTACTTCCCCGAGCCCGTAGGACATTCGACTTTAAAGTCGTCGCCATAGAATTGATACAGATTCAACAAACCCCGGATGATCAAACCATTCACCGGCATCCAGATGGGTCCCCGCCAGTTGGAATTGCCACCGAACATTCCAGTATTTGATTCTGCCGGGAGGTACTGGACCTTGAATTCCTGCCCGCTCAGATTGAATACGAAGGGATGCTCCAGATGGTATTTGGATAGGGAGCGTACGCCGTAGGGACTGAAGAACTCATTCTCGTCGAGGAGGTACGCCAAAATCCTCTCGATCTTCTCTTTGTTGCAGACGGACATGAGTCGCCGGTCAGCATAACCCTTGAAGGAGCCGTCAGCCGGAGCAATATGCTTCAACAATTCGGGATGCCTCTTCCGGAAGGTTTCGACAAGCTCTGTCAACCGAGGACTTCTTGCCACAATGCCGGTTGCTTCCAGCACAGTCGACGCACACAACGGTAGCAGTCCCACCATCGAGCGCACGTGCAGGCGGATGGCGTCGCCATTCGGAAAATGGAGCAGGTCATAGAAGAATCCGTCCACGCTGTCCCACATTTCATCCCGGTTGTCGCCGATGCGATCCATCGCATACGTGATCCAGATAAAATGCTCTAGGAAACGGAAGGCAATGTCTTCGTAGATCTGGTCGTACTCGGTTAAAATAAGCGCGATCTCCAGCATGTTCTGGCAATAGAACGCCATCCAGGCCGTACCGTCTGCCTGATCCAAATATCCTCCGGTCGGAAGCTGAGCGCTGCGATCAAAGACGCCGATGTTATCCAGACCCAGAAACCCCCCTGCGAACACGTTCTTCCCTGCTGGATCTTTCCGGTTTACCCACCAATTGAAGTTCTGCATCAGACCTTGGAAAGATCGCTCGAGGAATCGCAGATCCGACCGCCCCAATTCCTTTTCGATGTTGAATAAGAACAACGTCGCCCAGGCGTGGACCGGGGGATTGACATCACTAAAATTCCACTCGTATGCGGGGATTTGCCCGTTAGGATGCGCGTAGAGATTTCGCAACATAAGCAGGAGTTGATCCTTTGCGAAATCGAAGTCCACCAACGAGAGTGCTATGGTGTGAAACGCGAGGTCCCATGCGGCATACCACGGATACTCCCATTTGTCCGGCATCGAGATAACGTCGCTGTTGAGCATGTGAAACCACTCAGTATTCCTGGCAGTTCGAGGGTTGGCTCCCGTAAGAGGGTGAGCATGGTGTTCAGCCAACCACTTATCCAGATCAAAGAAATAGTACTGTTTGCTCCACAACATTCCAGCTAACGCCTGACGATGCACGCGACGCTCATCCTCATTCAATGTCGACGGGGTGATTCGATCGTAGAACTCGTTCGCATCCGCAAGGCGATCAGAAAATGCCCCGTCGAAGGTGGCGAAAGGATCGGCGGCGGAGGGCTTGCTGAGCCGCAATCTCACCACCTGGCTGCCGCCCGCGGGCACCTCGAGAATGTAGTGGGCGGCCGCCTTTGTCCCCGTTTGTGCTGGGTTCACTGCTTCCCGCTTCCCGGCGGTCACGTACTCATGGAATGCGTCTTTGACGTGGGGTGAGGGATTTGGCTGTCCCCACAAACGCGCCGCATTGGAATCATTTTCTGTAAACAGAAGTTCAGGTGTGCCCTCGCAGAAAAGCACACGATCGCCCAACTTCTGGTGGGACGCGACAATGGTGCCGTCCTGCGCGCGGACCGATGGCTTGATGTCGTTCTCTCCCCAAGACCATGTATTTCGGAACCATAACGTCGGCAGCAAGTGTAGGGTGGCCGGCTCTGGACCGCGATTATGAACGGCAATGCGGATCAGCACGTCCTCTGGTTCCGCCTTCGCGTATTCCACGAACACGTCGAAGTACCGGTCGGCATCGAAAACACCAGTGTCTAGAAGTTCGTATTCAAATTCTTCCCGGGATCGCCGGCGATTGGTTTCCACCAGATCGCGATAAGGGAACTCCATCTGCGGGTACTTGTACAGATACTTCATGTACGAGTGGGTTGGCGTGCTGTCGAGATAGAAGTAGTACTCCTTTACATCCTCGCCATGGTTCCCTTCACTGTTGGTAAGTCCGAACAGGCGTTCTTTAAGAATGGGATCCCTCCCATTCCACAGTGCGACGGCAAAACACAACTGTTGCTTATCATCGGATATACCAGCGATCCCGTCTTCGCCCCAGTGGTACGCACGAGAGCGCGATTGATCATGGCTAAAGTAATTCCAAGCGTTTCCATCGTCGCTGTAATCCTCGCGGACTGTACCCCATTGGCGTTCACTCAAATAGGGTCCCCATTTCTTCCACGGAATGCCGGATTCGCGCGCGTCATTCAGCCGTCTCTGCTCTTTTGTCTCAATGTAGGTAATGGAAGCCTTCTTGCTCGTTGTGGATGTCGTGGATGTCATAGAAGTTCCTCCGCAGTACTATCGGTCCCGACTTATGCGGGCTGAATATCGCACCAGCTGATCGTGAGGTAGATGTACTGTGCACTTCGGAATGGGAACGGGAGTGCTTCCGAAACGGAAACCGCCCTGTCGCAGCCGTGGAGAACGCATCTTCCCTCAAAGGCCACCCTGGGGCATACTCCCGACTTTTGAAAACAACCACTGTGGAATCCAGAAGCCAACATGGGCATGGGCTTCTCCGTGAATCGAATGCCTCACTACAGTCCACCTGCATCCTAAACATCGGCTTCACGTTCTTGGGACTGGCAGATATGACAGTCTCCGAGAATTGTGGCCGCGCAAGAGAAGTTCCATGTGAGGTTGCGTGCTCCCCAAAAGGCGCAGGCCTCCCCCAAATTCAGTGACATGAAGGATCATCCTGAAAATGCCCACTAACCAACATCTGTGCCAGAAAACGCCCACACGAAACGATTTTTTGGGACACCGGGTCATTCCGCAGCGTGTCTGGGGAGATTGCGTACTTAGCAGTGTCCATCGACTTGCGTGCCTCCATCAGCTTGTTACTCCACGCCTGCACGTGCTCGAACTCGCTATTTAGCAGCTGAAGCCCGGAGTGATCCGCGTCGGTGGAGACTGATGTCGACGCCATCGCAAGTCCACTCTGGGCCTGAGCCCGGTAATCGGCGACTGAACTCTCGGAAATGGGGTAGCCATTCTGAATGGCATTCGCCAGCGTGCTTGCCCACTCCCTCATTAAGGAGATTTCTTCAATTGCCGCCTTCATAAACTCACGGCTTAGGAGCGTACTTGACGCCTGATCAGTTTCCGGTGTGCTCGCCGGCGCCAGCGCAGATTCGCAAGACACGTCCAATATGATTCGATTGCCTTCATAGGAAATGGACCCATCGGCGATCTGGACGAGACGTTTTAGATCAATGTACGTCTTGTCTCCCATCTGCAAAACAGCCACCTTGCCAGACTTGTCATTGATCACAAGAGTACGAAACTGTTCTCCGACCTGCGCTGAAGTCACCACCGACACTAACAGGAAGACACCCGTGCAGAGACCGGCCCACTCTTTTTGCATATGCAGCTCCCCCGGCGCACGTTTTGCGCCGAGTTTGATTAGATCGCTCCATTCCGGATCTTCCCACTGTCAACACTGATAGCCTTCTTTTCTACAAGCGAAGGGGGGATCTCGACATCCGGGTGCCAATCGCATGCCTGCGCAGCAGGCCAGAAGCGTGCTGGGCTGCCTGTCATGAGTTGCAGTCTCCAAGAGACGGGAGCGCGAGCAACCTGCCATGGTGGAAGTGGATGAGGGCGACCCTGTACCTCCGGACTTTGGTTCTGTGCGGGGCTTGCATCATTGTCCGGAGTTGCGGTGGGAGTTCTTTCATTGGACTCGTCTCCAACCCGGGCGGCAACAGTATCTCCGGAACGGTCAGCTCTGCCAGCAACGGCTTGGTGTCTGGTCCGAGCGGCACCTCAGACGTCACACTGGTGACCTTCATCGGCCCTGAGACTGAAGTCGCCCTCAATTTCTGCGGGGAGCAGGGCGGGCCTTTCCAGTTAACCAGATCGTGCGGGCGGACTATACGCTAGGGGTCCTCTGCTCGATGCTGACGCGGGTAGTCATCGTCTCTTGTTTTTTCCGCGATAGATGACCCGTACTTCTGTCAGTTTTGTCAGTCGCGACTTTGCCGGTGACACGCCATGATTGTCGGGATCGATGGCAACAGCTTCGAAGCACACGGACGCGTGTTCTAGTTCTGGACAGTCGTGGACAGACCTTAGGCATCGGACCTGCGGAATCACTTGCGCATCTGCGAAGCGCCATCCTCACACACGACAACTCTGTATATCGGTCTTCCCAAGATCCAATGGGGAATCCCCATTCGTGGAGGCCTTATGCGATTCCAAGTCTCACAACGATTGATCGGAATGCTTCGGAAGATCATCGCGTTTGCGTGCGCCGTAGCACTTACGCCAGGTGACCTGTCGCTTGTGACGCCGAAATTGCTGTTCGGGCAGGATCAAGAGGCGGCTGCAAAGATTCCCGCTGACCAACTTGACTCGTTAGTGGCTCCCATTGCTCTCTACCCTGATCCATTGCTAAGCCAAGTCTTAGTCGCTTCCACTTATCCGCTCGAGGTTGTTCAACTCCAGCAGTGGCTGGAGAAAAACAAGAATCTGAAGGACAAGGCTTTGACCGACGCCGTCAAAAAACAGGACTGGGACGCCAGCATCCAGGCGCTGGCCCCACTTCCTGATGTCGCGAAATACCTCGCAGACAATATCAAGTGGACTACCGACCTCGGAAATGCTTTTCTTGCGCAGCAGAATGATGTCATGGATGCCGTTCAGCGCATGCGGAAAAAAGCACAAGACAAGGGAAACCTTAAGTCCACCGAACAGCAGAAGGTCGAAACCAAGGTAGTCGAGAACAAGCAGGTTATCGTCGTTCAGCAAGCTAGTCCGGAAGTTGTGTACGTTCCGAGCTACAATCCAACCGTCGTGTACGGAGCACCCGTCTATCCATATCCCCCCGTTACTTATCCTCCTCCGGGCTACTACGCGGCCGGGATGGCGATCTCATTTGGCATTGGAGTGGCGATGGGCGCAGCGTGGGGTGGTGGCTGGGGCTGGAACTGCGGATGGGGCGGCAACAACAACGTCTACATTAACAACAACAATAATTTTGTAAGGAACACCAACGCGAACATAAACCGCAACACGAATGTGTCGAATCGCTCCGGCAACACTTGGCAACACAATCCCCAGCATCGAGGCGGCGCTCCGTACTCAAACAGGGAAACGGCCAACCGATATGGCGGCACGACTCGCGGGGACACATTGTCAAATCGTCAGGCGAATGCGCGCCAAAACCAGGCCCAACGAGGAAACAGGCAACAGGCAGGGGTTAGTGATCGTGCTTCCGGAAATCGCCAGCAGGCTGGAGTCAGCGACCGCGCTTCCGGAAATCGGCCGCAACAGGCGGGCAACCGTGAGCGTGTGGAGTCGGGAGATCGACAGCAAGCCGGTGTTAGTGATCGAAGCGCAGGCGGCGGCCGTGATGCCGGTGGTGGAGATCGGGTTGGCAATCGAAGCGTCTCCAGCGGCGGGGGATCCCGCGACTCCAGCGCATTCAGCGGCGGAGGTGGGTTCAGTGGTAACAGCGCGCGTACCAGCAGTGCACGCGGATCCTCGAGCATGGGTGGATCGCGTGGGGGCAGTTCGCGTGGAGGCGGTGGACGCCGTCGATGACGTGCCCACACGAACCAAAAAGGAGGAATTATGACTCTCGACCGCGTTCGATGCTCTGTGGAAAGTGTACTTGTGACCTTGGCGCTCGTCCTCTCCTACAATGCACTCCTTCCTTTGCTCGCTTCCGCTCAGTCGTCAACGGAACAGCCGTCGCCCTCAACCCAGAATGCTGCGCAGGAGTCTTTTACTAGCCCCGAAGCGGCAGCCGACGCTATGATTCATGCCGCCGAGCAAAACGATACAGCTAGATTGCTGAAGATTTTCGGGCCAGAGGGCAAGGAATTTGTATCCTCCGCCGATCCCGTTCAGGACAAGAACTATCTAGCTGCGTTTGTGGGGAAAACGCGAGAGAAGAAGTCCGTCACTATTGATCCGAAAAACACCTCCAAGGCTGTCCTTTCCGTTGGCAACGATGATTGGCCGTTCCCGGTTCCCATCATCAAGCACGCGAACAAATGGATTTTCGACTCCAAGCAAGGACGCGACGAGATTCTGTATCGTCGTATTGGAGCAAACGAACTCGACGCAATCAAGATCTGCGAGGGATTTGTCGAAGCCCAGGAAGAATATGCATCCGAGATTCGCGACGACTCAGGAGTAAATCAGTACGCACAGAAGATCATCAGCACTCCAGGAAAGCACGATGGCTTGTATTGGGAGAATCCAGACGGAACACCAGGCGGCCCCATCAGCCGTGCCGTTGCCCGTGCTATCGATGAGGGCTACTCCCCCGATCAGCCGTCCGGGTATCACGGGTATATTTTTAAGGTGTTGAAGGGACAAGGACCGGCGGCACGACTCGGCCAACTCGACTACGTGATCAACGGAATCATGATCGGTGGATTCGCGTTAGTGGCGGTCCCGGCTGAATATCGTGTCACTGGGGTCAAAACATTCATGGTGAGTTACGACGGAACCGTCTACGAGCAAGACTTGGGGCCGAACTCGCGTGACGTTGTCAGCACCATGGAGAGGTATAACCCCGATAAGATGTGGCATCCCGTAAGTGACAAATGGATTCGCGATGTTGATTCCGCGGCAGAATGACGCTCTTCAGGAACACAAACTTATTCAGACCGTTGAGAAGAGAGTCCATTCAAGCTCCGGTGCTGGATGTATTGCCTAAGGCGTGTTTGCTGGACAATTCTCAGTGGTGTCGCCCAGTCCTAGCGGTCCCCCTAGGCATTAGCGACCTGAAGGCTGAGTGTGCTGGGCAATGGCGCACAAAACTCGATGGTAGAGTCGATGCAGATGGGGCACACGGGCAGCACAACAGCGTGTCGCGTATGGATAGTAATTAACGAACTGCACTTCTCGCATCGCCAAAGTGTGGCCTCCAGCGCTAGCGTCGTGGTTCTCTCGCTAGAACCGATCAGAGTCTCAGCGGCAGTTTCGCTTTGATATCCCACGTGGAGAATTATCGATGAGAACGACAACTTTAGAACTGTACGTAGTGACAGTCCCGCACTAGACTCTAGCTTCCGGTGTCGGCGATCGCTCTGTCGGTCTCTGCGTAGCGACGGCACGCCAGGCTTCTCTGTAATCGCTGACAGTTTTCCTACTGTGGGCGCTCCGATATCTTTCGGGACACCGTATGGCTTGGAGGCTCCGTGAAATCCATCACACTGCGGACACTGCTACTCGCTCTCGTCATATTCCCAGGACTGGACAGCTCCGCTCAGAAGGTAAAGGTGGGTTACGACAAATCCACGGATTTTTCCCAATTCAAAACCTATAGCTGGGCCGAGCCTGCGATGCCCCCTGTCAGGCCAGTGCTATTCGAAGCAGTCACCGCGCGCGTCGAAGTCGAATTGCAGCAGAAAGGTCTGACCAAGGTTGCCAAAGATGGTGATCTGACACTTATGCCCGCGGGCGGAATTGATTTGGGCTTTGCCGGACAGGCTGGCACACCTTACAGTCCCACTTACAGTGCCGCACCGCCGACACTGAACGCGACTATGTGGACAGGAGCCACCGGCCCTTCATCGGCTGGGACTTACGTTCCGGAAGGCACGCTGGCCTTGACGTTTGTGGACCGGGCGACAAACAAGATCGTATGGTCGGGCTCGGTAAAGCAAAAGCTCGATATAGAGAAAAAGAACAAGTCGCTCGAATTGGTGGACAAAGCAGTAATTAAGCTCCTGCAGCAATTCCCTGGCAAGAAGTGATTTGCGGTCGCACCTCCATATCACCGCCAAACCGTAGAACTTGCGGGCGCGATCTGCAAATCACGATTAAGGCAAGACATCCATCAATCTGAAGATGCTTATAGCCAGCAAATCCGCGCCTGATTACTGTTAGTGATAACAGTTCCTGCTCTCCGAACTCAGCTCAACAATTTTCGCTGACAATCTTGCGGGCGTCACTTGCGTTCTCGTTTCACGCTCCGAGAGCACATTCATATGAAGTGGGCTTCTCACGTGCGAAGAAATGCCTCGAGGCTGCGCTGCCGGTTGGGCACGGCTGTAGTCGCTTTGATCTTGAGTGCCTACCCACTCGTGAAAGCTCAGGCTGTCGGTGTGTCGACATCTTCCTCGGTACTAGTATCTCCGACTTCGGAGCCTGGCTGTGACGCGTTAAGGAGGCCAGTGCCATCCACCGGAGTCATTCAGAAGGATCTCCGCGTACAACGAGCTGAATGGGCTCTGGGCAATGAGCTTGCCGCCGAGGTGGACCGGCAGAATGAAGTCATAAAGGACCAGATCGTCGTGGAGTACGTTAATCGTCTGGAGCGCACGATCGCTGGCGGCTCTGAATTGCCCGGCTGCTTCGTCGTAAAAGTCCTCCGTGATCCTGAGCCCAATGCGTATTCGTTGCCGGGAGGGTTTATATACCTCACGACCGGGCTAATTCACCTCGTCGAAAATGAGGGACAACTCGCCGCAGCTCTTGCTCATGAAACTGCACATGTGACCTCACGACACATGACCAGGATCGACGGGCAGCTACGTTTCGGGCGGTACCTGGCTCTGTTCGGGGGACCGGCTGGATATGCCTTCCGACGCTTCTTTGGCCCTTTCATAACGCTAAAGTTGGTCCGGAATGAAGAATTCGAGGCAGATCGCCTGGGTCTGCAATATCAGGTGGTGTCGGGCTACGATCCTCTCGAATTCTGTAACCTTTTGCAGACCGTTTTCTCGGAAGAGATACAGGAATCCTTTTTCGATCGTCTCTACGACTCTCATCCATTGACTATATCCAGGATAAGGCGGCTGCAAAAGGCCATCGGTGCACTTCGACAGCCTCAAACTACCTACATCAGCAGTACAAGCGAGTTTGCACAGATGAAGATCCACTTTGAGACATTGAAATGGCATCAAGAGCGGGAGTAATTCCTCAACGGGAAGATGTTCTGGCGGCAGCCCGTCAGCTCGATCAGATTCGCTCGCCAGTTCGGCTCGCCCACCCAAGAGGCTAACGACGCATTACCGTCTGCGACCTCCGCCGCCCATGCGCGTTCCGCCTCCCATCGAGCGGCTGAAGTTCTGGGTACGTTGCTGTCCCGTGTAGCGTGCTTGCTGCTGTTGCTGCAGATTCGCCTGTGGCCTGTTAGCTGACTCCCATCCGCTCCCAGTGTTCTGGGACCAATTGCCGTTCTGCCGGTCATACCGATAGACGGTGCCGTCCTTGCCCGCATAGACATTGTTATTGCCGACGGCCACACCGGCGCCGGTATTCGTGTTGTAGGCGATGCCTCCCCGCCCCACGGCGCCTTGCCCTGTATACATATTCCCGGCATACCCGGCGCCGCCCGCTACTGCGATCCCGGTTTTCGGGTCGTAAGCCGCCGCTCCTCGACCCGCGACCGTGTTGCCGGTATAAATGTTCGTGTTGTATCCGCGGCCCGCGACGCCCACGGTGCCGCGTTGCGTGTTCTGAAAGCCCGTTCGGCTTGCTGCCCCATAGTTGCCCGTGTAGGGATTCGCCCACGCAGCCCGCGTAGTCGCATATGCTGTGTTCCCCCAGCGGCCGTAAACGTTGGCGGCAGCATACCCACCGTAGCCGTAACCCCATGCCGGCCCCCAGCAACAAGGCCCGTAGTAGCCCCACGGCCCCCACCACGGGTAATAAGGATAATAGTACGGATACCCGTAGCTATAGCCCACGCCGATCGTGACGCTCCAGCCGGTACCTGAACTCCACGTGGTCGCGACGCCAACGCCGTAGGTGTAGGGTGCTCCGTACCAGTAGTTCCCAATGTACGGTGGGTAATACCAGCCTGTGCCGTAAACGACGGTGGTAGTAGTGGACGATACCACCGTACCGTAATATCCGGGCGTGTAGCCGACGTAGACAACCTCCGGGGTGGAGCGGTACACCTTGACATAGGTCACATAGTGCAGCGGCGAACTGGGAGGAATCGAGTAAATCACCTCCGGAACTTTGGTCGCCACGTCCCATGGCCCACTCGGCCCTGGCCCGACGAACCACACTGCGTTTTCCACGGCATAGTAATTTTTGTCCGCAACCCGGATCACCGGAGTTGCGGTGTTCACCGCATACTGCAATTCCGTACCGTCAATAGCTGTGAATTGGGGTTCGCCGTCATATGCGACCTGCAGGTGCGCTTCCCCGCGGGTAATCGTGGCCGTCTGCGGAATGGAATTCGCGATCAACGCCTCCAAGGCAGGAGGCGTTCCCGGAATTGAAGCAAGCACGCCGGCTTTTGGGCTGTCCTCAGGTATTTTGCCAAATGATTCGGGCAGACTCTTCGGGTCGACAAATTCCCACGAATCTCCCTCCAGCGACTGCGCTCGGAACCATCTCCCGGCAAGAACAACGTAAAAGTTGGAGGTCGCGGGATCACGAAAGATGTTCGCTGTAGTGTTCTTGACATATTCCAGACTGGTGCCCGAGAGGGATTCCAACTGTGGCAGCCCATCCGTCACCAGCAATTCCGCCGGGCCGAAGCTTACGTAGATTACAGGAATCTTGCCGTCTTTTTGCGCCTGCTTCAGCGATGGTGGCGTAGTTCCCTCTTGCGCTGTCGACTGCTGGCGTTCTTGAATCGCCTTCGTAATCTCCTTCATATCGTCCGGAATTTTCGAAGCGTAAGACCATGGACCTTCCATGGCAGGAGCCTCGAGCCAACCATCCATCACGTTCAGGTAATATTTACCCTTCTTCGTATCAAGTAATATGAATGCCTGGCTATTGAGCACTTTCTGGAGAGTGGTTCCACCAACATCCCTGAACTTCGCCGGACCGTCGATCAGCACGAGTAAAGACGGCTTGGTCGTGAAGATTATTCGAGGAGGATCGTTCTTCACCGGCACTCCCTTGACTTCGGCTTGTTCCATGGTGCTGGCTGCCAAGGCAGCTTCCAGCCGGTCCAGCGCGATAACCCTGGACTTGCCCGGTAGCTTGGACTGAAGGAAGCTCTGATACTCAGCTTCCTTAGCGTGGAGGGTAGGAAGCCTTATTTTCGTGATTTGGAAGTTAGCTAGAGTTACCTGCCGGTTGACCTTGTCCACTTCAGTCCGAGCCGTGAACCACACCACGCCGTAGTTTGGCTTGTGATTTCCTTTCCTGTTGATCGAAAGCGCAGCGTATGCATGCAACTCATCGTCTTGCCAGGACTCCAACTGCGGCTGGTACATGGAAATCTTCTCGTCACCTCGCATCGCTTCCCGAGGCCATGGCGCGTCCACGCGTTGCGACCCGCCGCCGGGAGCGGAGTTGGCAGCAGTCATTGTCTTCTCGGGCGGATGCATCACCGCACTGGGAGCATCCGGCAACGATTCCTGAGACTGAGAAGATGCGGGAGAGGATTGTGCATTCGCCATAAGCACGGTGCACGCGCCGAAGGGCAGAAGAACAACAAGAGGAAGAACTATCGAGCGTAATTTGTGGAACATGTGAGGCGTCCGGGTACAGGGCACACTCTGCCGTCTTCCGAGCGTAGACGACGCACGCAAACACGTTAACTGTTACTAGTCACAGGCGTCGGAACGGCCGGCAAGATACAAGAGCGTACGAATCCCCTGAATCCAAAAGGCTCTTGCGTCACAACACCCGCAGTTGCTTCTTAACGTTAGACTGCGCTGGCAGGTTCGGCCCACCTCCTCTCGACTGGGTAGGGTAAGGTGGCGAGGATATGGGCCGTGAGGTCCGTTTGAGGAATATAGGACGTCCTGCAAGTCCGAGCATACTGTGACTTGTGACGGCATCCGAAGGACACTTCAGATTTTGATGACCAGGCCAAAGAGCCACAACGTTTCTGTCGTTCCATTCCGTGAGAACTGAACGTTCACCGCCAATAGCGGATTCCAGGCAAAGCTGGCACTCGCTGGATGTTTTTGTTGATGCCGTCCATACGGCACCTCATGCCGTAGGACCGGCGTCTCCTGACTGGCTGAGAATCACCAGTGTTGCTGAAAATCAGCCAGTTGGCGAACCGATCCACCTGGGTCGAGAACAAAAGCCTGCCTTTCTGTTCCGTAAATTGCTCAAAGGGAGGCACTAGCAGGATGTTTCCCTTCTGCACAATGGCAAAGAGCTTGCTAGCCTCACTGGAGGAGCGGCAGCAATCATGTCGGGTGCGCCAGACGCTGTGACTTCGATCAGCACCGATGGAAACAAGAAAGATGGCGCTATCTAGCCTTGAGATGCACCCTCATAGGCCGATCTTTGGAGCGAGAAAGAGCGCATGCAAAAATCGCCCGTCCGTATCATGGTAGTCGAAGACCATGAAATCTGGTCCCAATTCGTTCACTCAATGCTTCACAACCGAAATGGATTCAGGGTCGTCTGCGAAGTGTCGGATGGATTGGAGGCGACTTTGAAGGCTGGCGAACTGAAGCCCGACATGATCGTCCTGGACATCGGTCTGCCTACACTAAACGGGATTGAGGCTGCCCGCAGAATTGCCTGCCTCGCACCACAGTCGAAGATACTCTTCCTCAGCGAGAACCGGGATTTGGACGTTGTCCGGGAAGCCATGAGCACTGGAGCGCGCGGCTACGTCTTGAAATCGCAGGCCGCAACCGAGCTCCTGCCAGCAGTGGAAAACGTGCTGGGTGGCGGTACGTTCCGCAGTGAACGACTCAAACTGGCAACGTCATGATGAACTTGACCCCACGGACCGCGCTTGACTTGCCTAACCATCCGGGTCGTCTCACCGCGAAAAGACGGATTGGCGGCATAGCAGTGCAACCATTGGATTCCCGATCCTGGCGCGGTCGCCAAGCCACACGAGTCTGTCATCCGGCCTTCCGACTGGCACAGCCACAGCGCCACGTACGCTTCTTCGCTAAATAGCCGCACTGCTGATCGCCAATACCGGTGGCATGAAAAGCCAGGAACCACCGCGGCAAATAAACAGCTTGGCCTCTGCAAGTAGTAACAGTTCTCGGTTCAATTCGAAAATGCTTCCCTGAATTCTAGAAGCGACCAGATGGGGAAGGGGCTTAAGCGATCTTAGTACCTGACGGCGGCCGCCCGGAGCCGAAGTCCTGTTTCTCGCCAATTGATGTCCCCTTGGTTGCTTTTGGCGGCAGAGCCAAAAACTTGGTGCCCACATGAATACGATGACTCATGAAATGAGTGAGAAGGAAGCTATCGATAGAGCGAAGAAACAAGATCCCGCGGGTTTGGGCCGGTTGTATGAATTGCACGAGCCCCGTATTTACCTGCTGTGTCTCCGTCACACGCGCAATGTCTTCGACGCTCAAGACCTGACGCAGGATGTTTTTATCCAGGTATTTCGCCGGATCAACACTTTTCAAGGCAGCGCTGCGTTCACATCATGGCTTTACAAGGTGGCTCTGAATTTCGTGCGCTTACACGCCCGGCGACAACGTCGCAACCGCCAATTCTTGGTGGAAAATGTAACTGACCACACGCTGTGTTCAGTGCGCTCAAGATCGACCAATCCTGCTCAACGTGTAGCTTTGACCCAAGCCCTCGGGAATCTCACGCCCTTGAGGCGAGAAGCAGTGTTTCTCATCGATGTTGAGGGCTTCACACACACGGAAGCCGCATGGCGGACCGGGGTCACGGTCACCGCCAGCAAATCGCGCGTTCACCGCGCTCACATGGCGCTAAGAGATGTACTCGGAGGCAAACGCGACCCTTCGTCGAGCACTCCGAATCCGACTTACGAATATCAAGAGAGAGCGTCCTTTGACTGCGTCTGATCCAAACACGGCAGGGAGCGACGAATGCGACCTGATGCTGGCGAAGGCTCCGCGAACGAAGAAGGAGGATCAGAACTGCTCGCGGTGTTCTACTTGGGGGCAGAGTATCCGGCTGAGGCGCCAGAAGCTTCATCAAGAACGAGTCCGGCACTCATCGGCCCTGGATCAAGTCGGACCGTTAGCGATACTGCCAATTCCCTGCAAGTTCTTGAAAGGAATGGCGGGCACGACGGGACTCGAACCCGCGGCCTCTGCCGTGACAGTCCAGCGTCAAACGGTTTTACAACAACTTAGAACAACGCGGGGACTGCCAAAATACCCGTAAGCCGCACAAGGATACAGGAATTGTGGGTTGAGTTGTGGGTTGGAAAAATGATTTAGAGCGTTGCTTTCTTCAGTAGTTCATTAACGGCTACCACTCGCGTAACGACGAAGATCGGTTCGTCTCCCCTAGTATTTTCGAGCTTGTATCAGGCCGCGTCACGATGAAGCGAGACTCTACCTTGCGAGTCGACCGCGACTGGATGGATACGAACCCATTGGAAGTTAGAGCAAGCTTGGGAGTTGCCGTTTTTCATTGCGATATATCTTCGTTTCTATTATATATTGCATTGCATGGTATTCACGAAACCGGCCCGCTCACCCAAAACGAGTCCTGAGCCAGAGCCTATTGAAAGATCGCGCGAAAGACTCCGCACGCAGATGTACAAGGGGGTTGCAGAGCTCGCGCTGTTGAGCGTCGTGAAGGAATCCGAGGAATACGGGTTAAGAATCCTCGAGCTTCTCAGGGACGAGGCAGGGCTAGAAATCGCAGAAGGCACCTTGTATCCGCTTCTTTACCGACTTGAGAAGCAGGGCTCCATTCGAAGCGAATGGCGCATTCTCGACGAGGCGTCTCACCCTCGCAAATATTACGCAATCACCGCTCAAGGGAAAGCTGAGCTGAAAGCCTACCTCGACGATTGGCAAACCATGACCGTCACATTCAATCGATTTCTCAACCGGGGGAACAAATGAACGCTCGTCAAAAAGACGAACCGATTAGCGCATGGCTGAATAACCTGGAACAAGCACTTGGCTCCCTGCCCGCTGACGATTCGCTCGATATTCTGGCGGAAGCGAAAGAACACATTGACGAGCGCGTAGGAATGGGAATCTCGCCCTTTGAGGTCCTAGCGGGCTTCGGAAGCGCTCATGCCTATGCACAGGGTTTTGTGGACGAATACCTTCTCACCAGAGCGCGATCGAGTCGTAGGACGATCCCGATGCTGCGCACGGTGATTCGATTTGCGCAGCGCAGCGTGGTCGCTGCGTTCGGTTTGATTTGTGCCACCATCTCGGGCTTTTTCGGACTTTGGAGTCTCGTTTGTATCGCAATAAAGATCTTTCGTCCCGACTTGGTAGGACTTTGGCTGGATCTTCCCTTGTCAGAACAACACAGATACGTACATTCTCAACGCGACTTCGTCCCGCTTAGCTTCGGCCACGATCACATCGTATTTGGCTTTCAAAACCCGCCCCCGCAGTTTCCGGAGCATTTAGGCATGTGGATCTATCCATGCCTGGCCGGGATTGCGTTCTTGAGCTATTTCGCGCTTCGCGCAAGTTTGCTCGCCGCCCTGAAGCGGATTCAGTTGCCGGCAGGATTCAGACCCTGCTTGAAAGTATTCCCCAAGCCGTAGCCGAAAACATTGGAGAGATCAATGAATATGATTCCTGCTACCCCTGTAGATCCCGGCCGGCGAGCGCCCATTATCGATGTGCTGCGCGGATGGGCGTTGCTCAGCGTAGTTCTGGTGAACTTTGCGATCTTCTTTTCATACGGAATAGCGTGGCCGGGTATTCACGACCTGCGCAGTTCCGTTCTGCAATCGATTGTTCAGATCGTGTTTCTGACTAAGGGTTGGACGATGCTTTCCTTCCTCTTCGGCTATGGCTTTTCTGTGCTCATGCAGAAGGTGAAGGCCACACAAAAGCATCCCTATCTCTTTTTCTCCTGGCGCATGGCTCTTCTGCTCTTGATAGCCATGTTCAATTCCGCGATCTATTACGGGGACATCCTGAAGGATTACGTGATATTGGGAATGGTTATTCTGTGCGTCAGCAAGTTCGGCGAAAAGGCTTATCTGCGGTTGGCAGCGGTCTGCTTCATGTTAGTCCCGGTTCTCATTCCCTGGAGCCAGCATGTCGGCCTTCACAACCCAGTGGCAGAACCAGATTTGGCTCTCTATTCCAGTCACAATCTCTCTGACGTGTTGAAGTATAGTTGGTTGTCGGGGTTGCACACAGTCCTGTCGTTTCCGAAATACTTTGATTGGAACTTCGTTATGTTGGTCTGTGGGCTCCTCGGGGCTTATGCCCACCGCGTGCATATTTTCGAGAGCGCTGCGACAAATCGAAAGCTCTTCAGAAACACTTTTTTTGTTGCCATTGCGGTCGTTGTTGCTCTCGGGATTTTTCATCAACTCGATGTTTCCATGAAATGGGGAGTTGACCAGGTCTTTGCGATGGAACGATGGTTCCAAATAACGCAGGCCGCGGTCTTTGGCTCGGTCCTGTGCTGGCTGTATAGCTCCGGCCGCTTAAGGATTGCGTTCCAATCGTTGGAATCGATCGGCAAAATGACACTCACGAACTATCTGCTTCAGAACATTCTCGCTCTCTTGCTCTTTTCCGGCTTGGGCTTGGGCCTGCTCCATCGAACATCGTATGCCTTCACTGTCGAGATAGCTGCTGTGGTTTTCGTCGTGCAGGTCTTCTTTAGCCACTGGTGGCTAAGCTACTTTCGCTTCGGACCGGTCGAATGGCTCTGGCGTTGCTTGTCCTACGGCCGTTGGCTACCGAACATGCGCCCGGTCTATGGAATTGAGAACTTCGCGAACAGCGTCGACACACGCTCTCCAACATAGGCGATAGGTGAGTCCGACGGAGTCGCCTGCTTGAATCTCTGGACCCCACCCGCTGAGAAACCTAACTCTAAGGTTCGAACTATCCTGACAACTTCCGGTTTGTAGCAAACCGAAACTATACCAAGGCGTCGGGAAAAGCATTGCCGCCGCAAAGCCATTCACTCGCTGAGTTCGCATCCTGTGACCCAACGCCGCACGGAAAAAGGGGCACAAAAAGGCCGCGGAATGCGCCCTTTTTGCGCCCTCGATGGTTTTGCCAGAGCTCGTCTAACTCTTTTGGAAAGGAATGGCGGGGACGACGGGACTCGAACCCGCGGCCTCTGCCGTGACAGGGCAACAACGAAACGTAAGTGATTGATATCCAACGGTGTCGGCAGACACAAGTTGGTAGCAATGGGCGCCCACAGTAATCGTTATTGTCCCCTTATTGTCCCCAGATTCATCTCACGAGCCAGATTTTGCCGAAGTTCATATTCGGACTTGGCAGCGGCGCAACAAGCAGCGATGCTACCAACGCACTTTCAGATCATCCCGACCGTGGATCGGATCCCGTTGTAGACCACTACCTGAGAAAATGGATCAGTTTGAGCAGTCAAAGTTTCGTGAGAGCTGATTTGTCAAGAACAAAATACTGAGGACTATATTCATACTCCCCTGGCCTGCACTCTTCCAGGGCGTGCGGTTGTAACTTTCGCACACTGGCGCATGGTGGGATCCGTCACCGATACTGAATGGAAGACTGTGCCACGGGCAGCGAATCGCTTCATCCTTCGGCTTCCCACGTCAGTTTTGGATCAGGAGAGGACTCACGATGCTGCGGCTTCTATATTTTTCGGCTCGTCTGACTTCACAACCAGAGCCTTGAATGCAGGGTCGTCGCGCAGAGGGGCTAGATCGATATCATTCGCCACTGCGAGGGGATCAGTCTCGCCAGACTGAATCGCCTCGGACAAAAGCTCGAGTGATTGTTCGCTGTGACCTGCAAGAGCCCAATAACAAGCGCGGTTGTATTTACCCGCGATTCCGGCATCGCCCAATTCCAGGGCCGTTTTGCGGGATTGTTCTGCAAGCTCCTGTTGACCGAGGCCCTCGTAGCACTTGGACAAGGCGATATGAACATATGCTTCGTCCCCACCGACCTTGAGAGCTTTCTGGTACTCTTCCGCCGCCTCACTAAACCGGCCCATGTGCCTTAGCGTTCCTCCGGCACCGCGAAAAGCATCGACCTCCTTTGCATCCAACTTTTGGGCGATTCTAAACTGCTTTAGAGAGGCGTTAAGATCGCCGGTGTCGCGATATAGATACCCAAGTCGACAATGCGGATCCGCCGATTCTGGATCCAACTCGCCCGCGCGTTGAAGCTCAGCGATGGCTTTCGCGGTTTCGCTTCTCAAAGTGTATAGGTCGCCAAGCATGAGATGCGGCTCAGCCCACTTCGGAGCAAGTTTGGAGGCCTGCTCGTATTCGGTAAAGGCTTTGTCTGTTTCACCCGTGGAAGAGTAAACGCTTCCGAGAATGTAGTGGACCTCGGGCCGGTCATTTCCTAAGCGTAATCCCAATTGCAGCGCCTCTTGCGCCTCTTCGTTGAGGTTCAAACTGTGCAGGGCGAATCCAAGGTTGGAATATGCCCACGCCAACTCCGGATCAGCAGCAACAGCTTTCTGAAACTCGGCCCTGGCGTCTTCAGACTTATCTTGATCGAGGTACACACGACCAAGATTCACATAGGGTGCAGCATTTCCAGGTTCTAGGTCGATCGCTTCGCGATAGCAACGTACGGCTTCCTCGGATTTGCCTGCATCGCCGTACGCTATGCCCATATCATTCAGGGTCCCGGCCCGGTTCGGCTCGAGCTTGCGTGCGGCCTCATAAACATCAATCGATTCATCGTACCTTCCCATGTCAGCGAGGAGGGACCCAAGGCTGACAAGCGGTCGGACAGCTTTTGGATCCTCTTCAACGGCAGCCCTGTATTGGGCTTCCGCGTCACGAAATAATCCGAACTGTGTTAACAAGTCTCCGACTTCCAGGTGGCTCTTCAAACTCAAGCAATCCTTGAGTTGCTGCACAGCCGCTACGGCATCGGGTTCCCTTCCTATCCGGGCCATCAAATCCGCAAGCCTTCCCCAGGCTTCTTCGAGGTTTGAGTTGTAGCGTACGGCGAGTCGATAGCTTCTCTCGGCATTCAAATATTGGCCGAATCTTTCATACGCAACGCCGAGCAGCAGCCATGGCAAGGCCATCAGTCCATCGGACTGTTTTCCAGCCGCCGGCCCTAACCTGATTGCAGCGTGGCACAGTTTGGCTGCTGTGGCGTTCTGATTCCAAATCAGGTGTTCGCGCGCCAGCGTGGCCAGCAGCGGAAATACGTAGTGAGGTGTGGCTTCAGTGTCAAGGACCTTCTCGCACAGCCCCTGTGCCACCGCGAGCAATTCTGGCTTTCCGCCGTCAGCGTAGTCCATCCAGGCGGAAATTGCCTCTGTATAATCGCGCAAGCCAGCCCAAGTCTCGCATGGAGGCCTGCTCTCTTCGATATCATGATAGATCTTGAATGCTAATTCCCGAATGAGTTCAACGACTTGGCCGCGATCCTTGTCGGTCGGGACTTTGCGCTCTGCTGACCAGCATAGTTCCTGCCGCTCGTTGCTGGATAGCTTTCCGCGAAACGAGACGATGACTCGGACGATATCACTGTAGCGTCGAACCATCCCCCGAAGGCTCCCTTAGGATCCGCTGCCCGCCAGAAAGTTTTTAGGTCGGAGAAGAATTTTCCAATGGATACGGAATTGTCGCCTACTTTGAAGCTTGCGATCTCTCCAATCGCGGCTTGCGTTGCTAGTTGAGGAGCAGAGATCTCACTGACGTTCGAATGCAATCGATGCTGCACGCCTTTGACAGGCAACGCGAAGCGCGGTTCGGAGGCTGCCGCACTCTCAAGGTTTGAATCCTGTGTCTGCGCCCCCTGATTTGGATCCTGGTTCCGTTCTTCCAGGCGCTGGTGAATGCTTCGAACCCGCTGCAACTCGGCCGCTAATTCCTCTGAGATTGCCTGACCATTGAATTCGTTTCCAGTGGCATCAAGAAAACGCGAGCATCACATAGCCGCTCTGTTTTTTTATCAACCAATGTCCAGCAATGAAGAGACCACTCAACAGCAACAGAATTCCTGTAGCCTTTAGATAATCCACTGCCAGATCGATCGGGTCTGCACCTCCCTGCAAGTGAGAACGATGTATCCAGAGTACAAGCGGGAGAGGAAGTGAGATGAAGACAACCACGGCGAGCCATCGCACTTTATCGGCGAGCCCGCATATGCTTCGCCAAGCGTTCGCGATTGCCCGTCGCGATCGCGCAATCAACCCTCGCATAGCCTTTACTATCGCCATAACCCACCGCCACATCAAAATCGCGCTCCGATCATAACCCCAAAAGGCGGCAGCACAAACAGCATCATTGGGGCAACTAATTCGAAGTACACCTCCCATGCATGGGCAAATTCGTCGACGACAACCGCCCAAAGAGAACCGGGTCTTCGACCGCGGCGTAGATGCGGTCGAGGAGGCCGAGAATCGCGCATTGGGAATACAAGGGCGAGCCCTCCGGCGCGACTGCCGTACCGACTGTTTCGGTCGCAATGGCTAAGCAGTCGGCATAGCCACCTCCTGAAGTTTGCGCTTAGGGGCGCAAAAGCAGATGTAGACTAAATTGTTCGGGGAAGAGAGCGAGATAATGACGCCATCAAACCTGCGGAGTCAAGGAAAAACTTTGGGGAGTATTGCTCGACGTGTCTGAGGAGCCGCGAATTTTCTGTCACACGTTAACTTCTCAAGCCTACTTGTTTCGTTTTCGTAACAAGACAATAATTCTGTTTTGTTGTGGTGAATCACGTGATCCAAGGTGATGGTGTAAACATGTTTACGATCCAGAACATGCTTTTTCAGGTTTCTAAGTTCCAGGGATGGAGCGCCGACAATCTCGCATTTGGCATGGGTGGCGCGTTGCTTCAACAACTCAACCGAGATACTCAGAAGTTTGCATTCAAGTGCTCAGCTGCGGAGATCAATGGACGAAGGCAGCCGGTGTTCAAAGATCCAGTGACTGATCCGCGCAAGAATTCCAAGCATGGGCGGTTGGCACTGGTTGAGGCCGAGCCAGGGCAATGCCATACGATGGAAAATATTCAAGGCGCAGAACTGGATAATCAGGACCGTCTCGCATTGGCTAACACAAGCAGAAATATAAAAGGTACGCTAACGAGTAGTCCTGCACATCCACAGTAGAGAAACACATACTCGGGAGAGCAGAGCTGTGCTAATCCGCTCCAGACAGCTTTGATTTCATTCGAGGATCCCGCGCAGGCCGGAGTCAGCCTTCTTCAATTCCCCAACCTCCGCCGAATCAAGGCATCCCAGCTTGAAAGCGGCCTGGATCACGTGATACCGGGCGACCTGGCTTGAGTGGCCGAAATGCGCTTTCAGATGAACACAAACTGTTCGGTCACCCCGGACCATGAGACCGTCAGCCGCGGCTGCCACCGTTTCGGGAGACTGTGCTTGTAGCCCGCGCAACAAAGCCGTCTTCGCCGATGGATCAGGATGTCGACCAAGAGCTTGGCCAGCCACGCCGCTGACCTGTTCCGCACCCGCTTCCATGATCTGCGCGAGGATTGGAACGCTGTCAGCCCGACCGAATCGTGGAAGCACCTCGATTATGGCGGGCGCATTCAGCGCGAGTGGATTCGCGCGAAGCGCCTGCAACAGCCGTGGATAGGCCTGGTCGGCGTGAGCTAACAAGTATTCGACGGAAAGCTCTCGTTGCCGCAGGTGCGGTGCGTCCCCGAATGGGTCCAAGAGGAACCGGAGGTGAAATTCTATTTTGTCGTTTTGGGATGTCATTTCAGAATATCGTCCGCCGTGGCACTTTCAGCACCAGTGTAGTTCGCACGTACGGCGCGGCGGAAGGCCGCCAAAGCTGCCGGCGACAATCTCTTGTCCGCCATAAAACGCTGGTACAGTCCGCGCAGAAGTGCCTTAGCAACTCTCGGCTCCCATTGAGATTTAACCAACCCAATCCGGGCAGTCACAGTCGGTTCAGGGTCCACGTAGTTGGGTTGTAGAGCCGCGTCCGCAGCGGCTAGGGGGGTATGGTAAGGCAAGGATCGAAGCAAGGAATAAATTTCGGTCTCCTGGTAGGCATAGGCGTCGATCTCACTTGTCCTGCCGGCGCCCGTAGGTTGCGTATATCCTGGCATTCGCGCCGCTGCCTTGTCGTATAGTTCAAGCCCATACTCACTGCCTGGTGCTCCATAGGGCCCATACTCTGGATGTCCGTGCAGTTCGTGTACGACAACACTCATGGCATACGCTGGATTCGCATCTACGAAGCGCACAAAAGTGCGGCCAACCGTAGCGACCTGACGGCCCCCGATTTCTTCTCCGTAAGCAATCACACCCGCTCCACGGTTTTCGATGCCTACAACATCCACATGGAAATCCGCGGCAGTCAGCTTCAACTCGGGGTGATGCGCTGAAGCGTGAAGGACCACCGCGGCCACGGCCGCCTTGGCACGGGTCGTCCAGGCTGTGACTTCAGGGGCAGTCAATGTAGAAACAGCTGGCGCAATCGAAGTCTGTGCCACCTGCGCCTGCTGCTGTGCGGCTACTTGCGCCGTGGTTGGCGCCACGCCCACGGGCAATGCGCTGGTAGCCGACGCGACATTGCGAGTGCGCATGAAATCGGCCTGGGCCTGAGCCATAGCATTCTCGTCCGCCAATCCACTAGTTTTCGCCGAGGTCAGTGCCTCTTCTCTTTGTGTCTCCTGCAGAACCTGAAGTTGGGATTTTCGGCGATTGCATTTCTGGAGCGCGAGGCCGGATGTCAATCTTGGCAAGGCATTTTTACGAATTTCGGCGAGCCCGGTCTTCACGCCTGCCCAGGTGGAAAGCACGGCGCCTACGGCCGAGCGGTCGGCATCCTGCTCCAATTGACCGTTGCCCTCGAAATTCGCATCTTTCGCCTGCGGCTCTGTCGATCTAGTTCCCCCGCCCTGCTGCACCACGTGCGCCAGTTCGTGCGCAATCAGCGCATCTCCAATC
>DATKAP010000047.1:0-5070 GCA_035577905.1 Binatia bacterium
CGCTGAAGTTCTGGTAAAGGAACTTCAGCTTTTGATCGCTTAAGGTTAATGCCGTGGCGCTCGCTCCCAGTGATTTTCCGGAGGCGATCAAATCGAGCATGGCATCCTGCAATACTTCGGTATAGACCTTGAAAGGCGGAATTTGCTTGCACGAGGCGAGTCCCGACAGCACGGCATTGCAGATATTGCCGACACCACTTTGCAGGGGCAGGAACTCGGACGGAATCCGCCCCGCGCGAATTTCCCGCAGGAAGAATTCTGCAACATGTTCGGCGATTCGTCGGCTGGACTCATCCGCTGCCGCGAACACACGTCCGCCGTCCGGCTCATTGCTAGGAACCACCGCTATGACTTTGGACGGATCGACCCTGGCATAGTCGCGACCGAGACGGTCCAGTGGATCGTGAATTGGAGTTGGGGTGCGGCGCGGCGGTGGGGGCAATATAAGGATATCGGTAATCTCGCGCAGCCGAGGCGAATGGTAGGCGTTCAGCTCGATGATGACCTTGTCGGCGCACTCAAGGAACGTCGGCGTGTTGCCGATGCCGGTCGTCAGATACACCTTTCCATCAGGCGTGATCTCTGTTGCTTCGACGATGGCGAAGTCGATCGGACCTAGGAAGCCCTCCATTACAACCTGTGCGACATGCGACAGGTGCATGTCGACGAACTCGATCTTTCCGGTGTTGGCCAACCGGCGCATGGGAGCCGAGGTCATGTAGGGAGCCCGCCAGCTTACTGCCTCGGCACTGGCAAGTTCGTCGTCGCAGGCGGCACCAGTTGAAGCCCCACTGAGCAGCTTTACCTGGAACGCCGCGCCCACGTGATGCAATTCCCGGGCTCGTTTGGCGAGCGCCCGCGGAACTGACTTGGGAGCGCCTGCAGGTGTGAAGCCGCTTACGGCGACCATCGATCCATTCGGGATCAGCGCTGCCGCTTCCTCTGCGGTCAGACTTGGGTAATTCTTGTTAACTGGCATGGTTTTCAGCGTCCTTGGAATCGCGGCGCGCGCCGCTCAAAAAAAGCGCGGATTCCTTCCTGGTAATCGGCGCTGTCATAAATCCGCCGACGTATCGACTGAATCCGCTGGAATGCCTCGGGGTTAAGCGGATGCGCTTCGCCGAGAACCCGCAACTGCTCTTTCAGCAGAGAGATCACCAAGGGTGAATTTCGGATCATGTGCCCCGCTAATTCCATGGTGGCCGCCTCGAGGCGGTCCGCAGGGACAACCTGGTTGATGAGTCCCAGTCGCAGCGCGCGGTCGGCCGTCATCGGCTGGGCCGTAAACAACATTTCCTTGATGATCGCTAAACTGACCGACTGCATAAAGCTCAATGTACCCTCGATATCGTAGGGAACGCCGAGCTTTGCCGGGGTAATCGCCAGCGTGGTCCCTTCCGCCGCGATCACGATGTCACAGCTCATCACAACTTCGCAGGCGCCACCCCAGACGCTGCCCTCGACCATGGCGATGATCGGTGTCGGAGATTCCTTAATCACGCGCACTACCCTTCGCAACGGATCGTCGTATGTCAAGGGATCCCGCCCATTAGTCGGCAATTCCCTGACATCGTGCCCAGCGGACCACACCTTCGCGTCCTGGTACGCCCGCAAAATAATCGCTCGGGCTCCTGCGTTCGTGAGATCGGAAAGTGCGGCGAGCAACTCTCCGATCAGCGCCGCGCCTAGAGCATTGTGCTTCGAAGGATTGTCGAGCGTGATTGTCCCTATGTACCCATCTTCCGATTTCTTGACCAACCCTTTCTCTTCCATCCTCTTCTCTATGCGTTCTTCGACCTGCGGCATGGGCGTCGTTTTCTCAAGTGGATTCTTACCCAAATCAGGACTGCACCATCTGCTCCAGCGCGAACCGATTGTGGATCACCAACGTCGTGCCTCGTACCTGGAGCAGGTGCTTTCTCTTAAAATCCGCAAACAAGCGAGCGACGGTTTCGCGCGTGGTTCCGATCACCTCGGCGATCTCACCTTGGGTCAGACTCAGCCTGATGCGGGATGAACCATTGTCGGCGGTACCCTCGATGGACCATTGCAGCAGGAGCTTGGCAAATTTCTCCGAGGGCGACGTCGTCAGTCCCAGCGTGCGGATCTCTTCGTAGGCGGCGAAGTAATTGCGGCTGAGTTGCTGAGCGAGGCGTAGCGCCACCTCGGGGAAATCCCTCATCATTATTATTAGGGGTTCACGGGGAATGAAATTGGCCTGTCCCGGCTCCATCATCTCGGCCGTAACTTCGTAAGGCACATTTGAAATCGCGGCATTCAAGCCCAGAACGTCCCCGGCGTCGGCAATTTTGGTGATGATGGTTTTGCCGTCCCGCGACGAGGTCGAAAGCTTGGCCCTCCCTGTGCAGAGGACGAACACTCCGCGGGGTTGCTGCCCGTCCATGAACAACATTGTGCCCTTGGGATACACCGCCGTCGATTTAATGCCATGGAGTCGCTGAGCGGCTGGTAGGGGCAGGTTGCAGAATGGGCGCCTGTTTTTCACCGGACACGACACACAGTTATCGAGAATCGTCAGACCGTAAGGAGCTATCATCCATGTCCTCCTTAACCGCAATCCCGTCCACACACTGTGCAAGTGTGTGAAACCTCGATCGGCAATCCATTTAGAATCCCCTTTGGCCCCAGTCGGGTTGCTCCCACCGACGGGCATAAAGCCGATTACTGAAACGATGCACGTGCTGGGCCAAAGCGAAATCGCGTTGTAGGTCACGAGATCTACGTGTTTTCCCGAAAGTCCCGATGTGCGCGGGCCATTCTCTTAGCGAGAACGCCTACCCGTATTTGGGCACAGTGCTCACGATGGGGCGTCGCGAGCGCCATCCGACTCTGGTACCGCTGGGGGCGTGGGCGGAATCCAACCTCTCGTCTTTTTGGGGATGTAGTCGCAGATGAGGACCGTAAGATCGTCATCCTGCGTTCCCGACCAGTGCCGGACCGAGGAGATGATCGTATCTGCGGTCCGTGCAGGGGATAATTGTCTGGTCTGTGCCAGCAGATCACATAGTGTATCGAGTCCGAAGAAATGCCCCTCGGCATTGGAGGCTTCCAAGATCCCGTCTGTATACATTGCGATTCGATCACCGGCTTCGAGTTTGTAGACGGCAGTCGAGTACGATGCAAAATTGAAGGCGGCAAGCATCAACCCATTCTCCTGAATTCGTGTCACGCCTCCATTTCGTACTAGCAACAAGGGCGGGTGCCCTGCTGCCGAATATCTTAGTTCTCCTGATTCTGAGTTCAGGTGGGCATATGCCGCGGTGACAAACTGGCTTTGCGTGTTACCAAGTAAGGCCGAGTTCATACCGGTCAGGAACTGGGAAGGATCGGCGGCGGCGGCTCGTTGCGAAGCCGCGGCGAGTTTGACCATGGATGCGATGAGGGCGGCGGGAACTCCATGACCAGAGACATCGGCGACCAACAGTCCAATCTGGTGGTGATTGACCATTACGTAGTCGTAAAGATCACCCGCTACAGAGGTCATGGGCACATATCTGGCGGCTACTCGAAAGTCGGTTGAACTGGGGAATCGTCTCGGTAGAATTGAGAGCTGGATACGACGCGCGACTTCCAATTCCTTCCGGATTTCCTTTAACTGCCGATCCCGTCGCAATGCACTTCGCGCGGCAACATAGCCGAGCGCGCTGAGAAAGGCGGCAAATCCAAAAGGCTCGAGCAGCGGTGAGGAAATGGATAAAAACTCCGCGACGTTTTGCCAAACAACGAAAGCCACGAAGACTAACAGGCCCCAGCGGATCAGAGCAAAGTCGGCAGCCTCGGGAGCACTAGTTCTTCTGGGACCGCCCGCCATGAACCGAACCAGAAAGAATACCGACGCACCGATTACGGCAATACTATGAATTCGCTCGTTGAGGGCAGAATCGCCAAGCACGAAGGTAAGTGCAGCCAGCACGCAACCGAAACCAACCATCGTGTACCCAACGGCCCGCTCAAACCGTCTGGCCAGCCCCAGGGAAATGAAGAACAGAAATGCGGGAACCAGAATGACGTAGTTCACCGCCCCGCGCAGGCGCTCATGGAAGATCGAGCCCTCTACCAGCATTGCGAAGAGCGATGACCAAATCCAAAGGCGAAGCCCGTACAAGATGGCAAACAGCGCGAAGTAGATAAGGAGTGAGTCACGCTTGCGGCGAAGACCAGCGAAAGCAGCCGACAGGATGCCGACAGCAGTGAAAGCGCCGCCTAAAAACAGATATGGAGCGTCTCGCTGGAATGCATGCAAGACCTCCTCAGCACTCATCTCGAATGTTCCACATGCGCATCAGAGCCTTTTTACGTGTGAAATGCGGAACTGCACCGGAGGAAGCAACACGATCAGCCAAACCGACCGAATTGAATTCCATCGCTCGACTCCCTTCGTACCAGCATTGCGAACGTAGTTGCGAGGCAACTCAGCGACGCGACCGGACAGCGTGTCTTGAGGGCTGAGACTTGGGGCTTCGCATCGCGAAATTCACCCATTCCCATTCAGCCAGCCAGTTTCTGCAGCATCTTCCTTCACACTGAAATTCCGACATTCTGCCCCCGCATTGCGGGCAGACTAGGTTAATAATCGACGAAATGATCTGCGCGTTCGATTCGCCTGGAAGCATGTCAGCGGTCCTCATATTCGCTCTCCTGTTTAGAGATCCGACACACGACGCGAGACGGCAGCCAGCGGCCACAAAACAACGGAAAGTGTCCCGCGCGGGTCTTCTGCGCTCTCGGGCGCTCCGAACTGGTTGGCTGCGGAGTCCGTCTCACCGCGATGTCTGCCGCCTCGCTGAATCGGTCGGATGCAAGTGCAGTGCCAATGATCAGGGATGAAAAAGATCGATCACCACGCTATTTCTGAGTGTGCACGCGTCTTGGATGACACTGTCTGCCCGGCGTCAGGCATGGATGCCCGGATGTGGGCGCAACCTGAGCCTGCGTATTCCTAGCTCCAACCGAGTGCCTCGCAAAGACATGAAACGCAAACTCGCGGACACATAACTTGCCCATCGATGATTGGCACCCGGATTGCGTTTGAATAATCGAAGCCAAGAC
>DATKAP010000048.1:0-2649 GCA_035577905.1 Binatia bacterium
CTGATTGCGGCAACCCATCGCGATCTGCGAGCCATGATTCAGGAAGAAAAGTTCCGCGAGGATCTTTTTTACCGTTTCAATGTCTTCCCGATTCAGATCCCGCCGCTGCGCGAGCGGCGCGAGGATATTCCGCTGCTGGTAAATTTCTTCGTCTCGAAATTCTCGGCGCGCATGCGAAAGCAGATTCGGTCGATACCCTGCCAGGCAATGGACATCCTGACTAACTGTCCCTGGAAAGGCAACGTCCGTGAATTGGCGAATTTTATCGAAAGGGCTGTCATTCTTACACGCCGTGAGGTGTTAGAGGTGCCGATTGCGGCTCTTCGCACCTCTTCCGAAACGGTTGTTGCGGTTAGCTCCACCTCTAGCTTTCGACAAGCGGAATGCAGCGTGATCATCGATGCATTGCGAGCTGCGGCGGGGAGAATTGCGGGAAAAGGCGGAGCCGCCGAACGACTCGGACTGAAACGTACGACTCTCCAGAACAAAATTCGTCGGCTCGGCATCCCGAAGGCACGGTATCAGAACTAGCCAAACTGGCTCTGGATGCAGTCATTGCACGAGCCACTGTAAAACCGAGTATCTTGTAACGATCTTCAGACAATGGTGGCAGAGACCCATAATGCAACAAAAGGATAGAGACCGAGTGATGGCCGAAATTACACTTTCACATCTTTTGCGACTGGCCACGGAACAAGGCTGTTCTGTGAGCCGGGAGCAAGCTCTCGCATTTCTCAACCAAGAAGGACATGCGTACGAGATGTGGAAGCACATGATGCAGGCTGGCGAAGATTTCATCGTGTACAGCTTATTGCAGCAGAGTATCAAGACCGCGGCCTATCGATGAAGACCCGGTGCCCCGAATCCGGCTTATTGGTGATCTCATCTCAGACAGCATACCGATAAGGCGAGGACGGTACCCATGGCTTCCCAGGGAGTTGCCATCACTACCGTGCATGGACCTCAAGTTCGAAATTAGTTGGAATCATCGTGGAGCAATGACACGGTCAGTGACCGCTACCCCCGTTTCCTGCGCAATGAAATCCTGGCGGAAGTCGAATCCAAGTACAACATCCGTGAGGGCGCGCACAGTCGTGCCATCACAGGCCTATCCTCGGGCAGCATTTGCAGCTTCAACGCGGCTTGGCAGATGCCCGAGGTTTTTGGCCGCGTGATCTCATGGATCGGCAGCTTTGAGAGTATTCAGAGGAAGGAAGACAAGAATACGGTGGACGGTGGGCAGGACCAACCGACTAAAGTCCGGCGCGAACCCAATCGCAATATCCGGATCTGGCTGCAGGATGAGTCCAACGATTCTGAGAATGAGCAGAACGGCAGCTGGCCGCTGGAGAATCTACGAATGGCCAACGCCTTGAAGATGAAGGATACGATTTCCACTTCAGCTTTGGAATGGGAACGCACAATGCAACTCATGGAGCGGCTGAATTTCTGGACGAAATGATCTGGCTGTGGCGGGATTACGACCCGAACAAGACTGAACAAACCTTCGCTATGGAACCTCCGGAGGCCGCGAAGCCCGTGTTCCGGATACAAGTCGTCAATCGTGATTCCGACTAGTGTTTCGTCTGTATTCATTCCAATGACTTTCGCGAAACGTAATCACGTGTGCCTTGACATCCGAAAGGAACCAGAGTGCTTTCGCTGACCAGTGCATTTGCCAGAAGCTGTTGCAAGCTGCAAAGATGGTGAGGCATCTGCATTTCTCAATCCCGAGGGACGCGCGTTCGAACTTGACCGCGAGAAAACCGAGTAGGGTTTTTCAGTAGAGCGCAATGAGAATCCGCGTAAGATGTATATCCATTATGGGGAAAGGGCGCACGCGCGTAGTCCTCTCGCTGGGTATCTCGCTGGTGTGCTGCGCTTGCTCTTTTGCTGCAGCTCCATCAATCAACGTCACTCAGTACGCGCGCACCGCATGGACTAGCCCGGACGGGTTCTTCCTGAGCAACATTTACGCGATGGCGCAGAGGCCCGATGGCAATCTCTGGTTCGGCGGAGAATCAGGCTTGTTTGGCTTCGATGGGGTTCGCAGTAGCCCCAGGCAAGCACCTGCGGGCCAGCATCTCCCTGACGAGAACATCTACGACCTGACGATGAAGGCCGGCTTCCCTGGGCAACGCGAAGGGAGAACTGACTCAACTCCCCGCCACCTTCGGAATATCCACGCTCAGGACGGCCATGCTCCGGGGAGAGAGCTCAAATTCACCCACTTCACCACCAACGATGGCCTAGCCCAGGACAATGTCGTTGCCATTTTGCAGGATCACCGAGGTTTCATGTGGTTTGCCACCGGAGGAGGCCTCAACCGCTATGATGGCAACACGTTCGTCGTGTACCAAAACAGCAGCGACGATCCTAATACGTTAAGCGCCAACTCCGTTCAGAGCCTGATTGAAGACGACCATGGCTATTTGTGGATAGGCACCTGGGGTGGTGGGCTCGACAAGTTAGATCCAACAACCGACCGCTTTACCCACTACCGGTATAACCCCGACGACTCCAACAGCATTAGCGGCGATCGGGTTAAGAGCCTCGCCCGAGACAGTCGCGGCTATCTCTGGGTTGGCACCATAGACGCCGGCCTGAACAAATTTGATCCGGCCACTGGAACCTTCACTCGCTATCGAA
>DATKAP010000049.1:0-3767 GCA_035577905.1 Binatia bacterium
CCTCCCAGCAACACGGAGGCGCCCACTAACGTTCCGATGGCCCAAACGGAACTAGACGGCCACTGGACGAGGATCAGCATGCCGATCAAGAAGCTTGCGGCAGCATCGAACAAAAACCATCCCCAGCCTTCGATCGGTTTGACCTGGAACGCCATTACTGTCGCGAGCCCTGCCTGGACAAGGAGCATTGTTCCGAGCAGAGCGGTCAGCGCTTCGACGCCGGCGGCGGGAGCGAACGCCAGGAAGAACCCGACGATTCCGAACAGAACGCCCCAAAGGACCTTTAGGAAGAAGTTTCCAACCTTCTGAGAGTGGAGGGCAAACACAAATTGAGCGACGCCAACGAGAATCAATACCCAACCAAGCAGAACGATGGTGATTTTCGCTGTCACCAGCGGGTAAATGATTAGGAACACTCCCAAGGCTGCACTCAAAACGCCCATCGAAATGCTCCATGCGGAACGCTTCTTCACTTCTTCAATCAAGCTCTGTGCGGACATTCGGGCCTCCAGATCTTCGAGGATTGCTTTAAAAGAAGGGAGGCCCTTCGACCTCCCTTCGGACAGGTGCTGAACTAGGCCGCGGATTCCGGCGTTACGAGGCTTTGGCCTTCGCAGCCGCTGCTTTTGCCTTGAGCACCTGGACCTTCGCTTGCGCCTGACGCTCGGAAGCCTCGCGTCTCTCTTTGGCCTTCTGCAACTGATCCTGGATCTTGGAATCGAGTTTGTTGATCTTTTCCTGGAGCTTCGCTTTGCGGTCGGCGTGAGCCTTGGCCTGCTCGGCCTTCATTTGGGCCATGTCGGCCTTCATGGCAGCCACGTTCTCTTCGTGAATGGTGTGTTTCGCTTCGGAAAGAGCCCGGCGGAAGATGGTCCCGCCGATCGCTTCCATGCGGGTGTCGACGGGCGTGGTCCAGTCCTCTTCGATTTCTGCGACCAGCGCGACCTTATTGGGCATCAAGGCCTTGCTGACGTCCTGGACGAAATCCTCCCCGATGCGGGCATTGTTCAGGTCCACCGCTGCGCCGCCAAGCACTCCTGTTGCCGCTCCGATAGCCAGGCCCACCGGTCCACCGAGCAACCCGATCAGACTTCCAAACGACGTTCCGAGCAGTGTCCCAATCGGCCCGTAGTCGTCCTCTTGCTTCACCGTTGTAGTGCCATCGGGATGTTTGGTAATCACCGCGTAGGCATAAGCACTGATGCTGCCCTCTGCATCGAGTTGGATAAGGGCCCTTTTTCCCTCGTAGGCTTTGACTTCGTTGTCGAAAACTACTACCAGCATTCTGTCCATGGTGTTTTGCTCCTTTTCATGTGGTCTTCCTGAGGGCATGAAAGCAAGGGCATCGCCATCGTAAGTTCTTCAAAACGCTCAGGCGCGATCTCTTCAGAATGGCACTTCGTCGCGAATTCGCGAAGTTCGCGAAATGTCGTGATCGCCGAGACTCCTCAACCGGTGGAAATCCTCAAAGCAATATCGCCTCAACCTGTTCTACGCGACCGGATTTCGCCATCCTGACGAGGATCGGACAAGCTGAACGGTTGATCGCGCGCGTGTAGCAATTCCGCAAGTGAGTGGCGTCATTGCCTTCCGGACTGGCAGAGGATATGGCATTCCAACTGCACTCGAGCACGCGTTGCATTCGGAGGAATGTGGCTACCTCAGAGACGTTGTTCAAGATCCCGACATCTTGGGTCCGTGGCGGAGCCAGGCGAAAAGGCATCTGACATCGCATTTGGGATCTTGTTCATCGTCGGAAGCAAAAAGGAAGCTGGTCTTTGCGGTCGCAAGTTCGCCACAAACACGGCGCGATAAGACAAATACAAGGAGAACAATCATGTCAACACTGATAGTGGTGGGTTTCAAGAAAGACATGTACCGGGCATCGGAAGTACTCAACAGGTTGCAATCGATGAACGACGACTGGGTGGTCGACCTGCGCGACGCGGTCGCCGCCTACCGCGACGACAACGGCAAGCTGCGTATCGACCAAAGCTACACGACGACCACCGGCGAGGGGGCGGCTTTGGGTGGTCTTTTGGGATCACTGATCGGGCTCACAATTGCCGCCATCCCGTTCACCGGTGGGGCCAGTGCAGTGGCAGCCGGAACTCTCGCGGCAGGAGCTGCTGCCGGTGCCGCTCTGGGCGCGGGAGCGGGTGCCGCCGACGCCTCTTGGTGGAAGGACGAATACGGCATCCCAAGCGATTTCGTCAAGCAGGTCGGAGCGATGATCCAGCCCGGCGACTCCGCAATTTATGCGCTCGTGCGCACCGCCAATCCCGACATCCTGGCCGATCAATTCCGCGGCTATGGCGGCACCATCCTCAGCACGACGTTGAGCCGTGACCAGCAGGCGAAAGTGGAGAAGGTTCTGAATAGAGCAGCTTAGGGCATTTGCCCAATCAAAGCCTCGTGCCCGGATCAACGAACCACGGCCCAAAAACCCTGCGGTAATGGTTCGATGGCTTCGTTGATTCGGGAATCGGCGAGTTCTCGTAACCTAGTCTTGAACCCAAGTGTTACTGCTGGATCTAACTGCAAAACAAAATATTGCGGCAGACGGAGCGCATCGAGTAACGAGCAAGCGAGGTCATTAATGCCTAACACCGGAGAAGATCGAGAAATCAAAAGACGTGTAAATGCAAATGAAGCGGAAGTAGTCCGCGAATCTAAGAAGCTCGTGCAGAAAGCGAAAGCGGACTTGAATACGCAGAAGAAGGAACCAGGGGTGGGATCGCGTCGGCGCTCCAAAACCGGGAAATGAGCGAGAGTTCCGCTAAGAAGCAACCGCCGAGCAGTAGTTCCGCTTTGCAAGACTTGGAACGTGTGATGTGAATTGCGCAACACCGGACTTGAGATGTTTTCACAAAAGTGGCCGCTTAACGAGGCACGCTCGGATCACTCCGTTGTCTTCTGCTATCGCAATGTTCCACTACGGAATTTGCGACATCGAGCTCATGCTCGCAGTCTGGAGAAAATCGTTTTATCGGCCGTGCTGATGATGGGCTGCATAGTCCAGACCCAGGAATCCTCGCCTCCTCAACAAGCGCCTTCTGCTACAACCCAGACTTTACTGGAGGAGATCGAGAAAAACAGGGCAGCGCCGTGCGTCGAACCGGCTCCCCTGGTGCGCTGGGATGATTATCAGGGAAAGTTCCGGAGGGTCGGCGGCCTGTTCGCTCGAAAACTGGAACGCAAGTCTGTGCATATAACCCACTACAAGCCTGGAGCCCTCTTGTGCACGCTCGAAGTCAAAGACAAGTTCCTTCTATTTGCGCACGACACCGTCGACCCTGTGACGTTCATCGATGCCGGCTACAACGCGGGGATTGGCCTGACAGAAAACAGCAGTCCTGCCTTTGGGCGGGGGGCAGCTGGTTATGGCAAGCGCGTCGGCGCCGGCTTCGCTGGTCAGGCATCATCCGAGTTTTTCAAAGACTTTGCCTTCCCTACGGTGTTCTCGGAAGATCCCCGCTATTACCGCTTGGCTCGAGGAGGAAAGGGAAGGCGTCTGTTCCACGCAGCAGGCCATGTGTTCATCGCGCACAGGGAGGACGGGACACACATGTTCAATTTCTCTGAATGGCTCGGAACATCAAGCGCTGTCGTGCTGAGCAATGTGTACCATCCGGACTACGTGCGTGGGTTCTCACCGGCGGCGCAACGGGTCGGATATTCGGTGCTCAGTGATGCTGGTTTCGATGTACTCCGCGAGTCTTGGCCAGAGATTGCCCGAAAACTCAAACTACCTTTCCGCGGCCAGC
>DATKAP010000050.1:0-7585 GCA_035577905.1 Binatia bacterium
GCTCAGATTTCGGTCGTCACGAAGTCCGGCACGAATGGCTTTCACGGCACTGCGTTCGAGTACTTCCGCCACGACAAGCTGGATGCGAACGATTGGTTCGCCAACCGTAATGCACTGGCGAGACCGGAACTGCGGCAGAACGATTTTGGTGGCGTATTAGGCGGCCCCATCCGCAAGGACAAGCTCTTCTTCTTCGGGTCTTACGAACGCATCAGTGTGCGGCAGCCGCACGTCGCCAACACTTATGTGCCTTCTCTGCTGTCGCGGCAGAGCGCGCCGGCCGTGGTTCAACCGCTGCTGAATGCTTTCCCGCTGCCGACCGGAGAGAACTTCGCCAACGGCACGGCCGCGTTCGCGGCCTCGTACTCCGACCCCTCTTCGCTCGATTCGGGCGGCGTGCGCATGGATTACAGGCCGTGGGAACGAGTGACGATTTTCGGCCGGTACAGCATCGCTCCTTCGGACCTGGTTCTGCGAGCCCCAACGGCCTATGCCTACAACACGAAAGAGTCGTACAAGTACCGGACCCAGACAGCGACCGTAGGGAGCAACCAGACACTGACTCCGCGCGTCATTAGCGAACTCCGATTGAACTACAGCCGGAGCAGATCCCACAGCACCTTTTCGCTCGATAACTTCGGCGGCGGAACGCCACCGCCGGACTCGCTGCTGTTTACCGGCGGCTACTCGCCGGCGGACTCGCGGTTCGTCTTCTTTGCCGACTCCACGTCATACGGCATCCGCTGGCTCACGGGCAGCTTTGCGGACAACGTCACGGAACAGATCAACGTCACGGAGAATGTTTCTCTCACCGCCGGCACGCACCAACTCAAATTCGGACTGGATTACCGCCGCCTGCATTCAACGGCGGCCTTTCAAGCGGTCACTTGGACGTATGGCTTCCTTTCCCTCGCCAATGTCCTGACCAACAGCGTGCCTCAGGCATCGGTTGTCGCCTATACGCCGAACACCCAACTTGTGATCGCGAACTGGAGTTCGTTCGCTCAGGACACGTGGAAGCCGGCGCGCAGCCTGACCGTCACATACGGGGTGCGATGGGAGTACAACGGCGCTCCTACTTCGCCCAACGGCACGCTTCCGTTCACGGTTATCGGTATTGATAACCTGCGGACCATGACCATCGCGCCGCAGGGGACTCCGTTATGGAATGCGACCAAGCACAACTTCGCACCGCGGCTCGGCGTGGCGTGGCTGCCGGCGCCGAATCTGGTGGCCCGTGCCGGCGCGGGCATCTTCTACGACCTGGGATACTCGGCCGTGGCTAGCGGAATGAGCACATGGCCGTACCAGCGTTCGAAGGTCGTCCTGAACACGACATTCCCAATGAGCACTGCCGATCTCGCGCCGCCGCCCTTCTCCACTGCGCCACCGGCGGCGTATATGGTTGTAATCGATCCGAACCACGTCTTGCCGAGAACGTATCAATGGAACGCGGCGATCGAGCGAAGTTTCGGCAATGCAACTTCGATGACGGTGACCTACCTTGGAGCGGCGGGCCGCAAGCTAATCCGGAGAGATTACTACTCGTCGCCGAATCCCGCTATCTCTGGGCCATTTGACGTCGCAAGAAACGGCGCTTCGTCAAGCTATCAGGCGCTCCAGGCGCAGTTCCGGCGTCGATTCTCTCGCGGAGTGCAGGGCCTGCTTTCTTACACGTGGGGCCACTCGATCGACGATGTCTCCTCGGGCGCGAATATCCTGAACGTGCCGCCCGGCGTCACGACCTTATCGAACCGGGGTTCTTCGGACTACGACATCCGGCAGACCCTCTCCGGCGCGATCTCGTATAGCATTCCGTCGCCGCGAAGGGGCTTGCCGAAGGCGATCGCTGGAGACTGGTCGGTGGACTCGATCGTTTATGCGCGGACGTCGCCGCCGGTAAACGTGACTACGGGACTGAATCCGTTCCCGATCTCAGTGGCGGCGGCGAACAGCGTGCAGCGTCCGGATCTTGTTCCGGGGGTGCCGCTGTGGATTGCCGATCCGAATGTTGCGGACCGAAAGCGAATCAACCCGGCCGCGTTCAGTAAGCCGGTCGGGACCTTGCAGGGGAACCTTGGGCGGAACGCACTGACCGGATTCGGAGCGTCGCAGATCGATGCCACTCTGCGCAGGCAATTCAGACTTAAGGAGCGTCTCTCGCTGCAGGCGCGCGCTGATCTATTTAACGTGTTCAATCACCCCAATTTCGGGCCGCCAGTGAACTATATGAGCTCTCCGTTGTTCGGGCAGGCTACGCAGATGCTGGGGGCGTCCATGGGAGCCGGCGGCGATAGCGGCGGCCTCAATCCGCTGTACCAGATCGGCGGGCCGCGCTCGGCGCAACTGGCGCTAAAACTGATCTTCTGACGGCTCAGTAAGGCGCGAGATTGGGTACCGGCGTCACTACGGCGATTCCTGCCGTTAACACGCGGCTCAGGGACCTAAAGCGAATCGAGCCAGGCGAGAAGATCCGCATCCTGTTTCCATCGCGGCGGTTTGGCTGCCGCAAATTCGGGTCCACTTGTTACAGCGCCTTCCTCTTCGTCTCCTGGTTGGCCTGAGCATAGCCATTGGTCGGGTCCAGGTGCGCATGACCCAGCCAGCTTCGAATCAGGGTGACATCAGCGCCCGCTGGCACGAGGTGAACAGCGGATGTATTGCGCCGATTTCGGGGCCGGAATAGTGCAGACCATTTTTAGCCCACGGCCGCAGCGACCACACTTCCCGCTGCCCCGAGTCGTTGTGCGCCGGGTCGCCGGTCTAAAAAGGCTCTAACATTATGGTCAGCTCACCATAAATCATAGCGTTCGTAGCCTGCAACGCCAACCTAGAACGTGCTCTCAAGTTTCACCGAAACGACCCCTCGTTCTTTAGCTCTACGCGCCCCTTGTCGACTTGGTCGTTATCACATGCCGGGAAGCCGAGGAGTGGTCTCATCTGGAGTCCACAGCGCTCGTGAGTAGTTGCCAGCGCGAATGCGAGCAACGCGCTCAACAACGCTCGCGGCATTCAGGGCTTCCGCGGGGATCCGCCACGGCGCAAACTTAACGACCTGAGTTCCGGCAAGCACCTTCGTCCGGAGCAGTTCCCGCACGGTCCGCATGCTCACGCCGAGCCGCTCAGCAGCTTGTTCGGCGGTGAGAGCGCCTGGCGCTTGCGTGTTGTTGGGGTTGTAGGTCGGCAAGTCAAGCTTGCTGCGCAGGGAGCACACCAAGTGTTTCTTCCAAGTATTGCCACAACCCGTTGAGAACCCCAGCCGGTTCAGCGTGCTGGCGATGATATCGTCTGGATACTGGCCGGCCATTTGCTTTACTACCTCCACGGCCTCGGCGGCAGTTTTGTGGCCGTGCTCCCCTGTCTTCGGTTTCGTGACACGCAATTCTGTGTGGCGTCCGCCCGACCAATGGATCAGCATGACGACTTGGTTGGTCGGTTGGTCGACATCGACAATCATTTCTTCGATGAGCGTTCGCAGGATCCTTTGCTTGAGGCGCAGATCCGTTCCCGGCGCTTTCCAAACTGACTCCAGGTCATCGGCAAGGCGCATCAGTGAAGACTGATCCGGGATCGGTGTCGTATTAAACGCGCTCTCTACGGATCCGAGAGCCTCCTCAAGACTGGCGACATGGCGTAGCGACGCATTCCATCTTGTTTCCAACTCCCCTGTTACCAAACGATTCTCAGGGTCGGCGGCTTCGTAGCGCCGCTCGGCGAGGCGCGCCTGATAACGGGCCTGTTCCAGTTCGAGCGAAAGGGCTTGTAACCGGGTCTGTTGCTGATTTGTGGCGCGCTCTGCTGCCTGAAGAGCGGCTTCGACTGCGCTCCCCCCGACGGCCCGGAGTATCTCGGCTACAACTCGCTGTTCTGGCTTCGTCCCAGCGAAGGAGATGCACGGCCGTCCTCCGTGAACGATCCTTAACCCTCTGCACATGTAACGTACGAGATCGCCTCGGCCACTGTAGTAGGTGTACAGCATGCGGCCGCACCGGCGGCACCTCAGGAGGCCGGTCAGTAATCCGTGGCCCCCGCGGCCAGCTTTCCGGTTACTCCCTGTTCGCATGAAATTGTTCTCGCTGAGAGTTTTCTGATTTCGTTCAAACTGGTCCCAGGTAATATAGCCTGGATGGTGGTCTTTTATCAGAACGCCCCATTCTCCGATGGGCTTTCGGTGGCCGACGGTCTTCTTCGCTCTCCCGTTGACGACCGTGGTTCGGGATTCCGTCTTGCCAAACGCGTATGCGCCTGCAAATACCGGGTTGACCAGAACCTGAAGGATCGTGTGGTACACCGGCGCTCTCCACTCTACTTTTGAACCGAACGGGTCAGGGTGATGGACAGGCAATTGAATTCCTTGGCTGCGAAACTCCATCAGGACCTGACGGGCGCTGCCAAGGGCCGCGAAGCGCTCGAACACCGAGCGGATTGCCTGTTGGACCCGGCGATCCGGATCAATCTCGATCTCACCGCTGGGGGCCCAACAGTATCCCGCCGGCAAATTGCACTGAAATTCGCCGCGGCGGGCCTTTTGGCGCATCGCCTCAAGAGATCTCTGTCGGAACAAATGAAGCTCGAACTCATTCATCGTCCCCTTTAAACCAGCAACAGACAGCACCGTATATTGCATTTTGTGGATGTACGGTGACCATCGTTTCTGAGGACAGTCCGTACTGCGGTCAGTCGGGCCGGGTACGACGCGTGTTCTGGCGACGACGTGTGCCTTGGGTAGTGATACGGCTGCGGCTCGGCGGGATTGTTGCTGTCCCATGGGCCTCGACCGATCTCCTGTCGCCGCCGCAGGGAACCGATTTTCGGACCGATGAGGCTGCTACTGCTCTGCTGTCCCCAATGGCGCTGCGGGATCTGGCCCGTTTTGCTCTGAAGCGTCCTCGGCGAACGAAAAGACAATTCAATGCTTGAATGTTTTGGAGTATCCTTGAGAGTAACGGAGTCTGCGTCTCCGATGTCTCGCCGACGAGCAGCGAACCGGCGAGAGTTACTCTTGCCGTTATCGATGCCTGACCGGCATCAAACAGGCATCACGTTCGATCCCTGCATACTTGTCAATCCGACTGGAACGCTCCCTGGCGAGACTGGGGAACCAGCGGAAACTTGGCCTCGCCGTACCACTCATTGCCGCCTGGCAAAACAGACAACCCAAACGATCGAAGCGACAATCCTTGCGCTCATCGCGGGCGACCACCTGTTGGCTCGGCTGATCATCCAGCGAATTCGTCCCCGTCCGCACCCTGGAATGATAAGCGAGCAAAGCTGTTCTCCTCATGAACTCCAACGAATTCACGCCGCGGTCGCGTCGCCGGACATGACCACGCCACTCGTAAACTGCGCGGACCCGGTACTGATGCAGACGCCGGAAATTGAGGCTCTGTTCACACAACTAGCGCGACGCCGGCTCGGAAAGCGCACCACAGAGGAGACACGATGACGAGCTCCAAAATTCACAGCACTCATTGCGAGCGGACAGCCTTTGTCTACGTAAGGCAGTCTACCTGGTTGCAGGTATCCGAGAATCGCGAAAGTACAGAACGCCAGTACAATTTGCGCGAGCGAGCTATGCAGTTAGGTTGGCCGGGGAGTCGCGTCGAGGTGATTGACGAAGATCAGGGACGCTCCGGCAGCACCGCTACATTCCGTACCGGATTTCAGCGACTGGCAGCGGAAGTTGGGCTGGGCAAGGTTGGGATCGTGTTGATGCTGGAAGCCTCGCGTCTGGCACGCAACAATAGCGATTGGTACCGGCTCATCGAGATCTGTGGAATTAGCGGAACACTCATCGCAGACGAGAGCGCGGTATACAATCCCCGCGAGCCTAATGACAGATTGCTTTTGGGCGTGAAGGGCACATTATCGGAAGCGGAACTCTTCACGCTGCGTACTCGGCTATACGAAGGGCGTTGGAATAAGGCTCGCAAAGGGTTGCTTCGTTTCTCTTTGCCGGTGGGCTACGTGGTAGCGACGGATGGTGCCTGGGTTCTGGACCCTGACACGCAGGTCCGTGAGAGGCTCAGTTATGTATTCAACTCGTTCCGCCGTCTCGGTGTTGTTCGAGCCGTTGTGCGTGATCTGAGGCAACAAGGCCTGGGATTGCCGACACGGGTCACCGCGAAGGAAGCATACGGTTCGCTGATCTGGAAGGAACCTACGCTCAGTACGGTTTTCCGGATTTTACACAATCCCGCGTACGCCGGAGCCTATGTGTATGGCCGGTCCGAGTACCTCAGTGAACGACGCTCACCGAAAACAGGCAAAGCATCCGCTCATGTGCGTAACGTGGCACAATGGCCCGTGAGAATCACCGAACATCATCCGGCCTATATTGGTTGGGAGGAATTCGTGAAGAACCAGGAGCAGTTACGGCAGAACTGGGGCCGTAATGATAGCCGGGGCGTGCCGCGGGAAGGCAGAGCCCTCCTCCAAGGCATAGTCTACTGTGGCATTTGTGGACGGAAGATGAGTGTTCAAAACCGCTCGGTGAAAGAGAGCCGTTCGCCCTCCTACGTTTGCATGCAGGGTTATCAAAACGGGGAAGAAAAGACATGCCAATGCATGACCTCACGTCCCATCGATGCTGTAGTCGCAGAGGCATTTCTGGTGGCTATCTCGCCGGTTAACCTCCAGGTGGCAACTCAGGTAATGGATCAGATCGAGCAGGAACTGGTCAGCCGCCGCCGACAACGTGAGCTGCAACTGGAACAAGCGCGATACGAGGCGCGGCTCGCTCAGCGGCAATATGATGGTGTCGATCCGTCGAACCGTTTGGTGGCGGCGGAGCTGGAACGGCGGTGGAATGAAAAGCTGGAACGTGTCACCGAACTGGAGCGTGCCTTCGCGCAGACGGAACGTGATGCGGAATGGAAGTTGGCGCCCGAGGAGCGGGCGGCGATCACGGAGTTGTCCCGCGATCTGCCGGCAATATGGAACGCGGAAACGACAACCAATCAGGAACGGAAACAACTACTGCGGATGGCGATCGAATCCGTGCAGGTGGATGGGGTCACCCAGGCGGGGCAGATTGAAGTGCAGATTCGCTGGCGCACCGGCACGATAACGATACTCAATGTAAAGCGGACTGCACCGGGAGAACGCTCGCTGAAGACGCCAGAAGAGGCTGTTTCCCGGATTCACAAAATGGCGCCGCGACGCACGTATGCAGAAATCGCGACGGCGCTGAATCGCGCCGGCCTGCGCAGTGCCTTTGGCCGGCGGTTTACGAATCAACACGTCGGATACATCTGCCGGAGGGACGGTTTAGCGGGCCGGAAGCCGCGCTCGTTGCCTGCAACTCCCGGCGACAGTGGTCCAGTAGAAAGTTGAATAAGGAGTGCTTTGTGTTTCAGGTCTATTCAACCCGAGGAGCAAACGATCGTTAATCAGGTTCGGATCATAGATACCGTCCATGTCCACCACGACAGCGCTCACCATACCGCAGAGTTCGATCAGGTGGTGCCAGTCCCGGCCGTTGCGCGCTAACCGGGAAGCCTCTATGCAGAAGACGGCTCCCACTTCGCCGGTGCAGACTTCGGCAACCAGGCGTTGAAACCCGGGACGATCGGCCAGCCCTGAT
>DATKAP010000051.1:0-22191 GCA_035577905.1 Binatia bacterium
TTGCCGGCGCGGGAAAGACCACCACCCTGGCTGTCATCCGAGAAGGTGCCGAGTTTGATGGCTACAGAATAGAAGGGTTCGCCCCCACCTCCCGAGCAGCGCAGAAGCTCGGCGAAGCTGGCATCGAGACTTCGACTCTACAGAAACATTTGGCACGCGGACAGCAGCCCGACACAGGTGAGAAACGGCTGTACGTGCTCGACGAGTCTTCGCTCGCTTCCACGCGGCAATTGCATGAGTTCATCGAGCGGCTACGCCCGAATGATCGAGTCTTATTGGTCGGGGATCGGCGACAGCACGAAGCCGTCGAGGCTGGGCGCCCCTTCTCACAACTGCAAGATGCTGGCATGAAGACGGTGAAGCTGGAACAAATCGTGCGGCAGAAGGACCCCGAGCTGAAACAGGTGGTGGAGCAGCTTGCACGTGGCCATGTTCAGGAGGCTATTCAGAATCTTGATCAGCAGGGCCGGCTCGATGAAATTCGCGGACATAATGAGCGTATCTCGGCTATCGCAAAAGAGTATGCGAAGTCGCCGGAGAACACGTTAGTGGTGTCCCCGGACAATCGCTCCCGAATGGAGATTAATGAACGCATTCACTTCGAACTACAAGGCAACGGCTTGGTCAGAGGCGAAGAGTACCCAATCCGAACGCTAGTTCCGCGCCAGGAACTCACCAGGGCTGACCGCACGTGGGCAGCGAAGTACGAAGTAGACGATATTCTGCGCTACTCCCGCGCATCGAAGGAGACCGGAATTGGAAAAGGCCAGTACGCGCATGTGCGGAGGATTGATGCCCCCGGCAACCGGCTCACCGTGCGGCTACAGGACGGAACCGAGCGCACATACGATCCTCGGCGACAGCGCGGGGTGTCCGTCTTCCGCGAGGAGGTACGAAGGTTTTCCGTTGGCGACCGCATTCAATTTACCGCGCCCGCCAACGACCTGAAAATTGCAAATCGCGAATTGGGGGTAATTAGGGGCTTCGACGGGGCCGGGCGGTTGAGCTTGAAGATGGACTCCGGCCGCACACTCCAAATCGATTCCAATAAGCACCCTCATCTGGACTACGGCTATGCGATGACGAGCCACTCCAGCCAGGGACAAACCGCGGGCCGAGTGCTAATTCATGTGGACACTGAACTGGCTGCCAAAGACCTGCTCAATAACCGAATGGCGTACGTGAGCGTTTCCCGTGGAGCGTTGGATGCTCGAATCTTCACCAATGACCGAGAGAGGCTGCCCATCGCTCTCGGTCACGATATTTCGAAACAAACTGCGCAGGGGCCACAGAACGGCACAGATCAGAGAATTGCGACCCAGCAGGAAATCTCTAAAGCACAACAAGAGCACGGTATGGGTCTCGGAATCAGCCTTTAAAAACCTGCTTGCCCCGGATAATGGCAGCATAGCGCGGGCGCAAACTCTGTCAAGGCCGACCGAAGGTCGCCGCTATCGCGGGCACGCGCCTTGACAGAGTTTGCTCAACCCGCGCGATAATCTCCGCCATTCCGGGGATGCACAGTGAAAGCGGACCGCAACCTTCCGCAGCCAGAAAATCTATAGAGCAATGTGATACTGAGCAAGCAAGCGAAACAGGCAGTTTAGCCCAGATGCCGGCGTTCGCGGGCGCGCGCAGCAGCGGCTCGACCTTGGTCATACGCCGAGGCCAGCGCGCGATCGGCAACATCCTTGGTCGCCGAGGGGGCGAGGGCTGGCGTTCCCGCTGCGAATGGTGGATGTGGGTCGTATTCGTTATAGAGCTGCAATACTTCCGCTGCCTGGCGACCGCGAAGGCGCGACGCGATTACGAGCCCGAAATCAATTCCGGCGGTCACGCCGCCGCCCGTAATGCGATTGCGATCCGTGACCACACGCTCCTCGACGGGCGCCGCACCGAACATCGGAAGAATGTCGCGAAACCTCCAATGAGATGTCGCCTGGTAGCCCTTTAGGAGCCCGGCGGCCCCAAGGATCAGTGACCCGGTGCAGACACTCGTCACATAGCGTGCGCGGCTGCTTCGATCAGCGAGGAACGACAAAATCTCGTCGTCATCCATCATCGCGAATGTGCCCGACGTACCGCCAGGCACAAACACGACATCAAGGTCATGGGGACAGTCCTTGATCGAGGTGGTCGGAACAATGCTGTATCCCAGTGACGAGACAACGGGCTCTTTGTCTTTCCAAAGCAAATGGACTTGGCTGTTCGACAGTTCCGCAAAGAAAGGGTGTGGTCCGACGAGATCGAGAGCGCTCAGACCAGGATATAAGAGCATGCCAATTTGAAGGCGGGATTTTTCATGAGCCGCAACATCGGCGTCATTTTCCGCCGCCGTAGGTTGGAAGTGCTGTTGCTGCGCAAAACCAGTCTCAAAGAGAGCGGACGCCGCGAATGCTGAACCAATCCTCTGGGCAAAAGAGCGCCTCGATATACCACTCTCGTTCATAACTCGCATCCTCTTTATAGAAAACCAGCGGTCGGCTTATTGATTGTTGCAGTAGGGTAATTTGGCGTAAATGCCAATAGTAGGTTAATATCCGCCAATGCCAAAGCCTCGCAACGTCGCCATTCTCGCCTTCCCCGGCTGCCAGGTGCTCGATGTCAGCGGACCGGCGATGGTGTTCGAGGCGGGCAACCATGCTTCCGGAAAAACGCACTACAGTGTCCACATACTTTCCTCCAAGGGTGGCACTATCCAGACCAACAGCGCGGTGGCTCTTGTCAGCAAACCGCTAAAAGGGCTGTCGCCGCGAGCGATCGATACCTTGCTGATCGCAGGAGGCGATGCCTCCGGTCTGAGAATGTTGGTGGCCGACAGCTCGGTCCGACAATGGGTCGTCTCGGCAAGCACTAAAGCGCGCCGATACGGCTCCGTCTGCACGGGCACATTTGCCCTGGCGCATTTCGGCCTGCTCGCTGGCAAGCGGGCAGCTACACACTGGTCAGTCTGTTCGGAGTTGGCAGAACTCTGCCCCGAGGCGCATATCGACGCGAACGCGCTATTTGTCAATGATGGCCGGTTGTGGACATCAGCTGGAGTTACCACTGGAATCGACATGAGTCTAGCAATGGTGGCCTCGGACTTGGGGGACACAGTCGCCAACGCCATTGCCAAACGCCTCGTTTTGTACGCGAGACGTCCGGGATACCAATCTCAATTCAGTCCGGTGCTGAGTGCCCAAAGTCATGCGGAGGCGCCCTTCGCAGATCTGATCGACTGGATTCGCGAGAATCTGGATGCGCCGTTAGAAGTGCCGAGGCTCGCCGCGCGCGTTTCGATGTCGGAGCGTACGTTCCAAAGAAATTTCACTCGTAGCATCGGCGTGTCGCCGGCACGCTTCGTCGAGACCTTGCGGCTCGATCAGACACGCGTTTACCTGGCGGCGGGTATGACACTCAAGGAGATCGCCGCGAAGGTCGGCTATCTGACCGGCGCGCAGCTATCGAAAGCTTTTGATCGCCGCTTTGGTATGACTCCCATGCTGTTTCGGGAGTTGCACGGCCGGAGCGATCGCCGGGGATCCGCCACCTTTTCTTACTAATACGTTCTTCCCTATAAGGTGCCTCGTCAAAGCCTCTCCGACCGCCACCTGCACTACTGACTCCGGCCAATCGCTACGAGTGCGAACCTGTGGGACTTCGGCTGCGCCTTTTCGCGTTGCTCGGCCGTGACCTGTTCTTCTGCCGATCGGAGCGTTCTTGCGGCCTCCAGCCCTCCAGGCGTGGACGGCATTTCTCCCTCCAGCGAGAAACGCGCCGCGTCCAGCTTCGTTTTTCGCTCTTCCAGCCAGTCGATTCCGTTCGCCTGATCCAACATCGGCGTCGACAGCAATGCCAGGTTCACGCCGTTCGTCAGTTGATCCCGTGTCAGTTCGGCCACTGATTTGTCATCGATCTTCAGGTTGTATCGCGATGCTACAAGTCCACGCACCTGGAGGATCTCCTGATCTAAGGCCTCCAGATTGGCCGCCTGTCGCGTGAACTGCAACATTGGATTGTCATTAGAGAACGGTAGCGGCAGCGCGTGCTCCAACTCTGCCCAACTGATTCCACTCGATGTGAGTTCAACTTGGGAAACATCGGCATTGCGTGTCGCACTGACTTTTCCGAGTGCGGCATCGAGTTCCACTCGGCTGACCTCCGGCGAGGCATGCCACGTTTGCATCAATTCCTGGGCCATCACCCATTGAGCTGTCTCCGAGGGATGGATTCGATCGGGAATCAGCAGTGCGGCGTAGCTCTTGTTCTCCCTCACTGCTGCGTGTAGTACAGCGTCGAGTGCATCATTGAAGTTGGCGAATCTCTCATGGCGCTCGTGCGCCAACTGCTTCACGAACATGCCGTACCGTTGAACTGTCTGGCTCAGCCCCGGAAAATCTGTCCCATGCGTGACTTCGTCGTAAGGCGATGATGCGATCAGCGTGAGGCGGACCTGCGGAAGCCTGTTCGTCAGGTCGGCGATCAGGGTCGTATAGCCAGTTTTGAAAACGTCCAAGATGTGCTCGTCAAATGGCACATACCCCGGATCGTTCATCCCCAGCATCACGGTTACTACCGTGGGCATGATCGGGTACACGTCCCGTTGCAACCGTTTCGCAGTATCGCCCGTGTATCCGCCATAAACCGTGTCCCCAGGGACTCCGGCATTGAAGAAGTCCACCTTCAGTTCCGGATAGCGAGTGAGAACAAAATCCTCAACATCCCGCGTGTAGTAGCGCTGCGCCGTGATGCTGTCGCCGTAGAACAAAACCCGGTCGCCATTGTGTAAGAAGAAGGGCTCCGAGCGGGCTTTCTCTTGTGCGGCGCTTATCGCAAACGCAAAAATCACAAAGAACAGACTGCGAGCCGAGAAATTCCGTGTCGACTTCGTAGAAAGCAAGGGTTCGCTCATTGTGCGTTTTGCCTCAAGCGTACAAACATAACTGCAGAGGCGCCCAGGACAACGCGGTTTGAGGTCAAACTGCCGCGGGTCTGTACGCCGGTCGATGCTGCATCCACGTATTCCAGTTGCTGCACCGCGTCGCCTACGAACTCTACATGTACGTCGTGCAGAGTTTTGTTGACCAAAAGAACTTGACGGCGGCCATCGCGAGTCCGGATGGGCAAAGCATAAAATTCCGGAGTGTTAACATCACGATCGACGAGTCGTTCTCCGCGGGAAAGATTGGCGATCAGCAATTTCAGCGAGTCGTAGCGGGCATTGGGCAGCCCCGTCGTCCAGTCCAGCAGGGAAACACTAGGGAATTGTCCTGGATGACCCATCAGCTGAGATGCCCCAACCACATCAATGCCTGCCCTGGACAGGTTACTCGCAACATAGGCGAAGATTGCGGCGCACAGGTTCCAATATGAAGGCGGGATGCTTGCGCCTGACATCTTCTCCGGTCCTTCCCCCTGATCGCTCGCCGCGATGCAGCCGGTTTCGTTAATCTGGGTTTGGGTGCTAGGTGACAGCTGCTTCCGAATCCCTTCGATCTTGCTTACCGTAGACAGAAAATGATCGGCCTGGGCAAAGAAGTTCGGCGCCTCTGTCTCAATCGCCTCCGGTTGCTTCTCAAGCGCATAAAAGTGATATGAGATTGCGTCAAGACGTGTGTGGGGCGCGTGGTGCGAGTGATCGAGAAAATACTTGAAGAACTCCTCACCCTGGTCGGGAACGGCGAGCGAGGCGCCGGTGAACTTAAGATGGCTGTCGACATGGTGCAACCGGCTGGTGATCGCATCGTAGATTTTTGTGTACTCGGTAGCGTTGAAGTTGTGCTCGTATTCCGGTTCGTTGAATACTTCCCAGTACGCCGGCTTGTAATGATGGCCTGAGGAATGCCAAACGCCCAGTTCGTCGCGGAAACCGCCCTTCGTGTACCAGCGTGCGAGACGCTCATAGTAGTCCGAAATCTCTCGCAGACTGGAATCCCGCAGCGCGGTTCCCTGCTCATAGTTCCACACCGTGACATTTGGATCAGGAGGTACGAGCGGAGGAGGGTCGGTTCCAGCAAACATCCACTGGGGTATGGTGGAGAGACACAGCACCGTGGGTCGACCATTCACGACGGAAAAAAAATCTTCGACCAGGGGATCCATTCCGGAGAAGTCCCAATAGGTTTGGACGGCTGTGGGAGGGGATATCTCCGCGACGCTCAACCGAGGGTAGGGATACCAGAGCGCGAGCCGTGCATACGAAGCACGCAGATCGCGCATCGATTGCCACGCATTGTCATGGGATGCCGAGCCGCGGCGCAGAAAGGGATTTTCCACGGCTTGAAGCGTCAGAGTTGTGCGATTCACCACGCCGGAGCTTTTCCAATTGATCTTTATCTCGACCGGGCTTGATTCCTGCGCTCTCGTAGCGATGACCGCAACGATGATGAAGCAGTAGAGGCCACAAGCCGCCGACCTACGCATGACGAACCCCTAAGTCGCTAGAAAACGTGCATAGGAAATAGTATGTTAAGGTCCGAAATTGGCAGCTTCGGCATTCCATCGCATATGCCTTTCCACCGGCCCTTCGTTTCCGATGGAACGGCATGTCCGACTCGAGGAAACCAAACTCTTGCCCTTGCTTGATCTCGGTCTCAACAAACGCATGACGATGCAGTTGGTTGCCGTTTTGTTCCTGGGAGCGTGTGCTTCGCTGGGATACGCTTCCTCGTCTCCGAAGGTGTGGCGAGTTGACTGTACTGCGGGCGACCAGAATACCGCGCAGGACGCGGTCGCAATTCTGCATTCGCTGGCGGAACTGAATTCGCTCACGCTGCAACCCGGAGATCAGGTTCTGTTCCGCCGCGGCACAGTCTGTCATGGCACGCTCGTTCCAAGAGGCTCGGGGTCGGACTCGGCGCCGATTCGAATCAGCAGTTATGGTTCCGGTCCGCGTCCTCGAATCGAAGCGACCGAAGAAGATGATGCCGCCGTTGAACTCCGTGACCAACAACACTGGGAGATTGACGCGCTGGACGTCAGCGGCTCCCGCCTCTACGGCATTCGAGCCGTAGCGACCAAGGGTTTGGTGCAACACTTGGTCTTGCGCAATCTCACTGTGCACGGCGTAGGCACATTCACCGATAAGGTCAAGAGCAAGGAAAGCGGTTTGGTGGTTGTCCATGCTACGAACCCCGCAGCCGGCTTCGACGATGTGCTGATCGACGGCGTCCTCGCCTATGACACAGCCCTGTGGGCGGGCATACTGGTTTCGGGTTCCGACGGCTCCCAGCAAACCAATCGCGTCGTGATTCGAAACTCGATGGTGCACGATGTCCAAGGAGATGGCATCGTGTTGTTTCGAGTTACGGACGGTCTGATCGAACATTCCGTGGCCTGGCACACTGGCATGCAGGAAACGGAAAGCATCGGAACGCCCAACGCGATATGGACCTGGGCCTGCGTCCGCTGCATCGTTCAAAACAACGAGGCCTTTCTGACCGACAGCCCCGGAGTCGATGGCGGCGCCTTCGATATCGACTTCTGGAACAAAGACAACTCTGTGCTCAACAACTACGGGCACGATACCCAGGGCTACTGTGTGTCGGTCTTCGGCGCGTATTCGCCGACGACGATTGGAAGCCTGGTGCGGGGGAACCTGTGTATCAGAAATGGACTGAGCCCGCGACTCAGCCAGCGCCAGGGAGCGATCTTCTTTTCCACATGGGATGGTGGTTCGATCGACGGAGTCCGCATCGAAGAGAACTCGATCTACTTCGACCCGCCGGGCGACTATGCCGTAATTCAGGCCGGAGCCGATCTCAATGCTCGCAATATTGTCTTCGATCAGAACGTGATCGATGCCACTTCGAGCCGCACGGTTTCTGCGGACCTTAAAGGTGCTTTTGAGAGTGGACGGAATGCAGTTACCCATAAGGGATTCAAAGTCGCGGAAAAGCAGGATCTCGCTGGAATTGCGGCCCCCGCTTGGGCGCGGAGCCTCGCAGCTTCCGGCTCGCGCGGAGCATGGAAACTGGTTGCGGCGATACCTGAGATAACTGGCGATGTCATCCCGAGTGCCGCGGTTGGCAAGCTGATGCTTTTGCGGAGCCAGGCACTGCAATATGGACGAAATTCGCTGCAAATCACGGTCCTGTGCCGCTGCCCCGCGGAACAACGCGCTGCACTTGAGGCGGATTGGAGGCTTGGGGAGGACGGAATTGCCGTAGCTGAGCTCGTAACCGATGTTCCGTACTTCGCCGAAACCGCTTTGCTCAATCCTGACGGCCAACTTTCGAAAAGGTGGGGAGGCGTACTTGAGCCGGTCGGCCTCGGACTCGCACTTCGCACGGCACTTGGCATTCCCCGCTTTGCAGGAATGCCGGCGCCACGATCGCTCGAATCTCCCCATGTCCCCTAGCCATACCTTCAGCCCTGCACCTGACGCAGGGTGTCTGAATACGCGAAGTCTTAGAAGTTCAACTTCAATGCGAACTGTAACTGGCGCGCTCCGCTCGATGTACCGAGCACTTTCCCAAATGTGTTGGACTGCGTGAAATCAGCATCGGGATTGCCGAAAGATGGATGGTTCAACAGGTTGTACGCTTCGACGCGGACCTGTAGCGAAGCGCGTTCTTTGATCTGCAGAGTTTTGAAGAGAGAAGCATCGATGCTCACGTAGCCCGGCCCGAAATAGGCGTTACGTCCCAACGTGCCCGGACAATGCGGGTCCGTACAGGCCGGTGCCGCAAACGCATCTGGATTGAAGAACTGCCCGTTCAGTCCATACGTCGGATGATCCAGCCTCGGATCGCCCACCAGATCCGGTCGCCGACCGGGATAGTTCTGATCGTTCCCATTCAGCACGATATTGTAAGGTAGGCCGCTGCGAGCCCGGATAATTCCGTTCAGTTGCCATCCTCCCAGAATCGCATTCTCCAGCGTGCCCGCATCCGCCAGGAAGCGTTGCTTGCGGCCGAAGGGCAACTCATAGATCCCGCTGCCTGTGAAGTTGTGCGCTATGTCGTTGCTTGATACGGCCCGCTCTGCCGCCAGGTTGAAAGGATTCTGCGGCGCATCGTGATTGCGTCCCAGGTTGAACGGCGCCGGCCCGTTATCAATGCTGCGACCATACGTGTAAGCCAGCAGCAGGCTCGTATGATTGGCATACCGCTTGTTCAGTTTGACCTGCATGGAGTTGTAGTTGCTGTTGCCCACCGCATATTGCGCTTCGATGTGACCCAGTTGGTCGGTAATCGTGTTATTCACATTGATATCGCCGACCGCATAAGACAGCTTGCGCCCCTGCGATCCGACGTACGCCACTTCGAGGCTGGTATTGGCAAAGATTTCCCGCTGCAGCGTCAGGTTGTAGAGCTGGGAATATCCCGTACGAAAGTTCGGATCGACATAAAACACGGATTGCGATTTTGAGTTTGCAATCGTGGAAACGTCAATTGACGAAGCGTTCGACGGCACGTGCAACTCCGTATCACGAGGAACACCGGCATCCAGTTGGTACGTGGGGAATCCTGTCGAGTAGAACGCGCTTATGTCGTTGAAAAACAGTTGCTGGTTGTTAAAGGGGTAGTTCTTGGTGAGCACGTCGCTGCGCGCATCATTCTCTGGTGAGTAGTAAATGCCATAGCCGGTGCGGAGCACCGTTTTCTTATTGATCTCGAACGACAATCCAACTCTCGGTCCAAAATTGTTTTTGTCGGCTTTCACCAGCGCTGAGGAATTTCCGCCTCGCCCGCCTAGCAGAATCGTGTTCGTTGTAGGATCGTAATTCGAAGTGTTGTTGTTCGCTTCGTAGTACGGATTCTGATATTCGTATCGCACCCCGTAAAACACAGACAGGCGCGGCAGCGCTTTCCATTCGTCTTCGAAGAAGCCGTGAAGTTCCCAGCTCTTGGTCTCCGGATTCGTCAACTGCAGGCCCATGTTGACGGTGTACGGCAATCCCAACAGCAGATCGGCGAGGTCCGACCCGCCGGTCGGAAACGCGGCTGACGGGTCGTAAAAAGAATATGTGGGATCGCTAGTGAAATTTACGTAGGAATACGCACCCGCGTAATACTGAAACCCGGTAGGAAATAACGAAAAGTACGGACGCGAACTCAGGTTTCGATACTCACCGCCGAACTTGAACTGATGATCCTTCCGGGTAACCGATAGCGTGTACGTGAACTGGTAGTTGCGATCCAGAAAAGTAAGCGGCTTGTAGCTCGAACCACCGGTCACATAGCCAGTTCCCAGATAGATGTAAGGCAAGCCCTGGCTTGCGGGAAACGCCGGCAAGTTGATGTTCCCCAGGCCAAATTCATCGGACGTGCTCTGCCCGTCGAGCAGCGTCAACTGCGACAACGCAAAATTGTTGAATCCGAAATGCAGGTCACTCACCACCGTCGGCTTGATCAAGCGCGTCCATCCCAGTGAGAATGCCTGATTCTTCACATGCGTATTGTCGCCGGTGTCGGTTCCGCCAGCGCCCGCGACGGGAATCGTACCCTGGAACGGATCGCTCTGCGTGGAGTGAAATCTGGCGAAGTGATACTCCGCCGCGAGCCGATCTTTCTCAGACAACGTATGGTCTACGCGGACATCGACGTTGTCTCCGTTGTAGCCGTATGTATTGTTGTAAATGCTGTTGCCATACCAACCGAAGTTTGTGCCTTCCATCGTCGGAACGGGGAAGAAATTCTGCAGCACCGCTTTTCCCGCCGGGCTGACCCGGTCCGCGGGAATAATATTTCCAGCAAACTGCTGCGAGTAGAAATTCTGAGCATAGAAGTCTGGGTCAAAAATCGGAATGGGATTGCCTGTGTTGGGATCGAGCACTCCGGACATGTCGACGTCGCCATTGGGCAGGAAATTGATCTGGTTCGTCGGTGGAATCGAGTTGACATAGCCGTTATTACTTCCCAGTCGGTTGGCTTCGTATGACACAAAGAATTGAGTCTTGTCATGGACGATCGGTCCGCCGAACGTCCCGCCGAAGTTGTCGTGATGCAGGTTCGTCGGGCTAGTGGCAAAGTAGTCGGCCGCCGCCGTCTGCTTCGGACGGTAGAAGAAATACGCGTCGCCGTGATATGCATTCGAGCCGGACTTGGTTTGCAGCAGAACGACTCCGCCGGCCGCCCGCCCGAACTCCGCCGAATAACCCGAAGTCACGATCTTAAATTCCTGCATCGCATCAACGCTTGGAGTGATGCTCGAATCGTTGTTCCGATTCCCCGTAACCTCAATGCCGTTCAAAACGACGGAGTTGGCAAACTCGCGCTGTCCATTCACTGAAATATTGTCGCCATTGCCTCCGGCGCCGTGAATGACTCCGGGCGTCAAGAAAACCAAATCCTTGAAATCTCTGCCTGCGAGGGGGAGATCCAGGATTTCGCTCGTCTCAATCACTTGTCCGGTATCGACGCTGTGCGTCTGCAACACCGGCGTCGAGGAAGTCACTGTAACCGACTCTGCGGTCGCCCCGACTGAGAGCGCGAGATCCAGTTCGATTTGCTGATCGAGATTCAGAATCAGGTCTGGACGCGTCAGCATCTTGAATCCAGCCTTCGTCGCGCTCACCGTATACGTGCCGGGTGGCAAATGGCTCAGGATAAAGCTCCCGTCGGAGTCGCTCTCTGCTGATTGCAACAGTCCGGTCGCCTGATTGCGCGCCGATACCGCCGCACCGGAAATCATCGCCCCGGAGCTGTCGGTAACAACACCGCGGAAAGTGCCGAAGCTTCCCTGGGCGGCACACCATGTAAAAGGAAAGAACATGAGTAACAAGAGTGAGAGAGGCGGAATCACTTTCAAGCCAAAGTCGCGAATCTTCATGAGCATCTCCTGTCACATATCGCCTCGAACCCGTCACGATTTACGGCGTCGATGTTTCAGTGCACACCGTTACTTCCGTGCCTCGTTCGTTTCAAGACAACCTCAACCAGGCCCATTGACCCCGGAGTCGAATTGATCCCGTAACCGTCAGTCTTTGCGCCGGAGATCTTTTCGTTGGCCGTGTAAAACAGCGTGAAGCGATCCTCTCCTTCCGGGATCAGCCCTAGTGGTGTCCGCACTTCGGCCGCCCAAGTGCCCTTGCCTTCCTGTACAACCAACTCCTTCCCCTCCGACCAGTGCATCCCATCGGACGAGAACGTGTACCCGATTGCATGCGGGGAATCGGTGTCGTAGACGGCGACGTAAGTCCCGTCGCTCAGCGACGTCACAATCGGATTCTCCATGAAACGCTGTTCGATTTTCAGGGGATTCATTTCCGTGCAGCGCGTCCACGGCCCAGCCAAATGGTCGGCACGGGCAAGGCCTACCTGCCACAACGAGATCGGTAATTTTTCCGTGTGCGCGCTCCCGTAGATCGCAAACCAGCGATCGCCCACCTCGTAGGGAAAGAACGAGTCCGTTCCCTGCAACCCCTCCCATGAATCCGAATCTGGCCCTCGCTGCAGGATGATTCCGACATCTTTGTATGGGCCGCCGACCCCATCCTCGCCCGGCACCGTCGAGACAGCTCGCCAGATGCGCCCTTCGTGATTGGTAAGCCAGCGATCACTCGTGTCTGGCGCCGCCTGGTAGGCAACGTAAAAGAGATTCCAGCGCCCTTCCCGAGGGTCGTAGACTGGCAGCGGGGACCACAAAGCAGCTCGCGGATCTTTGCCCGTGAAGTCGCCCGTCGACTCTGCTACGGTCGAGACCCGGGTCCAGCGGAGACGATCCGGGCTGCTCCAGTGCGCCAGTTTCATCTTCACCCAATGGGGTTCTCCAACCATTTCTGACGTGAACAGGTGGTATGCATTCTTGAGTTTCAGCACCCTGCCGCCTTCGAATCCGTACTTGTTTTCGTGGGCGCCGTCTGAGTGAATCGTCAGAACGGGGTGCTTCCACCGCTTGGTGGCGATCAGTTCCTGACTGACGGCTTGCGTTAGGAGAACGCAAGTAACTAAAAGAAAGGAGAGGCCCAGGACGGTTGACCGTCGGCTTTGGAACATCTGAACAGTCCTCCTCCTTTCGAAATCGAAGCCATCTTCTATCATTGGAGACAGCGTTCCTCCTAGGTAATGAGCGTTAAGCAACGTTATTTGAATGGTTTAACCAATCTATTTTCAACTACTTAGGGCATCTATTCCTGGCATGCCACAATACGCCAACTTCAAACGCTGGCACCCGATTTGCAGTGAACATCTGCTTTCTTTGGCAAAGAGATACGGGCAGGACGAGTCCCGTGTTGGCGCGCTGCCAAGCGGAGGTGCGAGGATTTAACAGGACTAACGGTAACTAACGGTTAGTTTGACCGAGTGCAGGGGTTTCTCGACTTTGGGTTTGAGAATGATCGATAATAGCTAGCATTTTGCTGCGGCTTCGCTGCCCTGCGCGAATGTGCACTTGAATGATGAGATGGCTTCCCTGCAAAATCCCGCAGCATCGCTAATTTCCGTTCTCGAAAAACGGCAGGAACTCCACCGAGTATTGGAGAGCAAGTACTTTAAGAACTCCCCCAAGAAGTCGCGTTTCCTCGAATTTGTCGCCGAACAGACTTTCTCGGGGGAAGGCCAGAAGTTGAACGAGTATTTAATCGGGGTCGAGGCCTATGAACGGGGGGTCGACTTTGACCCACAACAGAATCCGATCGTAAGAGTGCAGGCGCATGAAATCCGCCAACTCCTGAAGAAGTATTACGCGGAAGAGGGCAAGAGCAATCTGATCCGCATGGATTTACCGCCGGGGCACTACGTGCCACAGTTCAAACGGAGCCCGGGCGAGCAAACGGATTTCGAGAGCTCTGCGGGCGGCTCGCAGGCTGGTGTGCAACGAAAGTCGAGTCAGCTTTCCTGGGTGGCGATCGTCCTGTTGAGCGGTCTTTGCGTGGTGCTCGCGATCCTGGTGGTAAACCAGAGGGCAAAACAGCAGACCCTGCAATCGCACGTTCAATCCCAGGCGTTACCTGAGAGCCTGCAGTGGTTTTGGGAGCCATTTCTCTCACCCCTCGATCCGCCGTTGATCACGATTCCTAATCATCCTTTGCTCCGCGCAGCACATGAAGGGGACAGTCAGCAAACGCTGACTCGCGGCCATGAGATCGCCAAGTCCGATTTTCCTGAGTTTCGAGACACCATTCACTTCCACGAATTGAAGCGGTTTCTGTTTGTTCCGAGCCTGACCGATTTCACTTCAGTTGGCGAAACTCTGGGAGTGGTCGAGCTTTGCGAGATGTTCTCTAGTGTCGGCCAGAAGTGCCGCGTGCAACAGTCACGTCTAGTGAATCTCGATGAGATTAAGGGACAAAACTCAATTCTCCTCGGGGGAAATCAGGCTTGGAGTGGAAGGGTCTTCTTGAACCTTCAGGGATTTCACTTTCAAAGCGGAGTGATTCTCAATAAGAATCCTCAGTCAGGAGAGCAGCCTGTCTACAAGCCGGAATTCGACCCTCTATCAAATCAACTGACGCGCGACTATGCTCTCGTCCTCATGCTTCCCAATGAGACAAAAAACCGCCGAGTGCTGTTGGTCTATGGCATCTACACTCAGGGATCTCAGGCAGCAATGGAATATCTGATCAATCCAGAACGCATGGCTGAACTACACCAGGCCCTGCAGAATCTCTCGCCTGACCATCGAACCGTGCCGCCGTATTTTCAACTCCTGCTAACAACAACCGTCGAAAACGCGGTGCCTGCCAAACCTTCCCTGGTAAGCCTCCGGATCATCCCGAACTGATCTGATTTATTCACTAGTTGAATAAGGACCACTATCTCATTACCAATAAGGGCCTGATCAAAAACCTTCCGACCGCCACCTGAAAACTTGGTTGCGCTCAGGGTGACGTGCAGGTGTAGCTCGTCGCCAACATGGCAGCCGCCATATCGTTGGCGGGCCCGGTATATTTGGGATACTGCGGATATTGACACAACGGCATCGCTCGCGTTACCGCTCCGTTCGCATCCAACTTCTCTGCCGTCAAAGTGGATGGAGCGATACCCTTCGTTACCCACTGGTCCAAAGCCGTGAGCAGGTCGGTATGGTCTGGCCCTGCTCCTCCTTCACAGTGATTCACTCCGGGCGCCACGTAGAGCCGAGTTGACGCAGCTGCGCTCGTCGCACCGACAGACTTCTCTACATTCGCCATATACTCGATGGTCGAGTTGACGCTGAGGGCCATGTCAGACCCGCCGTGCCATACAATCAACTTGCCGCCGCTATTGAGGAACGGACGGATATCGGTTTGCGTTGCGTCATTGAGCGCTGCCATTGAATAAAGTGCGCTCTGATTTTTATCCCAGGTGTACTTCAGTGAGTCGGCGTTGGGATCACGCGCGAGGACGTATTTCACGGAAGTATCCTGGAACATGTACTGTCCGGCTTTTTTGACGTCACCATCGCCAGAAACCCATATCCCAAAAGCTCCTGGATCGTCTTCGTTGCCCGTCAGGTTATATCCCCTGCTGCGGTAGGTGTTACTGCCGGTAAATACCGCGTCGGTCGTCCATGATTTGACGACTGCGAGTTGCGCATCGGAAAGGCAGGTGTCTCCGGTATCGGCACCCCCTGGACAACGCAAAGCCGTAACGTTCATGACCTTTGCCGTGCACATTGCGGGACTCGCGACAATACCGTCGACAATCCCATCGAGTCCGTCGCAGGCCTCTCGCACATGCTTTGCCAGTAGCGCCGTTTTAGCGCGAGTAAACGCTCCCCCGGGAGCAGCCAACGCTTTCGCTGCGCGGTTGAACGCGCCCATGAAGCCCACCCAGTTGTACCCAGGTGAGCGAGCAATGACGCCATCAAAAAGGTTCGGATTTCGCTGCACAGCCATCAATGCTTCCCGTCCTCCGTTGGAACAGCCTTCAAAATAGGATTTAGCTGGCGGCACACCATAAGCCGCTGTCACGGTTTTGAGAGCTGTCGACATGACCGTTGGCACGGAGAGACTCCCGAAAAGCTGGGCGGCGAAGGTATCGTTCAATGCAAAAGCAGCTGACATTCCGTCTCCCTGATGACCGGAATCGCTGACGACTTCCGCATACCCCTGCATAAGCGGTGGCACGACTACTTCCGTCATGACTCCGTCGTAGCCGCCACCTCCGGCATAGTAGAGCTTTCCCTTCCATTTGTCGGGCAGGCGAATTTCAAAGTTCAGCGCAGGCGCAAGAGTGCCGTTGACCTTGCAGTATGTCGGCGCAGATGGACTGGCCGGGATGACGGCCGTCGTGAGGGTCGCTCCCCCGATGGTTTTCCCGGACAGTGCCGCACACGCCATCTGTGCGTTGACTTCACGGTTGCCTGAGCCACTGCAGGCCGACATCAACAGCGAAGCAGTTATGGCTGCGAGCGCTGCAGCGTGCGTCACCTTGGGTTGAAGTTTCCCAGCAATCATAAGACGTCCTCTCTGCCACTATTGTTTCAACAGTACCGTAAAGTTTGGTGCCGCGCTGCATTTCCTTGTCCTAACGACGCGTACAGATGCGGATCCAATTCTCTGCACCGGAGCGCTTGGCGTAAATGACAAAAGCAGGCTGATATCCGCCATTGGCGAGTACAGTCCGTTTGCGGGTCTAAAAGCGCGGCCTGGTCGTCACAGGCGAAAAACTAGTGGTATGGGGACCTACCAACATCCTCCGTGGAAAGCAGGTGTATTCATCAAAAACTCCGCCTAAGTCCGAATCGCACCTGAAACGGCTCGACGGGATGGAACACGTCCGTGAACGCCGACGCGGCGGCCGGCGTTATCCGGGATTGGTAAGCGTAGTCGATATCGTGGTCTCTGCGGTTTAGCAAGTTCAGGAACTCGACTGAGAGTCCCCACTTCTCGTTGAATTGATAACCGACCTCTCCATTGAGCAAGGCCGTTGCCTTCGAGCGAAAGATTCCGTCGGAAGTTAGATCACGCGGGCCAAAGTAGCGCAGGCGCAAGCTCGTCCAGAAGCCTTTGAGGTCTTGCAGCGTGACACCCGTCGCAATTACCAACCCCACCGCCTCGGGAACACGCCTGCCGCCCGGACTGTCCGGCGCCGCATCGTCTTCGTCAACTTCGGTAAAAAGAGCTCTGGACGTTGCCAGGTCGAAATCAAAGGCTAGATGCTCCAGCGGAGTATAGTAGTTCGCCCACTCGACGCCATAGCGGTCGCTCGGCTGTCGCGAGGCAGTCGTGCCTCCGGTGTCGCCTGCCTGCTGGAGTTCGGAAGCGCTGTGGAGATACCAGAACGAAAGCGTGCTTTGCAGATGCGGCAGGGCCAACGTGCGTATGCCGGCTTCTGCGCCTTTGGTTGGGATCAGCGGAGGGATCGGCGTAGCGGGCACGTTCGGGAAAGGATTCTCCCCCGAAATCGGTTCAATCCTTTGGGTTGTGCCTCGGCCGTCATTGCTGTGAAAGCCGAAGCCACCCTGTACGTAAACCTCAGTATTGGCCCACGGGCCGAAGATCAGACTCAGCTTCGGGCTAGGCACCGCCTTGGTGGCCGTGCCGGAATTGGCTGTGGTAAGCAAGTTGGTAACGTCAAAGTGCTCCAGGTCCCCGCGTAGCGCTGCCACCGTGCGGAATTTCTCCGCCCACTGGATTTTGTTCTCCGCATAGAAACCTACTTGCGTGTCGGTCAGATGATTCGCGTCAGTAGTCGCGGGCAAGGTGTTGCCGGTCGAGAAATCAGTCTTGTCGACGCGCACACGGTCTTCCGACTGGTAAAGACCGTTGGTGATCCAGTCGTTACGGACCTGCAGGCCGAAGGCGTTTTCTACTCTCCGGCCAAACCACTCGCCGGAGATCGTATGCCGAGCATCGATCCCAGCTATCCAACGTCGATCCTGCTGCGCGAATTGGTCGCCACGAACCGGGTCCGTCAGGAAATAGGTGAAATCGGAGAACAAATCGAGATCGTAGTAAAAACCGTAGGCGGTGATTTTCGTCTCGGAGCTTGCCCACCGGCGATGCCATTCGGCCTGTAAGCTGTAACGTTGGGAATGGCCGCCGTCGGTCGGGTTGAGTGTTCCGAAGAAACCCACCAGGGCCACGGCGTTGGCGGCGATTTGATCGCTCGAGTGCCATTGTCCGCGGTAACCGCGGGCGGTGATGCTGAAGCCGTCCCCGTCTCCGCCTTGGCTGTAAGTCAGAATGCCGTTGAACTTGTAGTAGTTGTCCGGATGTGTCCATGGGCCGTCATCGTGATAGACCTCCCCTCCGTACAACAAATTGCCCGAGCCGACTTTGTGCGATCCGCCGGCAACGGCCCGCCCATAGCCATACATGCCGCCTTCAACCTTGAAGAAGTCTTGAGGGAGCGTCTTGAAAAAAACTACATTGGCCGATCCAGCCGAGCCATAGTTGCCGATATCCGCGTAATAAGGCCCCTTCCGAAAATCCACCCGCTGTACAAACTCCGGAATAACGACGTTCATGTCCGAGTACCCCTCGCCGTGCGCGTGCGAGGTTAGGTTGAGTGGCATACCGTCGAGGAAGTTGGCAAAGTCCGTGCCGTGGTCCAGATTGAAGCCACGAAGGAAGTATTGATTGGCCTTACCGCCTCCGGCGTGTTGCGTGATGATCACGCCGGGGACCGTCTCCAACACCTCTCCCGAACGCAGGATCGGACGATCCTGGATCTCCTTCGTGCCCACCGTTCCCTGAGTGGCGGACTCAGCAAGTCCGATCAGGTCATCTGCTCGGCTCTCGACATGTACGGTGGTGCTCACAGCGCTCACGGCGAGTGAGATGTGGAGCCGGACTAGTGCCTCAGTGTCCCCCATGGTGATGGGGATTTCTTTGGTTTCAAAGCCGGGATGAGATACCTCGAGGCGATAGCCACCTGCCGGGAGACCAGAGATAGTGAAGAAGCCGTTGCCGTCAGACCGCACGGTTCTTTGCACCGCACCGCTCGAGCTTCGAACCTCCACGATTGCCCCGGGAATTACTGCACCCGACGTGTCAACGATGGTGGCCGATAGCTGAGGAGAATGAGCTTATTGCTCGTGGCGACGGGAGCGTTCTTCTGGGCAGCGAGCAGACCTGTGACACCTAATATGCAGAACGTGATCAGTACAAACGGCTTTGAATTACGATGCTGTGTGAGGCGGTGGGGAAGTTGTTGGCGTGGCGAACCTCGTCGCATCGCTGGCTTCACTCCAATAGAATGACACGAATTTAGGAATCGTGTTACGAAACGAACAAGCATACGCCGCTACCCACCAGATCGCAAGTTGATCGGGAACCACCGGAGAATCCCGGGGGTGTATGTTCCGCTCTATACTCGGACGAGAAGGGCTTTTCTTCTGATTTGATCCGAGCGCAAGTCGAGGCCCTGACGTATCCCGATGAGGTATCGGCTTGTGAGAGCTTGACTTGCCGGAGGAGGACGAAATGACTCGCCGCACGAAAAATAGGGACCAGAAAAACGAAACAGGAGAGCTCACGAGAACCGGCGTGTCGATTGAAGAGCCCCTGCTTAAGCAGTTCGACCGCCTGATTGCGCGACGAGGGTACCAGAATCGCTCGGAAGCCTTGCGCGACCTTGTTCGAGAAAGCCTGGTCGCCGAAGCGATTGACCAGAACGAGCCCGTAGTGGCGACCTTATCGATGATCTATGATCATCACCGCCCGAATCTCGCCAATAAGCTCATAGAAATTCAACATCACGCGCATAACCAGGTACTGGCTGCTACCCATGTACACCTGGACCATGACAACTGTTTAGAGGTCATCATCATGAAGGGTCGTAGTGGTGATCTGAAGCAGCTCGCCGACCGCATGCTGAGTCTGCGGGGCGTTCAACACGGAAAGCTGGTCATGACCACTACAGGAAAACTCCAGGCACCCGGACATCATCATGCGTAGCGATCGTGATTCTCAACCCGATTCCGGTCGCTTTTACACCGTAACCGGCAAGCTCACGCATGAAATTTCTAGGTGCAAGTCCTACTGCGATTTTGCCGGGCCCAAGATCTGAGACTCGTATCAGCATGATTATTGGCCGACTTGGCCAGTTCGGTTGAACCAATCGACGATCAGGCGATTGCGGTCCTCTCGATTCCCCGGCAACGGATGGCCATCACGCTCGTAAATATGAAGCGAGTACACCTTGCCTTTTTCCTGAAGTGCTTCCGCCATTCGGAGAGCCTGGGTTACGGGGACCATTCTGTCGGTTCGGCTATGGAGGATGAGAACCGGCAAGTTAATCTGGTCGGCCCAATACTCGGCTGATCGTGCCCTGTACTGTTCCTCGGCGCGATGCTCATAGTCGGGCCAGATATTGGCGAAGCCGTCGATGAATTCATTGCCCTTGACAATGCCCATTTCCGGCCTCTCGTCCACCCATGCTTTCACGTCGGTGACTCCCCCGATGACAGCGGCGGCTTTAACGGCAATACCTCGTTTGAGTGCGAGGTAAGTCTCCGTGCCGCCTCGCGACAGGCCGAGCATATACAGCCGCTCCGGGTCCACGTAGTCGAAAGACTTCAATGCCGGCACGAGATTGAGAACATCATCGACATCGACTCCGCCCCACTCGTCTCGCTTCACAGTAGCGCCCCGGTAGCGGTAGTCGCAAGCGATGATCACAAAGCCGGCCTTCGCCAAAAGGTACAGATCGGCGACGTCCAGGCACGACGTGTTCGTCATGCCACCGCAAGGCTGGCCATTATCCGTGATACGTCCAAGATCGCCGTTGCCGCCGCGATTGAAGATGATCGCTGGCCACCTTCGAGTGCCCGGCGCTTTCGGTTTGATCAAAAGGCCGTGCACGGGAAGCGCGTCGCTGGCGTAGGTGATTTCTAGAAGGTCGAATTCCTTTTGCGTACGTGCTTCTTCGTAGACCGCGCGGGGAAAGTAGCCACGGCCGAAATCGTCGAGGTCCTCATACTTCGGCAATGGAGGCCAAGGCCTTGAGTTCAGAATCTTGCCGTCAGGTTCTTGTGCAGCCACGGGCAACGGCGACGCACAAATCAAGAACCGGACGAGCAGAAGCAATAGACCGCCAATTAGTGTCTTTCGCATCGTATCTAACCTTGTCACTATCTGGAGATGCCAACTGAATTTGACGAAGGCCGATGTTTTGAGAGCGCAGGAGATGATTACGCGCCTGCCTGCGAGACACCGGTGAAGTTTCCTTTCCCCGCTGCGCTTGACCTATGCGAGAGGGAGATGGGTCAAACTCGCACGCTTTCTCACGCGCCGCCCCAACTGCCAGAGCGAATACGGCGGCTGACGTGGCTCCCACGCTCCGTACAATCGCGCAGCAAATAAGGGCTTCCTCGGTTCCGAAGCCGAGCTTGTGTCCCGTGAATGTTCTAACCACATCGAGAGCGTCTGCCTGTACTCAGGCGACTCGCGAACACTCGGTTATACAGGCCACACAGGCATCGGCACAGGCCTTACACTCAGGATGAAGCTTCTCAAATTTGCGGCATTCCGCCTCGCTCGACTTGCAGACCTCTGAGGTCAGTTTGGCGTATTTCGGAAGGAAACTTGAACTCTGCGCCGCGAGCGATCGCAACGCGGTACAGGCCGCAATGAGTTCGTTCACCCGCTCTGCACAGACGATCAGGGAATGGTCGCCCTTCGCTGCCACTTCGTGGCAGTGATGCATGCAGACCTCGCCAGCCGAGACACAGTTGCTGGCTGTTGTTATGAGGTTTTGATTGGCCGCGGTGCCAGCATGATGTTCGTGTTGCTGTGCTGCTGCCTTGGCGGCTAAAGTTCCTACTGCTAGAGCAGTCGACCCAAAGAACATTTCGCGCCGTGTCATGATGCAATATCCTCCTGTCAATGGGATGTATAAATCCAGAATGAAAGTCGTTCATGATGTCGCGAAGAAGAACATGATGTCTCCGCCAATGCAACAAGTAATAGTAAGCCCTAACCAATCAATTCAGCGCATGCAAATAAGCCACAATGTCCCTGGCATCTTTTTCGCTTAACGTCTGTTCGAAAGGTGGCATAGTACCCAGTCCATGCATGATCGTACGAAGGAGCCTTTCATCGCTAGCGGCCACACCACTTGGCAACTTTCCTGTTTTGAAGACTCCATGCAGATTCGGTGGCTGCTTCCTGAGTTCAGGGTTGGGGACATCGTGACAACGAGCGCAGAGATTGCTGTAAAGACCCTGCCCACGTAGATTGGATCCGTTGTTCGCCGCTCGCCTCAAACTGTTGATCAGTTCCTGCCAGGTCCAATTGGTATTCCAGAAGTACGCTACACTCCCATCCGGCGCGAGGAGCACGATATTCATCGTGTGTACGAATTGGCTTTCCTGCCCTTCATATTGCAGGCCGAA
>DATKAP010000052.1:0-6063 GCA_035577905.1 Binatia bacterium
GATCGCAAGCAGGCTGAGGAGAAATTCCGCGGGCTGCTGGAATCGGCACCCGATGCGGTCGCGGTCGTGAATCGCGAAGGCGAGATTGTTTTGGTCAATGCGCAACTGGAGAAAATGTTTGGCTATCAGCGAGCAGAGGTCTTGGGAAAGAAAATCGAAATGTTGCTGCCGGAGCGGTTCCGGGGTAAGCATCCAGAGCATCGCGCGGCCTTTGTCGCCGACCCTCGCACGCGGCCGATGGGGTCGGGGTTGGAACTGCGTGGCCTGCATAAAGATGGACGGGAGTTTCCGGTCGAGGTCAGCCTCAGCCCGCTCGAAACAGACGAGGGCGTGCTGATTTCCGGCTCCATTCGCGATATCACGGACCGAAAGCGGGCCGAGGAAAAGATTCGGCAGAGCGAAGAGGAGCTTCGACAGCTCGTCGATGTGATTTCGCAACAAGTCTTTGTTTTCGACGCGGACTGGAGTCCTCTTTTTGCCAACCGACGAGAACTGGAATATACCGGTCTTACTTCGGAAGAGATCCAGTCAAAAGTCGCAGTCGCCAGAATCTTTCATCCGGAGGATCTGAAGAACCTGGAAGCCGCTCGTTTGCGGGCGAGCTCCGACGGCGCACCTTTGGAAATAGAAGCACGAATTCGGAGAAAAGACGGTGAGTATCGCTGGTTCCTGATCCGAGACAATCCGCTGCGGGATGAGCGGGGGCGCATCCTGCGATGGTACGGCACGCGCACCGATATCCAGGACCGTAAACGGGCCGAAGAGGCTTTGAAGCGGAGCGAAGCTTATCTGGCGGAATCGCAGAGGCTGACCAAAACGGGCAGTTGGGCTCATGTACCTGGCGGACCCGCTCTCTTCTGGTCCGCGGAAACTTTCCGAATCTCAGGCTTTGATCCGGAGCAGGGCTTTCCCGATCGCGAAACCGTGTGGCGCCGCATCCACCCCGAGGACGTGGAGAAGCTACGCCAGACACTTCAGAAGGCCTACGAGCAGAAAGCTGATTACACCAGCGCTTTCCGGTACCTGATGCCGGACGGAACGGTGAAACACTTGGAGGGGACAGGCCACCCCGTCTTAAATGCCGCTGGAGAAGTTGTCGAATTCATGGGCACGATGACCGATGTGACGGACCGGAAGCGTGCCGAAGAAGCGCTGCGTCGTAGCGAAGCTTATCTGGCCGATGCGCAGAGGCTGACCCACACCGGCAGTTGGGCTTATAAAGCCGGGGGAGTTGCCCTCTATTGGTCTGAGGAAAATTTCCGGATCTGGGGATTTGATCCGCAGGACGGCGTCCCCGACATGGAAACAGTGCAGCAACGGATGCATCCGGAAGATCGCGACCGAGAGGTCGAATACGCCAAGAGAGCGGTGCAGGCGGGTAAAGACTTCGCCCAGGAGTTCAGAATCGTGCTGCCAGACGGAAAGGTAAGACACATCCAGGCGGTGGGTCATCCAGTTTCCAATGCGAGCGGAGAGGTGACTGAAGTATTGGGAACCCACATCGACATAACGGAACGCAAGCGCGCCGAGCAAGAGCGTGAAAAATTGCGTCAGTTAGAGGCAGATCTCGCGCACATGAACCGGGTAACCATGCTAGGCGAGCTGGCCAGTTCTCTGGCTCATGAAATAAACCAACCCATAGCAGCCACAATCACGAGCGCCAGTGCTTGCTTGCGATGGCTCAAACATGATCCGCCGGACCTGGAAAGAGCCCGCGCGGCCGCAGGGAGAATTGAACAAGATGGAAACCGTGCCGCCGAAATCGTCCACCGCCTGCGGATGTTTTACAAGACAGGCGCTCCGCCGCAACGTGAGTTGGTCGATATAAATGACCTGGTCGGCGAAATGCTTGTGCTGCTTCGAAACGAGGCAATGCGGCATTCCATTTCACTGCGCACTGAACTGGCCCCACAATTGCCCCAAGTCATGGCAGATCGGGTGCAGTTGCAACAGGTGTTGATGAACCTGATGTTGAATGGCATCGAGGCCATGATGGCCGGACCCGGCGAACTTAGCATCCTTTCGCAGCGGACGGACAATGGGCTACTGCTCGTCTCCGTCAGCGATACCGGCGTGGGCCTTCCCAGCGAAAAAGTGGACCTTATCTTCAACGCGTTTTACACAACCAAGCCTCAAGGCACCGGCATGGGGCTGGCGATCAGTCGTTCGATCATTGAAGCCCATGGTGGACGGTTGTGGGCCACAGCTAATGCGCATCGCGGTGCAACATTTCATTTCACTTTGCCAGCCGAGGTCCAGAAATGAGCATCGGAGATGCAACGACCGTATTCATCATCGATGATGACGCGGGAGTCCGTGAAGCGATCAAGGATTTGGTGGAGTCGGTGGGCCTGCAGGCTGCACCTTTCGCCACGGCGCAAGAGTTCTTGTCAAGCGAGGGGCGAGGCGGTCCTAGTTGTCTGGTGTTGGACGTAAGACTTCCCGGCATCAGCGGCTTGGATCTTCAGCATGAATTGCGGAGGGCAGGAATCAAGATTCCCATTATTTTCATTACCGGCCACGCAGACATTCCGATGACCGTAAGAGCCATGAAGTCCGGCGCCGTCGAGTTCCTCACCAAGCCATTCAGGGATCAGGATCTGCTCGATGTGATTCAACGCGCGCTCGACCGGGACCGTGTACTCCGCGAAAAGCAGAAACAGCTAGCTGAACTGCAGGAGCGCTATGCTGGGCTTAGCGTACGGGAGCGTGAAGTCATGAATCTGGTAGTTTCCGGGCTGCTCAACAAGCAGATTGCAGGGGAACTCGGTGCCAGCGAAACCACGGTAAAAATCCACCGCGGGCATGTGATGCAAAAGATGCAAGCGAAGTCTTTGCCCGAACTAGTTAGAATGGCCGACAAGCTCAAGTCCTCCCGTTAACTGCTGCTATCCGGTGCCCACGCGCGTCGGCACACTCCCTTAGCTCCCCTGCCGTGGATTGACGAAAGTGTTATTGCGCCGCACGAAGGTATGATTGTTCTCTGATGGGCCATCGTTTATTGTGCTGGCATGAAAGGCCAGGACAAGAAATTGATCGCAATCGTAGACGACGATGAATCGGTTCAACGCGCACTGCAGGACCTGATCGAAGCAGATGGGCTCTCCGCAAAGTGCTTTGGGTCGGCGGAAGCATTCCTCGAGTCCGGCCTGCAATGTACGGTAGCTTGTCTGATAACCGATATCCGCATGCCGGGAATGTCAGGCCTCGAATTGCAAGCGAAGATTAAGGCCGACGGATGCAAAACTCCGATCATTTTTATCACTGCACATGGGGACGCGAAAGTGCGGGTGCAGGCAATGAGGGAGGGCGCGGTCGAATTCCTTATGAAACCCTTTGACGATCAAGTTTTACTTACCAAAGTGCGCGCCGCAATCGACATGTAAGCGGCCAACCGATCGCATGTGGAATCGTGGGCATCCTTGTGGGGGTTTGCTGTGAACAGTTCCGAAGCAATTACGCACAGTGACCAGGAGCAAGCCGCGCGAGCATTTGAGCAGATTATCGGGACCAGCCGTGCGCTTGAATCTGTGCTTGAACAAGTCGGATGTGTTGCGTCCACCGACTCTCCCGTTCTGATTCACGGCGAAACTGGCACCGGCAAGGAGCTAATCGCCAATGCCATTCATAAAGCAAGCCCGCGATGCGGACGTGCACTCATCAAGTTGAATTGCGCGGCTATTCCCCTCGATCTCCTGGAAAGCGAACTGTTCGGTCATGAGAAGGGTGCCTTCACCGGAGCCATCGCGCAGAAAATCGGACGATTCGAAATGGCTGATGGGGGTACGTTGTTCCTGGACGAGGTGGGAGATATTCCCCCGGCCCTGCAGCCGAAGTTGCTGCGGGTACTCCAAGAGCAAGAGTTCGAGCGTCTGGGTAGCGGACGGACTCACAAGGTGGACGTGCGGCTGGTAGCTGCCACGAATCGAAATCTACTGGAAATGGTGGAACGGAACGAATTCCGGAGTGACCTCTATTACCGGCTCAACGTGTTTCCGATCTCTTTGCCACCCCTTCGCGAACGCCGGGAAGATATTCCAGCTCTCGTGGAACACTTCGTCGAGATGTTCAGCGGCCGCATGAAAAGGCACATCCATCACATTCCTCCGGAAACGATGGCAGCCTTCTCGTCGTACTCTTGGCCCGGAAACATACGTGAACTACAAAACCTCGTGTCGCGTGCCATGATTCTTGCACAAGACGGCGTGCTTTTAAACCCACTGCCCGCATCGGCGTTGCCCATTCCCTCCCCGCCTTCAATCGGGGAGATGTCCAGAAACCCAGAGCCTCCCGAGCAAATGACGATCCGAGAATCCGAACGCGCGCTGATACTCTGTACGCTGCAAGCGACCGGTTGGAGAATTGGAGGACCAAAAGGTGCAGCTGAAAGGCTGGGTCTGAAGCGGACAACGCTGATGTACCGGCTGAAGAGGCTTGGTATCGAACGGCCATTGCGACGCGCTGCATCGCTCGAAGATTTCACGCCGCCAGAGCAACCTCCATCGGCGGCAGCAATGTGAATACTTGGACCTGAATGCGTCGTCTGTTTCCGAGGTTTCTTTGTCTACCCTCGATCCGGATCAATCTCACAATCAGACCTTAGCCGTGCTTGGATCGCTCAAAATTTCGTGAGGGCCAACCGAGGAAGGCTCGTCGGAGGAATTTGTGTTCCTCCTTTCGATCCCGAGCTTAAAGATGCCTGTAGCCGGCGAGACGAAGATGAAGGAATTGGAAAAGGATCCCAGTCTGCCCGTGGGCTGTCCTTGCGCGTCTACTTCTCTTACTTGAAACTGCAGAAGACCAAACTCAACGACTTTCCCTGTGACTCCCGATACCTGTACCTGGTCGCCTAAACGAAGTCCCAGCTTGCCGACTAAGACGGTGTAACCCAACACTGCGAGTATCACATTTTGCAGCGCGACAGCCAGGCCGGCAGTAATGAGTCCCAGAAATGTTGCCAACGAGCCCAGGTTGGAAGCAAGACTAAACACTATGATGAGGAATATGCACACCCATAGCAGAATCCGCTCAGCAATCAAGACGCTGAGACGGCGGTTCTCGTCGTGGACGTAGCGAACAGTGGCCCGGCGCAGTGCTCCAGTAAGTACGACTAACAGAACGACCACGCCCCCAATTGCGACGAGGTGGATGATGAGGTTCTTCCAAGCTGCGTTGTACTGGCTCACAACCAAAGTGCGCCAACTTGCGAGATCCGACATGTAGATCCCGAACAGGATCTTTTGCTTGTCCAAGGCGACGATAGCTGGAGCAAGAGCAGTCACCTCGGAGGAGAGGTGATCGAGTCGCACTTGCTGCTTGCGCAAGTCCTCAATGTCGCTGCGTTGCAGGTCCCCGCTGGCGAGGTTAGCACTTTGCAAGGCGGAATAGAGATACTCCGCGAGTGGATTCCTGAGATCTTGTGAGGCCTCCGCCAGCCCGTCGGTTGTTCGATCTGCACGGTCGAGTGTGCGAAGTCTTCGGCGGGACAATACAACTTCAAAAATGAGGTTGGGGATACTGGAGCCCGTTGCGGGAGGGACCACGGAGCTGAATCCACCTTGTGACGGCGGTGTCGCTCCAACGGCAGTCCCCAGTTCTGGAACTGTTCGCGAGAGCGCATCGATAATCGAGACTAAGTCCTCCTTCTGCGGATTGCTAGCGTTCATGGTACGGACGAAATCCAGCAAGTTTCCGTAACTTTGACACTTCGCTTGAACGAGATCGACATGGCTCTCACTCTCCGAGAGTGCGACTTCAAGCTTTGTTCGGTCCTTTCCGCGGTGCGCCTCAACGTCGCTGCGAATTGATGCGACATACTTGCGAGCTTCTTGAGCCTCTGCGTCGCATTGCGCTTCGATCTTCATCCAATGCTGCAGGTCCGATTCAGATGAATCCGGAGTAGAAGCGTCAGACTGTTGATCGCGCGAAATCGAGTTCCGCGCTTGGTCTACTGCGAGCGCCTTGGCGTAGTCGAAAGAAAGTCGGAGAATTTGCAGGCGGACCGCCTGAGCGTTTTCACGAAGCGGGACGTCTGCCGATTGAATCGGTATTTCTCGTTCGAAC
>DATKAP010000053.1:0-109978 GCA_035577905.1 Binatia bacterium
CGGCTACCTGTTCACGACTGGCGCTGGCACAGTGGCTGGCGGCGTAAACGTTGGCTACACGGTGGTGGCGGTTCCGATCACGATCAACCAGACCGGTATCCGTGCCTTCTGCGCTGAGGAAGATGCAGTGGTTCGCGTCGACCCGGCTGGCGTTTGCTCCAACACCGAAGCGGGCGTTTTGACCTTCAACCCCCTCAATCAATAACGCTTCGTTCGGATTGCTGAAGCACGTGAGAGCAGCAAACTCCTGGTTTGCTGCTCTGTGCTTTTTGGAGAAGGAGAGAGTTTCGGTGAGATCCAGTTCTGCCTGGCTCGGGTCCAGCGGTTCCATCCCGCGAATTACAGGATCGTTAGCTTGCCGAGGGCAGAGCCTTGCAGGGAAACGGTTTTGCCTGCAATGGTGCGAGAGGTTTTGATCTGAATGCCATAGATGTACTCTCCCGACAACCAGGCACATGCCGGGTTGCCCACGTAGGGGACAATGCGAACGTCATATATTCCATCTCCTTGATTCGCAAACTCCGTAACTGAAGCATTGCAACCGAAGGGACGGACATTGAATCCGTCACGCAGAGTCCAGCCTGCCGGAAGAGATATGACGCCGGTTTGGTTGCCTGCACTTGCGCCCAAGTCCGCGACCGGCACACCGTCTAACGTGACCAGTACGCTGATGACGGCCGAGGCATCGACGTTGGCGCCGGAATCGCCAGCGTCGGCATTGCCCCGATTGATCTGCATCTGCACGAACAACTCACGGACGGCCGAATGCTTTTTTCCCTTTTTGGTTTAGGCATTGGGTAGCCTCCTCAGTGAAGTTACTGGGGAAGACGACGGAAATTAGAGGGGTATTCTACACGCGGCAATGTGTGGAAACACGAAACATCGGGAACCGGCACTATCCAGGTGGTGTCTTTGACTGCAGACCCAAAAGGGTTGTGACCTTCTCGGTGATCGCAGATGAGAGCACATGTTCTACAGCCGTTGGCAGTACTTTTGTTTGCGTTTGCCTCACAATGTTTTGCCCAAGGGAATCCAAACCCCAAAAATGCATCGGCAGTTGTCCTGCAGGCATTCGAGTCCCACGATATTGTGATGTTGGGTGAGATCCATTGGAATAAAGAGGAATACGCATGGCTGCAATCACTGGTTGCCAGCGCCGAGTTCGCCGACCGGGTTGACGACGTCGTGGTGGAATTCGGAAATTCCCTGTATCAAAAGTCCGTCGACCGATATATCGCCGGCGAAGCAGTTCCGATCGAGCAGGTGCAGCTAGCCTGGCGTAATACCCTGGGCCTGGGGGACCCGCCGCCAATTTACGGAGACTTGTATAAGGCGGTTCGCGAGACGAACATGCGCCGCCATGGCAAGCATCCGATGCGTGTCTTATGTGGAGATCCCTACATCGATTGGGACAAAGTAAAAACCAAGGAGGATGTCGGTCCCTTCCTGGGACATCGTGACCAGTGGTATGCGCAGGTCGTCAAGGACGAAGTACTTGCCAAACATCACCGCGCCTTCCTGATCGCCGGCTCCGCACATTTTCTGCGCGAGCAGGGAAATGGTTACATTGAACCGGAATTGCGTCGGGCCGGGGCAAAGACTTTTCTAATTCTGGCTGGAACGAATACAGTGAGAGGTTATGACGACCTTGATAAACGATTCGATTCCTGGCCTGCTCCCTCTATTGCAGTGTTGAACGGGAATTGGGTCGGCGAGCTCCCGGCAATACCCGTCATCTCAGGAGGGACTGAAGGTATCGACTCTACTCTTAAACTGAAGGATGCCGGTGATGCGCTGCTGTATCTTGGCCCTCGCGACAGTCTAATCAGCGTGGAAGCTGTGCGCGAGGAGGTTGACGGCACACCGTATGGAAAGGAACTCCTGCGGCGCATGACGATTTTGGGTTTTCACTTGCCTTATATTCCGGACGTTAAGGAGAGCCTGCAGTTTGACAGACCTGAACCTGGCAGCGGCCCACCCCCGTTTGACCCGCCAAAAACCATAGACACGCCGCTACCGCCAAGACCGCCGAGTCTGTAGGCGACAGCTATGGCGGAGCGGACTTTTCTCAGGCTCGACGCGGATAGCCTGAATCGCGTACGGGCGACCAACCTCTCTCTTTCGTGATGGTGACAACCGAGGGCGCCGCAATACTGTTCTCCCTCCTTGCAAGTGAGTGGGAATCATGCAGTTTTGGAAAAGTGACGCCGTCCTTTCGCGCCAGAAGACACAAACCGGGCGAGATATCCGCAACAGAGGACCGTATGTTTCCGATGTAGGTTCGTAGGGCTTCCGCTCGACGTGAGCCAATTCCCGCGGCGAATTCCGCCTTATAGAACAGGAAGGTCCTTACTCACACGCCATTCCAAAAGGAGAAACTATGACTCGAGGTTTGAGAATAAAGCTGTTGTCCGCAGCTGTGGTGTTGCTGTCGGGTCTGAATGCGATGGCACAACACACGCTGCAAGGAACCTACATCGATCAGGTACTGAGCACCGCAACTGCCATTCCCGCGGGGACTATGGTAGCGATCGGGAACGCGATCAGCATTACCTGCACGCCATCATTCAGAACCGGATGCACCGTAGTTGCCGACATGTGGGCATCAAACGGCGCTGGAACCACCTCTGGCAATCAATTCGAGCTTTGCCTGCTGGTCGACGGAGTTAGAGCCGATCCCTACTGCTATGGCTATCAGGGAATTACGCCTGCGGATGGTACTTGGGGCATGGCCACGAGCTCGCAGAGTATGAGCGGATTGACCAACGGCACACACACCGTACAGGCATATTTCTGGTCGAGAAATGGTTGCACTGTGGTTGGCCGCCACTTCAACTACTACGTATACAACCAATAGACTTGCAAAACACGGAATCCACGGACGTACGGGTAGCCCACTCAAGCCCGAATTTGGCTTGAGTGGGAAAGCTCCCAAAGCCAGCCAAAGGAGGTCTTGAATGGCTTGTTTTCGAATGCAGCAATCTCGCCCTTAATCGTTTAATCCCTTGCCAATTAAAATCCGCGGCATACACTTTTCAACCCTTGCCTCCCGAGTTTTGGATTGTTTGGGTTGAGAAAAGTGAAAGATGTAGCCTCTTTGGCGTCCGGGCGTCAGTGCACGAAAGGCAGTCTTCAAGGCTGGGATTTCGTCCAGTTTGTTTTGAAACTCCTCGGGAATTTTGAAGTCGGAAGTCGTTTTTAGTTTCACCTTCAGTCCGGCCCGTTCCACTGCAATGGCTTCCCGAATGTAGGCTTTCAAGATGGGTTTCATCTTGGCGATCTCTCGAACATTCGTGAAGCGAATCTGGCGTGCCGCCTGATGCTGCCCAGGGGTGACGAGAAGGTGCTGTGGATCCTTTAACAAGACGCCTTTGAAAAACATCAGCGCACAGAATTCTTTAAATCCGTGGATTAAAACGACGTTCTTCCCCTGAAGTATGTAGCAAGGCTGATACCACTTCAATTCCTCGGTTAGTTGACAGTCGAGAATGATGGACCGCAATGCCTCGAATTCTTCGTGCCACCGTTTGGTCTGGCGCAAAACAGCATCAACGTTGGGATTTCTTGGATTCATTTTCGAAATCCAGCCTCTTTAGAGTCTCAGTGAGCCACGGAAGCCCCGGGCGGCATAGTAAGTTTCCGCGCCGTTGTGATACACGAACACGGTGTTGAAGCGCCGATCACAAAAAAGCGCGCCGCCGAGTTCTCTGATATTCGCAGGGGTCTTCACCCAGCTCGATGTGTTCGTGTCGAAATTTCCGAGCTTCTGCAACTCTCGATATTGTTCTTCCGTCAGAAGTTCGATGCCCATGGCTGCCGCCATGGCCATCGCACTGCCTTTCGGCTTATTTTCTTTTCTCGACTCCAGAGCTTCACTGTCATAGCAAAGACTTCTGCGTCCTTTCGGACTCTCCGCGCAGCAATCACAAAAAATGTATTCGCCCATCTTCTTGTCACAACCGACAACGTCCGGTTCACCACCAGTCCTTTCCATTTCACTCAGTGACCACAGTCCTTCAGCGTTGGCGTCCAGCTTCCCTTGTACCTGAGTCCATGCAAGGTCTTGGTGGCGGTTCATGTTTTTTTCAAAGCGGGATTGCAATGCTCGGAGTAGTTCTTCACGTCGTTGTTTAGAGAGGGTAACGTTTGGCATAGCGCTCGCCGAGCTTTTACGCGGCAGCAGCAGCGGAATACGATAGCTCGACAAAGCCGTTCTTGTACGCCACCACATTCTTCAAATGCCACCTCTCCTTCTCGATGGAACCATTGAACAATCGAAGCCCTTCACCCAATAGAACAGGAGCGATGGTCAAACTGATTTTGTCGACCAGTCCGAGTTCGAGAAAACGCTGGCACAGCATGGCCCCGCCCACAAGCCAGATGCTTCGATATCGAGGTGCGAGTTTCACGTCAACTAGCGTCTTGAGGTCGCCCGAATAGAACTCCACGCTCTTCATGGTCGACGTCAATTTCCTTCCTGTCACCACTACCGTCGGAGTGTCGCCATAGGGCCAGCCCAGTTCAAGCGCATGTTCATAGCTGTGGGACCCGAGCACGTAACAATCGATCGTTTCAAGGAAGCTGGTAACTTCCTCCGGCGAAATGGACACGCCAGCTTCGTAAGCGCTTCCGTGATCGAGCCAGGAGACACTGTTGTCCTTCTTCGCAATGAAACCATCCAGACTGCTAACCATGTGCAGTGTCACACTTCGTCCATTGGTATTGCCTTCTGTGCTTGACAAAGTTCCTCCTGGCAAGGTCTCCGCATCAGCGGTGTCACCGCCGTCTTAACTCTTACGACTGAAACAGTCCTCGATTCGACCGCGTCATCGACCGGTCCGAAGATCAGACTTTTGTGAACGACGCTGTCCCCGCGCTCGATCTTTTCGAAATCAGCCGTCGGAAAACATGGCCCTTCCACATCCACAGTCCGGAAACAACCATTAAAGGCACGAAGACGTACCGCGTGGCCGGGGCATAGTTCGGGATCTTGTCGAACGGACTATAAATATAGCCGAGGATCGGAATACTGAAAATGAGGTGAATCCAGCGAAAGACCGAGCGAGCGATGCCTCGGTTCATGATGCTGGTAGCATTGCGTGATTGGGTCACGATGTCGCTCCTTAAGTTTTGATCTTCGGTCTCCTGTTTCTTGATGTTCCCGCAGGTTCGCCAGATGAAACGCGATTGACTCACGCAGGCTGTAGTTCCTACCTCGGTTCACGATTGTTCGGCGGCCTTCTGCGTCCACTTGGGCATTTCAACACCAAAGAGCTTGGCGTACTCGGCGTGCAATCGTTGAAAGCCGCTGAACTTCATGGCCTCGGGGCCGACAAAGCGTCCAATGGGCTGACCGGCGAGAAGGTGATCCATCACATCGAAGCAGATGTGCCACCCGGCCGCACCCATTGCAATGAAGTGGCGATTGATGCTGGTCCACAGCGTCAGGCGCGTACCGCCACCCTGCGGCTCGAGTTCCCACCGCATGTGGTTGCCGCCCCAGTTGTACTCAAGCACGTTAGGAGCGTCGGCACGCGTCACGGTTGTTTCTGTGACGTGCGGCGCGGGCGCACCCACCGTGGTAAGCTTCACCCTGGCGCCGGCAGTTCCCATGCTCCCATCGGCATCAAAAGGTGCCCACTCGCGCAGATGTACCGGATCAGTCAGGGCCTCCCAGACTTTTTGCGGTGCGTGCCGCAGTTCCCTGACGAGAATCAGCGTCCAGTTCTGTCCCTCTTTTTTTCGCATCTGCGCCCCGCTGGCCGGACCTGGTGTGTAGTGCTCGAGATTGGTCATCTTCTTCTCCTTCTCTGAATGGCGTGCCAGCGGTGAGCTGAACTCGACGTTCCTCAATTACAATCGGTGCGACTGCGTACGACGTTCCCCAGTGCCCACGTCGACTCAGATCAATCTGAGAACGGTCCGAACCACATCAGGCACAATGCCATGGAATACCGCCGGGATCGCGATCCTCGCAATCGGATACATGATCAGCACGACGGCGGCGGCAGCCAGCGCCCACGTGTCGACGGAGAGATGGCGTTCAAGAGCATCTACGTGAGCGGACCAGAGCCGGCGGAGCTGCACGGTATTGGCTGGACCAGGTGCGTATAGTTCACGATTGGTCATCTATCTTCTCCTACCAGCGCTTCAGCTGCGTCACCTGAATGAGATTGCCGCACGTGTCTTTCAACATCGCAATAGTCGCCCCGGTTACGTCCGTGGGCGGCATCGTGAACTCGGCGCCGGCGGCTTTGATGCGTTCGCAATCGCCTTTGATGTCGTCGGTGAAAAAATTGGCTGCGGGCTGGCTCTGTTGGAGCATAGCCTGCTGATACGCTGTAGCCGCAGGATTGTTGTTCAGCGCCAGTTGCAGCTGCGTGCCCTCCGGTTCCTCCGCGGAGGCCACGGTCAGCCAGCGATATGGGCCCTGACTGAAATCAGCCTTCTTTTCGAAACCCAATACCTCCGTATAGAAGCGCAGGGCCTTGTCCTGGTCATCCACATATACGCTGGTCAATTTGATCTTCATTTCTTCTCTCCTTTGTTGCGTTCGCGATTTGGGCCGGTTCGCTCTTTCCTTGTCGTCCTTCTCGCTGGTGTGGCTGCATCCACGCGGTCGAGGTAGCGCTCGAGAGCATCGACGTGGCCAGACCAGAAGCGGCGATATTCTTCAATCCAGGAGGCGGCGTCCTTCAGGGGCCCGGCGTCGAGGCGGCAGGGACGCCATTGCGCTTCGCGGCCACGCGAGATCAGGCCGGCGCGCTCCAGCACCTTCAGGTGCTTCGATACCGCGGGCATGGACATCTCGAAGGGCTTGGCGAGTTCGGTCACCGAGGTCTCACCCAGCGAGAGCCGTGCCAGGATGGCGCGTCGGGTGGGGTCGGCAAGCGCGGCGAAGGTGGAGCTGAGCTGATCCTGCATTTGTGATAAACCAAGCAGTTAAATAACTGAGTGGTTAAATATAGCTTGAGGTTGCCATGCCTGTCAAGCAACTTTCCGGGATTCTTCGAAGGCACAAGATGCGGGATGCTCGCGTAGGGGCGGACGCCTTCGCCCGCCCCGCCAACCCGACACCTGTCACATCACGGGAAACCGATTGAGTAAATGCCGCGGAAACCCTTAGGGCTTTGCGGACGGCGCCTGCCAGAGTTCAATCTTGTTCCCATCCAGGTCATAGATCCAGGCAAAGCGACCGTAGGATTCATCCATCCTGTTGGGATCGATTTTTACTCCCTCTTGTTTTAAGCGGTCGAGCAAAGCATCCAGATCGTCCACGATGTAGTTGACCATGAACGGCGCGGGGCTGGGGTCCAAGTACTTAGTGGAGGCAGGAAAAACAGTCCAAACTGTGACGTGTTCCTTTTGCGGGTCGTCGTGTTCGCGCCAGGGAAGCATTGCGCCTGATCCTTTGTCGGTGAGTCCAAGATGCTCCGAATACCATTCGCGCATTTGATCACGATTCGCAGACTTGAAGAAGATACCGCCGATTCCAAGGATGCGCCCGCGCTGCTCCATCTTTACAGGCGGCTTCGACTTTTCAGGTTGTTGAGATTGCACTTCCTGTCCTCCTTTTTGAGCCGGGCGAGATGAGCAACAGCGGGCTGAGCGCAGTTGTGCGCCCATGAATTCACTGCATGGGATTATACGAGTTTCGATTCGAATGGAGAAAGACGGTCGGTAGAGACTCGCCGCTAATCCCCCTTTTTTGACCGCGCATGAAATCTCGAACTGGCTAGGCATCGCCCTTAGAACCAGGGTTGGGCAAATCTGGTAAGGTTGAAATGCCGAGCGTCATCTTGGCGAGTGCTCATAGCTTGCGGCTCATCGCATAATGGCCCCCTACATCCAATTCCGTGAGGTCTCGAAAGCATTCGGCAACAACGTCGTGCTCGATCAGGTCAGCTTCGATGTCATGCCCGGCGAGACTGTCTGCATTCTAGGGCGTAGTGGCGTAGGCAAATCGGTCTCGCTCCATCACATTATGGGATTCCTCAAGGCTGACTCCGGTCGGGTGATCGTTGCAGATGAGGACATCACCGACTACACCGAACAGCAACTCGAGCCGATTCGCAAAAAAGTCACCATGGTCTTTCAGAACGGCGCGCTCTTTGACTCGCTCACGGTCGGTGAGAACGTGGCTTTTCCGTTGCGCGAAACGCAAGATCTCAACGAGGAACAGATTTACCAGATTGTCGACGGCCTGCTGCAGATGGTTGGCGTGCAGCAGATGCGCGACTTGCTGCCCTCGGATCTGTCCACGGGGATGAAGCGCTCCGTCGCGATCGCCCGGGCGCTGGCTGCGCGTCCCGAATGTGTCCTATACGATGAGCCCACCACAATGGTAGATCCGTTGATGGCCCAATTGCTCGGCGATCTGATCAAGCGGCTGAAAATCCAACTGAACCTTACCAGCATTGTGGTCACGCATGACATGCGTCTGGCACAAAAGCTCGCCGATCGTCTCGTTTTTCTGCACGAAGCCAAAGTGATCTTTTTCGGAACCTACGCCGCAATGGAGAAAGATCCACATCCAATCATCCAGGAATTTCTTGAACTCGACGAGTTGAAGATCGAAGCCTGAACGCAGCATGGCCGCAAAAACCAACGCCGTCCGGCTTCTCGATCAATCAGGAATTTCCTACGAGTTACGGGAATACGAAGTCGACCCGAGCGATCTTGCAGCAGAGACGGTTGCTGCAAAAATCGGTCTCCCGCCCGAACAGGTTTTCAAAACTCTAGTGGCCCGCGGCGAGCGCAATGGAGTATGCATGGCCGCGATCCCTGGAGATCAGGAACTAAACCTTAAGTCCTTGGCCTCCGCGGCTGGCGAGCGGAAGATCGAACTCATTCCGGTGAAAGATCTGCAATCCCTGACCGGATATATCCGCGGCGGAGTCACGGCCCTCGCCGCCAAGCGCGAGTTTCCCGTCTATGCGGATGAGATCATCGAACTGTTCGATGTGATTTCGGTCTCGGCGGGGATACGCGGTCTGCAGATCCTGCTAAGGCCCGCTGATTACCTGGCGGCGACCAAGGCGAAGTTGGCGGCCCTGAGTCAACCAAAGCAGAAATAATCGCCTGCCTGCCCGCCAGACTTTTACCCGCACCACGGCTCATGGCTCGCTCTCAGAACCCCTGTTCGACCAGGTCTTCGATCGTCAAAGCACTCTGCGCAGCCTCGCCCTTCATCATCTTCTCGACATACTTCGCGATCAGATCGGCTTCGAGGTTCACCGGATCGCCGGGCTTGAGCGAATGCAGGTTAGTCATCTCGACCGTGTGGGGAATGATGGCAATCGTGCATCGATTCTTCTCAAGTTTGGCGACGGTCAAACTGATGCCCTCAATGGAAATCGATCCTTTGTAAACGGTGTACTTCTCCACATCGTCCGGCAGTTCGATATTGAGCCACCAATTTTCCGAATCGGCTATGCGGTCGAAGGAAATCAGCTTGCCGACGCCATCGACGTGTCCCTGCACGACGTGCCCGCCAAAGCGCCCGTCGGCCTTCATGGGCAATTCCAGGTTCATGAGCGCTCCTTCGTGAATGCGGGAAAAGGAAGTTCGCACCCATGTTTCAGGCGCAAGATCGGCGCAAAACGATCCGGGTTTGATATCAAGTGCTGTGAGGCAAACGCCGCTGACCGCTACGCTGTTGCCTGTTCCAAGTTCCTTCGGAGTTTTCTCCGCCGTAATAGTGATGCGCCTGTTTTCCCCGCGCTGTTCGATCTCACTAATGCGTCCAACTTCTTCGACAATTCCAGTAAACATGACGACCTCCGAAACGAAATATGATAGTCCAGCAGCCACGCAGAATTATTGATTGTTGAATGAAGAGCCTTCGGTCCGCCGTCGTGTTTTTTTCATTCCACAATCATCATTTCTCTATGACTTCGTGTCTCCATGGCGAATGCGCTATTCCCCATAAGGATCCCGCACATATCCCTCCACCGCGAAATCCTCGCCAAACCGGTGCAGATATAGTTTCTTTACCTGCGCAGCCTGGCTCATATGGCGGAATCCGGCGCCTGCCGCGAAAGGGACAGATCCAGTACCGGCGAGAATTTTGGGAGCGTAGTAGAGAAAGACTTTATCAACGACATTCGCAGCCAGCGCTGCCCAGTTCACCGTCGCGCCGCCTTCGATCATCAGGCTGGTGATCTCCTGATCTCCGAGCCTGCGGAGGATCGCAGGCAGGTCCGGACGGCCATCGATCTCAATGGTCGGGATTGTTTCAATCCGTACACCTAACTTTTCCAGCTCAGCTTTCTTCTTTTCGTCCGCCGACGAGCAGAAGACCAGCAAGTCGTTCTTTCGCTCAGCAGCCACGCTCTGCACCAGGCGTGAATTAGATGGTAGCCTCAGCCGCGAATCCAGAATGACCCGCAGCAGCGGACGCCTGCGCGGCTTTCCACTGCGATCCGTCAACAGCGGATTGTCCGAAAGAACGGTCCCAGCTCCGACCAGCAGCGCGTCGTTCTCGTGCCGGAGTTCCTGCACGTGCGCGCGTGCGATTTCACTCGTCACCCATCCGCCGGCCGGTGTCCCATTTGCCACGCGCAGAGTTTCTGCCGGCGGCGGAGCGATCTTTCCATCGAGCGTCATCGCCGCCTTCAAGGTCACAAGCGGGGTACAATGCCGGATGTAGCGCGCAAAGGCTTCATTCAACCGTCGCGCCTTTTCTTCGAGCCCACCGACGTCCACCTGCACGCCGGCCGCACGCAATTGCTCGAATCCGCGTCCGCTGACCTTGGGATTGGGATCAGCCATCGACGCCACCACGCGATGAATACCTGCCTTGATCAGCGCATCCGTGCAGGGAGGCGTACGGCCCTGATGCGCATGTGGCTCAAGATTGATGTACAGGGTTCCTCCCTGCGCTTTCTCACCAGCCTGCTCCAGCGCGAGAATTTCCGCGTGCTTCACGCCATCGTAGGTGTAAGTTCCGCTGCCGACGATCTCGCCGCGGGAATCGGCAATCACCGTGCCCACGTAGGGATTCGGCGAAGCGAGACCCATCCCGGCACGGGCCAGTTCCAGCGCACGTTGCAGATAATCGTCAGCAGAGTGCTGAGACATTCAAGGAAGAATCTAACATGCGGATTCGCCACACGGTCTATCATCACTGAGCGCGCGGTTGTTCGCACGCAAAAGGGGTTGTATCTTCACCCGCGGGGAGAAAAGCTGCGGAACGAATCATCTTCGATCTCGGCCACAGCAGCGCCGCTGCGCCCCTTCGGTCCACGACGAACCGGAGCCGTCACGTACGCGTACGGATCTCCTGGCGCCGCGGGCTTCCTCCGGAAAAGGCGCTTGAAGAAATCGATCATAGAGTGAAATCGTGGTCGTCTTGGCTCCGTACCGCCCATAATGTTCTCCCTCGTGCACCTTCGTGACCTTGGTGGTTAGGAGTTTTGCTGCCTCTATTCAAACAGTGAATCCACAAATTCCTTCGGATCAAACGGCAGCAAATCCCCAGCTTTTTCCCCCACTCCCACATATCGCACCGGCAGACCCAACTCGCGGCAGATGGCCACTACTACGCCGCCCTTGGCCGTCCCGTCAAGCTTGGTAAGGACGATGCCCGTGACGCCCGCCGACTGTGTAAACAACCGCGCTTGCTGCAATCCATTCTGTCCGGTGGTTGCGTCCATTACCAGCAGAGTTTCGTGCGGAGCTCCGGGGATGATCCGTTGCGCCGTACGCCGCATCTTCTCCAGTTCGGCCATCAGGCTTGTCTTGGTGTGCAGACGACCAGCGGTATCCACCACAACATAATCCGCCTTGCGCGCGACTGCGGCCTGCAACGCGTCAAACAAGACAGCCGCCGGGTCGCCCCCGGCCTTGGTCTTGATGACTTCCGTCCCCGTGCGCTGTCCCCAGATTTCCAATTGCTCAATCGCTGCGGCGCGGAATGTATCGGCGGCGCATAGCAGCACGTTCTTTCCTTGCGAGCGAAACACCTGTGCGAGCTTTCCAATGCTCGTAGTCTTACCCGTCCCGTTGACGCCTACCACGAGAATGACCTCGGGTGTCCCGTCTACTTTATTCACCGGACGCGAATTTGCCGTATTGAGAATTGCGAGCAATTCTTCCTTGAGCAGCCGCTTGAGTTCGTCGACATCTTTGATTTGTTTCCGGTCCGCCTTTTCCCGCAGCTTTCCCAAGATTTCCTGGGTGGTCGTAGAACCGAGGTCGGCCGCGATCAGAGTTGCTTCCAGATCGTCGAGCGTATTGCGGTCAATTTCTTTCCCAAACGAAACCACTTCCTCGATGCGCTCGGCGAGATTTTCCCGCGTGCGCGTGACCGCCTGCTTCATGCGGTCGAGAAAACTTGGCTTCTGCTCCTCTTCAAGACTGCCAAATAAAGTTTGAATCATAAAAAGCCCAAAGCCTGATTATAGGGCACCACGACGGAGTCGCGCGGTCCAGTTCCCGTCAGGCCATTCGGACAAGCGACCCAACTCGCATCTTCATTTTCGACAGAAATCAAAAATACTCATCTCTTTCAGCGATGCCGACTCAGAATTTCGCTGACTAGGGCTGCGCATGATACTATGTTGCTCTAGGCCTTGAACAACCATGCCTCATAGAGCAGGAGGGGATTTCGTATGACCAAGCCGGCGCAACGCGACCTCTTTCCGGGTGCACTCGAGATGATGATCCTCCGAACGCTCAAACGGCAGCCCATGCATGGGTATGCGCTCGTCCAGCAAATTAAACGAACTTCGAATGATCTCCTTGAGATTGAAGAAGGTTCGCTCTATCCCGCTCTCCAGCGCCTTCTCAAGGAAGGATTTGTAAAAGCGGAATGGGGCATCTCTTCGACAAACCGCCGCGTTCGCACCTACAAGTTGACGCCGGCGGGCACCAGGCACCTCGAGCGTGAGGTATCGAGCTTTGAACGCATGCTGAAGGGTATAACGCAAGTTCTAGCGCCGGGTGAACTATGAATTGGCTGAAACAATTGTTTTCGCGGCGACGGCTGTACAGTGAGTTGTCGGAAGAGATTCAAGCGCATCTCGAGGAGAAAGTCGAGGAATTGGTTGCGGATGGAATGACCCCGGAAGAGGCGATACGGTCCGCGCGCCGGGAGTTCGGGAATGTAGGCCTGATCGAGGAAGACTGCCGCGAAGTTTGGGCATGGCCATCCGTGGAAGACGTTTTCTTCGACATCCGTTGTGGGATGCGCGCGCTGCTCCACAGTCCGGTGTTTGTCGTTGTCGCCTTGTTGACCATCGCAATCGGAATCGCGGCTAACGCAGCGGTCTTCAGTGTGGTAAACAGCATCGTGCTGAAGCCGTTGAACTACCCCAGGTCCGAGGAACTGGTGGCGCTCCATCAGCTCGCCCCAGGCGCGGAAGGACTTGCGGATTTTGAGAGCGGCCTTCTTCTCTCTCAATCAATGTATGTCACATATTCCGAACACAACCGGACATTTCAATCGTCAGGCGTATGGGCCACTGACACAGCGAATGTCACGGGCTTCGCGCAGCCGGAACAAGTGCGCACAGTTGGAGTGAGCGATGGCGTGTTCGAGACACTTGGCGTTCGACCGGTCGTGGGGCGTTGGCTCTCGACAGCCGATCAGGTGCCGAACGGTCCCAAAAGAGTGGTGTTGAGCTACGGCTATTGGCAGCGGCGATTCGGTGGAGACCCGGGCGTCCTCGGGCGAAACATAACGGTTGATTCACAGCCAAGGGAAGTTGTCGGTGTAATGCCAAAGGGATTTCGATTCGTAGATGCGGATTTCGATTTGGCTGCGCCGCTGGCATTCGACCGTGGCCAGTTGATTCTTGCCGGATTCGGTTTTCACGGAATCGCCCGTCTCAAGCCGGGTGCAACCATTGCGCAAGCCAACGCAGACCTGATACGTATGCTACCGATCTGGATGGACTCCTTTTCTAACGGGCCGGGATCTAATCCACATATTTACGAGACGTGGCGAATTACGCCGATGATTCGGTCCCTGAAACAGGAAGTGATCGGTAACGTGAGTGAACTGCTGTGGGTCGTGATGGGAACGATTGGCGTGGTCATGCTGATTGCCTGCGCGAATGTTACGAATCTATTGCTGGTGAGAGTCGAAGCGCGGCAGCAGGAACTTGCGGTGCGCACGGCACTCGGTGCGGGTTGGGCGCGGATCGTGCGGGGACTCCTTCTCGAAAGCCTAATGCTAGGTCTTATGGGTGGCGTACTGGGCGTTGGCCTGGCATATGCTGGCGTGCGTTTTCTCGTCGCATTCGGTCCATCAAATCTGCCTCGCTTAGACGAAATCGCGATCGATACGCGAACGCTGGCGTTCACACTTGTTCTTTCCGTGCTGTCGGGTTTGTTGTTTGGATTGATTCCGGCTTTGAAATATGCCGGGGAACGCAGCGGGGCTCTCCAAAGCGGAGGGAGAACCGTCAGCACGAGCCGAGAGCGGCACCGGGTGCGGAATTTCCTGGTAATAGGACAAGTGGCGATGGCCTTGGTACTCCTGATGAGTGCCGGGTTGATGATTCGCACATTTGGAGCATTGAGCAAGGTCGACCCAGGGTTCTCGGATCCACGGCATTTGCAGGCAATGAGAATTTCCATTCCTGAGACGCTGATCGCCGAGCCCGAGCGGGTCACGCAAACACAAAGCGCAATTCTGGATAAGCTGGAAGCGATTCAGGGGGTGAAGTCCGTCGGGTTCGTGAGCGAAATGCCGATGGAAGGCTTCGAGTCAGATTGGGACAATATCTTTGCCGAGGATAGGGTGTACGCCGACAACACTATACCGCCGTTGCGGCTATATAAGCATATTTCGCCAGGTTTCCTGCAAACGGCCGGGACCAGATTAGTCGCCGGGCGCGAGATGACATGGGCTGAGGTTTATTCGCTCCGGCCGGTAGTGATGGTCTCCGAGAATTTGTCTCGCGACATGTGGGGGACGCCGTCGGCCGCGGTCGGGAAGCGCCTGCGCCAGTTTCCAAAGATGCCCTGGCACGAAGTAGTTGGCGTAATTCAGGATGTTCGGGAGAAAGGGGTCCAAGAAAAGGCGCCTGAAATCGTCTACTGGGCTCCACTTGTGCACAATTTGTTCGCTCCTGCGGTGCGGACGGCGACCTTCGTGATCCGCAGCGAGCGCACGGGCACGGAGGGTTTTCTGAAGGAGGTCAGCGCTGCGGTTTGGTCCGTAAATTCCAATCTGCCACTCGCATCCGTGCGCACGATGCAGGACGTATACGACAAATCTTTGGCGCGAGTTTCCTTTACGCTGGTGATGCTTGGCATTGCGGGCGCAATGGCACTAGCTCTGGGAATCATCGGCATCTACGGCGTGATGTCTTACACAGTTTCGCAACGCCAACGTGAAATCGGCATTCGTCTGGCCCTTGGAGCGCAGGGCGAAGACGTCCTGCAAATGGTCCTGAGGCAGGGCACGAGGTTGGCGTTAGTGGGCGTCGCCATTGGAATCGGCGCCGCTCTCGGATTAACCCGTCTAATGACCAACCTCCTGTTTGGCGTGACCGCACACGATCCGCTCACGTTCCTTGCCGTCGCTGCCCTGCTTATCTTGGTTGCGCTATTGGCGTGCTATATTCCCGCTCGCCGGGCGACATTGGTCGACCCGATCGTCGCGCTGCGCCACGAATAGATCTTCCGTTCAGGACCGCCGTTAAAACGAAAGCGCCGGAGTAACCTCCAGCGCCTCATCAGCGTCGCCAGGTTCGGCTTTGCTTACTTCACCATGATCTTGTTGTTCGTTGCATCCAGAGTGCCCTGCACGCGAACCCGCTTGCCTTCGAACTTCTTCACTTCATCCTGATGATCGATGTCATAGATGTGACCCGAGTCATCCTTCAGCACGTACTTGTCTCCCTGCTTTGAGACCGTACCGGAGAAGGTCTGCGCCCCAGTGGCTGCTCCGCTGTCGGCGCCCGATTGTCCTCCCGATTCCGGCGTGCGGCCACTTGGCGGAGGAGCCTGATCCGGCGGCTGCTGCGTATCCGGAGTCTGCGACGGCGTCTGGCTCGACGGGCTCTGCGTCTCCGGCGTCGATTGCGGAGGTGTTGTGTCAGGCGATGAAGAAGGTTGCTGCGCCTGCCAATCGGGCGTCGTTGATGGTGTGTTTTGTGCATGTAGTGCGCTGCCCCAGCTGATGACTCCTAATGCGACCGCCAGGGTGGCAAGAAACGATAGAGACTGAATCCGTATTTTCACAAAAATCCTCCAAGGCCAGTGCGGCTCGTTGGGGAGGGATGTTGCAAATGCAATGCCATTGGGAATCTTCGATTCCTACCTTAGAAGTTCTCATTACAAATGAAAGTGTTAGGAGTTGGCTGCTGGATTTCATCAGACAACTGGTCAGGTGAATTCTCTCACGCGTTACAGACAAACCCGTACGAAGTGCTCAAGAGCCGATAGGCATTTCTTTCTGCGGAGTTGAAAAGTATTCCGGTATATCTCGCTTCTGGGATCCCGCGCACGGCTATTTCAGCGCCGTTCGTGAAGAACTTCGATTTAGCGGAATTCTGTGTCGTATCGCCGGGCAATCTCTCTAATCTGCTCTCGCGTAAGTTGTTTTGGTGGTGCACCGGGTGGACTGCAAGTGTCCCGGAAGAAACCGTCCAGTCCGCCAGGCGTTACCACCCAGAGCAGCAGGAGCTCATGATCGGCATTCTCAAAGCCGTGCCATGTATTCTTGGCAATGAAGATCGATGTGCCTTTTGCAAAAGAGTGACGTACTTCGTTCAGAATCAAGATTCCGCTGCCCTCCAAAACATAGAAGGCTTCGTCCATTTTGAAATGTCGGTGGATCGGGACGCCAGAACCGGCCATCACCTGCTGGGTTCCTAATGCGAGATTGGTGGACCCAGTGGTACTGCCGATCTTGATTAAGATGCTGCCACGATCACGAAAATGAACGAGATGTTCGCCCTCGTTCGGGCCAAGCACAAATCCGGGTTTGGCGACACCCTGCCCATCAGTTACGCCGTGCAGGATCATGTGATTCATGCCGAGACCTCCCAGCGCGAAGAGAATAGACCTACGTTCCCGATGATATCTGTCCATGAAATGATCCTCTGACGCAAATCGATCATTGGGTTCACTCCGTCCCTCAGTCGAAACGGGAAACGCACAGGATTTCGGGCGGAATTGCGGCTGCCTTGAGCCAGACGGAGATTACGACATGAAACCAAAGACAAGGGCCACGAAATTCGTGGCCCGATCTTGCTTTCTTGACCTGAGGTAACCCGCGCCAATCCCGGGCGGAAACATCAGTGGCGGCCCCCGCCATGTCCTCCGTGGCCGCCGTGGCCACCTCCGCCATGTCGTCCGCGACCACCGCGACCGCGGCGCCCGCCGCCACCGCCAGGACGTCCTCCGCGACCACCACGATCTCCGCGGTCGCCGCCATGTCCTCGGTCGCCGCCGTGCGGCGCTCCTTCGCGATTGAAATTCGGCTCATCCGGTTCATCCGGAAAATCGCCGCCCCCTTCAATCACCAGCGTGCCGCCCTGCGCTGGCTGGCTCTCGGGCGCCATTGCCGCGGCTTCCGCAGCACCTCCGCCGCCCTGCGCCGCCATCTTCGCGCGCTGCTCCTTTAGGATCGCCTTGCGCGACAGACGTATGCGGTTGCCCTCGACGGCCAGCACTTTTACCAGCACCTGGTCGCCCTCCTTCAGTTCGTCGCGAACGTCGGCGATGCGATGCTCTGCGACTTCGCTGATGTGCAGCAACCCTTCGGTCCCAGGGATAATCTCGACAAACGCGCCGAAATCGGCCAGCCGAGTAACTTTTCCGAGATACGTCTTTCCTACCTCGGCCGTCGCCGTGATGTCGCCGATGATCTGCAGTGCCTTCTGAGCCGATGCCTGATCGTTCGACGCAACTTTCACCATCCCGGAGTCTTCCACATCGATTTTCACTCCAGTCTGTTCGACGATCGAACGGATCATCTTTCCGCCCGGCCCAATCAGATCGCGAATCTTGTCGACCGGAATCTGGACGGTGTAGAAGCGCGGCGCGTAGTCAGAGATCTTCGCGCGATGTTCGGAAATGATCTCCTCCATTTTGCCTAGAATGTGCATTCTTCCACGCTGCGCCTGGGCGAGCGCCTCGCGCATGATCTGCGCGGTGATGCCCGAGACTTTGATGTCCATCTGCAGGGCGGTGATGCCGTCTCGCGTTCCAGCAACCTTGAAGTCCATGTCGCCGTAGTGGTCCTCAGCACCGGCGATGTCGGTGAGAATGGCGTACTCCTCGTCCTCCTTCACCAGACCCATCGCGACGCCGGCCACTGGAGCCTTCAGAGGAACGCCCGCATCCATGAGCGATAGGGAAGCACCGCAGACAGTTGCCATGGAAGACGATCCGTTCGACTCGAGAATGTCAGAGACAACACGCATTGCATAGGGCCACTTGTCCTCGGCAGGCAGCACAGCCGAAATAGACCGCTCGGCAAGCGCCCCATGCCCTATCTCTCGCCGTCCTGCCCCACGCAGAAAAGCCACCTCTCCCACAGAAAACGGCGGAAAGTTGTAGTGAAGGATGAAGCGCTTTTTGGCTTCGCCCTCAAAGCCTTCCAGGCGCTGCATGTCGTCGCTGGTGCCCAGTGTTGTGGTGACTAGTGCCTGGGTTTCGCCTCTGGTGAAGATTGCGCTGCCGTGGGTGCGTGGCAGGATTCCCGCTTCAATCCAGATCGGGCGGATCTCGTCGAAGGCTCTCCCATCCGGACGGCGGTGCTGCTTGGTTACCTGCTCGCGGAAGATACGCTCGCGCAGGGTCTCATAGTAGTGGCCGAGCTTGCTCTGGGCTTCTTCATCCTCTTCCGGAATCTCTGCCTCGAGTTTCTTCCTGATGGAGTCGACCAGTCCGTAGCTTTCCAGCTTGGGGTGTTTCTTCGTGTCGAGGGCATCAGTCAACTCGGCTCCGATTTTCGCCTTGAGTCGATCGTAGTAGGCCTGATCGAACTCTGGAGGCGTAACTTGCCGTTTCGGTTTGCCCGCCTTGTCGCGCAGTTCGTTGATTGCCGCACAGATCTTCTTGATCTCGGTGTGTCCGAACTCTATGGCGTCGACAACCGTCTCTTCTTTGACTTCTTTTGCGCCTGACTCAATCATCACGATGCCTTCGGAGGTGCCGACCACCATGATGTTTAGGAGGCTCTCCCGCATTTCGTTGTAGGTGGGATTGACGATGAACTGCCCGTTGATCAACCCGACGCGTACGGCACCCACGGGACCAAGGAAGGGAACATCGGATACATGCAGCGCAGCCGACGCCGCATTAATGCCGCAAACATCCGGATCATTTTCGCTGTCGGCGGAGAGCACGAGGGCGATGACCTGTGTCTCGCACTTGAAGCCTTCGGCGAACATGGGACGGATGGGGCGATCGATTTGCCGGCTGGTGAGGACTTCCTTCTCACTCATGCGGCCTTCGCGTTTGATGAAGCCTCCGGGGAAGCGTCCGCCGGCGTAGGTGTATTCGCGGTAGTCGACCGTAAGCGGGAAAAAGTCGACGCCCTCGCGCGGTTGGGCGTTGGCGACGGCGGTCGCCAGCACCACGTTGTCGGCGAAGCGAACCACGGCCGATCCGTGCGCCTGTTTTGCGATTTTTCCGGTTTCAAATGAGAGGGTTTTCCCGCCGGCGAGTGTAACCGTAACTGTCGTTGGTTCTGGTTTCATTAGATTTCCTTTGGAGGGCAATGAGCAGTGAGCTTTGAGCAATGAGCGGGCAGGTGCCCAATCCTTGTCGCACTTGTAGCAACAGGATGGGGGATGTGACTTCTCTTCTCGTGAGCACGAAAGTCAAAGCTCCCACCCTCGCTCGCACAAACCGCGAACGAAGGAAGGGGCATCCCCGGATGGGTACTGTCGGAATAATCCGCTGCGCTTGAATGACGCACCTGTGGAGAGTTCCTCGATGCTGACCGTCTCACCGGAGACGGATGCTCAGAAATTGCCTGGGAATAAATCCGCGCGCCCATCCTAAAATCGCATTCCTGGCGACTCTAGCATGGGCGTTTCGTATTTCAGACTCCAGCGACGAATCTTTGCTGGAAGGACCCCAGGCTAAGCTTTACTTGCGAATCCCGAGCTTGCCGATCACAGCCTTATAGCGCTCAGAATCGTATTTCTTGAGGTAGTCCAGCAAGCTGCGGCGCTTGCTGACCAGCATGAGAAGTCCGCGGCGCGAGCCGTGGTCTTTCTGGTGCGTCTTGAAGTGCTCCGTCAACTGGCCAATGCGTTCGCTGAGCAGAGCGATCTGAACTTCCGGGCTGCCGGTATCGCTCGGATGCGTGCCGTATCGGTCAATGAGGGATTTCTTTTGCTCTCTGGCTAACACTAAACTGGTGCACTCCTGTTCTTAATCGATTGTCATTGTGACGTTTAGAGGATATCACGGGCCGTTACGGACCGTAAAGGAACCCCATGTGACGCCCGGCACGAAACGCCACCTTTTGCAGGCTCGAAACGATGGGGCACCGGCAAACGGTAGGCTCGTCGACAATACGCACAGGATTTCCTAGCCGATGTCGCTCGCGTGGCCGATTAGACTTTTGAATCAAACCAACCCAGGAAGTCGAAGAAAGGGAATTGGGGCTGCGTTTCCAGAGTGGCGGGCAGATAGCAAGGAGCAGCAGGAGAATTTTTTGAGTCAGAGTTGATGAGTGAATCCAGATCCGCGACATTAACCGAAATTGCATCCACCTACAACGGCTCGGTTCTCTACATTTATCACCCTATTGGAACGCCATAGTTACCGTGCTGTCATGGCTCGGCGCATATCGAGGAATATTCGGCTGAGACCCCGATATTAAGACTGCAGTTGTTCTGAGTGGCTCTAGGGAGAATTGAATGGCCATTCCGGAGAACAAAGTGCCACATGTCTATGAGGTTCTGAGAGAGAAAGAAATTGCGATCGAGAGGCTACGGGAGGAAATCGAGGCGCTGCGCCTAGTGTGCCAGATGGTCCACAACGAAGCGGATTCCACAGCAGATACCTTCGAGTCAGAAATCCAAGTCACACGAGGCAACCACGCCAGTGCGATCCGGCCGACTGATGACAAGGCGGCAACTTTGGCTCGGATCCGAGCGCGACTGGTTGATCCAAGTGGGGAAAGCATTCGAAACAACGGTGGTGGAAGCGCTCTGCTTCAATTCCGGGAGGCCGCTCTGAGCGCATCTCGCGCATTCCTGAAGCGGGTTTTGGACAGCCGTTCAGCCGGGCGAGCGCCCCAACGAAGCGGCATTCGTGAACTATTTGTACGATTCGGGCGCTCCAATGCCGCGTGATTCCCATTATGGCGTCGCGTGTCGGGTGGCTGAGCCGCCAGGTCTGCTAAGTCCGTCTAGTATCGGCTTCGGCTGCTACCTCCCAGTATTCCTCCCAGCACTCCGCGCACGATCTGACGGCCGACTTGGCTGCCGATAGCTCGCGCCGCACTTTTGGCCATGACTTCAGCCAATCCCTGGCGGCGGCCACTTCCACCGAGTGCGCCAAGAACGGAGCCCACAGCCACTTCCCAGCCGCTTTGAGACGGTGAAGGCTGAGAGTACGGAGGAGTTGGGGCGGAAGGTGCCGGGTTCACCTGTGGAGCAGGTGAGGCTGCGGCACGTCCTTTCAGGCGCTCGTAGGCCGATTCGCGGTCCACACTCTTCTCATAGTGACCGAACAGCACCGAACTCTGAATCACCTGCTGCCGCTCTTGGGGAGTAATCGCTCCCACGCGGCTGTATGGGGGAACCACGAAACCGCGCTCGACCGGGGCGGGTGTGCCTGATTCGTCCAGAAACGAAATAAGGGCTTCACCCACAGCAAGCTGCGTGATTACCTCGGCGGTATTCAGCTTAGGATTGGGACGGAACGTATCAGCGGCTGCTTTCACGGCTTTTTGGTCGCGCGGCGTAAAGGCGCGCAGAGCATGTTGCGCCCGGTTGCCGAGCTGACCGAGCACTGCATCCGAGACCTCGAGCGGATTCTGTGTCACGAAATAAATACCAACTCCCTTGGACCGGACCAGGCGCACGACCTGTTCGATTTTGTCGAGCAGCGGCTTGGGGCAATCGGCGAAGAGGAGATGGGCCTCGTCGAAAAAGAAGACGAGTTTCGGATTTGGAGGATCGCCTACCTCGGGGAGTTGTTCGAAGAGTTCCGAGAGGAGCCAGAGTAGAAGAGTGGCATACGCCTGGGGCGCGCTAATTAGCTTGTCGGCGGCGAGGATGTTTATCACACCCTTGCCATGCGCATCGGTCTGGATCAAGTCGGCAAGATCGAGAGCCGGTTCGCCGAAGAGGCTGTCGCCGCCCTGCTGTTCGAGGGCGAGCAGGTTGCGCTGAATCGCGCCGATGCTCGCCGCCGAGATGTGTCCGTACTCAGTCTGGAAATCGCCCGCGTTGTCGCCAACATGTTGCAACATCGCGCGCAGGTCTTTCATATCGAGCAGGAGCAGTCCCTGGTCGTCGGCGATCTTGAAGACGAGTGTCAGAACGCCCTCCTGGGTGTCGTTCAGGCCGAGCATGCGCGCGAGCAATAGCGGCCCCATTTCGCTGATGGTGGCGCGCACGGGATGCCCCTGCTGTCCGAAGACGTCCCAGAAGACGACGGGCATGGCTTGAGGCGTGAGCGGGAGTCCCAGCTTCTTGGCGCGCTCGATGACATTCGGGTTATTCCCACCGGGCTGGCTGAGGCCGGCGAGGTCTCCCTTGACGTCGGCCATGAAGACGGGCACTCCGATACAGCTGAAGCCTTCGGCCATATTCTGCAAGGTGACGGTCTTGCCAGTTCCCGTGGCGCCGGCGATCAGGCCGTGGCGGTTTGCCATCTTGGGCACTACAGAAAGGTCTTGTGATCCTTTGGCGACCAGAATTCCCTCGGACATTTGCACGCTCCGTTTCGTTCCATAGTGAAGGAGGGCGAGGAGGGAAGGCAAGTACGCGCCCCCGCACTTCCGCGAACGCTCTCAGGCTTCGCGGTACAGGTTCCGGCGTACGCCAGAGAAATCCCTAAACCGCAGAGACCGCGCGGGTCGCTGAGCGGAGTTCTCAAGGCGACAGCCCGAGACCGAACCTAGTGAGATGGACCCGAAACAGGCTGCGGCTCGAGACTGAGTTCTTCTACAATCCCGGCAGCCACCGCATTGCCGATTCTGTCCTCGAATTCCTGAAACGCGGGGATCTTAAGCAATCGCAGCCCAATCTCCTCCTGCGGCAGGCCTTCTGCCTGGGTGGCGCCTGCGCCGCTGCGCATCGTAGTGCGCAACTTGCCCGCGGTGGGTACATCGAAGCTTTCTGAAACGATCACAGTGTCGTCGTTCCATTGCTCGATGATTACCGGGCCCTCGTCGGTCGTGATCTGAGCGCTGGAGACGGGGCAATTGTTCCCGGTGCAGGAAGCGGCTTGCTCCGCGGTCGCGCTGTGATACCGTTGCGGAACCGCGGCTGCGTAGAATTTCGCGAAACGCGTGGCCGAGTGTGAACTCTTCCAGCGCGAGATGTACAACAGTGCCAGATCGGCTGTGGTCACCGGCGTTTGCGCCATCGATTCGCCCTTTTTCCGATAGAGAACATAAGATCCGCCTTGCCATTCGGAAGAGAGATCGTCGGCAATTTTCCGCGCCCCATACTGCTTCAACAGGGCCCGCACATCCAGTTCGCCGATGCTTCCCGAATCGTAAACCTCATACTGATTGTTCAGCAGGCTCTTCATGTCGGGGATACGTAGCGTCGGCAACTTCTCTCCGCTGATATAGGTCTCCGGATGGAGCACTTCGTGCGAATTGCGTGGCGGACGCGCAAACGCACCCGCAAACGCCATCTCCTTGCCACCTTTGTGCAATAGTTCTCCCTCGAAGATCAGACCTTCCTTGTAGGCGAACGCCCCTGCTTCCCGCATCACCATGGGCGAGTCATGCGCGAGCTGAGAATCGATCATTCCCTTAACCGCCGGATCTTCCATCGAATACAGAAGATCGGGCGTGTTTTGCAGGGTTCGTCCGACGGGCTTCAGCAGGTAGTCGATATAGACGACCATGGCTTGGCCTTCGACCACAGCCTTGCGGGCCACAGCGCTTTCATCTTCTGCACCGTCCTTCGCTTTCTCCGCCGACTTCATCCATTTGGTGAGATCGTAATTCTGATCCTGCAAGGCATGGGTCAGCTCGTGCGCCAGAATCGGTTCCTGCCGGTCAGCCGGCACCCAGCTCAGCAGCGAGATCGTTTTGGTCTCCGGGTCGTAGTAGCCGGCTATGCCCTGGGCCGACGATTTCGTCAGGAATTCTTTCAGGTTGAAATCGCGCGGGATGAATCCCAACTTCTTCATGCTCATTTCTTCCTGCACGAAGCGCTGGGCGTATTCCTCTTTGGCGAGGTTACCCTGGACGTACTTCTCGACGTCGGCCTTGCTCACCATGCGGCGCTTCACGACGGCGTGTTTCAGCATCCCGGAGTCCTCGGCCGCAAAGTCGAAAATCGTGTCTACGGATTTGAAGAGCCGCTTGGCATCGGCGTCGGTCATCTTGACTTCTTCGCTGGTGTCTTTGCGCAGCTTGCGGGCTACGTCGGCCAGGCTTTGGCCGGAATCTGGCTCCTGCGCAAATGTTGGAAACACGAATGCCATCGAGCACACAAACAGCAAGAATCTGCACCGTTGCCGAAACGTTCTCATTGAATTCTGACTCCCGGGGACGAAGATTCCGACCCTCAATTGTCCTTGAGAAATCGGGGCAATTCATGGTTACCGCGGTCACAGACCTTACGGAAGTAAGCGTCAGCGGGAGTACCTTCGAGTTCATAGAAAACGGGAGCGCTGCTCTGCAATTTCGGGATGAGTGAACGACTGACCACGGCGCGTATTGGATTCCAATTCAGGTTCCGCACTAAGTAACTGGCCACGGTGAGTCATCTGGCCGACAATACCTAGCGGATGACCATTCCAGGCATGCCGGACATCTACACGCTCGCATACAAGTTTGCCGCCGCTCTGGGAATCGGGCTACTCATTGGGGCGGAGCGGGAACGACGGAAGGGGGAGGGGCCATCGCGTTCTCCGGCTGGGGTCCGGACATTCACGATCGTTTCTCTTGCGGGCGCCGTGAGTTGGGTAGTTGGAGGTGTGCCAATGCTGGGCGTCACGTTTGTCGGAGTAGCAGCCTTGTGTGCCATCGGGTATGTGCGCACCGGGGATGAGGATCCTGGTTTCACCACCGAGACGGCGCTGTTGCTAACGGTCCTGCTAGGCGGATTCGCCTTGAAGGATCCGGTTACGGCTTCGGCACTGGCCGTGACCGTAGCGATCGCGCTCATGGCTCGAACCGGGATTCACCATTTCATACGCGAGGTCTTAAGTGCGGACGAACTCACCGATGCTCTCATCTTCGCGGCTGCGGCGTTGGTTGTGCTCCCGTTGGTTCCCGACCGATACGTTGGTCCGTTTAGCGGAATCAATCCTCGGACGGTCTGGAAGATCGTGATTCTGATTATGTCGATCGGTGCCGCCGGCCATATCGCCGTTAGGTCGCTCGGGGCTCGATTTGGGTTACCGGTGGCAGGCTTTGCGTCAGGATTTGTATCGAGCGCGGCGACTACAGCGTCCATGGGCGAGCAGGCCCGAAAGAACCCGCAGATCTCGCGACCTGCCGTTGCAGGGGCAGTGCTTTCGACGGTTGCTTCCCTGATTCAACTGGGAGTGGTGCTGGTGGCCACCAACTGGCAAACATTCTCAATCCTCAGGATGTCGATGGTGGGAGCAGGTGTCATGGCGGTGATATATGGTGGCCTGCTTACGCTCAGAAGCCTCCGCGAGCCGGCTCCCGGTTCCATGCAGGTCGGGAGAGCTTTCAGTCTCAAGACTACTCTGGGTTTTGCGGCGATGATTGCTTTTGTGCAGTTGCTCGCGGCCGCACTTAACGCGAGATACGGGAGTGCCGGAGCAATCGTGGGCGCCGCACTCGCCGGCTTCGCGGATTCACACGCGCCCGCAGTCTCGATTGCCTCCCTGGCAGCGTCCGGCAAACTGGATGCGCATGCAAGTATCATTGCTATCCTTGCCGGCCTGACCACTAACACTTTCACGAAGATGGTGCTAGCCATCATGAGTGGTGGCCGGCGCTTTGCGCTGCAGATTATTCCGGGACTGATTCTGGTCATTCTGGGTGCTTGGGCAGGTGCAATCCTACCGCTGATGGAATAGTGGATTTGCCATGCTGGCGTGAGCAGGAATAAGACGATACATTGGGATCGTCATGTGGATGGCGGTCGCAATCACCGGGATCATCTTCGCGATTGGGAATATCGTGTTCGGGCACTTCGAAGAACAAGCACCCAAGTGGAGGCGCGTGGCGAAGGTGGTATTGGTACTCGGCCTGGTAGCTGCACTCGCGGCACGATTTGGGCCGTGGTGGGGATTGTTTCCAATTGGGCTGATGCTGGTCGGTTTTGTTGTGGTTCACCTCTGGTGGCTTCCGCATCGTTACGGCATCAACGGACTGACTGCCGAGCCCAAAGAGAGGTACTATGAGCTCCCGAGGTTGGAACCGGCGCCCGTAGCGGCGGGCAGGCCATCGGTGCAATTCGGCGCACAGGGCAACAGTCGGCGATTTGACCAACCCTGGCGCATCGGGCACTTACTCCTGAGCCCGGTCTAGCTCTTCGGGTGTGTTCAGATTGCGGAATATGTTGGCCGAGAATCCTGCGGATTCCAATTCTTCTTCGCCAATTACCTGTGTCGTCGCCGGATCGAACAGAGTGTCGATCTTGTGGCGCCCGGCGCGCAGCGCGTCCTCGGCAGCATGAGCGAATTCGCGGCGATACACGGCACATAGGGGTTGAAGCCCACCGTTCGCCTGCGCTACTGTCACCAAAGATCCAGGGGAGCTGCGCGCGCGGCTCACAAGGAACTGCAGCAGGGCCAGCGAAACAAATGGAGTGTCGACTGCTAGGATGACATTGATATCCGTCGTCGAAGAGCGCAGCCCGGAATGGATCCCGCCCAAGGGGCCGCAACCTGGGAAAATGTCTTCAACCACAGCTGCAAATGCCTCGTATTTTGATCGATCGCCGACAATGCGCACGTTAGAGGTAAGCGAACGTGCCGCCTCGAGCATGCGAGCGAGCAGGGTGCGGCCATTCAGCTGAAGGAAAGCTTTGTCCGAGCCCATGCGCGTGCTCTTGCCACCGGTGAGGATGAAGGCAGAAACGTCGGGCACCAAGTCCATGGCGCGATCATACAGGGTACTAAGGCCTTGAGCCTACAATGGTTACCCTACGGGGCTTTGGCCAAGCGAAGGGTGTTCCTTGGTGGTTGAAGTCTTTCCTGAGAACAGCTCCGCAGGCAGGCGCCGTGCACGAAAGTAACCTACCCAAAGTGCAGGCTTCGCGCGATCATGTCCCTGCGTCCGAGGCTGTTTCGTCTGACCCGGAAGTAGACATCATGCCGCAAAAACTGATGGATGTGCTTATGCTTGGGCGCTGCTCCCACGAATTCTCCTGGCCGCGCCGCGGAGCGGACGGGAACTATTACCAGGTCTGCCTGCTATGCGCCGCGGAATACAAGTATGACTGGGCCACCATGCGCCGTACCGAGCGCGTGGAGCACAAGCCTGAGACGGGCATTCGCCGCGCGCATACGCGCGAGAAGCGTCCGTCATGGGTGCCGCGTGCACGCCGGTTGAGGCTCGATATCCCTCTGCGCTACCGCGTCAACAAGACCAGTTCGTGGTATGAGGGCATCATCGCGAACATCAGCCAGAGCGGCGTGCTCTTCGTCGGGCCGCAAGGGCTGCCGGTGAATGCGCTAATCGAGATGGTGTTCGAGATGCCCGAGGAGATCTCCGGGCAGAGGAACTCGAATGTCGTCTGCCAGGGCCGCGTTATGCGCGCAAAAGACACGCCAGAACTGGAAGAGGGCAAGGTCGGGCTGGCGGCGTCAATCGTGGACTACAAGTTCATCCACTAGTTGCCTATTCAAATTTAGACAGATATCAGGACTCGTTGGCTCATTGCGGAATAGAGCATTCGTGTGTCAATTCCACAAAGAAGATCGGGCGACGAGTGCCTGAAAGACCACAACAACCAACTCTGTTGTTTCGCTGGTTGTCGTCTTTTGAACTGGCTTTCCGTTTATCTGAGTAACGGGGAAATGGTAAGGATCCGTCGCTTGCATCCCATCGGGATAAGCAGGCGGCGGATCTCGTATAGAACACCAGCTGGCAACGGTTCAAGCCCCTGGTACTCCACAGTAAGTTCGCGACTCGCGTGATGGCTGGCGCGCTATAATTGGCGCCTGCAATCCCCTAAGCATCAGAGGTTTCGATGCGCCGTTTTCTCCTGATGCCTGCGGTGGCCGCTTTCGCTGCGGCCTTGCTTGCTCAGAGTGGCCCTCGTTCAAACACCAAGCCCACCGAAGATCCTGCATCCGCAGGCTGCACGGTGACCGGGCGAGTGGTTGCAGCAGCCGACGGTAATCCCCTGAAGTCGGCCCGCGTTACGCTGATTCCTCAAAATGATCGCTCGGGACGGCTCGGTGATCGATGACGACGGCCCGGTAGTCGGAGCACGCGTGCGTCTCTCACCGGACCCGTTGACACTCTACGACCATTTGCGCATCCAGCGCACACGACAGATCAACTGGGTCATTTCGCTTTGACCGATATAGCGCCGGGAAAGTACCAGCTAGCCGCGAAGCCCGTGCAATCGTCCGAGAAAGCCGCCTATAAGGCAAAACCGAAGGCCATTACATTTTCGGAAAACGACCACAAGAGTGCGGAAGTTAAACTCGAGAAACCGCAGGAGTAGGGAATCGCGAGTGGTCCCAAAGCAATGGGCAGATGGTGAATCTGGTAGGCCCGGCAGGAATCGAACCTGCAACCCTCGGATTAGAAATCCGATGCTCTATCCGTTTGAGCTACGGGCCCTCACTGTGAAGCCAGTGTAACCCAAGTATGTTTGCGATTGCCCTGCGCAGGAGTAGACGAGACGAACTGCAATCAACTTCGTGACACCCCTCCGTCACATCCAGTTGCCAATGCCCAGAACCACCAGAGACAGATACCCGGCAAGGCCCTATGACCACAAGGGGAGCCACTTCCGTACCTGCATTTACATCTGCATGAAAGTCACGCAGCATCTAAACTATGCGGTATACGGATTTTCTTAGCTTTCTAACGACGGGAGCCGAGGTATGAGAAAACAATCTCCGCTTATTCTTTCTTTTTTGCTTGTCATCATTCTGGGGGTGGGAGTTGGCTGCGCCAAAAAGCCGGACGACGCCAAGGTCGCCAGCGAGATTCAAGACAAGTTCAGCCAGGATTCCGGCCTGAGTACCAAGCAACTCGCGGTGAAGGCCGATGCTGGGGTGGTGACGCTTTCGGGCACCGTCGACAATGACGCGCAGCGCGAAGCCGCAGGCAAGCAGGCCGCCAGCGTCGCTGGAGTGAAGACGGTCATCAACAATCTCGAAGTCAGTAATATCGGCAAACCAACCGCGGTCGCGGAGACGACTCCTCCGGCGGATGCGCCGCAAGCCGCCAGTGCCTCTGCGGAGAATACGCCTCCACCGAGCAAGCCGGCCAAGACCACGAAGGCGAGCAAGTCGCGGCATGATTCCGGGATGAGCCGTAAGGCTGATTCTGCAGAGCCGTCGAGCGCTGGTGGCGACGCTTCATACCAGAGTGCGAATAATGACAGCGCCCCGCCGCCGGTCACTGCTGCCGCTCCTCCACCGCCTCCTCCGCCTCCGGCCCCCAAGAAATACATCATTGACCAGGGAACCCAGCTCACTGTGCGGTTGGTCGACCCCATCGACAGCGAGAAGAATCAGACCGGAGATACGTTTCACGCCACGCTGAACGCGCCACTGACCTCGGATGGCGAAGAAGCTGTGCCTGCGGGAGCGGAAGTGGTTGGACATCTGGCGGAGGTCAAGAGCGCGGGCAAATTTGCCGGGCAGTCGGATGTAGTCCTGCAGCTCGACAGCCTCAGTTTTGCCGGTCGCACGTATAACCTGCAGACCGATCAATATTCCAAGAAGGGCGGCTCGCGCGGCAAGAATACGGCCGAGAAAGTCGGGGCGGGGGCGGCAATCGGAGGCATTATCGGGGCGTTAGCTGGCGGCGGCAAGGGAGCTGCGATCGGCGCGGCAGCGGGAGCCGGCGTCGGCGGCGGGGTACAAGCTGCGACGAAGGGCCAGCAGATCAAGCTGCCGTCTGAGACTGTACTGAACTTTACACTGCAGCAGGCAATCACAGTGGTCCAGGCTCAGCCGGCAAACGGAAGCCGGCAGAAGCTGCAGGCTCAACCATAACCCCGCGGCCTCGGCTGCGGGCTTTTTTCCCCTAGCAGGAAAGTAGACTCTCCTTCTTGCGCCTTAGCCCCTGCGATTTGAGGGGTTTCGCTTCTCCACACGGTAGTGCGGTTCGCGTACACTGTGGCAGCTTATGCCGAGCATCACGGCAGTGCTGCATACGCATGATGACGCCTTGCGACTGGGGCGCGCACTGGAAATGCTGGTCCCCTGTGACGAGATCCTGATTATCGATCACGGCTCGAGAGACCGGACCTGCGCTGTTGCTCGCGAGTATGGTGCGCGGACCCTGCAGGCGGCCGACGGTCTGTCGTATCCTTCCGTTGCGCGCGGAGAGTGGATCTTCACTCTTGACCCGCGTGAGTCGATGACGGAAGCGCTGGTCGCGAGCCTATATGAGTGGAAGTTGGAAGCGATTCCCGCGCACATGCAAGCATTCTCTACCTATCGTCGCGAGGAAACAGCCGACGGCTGGATTGAGAACCCGGTTGCTCACACGCGCCTGGTGCGTACTGGTTGGAATCGTTGGGCTGGGAACTTCCCCGAGCAGGACGCTTCTGCGGTAGCGCTCGAAGGGGAGTTGCTGCTGTTTGTGTTCCCATAAGACTGGCGCTGTATCAAACCACTTTTCATGGAAGCTGCTGCCGCAATTCATTGATTCTGCAGAGAGGCGACCTATTTAACGATTGGGTTTATCGGTCACACCCGGTTGTGATTTCAGTCACATTCCTCCCATAGGGCTGCGCCTAGACTGCGCTGTTGTGGCTCTTTGGGCTAGGGAGCCCTCTGGAGGAAACTCATGCGTGTAATGAAATTCATCACTGTGGCCATCGCTCTCGCGATGCTGCTGGCATTCGCCATCGCCCAGCAGGCGGCCCCAACGCAAGGCGGCACGACGATCAAGCATGTTCAGATTGCCAATACGCCCTCGAACTCGGGCAAAGACATGTATAACAACTATTGCGCAGTGTGCCACGGCAAAGACGGCAAGGGTGGCGGGCCGGCCGCCTCGGCGTTGAAAACTCCGCCGACCGATCTTTCCGCTCTGGCCAAGAATGCGGGAGGAAAGTTTCCGGCTTCGCATGTTGCGTCGGTGATTCGCGGCCAGGCCACCACCGCTGCTCACGGCAGCCAGGACATGCCAGTGTGGGGACCGCTGTTTTCCAGCATCAGCCAGGGGCATGAGCCTCAGGTGCAACAACGGATTGCGAATCTTGTCGAGTACGTCGAGGGATTGCAAGGGAAGTAGAACGGAACGTTCTGCGTCTCTTTCGGGGAGAGGATACAAACCAGGTATCCTTCCAGAAACGGACGCGCGTATTCGCTAAAGTCGGTGGGTTGCGTCAGCCGCTGGGGCATTGTCTTCCCGCCCTCCCCAGCGGCTTTCGACGCTCCCTTCGAATCCGGGGTGCGGCGAACCTGCGACAGAACCGCCTCAACTCCAAAAAAAATCTGCAGGTCACCTGCAGCCATTCAAGAACCTGCCAACAAGACCTGTCGAAGCGACTCGTGCCGAGAGGCCTCGTTGCATAGTTCCGCCAAACGCCATTGGCGATGCCAGATCCCATCCCGCCAGGGCTCAGAGCCACGTCTGCTGCTTGTACCGACGATATTGCTCTCCGTAGAGAGCCTCGAGTCTCTGTTCCTCGCGGCGAGCGATGTAGATCAAGAAAAACTGGAAAGGCACTAGGCCCAGAATTCCCAGCGGCTCATCGAGGTAGAGGAGCAGCCCGGCGAATGCAATCGAAGAGAACAAGTAGATTGGATGGCGGATCCAGCTGTAAACGCCATGAGTCACCAGCCCGGGGCGGCGCGAGTAGCCCCTCTCGAACTGAATGCGTGCGAGCGTCAACACCCCAAGCCCAATCAGAATGAGTACCAGCCCGAGAAGACGCAACAACGTCCACGGTCCTTCCCAGCGCGTCGCCATCCAGGCGGCGACCATGACAACAGGCAAAGCGGTCATCAACTTCGCCGAAAGATTCACTGGCGCTATGTTACCACCGGCAGATTCTAGCTGGAGAGCTATGGTCTCCAAGCCGATCCTCTGCGATCCGCTCACGTAGTAAGCTCCGACGGTCGAACCGCTTACTAGCCCTTGGCCGCTTGGCCAGTGACTTCAGTACCTTAGTCCCACCCGGATCGTCAACTTATAATTCAGTCAAGAACTGAGATTGCTGCGTTCTTTCGGAGAGGCTTGCGCCTTCGTAAGCTGTTCCGTCAGGCGCATTTCGAGACTGCGTGGATCCTGTTTTGGCAGCGGCGATTTTTGTCCTCGGGCTGTGTTTCGGCAGCTTTCTGAATGTGTGTATCTATCGCCTGCCGATGGGGATCTCCGTGGTGAAGCCTCGATCGGCCTGCCCCAGGTGCAAGCATGGCATAGCTCTTTACGACAACATGCCGGTGCTGAGCTGGCTGATCCTGCACGGGCGATGCCGCTATTGCAAGGTCAGGATCTCGCCGCGCTACCTAATCATTGAATTGATGACAGGGTTTCTATTTCTAGCTTGCTACTGGTATTTCGGATTCGCGCTTTCCAGCTTGAAGTACTGTGCCTTCGGGTTTCTTCTGCTGGGGCTGATCTTTACAGACGCGGACACAAAGCTGCTTCCCGACAAGCTCACACTGCCCGGATTAACACTGGGACTAGCGTTCAGCCTTTTGGTGCCGGTAAACGATCTCGTCTCGCAGTTTCTCCCTGGCGTGGTAAATCTGCCATTCAGCGGAGACATCTCTCAAAGACTGTTCTCGCTGCTCGATTCCTTGCTGGGAGGGGCCATCGGGGCATCGTTCATCTATGGCGCGGGGGCAATCTATCTACGCTGGCGTGGCACGGAAGGCATGGGATTCGGGGATGTGAAGCTGATGGCGATGATTGGTGCTTTCCTGGGCATGAAGCTCACGGTTCTCACCATCTTTGCTGCATCGCTGGCCGGATCGATTTTCGGTTTGACCACCATATTGTTCGTATGGCTGAAGCGCACGCGTCGTTTCGCTAAGCGCTTTGCCGATGCCGCTGCGGCCCGGCGGCGGGCATGGCAGTCGGCACAAGTCGTCTATCGCAATTATCAGATGCCCTTTGGTGTCTTTCTTGGCAGCATGGCGCTGGTGACATTGTTTTTCGGTGACCGGTTTCTGCGATGGTATGGGAGGTTCTTCTGAAGATCCTCGCCAATCCGATCTTACTGCGCGCGGCCATCGTGCTGTTCTGCGCCGGTTTTGCCTTTTTCCTCGTGCTGCTTCTGATGCGCCGGATACGCCGTCGCATTGCGGAGGAATGCGACATCCCAGAGGGAAAGGTTCCTTCGGTCGATTCACTGCCATTCCATCTGTACAACACGGTAATCCAGCAGTTGAAGCAGCAGAAGCATGAATTGCTGGTGCAGTCACAGGCCGAACAGCAGCGGGCGCGTACCAGCGAAAACTTCAGCCACGCAGTGCTTTCGAATCTCTCCTGCGGAGTGCTGGTTTTCGGGGCGAATGGGCTGGTGAAGACGGCGAATCCTGCGGCCAAGGCGATTCTCGGATTCGCTTCAACCACCGGTATGGGGGCGGAAGACATTTTCCGTGCTGCCGAGGTTTGCGGCACCCGATCCAACAACAGCTCTTTCCCTGATGAAACCAGTCTTTCGGCGATCCGGATTTCGGATGAAATTCATACTGTGCTGCATGAAGGCATCCGGAGGCGGCAAATCGAAGCTGACTACAAAACACCATCGGGCGAAAAGCGTTTTCTCTCGATGACCATATCCCAAGTACCAGCCGCCGACGACAGCTTGCTTGGAGTTACTTGCCTGATCAACGATCTCACCGAACTCGATAACATTCGCCGCCAGCAGGAATTGCAGGGAGAGATTTCGGCCGAGATGGCGTTGCAGCTGCGCACTTCACTGACCACGATCTCTGGCTACGCGCAGCAGTTGGCCGATAACCGCGATCCCGATCTGGCGAAGGAGATCGCAACCGATATCGCTCATGAAGCAGCACAGCTCGACCGGACCATCGGTGGATTCTTGACCAGGCGGCCGATAGCAGAGGCATCGTCCGCTGGTTCGATGTAGGGAAGTGAGCGGGCACATGCCCGCAGAAATTCAAGTTTCAGGAAAACGAGGTGGGGACCATGAAACATAACGCAGCGTTCCGAATCGGGATTGCTCTATTTCTGGGTATAACCGGTCTCAACTGCCGGTTGCAGGGTCAGACCGGATCCAGCGCGCCCGCAGGTCAATCGTTGGGCGACTACGCACGCCAGGTGCGCAAGGAGCCGGATAGCAAGTCCAAGCCCAAGGTTTTTGACAACGACAATCTGCCAAAAACTGACAAACTCTCCATCGTAGGCAATGCGACCGCTCCCGCGCCTGAGCCTGCGGCCGAAGAGAAAGCTGCGGAGCCTGTCAATACCGCTACGGCTGGTGGCAACGATGCCAAGGCACAAAGCACGAATCCACCCACCGACACCAGCAAAATGGACACGGCTGCAAAGGAAGCTGCATGGAAACAGTGGGGCGACCGGATCGCCGAGCAGCAGAAACAGATTGATCTTCTACAGCGTGAACTCGACGTGCTACAGCGCGAGTATCAGGTCCGCGCTGCCGCGATGTACGGCGACGTGGGCAACCGCCTGCGCAACTCCGCGGAGTGGGACAAGCAGGACACACAGTACAAACAGCAAATTGCCGACAAGCAGAAGGCGTTAGAAGATGCTAAGGCGAGGCTCGAGGAAACGCAGGAGCAAGCCCGCAAGGCGGGTGTTCCAAGTTCGATTCGCGAACCCTAGTCTGGCAGTTTCAATCGGCGTTCTACCCAGCAGGAAAGGCGAGGCTTGGAGTCTGGCCTCTTCTTTGTCCTTCCCCAATCAGCTTACAGGCAGTACGTCGCCGGGTTAGTGAACGAGGTTGCGTCGGTGATATGACGCCCAGAATCAGGCTTACGTCACCTTGTTCATGATGAAGTACGTCGCTGCGGCGATAAGCGCAGAGGCCGGAATGGTGAAGATCCACGCCCATACGATGCGTCCGGCCACGCCCCATCGTACCGCCGACAAGCGATGAACCGCCCCCACGCCAACGATTGCTCCGGTGATGGTGTGCGTGGTGCTTACCGGAATGCCGGCTAGGGCAGTGCCGAACAGTGTCAGTGCTCCCGCCGTTTCTGCGCAGAAGCCACCAACGGGCTTCAATTTCGTGATTCTCTGGCCCATCGTTTTCACGATGCGCCATCCGCCGAAGTATGTGCCCATTGCGATAGCCGCATGGGCGGAGAGAATGATCGGCCAATGGAGGCGTCCCCAGCTCCCGGTCATGTCCGCCTTGCTCATAAATCCACCGGTATAGAGGGCGCCTGCAATGATACCCATGGTTTTCTGCGCATCGTTGGCGCCATGGCCGAGGCTATAGGCAGCCGCCGACAGCAATTGCAACTTCCGAAACAGTCGGTCCACGGTGTGTGGGCCCGAACGGCGGAAGATCCAGTACACCGAGAGCATAAAGAGGAAGCCCAGCACAAGCCCAATGAGTGGGGCGACGACGATGAAGATTAGAGTTTTGGTCCATCCGTGAGGAATGATCACCTTCGGCATGGCTGCTGCTCCCGCGAGCAGGCCGGCTCTGGCCATCGCCGCTCCGGCGTAGCCTCCGATCAATGCGTGTGACGATGATGTCGGCAGCCCCCACCACCATGTCAGCAGGTCCCATACGATTGCTCCGAAGAGTCCTCCAAGCACCACATGCTGGTCGACATACTCCAAATGGATCATACCGCTGCCGATCGTTTTGGCTACCGCAGTGCCCAGCAGAAACGCCGCCAGAAAATTGAAGGTTGCAGCCCACACGACCGCCCAGCGCGGCGAGAGCACGCGGGTGGACACCACGGTGGCAATGCTATTAGCCGAATCATGAAATCCATTGACGAAGTCGAAAATAAGAGCGACCAGTACTGTGATCAGGACCAGCAGGACGTCGGCATGCATGGTGAAGATGGTGTTGTCTCCGTGACTGCAGCTGTTGATTACGCGCTCTTTAGCACGATCGCTTCCAGGACATTGGCGGCGTCTTCGGCTTTGTCCGTCGCGGTCTCGAGTACCTCAAACAATTCCTTGAACTTGATGAGCTGGATAGGGTCTTTTTCCGTGTCGAACAGCGACGCAATCGCCCGCCGGCTTACATGGTCGGCCACGTCTTCCAGACGGTTGACCTCTTCGCAGTGCTTGAGCACCAGCCCGTTCTTCTCGAGTACCGAAACCCCCCGCGCCAGCTCTTCGCTTTGCAGCACGATCAAGCCGGCGAGTTCCGCCGCCGCCGCGGGCGGCTGGGTAATCTTGTAGAGCACCAGACGATGCGCCGCCGCGTTGGTGTAATCCAATACGTCGTCGAGGGAAGAAGCCAGCCGGTGAATGTCCTCACGGTCAAAGGGTGTAATGAAGCTTTGATTCAGTTTTGTAATGATGGCATGGGTGGTCCGGTCACCCTTGTGCTCGATCGCCTGGACCTGCTCCACCCGGATTCCCAGATCGTGGGGGTCCTGCAGGATGTTGCGCAATAGTTGCGCCCCCTCGGTCAGGTATCCGGAAAGCTCGCTGAACAACTCGAAGAACTTCTCGTCTCGGGGTACGAGTCTCACCAATCCTCCTTCGCAAACTCCCACGCGAGTGCAAGCGACTAAGTGTCGTTGCAATCGGAGCCCCATGTTTCGGCAGGTTAACTCCCCGGGATTGCAGACGAGTGGGGAGGACGCGTTATGAATGAATGCACGGAACCCTATGCCCTGTCTGATCCGCGCAGGGATGAAGCCGCGGATCGGAGCTCGAAACAGAGCGCCTTGGGAAACGCTGCATTATACAGGTTCGGACAGTCAGCTCGACACTAGCGATCCGTCCAGCAATTCGACTGTCTTTACCGGGAGGCCGAACCCCTCCACCAAGTTGCGGCGATGCTCCAGAATCTGATGCATCTCGTCGGGGGTTCCTCGCACCGGTGGCTCATGGGTGATAGCATCCCTCAGCATCGCCCAACTGACTTCTGAGGCAATCACGCTATCACGCGCCTCGGGAAACCCGAGGTTCCGTCCTTCCAGCACTGAGCGGCCGAAAACGTCAACCATTACATCAAGTTTCTTGTCGTTGAACGGAGCTGTTTTGTGCAGCGCGTCGCCAATACCATACAACTCGACGGTGGCGGTCGAGAAATCATGCCGCATGCGCGCGACACCCTTGGTCCCGATCGCGTCCAGGTAGCAGTTGTGGGGCTGTTGTTTGGCGAGGTGTCCGTAAACAAATCCCTGTGTGATGTCGAACACGACTCCGTTGGCGAACGTACCGTGCGCTTGCACCCACCAGGGATCCTTATACCCCCACATCCGAATTCCTTGCGCATGCCAGGTTTTGTATTCGCTGTTGGCGTACCAGCGGGCCACGTCGACGTAGTGCATGCCGCAATCATGAAACGGCGGTCCCTCCGGATCGTGTCCTTCCAGCGGCATGTGCCCCGGCGTCATGTGACAGACGCGGATCACCGCCAGATCACCAATCTGATCGTCTGCAATAAATTGTCGTATGTCTCTGTGATACCACGCGTTTCTGTTAAAGAGGTTGACCGCAATGAAGCAGTTGCTCGCCTCGATCTCATCGACGAGTTGCCATTCGGTGGCGACATCTGCCGCCAAGGGTTTTTCCGCGAGCACATGTTTGCCTGTGGCCAGTGCCTGACGGATTTGCTGTGGCCGAGCATCGGCAAGGGTGAATAGTCCCACAACAGCGATGGTCCGGTCAGCAAAGATGGGATCTGGGGATTCGTAAATAGCAGCGCTCGGAACAGTCTGGCGGGCGAGTTGCCGGGCGGCAGGGTTGATATCGTAGACGGCGGCGACTTCCCAAAGCTCGTTCTGCTGCATCGCGGCTACAAAGCCGCGACCCATCCGCCCATATCCGAGAATTCCCGCCCTGAGTCTCTTGCCCATTCTCTTACATCATCTTAGGCAGGAAGGATCGATACCCTCTGTGACCAGCATCACATAGCGATGTATGCATGTCGGGGCGGGCACATTGCGTGATAAGTAGTGGTGGAATCCAGGCGTGCCGTTACCGACGGAACAGCTGGCTGGCGCACTCCGCATTACCCGCCATTGTGAACACGGTTCCCTGTGACGCAGATCACAGTCCGGGCTCCTGGCACGGCCTTATAAAGGTCTGTGAAGAGTCCAGGCGAAGAACGCGGACCGCGCAGGAGCGGTCTGCTCGTCGCCCGTCCCCGTCCGAAGCCATTCTCTCAAACTCTCCCCACCGATCCTCTTACGCTCTGCGGCGCAGAAAGGGGGACGTAAGGCGTTGTTTGCGTTGTACATCCTGCCGTTTCTGGTCGTGGCTCTCGCCATGCTGATCGGATTTTGCCGGGCCCAGCACCATGAACGCGAGGGTCTGCGCAGGGAACTCGAACAGCTCCAGGCTACGCTCCAGCAACGAGAGAGGGAGCGCGATACTGCCCTCCAGGAGCTCTTCCTGCGTTTTTCTGAAGAAGGCAAGCTGAGCCGTGAGAAAAGCCAGTTCCAGGCCAAGCTCGCTGAGTATGAAAAGTACGCTGCACTAACACAACTGGCACTAGGTGCCGCCCATGAGATCAACAATCCGCTCCTGGGGATCCTCTCTCACCTCGAACTGGAATTGCAGACTGCCGCGGAGGGTGAACGCCACGAGGTCGAACAATGTATCGAAGCAGCCCGGCGGATCTCGGTCACCTTGCGCAGCCTGATGAATTACGCGCGGCCCAGCCCCCTGATCCTGAGTAAGCTCAATCTCCACCGCTTGGTCTCTGATACGCTCGCATTCCTTCAGCATCAGCCCATGCTGCACGGCCGTATCCTCGAAAACCACGTCCCCACGGACCTCCCAAACATCCGCGTCGACGCCAACCAATTGTCCCAAGTCCTGATGAACTTGCTGCTCAACGCCGCACAGGCAACGTCGGAAGGCGGAAAAATAACCGTCTCGGCCGAAGCTTCCTCATCTGCGGACAGTGTGGAGATTCGTATTGTGGATACCGGCTGTGGCATTCCGTCTGAGGTACTTCCCCATGTCTTCGAACCCTTCTTCACCACCAAACGCGGGAAGGGAACTGGGCTCGGCCTGAGCATCAGCCAGACGTACGTACGCAGCCACGACGGCGAGATCCGGATTGACAGTGTGCCGAACTGCGGGACCACGGTGACCATCAACCTGCCTTTGCGCCAGCCGGAAGCCACGCATGCCGACAGCAACAAGACCAGCGAGGTGATCATTCAATAGCCATGGCCTACTCCGTCCTGATCGTCGATGACGAAGACTTGACGCTGCACACCATCAGCCGCGGGCTGACCGCCGAAGGGTTTGAGATCCTGACAGCTGCCTCGGGCGAGGACGCCCTCCAGACTTTCGAAGACGCAAAGCCCGATCTCGTTCTGCTCGATATCGTGCTGCCCGGGATCGACGGAGTTGAAGTCCTGCGCCAGATCAAGGCAGCGAACCCCGGCTGCATCGTGGTGATGATGAGCGCCTACCACATGGTCGATCGGGCGGTCGAGGCGATGAAACTCGGCGCCTACGATTACCTGATCAAGCCCTTCCATCTGGCAGACCTCACCACCACACTGACACGCGCTTCAGAAATGCTGTCGTTGCGTGTGCGCGTCCGGGATACGGTCGAAACCGCCAAGGGCCAATATGACTTTGGCCGAGTCGTGACGCAGAATCCGGCGATGCGTCAGATGCTTGAGGTTGCACGCAAAGCGGCCGACTCCGATCACACCACGATCCTGATCCAGGGCGAAAGCGGAACGGGGAAAGGCGTTCTGGCGCGCGCGATCCACTACTCCAGCCCGCGCGCGAGCCAGCCGTTGCTCGAATTGAACTGCGCCACTCTTCCCGACGCGCTCCTGGAAAGCGAGTTATTCGGTTACGAGCCCGGCGCATTTACCGACGCGCGCCGCCGCAAAGAAGGGCTGCTGGAACGAGCCCACGGAGGAACGCTCTTCCTCGATGAAATCGGGAACATGTCGCCCAGCGTGCAGGCAAAACTGCTGCGCGTGCTGGAAGAGGGAACTTTCCTCCGCCTCGGTGGCACGAAGTCCATCAAGGTGGACGTCCGCCTTGTCACCGCCACCAACACAAACCTCAAAGAAGCCGTTTCGCAAGGACGCTTCCGTGAAGACCTCTTCTACCGCCTCAACGTGGTGCCGCTCTTCATCCCGCCGCTGCGTGAGAGAAGGGAAGACATCTTGCCTCTGGCGCTCGACATGGTCCAAAGATTCAATGAGGAATTAAAGAAAAACTTTCTTGGATTCACGGCGGAAGCGGCTGACTTGATCGTTAACTACTCATGGCCGGGAAACATCCGCGAACTGAAGAACGTTGTCGAGCGCACCATGATCCTCGCCCCGGAAGGCAATATCGACGCGATCTCCCTGCCCGAGGAGATCCGCGAGTCCCGAAACACGAATCATCCGGATGTTCCTCTTACCGACGAAGAGCCCGGTGGGGATTTTCTCGTCAGTTTGCGGGAACTCGAGGAGGACTACATCCGCAAAGTTCTTGCCGCAACCGGCAACAACAAAACGCAGGCCGCCAAGATCCTTGGCATCCATCCCACGTCGCTCTTGCGCCGGTTGAAAAAGTAAACTGCCCCGAGTTAACAAGGGTAATCGACAACCGATCCCCCCACTTCAATAGCAACCGTCGAAGTCGCCAACGGCATCTGAAACCCGAACCATCCTGACCGGAGATACGAAGTACCTTGATGATGAACCGGGCGTGTCGCTGGATTTCATATGGGGTTCTGATCGCGGGGATATGGGGCTTGGCGTCCTGTACCGGCCTGAAGTCAACACCTGCGAGCGTTACCCTTTCTGCGAGTACAAACTCCTTAAACAGCGGCCAGAGCGTCACGCTAAACTGGCAGTCCGCCAATGCGACCGCGGTGACCATTACTGCGACCGCTGGTTCCTCGAACCGCACTCTCGTCAGCGGCTCTCAGATCTCGGGAAGTGTGCAGGATTCTCCCACGCAGACCACAACGTACACCGCGGTGGCATCGGGACCAGGCGGCAATAGTTCTCCTCAAACCACGACAGTACAGGTCGCCGCGGCCGGACCTCCGCAGATCACGCAATTCACCGCGAAGCCAACGGCTATCAGTGCCGGCCAAACCACCACGCTTACGTGGGCCACCACAAACTCGACCTCGATCACCATTACCCCTACGATTCCGGCGGGAGATGATTCGGGTCCTCTTCCCACGTCAGGCTCGGCGACAATTCCCGTCAGCGCGACGACGACCTACTCACTCACTGCGACGGGACCGGGCGGCACCGCGGGACCGCAAACGGTCACCGTCACCGTTCCACTTAGCGTGAGTCTCACTGCATCTCCGGGAAATATCACCGCCGGACAAAGCTCCACGCTGACTTGGGAAGTCACCGGGGGCACTCCCACCGCATTTACCGTTACCGACGGCGCCGGGAATGCCGTCTGCAACCCATGTTCGCCCGCGCAAGGAACGGCAACAGTGACTCCTGCCGCTACAACGACCTACACGGCAACAGCGACCGCGAGCGATGGCAGTTCTATCAGTCAGTCCGCAAGCGTTACGGTCAGCAGCGTGGCGACTGGGGTTATCAAGCACATCTTCTTCATGCTGCAGGAGAATCGCTCGTTTGATATGTACTTCGGACAGCTCGGCGCGTATCGTTCTACGCGGCTCGCGCAATTCGGTATCACCGACACGCAGACCATCGATGCCTTTGATCCCAGCGTAACTCTGAAGAACGCGCACACCGGTGCCAAGGTGCAGCCGTTCCATGAGGGCACGGTGTGCACAGAGGATCTCTCACCCGCGTGGGACGAAAGCCATCACGATACATCGCTCGTCGGCGGTGATGCCGCGTGGGCGACGACAACCACGTACACCAACAGCGATTTCGGAATGGCGGGATTCCTCGACACCACCACTTCGGTCACGAGCCAGTTCGACCCCAACGGGACACGCGCACTCGGCTACTACAACCAGCAGGATCTTCCTTATTACTACGACCTTGCGACCTTCTTCCCCACCAGCGATGCCTGGCATTCACCCGTCCTCGCCAACACTGTCCCCAATCGCATGTATCTGATGGCGGCCACGTCGTTTGGCCATGACTATCCAGATAACTCAGGACATCCGCAATATGCGGCTCCGACCATCTTCCGCGCACTGAACACTGCCAACGTGAGCTGGCTGTACTACTACCACGATGGTGTTTTTCTCGCGAACTTCCAGGACTTCCAGGATCCCACCATTCAATCCAAGGTTTTTCCCGACAGCGATCTGATGAACCGCCTCGCTGGAACCTGCAGCGGAAGCCCTTGCGAGCCCGATCAGGCACTGCCACAGGTAATTTTCATCGACAGTGCCTCAGGTGCCAGCGGACTCGATGAACATCCCGATAACAATATTCAGAAGGGCGCGGCATACGTGTACGGAATTATCTCGGCGCTGATGCAGAGCGACGCCTGGAAGGATTCGATTTTCATCCTCAGCTACGACGAAGGTGGAGGGCTATACGACCACGTGCCGCCGTTCATGGTCCCGCCGCCTGACGGCGATGCTCCCGGACAATGCCCTGATGCCAACAACGGATCGTCGAACTATTGCACAGTCGGCAAATTGGGCGGCACTTTCAACCTGACAGGCTTCCGAGTGCCCCTGGTCGTGCTCTCGCCGTACTCGAAGCCAGATTTTGTTTCCCATACCCCACGCGACTACACGGCAATCCTGGCATTCATCGAAGAGCAATTCAACGTACCTGCGCTTACGGCGCGCGACGCGTATTGGCAGGATCCCTCGCGCGATATGAGCGAGTTCTTCGACTTCACCACTCCGGCCTTGCTGAACGCTCCCAACGGCCAACCGTGGACCCAAGTGCTGGCAACGCAGCCCACGAACGGAGTATGCGATCAGACGAAAGAAGCCGGTCCTACACAGTAAAAAGGTGGATGGCCTCTGTGGTGATAGATCTTAGCCCGCGGTCCCAAAAATATTCCGGTTGAGAAAGTCGTTGCGGAATTTTCCCTTGGGGTCGTATCGGCGGCAGAGCTCCATAAATTCCGGCAGCCTTTCGTACGTGGTCTGCAGTTGCGAAGGGCTCATGGTAAAGAGTTTTCCCCAATGCGGCCGGGGCTGAAACGGTCCCAGTTCCTTCTCGATTACAGGCAGCACGGCCCGCACCGCGGACCAATCTGGTTTCCAGGTAAAGTGAAGCGCCACATTATCTCGTTTGTAGCAGGGACTCATCCACAACTCGTCCGCCGCGATCGTGCGGATCTCGGAAATCATCAGATGCGGACTAATCTGATCGCGCAACTTCTCGACGGCGAGAATGGCCTCGACTGCGTGCTTCCGCGGAACGAAGTACTCGCTTTGTAGTTCCTTGCCGGCGCTCGGGGTGAATCCCATGCGGAAGTGCGGCAGTCGCTCGTACCAAGGCCCTGCCACGCCCATCTGCTCGGTGCAGTTCTCCGCGGAGAGATCGGCTATGGGATGAAGGTTCTTCGTGGCGCGCTTGGCCCCGTAGAAATCCTGCGGCGCGTCTCCCGACTTCCCCTCCTCCACGCGTCTCTTCAGCCATACTTCGTTGATGCGCTGCTTCTGCCAGTCCGTGAAGAGACTCACGCTGTACGCACTCGACACGATGTCTTCGAAATGATCCTTTAGTTGATCCAGCGGGAGACTCTCGTACACGTACTGCCGCATTGTGTATCGCGGCTGGATATCAAGCGTTACTTTGGTGATCACACCGAGCGCGCCCAGTCCCACGACAGCTCCCCGGAACGTGTCTCCGTCGCGCTGGCGCGACAACTTCATCGACCCGCCGGACGCAAGCACGAATTCCAATTCCGAAACTGCGGTCGAGAGATTGCCATTGCGGACGCCCGATCCATGCGTCCCGGTGGTGCAAGCTCCCGCAATTGAGATATGCGGTAGGGAAGCAAGGTTGTGCAGCGCGAAGCCTTGCTCATCCAGTTGAGGACACAGCTGCCCGTACCGAATGCCGGCTTCCACTGTGACCGTGCGAGCCTGGCGGTCCAGTGCGATCTCTTTGTCCATGGACGACATAGACAGGAAACCGTTGTCACTGTCGGCAATGTTATTGAAGCAGTGCCGCGTCCCCAGGACCTTCAGACGGGATTGCTCTTTGACAAATTGCTGCACCTGCTCGACGGATTGGGCCGAGTACAGCCGTTCCGTGCTGTACTCCAGATTGCCGGCCCAATTCCTAAGTTTCTCCGGTATCGCCCAAGCCATCAGCCGCGAAACCATCGGTGCTGCCATCAACATCGATGCAATTTTCAGGAACGCTCTCTTGTCCATGCCCTGTCTCGCGGGGGAAGTGTAGCACGCAGGCGTGCTGCCAGATGTAAGAGCTAGACTATCCGCGAGCGCAGATTCATCCTTCAATGGCCCGGCTTCAGACGGCGCGGCGCTTGTACAGTCAGTTCGCCGCAACCGATCGGCTCGTGTTTTGTTAATTGGCCGAACAAACCTTTCCGCCGTAGCGCAGCACCGCGTCCCCAGTATTTAAATCAAGTTCGCCGATGGCGGACATATCGCCACTGGCCTTGGCAAAGCGACCGCTGCCGCCGCTCAGGTGCACTTTGTACTGAATAACAGCCAGTAGCCCGGGAGCGACAAACGTGCCGTGCAACGTTGCCTGATCAATCGTCAGCGTTTCGCCGGTTTCCGTTACCCAGTGATGTTGGACCGTGATCGTCGTGAAGTCTGGGCTGGTGCTTAAGATCTGAACGCCGATGGCTCCCTTCAGATCGCCGGTAGCAACGCCCATGGTCGTGAGGCTGCCGTCAATCTCACCGAATCCGCCCACATTGGTCAGGATTGCGCCCCCGACATCGGAGCAATGTGGATTTGCAGCGAATCCCATTGCAGTCAACAGGGCGAGCAACAGCCCCACATTCAAGGCAAAGCGGCACGAACGAATAACATGCGTCATAGGATCTCCCCCTTGTTTACATCGGCCCGGATTAGCGGCCACCGCTTCTCTCGAAACACCTCGAGCGTCTTCCCCCATACCGGAGCCGCTATCCGTGCCGATTGTGTATCTCGAGCCTACCCAAAATGCCGTTCACCGGCTTTTTGGTCAATGAATGAACGGTAAGTTAAAGGTAAGTTCCGGGTAAGGAATGTAACTCATTCTCCTGCAAGGAAATGAGGGAGCTCCGGTATAATGTCGACCTACCCCTTGGGAGCGTCTTCTTGCCGACAAAGCCTACCTCGCGAGAAATCTGCTTCGAGGAATACTCGCTGGACCTCCGCACCGGGGAGCTTTGCCGCAATGGCACCGCCCTGAGACTCCAGCCTCAACCAGCTAAGGTCTTAACGGTCTTAGCTGAGCGCGCCGGAGAAGTGGTCACCCGTCAGGAGCTGGCGCAACAGGTCTGGGGGTCGGAAACTTATGTCGACTTCGAGCACGGACTGAACTACGCCATCCAGCAGATTCGGAGCGTCCTGGAGGACGATCCCAAGAATCCAAGATTTCTCGAGACGATCCCCAAAAGGGGTTATCGGTTCATCGCTCCCCTCAATCTTCCGGCGGTGGCGCAACCGCACAGGGAGGTCCAAATCGCGGAGTCCTCGAATGTGCAGCACTCAGGAAGAAATGGATTACGCACTCGATTTGTTTACATCGGGGCCATTGCTCTGGGCGTCGTACTGGTGGCCGCCATCGTTTGGGGTTCCGTGCGTACTCGATGGCTCGGAACCGCGCATGCCGCGCGAGTTCAATCTCTCGCTGTCCTTCCCCTACGGAACCTGTCCAACGATTCCAGCCAGGAATATTTCAGCGACGGCATGACGGATGAATTGATCACCGACCTCGCAAAGTCAGAGGGCCTGCGGGTGATCTCACATACTTCGGTCGAACGATACAAAGGTACGAAACTCTCGTTACCGGAGATCGCACACGAGCTCGGTGGGGTCGATGCCGTAGTCGAAGGTACCGTGTTGCGCGCGGGTGACCGTGTTCGCATTACGGCACAATTGATTGACGGGCATTCCGACCAACACCTGTGGGCCGAGAGCTATGAGCGCGACGTCCGAGACATTCTCGCTCTCCAGAACAATGTCGCGCAGGACATAGCCAGCGAAGTCGCCATCAAGTTAAGGCCTTCGCAACAGGAGCATTTGTGGACGGCGCGGGGCGTCGTCCCGGCCGCGCACGAGGCTTATCTCAAGGGCATCTTCGATGCCAGCAAACTGACGCCGGAAGGATTGCAGAGCGGCGTTGGGCACTTCGACGACGCCATCAAACTCGATCCCCAGTATGCTCCCGCCTACGCCGGGAAGGCAGAAGCCTATGGTTGGGCCGGTGGACTGTCCATTATGCCTTCCGCCGATGTTCTACCTAAGGCGCGTGCAGCAGCCGACAAAGCGCTTGAACTCGACGACACACTCAGTCAGGCGCACCACTCGCTCGCATGGGTGAACTACTCGCTGGATTGGGATTTCAAGGGAGCCGAGGCACACTTCAAGCGAGCCCTTGAGCTCAATGCGAATGACGTAACTGCGCATCTTTGGTACGGAATGTTTCTCGCCGAGCGCGGCCGCGTCGACGAATCTCTGGTGGAAATCAAGCGCGCTCAGGACCTGGATCCGCTCTCTCTTATGGTCAATGCGCTCGCTGCCACGCCACTCCTGGCGTCACGCCAGTACGACGCCGCGCTTGACCGGCTCCAAAGAGTACTGCTGATGGATCCGGGCAATGGTGTAGGCCATTGGATGTTACTCGTCGCATACGAAGGGAAGGGTGATCTGCCGAACGCGATGGACGAAAGAGAAAAGCAAGCGGTCCTTTTTTTTCGCCAGAGTCCAGAAAATGCCGCCAGGCAGGTGGCCCCTCTGCGCAAGGCCTATGCGAGTTCGGGAGAAAGAGGATATTGGAAGAGTCACTTGGACTCCTTCGGTTCCAGGCATGATTGGGACCGCGCTAATCCGTATCAACTGGCAGTGGCCCTGGCGCGTGTAGGAGACCACGACCGGGCTTTTGCCTCTCTCGAGAAGAGTTGCGCTGCGCATTCTGATCAGTTCCTTTATTGGTCCAATGGCGAACCTGCCTTCGATTCTATGCGGCCCGATCCACGTTTTAAGGACCTGCTCCGACGCATTGGGTTACCGCAATAGGGGATGAAAGCGATCATGTAACGATCACGGCCTTTCAACCTTGCCCTTTGCCGGATCCTGACTAACCGGTTGCGAACCTACCCCAAGGCCCGGTTTGATCAATGCTTTCCGTTTCCAGTTTCCCCTGTTGTTCCCGACGGCTGGAGCTATACAAAACCTTGGTGTGAAACAGGTTCAGGGCTGCAGCACAGGCAATTCAGGGAGTGTAGACAGGTTGTGTTCCTCAAGAAATTTCGCCCCTAGCATTCCATAGTCGCGGAAGGGATTGTAGTCGCAGTTCAGACTGTGGGCTGCGAGCATCGCCAGATATTCGTGCCGTGAGAAATATTTGAGGGCTTCCAGCCTGTCGACGTGGCTCAGCAGAAAATCGTATATGACGTCTTTGCGCACGGACGACTCATGGTCATTGTAATAATCGAGCGTCAAGGGCCGATTCGCCTGAGACATGTAGATATTCTCCATCTGGTGAGCGAGAAATTCCTCACTGCTGCCGCAATCTGATCCCTTGGAGTTTGGGGGGACGTCAATGCATATCGGACAGAACTTCTTGTGGGAGTATCGGTAGGCATGCACCAGTTCATGAAACAGCGTATCGTCGCCTAATTCGGGCTGGAATTGAATTACCGTGTCGCCAAAACCAACTCCACGAGCCACGCTGCCCGGTTGTATCACATAGTCGAGCGGATTGGTCTGGGCGCAACTGCATTTCTTCATCGCATCTGTTTCCGGAATGATCCAGACCACCGTCTTCTTGTTGATCAGGCCCAGGACCATTCGCCCAACCGGATTGCCCTCGATTTTTTGAAGGCATCGGAAAACAGCTGATTCGTACTCATCGATCTCTACCTTGTATAGATTGTTTTCCAGTGTTTCATCAGAGGTCGTGCTGGTCTTCATGTAAAGCTGTTTTTCCTCCTCCCGTCGACCCTGGAGATACAAATCGTCTTCCTTATGGCTGAAACGCAATTGCATATGAAGGTTGTAATTGACGATGATCGGAAATGCCCCAAACTTTCGCATAGAACCCCACTAACTGCACGACGTCGTATGTGCCGCGCGACCTATTTTAATGAGACCCCGCCAGAAAACGGGCAATCAAGAAGTAAAAGTTCTGTCTCCCAAGGAAGAAACGGAAATGGAGAGCAGAAGACGACAGGGTCGGGCACTGATTTATCTGTGGCGTCTAGCACCGGCTGTGGACGCCGACGCACAAGGCCAAACATAGGGCTCCCTTCGACGCCTGGCGATCCTCATTTCTTCGCATAGCCGGGGAGTTTGGGTAATGCGGACATCCAACTCTTTTTTGGGATAAACGCTGGTCGGCAGCCCTTGACAAACTCACGCTCACATCTCTACAATTAGCACTCGATAAGCGAGACTGCTAACAGGCATCGCCATCCCAGTAAAATCATAGGGTTACACAGATTTTATCGCAGCAAACACAACTTCCAACGACTTGAAAGGAGTCAGAACCATGGCCAAGTTCACACCGCTCCATGATCGCATTCTGGTGCGTCGCGTGGAGGAAGCTACCACGACCCGCGGCGGCATCATTATTCCGGACAGCGCGAAAGACAAGCCCCAGGAGGGCGAAGTCGTTTCCGCCGGAACCGGACGCATCAACGATGAAGGCAAGACTTTTCCTTTGGCAGTGAAAGAGGGCGACCGCATCCTGTTCGGCAAGTACGCCGGCACCGAGATCAAAATCGACGGCGAAGAGTTCATCATCATGAAGGAAGACGAAGTCCTCGGCGTGCTGTCCGGCGCCCCAGCCAAGAAAGAACTGGCTGGCAGTAAGAAGTAGTCGGGGTCCCGAGCGGCGTCATCCCGAGCGGAGCCGGTTTTCAGGCGGAGCGAAGGATTCTCGCGAGAGAGTCATACCCGAGATTAGCTAAGAGCCAGGAGCTTTTGCTCATCGCTCACTGCTCATAGCCCAGCGCAAACGAAATTCATAAGGAGATAAGAAACATGGCAAAGCACATCGTTCACGGAGAAGAATCGCGTCAGGCAATTCTCCGCGGCGTCAACCTTTTGGCCGACGCTGTGAAGGTTACACTCGGCCCCAAGGGCCGCAACGTAGTTATCGAAAAGAAGTTCGGTTCGCCGACCATCACCAAGGACGGCGTTACCGTGGCAAAAGAAATCGAATTGAAAGACGGCCTTGAGAACATGGGCGCCCAGATGGTCCGCGAAGTTGCATCCAAGACCTCGGACGTCGCCGGTGACGGCACTACCACCGCCACTGTTCTTGCCCAGGCCATCTATCGTGAAGGCGTCAAGACCGTCGCCGCCGGTGCCAATCCCATGGCCCTGAAGCGCGGCATCGAGACCGCTGTCACCGCCATCTGCGGCAAGCTCAACAAAGAAGGCGAGCGCGAGAAGGGTGAGCTCGACAAGTTCTCCAAGCCTGTCTCCGGCGACATGATCGCACAGGTCGGCACGGTGTCGGCCAATAACGATGAGACCATCGGCAAGATCATTGCCGAGGCCATGAAGAAGGTTGGCAAAGACGGCGTCATCACCGTCGAAGAATCGAAGACGCTCGAGACTCAGCTCGAAGTCGTCGAGGGCATGCAGTTCGATCGCGGTTATCTCTCGCCCTACTTCGTCACCGATCCCGAGCGCATGGAAGCCGCCCTCGAGAACGCCTACATCCTGATCAACGAAAAGAAGATCAGCTCGATGAAGGATCTGCTCCCGCTGCTCGAGCAGATTGCGAAGAGCGGCAAGCCGCTGCTCATCATCGCGGAAGATGTCGAAGGGGAAGCGCTGGCGACACTGGTCGTCAACAAGCTGCGTGGCACGTTGCAAGTCGCGGCCGTAAAGGCTCCCGGCTTCGGCGATCGTCGCAAGGCCATGCTCCAGGATATCGCCATCCTCACCGGCGGTAAGGCCATCACCGAAGATCTCGGCATTAAGCTCGAGAACGTACAGATCCAGGATCTCGGCCAGGCCAAGAAGATTACCATCGACAAGGACAACACCACCGTCGTCGAGGGCAAGGGCAAGCACGCCGAGATCGAAGGCCGCGTGAAAGAGATTCGCAGCCAGATCGACAAGACCACCAGCGACTACGACCGCGAGAAGCTGCAGGAGCGGTTGGCGAAGTTGGTCGGTGGCGTGGCCGTGATCAAAGTTGGCGCCGCGACCGAAACCGAAATGAAGGAAAAGAAAGCCCGCGTGGAAGACGCGATGCATGCGACGCGCGCAGCCGTGGAAGAGGGAATCGTCCCCGGCGGCGGCGTGGCTCTGGCCCGCAGCGTTTCGGCTCTCGACAAGCTGAAGGTTAATGGTGACGAGCAGATCGGCGTCAACATCGTGAAGCGCGCCATCACCGAGCCGCTGCGCATGATCGCCGAGAACGCCGGCGAAGAGGGCGCGGTAGTGCTGGGTAAAGTGACCGAAGCCAAGGACACCAACTTCGGCTTCAACGCCCTGACCGGCGATTACGAGGACCTGGTCAAGGCCGGCGTGCTCGATCCCACCAAGGTCGTGCGCACCGCCCTGCAGAACGCCGGCTCGATCGCCAGCCTGATGCTCACCACCGAAGCCCTGGTCGCCGAGATTCCTGAGAAGAAGGAAGCTCCGGCGGCTCCGGGACACGGCGGTGGCATGGGCGACATGTACTAAAGAAGCTTCGAGCGACGAGCTCTGAGCTCGAGCAAGACCGAGTGCCCCACTTCTGGGCAACTTACCAGAAGTGGGGTTTTGTTTGTGCAGGGCCGGACGCCTCCGTCCGCCCCGCCGATCGAAGCGAGGCGTGCACACGGATTCGCTCGGATCAGGTGTTCGTGAGGAATCCAGCTCTCTCCGAGCGCAACTTGCCACGATTTTGCTGCTTTTATTCCATGGGCATGAACTGCGGCGCGCGCCTGAGATCGTAATTCAGCTTGGATTCGATTTCTTTGCCGTTGGCGTCCAGCTTGCGCAGCGTCCGCTGGTCGGGCAGGCCGAATTGCTCGCGACTCTCGTTGTCCTTTTGCAGCACCAGCATTTTTCCATCACTCGTAAGCTGCCAGATTCCATTCTCCCGAAAGCTGCTGTTACGGTTCTCGTATGCCATCCGAGAGACGAAAGTATGGTCGGCGAGCAGATTCACCTGGTACCGAATCCCCGGGCAATCAGCACATGGCAACGTGCCGATAAAGGTCGCAGGCAGGTCTGAAAGGGAAGACTCCGGATTGCCAGCAGGCGTTGGGCTCGAAGATCTGTGCAGCAGAAGTGTAACTGCGTTCTGATTTCCGCGGGTGAGCACAGGATAGTTCTGCGTGGTATTGAAGAGCAGCTGATTCTCGCTGGTGATTTTTGCCCGAACTGAATAAGAGTGACTGGGATCGATCTCCACAGGATCGTAAGGAATGTCGAACTTAATCGGAGGGTTGCCGGGATGCCCCCTCTGAATCCGAGAAACGACGTGTGCTGGAGCATCCGCTCTGGAGATGTCTTCCAATGTTGCCTCAAAAACCGCGCTTGGAGGCAATGCCATCCGCTCGCGGTAAATGGCGGTTCCCGTCACCGCGGCTGCCGAATGGCCTTCCAGTTCCATCGGCTCGAACTCGTAGACCCCGCCATCCGCCATGAGCGACAGAAAGAGGTGACCATCTTTCAACAGGTACGACCGCACGTAGGACCAGTCTTTTGGGATGCGATCGTTGAGAGGTGCGCCAGGACACATCGCTTGCGTGAGCGCCATCGGTCCGAATTCGATCTGATTCGCTCCGGAGGATTTCCACACCCCGTGACCGCGATTGCAGTCGATTCGAACACTGACCCCGCCATCCGCCGCGAATGAGACTGTGTACTTTGCCTTGTCGTCGGGGGTTAGCGTGCGGTCATCGCTACCTTGAAATTTCACCAGCTGCCAGGACGTGCCTCCAAGGTCAGTGGCTGCTTTCTGCTGTGGGGGCCTAGCCGTGATCGTGGCAATGATCACCGGCAAGAGCACCGTCAATAATGTCGAGAACGACCCAGTGCTTCTCATTTGAACCCTCCTTCTTCTCGTTCACGTCCGAGAAGCTATCAAGCTAAGAGTTTTTGTCTTGCCGGTGTACTAGCAGGAAAGACAGTTATCCTGTCGCCATCTGTGGACGGCCGTTGCTGGTGTCTGCCGGGATCGCCACAACTGAAGGCTGGAGTCGCCGTGACGTCAAGGTACCCACTTCTGGCCGATGTTGCCAGAACTGGGTCTTTGCATGTGTAGGGGCGGACGTCTTCGTCCGCCTTGCCAAGCGAAGCGAGGCGTGCTGGCATTCGTGATCACATCGGCTTGTAGGTCATGATCACGGTCTTGGTTGCTTTCTTGGAACGGAGTTGAAGTACGCCGCTCCATCGCGTGAAAGGACCCCGCCGATACAGTGTTCGCGTCTGGGTGACAGGGATCTAGTCTGACCCCGCCCGTGTTGAGAATGAAGGATCCGACCGGTCCGGAAAAAACGTATTGGCGCTGAGTGTCCGCCCATAGCTATCGAAGCTGGACCCACTTACGGTCCGATAGGCCACTGGCGCGGCAGGGAAAATCACAAAAGCCGTGGCCTTCCGAAGCCAAACGCCGGCAATGTTATCCGAACCGGCAGTGTGGGGCATCCTTCCTGGAAAAGGTGGGTCTCGAATAGTAGAAGATCAGGCATCCTGGGTTATAATCCGCATCACAAAACCGCGATCGATCATCCAAGACCAAAAGCAACAGGCGGGGAAGCCACCATGAAACTGAGCGAAGCAATCCTTTTGGGCAGTACCGTGCTGTCTCCCAAAGCCGGTGGACAGCATTTCTCCGAAACGCAGCAGGGTTGTGCTCTCGGCATGGCGGCCGTGGCACGAGGATGCACGTTTCGTACTGTGATCCGAGCCGTCGACGACACTGAACGTCGAACCCTCGGTGTCGAAGGTGTCTGGGGAGATTGGATCCTGGAACAGGTAGAGCGTCCTTGCGATTGTTGGCGTATCTGGCTACGGCGCAAAATGCGGATCAAGGACATCATCGCTCACCTTTTCGATTACCACGTCATGGACAAGAAGAATTGGACGCTCGAGCAACTGGTGGCGTGGGTGGAGACGATAGAACCCAAAGAGGTTCAACCAGAGTTCGGCCCGAGCCTTGTGATTCAGCAGCGAGAGGCACGATGGTCCGAATTCCAAAGGTTCAGGCAAGAAGCTGAGGAGCGGCACCGAGTTAAAAGGCAGGAAGCAGAAGAGTGGCAAGCGGTCCGCGACGCATTCGAGGCACGGCATGCCTCACGTGCAAAAAGGAACTTGCCCTGAGTTTTGTGCAGGGGCGGAGGCCTTCGTCCGCACCGCCGAAGCGAGGGGTGTCGCAGCTGATGTCGTCAAGGAAAGCACCAGTCCTCAGGCACTAAAGCGCATCTCGTAGTTGACTCCCGCCGCATGAGCGCTTCCCCTTTTTTCAGGCGTTGCTATGAGACGAAGTTTCTGAATTGTGGCTGCCCATGCAGATCAGCTGCGACTTGACGCAGAAGCACTCGCCGAGGCCAGCACGCTGCACTGCAACCGCGGCGCTTGGAATACATGGGTTCCTCAAGCAGAGATCAATGCCTCGAAACAAATCCTAGGAGGCCTCCGCGAATATGAAACCCATTCGGCTTCTCGCAGCCGCATTGTGTCTTGGTGTGTGCACCATAGCGGCGCAGAACTCTTCCCAGTCCGACGACGGACCGCGAGTGCTGGCCCTGGACAATTCCTGGAACCGCGCCCTGGAAACCAATGACACCAAAGCTCTCGATCTGCTTTTGGCCGATGGCTTCGTCTCCGTCGACATTGACGGCAGCATGCAGACCAAGCGGGAATTCCTGGCCAGTCTCAAAGCGCCCGGATACCAGCCTCCCGCGCAGGCCGTAACAGAGCAAAGCAAAGTCGATGTGTACGGCAATTCCGCGATTGTCAACGGAATCTTCCGCACGCAGATTGGATACAAAGGCAAATCGGTCGCGCGTCGGGAACGCTTTCTCGATACTTGGGTCAAGATTAACAACACGTGGAGGTGCGTCGCCTCGGTAGCCGTGCTGATTCCACCCCTGTAGGAGTTCGCGAGCATGCCTAGGTTTGGGCGGGAGAGAGACCCGCGTGGAATCTGAACATGAACTTACGCCCGCACGATGAGTTACTCTTCCTCCATGCGAAACTCTCGCTCTCTCGGGCTGATTGGCGGTTTGGGTGTCGGCGCTGCGATCCATTATTACGAGCGCCTGGTGAAGGGATGTGAGCAGCACGGCCTCACCCTCGACATCGTCATCACCAACGCCTACACCCCGCGCGTCTTCGAATATGTCCAGGCTAAGGATCGCGCCGGCCTCGCCGAATATCTGAACGGCTACATCGGCCGGATGCATGCCGCCGGGGCTGAGATCGCTGCGATCCCGGCGGTCACTCCGCACTTCTGCATCAACGAACTCACAGCCGCGTCGCCACTGCCGATCTTGTCGATCTTTGATCCGCTGCGCGTCGAACTTGCCCGACGCGCGACTCGCCGGGTGGCGATCTTCGGTACGCGGTTCGTGATTGAGTCGGATTTCTTCGCCGCGCTGGCCGACGTCGAGATCGTACGTCCCCGGTCCGAAGAGATCGACGTCATCCACACGACCTACGTCGAACTGGCGACGGCAGGGAGGGGCTCTGCAGAGAAACGCGACAAGCTGACAGCCGTCGCGCAGACACTAGTGCAGCGGGACGGAGTGAACTCGATTGTTCTGGCCGGCACAGATCTGACTCTGCTTTTCGACGAGAGTACCGCGGAGTTCCCTTGCATAGACTGCGCGGCCCTGCACATCAAGGAGATTCTGAAGCAACTGACGGTCAGGTAAATCCGCGCCAGCGAGACAGTTGCTGACTCCAACGATTCATAACCGGCAAGGGCACGAGTTCACTCGTGCCGATTGCGCGCGCGCCAAATGCGCTTGAGCGTCGGACGTGTGGCTAATCAAGCTGAGGGTCTCTCCATGGCCTCATGCCTGCACTAATGGACGCGATCGATTCGCTCGGTGTCTCGGTTGCACTGCTCCACAGGAATCCCTGATGAAAGCGGATTTCTGAGGAGCATTTCATGAGATTTCTCTTTGTATTGGCCTGCGGATTCTTCTGCTCCTGCATGTTTGGGCAAGTTTCAATTACGAACCAGAAGATCGCACCCCAAAGCTCATCAACCGAGTCATCATCTGCAGCAAAATCAGACAGCGAATTTGGGCGGACCCAACAAATGTCCACTTCGACCGACCTGGCTGATGCGCCATCGGCGACGCAACAGACGACGTGTACTCAGAAGAACGGGAAACCATGCCCCGAGTGGGTGCACAAGTTGATTGGGCAATATCCGCCCGTCGAGGTGACTGAGCGCTGGAACGGTCAACCGGACCACTTTTTCACCATTGGGAACGCCCGGCGAGCACTGCATCCCGACAAGAAATCCTGGATGCTGTTCACTCTGGCGCATGCTGGATTGTGGGCCTCCACCATCGTCGCCGTAAGGAATCAGCAAACCAGCAAAGAACATGGGCATTCGGAATATCCCGCTGCCGCGTTCATGACTGGGATGGATTTACTGCTTTTCCAGACGATCAGCCCGGCACTGTCAGTTGGGTCGGCAATATACGGAACGGTGCACTACTCCAAGGCGGCAGCGAAATAATACAAGCCGTCTCTTCAGTTTGGGGCTGGCCCTGGATCATTGGTGTCGGAACTCGTCCCCGACTTCACGTGAATTAAGGAGTATTGCATGTGCAGGGCAGTTATCACCCTGTTAGCCAGTAGTGTGTAGCCGTACTCCCGGGTCCCCGACCGTACAATGGCCGCTGGACCGCTGTCCTTTGGTGACGGCTATGCACCAGCAGATCAGGCGTATCGTTAAGCAACTGGCGGTCAGGGCCTTCATACAAAATGGAATGTCCGCATTGCCACAGTCAGGTCCACTCGCGCGCAAAGCACTGTAAGCGCTGCGGTGGGGCCATTCCCTCCAGTCAGTATCTACTGGAGGAGTGTGGACTGACGGACCCGGCTTCTCCCGCCGCACCGACCAAGCCTGCGCGGTCTTCCTCTCCGGTTGGCGCCAACGCTCGCTACCGCTGGGCGCGTCTGGGCGACCGATTCATCGCATTCGTGCTGGACATCTCCCTCCTATTCGGTCTGTTCGCCATCGTGGATGCGTCGGTGTTTATGCGCTGGGGGATGTTCGATGGGAACGAACTGCAGTTCACCGCTGCGTCGCTCCTGATTGCGACCATGCTGAACACCACGATGCTTTTCCTGTATGGCTGGCTATTGGAAGCTGCTTTCGGCGCCACCTTGGGCAAAGCGTTGGTGGGAATCCGCATTGTGCGCACCACCGACTGTGGCTGCTTATCCGCCTGTGCCGCACGCAATGTCCTGAGGATCGTCGACGGGCTGGGCTTCTATCTTGTGGGAACCGCCGTAGCTGCTTGTTCCAATGTTCGCCAACGGATTGGGGACATTTGCGCGCACACCGCGGTAATCGAAGAGAAGTTCGGCATCGGTATTCGCCTGACCGCGATTGTTTTATGGATCGCAACGTTGGCAGGAGCCGGCTGGGCGGTGCCTCGCATTTGTTCGGAGAACAAATCTGTACCTACACGCTATTTGAGTCAGGTAGTCATTCGTGTAGGCAGAACCGACAACTCCGCTTACTTGAGAATCGCCGGTCTCACCTTGGACGTCCACTCTTCAACAACACCCTGATCCCCTTTCACTCGATGTGAACTCCGGCGCAACCACACGATCTTAAGTGGCGCGCATGGTTTTGAAGAGGCGGTTTGGGGAACGGCACGGCTTTTTAGCCGTGCCGTTAAGGCCCTATAAAACCTTGGCTTCAGCCCCTTAGGGATAACTTCTGCCGTGGAGGGTGCCCCACAAACGCCATTCCTGGAAAGGGTAGCGATCCACAGTTCATTGTTTGGGCTTGATCTTCGCGGCGAAGGACTGGCCAACAATTTTTCCGTCCCGCACGACAAAGGTGTCGGTTGCGAACTCATATGAATTGTCTGCTGTTTCCGCCGTCCAGAGAATGTAAGCGTGATCCCCCTCGACGCAGCGCAATTGCATCGTAAACGAGGAGCCCGGCTTGGCAAACTCAGATATGAGCGGCTCGAAAAAGCCCTTGATCGCGTCTGGACCCTTTAGTGGGCCACCGGGCACAAAAAATACCGCGTCTGGTGAATAATCCGCCACTACACCATCAACATTAAGCTCGGCAAATGATTTCAGGTGACGATCCAATACATCGCTAGTGGATAGCATTGTTCATTCCTCCTTGTTGTGTGCGTAAATATTCAGTTGGATGTTTCCTTCTTGTCTCAATTGGTTCAGACAGGGACACGAGGACACATACGTTTGCGTCTATTAACTGGCTTTTGGTGCAGGGCGACGTGGTGCCAGAAATGCCAGGACGCCAGCTACAACAAGCAGAGCCGGCACGTCCCCCCAAAGGCGCCCGATGTGTTCCGGGTTGGCCAGCGCCTGTGCCGCCATGATTACGGCATGCACAACGCTAGACCAAACCGTGAACCAGATCAGGCTCGAATGTTGAAGGGGATTGCGGCTCGCGACCAGAAGGAACACACCCAAGGTCGCATAGACCCCCAGGATCATCTGCAGATAGTGCGGCAGGTGGTGTGATGGTCCTGCGTGCCACGCCCAGCCGGACGGCCAGATGAGAACCAGACTGTAGATTCCGACAACAAAGATCACTCCGACCACTGCCATTGCCACGCGCAGGTACTTAATATGACCAGCTTCCATAGTTGTCTCCTTGAGGCCAAGGATAGAGTTACGGGCCTCATTCGCATGTTTGGATTCACCGCCAGTCAGGTCGAATTTGATCGTGAGTCTTGATTCCTTAGCCGAGCATCAATTAATGCAAAGATGGTCTGCCCGGGGGGCGGTCGAACTCACCTGGAGTGGGTTTTGCTTTAGCTGGCTATGGACGCACTTTCAGAAGTGCTGAGGACGGTAAAGCTCGACGCCGCGTTTTTCTTCAACGCGGAGTTTTCTGCGCCTTGGGGCTTTCGCTCACCCATTTCGTCGAAGTTGGCACCATACATCAACCAATCTCGAGGCCACGTCATTGTTTATCACTTGCTCATCGAGGGCAAAGCCTATGTCCATCTGGGCGATGAGCGCCTCGCGATCGCTCCCGGGGATGTTGTCATTTGTCCGCACGGCGACTCTCACGCTTTCGAGAGCGGGTCTTCCCCTCGTGCTGTGGACGGTGAAGGTGAACTACAACGGATCTTCTCTCAAGGGCTCAAACTATCACGTATGGGAGGAGGAGGAGAGCTTGCCCGGTTCGTATGCGGGTATATGGTTTGCGAGCCCAGTCTTAGCCGGGTGTTCTTAGCGGGACTTCCACCAATGTTCAAGGTGAACATCCGGCAGGACCAGTCAGGACGATGGCTCGAAAATTCGATTAGATATGCCCTTTCAGATGGCGACGCAAGCACCGAGGGCACTGAGGCCGTTCTGGCGAAACTCTGCGAAACATTGTTTATTGAAACCTTGAGACGCTATGTGAAAGGTTTGCCCGAGGCACAAACTGGATGGTTAGCCGGAGCTCACGATGCGCAGGTGGGCAAGGTCCTTGCAGTGATGCATCGTCAAACAGCGACCCGGTGGACACTTTCGAGCCTTGCCAATGTGGCAGGAATGTCTCGTGCAGTGCTGGCACACCGGTTTCGCCAATATCTCGGAGAGCCTCCCTTGTCATACCTCACACGCTGGCGCCTGCAGCAAGGCGCGCAGATGCTCACCTCAACGCGTGACAGTGTGGCTCAGATTGCTACGAAAGTTGGCTACGAATCAGAGCAGGCCTTCAATCGCGCCTTCAAGCGAAGTTTCGGCGCCCCGCCAGCGCGCTACAGGAACGCGAGAAGAGACAAGGCGGTATCCAGGCGGAGTGAATCACAGTGAGCCCTACCTGAAGTCCCGGTCCATAACCATCCATAACAAAAGAGCCTGTGTTCCCGCACCGCTCAGTGGCAACGATGACCATCACGATCTAGATTGGTTTATATGTCATCGCTACGGTCTTCGTAGCTCCTTTCGGGACGGTGATTGCGTAAACATGACCGATGGCTCCGTCTCCAATGATCGCGAAGTTCTGCACATTGGTGACGTAGTGACACGGATTCGGTGGCACTGGCGGACTTATGACTAGACCGTTGTGGGCAAACGTGAAAGTGTTGGTCGTCAATCCCATGCCCCAACTGGCGCCGGGTTCTTGACCGAACGCGGAATTGTAGCTGGAGACGAACTCGTCATTGGTCGCCACAGGGCCGTTATTCACATTGGCGATGCGCAGCAAAGTGACGTTCCTACTGATGGTGCTGAGATTCTTGAGCGCCATCGTGATCTTCACCGATCCGGTTGTCGCGGCGGTCGCCTTCAGTTGTACGATGGTCTGCTTTAGCTGCCATATGCCATCGGCCGTGGTCCGCAGGAATACCTGAGTCGTGGCGTTGGGAGTGGTAACCGTTGTAGGGCCCCAGTTACCGCTGTCCGCAGAGGCGTAGTCATAATAGGCAATGTTCGGGTTTACGTCGCAGATGCCATAGCCTTCGAGTGGACCTCCGTTGCTGATGTATTCGAAGCCCGATGGACTGTCGAACTGTACGATATTTCCATTGGCACCCAGACAGTAGCGAGTGAAAGTCGTGATCGGTCCCGAGGAGTAGCTGAACGAACAGGTTGTGCTTGAAGGGTCTGCGGTATCTTGAGGTTGCTGTGCGAGCGCCGCAGTCGACACCATCAACACTGCCGTCGAGAAAATCAGTCTTGCGAATGTCATGGTAGTCCCCCTATTTGTGGACTTTGATAGAGCGGGATTATCCCATTTCCCGCGCAGATTGGGGGAAATATTGAACCTCTCCGACAACAAGATCGAACTTTTTCCCGTGCATCGTCCCCGGCTTTGGGATAGACTCCCCCGGTCCGACGAAGGAGGCCTATATGGCGCAGAATCTCTCCGGTGTCGTGCGGCAGGCGTCAACCTTGTCCATCCTTTGGGGTGTGCTGTTGATCTGCCTCGGCGTGTTGGCGGTGGCGTCGCCGATGTTGGCGGCGGTTGCAGTCACCGCGTTTATCTCCTGGCTGATCGTTTTCGCCGGTGTGGTCCATCTCATCGTCGCCTTTCATGCGCGGGAAGCGGGCAGCGTGATCTGGAGACTCCTGGTGGGCTTGGCCTACATCTGCTTCGGCGTATATTTGATTGCGCATCCAGCGATCGGTGTGGCTTCGCTCACGCTGGTCTTGGCGTCGTTGTTTCTGGTGGAAGGAATCCTCGACATCGTCATGTTCTTCCGCGTGCGCACTATCATGCGAGCCGGCTGGATTCTGCTCGATGGCATCGTTACTCTACTGCTGGGATTGCTGATCTATGTGCACTGGCCGTCAAGTTCGGCGTGGGCCATCGGGACGCTCGTGGGCGTAAGCATGATCCTGAGCGGCATGACGCGGCTCATGGTTTCATTTGCCATCCGGAAGGCTGCTGGCCGTGTACCGGCGCCCCCGTCATCGCTGGCAGCCTAGCAGTCGGAAAGGCCTGCCCTGAGTATTCCTGGGCCCATCGAAACAACAGATGAAATTGGGTACCCCACTTCTGGCCGAATTTGCCAGAAGTAGGGATTTCGACAGCAACGTTCGAGGGCGCCCAAGAATAAAGCCCACGGCGTAAGCCGTGGGTTCCACGGTGGAAGACATGCGGGCCGCGGAGCGGCGAAAGAGAAGTTCGCACACAGTCCACTGAAGATCAAAGAATCTATTCCACGTAATGATTGCGCACAGTGCGGTCCAACAGACCTCTCGACGATGAAGGGAGAAACAACGCGTGGGAGGTTTGATCCCGCTAACCGATGCGTCCCGCCGACCAGTGCGGACTCCGCTGTGCACCGCGTTGATCATCCTTGTGAACGTCGTCGTGTTTCTGATGGAGTTGACGCGCGGTGATGCTTTCGTCCTCCACTGGGCGGCGATCCCTACGCAAATCGTCTCCGGTCACCACCTGATCACGATTCTGACCGCGATGTTCATGCACGGGAGTTGGTCGCACATCATCGGCAATATGGTATTCCTGTGGGCGTTCGGCCCAGAAATCGAAGATGCCATGGGACGGGGCCGCTATCTCGCCTTCTACCTGATCGGAGGACTCGTGGCGATGCTGGCCCAAGTGGCTGCGAGTCCTCATTCCACCGTTCCGAACCTGGGTGCAAGCGGAGCCATCGCCGCGGTCATGGGCGCGTTCCTGGTGACGTATCCGCGCGACCGAATCAAGGTACTGCTGTTCATCTTGATCTTTGTGAAGGTAACGTTTATCCCGGCAGCGCTATTGATTGGAGTGTGGCTCTTGACTCAACTCATTCACGCCGGCCAGGTGGCGCAAGTGCAACAAGGTGGCGTGGCATACCTGGCACACGTCGGCGGATTCATCTTCGGAGCCCTTACTGCCCGATGGTTCGAAGGGTCGGCCGTCGCTCTGCGGGAATCGGATTGATCGAAATACAAAGTTTGTGTGGGGGCGGACGCCCTTGTCCGCCGTGCCGACCCGGGCGTGTCACTCCAGCTACTTACCCAGGGTGCGCCATCACACCCACCTGTTGTTGACTCCTCTTTTCAAACTTCCGTTATTCTCACCACACTTCGCGTCCGTGCCCTTCTTCCGCCTTATAAGTCCAGGAGCTTTCTCGTCCCGCCAGTGCAATCCCGGACAAGCGCTCCCTTTTGCGCGGATGCCCTCAGCGTCGTCACAGCTCCTCCGCTATTCGGGCATGACGATGGCCTCATCCTTCGGAATGGAGTCGAGCGTTTCCTTATCAATCTCAAGGTAAGCGATGACCAACTCCGGGGGCGTATGCCTGAGCCATTCCGAGAGCGCGAGATCCTGATAAAAACTGCTCTTGAACATTTCCAGGAACTTAAGCTCTGTACTGCCGGTGTTCTGGACATAATGCGGCAGCGTCTTTTGGACATACCCGACATCTCCTCCTTGAAAGTCCATTGTGCGGGCACGGCCTCCCGTAGCGAACACCGTCATTCTTCCACTTCCGCTGATGTAGTACTGCCACTCGTCGGCGTTCGGATGCCAATGTAGTTCGCGAATTCCTCCCGGCATGACGGTCACAATCGCAGCCGCGATCGTGGTGGAGACTTTGAATGTGCTCGAATCGACGATCGTGACCTCGCCTCCCTGGGTGCGCTTCGCAACCTTCATCTGGGATTTGCGGAACGCGAACTCCTGCGGCGATAAGCCTCTCGTGCCGGCGATTGCCTTCTGATCATTGGCCAGGGCCCCGGGGACCGCCGCCTGGAAAATGAATTTTTCACGGCGGACCATTTTCTGCATTACCTCCTGGCTGACGCCGAAATTTGCGGCCAGGACATCATGAGGAGTGTGCGCCATCCAGTCGGTGAGCAGCACAGTCTCGTATTCGGAGAAATTGCCATCATCGAAGACAAGAAGAAACTCACAGCCGTCAGGATTCAGGCCTTGAATGGAATGCGGGATGCCAGTGGGGAAATACCAGAGATCGCCTTCTGCGACGTCCGCGACGAAGCCCTTGCCTTCAACGTCGAGGCCGGTAATGCGAGCTTTGCCGTACAACATAATCGCCCATTCCGCTGCAGTGTGCCAGTGCAGTTCTCGGACGCCTCCTGCCGTCAATCTCATATCTACGCCGGCAATCGTTTTCGAAACCGGAAGCTCGCGGACTGTGACCTCGCGCGACCATCCGCCTTGCTGCATGCGCTTGTGAGAAATCCCGAAGGGATACTTAAACGTTTGCACGCCGCCCGCATCCGAAGATGGTGGCAAGAACGAGTCCGGATTCTGCTGATCCATCGACGGATTGCCGGGCCCAGGAGCGCTCGCGCTGCGATCATTCTTCGTCGGATAAGATTTCTGTTCCTGCGCCGACACCTCGGTGGCTTTGAGCATTCCGGCGGCCGCGAGCGCCGCTGACCCCATGCCGAGGAACCCCCGTCGCGAAAAAATCTCTTTCCCCATATCGTCGCTCATGAACCTCTTTTCACGAGAATACTGCTGCCCTCTCTCTTTGGAGAACGCCAGTTTACACCCGGAATTACATGCGGCAGCGTTCCCCGATGCCCGTCCGTCGCTGTCGGCACGCGCATGACGTTTTGAGGTGGATGCTGCCAGATGCATAACTTCGTTTGTGTAGGGACGCACGCATTCGTCCGTCCCGACCCTGCGAAGCGAAGGGGCGGCGTCTGACAGCCGATATTGGCAAGCCCCATTCTGAAATTGCGAGGGGACCGAGATCTATCGGCTTCCCAAAATGGAACGCGGTCGGCTGGATAAGTAGACGCAGAGCCCAACCCAAAGAGCCGAAGACCTAGACCGATGCACGAAGATCCTGCGCTAGACAACTACCGGCAAATGAGCTCTAGGCCCTCGCCGTAGCGTGATCGGCCATGCGGCGTTTGTTGTAGCGCAGAGCGACGTTCATGAAGACATTACCCAGGGAGGTCTCGAAGCAGATGACGAGCGCTTCGGTGTCTTCGCTGGTCTTGTCGCCCTGATCGGCGGTTAACAGAAGCGGAGGATGCACGCGGAAATGGAATCCCTGGTCGTTGAGCGCTGAGATGGCATTGCCCACGACCTGGTTCGCTAATTCGAAGATGGTTTCCTTGATGAGAGCGTCGGATTCGGGGAGGTCCGTACCAGCGTAGTGGCTGGCGACGCGCACGGCGGTCTGCGGCTCGAGATCGAGGACAATTCGTCCCTCGATATCGCCCGTCAAGGCAATCATGCCCGCCACGCCTTTGCGGCGATAGGCTTCCTCTTCCATGGTGAGGTTGCCAACCTTGGTCGATCCCTGCAGGCCTTGCGACAACACGGCATCGGCCGCGTTGATGAAAGGCTGGATCAGTTCCATCTTCATTGAATTAGGCTCCCGCTCCTGCGGCATTGGCGACCGCGCCGTCTTCACCGAGGACGTACTTGATGACTTCGTAAAGCACTTCCGGCTTTACCGGCTTCTGAACGAAATGCCGAGCCCCGCGTTGCAGCGCCGCGACAATGTTCTCCTGGTATCCGACGGAGGACACCATGACGATGCGCGCTTCCGGATGCTGCTGAACGATGCGTTCGGCCGCCTCGATCCCTTCCATCTGTGGCATGGTGATGTCCATCAGCACGATGTCGGGATGTGTGCGGTCGAACTCGCTGATGGCGGTCAAGCCGTCGCCGGCCTCAGCCGCCACCTGCCCGCCGAAGGACTCGATCATGCGGGCTAGATTTTTACGGGCAAACACCGAGTCGTCGACGATCAGGTAGCGAACCGGCTGCCCGTCTTTGCTGCGTTTTACAGGTGCGAACTGCTCCATACAGACCTCCCCTTTCTACTGCATATCATGGGCCGTAAGCCATAACCAGATGACGCTGGTCACGGGCTTTTCGTGCCCCAATCTCAGTTCCCGGCGCGCACCGCCCGGCCTGCTGGACCGCCTTCGCTGCGCCCGCAAATGGCTTGCAATGTCGAACCCATGATGTCGAGCCCGACGACACGAATTGCGTATCCTCTCTCAATCGCTGCCTTGGGCATGCCATAAACCACACAGGATTCTTCACTCTGCGCGATCGTCATGCCGCCTTCGCGCTTGATCGCGCCCAACCCTTCTGCGCCGTCGTCGCCCATGCCGGTCATCAGGACGCCGACCGCATTCGTGTGGAACTCTTCGGCAACGCTTTTCAGCAGCACGTCGACGCTGGGCCGATGTCCGTTCACTCGTGGTTCGTCGCTCAAGACGACGATGTCGCCCAATGGTAGCCTCTTGACCTTCATATGGCGGCTTCCCGGACAGATCAGCACCCGACCGGGCATCAGGAGGTCGCCGGATTGCGCTTCCTTAACGCGCAGCGGGCAGACTTCGTCGAGACGGCGCGCGAACATGTCGGTAAAACCGTCGGGCATGTGCTGGACGACTGTAATCGCACCAGGAAAATCCCCAGGCAATTGCGACAGTACGTATTCGAGTGCCTGAGGACCGCCGGTGGAGACTCCGATGGCAACAATCTTGTTGGGAGCGCCACTTGGGGCCACGATCTTCTCGGGCTTGGGCCGAGTTCCGGGGAGCACCCGAGGTTTAAGCTTGCAGTCAGCTGCGGCTTTGACCTTGGCGATCAGTTCCCGAGCTGTCTCGGCCATGTGCGCGGAGGCGTCTTTGGGCTTGGTGACGAAGTCAAACGCACCGAGCCCCAGAGCTTTCATGGTGACGCTGGCACCCTCAGTACTGTGTGAGCTGAAGACGATCACCGGGACCGGATTATGCCGCATGATCTCCTTCAAGGTGTCGATGCCATTCATGCCCGGCATCTCGAGATCGAGAGTTACAACATTCGGCTTCAGTTCTTCGATCTTCTTCAGGCAGAAGGAGCCATCCATGGCCGTTCCGACCACGTCGATGGCTTCGTCCCCGGCGAGCATCTGCGGGATGAGCTTGCGCATGAGCGCTGAATCGTCGACCACGAGCACTCGCACCTTCTTCATGCGCGGCCTCCCACTTCTGTCGTCAGGGCCAGACGCATGCGATCGGTGTGGGTCAGTAACAGCCCGGAATTTGTCTGTCCCGTCTCCAGGGGCCGCAAACGCGACACATGTTCAACGACGGCGCCCAGATTCAGGATCAATACCACGCGGCCATCCCCAAGGATCGAGGCACCGGAGACGAGGTCGGTCGAGAAGGTCTGGTCGTCCAGCGCCTTGATGACCAGCTCCTCTTCGCCCTCGAGGGAATCGACGATGAGGCCATACTTCTTTTCACCGACCGTAATGACAAGCACAAAGAGCTTGGACTTGCGATCTGCGTGAGATGGGCGCCCCAAGCGAAGCAGCGGCAGCACTTGATTGCGCAGCTGCAGCACCTCGTAGTTATCAACCTGGTGGACTTCAGCTTCGTTGGTACGCGCGATTTCGAGAACGGCATTCAACGGGATGGCATAGAGCCGCTGCTCGACCCAGAAGAGCAGCGCCTTGATGATGGCGAGGGTAAGCGGCAGCTTCAGGCGGAAGGTGGTGCCTTCCCCAAGCCGAGTCTCCACACTGATCGAGGCCTTGAGGCGGTGCAGCACGCTCTGGACCACGTCCATCCCGACGCCGCGCCCGGAAACTTCAGTGACCTGCTCTGCCGTCGAGAAGCCTGGCCGGAAGATGAAGTTGAGAGCCTCGAGTTCACTCATCTTGGCCGCTTCTTCCGGTGTGGCCAGGCCGAGTTCAATGGCCTTGGAACGAATCTTGGCGACATCGATTCCGCGTCCGTTGTCGCTGATTTCGACAATAACCTGATTGCCTTGGTGGTACGCGTTCAGGCGTACGATCCCTTGTGCAGGCTTGCTCAGCTTGCGGCGCTCTTCAGGCGATTCAATGCCGTGGCTGATCGCATTGCGAACGAGGTGGGTCAATGGCTCGGCGATCGCGTCGAGAATGCCCTTATCGAGATCGGTGTCCTGTCCGCTGACCACCAGTTCGACTTCGCGGCCGCATTGGCGGGCGACATCACGAACCATACGGGGGAAGCGCCGGAAGAGTTGGTCGACGGGTACCATGCGGATCTTCATGACCGAGCGCTGCAGGTCATTGAGCACGCGCGATTGAAAGGCCATGGCATCGGCGAACTTGCCGCGCAAAAGATCTTTGGGGTAACGCTTGGCGAAGTCGTTCAGGGCCTGCTGCAGCATTGATTTGCCGATGATCAACTCTCCGACCAGGTTGAGCACGTTGTCGATGCGACCGGCTTCAACGCGCAGGACATTTTCCTGCGTGAGGGGAACCACGCCGGGAGCGTGCGTCGTGGCAGCAGGTTCGGGTGAGGCCGTCTCGGCTTCCGATCGAGCCTCTTCTGGGACAGCAACAGTTGGCGGTTGTGCCGGCTGGGGTACTGCACTGGCTTGCAACAACACTTCAACCGTGACCTCTTCCACGATGGTCGGGATCTTGCACTTGGCTGCAATCTGGTCGGGCGTTTGTACCGTTGCGACGACGAACTCTATAAACTTGGCAGCAGCCGGAGACTTGGCATCCGGGCGCACGGCGATCACCGGTCCCATGGTCCCGATTGCATTGTGAACCAGTTGGCGCCCGGCGATCGGCATGGCGCAGTGCGGATCTATTTTGGCCACAACCTGCACGACGTCCTGGCCGTCGGCCTGCGCCTTGGACATGGCAAGCCGTTCGTATTCGGTCCATTGGACGGCTGACTTATTCGATGCCTTGCTGGCAGAGGTTTTCGTTGCAGGTTCTTTAGCTCTTGCGGACTTGCCCGCTGTCTTCTTGCCACGCGTTTTGCCCTTCTCGGGAGCTGTCATCAGCTCTTGAATCTTCTTGCCGATACTCTTGGTGGCAGGTAGCCTGCCGCCTTTGCGGTAGGCCGCGATCATGTCGCTGAAAAGATCGGCAGTCGCGAAAGCGATCTCCGCGACAGCCGTGTGGGACGCCGTTCCTTCGAGCGAGAGAGCGTCTTCGAATTGGTGGGCCAACTCGCTCAACTCGCGCAGTCCGCAGGCGGCGGAGTCGCCTTTCAAGGTGTGTACTGTGCGCCGGATCGAGCGCACGATCTCCTCGTCGCCGGGATTCTTCTCCAGCTTCAGCGCTTCTTCGTTGAGCGCCTGCAGAAGCTCCTGCGAGGTCTCGTAGAAGAGCTCCCGCAGTTCCGCGCCACGCTCATCGGGGGAATTCGTCATAGCTACTCTCTGGCCTCAATCCGCTGATACGCCGTTCCACTATCCTTGTGGACCATCTGAAATTTCTGGGTCAGACCCAGCAGGCTTTCGGCATGGCCCACAAATAAATAGCCATTCGGATTCAAGCAGCGGTAGAACTTCTCGATCAGCCGCTTCTGCTCGGCTTCATCGAAGTACATCATCACGTTGCGGCAGAAGATCACGTCATTGCGCTGGGGCAGGTACTCGGTTTTCAGGTTGTGAAAGTCGAAGTGCACCATTTCCTTGAGCGCTTTTTTAATCGCATAACGTTCCGAAACCTTGTCGAAGTAGCGTAACCGGTAGCCATAGTCGACCATCGACATCTGGTGTTCGCTGTAAAAGCCTTCCTGTCCATGGCGCAATACCGAATAGCTGATATCGCTGGCCAGGATCTCGACGCGCCACGGGGGAGGAATTAAGGGCTTTGGCAACGGCAAGTCCATCGGCAACGGATTGCGCAGGTAGTAGTAAGCCAGCGCATCGGTGACCAGCATGGCCAGCGTGTAGGGCTCCTGACCGGTGGAACAGCCTGCGCTCCATATGCGGATCGAGTATTCCCGGCGTGCGCTCTTGTGCTTCAGCAGCTCCTCAAGAACGGTCTTCTGAAACAGATCGAGTTGCGCCTTGTGGCGGAAGAAACTGGTCTCGTTGACAGTGAGGTTCTCAAGCAGCTTGGTGAGTTCCTCCTTGCCGGTCGGGCTGATCAAAAGCCGGTAATAAGAGTAGAAGGAGTCGAGGCGGCATTCCTTCAGGCGGCGCAAGAGGCGATCCTGCAGGAAGTGGGTACGGCGGTCGTCGAAGTGCATGCCGCACTCCTGGTAGATGAGTGCCTGCAACAGCTTCAGTTCCGCCTCGGTGAGTATGGGAGCGGGTGCCGCTCCGGATGCGCTCATGCGTATTCTCGTTCTATCTCAAAGCCGAATTTGCAGTCCGACATCGAACAGCTCTCAACATCAGTGATCCGTGGCCCGTGATCCCCGAAGTTCTTTCTTCCCTGATCACTGGCCACTGACAACTGTCTTCCTATCGCGCTCCAGCCTTGGCTGCCGCGGTTTTTTCGCCCGGCTTCCCCTTGCTGTCGAGGCTCGCTGGCGCCAGCAGTTTGTTCATGTCCAACAGAACAATCAATCGGCCCGCCACTTTGCCCAAACCTGTCACGCAGTTCAGCCCGCCGTCCTGAAACACAGCCGGCGGTGCTTCCACGGCGTCGGAAGGAATCTTCAGAACCTCGGAAGCCGAATCGACGATCAGTCCCGCCAAACGTCCGGCGTGTTCGACCACCAAAATGCGATTGCTCTTCTTGAGCACGGCCTGCTTGTCTCCAAACCGCTTGCGCAAGTCCATCACGGAAACGATCTTTCCGCGAAGGTTGATGACGCCTTCCAGATAATCGGGAGCATCCGGCACAGCCGTGATCTCCGGCACCCGGACGATCTCGTGCAGGGAAGTGATAGGCACGCCATAGGTTTCGCGGCCCACCTGAAAACCGACAATATGCAGTTCACGACTCATGGCCTGGGCTCCTGATTAGAACTGCGCTCCAGCAACTGCCCGCTTTACGTTGCGGCCCATGGGCTCGACCGACTTGTCGCGACCGCTTTCCCCCAACGAGAAGCGGTCAATGAACTCCAGCAGGCTGCGCGACATCTTCGACATCTGCTCGGACGAGGCCGCCAATTCGGTTGAACTCGACGTAGATTGCTGCACCAGTTCCCGCATGCGCTCCATGGCCTTCACCACCGCCTGGGCACCCGAGGCCTGCTCCTCGACCGCCGAGTTGATTTCGTGGGTGATTTCGTTCAGACGTGTCGTGGCACGCGCGATCTGCGACGATCCGTGGGATTGTTCGTTAGTCGCGGCCCCGATTTCCTGCGCGAATTTGTAGACTTCCGTCACAACGTTCGAAATCTTCTTTAAGGCAGAGTTGAGTTCGGAACCCAGCGCCAGTCCCTCGTTAACGATCGAAGTGGAGCGGTCCATATTCTCGACCGCCTTGCGGGCTTCTTTCTGAATGCTTTGAATGAGTTCTGAGATTTCCTTGGTCGATTGAGCGGACTTTTCCGCCAGCTTGCGGACTTCATCCGCTACCACGGCGAATCCAAGGCCGTGCTCTCCGGCGCGCGCGGCTTCAATGGCGGCGTTCAGGGCCAGCAGGTTGGTCTGCTCGGCGAGATCGTCAATCACTTCGATGATCTTGCCGATGTCGTCGGCGCGCTGGCCGAGAGCACCAATGATTTCGCCAGAAGAATTGATCGTGGTGTTGATGCGGTTCAGGCCGTCGGTCGCTTTCTCCATGGTGCCGATTCCGTTGTGGACCTCTTCGCGGGAGCGGTTCGAGATATCGAGCAGCACTTTCGCGGTATCGGCCACACGCTGGATGGAGGCGACCATCTGATCGATGGATGCCGAAGTTTCGCTGACGCTGGAAGCCTGTACTTGCGTGCTCTTCACCATGTTCTGCACGTTGACGCTCATCTCATGCATCGTGCTGGTGACTTCATCGATGGCAGAAGAAGCCTGCAATCCGATCTTGGCGGAGTCGTCGGAGGCTCCGGCGACCTGATTCGAGGCGCTGGCCACTTGAGAGGACGCGTCGCGTACGCTACGCACGAGCCCTGCCAGACCTTCGACCATCTTCGCGAAGGCGTTACCCAGCGTGTCATGCGAGGAGCGCGGCTTGACTTCCAGAGTGAGGTCGCCGCCGGCAATGGCTTCGGACACGCCGGCCATCTCCTTGAGGTAGGTGACCATCTTGTGGAAGGTGCGGGCCAGTTCCCCGATTTCATCGTCGCGGCCGAGATCGATGTTGTGTTCCAGATCGCCGGTGTTACCGATGGCGCGCGCCACATTCATGAGATTGGTCAGCGGTTCGGTGATTGATTTGGCGGTGCGATAGGCAACCATGGCTCCCAGGATCAAGGCAGCTACGGTCGTGAGAAATGAAATCCAGATAGTCCATTTCGCTGCGCTTACATCGGAGTTGGCCCGTTCGTCCATGACCTTCTTGTTTTCACCGTCCGCCACATCGAGCGCGTCCGTGGAGTTTTTTACCCAAGCGGACGCATCCTTCTGCAGGTAATAAATCTGCAGTTCGGCAACGGTAGCGTTCCCGGAGTCGACGTCCTTCCGTTTCTCAATCAGCGGCTGGGCGAATTCCTTGCCCCAGGACTGCTCCAGTTGCTGCACCTTGCTCAAGGAAGTCTTGACCTGATCGGAACTGCCCAGCGATTTGCCCAGGTCGAGCTTCTCGTTAAGCGTGCGCAGGCCCTCGTTCATGCGGTCGACCTCCCGCGTGTCGCCGCTCAGCAAGTAGTTGCTCAGATAGAGGCGGTTTTGCATCATCTGGGAGCGCACCTCTTTGGTCGCCTCACCCAGATCCTGTGACTGTTGCGCCGCTTTCTTGGCATCGTGCTCGCGCTGCACCGCGAACCAATTCACCAGGAACAGCGCCAGCACCATCAAGAGGATGAAGCCGAAGTTCATATACAACTTCTTGCCGATAGTCATGCCTGTCTCCTCCGCGGGATACGATTTACCGCGGCTCGAACTTGAACTCGATGACCCCCGTACTCTCTGCTGCAGCCGGCTCGAAGCGCCACTTCTTGGCTGCGTCCAGTGCGGCGTTGGCCAGCACCGGGTGGCCGCCCACAATTCGTGCCTCTTTCACGGTGCCGTTGGGCGCGACCGTGACTTCGACCTTCACGGTGCCGCCGATGCTCATCTTCCGGGCCAGCTCCGGAAAAACTGGCTGAACTCTAGTCTTTGCGCGACGATTAATTTCATCGCTTTGCGAAGTCTGAGCTGCGATGTGCTGCAGACCGAGTGTGCCAACAACGCTGACGACTGCCAGCACGGCTGTCGTGATTCGTTGAGACACAGATCCTCCTCCGCTTCCAGAACTCGCAAGAGGAGGCGTGCAATGTCTAGTCCAATGGAATCTTCTTGGAAAAACCAAAGTAATGGCTGCTAACTCATTGAATAGTCAAGAATTAGCTTCTGCACAACTACCCAAAATCGGTCCCGCTGGGGATTGGCGTTGTCTCATTCGGCAAAAACGCTGTAGTGTTTCTCAGGGTGAGACAAAATCTCACTCCGAGTCGCGGGATTTCCAAGGAAGGCACCCCTCGGCCATTTCCCTTGACTCAAATTGAGATCGCAATTAGTTTCCCATTAGATTCAAGCACTTGTGAATCGCGAAAACTATTTCCCCAGCGTCGGCGCAGATGTCAGTGCTTCTGTTAGCAGTTCGATGGTTCCCCCGGGAGACCGAGCCTTCTCCGGCTCCGAGGAGGGCTTCCAGAAGCTTCTGCTCCGCATTGGCGCGAATTCCGGGGATAAACCCAATCCCAACAAGTTGATTCAGCTGTTCTGCCAGGCTACACGCGAATTCTTTGACGTATCTGGCGTGTACTTCTGGCGATGCCAGTCCGGCGATGAACTCGTCGGCGAGCAGGCAGATGGGAAGCTGGCGCAACGTTTTGCGGGAATGCGGCTGCGTCCGCTCGAGAGCACAGTCACCGCTGAGGCGGTTCGGCAACGGCGTACGATCTTTGCAAACCATGTAACCTCAACGGCCTTCCCGGCGGCAAGGGAATTCGAGGCCCGGTCGCTGCTGGCGGCTCCTCTTGTGGTCTTCAACGAGGTGATCGGAGCCGTCACTTTTCTGCATGACTCCAACGAAGAATTTTTCAACGAAGATTTTGCGGCAAAGGCGACCATCTTGGCAGGACAGCTCGGGAGTCTACTGGAAGCAGCACGCCTGACCGAGGTGTCCAGGGAAGAGCACCGCCGTGCCGAGATTCTGGCAGAAGTTGCGCACGCGTTGCATGGAAGCCCGGACGTTGGAGCCGTCATCGAGGCGCTTGCTGATCGGATCCGGCTGCTTCTGAGGACGCCGCTGGTGTGCGTGCTATTGCGGCGGGAGGGCCCGTTCGAGCTGAAGGCTGTATCTGCGGAGACGCCACAGTTGGCGACCTCGGCGCGGGCCCGGCATGATCGCCAGACTTTGCGCTTTGCGGCGGATCTTGCCCAGCGCGCCGTCGCTGCGGGAGAACCCCTCACACTCTCCACCGGTGCGGACGTGCATTCGCTCGGGAATCTCGTCTCTCCCGGAATGTTGCTGGCGGCACCCTTTCGGACGGCGCGGACGCAGGGCGCAATCCTGCTTTATCCGCGACAGGATGGGATCTTCAGCGCCGAAGAACGGTCGTTGGTGGCTGCCATTGCGGGGTTTGGCGCCGTCGCGGTTGCGCACGCAGAACTGCATGCCACCGCACACGCGCAGGCTCAGGAACTTCATCAACTGCTTGAGATTTCGCTGGAGCTGAGCGCTAGTGGAGACCTGGATCATTTTCTCTCCGCGTTTGTCATGCGCGCGTCCGGCTTTCTGGGTTTCGGACGCTGCTTCATTGCACTGCTGGAAAATGACGAACTCCAGGTGCGTTATGGGATTGAGCGCGGGCAACCCAGGCGGGTGGACACTGTTTTTCCAGAAGGTGTCGCCACCAAGGCCTTGCGCGCCAAGGAGGTTTTCTGGACCGACGAGGCCAGCCGGGTTCCCGGGGCAAACATCAAGGCAATTTCCAATTACAAGGTGCATCAATTCCTGGCAGTGCCGCTGCTGGGGGCGAACGGAACTCTGCTCGGGATGTTTGGAGTTCTGGATCGGCTGGACGGAACTGGCATTTCGCAAGAGGACATTCGGCGAGCACGGGCTCTGGCGAATCAGGCGGCTGTGATGCTCGAAGCAGCGCGGAATCTGCATCTTTCCGACCAGCATCGGCGGCGGGCCGAGGCATTGATCGAACTTGCGCGCGAAACTGAAGGGAGTCTGCACCTGCCGGAATTTGCCATCCGCTTTGTGCGCCGCTCAGCCGAACTGACGATGTCCCGCGGCGGACTTTTGGCCATGCAGCAGGAAGGACGGTGGCAGGTCGTTGCGCTGCATCAGCCGCAATTTGCGCTTCAGGCCTCTACATCCGCACGGTCGAGTCCACCGCTCATCGTGGGTGTACCGGATGTTTCCCCAAAGACCGAGAGCCTGATGAAAAAGGAAACAGCGATCTCGTCCTCCTCCCTCGATCGTGAGAGTGAGCGAAATCTCGGAGCGGCTCTGGGCGAATTCCTGGCTCGGCATGGTGAAAAAGTGATCTCCGCATCGGCCTCGGACCTCCTCGGGTCGGAGGCGGCGGCCAAGCTGCAATGGACTCAATGCACGATGGTGCGTCTGCCGGGGACGAACGGTGAGCTGTCAGGAGTTCTATGTCTCGCCGGCCGTCCGACTCCCTGGAGCCAGGAGGACCAGGTTTTTCTGGAGACGATGGCGGGACATGCCACGATGGCGCTTGCCAATGCGACCCTGTTTACGAAGATCGAACAGTCGAATCGCCATTGGGTCGAGATCTTCGATGCCATAACCGACTTGATCGTGGTGCACGATCAATCCGACCGTGTGCTGCGGGTGAATCGGTCTCTGGCTGACATGGTTGGCGTGCCCCCGTCAGAGTTGATTGGAGTGAACATTCGCGCTCTGATGTCGCTGACCAGCGATTCGGCGTCCTATTCCTGCCCATTTTGCCGTTCCACCGGTGATGAGCCGGCGGAGTTTGCTCACCCTGTTTTTGACCGCACGTATCTGGTGTCGACTTCGCGTGTACCCGGCGCAACCGGCCAGGGCCTGCAGACGATTCATGTCTTGAAAGACATCTCCGACCGGAGTGAAGCGGAACGGCGCTACCGCGAGCTCTTTGACAATATTCAGGAAGGACTGTTCTTCAGCACTCCCAACGGCCGATTCGTGGAAGTGAATGACGCGATGGTGCGGATGCTCGGCTATTCCAGCCGGGAAGAGTTGCTGCAGATCGATATTCCCACCCAGCTCTATCTCACGCCCGAGCAGCGGCAGCTGCATGCCAAGCACATGGAAGAGCTGGGCAGCCTGAGGAACTTCGAGGCAACCCTCCGGCGCAAGGACGGCTCGCCAATTCACGTGCTCATAAACGCTTTCGGGCTCTACGACAGCACAGGGCGTCTGGTGCAGATTCGTGGACTGATGCTCGACGTCACCGGCTTGCGGACGTACCAGTCCGAACTGCATCGAGAGCGCGATTTCTCAGGAAAAATCTTGAATAACACCCAGAGCCTGATTCTGGTAGCGGATACCGCCGGGCTGATCAGTTATGCCAATCGGCGCTGGTACGACGCGGGATTTGAGCAGGGCGAACTGCTGGGCCGTCCGCTGCTGGAATTGGCCGCTCCAAATTTCGGGCGTCGCCTGTCCGAAGCTGTCCAGAGCACGCTGCATGGGCAGCAAGTGGACAATCTCGAGATGGAACTGGTGCGTCGCAATGGTGTGGCCGGGAAGTTCTCGGCCAATCTCAGTCCGATGCGGGACGAGCAGGGCACCGTGACCAGTATCGTGCTGGTGTTAACCGATATCACTGATTCTGCCATTCTGCGCGACAAACTGCTGCATACAGAGAAGATGGCCGCCGTAGGGCAGCTGGTCTCGGGTGTCGCGCATGAGGTGAATAATCCGCTCACAGCGATTCTCGGCTTTGCCGATCTTTTGATGGAGAATCCCGATCTCCCGGAAACCGCGCGCAAAGATCTGCGCGTGATTCTGCAGGAAGCTCAGCGGACCAAGCAGATCGTGCAGAACCTGCTCAGCTTTGCGCGCCAGATGCCGCCGCAACGCAATCCGGTACAGCTGAACGCCATTCTACGCCGCACTATTCAGTTGCGCTCCTACGACTTCAACAGCCATGGGGTCGACGTCGTTGAGCATCTGGATGAAGGACTTCCCGAGGTGATCGGCGACGCGCACCAGTTGCAGCAGGTCTTTCTGAATATCCTGAATAATGCCTACGACGCTGTGCGCGCGGTCGGCCGGCCGGCGCGCATCGAGATTATGTCATCCAAATCGGACGATTCGGTCGAAGTCTCGTTCTCGGACAATGGGAATGGCATTAGCCATCCGGACAAAATTTTCGATCCTTTCTTTACCACCAAGGAAGTGGGGAAAGGCACCGGCCTTGGCCTCAGCATCTGTTACGGAATTGTCAAAGAGCATGGTGGTGAGATTCTTTACCACAACAATATTGGGGAGAACGGTGCGACATTCATTGTCCGCTTGCCCGCAGCTTCCCAGACCGCGTCAATGGGCGTGACCGCAGGAGTCAGACAACCATGAGCCTGCCAGCGATAAAACCTCAGCCTTTGCCCGTGCTGCTTGTCGAAGATGAGCCTGCGGTGATGGCTTACGTACAAGCTGCCTTGGAGCGCAGCGGATACCCCGTGGTGTGTTGTGAATCGGGAGTGGATGCCCTGCGGCTCCTGGAAACGGGATCTTTCCTGGGCATCGTGTCTGACATGCGTACTCCCGGAGGCGTCGACGGAGGGCAGGTGCACGCCTGGATCGCAAAGCACAGACCAGATCTGGCTCATCGGCTGGTTTTCATCACCGGAGACATCGCCAACGAGGAAACCGTCGCCACTTTGCGGGAAACGGGTGCTCCTTGTGTGGAGAAACCCTTCCGGGTCCAGCAGTTTATTGACGTGATTTCAAAAACGTTTGGGAAGGCGGAGCAGTGAATAGTAGCGGAAAAGAAGATCTTCGCATACGGCTCCTCATCGTCGATGACGAGCAGACGATCCGAAAGCTGTGCAGTACTGTCGGCGAGGCGCTCGGCTTCATCTGTCTGGAAGCCGAGAGCGGCGAGTCGGCCTTGGCACTCCTCGAAGAGCAGTCGGTGCACATGATTCTGACCGATATGGTCATGCCCCACATGTCGGGTCTGGAGTTCCTGGAGAAGGTGAAAAAATTGCTGCCGCGCACCGAAGTGGCTCTTATGACCGGACACGGCTCCATCGAGACGGCAGTGCAGGCCATGAAGCTGGGTGCCTACGACTACATCACCAAGCCGTTTTCGCCCTTGGAAGAATTGCGGCTCTTTCTTCGAAGAATGGCCGAAAAGGTTCGCCTTGTCGAAGAAAACGAATTCTTGCGGCAGCGTACCGATTCTGAAACCGCAGTGCATGGAATTGTTGGTTCCTCCACTCGCATTCAGGAAGTCTTGCGCATGGTGGCGCGCCTGAAGGACACGCGAACCCCGGTACTGATTTACGGAGAGAGCGGCACGGGTAAAGAATTGGTCGCTCGGGCGATGCACTTCCGCGGAGCCTTTGGCAATCGCCCTTTTGTCGCCGTTGATTGTGGATCCCTTGTCCCCACGCTCATTGAGAGCGAGTTGTTCGGGTACGAAAAGGGGGCGTTCACGGGCGCGTTGAAATCGAAGCAGGGATTGTTCCAGGCGGCAGATGGTGGAACGATCTTCTTGGACGAAGTGGGCGAGTTGCCGCTGGAACTCCAGGCCAAGTTGCTGCGCGTGCTGCAGGAAAAAGAAGTGCGCCCGGTGGGCAGCAATCAGCGCGTCAAGGTGGACGTGCGAGTGATCGCCGCCACGAACCGTGACCTGGAAACAGCGTACAAGAACGGGACCTTTCGCAAGGATCTGTACTTCCGCCTCAATGTGGTGACGCTGTTCGTTCCTGCTCTGCGCGAGCGCCGCAGCGACATTCCTCTGCTGGTGCATTGGTTCCTCGACCGCTACGCTCCCGGGCAGGAGGTTCATGTTTCCACCGCGGCAATGAAGGCGCTCATGCAATATGAGTGGCCGGGAAATGTCCGCGAGTTGGAAAACTGCGTGGAGCGCGCCGTTGCGCTCGGAAATGGCCAGATTATTGAATTGAGTGATCTGCCTCCGGCCATTGCCTCGGGCGCCGGAGTGTCACCACCCGCACCGGTGCCACACACCGGCAAGCCGCCGGTGCTTGACCCAGACTTGATGGAAGAGACCGTATTGGTCGAGGCGCCGCGCATGCCGGTTTCGACTACGGACCTCGAAGACCTTGAACGAGCCACCATCGAGCGGGTATTCGAGCAGGTCAAAGGCGACAAGGCGCTTGCCGGTAGAATGCTCGGTATCAGCCGGGCTACGTTGTATCGCAAGCTAAAACGCTACAACATCGGCGGTGGCGTCGCGAGGGAATCCAGCCACACGCTGCAGTAAGTTTCGGTGGCGATCGGCAATACGAGCGACTTTGGCCTGTCTGTAATGAAGCTCCAGCCCGTGCCCGAAAGAGACTCCCAAAGTCACATCATCCGGTCGATCGGCACCACCAATTACCTCTATGATGGCCCTATCGCTAAGCGCTGAGCCTGCGGGTCTGCCCAATGACTTTCTCGGCCACTTTGAGACCTTTCGTCTCAGGCTGAGACTTCACTTCGGGATAGCCCTACTGGACGTTGCGATTTAAGACTCTAACTCTCTGAAAACCCGTTCCCCTCGGTGCTAGTCCTTCCGTTCCCGGAGATGGCTCCCCCCTTGCTCGATTTTCCGGTGAACCGCGGAATCTGGCTCCCCACAGCTCTTCCAAACCAGGAAGAGGGGGAGCCCGACCGCATTTCGATGTGCAGAGCGAGTTTGGTTAGTAGTTTCTTAGGGAGCCTCGATCGATTGGCGCATCAGGGCACAGCCACCGCACGTAGCACGCACAGCAGTAGTCCCGTGGCTGGTTTGGCACGGTTCTTCCCGGACGCGACCGCGATGCGCATGCCCGTACAGTTTGCCCGCCTGATAGAGCCCGGGCAGAAGCCCGACTTCAGCGAAAGTACCATCATCGAATTTGGCACGCCGCGCGAAGTACTGTTTGCCTGCAAGACCCCGCTGGAATTTGCCGACATGGTCAAGCTGCGCAATTCCGATGGCTCGTTCGAGGAAGAGGCCCGCGTAGTTGCCGTGCAGTACCAGCCGGGGAACACTCTTGTGGCCGCGCGGTTCAGCCGCGAAGTGCCCAACTGGATTGTGAAATCATGACTCCTACCACACCCGTACAAGATCTCGCCACGCAGTGGAGTTTCGCGCGCAAGCTCTATCCCGTTTACTTCGAGCTCGCTCGCGAGTTCGCCATTGAAGTGAAACCCTGCGCCGAACTGGAAGCCGGTGTGGAGACGCCCGGCAAAGAGGTCGTCGAGCAGGCGAACCAGTGGGTGGAGCATATGGATGAAGCCATCCAGGTGCATCAACTGCGGCAATTTCTGCAGACCAGTTCGCTCGTAAGTCAAGAAGGGTTGCTGTCGCTGTTGCAGCACTTTCTTGCGAAGACAAACAAGAGTGATTCGATTCGCGACAAAATCGACTTCCTGCTGGTGCAGTACTTCAGCCAGATCGCGCCCGCCGGGCTCAATGATGCCGAAGTGGATCTGGCCTATGTGGCTCAGACCATGGAACCGGTGCTCGGACAAGTCGAGCTGAAGCCTCCAGTATGGCTGAACGCGCTCGACCGCGTGCTCGACGCCGCCCGCAAATGCAAGTCGCTCGACGAACTGCTGCACGGCGGAGTGCTCGAGCAGGGGCGCAAAGCAAAAGGGCTGGCGGGAGAACTGTTTTATCTTCCCGTGGCGCTGGTGGCATTCACTCGCTTCGGATATCTGATGCGGAGAGCATTCTTCCGCCTGATGCTCGGTGACCTGAATCTGATTCTCGATGGCCTAAGCGAGCTAGAGGACAAAGGGATCGATACGATCGACTGTCGCCGGGCGCAATTCTCAGCGCAGGAGCCGGTTGTGCGGCTGCGCATGATCTGCCAGTCATGGAAGGTGATGTTCCAGGCGGAGTATTCGTCGGGATCGCCGCTGCGCATGCTGGTCGATCTGCGTGCCTCGGTAGAACACGCGCTCGGGCGTGGAAAGGCGGCGGAGGCAGATGCAAAGGCGAAACCAGCCGCCGCTGCGAAGCCTGCGCTGGCCGCCAAACCGACTGCTCCGGCACAGCCTAATGCCTCGGCGCCAATCGCGGCAAAGCCAGCGCCTCCGGCGAAGCCTGCAGCAGCCCCGGCGGTCAAGGCAGCAGCAGCGTCCGCCATGCAAAAACCCGTTGCCAAACCGGTTGCACCCGGCGCAAGCAAGCCCGGCAAGCCGGTTGCCCCGAAGGCGGATGCCGCAGAGTTTGAAGTGTCGAGTTCGCCCGGCTGGAATACAGATTCCGCCTCGCGGCCGCCAGCGAAGAAATGAGCGCCGCGAGAAGTTATCCATTGCTTCATCGGTAGCCATCAGAAAAGAGGAAAACAGGTAAGTGCAAACGCCGACAGCCCTGATCATCTCCGACGAACCCGAGTTTTCGCGCCGCATCACAGCGCGCTGGCAGATGGAGCGGAATGTTCCGACATTCACCCTGCTCAGTGGCGAACTGTGGCCCCGGTTCGCTGCCGACGTATTCGATGTTGCCATTATCGGCCAGTTACGGCGCGATCTGCTTTCGGTGGTGCTCGAGCCCCTGCATTCGACCGCACAACCGATCTTTTGCGTTTGCTATGACAGTGGCACGGCGCAGTTGGTGAGGGACCGCTGGCCGCGTGTAAGCATCCTGCGGCCCAGCGAGCACTGGCTCGACACTGTGGTTCTCGCGGCGGCCGAGGCCGTACACCGTTCGCGGGCGGAAGGCCGGGCGCGCGCTGCTGAATCCGCTTGCGCTGCGCTCGAGCGCGAGGCCACCCTCGGACGATACATGCTTGAGATGCGACACAGCTTGAACAACGCACTCACCTCGGTATTGGGAAATTCAGACCTGCTGCTGCTGGAGCCCGGCAGTTTCTCTGCGCAGACGCGTGCGCAGATTGAGACGATCCGGAACATGACGCTGCGAATTCACGAGATCATGCAGCGCTTTTCTTCACTGGAGAAAGAAATGAACGTGGTGGCCCAGCAGGCTGGACAGGATTCTTACAGGTATGCAGCGTCAGCGGCAGGCGACTGAGAACTAGCTAGGAGTTGTGAGCCGCGCGCTCCGAGCAAGCAGGCACAAGCGCAGCTCGAGAACTGAGAACAAACCTCTCCTCCCCCGGGGCGACGGCGACGTACCGCCGTTCCCTTGAGGAAAGGACATATGCACAGAGTGATTGCGGGCGTCACCATTCTTGAACACGAATTGTCGGAACTGCGCCTGCTCGTGGAGCGCCTGACCGGGGTTTTGCTGGATTGCCCCAACAGTGCGTTGGCGGCGCATGTGGCCGAACATCTTGAGAGTCACGAACTGGAATCCCCGGCTGCGTTGCTCAACCGGTTGCGTTCATGCGATCTCGATCCGGCAGAAGTTGCAGAGTTCCTGGATGGCGTGATGAACATGAAAACCGGGTTCTACCGTCATCCTGGGGCGATGAACGCTCTAGCGCGCCATGTCATGCCGCAACTCTATTCGCGTAAGGCTGACGACGGCGCGTGCACCGTCCGTATATGGAGCGCGGGATGCGCAACCGGCGAAGAACCGTACTCGATCGCGATGGCTATCTGTGAGGCCATGCCGAACGGATCGAGTAGTGCGGGGAACGGTTCCTGCAATGGGAATGGAGGTCCAAAGTCCACGGGCCGGAACGGCGGGGTTTTGGATACTGGCGCTCCCGGGATGAAAGAGTGGTCCATTCATATTGTGGGTACAGACTTGCTGCCCTCGGCGGTCAAGGTGGCCGAACGTGGGTTGTATCCGCAATCGGCGCTGCAGGGCCTGCCGCCGGCGATGATCCGGTCGTGCTTTTCGAAGATTGGTGCCAATGCAAGCTCGAACCCGCTGGAAGGAACTCAGAATGGATCGTCTGGGAATGGCAACTCGACGAGTAGTTCCCCCAATTGCACGCATCTGCTGGTCAAGCCCCGCGTGCGCAGCCTGGTTACGTTCAACACCATGAACCTGACCAGGCCGGTGTACATCGGAAGGTTCGACTGCATCTTCTGCATGGACGTGCTGCCGCAATTATCCCGCTCGCAGCGCAGCGCCCTCATCGAGCGCCTGCACCTTTATCTCGAACCTGGCGGGTATCTCTTTCTCAGCCAGACGGAAAAACTCTGTGCTCCCAATCTAAACTTCCGGCAGGAGACCTATGACGGCTACACGATGCACCGGAAGCCGATGGCAGCGAGCGCGGCGTACGGGAGATAGAAGGGCATGTAGGACAGCCGCCTCCGCTGTCCGGTTGGGCGACGCTCGACCATTTCTGCTGCCGATGCGGGTTACCCGGTCCGATCGGCGGAGAGGTGAGTCTAGGCGAACAAGAACTCCTTGGTCCGCAAATCCTTGATCGTATCCCTGAGTTTGGCTGCTTTCTCGAACTCAAACCGCTTCGCTGCTTCACGCATATCGCTCTCCAGTTTCGCGATGTAGGCATCCACTTCTTCCTGCGATTTGAATTCCGGGATGCCGTCGGCCTCCGGCGAGGCCAGATCGGTATAGTCTGCAGCGACGATCGCAGCGAGGGTCATATCCAGCGGGCGGACAATGGACTCCGGCGTAATGCCATGCTCTTCGTTGTAGGCCGCTTGAATGGCACGCCGGCGCGAAGTTTCGTCCATGGCGCGCTTCATCGAGTCGGTCATGCGGTCGGCATAGAGAATCGCGCGGCCATTCAGATGACGCGCGCAGCGGCCGATGGTCTGGATCAGGGACCCGCTGGAACGGAGGAATCCTTCTTTATCGGCATCGAGAATCGCCACCAGCGAGACCTCCGGAAGATCCAGTCCTTCGCGCAGTAGATTAATTCCGATCAATACATCGAACTCGCCCTTGCGCAGGTCGCGCAAAATCTTGACGCGTTCCAGGGTTTCGATCTCCGAGTGCATGTAGCGGCACTTCACGCCGACCTCGGCGTAGTACTCGGCCAGGTCCTCCGCCATTCGCTTGGTCAGAGTTGTGACCAGCACACGTTCGCCACGCTCGACCCGTGCCCGAATCTCGTGAAGCAGGTCGTCGATCTGTCCCTTGACCGGGCGAATCTCTACCTCCGGGTCGATCAGTCCGGTCGGCCGGATGATCTGCTCAACGACTACGCCAGCGGATTTGGTTAACTCATACGGACCGGGGGTCGCAGACACATAGACCAACTGGTTCGTGCGATGCTCGAATTCCTCAAACGTTAGCGGGCGATTGTCGAGCGCCGAAGGCATGCGGAATCCGTACTCGACCAGGACTTCCTTGCGCGAACGATCGCCGGCGTGCATGCCTCGCAACTGCGGTACAGTCTGGTGCGATTCGTCGATGAACATCAGATAATCACGCGAGAAGTAATCGAGCAGTGTCGGCGGAGGCTCTCCCGGCAAGCGCCCGGTGAAGTGCCTGGAGTAGTTTTCGATTCCGTGGCAGTAGCCCATCGCCTTGATCATTTCCAGATCAAACATCGTGCGCTGGTGAATGCGCTGCGATTCGACCAGGCGTCCCTGCTTTTCGAGTTCGACCTCCCACCAGGCCAGTTCTTTCTTGATCGACTCGACGGCTGCGGCGCGTGTCTCGTCCTTCATCACGTAATGCGTTTTCGGATAGATTGGCAGGCGCATGTACTTCTGCTTGACCGTGCCGAACAGCGGATCGATCTGAGAAAGCGACTCGATCTGATCTCCCCACATCTCGATGCGGTACGCCATATCGTCGTAGGTGGGGAATACCTCGATAACGTCACCGCGCACGCGGAAAGTGCCGCGACGAAACTCGCTGTTCGTGCGCTCATAAAGAATATCGACCAGCTTGCGAGTGATGTCCTCGCGCTTGACCTTCTGACCTTTTTCCACGAAGAGCATCATTCCGTAGTACGCCTCGGGCGATCCCAATCCGTAAATGCAGCTCACGGAGGCGACGATCAAGGCATCGCGGCGCTCGAACAGCGAACGCGTCGCCGATAAGCGGAGCTTGTCGAGCTCATCATTGATCGTGGCCTCTTTTTCGATATAGAGGTCGGCGGCGGGGACGTAGGCTTCCGGCTGATAGTAATCGTAGTAAGAAACGAAATATTCGACCGCATTGTGCGGGAAAAAACTCTTGAACTCGTGATAGAGTTGCGCCGCGAGCGTTTTATTGTGCGCCATGACGAGGGTCGGGCGATTCACCGCTTCGATGACCTTGGCCATGGTGAACGTCTTCCCCGATCCGGTGACGCCGAGCAGAACCTGGTGCTGCTCGCGATCGAACACACCTCGCGTGAGCGCTTGGATGGCAGCTGCCTGATCGCCCTGCGGCTTGTAACTGGATACGAGCTTGAAGTCCATTGAATCTCTCGGTTGCCAGCTTCTAGCTACTGGCCACACCACGGTAGCGGGTATTTAGGACTATTTCTGTCCTCAAATGTCCTTTCGGAGCCATCGATCAGTTGTAGCCCCAACCTGCCTGCTCCCTGGCAACACAGGACCGAATTTCGCGAGTAGGGAATCTTTCTATTATAAATGCGGCAGCCAGGCGATCGCGGAAGTGAAAAACGAAGAGACCGACGGCGGATTTCTACTTGTGCAGTTCTACTGATACGAGTTGCGCCGCGACTGAGGGGTTCGCCGATTCGACGTACTCCACCTTGGCGGGCCGATTCTCGAGGTCAGTACACGGATTGAGGTCTTTGGTCGGCTCGAAGCCCAGAGCCGTGTAGGGAACCTTGAAGTAATTATCTGAATGGAGCGAGATTTGCTTTTCAGTGGCCACAAGGATCAGATCGAGTTCGGGATTTTGGCAGCTCACAGCCTTGAGAACTCCGACGGCAAAGAGATGTGGCCCTTTGGGAACGAAGTCGCGATGCCTGAGCCTGGGAACCGGAACATCGCGGCGGTTCTCCCCGGCATTTTCGACACTCACATTCTGATCGATACCGTATGCTTTCCGCTTCTCGCCGAACTTCGCCTTCATTTCGGCGTACTCCTGCACGCGGGTAAGAGCGTCAGCTATCATCTGGGTCTGCTCCGGAGTTTTTGCGAACTTCCCGGCTGCTTTCAGGACAGCGATGGCGCTGTCAGGGCTCTCCATCATCATCAAAATATGTGCGACGTTCAGGCGGTAAGCGACGTTTGTGGGATCCAGAGAGATTGCCTGGAGGGCCATCATATGCGCTTCTTCCAGGTTCTTGTGTTGTGTAGCAAGGAAAATGGCAAGTGTGTCGAGAGCGGGCGCGAATGTAGGGTTGAGCCTGATAGCTGCGCGCAGACTGGCTTCAATCTTGCTTTCCTGGGAGGAGTCGCCTCCGTGGTTGATGGACATGGCGGCAAAGTAATAGTGAGCAAGATAGCTTTGTGAGTCCAACTGAACCGCCTCGCCATACCACTTTCTGGCCTCGTCAATCTGACCCTGCCGAAGTGCAATGTGCCCCTTGGTCTCGCGCGCCGAGACGTTCTTGGGATCATCCTGCAACACACGATCCAGCAAAGCCTGTGCATCCGCGGTTCTCTCGTTGTAGGCAAGAAAGTCTGCGCGCAAGGCCGCGGATTGGGTCGGAGCCAGAGGCTGGACCTTGAAAGCGGAGTCATCCACCTCTGTTGTGGTCGTCATCGTGAAATAGTTGTACCGGCCGCTTCGGATATAAGCTTCCAGATTGCTTTGTAGGTGTTCTAGATCACCGAAGGCTTTCGTGGCAGCATTCACCGCGTCCACATTCTTCGCCAGAAGCGCTCCGTATTCTGTGATGCGGCCGGCCTTGTCTTTGAAATCACTGATCTCCAGATAGTGCATCAAGGCCCACGACTCCGCATAGAAAATCGAACCCTTCTTTTCCTCGTGGTAGTAGGGTGAACTGTGGTCCACTGCAAAAAGCATCGGCAGTGGCAACAGTTGGTTCTGCCTCAGCCAAAGGATATTGTCGGCACTCACTTGGCCAAGCGCCGCGCGTTTGTCTGTGATGTCGGTGTTCTGATAAAACTCGGCCAAACCCTCACTCATCCACAGCGGCATCCAGTCGGCCTTGCTCAAAAGCAGGTGCGTATATTCGTGGTATACGACAGCGTACGGATGGTCCCCCTCGGCTCCCAGTCGCATCAGAACGTAGTTCTTGTCGGCGGCGCGGAGGAATAAGCCACCAAGCTTCAACGATCCCTTGGCCAGATACGCTTCTGGCTCCAGCGCCCGGAAGTCCTTCTCATCTTTCACCGCCAGGATAATAATGGGCGTCCCTGGGTCGATTTGCAGCAGCGGAAAAGCGACATGGAAGACCGAGCGCATGCGTTCGAACTGGTCAGCGACACGACGACCCTGTTTTTCGTTGGAATTCGTGACCACAACAAAATGCGGGCTTCGGATTTCCAGCCAGGTTTCCTGCTTCTCAGAGCCGGATGATCCACAGCAGCATGCCAGCAGAAGCCACGAGAGCCGAAGGCGTCGGGACATGGGCGTGACTACAGATATAGCGACTCTGCCCTTCTGTCAAGAAAGGACATTATCTGCGGCTGTCGCTAGAAGCCTCGCGGCCTCTCATGCGCCACTGCGAATGCCTGCTCAAGGGCGATCGCGGCGGAGCCCAAGGTTCCCTCGTCGAACAGATGGCCAATCAGCGTGATCCCATGCGGCACGCGCCGCGGTGGGGAGAAGGTGGGCAGTGGATGGTCGGGGTCCGGGGCCCAATCGCTGCGCGCTTGCTGCACTTCGACGAATCCCGCTCGCAGCGTAACCGAAGGATGCCCGGTGAAATTTGTTATGACCAGCATCTCGTCGCGCAACGAGGGCACGAGGACTAAATCGACTTCGGAGAACAAGCGGGCCATCTCGTTGGCGACCTTGCGCCGCATACGATCGGCTTGCACGAAATCGACTGCGGAGAGGAATCTGGCTTGCCGGAAGATGTTCGGCCACGCATCGGGCACCTGGGCTTTCAACTCTCGAAGTCCGCCGCTTAGGGTGAGTTCTTCGAAAGCGGCAGCACCCTCCGCGAACAAAATCAGATTCAAGCAGTCATACGGCCAGTCGGGAATCGAGACCTCAACCAACTCAAATCCGAGTTTCTTGGCCGTCTCGAGTGCCGCGCGATCGACTTCCGTTGCGGGACGCTCTTTCATCCAGGCAGGGAAGTAGCCGAGACGCAGACCCTTAACACTTGCGCCGGCATCGAAATCGAGACGGCTAGGCACGCTGGCGAGGTCTCCGGCGTCAGGTCCCGTAATGGCCTGCAAAACGAGCAGTGCATCTTCAACTCCGCGCGTCATCGGGCCGAGCTTGTCGAGAGACCAGCAGAGAGTCATCGCGCCTGTTCGCGGAACTCGCCCGTACGTGGGACGTAGCCCGGTGACTCCGCAGCGCATCGAGGGACTTACGATGCTGCCGCCGGTTTCGCTGCCGATAGAGAACCCCACAAGTCCCGCGGCGGTGGCAGCGCCCGGACCGGCGCTTGATCCAGAGGAACCCTCCTCCGGAAGCCTCGGATTCATGGTCTGGCCACCGGACCAGATGTCATTTAGTGCGAGTGCGCCAAGGCTGAGCTTGGCGACGAGGACTGCGCCGGCTTCGTACAGCCGTTTCACCACCACCGAATCATCTGCGGGTACGCGGTTGCGATACGGTTCGGCTCCATACGTCGTTGGAATGCCGGCCGTATCAAGCAGATCTTTTACGCCGAAGGGAATCCCGTGCAGCGGGCCGCGGCATTTGCCTTGTGCGATTTCCTGATCCGCCTGCTTTGCTTGCTTGGTTGCAAATTCACGTGTGATGGTGATTACGCAACGAAGCTGCGGATTGAACCGCTCAAGCCGGTCAAGGTAGATCTTCGTCAGGTGCTCCGAAGTGAGCTGGCGGCTCTCGATCCAGCGAGAGAGCTTGGTTACGGGAGCGTAGGCGATATCCTCATCCTTGTTTGGAAGGGGAGCCGCATCTGACTTGCTACGGACGAAGCGGTCTTGCTGTGCAGCGGCATGGAGGTTCGGCAATAGAGGATTCCACTGTGTTGCCGGTGCGATCGTGGATTCCAGAGCGAGTTTCCGCGGACCAGTGCGCCGCTCGTACAGAGATGCCAGCGTGCGACGCCAACTGGCCGCAGCCATGGCGCGCTCGTCCTCGGCCAAGGGAAACTGCACAAGCTTCTCGGCGTCGGCGAAAATGTTCACCGAAACCTCAGGACCTACAGGTGGCCCTGCGCCAAAGGCAGGGGGAGCCCCCGGCGGCAGCTTGGAAAGATCCTGTGCGTGAATGCGTGCCGCGGCCGCACCTAGCACTCCCAGCGAGGTCAGAGAGAGAAATTCTCGGCGTGATTTGGACATATTTGGTACTTCCTGTGTAGGGGCGGACGCCTCGTCCGCCCGGCGAGAAAAGCTCGCCTTGTTGCGGCTTACGCCAGCAGTCTGTGACCACGCGCCGTCATCATTGCGCTTCGCGCAACCCCGGACGAGGGCGTCCGGGGCTACATTGGTCACGCTACGCTCGGCCTCAGATCTGCTTTCTTCGTCGTAATCTTCACCTGCGTGGGCGGCAGTTTTGGCGGTGGCCAGTCTCCTGTGTACGCCTCGACTGTAATCGCGCCGGGCGTGCGAGTGGATTGCACAATCACCTGAGCCAGCCCGTTGAATAGACTTCGCTTCGGTTCCTTATCAGATTCCTGGCAGTTGGGATCGCCGTTGCCTACTCCGATGAGACCACCCTCTCCGCTGACTTTGAAGAGAATCGGAACATCGGCGGTCGGAACTGTTCGGCCTTCTTTGTCGAGGACTTCCACGCGAAGAACGCAAACATCTTCGCCGTCGGCATTGATCTCGGTGCGATCTGGCGTCAAGCGGATCGATTCGGGCTCACCCGTGGTCTCGCGCTTTTCGGCAAGAACTACCTTCCCATCTTTCGTGCCGCGAGCTTCCAGTACTCCCGGCTCGTATTTCACCATCCACTCCAGGTGCGTGAGCGGTTCCACTTTCTTCGAGCCTTGGCTGTTTCCGTTGAGGAACAATTCCACTGAATCCAGATTCGAATGTACCCAGACGGAGATCGGCTCGCCCTCCCGTTGCTCCCAATTCCAGTGAGGAAATAGATGCAGGACTGGTTCCGATCCCCACCAGGCTTTGTAGTAGTAGAAGTTGTCCTTGGGGAACCCGCACATGTCGACGATGCCGAATTGCGAGTTGATGGAAGGCCATCCGTACGGTGTGGGCTCGCCGCGATAATCGAAGCCCGTCCAGGCGAAACCTCCCGACAGCCATTCGCGCGCGGCATAGAATTTCCACCATTCTTCGGTGAGCTGCGACCATGCGGTGTGGTTCAGGTCGTAGGCGCTGACCCAGTTGCGCAGCTTGTCAGTGACGTAAATGCCGCGCGTCGAGACGGTGCTGGCCGTTTCAGAGCCCACACTCGCCTGCTTGGGGTGGTCCTTGTGATATTTGTCGTGCACTTTCAGGTTGTAGTTGAAACCCATGACATCCAGTTGTTCGGGAAAGTGCGTCTCGAACGATGCGTTTACCGCTGCCGAACACCTGCGAGTAGGGTCGAGCTCATGGCTGCGTTTGATCATCTCATCGACCACGCGCACACCCTGCGGTTGCGGCATCATTGTCCACTCTTCATTGCCCACTGACCACAGAATGATCGACGGTGAGTTGCGATACCGCTTGATCATGGTTTCCAGCTGCGCCATGCCTTCGGGGTTCGAGCTCATCTGCCGCGTTTCGCACATCATCATCATGCCCATGCGGTCGCAGGCCTCCACCCACTCGGGTGTCGGCATGTTGTGCGAAGTGCGAACCGCGTTTCCCCCCATGTCTTTTAGGACCGCGATGCGGAATGCCTGCAGGCGGTCGGGAAGAGCCGCGCCGACTCCGGCGTGGTCTTGATGGTTGCAGGTGCCCTTGATCAGAACGTGTTTGCCGTTGAGGAAGAAGCCTTTGTCGGGATCCCACCTGATATCGCGAACGCCAAACGTGATGCGTTCGGCGTCGCACGCTTTGCCGGCGATTTCGAGTGTAACGACAGCTGAATACAGGTTCGGAGTTTCTGGGGACCAAAGCGCCGGACTGGGAAGATTAGTGCTCGCGGTGAAGACCGCAGATCCGTCGACAGCAACCGGTTGTGCTGCGGAATCGGCGGTCGCGACGATCTTCCCCGCCGCATCGAAAATCTGCCAGCGCACCCGGCAGGTTTCCGCCTGAGCCCCTTCATTCTGGACGATCGTGCCAAGGTTTAGCGACGCCGCGTTGCCCTTCAGCGTCGTGCGGATATAACTCTCGCAATGTCCAAGATGAACCGGTTCGCTCTTGGATAGCCACACATGCCGATAAATTCCCGCGCCTTCGTAGAACCATCCATCACCGAAGCTCGCATCCATGCGAACGACCAGATAGTTCTTCTCTCCGTAGCGGAGGAAGTCACTGACATCGAACCGGAACGGCGCATATCCATTGTCGTTGCGGCCGATGAAGTATCCGTTCAGAAATACCAGAGCGCTGCGGAAGGCGCCATCGAATTCAACAACGATCCGCTTGCCCGAATCTTCCTTGGGAATATCGAACGTGCGGCGATACCAGCCGACGCTGGTTTCCGGGTAGCGTCGCCCGAGCGGCTTGTATCCGTGCGACTGCTGCTCTTCATCTCGGACGAAAGGTAATTCCACGGCCCAATCGTGCGGCAGATTCAGATCGCGCCAAGTCGAGTCGTCAAATTTCTGCGTAGAAAACCAGAACTCGCCGCTTTTCGCGAAGTCTCCCTGGCCTTTACCAAAGCCGAGATCGCGCGCTGGATCGGAGCCGTGTCCCTGAAAGAATTTCCAACCAAAGTCGAAGAGAAGACGCTCCCGTGGTGCCAAAGCGCCCGCAGGTTCCGCAGCGGGATAACGCGCCAGCAGAGCATGCGCACGCTGTACGGAACCAGGCACCAGCGTAGAAGCGGAAAGAGCAAGACCGGAAACAAGCAGGTCACGGCGGGTGAGGGAAGTCATCGATGGCCTCGGGATGAACTTGACCGCAATGTCTCAGGCGCCGCAGTCGCAACAAGCATCGGCCTCGTGCGTCGGGACCTCGCATTATAAAGCTAGTGCGGCTGCGAAGGCTGATGTTGGGAGATTAGAGCTGTGAAACGCAGAGCCTACTTCTGCTCCTGCACTTCTCCGATTGCCACAATTTTCGACGAAGTGCGGAATTTCTTGTAGTCGCGATAACTCTGCTCGCCATCGATGTTGAAGCCCTTTACCAGGCCCAGCCGGGCGTTGAATTTGTAGTTGACCTGCTTGGGGAGCCAGACTTCGTCGTTGACGCGCGTCTGCTCGAGAGTAAAACGCGTACCTTTGTGAATTCGCGCGAGGACGAAACCGACCGAAACCGTATCGAGCGTCTCCACATCCATTCTGGCGAGCTGCAAATCGTCCTTGTCAATCCAGACCCGTCCGTGGAATTTCGGGAGGAATTTCGATTCCTTCATGTGCGGTACAAATCCTGGTCGCGGCTCCCCGTCGATTACCCAAGTCTCGCGCCCATTCACCTGCTCGGTTCCGACCAGCTTGAAGTCGTACGCATCCGCGATTTCATGGACGAACTTGCGCCCGTCCTCGCGCTCTTTGGCTTGCTTCTCTTCGCGTTTTCGGCGGGCTTCCTCCGATTCGTTCTTGCGCTTGTCGATGATCTTCTGAACTTTTTCTTCCTCTTTTGCCGCATCCTTCGCGCTGAGGGGTTTGTCGTCTTTGGCGATCAGGCGCTCGACCTGTTCTCCATAGATTTCCAGAATCTCGTACGTCTTGATCTCCGTCGACTTGCTGTTTCCGTTGCCATCGAGATTGTTTTGCACCTGGCGTTCGATGTAGGTGTAGTCGCGCTGCCGCTTGTCGTTCTCCAGGTCCTTATCGGCCACTACGCGGAATAGATTCTGCATTTGTTCTTGGGAAAGCTTGCCCTGCGCATCCGGGGTCAGGTCAGGGCGCTCCGCGCGGTTCGCGGGCAGGCTGCCGGATTCGCCAGTATTCTTTTCGACAGCAGGAGGGTCATTCCCGGTTGGAGCGTGATTTGGGCTCTGCGCGGGGGCATAGCTGAAGCAGGTCAGCAGCCCAACTGCGAGGATCGTGGAACGGCTCCCCATGAACTTCATCTCAACCTCTTAACAAAAGACGGTTGCGCGCGCGACTTTCTTACACTCACACAGGAATAATCTAAGCTATCAGGAATCGAACCCGAACGACGGCCGAGAGTTGCCTACGATTCCAGGCTCCGTCCAGTTGCCTGTGCTACCGCCAGCTGACGGCAGGCGCGTTGGATGATTTCCAGCTGGGAAATAGCTTCCAGGAACTCGAAACCATAGCGGAAGGCATTGCGCTGGCGGGCAAGAGCATGGATCACAACGTCCCCGGTCGCCACGGTAAACTCCAGCCGAACAACCTCGCCCAGACGCACTTCGTCGCGCAGCATGGCCGAAATCCCGGATTCACTGATGTCGACCGTATGTCCACGCACCACACTAGAATTTCGTGGATAGATGCGGACATCGATTTCCAGTTGGTAGCGAGGATGACGGCGGGCTTCGATCACAACTAATCCCGAACTTTATACGCCTTCCCCAGGCACTCTGCCTGAAACAGTCTGTCGTCGACCCGGTGCAGGCGTTTCTCCTGCGCTTTCGTGAGCAGGGGATAGTGCTTGACGTCGAAAAGATGATAGACGATGAACCACACCGGTTTCTCGGTGGTCATCCACTGTTGCGCGTCAAAGCGCCGCAAGTTTACCGGAACGGAATAGCGCCGTAAAGTGCGCTCGCGTCGCAAATTGAAATAGCTGTTGAAATAGCTGAGCGCGAGTTCGCGGAGGTTGCGATACACAGGTTCGCGCCAGCGGCAGCCCGTGTAGTTCGATTTCGCCACGGCCCCCCAGCATCCGTCCTGTCGATAGATCGCAATCACATGATCGGTATCGTGGTCGGCCTCGAAGTCCAGGAGCAGCGGAGGATACCCGTTTACCCGCAACGCCGCAGCTCCAAAGATAGCTCCCTCGAGGCAATGCGAGGACTCTTCCGCTAGCACCTGCCGCGGAGACCATGCGGTGTCTTCCAGGTGATACGGCATGTCGTCGAGAAATTTCTGAATGCCGTACGGATTCTTCATGCTGCGCAGTTTGCGCAATTCCTTGTTGGTAAAACCGAAGCTGTCGGTCTTCATCTTGTGTGCGGTCAGTTCTGGGACAGAAAGACTTTACTCAATTCCTGCGGGGTGTCCACCTCAATGTCAGGAGCCTCGGCTTCCAGCGTGTGAGGCGCGAATCCGTATTTCACCGCTATCGTCCACAAACCTGCGTTGCGCCCGGTACGGACATCGACGTGTGAATCACCGACAATGGCAGCCTGTTCTGGACGCACTCCGGCTTCACTCACCAGTTTCAACGCGCCTTCCGGATCGGGCTTCTTGGTAGCGAAACTGTTGCCGCCATAGACCTGCGTAAAGTAGCGACTCAGCCCGAGTGCCTCAACGATGGCCCGCGACGGATTCACCGGCTTGTTTGAAAGGACAGCCAGCTTGCGTGGCACACCGTTGCCGGAACCCTGGATGGAGGCGAGTACTCCCTGAATTCCCGGATAGACCGTTGTATGGTCGAGCTTGTGTTCGCGGTAGTAAGTGAGAAAGAACTCTAGACCCTGGCGAACCAGGCCCTCGTCACCAGCCTCGGGCCCCAAAGCTCGCTGGATTAGAACCGGGGCTCCATCGCCCACGTAGCTGGCGATCACGTCGTCGGGAAGCTCTGGCCGTTGTATATGGCGCAGTGCGGCGTTGACCGAATGCACCAGGTCGAGGCGCGAGTCGATCAGAGTGCCATCAAGATCGAAGATGACCAGTTTTATGGAGTGCGGATCAAAGGTCTTGCGAATGCGAATCATGGACTGTCCAGAATAAAGCAGACGACGGTCGTGCGTCAGCAGTCTGGAAGCTTGGTCACTGTTGGCGCTTCGGTCCTGGTCCCTCCTTCATAAGGGTAGGCGTTTTGGATTAGACTTGACATGTTTTATATTTCTAGTATTATCGAAATATGCCGCAGGTTAGATCGGATCGCACGGTCAAATATGCCGACATGTTCTCGGCCATGGGCACGGAACCGCGGCTTCGCATCATGCAACTGCTGCTCTCGGCTCACCCGCAAGGCCTCGTAGTCAGCGAAATTCAGGACGAACTCGCAATCCCCAACTCCACCCTCTCCCACCATCTCGACAAACTCAGAACCGAAGACCTGGTCATGGTGAAGCGGGAAGGCACATTTCTCCGCTACACGGCGAATACCGAAGCTTTGCAGGAGCTTCTGCAATTCCTCTATGCCGAATGCTGCACCCGGAACAAGGCTGTGAAGCCGCAAGAGATCGTGCAAATCTGCAAATAAAGGAGTCATACATGAGCACTACTCAGGCACCAGATATAAAGGAAGTCGTAAGACAAAAGTACGGCGAGGCTGCCTTGCGCGTGAAAAGCAGCGGGAGTTCCTGCTGCGGTGCTACGGCGGCGACTGGATGCGCCGATCCCATCACCAGCAACCTTTACGACGCCTCCCAGATCGGACAACTCCCGCAGGAAGCCGTTCTCGCCTCGCTGGGGTGCGGCAACCCGACAGCGTTGGCGCAATTAAAGCCCGGAGAGACTGTGCTTGATCTCGGATCGGGCGGCGGCATCGATGTTCTTCTGTCGGCCCGCCGTGTCGGACCAACCGGCAAAGCCTACGGGCTAGACATGACCGACGAAATGCTCGCCCTGGCCAATGAGAACAAGCGGAAGTCCGGCATTGAGAACGTTGAATTTCTTAAGGGTGAGATCGAGAACATCCCACTACCGGACAACTCGGTCGACGTGATCATCTCCAACTGCGTGATTAATCTCTCCGCCGACAAGAGCAGAGTCCTGCGTGAAGCGTTCCGGGTCCTCAAGCCCGGAGGCCGCTTTGCCGTCTCTGACGTGGTCACACGCGGCGAGATTCCGCCTGAGATTCGCCAGAGCATCCTCGCCTGGGTCGGCTGCATTGCCGGTGCCCTCGATGAAAGCGATTACCGCGCGAAGCTGGCGGCTTCGGGGTTCGAGCAAATCGACATAGAACCCACGCGGACTTATAACGCAGACGACGCCCGCGAGTATCTGTCAGGCCAAGTGATGCCGATCAACCTCGATCCCGCGCAGATTGATGGGAAGTTCTTTAGCGGCTTTATTCGTGCAGTCAAGCCGGTTGGCGCCACAGGAGCTTGCTGTGGCCCGACCTGCTGCAACTAGAAGAGGCCTTTTTCCATGAAGGATCACTATAACGTCCTCTTTCTTTGTACGGGTAACTCTGCCCGTTCCATCATGGCCGAGGCGATTCTGAATCAGAAGGGACATGGACGGTTCCGCGCTTTCAGCGCAGGCAGCCATCCTTCCGGTACCGTCCGGCCGGAGGCCATTCGACAGTTGGAACGGGCGCATCTGGCCGCCACTCGCTTGCGCAGCAAAAGCTGGGATGAATTTGCAAAACCCGGAGCCCCCGTGCTTGATTTCGTGTTCACCGTTTGTGACAACGCGGCGCATGAAGTGTGCCCGGTATGGCCGGGGCAACCCATGACCGCGCATTGGGGCATTCCCGATCCCGCCGCGGTGCAGGGTTCAGAGGAAGAAAAGGCCAGAGCTTTTCGCGATGCCTTTTTCCTGCTGGACAGGAGAATCAGCTTGTTCCTGTCACTGCCAATGCAGAGCCTGGATGGCCTCTCGCTGAAGCAGGAACTCGACAAGATCGGGCAACAGTCGTCGCAAAAACTCGACGAGGATTAAGTGAATGCATGCCACCATTTCCTCCCGGCTTAGCTTCCTGGACCGCTACCTTACGGTCTGGATTTTTGCAGCAATGCTGATTGGCGTCCTCGCAGGATGGGCGCTACCAGGCGTCGTGCCATTTCTCAATCGCTTCAGCGTGGGCACCACCTCCATCCCAATTGCCGTGGGTCTCATCCTGATGATGTATCCGCCCCTGGCCAAGGTGCGTTATGAGGAGATGGGCGAAGTGTTCCGCAACAGGAAAGTCCTCATCCTTTCTCTAGTCCAGAACTGGGTGATCGGTCCGGTTCTGATGTTCGCGCTTGCGATCACTTTCTTGCGCGGGTATCCCGAGTACATGGCAGGTCTCATCATGATCGGACTCGCCCGCTGTATCGCCATGGTGATCGTGTGGAATGAACTGGCCAATGGCGATTCCGAGTACGCTGCCGGTCTCGTGGCATTCAACTCCGTCTTTCAGGTCCTGTTCTATTCAATCTATGCGTGGATTTTCGTCACCCGGCTCCCACCCCTATTTGGACTGACGGGCGCAATTGTGGATGTCTCGATCCGCGAAATTGCCAAAAGTGTCTTCATCTACTTGGGCATTCCCTTTCTCGCGGGATTGATCACCCGTTTTGTGCTGCTGCGAGCGCGGGGAAGGCAGTGGTACGAGACCAAATTCATTCCACGGATCAGCCCGATTACCCTGATCGCGCTCCTCTTTACGATCGTGGTGATGTTCTCGTTGAAGGGGGAATACATCATCCGTTTGCCACTGGACGTGCTGCGAATCGCCGTTCCGCTGCTGATTTACTTCGTCGTTATGTTCCTGATTTCATTCTCCATGGGACGCAAGCTGGGAGCGGACTATTCGAAGACGGCGACCCTTTCCTTTACGGCCGCCAGCAATAACTTCGAGCTTGCCATCGCGGTTGCCGTAGCCGTGTTCGGAATCAATTCGGGTGCGGCGTTTGCTGCCGTGATCGGGCCGCTCGTCGAAGTGCCAGCTCTCATTGGACTGGTCAACGTCGCGTTGTTCTTCCAGCGCCGCTATTTTGCGCAGGCTGGAGGGGGTGTCACTCGGGAAACGGTGTTATCACAGAGCCAGCCTTGAAGCTCCAGGTCGCCAAAAATCTAACCCCGGCGACTGCGGTCGCCGGGGCTTCTTGCGAGCTCGTTCGGTGGGGAGGACCACAAACTTATAACGTGCTCATTGGGAAAGGACTGTAAGGCTTTGTAGAGTGAGTTGTCTGTGATTGCAATCACAGTGGCCGGGTGACCTTGGTCGTGCGTTCGGACCACGATCGGCGCCCCGGCGCGATTTCGCCCGGAACTACGGAACATAATCGTGTATGAGTCGAACCCGGCTCGCGCTCGCGACGTCCTACCGTAAACTCCCGACTTTTCCAACCTCACCTGACCATATACAATTCAACAAGTTCCGCTCTTCAAGGGGAATCAAGTCACTACCGGCCGAATCTAAACGTACAGGAATCGATAGCGCGGATGGCGACCACAAAAACCGACCCCAAGCTGGCCTTAGCCAACGGAACAAGAAAGTCCAGGGTTCAGGACGGGCTCTCCCGCGAGCAACTCATCCAGGCGTATCGCCTGATGTATATGTCCCGGCGCATCGACGACCGGGAAATCCTGCTGAAACGCCAGCAGAAGATCTACTTTCAGATGTCCGGCGCCGGGCACGAGGCCATTGGCGTCGCGGCCGGGCTCGCTCTCAGGTCCGGATACGACTGGTTCTACCCTTATTACCGCGATCGCGCGATATGTCTCGCCTTGGGGGTGGAGCCCTATCAAATGTTCCTGCAGGGTGTGGGTGCGGCAGACGATCCCAGCTCCGGGGGACGCCAGATGCCATCGCACTGGAGCTATCCGTCGCTGCACATCGTGACCCAGTCGTCGCCGACGGGATCGCAGATTCTGCAGGCGGTTGGTTGCGCCGAGGGCGGTCGGTATTTCACTCGGCGTCCAAACGCCGCCGAACTTCCCCCGGCCGGAACGCAGGACTATCGTCATTTCAAAAACGTCGCCTTCCAAAATGATGAAGTCACCTACGTCTCGCTAGGTGATGGCACTTCCAGCGAAGGTGAATTCTGGGAGGCGATGAATGCCGCCGCCCTGGGCAAGCTCCCTATCATCTTTTGTGTGCAGGACAACGGCTACGCGATTTCCGTTCCGGTGGAAGTGCAAACGGCTGGCGGCAGCATCTCGCGCCTGGTTTCCGGATTTCCCAACTTTCACTTTGAGGAAGTCGATGGCACCGATCCCATGGCGAGCTACGCCGCTTTCCAGCGCGCTGCGCGCTATTGCCGACAGGGACTTGGTCCGGCTTTCGTTCACGCGCATGTGATTCGCCCGTACTCCCATTCTCTGTCCGACGACGAGCGTCTCTATCGGCCTGAGTCAGAGCGCGAACGCGATGCGCAGCGCGATCCGGTGACCCGTACGCAGATGTATCTTCTGCGCGAAGGCATTCTCGACGATAAGGGAATCAATCGCCTGGAGAAAGATGTCGAAGCCGAGTTGCAGACTGCGGTCGACCGCTCTCTCGAAGCGCTGCCTCCGGCACCGGAGTCGGCGATGAACTTCATCTACTCCCCGGATGTCGATGTCACGTCGTCGATATTCGACACTTCACCGGCGTCGGAAGTCGCGTCCGATGGCAAGAAGGCCACTCCAAAGACGATGGCCGATCTGATCAATGCAACGTTGCGCGACGAAATGAAGCGCGACGAGCGCATTGTGATCTTCGGAGAAGATGTTGCCGACTGCAGCCGGGAAGAATACCTGCGGCAGAAACTGGTCAAGGGCAAGGGCGGAGTCTTCAAGCTCACCTTCGGCTTGCAATGCGAATTCGGCAATGACCGCGTTTTCAACTCGCCCTTAGCCGAGGCTGCAATTGTAGGCCGCGCTACGGGCATGGCCACGCGTGGGCTGAAACCTGTCGTTGAAATCCAGTTCTTCGACTACATCTGGCCAGCCATGATGCAGATCCGCGACGAACTCACCACGATTCGCTGGCGCTCGAACAATGGATTTTCCTGCCCGGTCGTGATTCGCGTCGCCATCGGCGGATACCTCACCGGCGGGGCCATCTATCACTCGCAATGCGGCGAAAGTATGTTCACGCACATGCCTGGCTTGCGGGTCGTGTTTCCCTCGAACGCGCTCGATGCTGCCGGCTTGCTGCGGACCGCGATCCGCTGCGACGATCCCGTGCTTTTCCTCGAGCACAAGCGCCTGTACCGCGAGTCTTACGGACGCGCCGCCTATCCCGGACCGGAGTACATGATTCCGTTCGGCAAGGCGAAGATCGTGCATCCGGGCACCGATCTGACGGTCATTACCTACGGCGCGGTGGTGCCTCGCGCGCTGCAGGCCGCGCAGAAGCTGGAACGTGAGCAGGGAACGAAAGTGGAATTGATCGACCTGCGCAGCCTGAACCCATTCGACTGGGACACGATTGCCGCATCGGTCGCGAAAACGAATCGCGTTCTGGTCGCTTATGAAGACACGCTTAGTTGGGGATACGGCGCCGAAATCGCCGCGCGTATTGCCGACCAACTCTTCGACCAGCTCGATGCCCCGATCCGCCGCGTCGCCGCCAAAGACGTCTTCGTCGCCTACCAGCCCATCCTGGAAGATGCGATCCTGCCGCAGCCGAACGATCTCTATCTGGCGATGAAGGAACTGGCGGCGTACTGAACCGGAAGTACCTTCCCCTGAATGGGTTACAGTCTGAAGCATCGAGTTTTTCACAGTGTTCCTCAAGGAACACTTTTCTTACAGATTTGTACGTACATTTTCTGAAGTTCTCGCAGGTCCATTAAAGAGAACGACTTACAAAGAACGCAAGCGATGACCGCCGGTCATTTGTGCGGTCAATTTGCATAACCTGAACTGTCGACTCCGGATAGACGAGCGGAAATCGCCAGACAGTTGCGCGGATCTCCACGGACAAATGAAAAGAGGATCTGAAAATTTATCCGTGAGAATCCGTGCGATCCGTGGCCGCTCTCACTTCTTATGTGCCGGACCGCTCGCCTCTTCCGGATGCTCTCCCTTGTAAGCTTTCCATGCGCCATCAATCACATACGCGTGAAGAGCGTCAGCCTGTTGCGGGGTCATGGTGAGGGTGGGGAAGGCGAACTTGGGCGGATTCAGGAACCCGGGCATACCGTTCTTCCAGTGGGTGCCCCCAAGCACAATGGCGTACCACCCCTCATGCACCTCGGGCGGCGCATAGCGCAGGTCGGGAATGGCCCCGTTTTCGACCCAGGCACCGCTGCCATCCAGGTGCGGAGAGTGACAGCCATCGCAATAGAAGGTCCGGTAGAGCGTTTCGCCTTCCTTAATCGTCGCCGCGTCGGCGGTCTGCGCCGGCGGCTTGGGAACCGGCGGAACGATGTCGGGAGGCGTGGGGAAGGGAACATTTCCACTTAGCTTGAACGCAAGCAGCCGGGATGGACCTCGTTTCGAGCGTGGAGTTGCCATAGTCCACGCCGGAGCGAATAAACGCGATCCCGATCCCCATCCCACCGGCAGCAATACGTATTGCTCGCCATTGACCGAGTAGGTCACGGGAATCGATTCGATCGCCGAGCCCGTGTCGATCGACCAGACTCTCTTTCCGGTGTCGGCAGTGTATGCGGCGAACTCGCCGTTGCCCTGTCCCTGGAAGACGAGGTTCCCGGCGGTCGAGAGAACGCCACCATTCGTAGCAATCTCTTCTTCGACGGACCATCGCGCAGACTGGTTCACCGGATCCCAAGCCACGAGCCGACCCTCGGTCTGATTCATCCATTCCCCGGTTTCAACCTGAGAGTTCGTGTTGGGCTTACGATCGGTGGCCGGGATATAGACCAGTCCCGTACCCGGGTGGTAGCTCATCGGCCACCAGTTGTGCACTGTCCATTGCTTGCCGCCGCCCTCGGAGGCTGGTACCTCGACCGCTTTTCCAGTTGTCAGGTTAATCGATGTGGCCCAGTTGACTTTCACGATGGGCTTAGCCGATAGCAGTTTCCCTGTCCATGCGTCGAGGACGTAGTAGAAACCATTCTTGGGGACTGTCATCGCGACATGATGCTTCTCGCCGTTGATCGGAAGGTCGGCCATCAGGATGTGATTGTTTTCCGTTTGCAGTCCGGGCGAACTGGTCTGATAGTGCCAGACATATTCGCCGGTCGTCGCTTTCACGGCCACAATGCACCCGGCGAACAGCTTGTCGCCGGCGGCACGCAACGCCGTAAGCTCGCCGTAGTCGGCCCCGGCCCCGGCTGTCCCGAAAATTACGAAGTCCGTCACGGGATCGTAAGTGATCGCCGTCCATACGTCGGCACCGCCCATTTTCCAGGCGTCGCCGCCCGGCCACGTCTTGGCCGCGATTTCCTTCAGAGCCTTCGACTCGAACGGCTTCTTGGGATCACCGGGCACCGTCCAGAAACGCCAGAGTTCTTTGCCCGTGTTGGCGTCGTAGGCGGCGATGGCCCCGCGCACGCCATCGTCGGAGCCGTTATAGCCCATGAACACCATGCCTTTAGCGACGTGCGGCGCGTTCGTGATGCCGGTCTGTGTCGGTTCGCAAACCAGCGTTTCCCAGATCTGCTTGCCTGTCGCAGCATCAATGCCGATCAGACGGCAATCGCCAGTCCCGACAAAAACCTTACCTTCCCATACGGCGACTCCAGCATTCGTCCGGGCCGAGTAGGACCCGTTGAGCGCCTGATCCAGCCGAACCTTGGGATCGAACTTCCAGATCAATTTTCCAGTGGCGGCGTCGACGGCGTAAACCTTCGATTGCGGCGCGCTGACGTAGGCGATGCCATCCACCACGATCGGCTCAGCAACGATACCCATCGCGCTGTCGACATCCATGTACCAGGCAAGACCAAGTCCGGAGACATTCTGATCGCTGATCTGTTTCAGCGGACTGTAATGGCCCGAGTCGAACGTGCGGCCATTGAGCAGCCAGTTGGCGCCGTCTGTATCCGCGCCCACGCGCTCCGCGTTCACATTTGCCACTTTGACGGGACTATCCGCCAAAGTTGAGGAAATCACTGCCAACGTTGCTGCAAGACACAAGGATGTTATTAAGAGGATTCTGCCAAGACGAGATGGTGTGGGCACGGTTCGCTTCCTGGTTACCGAGAAGTTTGTGGCCACGGATCACCGGTTCAACGATGGATCCCGTGATCCGCGGCCACTGATTTGTCTCTAGCTTACCGCCTCAGGAACCAGAACGTATTTTTAAGAGCGGCACTACTCTCTTGCTCGGGTCCCAAACAGCGTGTTGTAGAGGACACCCCCGATGGCTCCGCCGATCGGTGGCGCGATCCAGAACATCCACAACTGCTGCAGCGCCCAGCCGCCTGCGAAAACCGCAGGGCCAGTGCTGCGCGCCGGGTTCACGGACAGATTGGTCACCGGAATGCCAACCAGATGAATCAGTGTGAGGCAGAGTCCGATGGCGATCGGGGCGAATCCCTTGGGGGCGCGTTCGTCGGTCGCCCCCATGATCACGATCAGAAAAAACGCGGTGAGCACGACTTCTGCGACGAAACACGACAGCAGGGCGTACCCGCCAGGGGAGTGTGCGCCGTAGCCGTTGGACGCGAACCCTGCATGGACGTCAAAGCCTGCCGATCCGCTGGCAATAATGTAGAGCACGCCGGCCGCCGCAATGCCGCCCACTACCTGGGCGATCACGTAGGCAAGCAGATCCGAAGCCGGAAAGCGCTTGCCTGCGACGAGACCAACGCTCACCGCCGGATTCAAATGGCATCCGGAGATATGGCCGATGGCAAATGCCATAGTCAGCACTGTAAGGCCGAACGCCAGCGCCACCCCGGCGAATCCAATGCCAAGGTTCGGGAAGCCCGCCGCCAACACGGCGGATCCACATCCGCCAAATACCAGCCAGAAAGTTCCAAAGAATTCCGCTGCTGCTCGCTTACCTATAGGCATGACAGACCTCCTTGCAATCGCGCTTGATGGTTAAGGGATTCCAGTAGACTCGCCGAAAGGGTAGCACAGCGTCTGAGTAATTCAACAGGAGCCTCCTGACGGCAAAAGCGCCAGTAGACAGCGGCGGAAGTCTGGGTTAGTCATGACGGGTTTTGACGAGGCATATACTGATTCAGCTTCGCTGATGTTACGCACCTTCGCGTTATTGCTCTCATTTTTGTTCGCGGTACCCGTTCGTGTCGCTTACTCCGCCGACGCGCCGGCACCCTACCAGTCCCTGGGCACAAAGAAAATGGCGGCGCTGCTGCGAAAGATCTACGAAGAACAAGACTGGGAGACCGATCCCAACAAAGATGCGGTTCGCGCGCAATACTTCAAGACTCTGCTCGATGCAAAACCTCCATACGAAAGAGAGATTCAGATTCGAAAGGGGATTGCCGATTGCCTCCTGCGCGCCGGTGACAGCGCCGGTTCCGTTGAACAACTCGAGAAGATCCGCACCCTGAGTCGGGAGAAGGGAACTCCCCTCGACCCAAAATTCGAAAAAGAGGTACGCGATGCGCTTGCTATTTCGTATCTGCGCTTGGGTGAGCAAGAGAATTGTGTCGCGATGCACGGTCAGCAATCGTGCATCTTTCCGCTGAAAGGAGCCGGCATTCACAAAATGACGCGAGGTGCCGAAGGAGCCGTGCGCGAATACACTGCGGCCCTCGAGAGCAATCCGAAAGATCTGAAATCGCGGTGGCTCCTCAACATTGCTTACATGCAACTCGGCCGCTATCCGGCAGGTGTTCCTCAGCCATGGCTCATTCCGCCAGGCACATTTGACTCCGACGCTGATATAGGCCTGTTCAAAGACGTTGCTCCGGCCGCGAGCATACTCACCAACGGTCATTCGGGCGGAGTCGCCATGGAGGATCTTGACGGCGACGGATTACTCGATCTGGTGATTTCCTCGTCCGGTCCCCTTGATCAGATCCGTTACTTCCATAACGACGGCGACGGATATTTTAGCGACCGCACCAAAGAATCCGGCCTAATGGGGGAAGTCGGAGGCCTCAACGTCATTGCCGGCGACTACAACAACGACGGCCACCCGGACCTGCTTATTCTGCGCGGCGGGTGGTGGGCGGAGCACGGCAAGTATCCCATGTCACTGATGCGCAACAACGGCAACGGCACCTTCGACGATGTGACGGAAGAAGCCGCCCTGCTATCGCTGCATCCGACCCAAACTGCCGCTTGGGCGGATTTTGACGGCGATGGCTGGCTCGATCTTTTCGTGGGACACGAACAGCAGGGAAAAGAAAGTCATCCATCGCAGCTCTTTCACAACAACCACGACGGTACCTTTACCGAAGTAGGAGCGGCAAACAAACTCGCCGATCTCGGCTTCGTAAAAGGAGCCGCATGGGGAGATTTCAATAACGATGGGCGTCCGGATCTCTACATCTCGCGCAAAGGGCAACCGAACATTCTTTTCCGGAATGACGGACCGAAAGATAAGTCGCACCCCCGGCCGGATCGATGGCAGTTTACGGATGTGACCGAACAAGCTGGCGTAGCCGAACCACTGCACAGTTTCGCCACATGGTTCTTCGACTACGACAACGACGGATGGCCCGATCTCTTCGCAGCCGGCTTCTGGTACGACACGTTCAACGACATCGCCGCATTTGAGATGAAGAAGTACTTTAAAGCCGAGACTCCCCGCCTTTACCGCAACAATCGCAATGGTACGTTCACCGACGTGACCAAACTGATGAAGCTGGATCGCGCCCTCATCGCAATGGGCGCCGGTTTCGGCGATCTGGACAACGATGGCTGGCTAGACGTCTATCTCGGCACCGGCGATCCCGCCTACGAAGCTCTGCTCCCGAACCGGATGTTCCGCAATAACGAAGGCAAGAATTTTCAGGACATTACAACCTCCGGCGGCTTTGGCGAACTCCAGAAAGGCCACGGGATTGCGTTTGGTGATCTGGGCAACACTGGCCAGGAAGATGTGTTCGAAGTCATTGGGGGCGCCCTGCCCGGCGACACCTATCAGAGCGTTCTGTTCCAAAATCCCGGGCATCCCGCGAACCACTGGATCACCCTGGAACTTCAAGGCGTACAGACAAACCGCGCAGCCTTCGGGGCACGCATCTGCGTCACCGTGATCAGCGGCAAGAGCAAACGCCGTATTTATCGCACGCTAGGTTTCGGGTCGAGCTTTGGCAGCAATCCGATGCGCCAGCACATCGGCATCGGCCCCGCGACCGAAGTCGAAGACATCGAAATCGACTGGCCGGTCTCCAGATCCGCCCAACATTTCAAGCATGTCGGAGTCGATCAGTTCTTCCAGATTATTGAGGGGCAAGATACGCTCGTACCGGTCCCGCACAAGAGCTTTGTGCTGGCTCCGTCTGCGATGCAGCATCCGCCTGGCATGGAGCACTGAAAGCGCCTCCTTTGAGGTTACGAACGCTTTCCCCGCAAGCTGTTCCCGATTGTCCGTTCTGCGAAGGGATGCTAGCCTCGGACTCAGTGGGTTCTGCCACAACCAATCCGCGCCCATCCAGCCTTGTCGAGCCAAGCCGGGTCTTGCAATGGCTGCAATCGGCCTCTGCCGAGGTGTGGATCAAGTTTTTGCTGGCGCTCGCCGGCTTGGCGCTGGCGTTCACCGCAGCATTGTTCTCCACCGTATCCCGCGATGCCGGGAACGTGTGGGCCACAGTAATCCTGGCCTCGGTGTCTCTGGTGCTGGCCACGCTGGTCGGCCTTGTGACCGTCCCGTATTTGGCACGCCGTGTGGCGGTCGAGCGACTCCGCGAATCATTCGACTATAACGTTACCCGCGCCGGAATTGTTTATGTCCTCGTAACACTGGTCATTGGCATCGCCGCTCTCAACACGGGTAACAATCTTCTCTACATCGTTGTAGCGGCCATGCTCGCGGCAATCGTTGTGTCCGGATACGTCTCGGCTGTGGTACTCCGCCAACTAGAGCTCGACATTCACCTGCCCGATCACGTCTTCGCAGGGCGGCCTGTACTCGGCCGTATCCTGCTGCGAAATCCGCGACGTGTGCTGCCGTCGTTCTCCATCCGGGTTGTGTCTGCTCGGAAGAGGCGCGGAAAACCAGCCAAACAATGGCAATGGGAGAACTCAACGTTTGCCTTCCCGTTTAATCGGTCAGCAGAAGAGCAGTGGCTGCGCTTGCCTGATCGACGGCTGCGCCGCGTTGCGCTAGTGCCACCTCCGCCTGGAATCTTTCAAGGAATGGCGTATTTTCCTTTCCTGCCAGCCAAGAGCGAAACCACAGCCGATCTGGAATTAAAATTTGACCGCCGTGGCCGCTATCAAGAGGACAGTTTTGGCCTGGCTACCCGGTTTCCTTTCGCGTTCCTCACCAAGACGCGGCACGTTGCTCTAGCTCGCGAGATCCTGGTGTACCCGCATATCGAGCCGACCGACGAAACCTTCGAAATTCTTCCACTGGTTCGCGGCGAGTGGGAGAGCTTCGTGCGCGGACGCGGCTCCGATCTCTACCGCATTCGCGAATACATGCCCGAGGATTCCGCCCGCCACGTGGACTGGAAAGCCACAGCGAAGTCCGGGTCGCTGAAGGTCCGGGAGTTCGCCCGGGAAGATGAGCGCAAACTCTGTATTGCGTTTGATAACCCCGAGGCCGGCATGCTTTCCGAAACTGATTACGAGAAAGCCGTTGACCTGGCTGCCTCGCTTGCCTGGCATTTCTGTGGGCAGGATGCTGAGGTCTCTTTCCTGGTTCCAGGACGGCCCCGTACGCGTGATCTGCATGAATTCCTGACCTGGCTGGCCGAAGTCGCGCCGATCGAAAGGAAGTCGTGCACAACGACCGGCCACCCAGCCCAAGCCCTCGAACCGTTGAACGAACTAGGCCAAGGGTCTGCAGACGAATACAACATCGTGATTACTGCCCGTGAACGCGGCACTATTCCCACGTCCTTGTGGAACTCGTCCTACTTCGTTTTCGTTGCTAGCCGCGGATCAAAATCGGCCTAGTTTTCCTGCGGCCACTCGTACGGAAACGCCTTACCCGCTTCTTGCGGAGTGATTTTCACACCCAACAACTCTGCCGCGTGGGCCAGAACCGGATCGCGGCCAGCAGCAAGATCTTGCGCGGTTGGCAGAGCAATCTCGTCCGGCGTTACTCCCACGTGCTCCAGACTCTTCCCGTCCGCCATGACCAGGTCGGATTCTGTGATTGATACTCCGTAAAAGACATATGTGCCGTCCCCCGAGCCCATCTGCTCGCTATAGTGTTTTGCTTCCATCACACTTCCGGACGAGCGGTCTCCGATCACGATGCCCCTTTTTTCCAACTGCATAACTCGGGCAAATAGTTCTGCGGCCGACGCCGAAGCGGAGTCTATCAACACGACCAGTCTTCCGTTGAAATGAGTGTGCATGGCCTTGCTGGTTTCGGGCGGCAATTTTTTTCGCCCGACCCGGTCAGCGATTTTCACTTCCTGCTCAAACATCGCGCCAACCCAGAACTTGAGTGTCTCAATGCTGCCCCCCGGGTTCCCGCGTAGATCAATAATCAAATTCTGATGCTTGGCCGCCTTAGAGATCTCCCGTCCCACTTCGTCCTGAAAAGACTGAAATCCCGGCAATTTGACGACGAGCAACTGATCGCCAAACTCGATGGAGCGAGGACGCGCCTTGTTATCCTCGGCCTCCCACTGTCGAACGACATCCCAGAATTCAGCACCGGTGAGATCTGTGACTTGTTTCTGTTGGTGGACTTTTGCCACTGCGTCCACTGTGCGCTGGCCTCCACTCGGATCCTGTAGCTCTAAGTGCAGTTGCGGCTGAGGACGAAACAGGGAGAAGACGTACTGCATTTTCCATAGATCGTCACGATTCACGCTGTAACCGTTGATTCCGAGAATCTGGTCACCGCTTTTTATACCCTTGGTTTCAGCATCACTTTTTGGGCGGACGCGAGTTACAAAGCATTGCTGTCCTACGATCTGAAACTGAAAGCCATAGTCAACACGAACACCATGTTGCGGGGGAACAAAAAAGGTGTGTGAGTCATTGAGTGCGTCTAGCGCACCAGCTATATGAGAAAGCGCCATGCCGAGCGAGTCGGCCTTCCCGATTTTCTGTTTCGCCTCCTCAACTCTCGCATCCCATTTCACACCGCGAAAGTTGCGATCATAGTAGTGTTTTGTCACCTCAGCACTGACCACCATTAACATCCCCTGAGCACGATCCCGATCAAGTCCCGAGATCGGTTGTTGGCACCAGAGGCGACAGACTATCGAGAGCATAATTGCGGCGATCATGCCGATGTTCTTCATGCGACCTGTCCTTTAGGAGCCCTTACTGAAGGCATTACCTCGCGAGGTCGCCCGCATCTTAGGCCCAAGTACCATTTGGGACTGTGATCGAAGACACAAATCCTGGTCATAACCCCACAAGTCAATGTTCCCATGGGGAGCTGTGATGACGAGGTCCGAGGACACGGCCTATCTCCCGCTCAGTGCCTCAAGCTGTAAGCTGTTCAAAATCTGTTGATTAAGAGTTGAAACTCAGGTGTCGCGCTAATCACGTCAGGAACCCTGCGTACCCTGCAGAAAACGTAGATACTCGCTGCCGGTCGCTGCGATTCCTGTCAATACCTGCCCTTCTTTGCCTGGCACGAAGGTAACTTGCCCAAATGACTGCGCGGCGGTAACGTTACGGGCGGTTACTTCTGTGCATTGAACGCCAGAGTACGAAACGTTACCCTGATTCCGTCCCAGCCGACCGCGCATGTCGTGGGACGCCGCTTTTGCGGTTTCCGTCGATTGCGTCGTTTCTGCCGTGAGAACGTGTCCGCAACCTGAGACTGAAGCGTGAGCGAAAAAACCAAGGTTCTTTACTACGCGCTGTGGCTCATGCATCCCCTCCTTGAGGTGGGCATTGCCGGGCTCATGCTGCGACGCGGACTGCTGCGCAACTTCAAGTTCTTTTTCGCTTATGTGATGACGCAGTTGGTGACGTTTGCCGTCGTGTTTCCCGCCTACGTGTGGCGGGGCTACGATGCTCTTTTTCTTCTGTACTGGTGCTGCAATGCCATCAGCGTGACCTTCGGTTTCCTGGTGATCCACGAAATCTTTGTCGACGTCTTCCGCATGTTCCACACGCTGAGAGATCTGGGAACGGTGCTGTTCAAGTGGGCCGGCCTGGTGATGTTGCTGGTGGCTGCGGTAGTCTCGGTATCGACCAACTCATCCGATCTCCCGCCCTTGATGCAGGCAATCGTTACCCTGCAACGCTGCGTGCGCATGATTCAGGTCGGGATGGTGCTGTTCCTGCTCTTCTTCGCCCAGTACGTGGGCGTCAGCCGGCGGCAGCATAGCTTTGGAATCGCACTCGGCTTTGGATCATTCGCGGTAATCGAGTTGATTTTGATCAGCTCGTGGGTGGGGAGCCATCTGGATGGTCCCTGGATGAGCATTGCCAACATGGTTGCATACAACTGCAGCCTGTTTTTGTGGATCGGCTACATGGCGGTCAAGCGCCCGGCTCGCGATAATTCCCGGTCTCTGCTGCGGACTAAACGCTGGGAGCAGAGCTTGTCGGATATTCATCATCCTTTGCCCGCGGATTCCCTCATCCCGATGTTCGAAGGCATGGTAGATCGCGCCCTGTCGCGGACCCAGGATGCCCCACCGCCACTCGCCGAGAAGGCGGCCGCAGGAGCCGAAGGGACAGGCGCCAGCAGCTTCGCGGCAGCGATTCGCGGTACATCCAAGTCCTAGCGCTCGCGCAATCTCCTTCCTCGGCGACTGAGCTAGAGCACTTCACGTCTTTTCCGGAATTTGTAAATTTCCCGTCCAAAGAAATGTGCAGGACACACAATTCCTCGTGTCTGCAGTTATTCTTTCAGTTTCTGTTATAAGCCGCTGTTTTTGGGATAGTTCAACTTAGAAGTGACGGGGTGGGGCAGAAACAGGCTCGCAGCATGTACTAGTGAGTGTGAAATTCTTTGCGCAGAAGGCTTGACATGTGCCCTATAATGCCTGTCCGCGTGGAATGCAGTTTTCCCCAAGTTCTGCGCGGCAGGAGACGAACCCATGAAACGCGCTATCAGGATTACCATCCTGATTGTCGGACTAGTGGGCACATTCTTAACGGCCACCGTTCCTTTGGTTCCCGCCGCGGATGGCGGCCCGCTCCTCTTGTGCCCACCCAGATCAACTCACTGCCAGTCCAGCTTGCCGACCTAACCTAATGGGAAGCGAGATCGGACTGCAAGGTAACCAAGGTAACCTGTCGTAACTAGGCCAAG
>DATKAP010000054.1:0-7506 GCA_035577905.1 Binatia bacterium
TATTAAAGCGGTACGTGAGCTGGGTTCAGAACGTCGCGAGACAGTTCGGTCCCTATCTGTTGTGGGCGCAGGAGATTTGAGAGGGCTTGTCCTTAGTACGAGAGGACCGGGATGAACGAACCTCTTGTGATCGAGCTGTCATGCCAATGGCACCGCTCGGTAGCGAAGTTCGGTTGTGATAACCGCTGAATGCATATAAGCGGGAAGCACTCCTCGAGATGAGATCTCCCAACCCGTAAGGGTCAAGAAGGGCCCAGGAAGACTACCTGGTTGATAGGCAGGAAGTGGAAGCGCAGTAATGCGTGCAGCTGACCTGTACTAATCGCCCGTTCGGCTTGACCATAAAATTTACTCGGTGCATGAAAAACCGGCTGTCAGCTCTCAGCCTTCAGCTATTAGCTAGAACCTGAGCTGAGGTGAAAGCGAAGTTTTTCTTTCCACCCGAACCTGGGTGGGAGGAAGGAAGAAGACGCTGACAACTGGGCGCCGATGAAATCAGCCTTGAGCTACGAGCCTCGAGCTACGAGCTTAACCCCAATCTATTCAGTTGTGAGGTGTCGGCCTCACGCTCTTTGAAAAGTTTGTCGCTCCCAAGCGACACCGAGATGGCGTAGAGATCCCTCGCAAAGAGCGCTCGGGATTTCGGCGCGCGGCTTAGACGCCGCGCAAACGCCTCAACTTGTCGGTGATTTTACCGCGGGGGTTCCACCCGTTCCCATCCCGAACACGGAAGTTAAGCCCCGCCGGGCCGATGGTACTGCACGCGAAAGTGTGTGGGAGAGTAGGTCGTTGCCGGCATAAATAAAGGCCACGTTCAGAAATGAGCGTGGCCTTTTCCGTTTGCTGAGACCGGTTAATTGGACGCTTCACCGCCGCTTTCCAAGTACCTGACCCGTCCCTCGGGCTTGTACTCGCCTGATTTGTTCACGCGGAAAAGGAAGTAGTCTCCGCTGGTCGCAACTTTGTCCATATAGGAAAAGACCAAGACGTAGACGATCGCCTCGGTTTTCTTTCCATTGAAGCCGACTCGGGAGAGGAAGATTGTCATGTCCGGCGACTCCCATTCTTTCTCAGGTCCATCTCCGGGCGCGATAAACTTGTGCTTCCATGGAGTTGAGAGCGGTTCGTGCAGGTTGACGCTTTCAGTGTTCTTCACCTCGAAGTCCGACCATGTCGAGTCGTCCATACCACGCCACTCGTTTCGCAGCAGTTGCTTGATTCCGCTTGAATTGTCTTCCTTCCTCCAAAGGAAGCTGCAGCCGTCCATCAATGGAGCCGGGTAAGCGGCTTCGCCACATTTGCTGTTGAGTGTCACCGCGAAAATACTCACACGCGGCTCTTTCTTTGGAATATGGTCCATTAGCCCTAGAACGGCTTCGTACACCTTGTACTCTTCTGTTGAAGCCTCGCCTCTAGATGTCGTTTGACCGCTTAACGAAAGGCACAAAACCAATATTGCAGGAAGGATGGGCCTCAGGGGTCACGTTAAAACCGGCCAACGGTGGTCAGGGCAAAACCGGCCAACGGAAGTGGCCGGGGACTAGGTTGTTTTATCCTGCCGCCTCCTGTGGAGGCAAGTCGGTTTTGGTGCGCCAACTCCGGGGACCGCATTTGAGTACGTGTCCGTGGTGGAGGAGACGATCGAGCATGGCAGTGACGGCGGCGCTGTCGCCCAACAGTTTGCCCCAGTCTTCTACCGGTCGGTTGGAGGTGAGCAGAGTGCTGGCGCGCTCGTAGCGGCGCATCACGATCTCCAGCAGTTCCTCGGCGACGGTGACGGGCAACTTGCGCATGCCCAGATCGTCGATGATCAGCAGCGGCACCGAAGCCAGCAGTTCCATGTGCTCTTTGCGAGTTCCGTCGATGGTGGCTTCGGCCAGGTCGTCGAGTAGTTTGTGAGTCTCGCGATACAGCACGCGGTAACCCTGCTGGATGGCGGCCTGGCCGATGGCTTGGGCGAGATGACTTTTCCCGGTGCCTGGTGGACCTAAGAACAAACCGTCCTCGTGGCGAGCGATGAAAGCGCCGGTGGCCAGGTCGAAGACCAGGCTGCGGTTCATCTTCTTGTTGAAGTTGAAGTCGAAGTTGTCCAGGGTCTTCAGCGGGTCGCGAAACTCGGCCTGTTTTTTTCTTCGCTCCAGCAGTCGCTCGCCGCGACGAGTAAGTTCGTCGGAGACCAGGCAGGAAAGGAAGTCGATCGGCGTCATGGCTTCCGCCTGGGCTTGGCGGAGCCGGGTTTCGAGCACGGCGGCGATACCGCCCAGCCGCAGTTGTCGTAAGGCACGATTCAACTCGATGAGATTCATGGTTCTTGCTCCTGAGTTCTTTGGTGGATCAGGTCGCGGTAGTGCACCAGTTCGCGAATGAGGGGATCGACTTGCCGCAGGGTGAGTTGAGGGCCCCGTTCGAGATAGCGGCGGACAAAGCGGTACTCGTGCACTCCCATTTCGAGAGATGCGGCGCAAGCGTCCTCGACTGCAGCCGTACCGAACTTCTTCGCCAGTGAGAGCACGCCCAGGACGCGGCGGATGCCGGGCTCTCCGAGCTGGCTATAGATCAGGTTGCAGAGTGTACCGATGTGAGCGCCAGCGCGGCCGGCCCGCCACAGTAACTGCGAGACGCGCAAGGGCCTGTGTTTGGGGTGGTCCTCTTGTTTGATGCGATACCAGCCGCGCTTCTGGCGCACATGCTCGCGCAGGAGCTGACCGGTCTTGGGATCGAGGATGCGAACGAAGAGCTCATCCCACTGCACGTTCACCTGTCGCCCGATCCAGCCCGGCGGCAGGCTGTAATAGGCCGCTTCAACTTCGACGCAACCGTCCAGATGCACGACCCGCTGACCGTGCTGGTAGTAGCGAAACGGCTCCAGGGGCAGAGGAAGCAGGGCCGGCTTTTCTTCGGCAAACATGGCGGCGACTTGCCGCTTGGTGGTGCCGTGGATGCGGGTATCGGCGCAACTGGCTTCCCAACGATCCAGATAGGCTTGCGCTTCTTCCAAACTCTCAAAGCGTTTTCCCTGAAGCGCGCGCTGGGCGTGGCCGACGCCAGACTCGACTTTTCCTTTGCGATCGGGATCTTTGATCCGGCAAGGCAGCGCGACGGCGCCGTAATGCGCCAGCACGTCGCGATAGAGTGGATTCAGCGCGGGATCGTAGATGTCGGGGACGAGCACGCCTTCGCGCAAGTTATCGAGCACGACGATCCGGGTACCTCCGCCGAGTCGGCGGAAGGCGCGCTCGTGCAACTCGGCCCAGATACGCGAACTGGAACGGAAGGTCAGGAAGCGTACCGCTTTGCGGCTGCAGCCCAGCGTCATGACGAACAATCGGGTACGTCGGTATTTTCCGCGCTGTGGGTCGCGGGTCATCGGGCCCCGGCCGTAATCGACTTGGGCCTCTTCTCCCGGTGCGGTGAAGATCACCGCACGCGGCTGCGCTGGCTGGTTTCCGCGTAACTTGCGGACGAAGCGCTTGACCGTCTGATAGCCGCCGCGGAAACCGCTGTCGGAGACCAGGTCCTGCCAGATCGCCATGGCGGTGCGACCACGGCTCAGCCCCAGTTCGATCGCGTCACGGAACGGTTCGCAGGCACTGACGCATAGAGCAGGCTTGGGATTTTTCGTTCCGGGACCACCCAACTCCACGCCCAACCCGGTGATCACCTCGTTGGCCGGTTTTGAAGTTGCTTTTCCCTTAGTGGAAAGGTTTTGGGGGTTGGGGTTGGGGTTGGGGTTGATCGTGGCCAGTCCGGCCGCATCCGACCCGGTGGTCACCTCGTTGGCCGGTTTTGTCGGCGGTCGCCGTCCCCACGCACCCGGCGGCCGCACGGCGATCCCGGCTGCCTTCAGATAGCTACCGGCAGTTTCTCGACGTACCCCGGTCTCTTGCTCGATGCGCCGCAACGGCCATCCCAGCCGTCCCAAAGCTATAACTTGTTGTCGTTTCTCTTCGCTCAAGACGTTGCTCATGCCGACGAAGGCTACAGCGCCTACGTCGGAATCAACGTCCCAGGCTTCATTCTCGTTGGCCGGTTTTCAGGTGACCATCATTGGCCGGTTTTGGGTGACCGCTGAGGGGATGGGAAAAGCACTTCGCACTTTTATACTCCCACTCACGTTGTGCGAGAAAGTGTACCCCCATGCGGACTTGAGGGCAGTGATTAGGCGACTTCGAATTCCGGGAAAAAGATCTCTCGCAAATCCGCTTGGGATTTCGGGTCCGAGCCCCGCTTCTCACGCCCGCAAAACGCCTCAAGTTATTGCAGAAGCCGCTTGCCATGGATCACGGCAACGACAGTAATTTCATTGTGTCCGACTTGGTAGGATGATTCGATAGCTGTAGGCTAGCACTTCGCGGATATTCTCATCATCGAACTCAGGCACTTTGCGGCCTGCTCGCGGAAAGCGGGCAAGCATGTTCGTCTGATTCACGATATTTCTGACAACCGTTTTCGCGTAGGCCTGAGAGTCCTTCGAGATGTATTCGGCGATGGCCTCAAGGTCCTGCAGAGCACGCCGCGACCAAACTATTCGGTGAGCCATTTGCTCAGGCGTGTCTCAACTTCTTGCTGCGTGAGAGTGCCGTTCGTGTGGGCGTCCTCCAACCCTCGCCGCACTTTCTCAAGAACGTAAAGGTGGTACTGAATGTCCTCGACCGAGCAGTCGTCGGGAAGCCGATTGAGCAGTTGTTCGACGTCGTGTTTCGCGGTACTCATGCCGACCCTCGCAGTCAAGGATAGCACTGAAGCAGCCCCATAGCGGCTCTGCTAAGCGTGGAGGCACGGATGCAGGGCACTCTTGCTTTGCCATGACTTGTGAACTGCAGATTCCTCGTACGCGCTCGGTCGCGGAGTTCCTTCGCGCTGATCGGGATGACTAGGAACTCGGAAAGCTCAAATCTGCACCGACCCACTCTTGCGTTTTCATCACAATCGAACTGTGTTCCAGCTCACTGCAGGAGCGTCTGCAGGCCGATACGATTCTCGACATCGCCGACCGGAGATGGGTCGTCAGGAGGAAGTATGTGCATTGTCTGTGAAAAGGAACTATGGGACGAGCACCGGGCGCTCGAACGCGAGTTCTTCAAGCCCTGCAAGAGATGCCAGAAGTTCCCGGGCGCCAGCACCGAGGGGACCTGCTATCACTGTTACGCTATTGGCAATACGATCGACGAGTGTCCCGAGTGCGCAGGCAAACCGTGGAGCAAAGAATTCCTCGCAGCTAAGGAGGAAATCGAAGGCCCAGACAAAGCGCTGGTCTTGTTCTAGAGCCACGGGGCGCACCCATAGGCAGAAGGAGGAATGCAAATCCCTCGCGCGCTTAGTCGCTGCGCTCCTTCGCGCTGCTCGGGATGACAATACGCGGGATGGCCGAGGGTCCGAACCCTTCACCAGCCGACCCGCTTACTTCCCGACACCAAGTCGAAATGCCGATCGCGGCTCAGCAGGGGGAGCCGATGCTGCCGACACAGGGCGGCAATCCAAATGTCATTGGTGGGGATTGGTTTGCCCTTCCGCTTTAGTTCCAAAACGATCTCTGCGTAGTCGTGTGTGGTGGGCTCATTGACGTCCAGCACCAGAGAGTCATGGAGCAGTCCTTTGAGCCAGGACTCATAGCTCGCCCGGTTGCGTGATTGGGCAATTCCGTGTCGATACTCGCCGACCACAATGACCGGAATTGCCAGCTGATCCGCGCGGGCGAGAATGGCAATCACAGCGGGGTCGTCATCCGCGGCGGCAGACAGCGCATTGGTATCGAGGATCATTTCCAGAGCTCGGGATCGATCCGCTCGAATCTTTCTTTCACTCGCTGTTCAATCTGCTTTCTCTCATGGTGAAGATGTTTGAGCTTCCCGAGATGCTTCATCCAGGGCTTGTCCTGAGACGTGGTTCTCAGTTTCTCCTGCACCGCCTCGGTGATGAACTGACGCAAAGGAATTCCTCGCTCGGCGGCCAGGGACTTCGCGCGTCGGAAGAGGAAATCGGGAATTTCCAGGGTGCTCTTCATGGATGCCATATTACCATATTTATGGGAAGATGGGAATCGTTCAGTTCGACTGCTATGCTCCCTCCCCTTGGAGAACTGGTGCGTCATGCCTGAATATCCGGAAGGCAAAAGTGGGAAATGAAATCCTGGCAACATGATAGATGGACGGCCCTGCGACGCGGGTCGAAAACGGTCAGCGTCCTAGCGGTGCCCGCATCAACCTAACGTCATCAATCCACACTTTGCCCTTTCCCTGCACGACCAGGTTCAGCCGGACGAGGTCGGGCTTCTGCCCGGCCTGCAGGAAGAACGGAGTGGCGACGGTCATCCAGCTCATACTGCCGGTGAGCGGCCGATCGAGGCCGCGCGAGAAGAACTCGCCCTTGCCGGGGATGCGGACCCACATTTCCAGAAACGCTTTGCCGTCGAGGTTTTGCGACTGCACGCTGGCCTGGTAGATCAGCGCGGCGTTGTCGACGCTGACATCGGTGACTTCGAACAGGGGCACGGTCATCGGCGCGTTGGCGTCGACCCGGACGGAACCTTTGCCATCCGATGAGGTCTGCTGGTCAAACGTGACACCGCTGACGGCGCGGACACCTTCGAGACTGTCGAGAGCAAAATGCTTCAACTCGACGGGTGCGGCCAGTGGTTGCTGGGTGCAACCCGCCGTCACCAGCAAGAAAATCACGGGCAGAATTCGTTTCATAGTATTGTCCTCGGACACTTCAGGCTGATCACAACACAGGTCTGCTGCAGCTGCCAGTTACCGAAGATACACGGGACGGTCGACAGAAGTTATTCGTCTTGCAACGATGGTTCCCACTTTGGTTCAGATTTTCGGCCTGCTCAACTCGTTCTTGCTTGCTTCTGCCTCAAGTCTCGTTCTAAACTGAGCTCAGCACAAATCGCGAACCCGCAGGTCCCTTGACCTGCGGGTTTTTTCTTTTGCCCCAAAAACTGGAGGAAATCATGACTGCATTCAAAAGCTATCGTGTTGCCCACGAATTCATCCAAACCAACCCGGCGCCACCCGAGAAGGTCTTCCCACTTCTCTGTCCGGTGCGCGAGGCCGACTGGATTCCCGGCTGGCGGTATCAGTTGATCTATTCCGATTCGGGTGTGGCCGAGTTGGGCTGCGTCTTCACGACGCCCGATCCGACCGTCGACCAGTCGCAGTATTCGTCCGCTTCCGGCGGCAACACTTCCGGCCCCATGCCCACGACCTGGATCTGCACGGAATATGATCCCGTGGCGTTTCGTATCGGCTACGTCTGGATCAAGCCCGGACGCATCGCGACCGAACTGCGCATTCAGCTCAAGCGGTCCGACGACGGCGACACGCGCTCACACATCCGGTTCCGTTACACGGGATTGTCGATCGAGGGCAATCGTGAAGTGGAAGCCTACGACCGCAGCTGGTTCGAGGCGAAGATGCATGGATGGGAAAGAGCGATCAATCACTATCTTACGACGGGGGCGATGATCGCCGCCTGAGAGCCAAGGCCCCACATATCGCAAAC
>DATKAP010000055.1:0-6270 GCA_035577905.1 Binatia bacterium
GAATTCTATCTGCAGGATTCCTGGAAGGTCAGGCCTAGTCTCACGCTGAATTATGGCTTGCGCTATTCGCTCTTCAGCCCGCCCTGGGAGACGAATGGCTTGCAAGTGTCGCCGACCGAAAACCTAGGCGCTTGGTTGAAACAGCGAGAGTCCAATATGCTGGCGGGCCGGCCGTCAAACCTGGATACGCCAATCGCGTACGACTGGTCCGGGCCAGCGAATGGCAAGCCGGGCTTCTACGACTGGGACTATCGAAATCTCGCACCGCGATTCGGTTTTGCGTGGGTGCCCACTGCCAACCGGAACAATCTGTTTGGCTCCATCGTCGGAAACGGTAATACGGTTGTCCGCGGAGGTTTCTCGTTCGCCTATGACCGGTTTGGTCAGGGACTGGTCGATACCTACGACCAAACTGGATCGTTTGGACTGAACATCGATCTGCCAAACCCACCCGCCGCAGCTGCAACTCTCTCCTGTGCTCCTCGAGTTGTTGACATCAACGTAATGCCCACAGGCGAGTATTGTGGCTTCGACGTATTCCCCTCGGCCCCGGCGGCGAACTTCCCTCAACCGTTTCCCTCAGGGGCTTTTCTTGCCAGCTGGGGAATGGATCGCAGCATGAAAACGCCTTATGCCTACACCTTCAATCTGTCGGTCGCTAGGGAGTTGGGTGCCGGCTTCCAGATTCAAGCATCGTATGTCGGTCGCTTAGGGCGGCATCTTCTGAGCCAACAAGACTTCGCCATGCCGTTTAATCTCTACGATCCCGCATCCAAGACGAGCTACTATGCGGCGGCGACGGCCTTGGCCAAAATATATCGCAGTGGAGTAACGACCTCGGACTTCGACCCCACTTCGCTGCCTCCGGCAATTCAGGAATACTGGACGAACATAGTCGCGCCTCTGGCCCCGGGCGGCGCATACCTTTTAGGCACCGCTGGAGGATGCGGATCGGACTCGCCCACGTCGACGACGAGTCCGGTCGTCATGGCGTTCGATTTGTTTTGCGCTACCTCGACGAATGAGACTCTTGGGTTGGAAGTCCTCGATTACTTTGGAATTCCCGACGCGAACGATTCCTCAGCGGTCTACTTTCCTTCGGGAGGCCAATTCAGCTTTTACAATCCGCAATACTCCACGCTCTATGGGTGGAGGACTACAGGCACATCCAACTACAATTCGCTGCAGTTGAGCCTGCAACACCGGATGCAGCAAGGAATTCAATTCGATGTGAACTACACCTATTCAAAATCCATTGACACCGCTTCAGATCCAGAGCGAGCTGGCGGTAGCCCGTACAACGGACTTCTCGGGGCGGTCGTCAGCACCTGGAATCCAAATGGTCTGCGTGGACCTTCAGACTTCGATTTGAGATATCAGTTAAACGCGAATTGGATATGGGAAATCCCGTTTGGCAAAGCCCGGCGGTTCGGCACGCAAGCGAGCGGCATTGCAAAGGCTTTTCTGTCGGACTGGCAGCTCTCGGGGCTGTTCCGTATGACGAGCGGGTTCCCGATATCGATCAACAACGGATATGCGTGGGCCACGAACTGGACGGGTGCCGGCAATGCAAACCAGGGTTCCCCTGTTCACACTGGCGCTTTCAAGAAGGACGGGTATGTCAGCCTGTTTGCCAACGGCAGCGCGGGTCGCGATTCTTTCTCCTTCAATTTCCCAGGTCAATCGGGACAACGAAATGAGTTGCGTGGAGACGGATACTTGGGATGGGATATGAGCTTGTCAAAGCGATGGATTATGCCCCGGTTTGAAGGAAGTAGCCTGCAGTTTCGGTGGGAGGTATTCAACGTTCCCAATGCAACCCGGTTCAATGTCGAGACCTTAACAAGATCGCTTACTGATTCGCCACAGACGTTTGGAAATTACAATGGCCTGCTCACCTCGCCGAGGGTAATGCAATTCGCCTTGCGATATGAATTCTGAGAGACCGGATTCCTGATCGAAAGACAGACCGCGGTGCGACACAGAGATTCACAGGCCCAAAGCGGATTCTGCATCTGTCAGAATCCAAGCGTAAAGCCGCCGACAAACGACCTGCCAGGCCCCGGAACCTGCGTTGATCCTGAATTGTCAGCCCAGTAGCGGCCACCCAGCGGCAACCCGTAATTCCGATTGCAGATATTGTCGATGCCGAGATCGAAGCGCAGTTTTGCTCCCCTTGCGAATTCGAACTGATAATTCGATTGCACATTGATCAGCACATAGCCATGAGTACGGAGTTCATTGCGCACGGCCTCTACGTTTTCCTTTGCATCAACGGCTTGCATCGTAAGTCGATTTGTCCAGGCGCCGCGCTTATGCTCCAGCGCCAGTCGGCCGTTGGCTGGCATGATGTTGTAAAGGTTGTCGTGTGTGGTTAGATTCTTCCCACGCACGTAACTGAACAAACCTGACACCGAGAACTCTCCCACGCTCGAGTAATTTCCCAAAGGCAATCGCGCTGAAGCATCAATTCCGGCCACTTGTGCCGTTTGGTTGACAAACTGTAATGTCACGTAGCCGGAAGCGGATTCGTAACGCGCCTGCGTGCAACTATTGCTTGAGGCGATAGGCGGGCATCGGAGCACGTTAATGTAGTCGTGTATATAGGTGTAATAGGGGGTGATTTTCAGCTCTTCCTCCGCACCTGGTGATTTCTGCCAGACAATACCTGCGCTGGTCGTATGCGCCACTTCGGGATGCAAATTCAGATTGCCGACGTATCCGTTCCCATCCCCGAACCAGCCATTCATCGAAACGGCCATCAAGCTCTGCTTCGCCCACAGGTAGCGCTCGTAAAGACTCGGTGAGCGGGTCTTACGGGAATAGCCGAACTCAAATAGAGAACGCGAATTTGCCTGATAACGGCCGAGCGCCGTCCAGTCGAAATGACTGTCTACTCTGTAGTGATTGCGACCGTTAAATGCCGCGGCATCTGCATAATAGGCCGCGCCGCCAGTCACAGTCGGATCCATGTTATATCCGGAGACGTTACCGGCGTTCATCAGGACTTCGTCATCGCGCACACCAAAGACCGCCGCCCATTTCTGGCTACGATGCAGTTCCCACTCCATGAACCCACCGAAGCGATCACGGTGTCCGCTGCGCACATTCCAGAAAGTATCCGGGCCCATAACGCTCACATAGTCGACAACAGCCGGCCACCAATCATTCAGCGTGTAACGGTGGAAGTCGGTTCCCACGCGCAGAAGATCGTGTGCAAAAATCGGCAGCTCCACATTAACCGAATAACCGATGTTTCCGCCCCGCACATTCATTGGCATGTCCATCCCTCCCCGTTCCGGAAGAGAGTTCATTTCATGGCTCGTGCGTTCATCATAAAAACGGGCATCGACTTTCCCCCACGCAAACGTCCCCTTGTAGAGTGCGTTGAGAAGCTTGCCGTCATTCTTCGTCATGTCCATGCCGGCGTTCGGAAATCCCTGCTCGGGGATGTCTTGATATCCCAGGCGGATCGTGAATAGATGATTACCGAACTTGGTGGCCAGAGCTAGAGAATGGTTGCGCGCCTCATAGAGTGAGGTCTGGACGCGGAGGCCTGCTCCGCTTTTGTAATCGCCGGCATTGACATAGGAGCCGTTATAGTCGGCGCTGAAGCGATGGCCTGCTATTGACCAAAAGGCATTGCCACCATTCACGACTCCATTGGTTCGATGAAAGGTCGCTAGTCCGCCATGTACAGCGACCTTCCTCCCTGCGGCGAAGTCGGGTCGTGGAGATTCGACGTCGATGCTGCCCGCAATGCTATCCCCTCCCTGGCTAACCGGCGTAACTCCCTCCACGACGTGGATGGCCGCGACATTGCTTGGAACAACGTACGACAAGACAGGATTCATGTGGTTGGCGCAGTGGGGGCTAATGGTCATGCCATCGAGCGTCGCCTTTACCCTGTCGTCTCCCAGACCATGAATTGCCGGCAAGCTGGATACGCCGCCGTTGGTGTACAAGCTGACCCCTGGGACCTCGTCAAGCAGAGATGCTGTGTCATCGGTCCGAGCACGATCGGAAGAGATCGTGCTGGATCTCACTTCACTGGCCTGTTCCGCCACCACAACGAGAGTGCTTGCTGCGGCGATGTTTAGTGTGAAGTCAATCGCGGTTGTTTGTCCTGCACCGACAACAACCTTCTTTTCTGTCTGCACGAAGCCGGAGTATTCCACTACAAGCTGGTAGCGTCCTGCGGGGACGCCTGGGAAGGAATATTTCCCCTGCTGATCCGTCAGCGTTTGCTTCGCGAATTGCGATTTCGCATCGGCGATACTGATCTTTCCGCCGAACACGACCGCCCCCGACGGATCTTTGACGGTGCCAGTAACGTTACCGAGATATCGTCGATCATCGTCTTGAGACTTCGATGCGACGCTTGTCTGGGGCGCGGTGCTAGGCGTGCCACGCTGCCCCCATGCCTGCTGACAACCCGTCAGCGAAAGCACGGCGACAATTCGGAAAAGCCAGATGCCTCGGTTCATTCATCACTCCTTACTTGATGCCAACTACGTGTGCGAGCAGCGGCGAGAACCGGAGCGACATTCCGGGCGAGCGATCCGCCGTTGCGGGAACGCAAGAATCGCTGCCGCCCGGAACGTCAACCGCTCCGATTACTAGGCGCGTCGCGCTCCTCAGCGCTATACATATCGTCGTCCTGGTGGAGCTGGCGCGCACTGCGACGCCTATTGCAGCGTGTACGTTTGGGTCGCTCGAGCGGCCGGCATGTATGTCGAGTCTCCAAACTGATCCGCGGCGATGATGCATGTCTGGCCCGTGGTGGTGTAGGAATAGGTGCCGACACCGCCGGTGTCCTGATAGACGAAGCACACCTCCGGCGTAAGGCTGCTGTAGATTGCGGCTAGCCCGGAACTGGCAGTGGCTTGAGCCGTTGCTGTTGGTGTGCTTCCGTTCCCTCCTGCACTCAAAGCAGGCGCGTTACCAAAGGTGATTGTCTGGGCAGTAGACCCCGTGAGGGTGACGGTCTGGGAATGCGGATATCCCATCATTGTGCCACCGCCATCTACCCCGGTCATGCAGGTTGTCATCATCATGCCCAGGTTCGTGCAATCACCATAGGCTTCCAGACTTATCTGCGCGCTAGTCAGCGCAGTCTCGGGATCGGTCAAATTAATGTCAACTGTGACATATGCGTTCCCGACTCCTCCCTGGGAGGGATTGATCGCGCCCGTACTGTGGCCGTAGTACACAGTTCCGCCCGTTGCAAAGCCTCCACCGTCGAAGACATTGGTTGTGCTAAGGGCGAAAGCCGACAGCAACTGGCCACCGTTATTGTCGCTGAGCGAGGAAAGCTGGTTCCCGAGAGCCACCGTGGTCATCTCCGGCGTCATCACGGAACCCTGCTGAGTCATGCTTTCGGTGAGCACGCCATACAGGTTGTAGGCCGTACGTGTGGTCGCGTCATAAGTGAACGTTCCATAAAAGATCGAGTAATTCGGGTCCGTCATGGGCTCGACAAATGTTGTGACGATCTTATAAATCTGCACATTGTCCGAGGCGGTAATACTCTGGGTGGCCTGTGGGGCGGCGGCATAGGTGGAGTTACCGCTCTGATTGGCGGCAATTGTGCAAAGTCCGCTCGTAAGGTCGGTCACCAGGCCGGAGCTACTGTTGACCGAGCAAACGGTAGACGTCAAGGTGGTATACGCCACCGGCAGCCCTGAGCTCGCCGTAGCCGTGATCGTTGCCGTCCCACCCACGGTCAGGGTTGGAGATGAGCCGAAAGTGATTGTCTGGGATTTTAGCTTGCTTCCGCCGCCACAACCGCCCGTATAGAACGCAGACGACGCCAACAGGATGACCGCCAGAAATGCTCTCACTGGATTTCGATGTATTAGTTGCATCCTAATTCTCCTTTATCACTCGTGCGCTGCATCATTTGGAGACACGGCTCCTAATGAAGGTTTGACTGCCCCAAATCAAGAGGCAGAAGAACAGGTTCGGTCTGCAGAAAACTTCGGATCAGGAGAAGTAGGGAGGACCGCGCTTGTAATGGCTGTGCGCTCTGGAAATGAAGTCTCCCAGAACAGTCGGGCAGAAAGCGGCTGAACTGGATCGCAGTTCAAAGTGGAGAGTGTGAGAAGAAGCGACATTCGCGGTACGCCTTACTCGCAACGCCAACGTTGCCGAGCGATATGGACACGATTCGCTCCGATTGAGAACAGATGGTTGTCCCGCGTTGGCCTGTCCAAGGAGACGTATCACCTTCTCGCATCGATGTTTTCCATCCCCGCGGCAGCACGATGG
>DATKAP010000056.1:0-7345 GCA_035577905.1 Binatia bacterium
GCGCGAATCGCGGACTGTCCGACTTCGACATCCGGCACAACGCCGTTTTCAACGCGATATGGCAGGTTCCTGGACCCCGCGACGAGTCCGGCGTGCACTGGTTCGCGAGTGGGTGGCAAATTGGCGGGATTTACCAGGTCAGCAGCGGCATGCCGTTTACGCCGAAGATTGGAGGGGATCCTCTCGGCTTGGAGACCTCATATCCGTTTGACTTCCCCGACCGGATATTCGGGGAAGGTTGCCAGTCGGCCGTCAATTCCGGCAATCCCGTGAAGTACATCAAGACACAATGCTTCTCGTTCCCCACTCCCGTCACGCGAATGGGAAACGCCGGCCGAAACAGCCTGATTGGGCCTGGCCTCTCGAATTTCGATTTTTCCCTATTCAAGAATAACTACATTAGGCGGATTTCAGAAAACTTCAACATTCAGTTCCGTGCGGAATTTTTCAATGCTCTGAATCATCCGAATTTCTTGCCCCCTGTCGACAACAATACCTTGTTTGGCGCCAACGGGGCCGCGGTAACGACCGCAGGTCTGATTACCGGCACTTCGACGTCCTCACGCCAGCTGCAATTCGGATTGAAGATTGCTTGGTGAACGAATCCGTATGGGTCGTAATATCGCACACTTGGTAATATCGCGCACTTGGCCGCAACGCAAGGCAAAGATTGTTTGGCAGTCCAACTGACCAACCTTAGAATTGATTCAGTTCATTGATTCTCTGCTCCACAACATTGGCGAATCCCTCCACCTCCTGTGGAGAATAACCTGCCGCACGGAAGGCCTGGCGAATTTGCTCATTGGAAAGCTGAGCCAGCAGCTGTCCAATCCAGCGAGCATCCGCACGTGGAATATGATGGCCAATCCATGGCATGCGCATGCGCGTTACAAATCTGTTTGGCCACGCTAAAAGCCAAAGGCTGGGACGCGCTGGAACATTGAAGTCCACATAATCACCGTGAACGCGTTTAATGAATTTTGAACGTGAGTACTCGCGAAGATTACCTTTTGCTCGCTTGAGTGGAAGGGTGATGCCGGCAGTGGCGAAAGTGGCTCCGAGGTCATTCACGACGTAACGCGACAGCTTCCCTTGCGCGTCGCTCCTCTCCTCAAACACCGCGTTGTTTTCGGTTTTCAGGTCCCAATTGTTAAGCAGTGCCATCATGACGCGCAGTCCGTTGAATTCGCGCGTGCCGCTGAAGGGGTTGTTGCGCCACTCCCAAGTCGCTACCTTCTTTTCGTTTTTTGAATAGCGCTTTAATCGCACGTTGTGCATGGTGCCGTCGGGAGCGATCAGCTTTTCTCCGCGCCCGAGCCGCGGCATGTTCTCCACCCGCAAATCGGAAAGAAAGTAGTCCTCATCGGCAAAGTACCCGACCGCCCACAGCAAGCGCGTGGCCGCAACCTCCGGTTTGGCCTCCAGACCAAGCTTCACTTTCCATTTGGTGCCATTCTCATCGCGCACGTCGAACTTAGGATTGGTACCCCTGCGGTCCTCGCCCACAAATGTGTAGGTGGTGTGAGGTTCATGCGCCTGGCCGCCGGGCCCGTAATACAAGTCCCGGGAAGCGATGTCAGCGGGATTCGACCACAGGACCGGATTTGCCGGTTCGGCTGCTGCCTCCTGACGAGACTGGCCTTTGTCCTTGGCAGATAGTGGGACCGTCAACATCAAGATTGCGACACCTGCGAAGACCGCGCGGTTCACTCTTTTTCCGCACCGATGCCCTGTTGTTTTGTCCGGAAGATTTCGCATCTCGACCTCTCTTTTCTCGGGCCAATCCCTCAGCCCATTACCTCGGCAATGCTGTCAGCTCCTCGCGCAAACTGGATTTCATGGAGCCGCGCATAGAGACCGCGTTGCGCCAGCAATTGTTCGTGTTTCCCCGACTCAACAATGCGGCCTTCATTGAGCACCAGGATCACATCTGCCCGCCGGACCGTCGCCAACCGGTGCGCAATCACGAGAGTGGTCTTGCCTTTCATGAGTCGTTCGAGCGCTTCGAAGACCATCTGCTCGGACGCGGCGTCTAGCCCTGAACTGGGCTCGTCCAGGAGAAGGATGGGCGTGTTTCGAATGATGGCCCGAGCGATAGCAATGCGCTGACGCTGGCCACCGGACAGAGTGTCGCCCCGCTCGCCGATGATGGTGTCGTAGCCATTCGGCAGCCTAGAGATAAACTCGTCCGCATCGGCCAGTTCGGCGGCGCGCAGAATTTCGGCCTGCGCGGCTTCCGGCTTCCCATAGGCTATGTTTTCGCGGATGCTGGCATGGAAGAGAATATTTTCCTGGAGCACAAAGCTGATCTGATCGCGCAATGATCTCTGAGTGAACTCGCGGACGTCACGTCGATCGATGGTGATCGTGCCGGAATCGGGATCGAATAGCCGGGGAATGAGGGCCGCAAGGGTGGACTTACCGGCCCCGGTCGGTCCAACCAACGCTGCCATCATGCCAGGTTCAATCCTGAAATGAATGTTCTTGAGGACCGGCTGCCCTCGGGTGTAGCTGAAGTTCACATTTTCAAACCCAACCTCACCGGCAAAACGCGGAGCCGGTTTTGCGGCCGGCAGGTCACGCAGTTCCGGGGCCGTGTCCACGATCTCGTGGATTCGTTCATATCCCACGGCCGCCTTGGAATAGGCGTCGGAAAGTTTGGCAAAATCCTGCATCGGTTTGTACATCTTGCCGAGATACCAGATGAAGACAATCAGCGAACCTGCCGACATGGCCCCGGCAAGGACCAGACGGCCACCAGCCCACAGCACCATGGCAGTTCCGAACGCGACCACAATCTCCACCAGCGGCGCCAGCTTGGCTTTGAGACCGCGCGCCCGCAGAGCCATGTTGACCACTTCGTTGCTCCGTTGGTCGAGTTGCACCTCCTCGAAATCTTCTCGCGCAAATGCCTTAACCACGCCAATCGCAGAAAGGCGTTCCTGCATGAGCGATTGGAGCTGTCCCTGCTTTTTTCGAACTTGGCGAGACGCCTGCTTGCTGCGGCGCGTAAACGAGTAGGTCAGAAAAAATAGGACGGGTGCGACTGATAACGCGATCAGCGTAAACCGCCAATTGAGATAGAACATTACGCCAATCATTCCCAGCAGGGTGACGCAATCCGTGATGAGCCCTACCAGTCCCGAGACAACGAAACTTTGGACGGCATCAATGTCGGTGGTAAGACGGCTCAAAAAATCTCCGGTCTGGCTTTGCTTGTGGTAGGCGAGCGGGAGGTGTTGAATGTGCTCGTAGAGAGTAGACCTCAGGTCCCGTGTTACCCACTGGCCGACGCTGCTCGTCATGTAAGTTTGAACGTAGGAACACAGCGCATCGAAGGCGGCGATTGCGATTGCCGCAAACGCCGCAAACTCGATGACTCGCATTTTATGAAGCCCGAGGTCCGCGTGGACGAAGTGCTTGAGCCAGCCGTGCAGCGGTTTGCTGCCCCCGATCAGGTCAAACACAATTTTCAGAGGCCAGGGGTCGAGCAAGCTTGCGATACCTGAGCCGATCACCCCGAGCAGCGCGATCAAGAGCGGCTTGCGGTAGGGGCGGAGCAGCGCACGCACGCTCACACGTCTGCCCTGGTTGTCCACAGCGAGTTTCAAGGGATCTCCGCTCATGACCAAACGTGCATCCCCTACCTACTGCGATGTTCTGTTCAAAAAAGGCACGAATTCGCGCACCAGATGAAAGCCGAGGGAGCCGACCAGGGCCGTGGTTCCGCGCACCGCGGCATCTCCAGCCGTGGCCCGATTGTCCGGATACCAGGTGTTCGCGATAAAGGCCGCGCTGTACACGCCTACAAAGCGGGAGAACGCCGGAATGGTGACGCCGTGGGAAGTCGGCGAAACAAACGTCGACAGCACGGCGTGGCGGGTGCGGCCCCAGACGCTGCGATCTTCTGACAGGAAATACCGTGGGTCTTCGCCATCGGCCGCCGCAATGCCGAACCTGACGGTCTCGGAGATGGTGTAGCGCGCGGCTGCTGAGCCGAAACGCTTGCCGTAAGCCTCCGCTCCTCCTCCCCAAGTTGGAGGTTCATTATCTGCTTGGCCGATGCTGGCCCCGAAGGCTGGAGCGACGATCGCTTGCCAGCTAAAGATTGAGCCAGCATATACGCGGGCCCTCTTTCCAAATGTCAGTGAATGATCGGCGGCGATGGGATAGGCGACAGTTGGCCCAACCGAACTCGAACTGACAGAAGGAGCGTCGGGCAAAGCGGCCTCCGACGCCGGCATCTGCCCGAGCGCAGGCAGAGCCAGCCACGAAAGCCACAGTACAACGGCGCCGACTGCGAGCGGCTGTTTCTTAAACCGACCAGCATGTTCCACGCAAGACGTACTCATGTTTCCCTCACAGGTTTTCTGGAATGCGGAACCTTCCGGCGGCCCTGCTCTCGGATCTTTTTGACGGCGAACCGCTATCGGAGCCGCTTGAGAAGACACACATGCATGCAGTGAGCCAAACTCGATTCAGCAGGGCGGTGGTGTTCCGGTCTGCAACTGTCGCGGATAGAACGGCAACACTGAAGAGATCATTGGTGCGTTGCTGTTCACGAAACTCTCAAACCAGAAAAAACGTCAACAAACTAACGTCGCCTCTGACAACGTCAAAACTTGCATCGTGTTTTTGACGGAAATGGCCGCATCGTTGACTCACAACCCGCCGCCACGATGCCAGTACCGCAACCGCACAAGATTCCTATTTGGCCCCCCGTGTGCATAAGTTCAAAGCGGCTGTTCATGTCGACGCATGAAACTCATTATTCAACCCGACGACGGGGTCACTCCGCTTATCCGGGCAATTGATGGAGCTACGAAAAAGATTGAGATCGCAATCTTCCGTTTCGATCGAACGGACATCCAGCGTGCGCTAGCAAGGGCCGTGGCTCGGGGCGTCTCGGTACACGCTCTCATCGCAAACACGAACCGAAGCGGAGAAAAAGACCTGCGCAAACTGGAAATGGACCTCCTCCCCGCAGGGATTGAAGTATCGCGCTCCCCGGACGACCTATTGCGTTATCACTACAAATTCATGGTGGTTGATCGCCGGATCCTATACATGCTGACGTTCAACTACACCCATCTGGATATCAGCAGTCGCAGCTTTGGGCTCATCACGCGAAATCCGGACCTTGTTAAGGAAGCTCAAAAGCTCTTCGAAGCGGACCTTAAGCGGCAGGCTTTTATTGCCGAGCTGAAGACGTTCCTCGTGAGCCCGATCAATGCGCGCCAGGAGCTCTCACGCTTTATCGAGGGAACACGACAAGAGCTGCTCATTTACGATCCTGAAGTCAGCGACCCTCGCATGATCCGGCTCTTGCGAGAGCGCGCTAAGTCTGGGGTAGAGATTCGTATTATCGGCCGGGTGAGTAAGAGCTCGAAGAAGATCGGGCCCAGTGGCCTCACCCGCATGCGCTTTCACACGCGTGCGATCATTCGCGATGGTGAAGCAGCTTTCATCGGGAGTCAGAGTCTGCGCGACGCGGAACTCGATCGACGTCGTGAGCTGGGCCTAATTGTTCGAGACCGCGATGTCGTACATGCGCTGCGGCATACCTTTGAAAGCGACTGGGCCACACTAAAGCCGCAAACAGAAGAAATGGAAGAGACGGTGGTCCGTGGAAGTCGTGCCATGAAGCGGCTGGCCAAAGTCGTGGTTCGGGACCTGCCATTGGAACCGGTAGTGGAACGGGCCTTGCAGCAAGCGCTCCGCGACATCCCAGACGCAGAATTCGCGGGAGACAAGTTCGAGCACCGGCTCGAAGATGCCGTACGGGAGGCCGTCGAGGACACCGTTTCCCACATCGTGAGAGAAACGGTGGAAGCCGAGGCTCGGACATAGAATGCCCATGAGAAATGCAACTTTGTTCCTGTTGGCCGCGGCGGTTTTGGGTACCGTGCCAGGCAATTGCTACGGCGCTTCAGGGTTGCCTGCTCCAGAGGGCGCAATACCTGAATTCGACCATGTGTTCGTTGTCGTCGAGGAAAACCAGAGTTACGAAGATGTAGTCGGGAACATACAGGACTTGCCATATTTCAATTCCTTAATCCACCAATACGGCCTGGCCACAAACTATTACGCCAATACCCACCCCTCAGTGAACGACTATTTCATTCTCACGGCCGGCCGCCCGGGATTTTCCAGCTTGTGGACTACGGAAGGGTTTTTCGCAAATCTTCACGAGAGTCTGCTTCCAGGCGAGAATATCGCAAGTGTTCTGACTGATCACAAAAAGACCTGGAAGGCTTATCTGGAGGGCCTCCCCGAGATAGGATCCCTTACTTCCAGTCACGCTGGATACGTGAAGCGGCACGATCCGTTTGCGTACTTCACGACAGTCATACGCGGGACCCGGGACCATCCACCGCAGAAATCCAATCTTGTACCGTTTGAACCAAACTTTGAAAGAGACCTGCAAAATCGCGCATTCCAGAACTATTCGTTTATCGTTCCGGATATCCACAACGATGGACACGACAATGCAAAAACGCGTAGAGAAGCGGCTTGCGGGGACCACGCCGCGTTGCAGCAAATTGACCAGTGGCTCAACCGGAACATTCGCCCTCTGGTGGAGAATGCGGATTTTAAAAGCAACGGACTGTTGATCATTGTGTTTGACGAGGCCTGCGGCCGGGGACCGAAGGCCGACAATCGACTTGATCCCAAGCGGCCTTCCCTTCGCGGCGGCGGCCATATACCAGTGCTGATCATCAGCTCGAAAACAACGCCAGGCACAACTTCGGATCAACTCCTTCATCATGAGAGCATCCTGCGTTTGTGCCTCCGGGCACTTGGAATTCAACAATTCCCAGGAGGTGCCGCGACTGCTCCCGACCTATATGAGTTTTTCGCGGAGCCATGAGGAGTTGCAGGCGTTGTAATGACCGAAGAACGACAGAGGAATCTTTGCGAGAGCCTGAAGAGGTTGGGCTACGGGCGGAACAGGCAAGTCCGACTGTATGGCGCAGACTACGATCTGACGAGTGATCCGATCGTGGTCGCCGACCGACTCGTCGTAGTCGATGCCATCGAGCGGAGATCGGGACAATCGACTCGCATCCGTATTCCACTCACAATCCTAAAAGCGGCGCGTCAGAACCTCTCTGGCTGATCAGATCGGACTGGCAGCGCACTGGACGGATGCAGCCTTGACCCACGCCACAATGAGTCAGCAGGCTCACAGTGTCAAGGTCATGATGTCGGAATACCGCCGTCTGCACCAAACCATTGATCATATGGCGCCAGATCCACTGTTTAAGCATATTGGCGACGAGGTGTGACGGCCCGCGATGTGGAACATCAGGTGCAAAAGGGTATGTGGGTAGAGGTCGTAGTC
>DATKAP010000057.1:0-49247 GCA_035577905.1 Binatia bacterium
TCGACGCGAACCACTGCATCTTCCTCAGCGCAGAAGGCACGGATACCGGTCTGGTTGATCGTGATCGGAACCGCCACCACCGTGTAGCCAACGTTTACGCCGCCAGCCACTGTGCCAGCGCCAGTCGTGAACAGGTAGCCGCTCTTTCCGCTGCCAGCGGGGTTGCCATTGTTCGCCAGAACCGCGTCAATCAAGCAAGCATTGGCCACTGCGGGAACGCAGGCCGCACCGATCGCGCCGCCAAGGGCCTTCAGGTTGGCCGCAAAGCCGGTGGTCGGATAGGTGGAGTTGTAGGTGACTTCCGCCGTGTTGATGGTACGAATCGACGAGACAGCAGACGACTCGTTGGCCGCCATACGGGCGCGCAGCAAGTTCGGAATTGCGATAGCTGCGATGATCAGGATGATGGCCACCACGATCAGCAGCTCGATAAGTGAAAAACCCTTCTGTTTCCGCATCTCGAAATTTCCCCTCGTAAGTTCTGATTTTGAAGTCTCTGCGAACATCGCAGCCGTCTCCGATGGTTGCACCTCCCTCGCCAAAGCCGGTAGTTACCTTCGTTCTGGGCACCCCCTGTTGAAAGGCTTTGTTTTCACGAGGCAGGCAAACTTTGGTCGTATGGGGCCGTGCCTGGGAAGACAATCTTCTGGCAAATTCCGTCCAGGGTGCTGACAATTCGTGTCAATCCGGAACTTGGGCAAGTTCTAATTCGGAACGCTCCGGGATGCGATTTCTCCGATTGCCGTAGAATGTTCCGTCGCAGTCGCCCGGGCCATCGCAATGGAAATCACAGCGGATCTGTTTCAAGTAGAAGTGGAAATTGCGAATGCCTGGACGCTCGCAGCTCCTCTTTACACCAATCCAGAAGTCTTCGCGCTTGAGGAGGAGAGGATTTTCCGTCGTGTGTGGCAGGTGGTGGGACACGCCAATCAAGTCAGCAGGCCCGGTGACTACTTCACAACGGAACTAGCAGGGGAGCCTTTACTTTTGGTGCGAGGGGCCGACGGAAAGCTGAGAGGCTTCTACAACGTCTGCCGACATCGCGCGGGTCCGCCTGCGGAAGGATGCGGTTCGCGCAAGCTATTTCGCTGCGGCTATCACGGATGGACCTACGATCTGGATGGCACGCTGATCAGCGCGACCGAGATTGAAGGCGTGCACGGTTTTCGTCCGGAGGATTTTGCGCTGGCTCCCGTGCGGACCGAAGAATGGTTCAACCTCGTGTTCGTGAATCTCAATTCTCAGGCGTCGCCGCTGCGGCAAATCCTGGGCGAGTTGCCCGTGCAAGCCGAGAAGTTTCCGTTCGCGAGCATGAAGCTATTCGAGCGGCGCACGTATGACATGAAGTGCAACTGGAAGACATACGTCGATAATTACCTCGAGGGCTACCATCTGCCAAGTGTTCATCCGGGATTGAATCGTGAGCTCGACTTTAACGCCTACGTCGTCGAGCCGCACGCGCAGTACGTGCGGCAATTCAGCCCTATTCGCGGAACGCAGCCTGGGGATGCAACACCCCGCAGGTATCAGGAAGCGCGAGAAGATCTCACCACCGACTATTTCTGGATTTTTCCCAACTGGATGTTGAACTGCTACCCCGACAATGCCTCTCTGAATATCATCCTGCCGCTGGAACCGGAGCGAACGCTGGCGATTTTCGAGTGGTATCTACTGGAGAAGGATCACGTGACACCCGCGGCCAAGGCGTCGGTGGAATTCAGCGATCAGATTCAAATTGAAGATGTCGCGATCTGTGAAACGGTTCAGAAGAATCTGCGGTCGCGCAGTTACTCGCGCGGGCGATACAGCGTGAGACAAGAGAAGGGAGTCCATGCCTTTCATCGTATGTATTGCGACATCATGCAGCGGGCGTAGTGGCCGAAAACCACCACAATTGGCCGAGGTCTACCAACATGCGTGATGCTCAGGGTTTTGACCGTGTGATCATGCGCCTTTCCGATTGAAACTAAACAACTTGTCGGCGACCGGGAGCCTCGGCTTTGGCATTGTAGTTGCCCATACCTCGAGCAGAGGATTTGGCACTTATGCGAGGGAAAGTGGTGGGCCGGGAGGTCGTTATGAAAGGCAGACTTGCTGGCAAATTCGCAATCCTGATTTTGGCGTTATCGGGTTGGGCGTGCGTCGCTGCAGTCGCCCAGACGACAGAAGAAGGGCCTGGACCATCGGAGCAACCGAGTGCTCCGATGGAGATCGGTCAGGGACAACCGCAAGACCGGGGGCCTGACCGCGAGGCGCAGCCCACGGATGCGCAGCCTGGCGGACCCTCTGGTGAAGGGCCTGCCACGACAGATCAGGGCGTCGCGCGCATCAGCTTGATTCACGGAAACGTTTCAACGCAACGTGGCGACTCGGGCGACTGGTCAGCAGCGGCATTGAATCAGCCGTTAATGACAGGGGACAAGGTCTCGACCGACGATGATGGCCGCGCCGAAGTTCAGTTGGATTTTGCCAACACCCTGCGGCTCGGCAGGGGCGCCAAAGCCAACATCGCGAACCTGACGAAAAAGAATATTCAGATTCAGCTGGGCGAGGGGCTTGCCACCTACACAGTCTCGAAAGACAGCGAGGCAGAACCCGAAATCGATACTCCGAATGTCTCGATTCACCCATCGCATCACGACGGTGTGTTCCGCATTGAAGTGCATCCCGATGGCGACACGATCGTAATCGTACGCAAGGGCGAGGCACAGATCGCAACGCCGCAGGGCAGCACCGAAATTCGTGAGGGCGACATGGCGACGGTTCGTGGCACGTCGGACTCTGCTCAATACAAGATCCAGTCTGCCCCGGGTCGTGATGATTGGGACCGCTGGAACAGCGATCGTGATCACATCATCCGTGACGCCAACTCGTGGCGACACACGAATCGTTACTACACCGGTTCGCAGGATCTCGATGCTTATGGGCACTGGCGGCACGTCGATGACTACGGTGACGTGTGGTATCCAGATGAGGCCTCGGATTGGGCTCCCTATCGTAACGGAAACTGGGTCTGGCAGCCCTACTACGGGTGGACGTGGGTCGGCTATGAGCCTTGGGGTTGGGCGCCGTATCACTATGGCCGCTGGTTGTGGTACGGGGGCGCCTGGGGTTGGTGGCCTGGACCGGTATACCCCTACTATCGTCCGTTCTGGGCTCCTGCCTACGTCTCATTCTGGGGATGGGGCGCCGGTTGGGGTTTCGGCGTTGGCTTTGGCGGTTGGGGCGGCTTTGGCTGGCTTCCGCTGGGTCCGTGTGACTGGTACCACCCGTGGTGGGGTGGATACGGTGGCCGCTTTGGCGTGGTGAATGTCGCGAACGTCCACGTCACCAACATTCACGTCAACAACTACGGCGGGATTCGGCCCTTGCACAATGGGATGCGATTCTCGAACCTCGCGAATCTGCACGATGTGCATGTCAGCCGCGCGATGTCGACCGTCGACGCTGGTCGTTTCGGCGCGGGACGCGTAAACGCGATGGCAGCCCGATCTGATCAGTTGCGCGGAGCCAGGATGATGGCCGGCAACCTGCCGGTAGTGCCCAGCCGAGCCAGCCTGTCAGCGAGTGGACGCGCTGCTTCGCCGGGGACAATTCACCAAGGAGGCAACCAGCGCTTCTTCGGATCGCATAGCAACATCGCTCGGCCGGCCTCATTCCAGCAGCAGACGGCAAGCTTGCGGCAAACGATGCAACGGAGCCGAGTTGGAGCGATTCCTGCTGGAGGACACTCGAACGTAGCTTTCGCGGGAAGGAGTCCCAGTGCAGTCGGGACCATGCAGCGTCCAAGCGCGGGAACTGCAAGTCGTGAGGCTGGCAATTTCGGCAACCGCAATGTACCGAATCAGAGCACACAGAGCGGTGGCTACAGACCATTCGGGGGTAACAGCACGTCGCGTGAGCCTCAGCACGGCACGCTGCAGCAGGCTCCTGCCCAGAATCACGACAGCTTTCGGCCCTTTACGCCGCCGAACGCGAATAGCCGTTCGATGCGCGACAGCAATGGTACGTCGCGAGCGAACCAGGAACGTGGTACGAGTCAGACCGCCCCAGCCGACAATCGAAGTGGCTTCCGGCCGTTCAATCCCCCTTCGCGCAATGAGGTTTCGCGTGGTGGATCAAACAGCACTAGTGGGTATTGGAATCGCACCGCACCAAGTTCGAGCCCGCAACGAAGCTACTCCGATGGCTACGGCCGGGGAGCGTCGCGGCCGCAACTCGACATGCGTCAACCGATTGTCCGTAGCCCTTCTTACGGTGCAAGCGGATATCCCAGGGGCGGATACAGCGGTCCAAGTTATGGCGGATCGCGCAGTACGCCGAGCTATTCCCGGCCGAGTTACGGTGGCGGTGGTGCGAGACCGTTGCCTAGCTACGGAGGAGGTGGAGGAGGTCACGCCCCGAGCGTTGGAAGCGGTGGAGGACATTCCAGCGGTGGAGGTGGCGGCCATACCAGTGGAGGAGGTGGAGGTCATTCCGGAGGTGGTGGGCACAGCGGACATCGCTAGAACTCGATTGGCAAGTTGAGGTGAACGAAGAGAACGATAGAGGCGAAGGGCGTGCCGAAAGCACGCCCTTCTTATTGGAGACGAACATTTTGAGATTGGAAGACACATGAAGGCGGATTCCAGTTGCGACATCGAAACGTGGGAACCACCACTCTGATCTCCTTTAAGGCCGAGCGTACGCCGGACTATCCGGCTGCGGCCGGTCATAATCATGCCCATACTTATTCTTATGTGCGACGCTGACATCGGACTCGGCCAGAGTGAATGCGCCGAGATTGGCCTGTCCGGGGGCGATGGTGATCTCTCGAGCCATGGCGCGGAGTGCGTCTGGTGCTACCCCGGCATGGAATATCTGCAACTGATATCGTCCCGGCGGGACGTCAGGAATGGCTACATCCCCACGCGCATCGGAAATCCCGTAGTAGGGCGTGGCCAAAGCGATGACCACCGCGCTCATCTCCGCATGAATGTTGCAGAAGATGAATGAGATTCCTGGCTTATCGAACTGAACGAAGCGCGTAGTCCCACTCTCGTAAAGCCCGAGATCGAACCGCTTGCCCTCAAAGAGCGAGAACACGTTGTGGAAGAAAGGATCGTGGTTGGGAAACGCCACCTTGCCGCCGGCAGGTATGACGATCAAGGAAGGTTGAAAACTCTTGTTCTTCTGAACCAATTGCGGCACCCGCATTTGTTGCGGCGGTTGTAGCGTGACGCCGACTGGATTCAGCCACACGACAGCGTTCGAGGAATCTTTTGAATGGTGACCAGCCTTCGTCAGGTCGACGTGTGCATGCAGAGTATCCTGCGCGTACACGCAGGCGGTGACCAAAAGGAGAAGACAAGAAAGCGTCCTTCGGAATTGTGTGGGTCGCAGCATTAAAAGAGCATTCCTATGGCGAGATTGACCTGGTTCGTCGAACTGCTACTGCTGTAGACGGGGTAAGTGCGCAGGCGTCTGAATTCCGCGGATAGCACGAGGTCAGAACGAGGGCGGAATACGATATTCCCCAAGGCTCCCCGATTCCTGCCGAGAATCAATCCGCCATTGTTTTGATCGGTCGCAAAATCACGGATGTCACTGGTGAAGGCGTCGTCCTGCGATACTACGCCGTTCAATTCGACCTTCGGCGTCAGTTGAAGTTTCAGTTGCGACCAGCCTCCGGCCGTATTAAGGCCGCGCAGCGGACTGTAAGGCGCGCTGCCGCTGTATGCGACGGATGTCCCGATGCCGCCACCGAGGCCCCCGATTCCACGTCCCCGATAGAACTCTCCCGAAAGCTGGAGACGTGCGAGGATGGGGATCTGCCAGTCGGCCATCCCGGCCCACGCATCGACGATTCGGTTCCACGTCCAATTTTGCCGCCCGTAATATCCTGCTGCGCCTAAGCTGAGCGGATGCTGATGCACCGGGAGTGACCATGCCGTGCGGAGGCCGTATGCGGGTTGGCCAGACATCTCCCCGGCCTGTGGTGTGCGCTCAAACGATCCAAGATTAAATTCCCAATCGAGATTGTCGAGGACTCCGGCCTGCATCGTAACGGTCTGGCGGTCGGAAACCGAGAAGCGGTGTTCGACCCGAAGTTGAGGGGTCCAGCCCCATAAATTCCCAGCGAACGCGAACGCCGGAATCGCCAGGGTGGCGAAGGAGGTGGGCGAGAGCGGCGAAATGAACAACGAATCTTGCCCGGCCACAACCGAAGTATGCTCCCAGTCCAAATGCACATTCGCGGTCTGGAGCCGAGCCACCCCGAAATTCACCCCGTTTCCGGTCGCCGGAAACCCTCCCGCAAAATCGAACTGCACATCGGCCGAGGTTCTCGCGTCGGCAAAGTTAGGGCCGAAGATCTCCAGCCCGATCTGCGACTGCCGCAATGTCGCCCCGACCGTAGCAGTGGAAACGTATGGCGAAAGGGGCAAAGAGTAGTCGGGAAAATCGATATTGTCTGATCCTCCGACCGTCCGGAAAGCATTCATCAGTACGATGCCGTGCAAGCGGGCGCGGTACTTCGACGCGGTCTCGACCTTCGTCTGATATTGTTCATCGACCTTGGAACCGATTAGCGACGTCGATTCCTCCAGCTTTTGCACGCGCTCTTCGAGCGGCGTTCTGTTTTCGGCCATCGCGGAAGAGGTTTCGTGGCTCTCTTGGGCAACCTGCGGCGTTCCTTCGGAGCTTCGGACGCCTGCAGGTTGTTCCAACAAAGCGCGTGTGGCCTGCAAGTCCACGCGCAACTGTCGCATCTCATCGCGCGATTGGAGATTTTCCGCGCGCATCTGCTCAAGCATGGCCTGGAGCTGTCGCACCTGATCCTGTAACTCGCGAATCGCGGCGTCGCCCGAGCCGGCAGCCGTTGCCGGGGCCTGTTGAGCCAGGCCGTGTGCGAGAAGAAAGAGAATGGCGGCCGCCGCCAGAGCGGCTCCGCGAAGGGTAGAAGTTCCAGGGGTCTTCACACCGTCCTCCTGCGCTGATCCGGGGCTAAGGCTCAAAAACGAAAACGAGCTCGCTTCAAACCCCAGGATGCGAAACCGAATTTTGACTGGTATTCTCCCCTCGCACGGAGGGCAAGGAAGAGACTGCTACACCGAGATCGTTAGCCCGCATCGCCTCGTGGGCCCGACCGTGCAACACGATGCGAAAAACGGTCGTGGCTTCTACCGTCCGTTCTACAAAAATCTCGCCACCGTGATCCTGAACAATCTTCTGCACTACTGCCAATCCTAAGCCGGTGCCATTCTCCTTGCCGTAGCTGACGAACGGATGGAACAGCTTGTCCTTGATAGAGTCGGGAATCCCCGGGCCGTTGTCCGCCACCGCGACCGTGATCGCACCAGAAATCTCGCCAGCAGTTACTTCCACCTTTCCCCCCACAGGAGGAGCTGCTTCGCAGGCGTTAAGCAGGAGATTGTAGAGAGCCCGCTCGAGTTTGCGCTGATCAAACCAGCCCGACACATGCGATCCACAGAGCACGTCAATGCTGCGCGCGTGGTGGCGCGGATGCAGGCGGGCTGCCTGAACCGCGCGTTGTATCGTTTCCGCGACATTCCCGTACGACGGGGTCAGAGATTCGCGCGTGCGCGCGAACTCGAGGAGTGAATCGATCAGGTCGGTCATGAGATTCACGCCCGTGCGGACTTCCTGATAGAGTTCCTCACGCTGTGGGGCAGTTAGGTGGCTGTCAACCAGAAACTCCGAGTTGGCGACAATCGCGGCCAGCGAGTGACGCAGATCATGAGAGATAGAACTGGCCATGCGGCCAATAGTCGCCAGTTGCTCGGATTCCAGCAAGTCCTGCTGGCTCTTGAGCAAGCTGGTGCGCATGCGGTCGAAAGCCCGAGTCAGTTCCGCCACTTCATCCCGTCCGCGGGGATCCAGCGGATGGTGGAAGTCGCCTCCTTCTAGAGCACGAACGCCGGCGACCAGGCTTCCCAACGGTTTCGTGAAGGTGTGCGAGACAAAGAAAACCAGTCCGCTTCCCACCAGAATTGCCGCGACCCCGAGGAGGAGCAGATAGCGGTTCAGTTGATCCAGAAATTTCGTTGCCTGGTCGTAAGACTCAAGCACGCTCAACCGAACCGGAGTTGTCTTGGAGCCCGACAAATCCAAGGACGTGGCCAGGAACCGCTCCTTGCCGATCTCCACATCGTGGGGTGCTTCCTGAGGCGATCCAGTAATAAACGTCCGCAGGTTTCCGCCTTGCATCTGGGAGTCTGGGAGCGTGCTGGCGATGATTTCGTCGCCGCAGGAAAATGCCACATGCGTTCCGGCGACCTTACTGACCGCTTTTGCCAATGTCTCGTTGATCTCGTATCCGATTACCAGATAGCCCAGGAAGGTTCCTTCGGTCCGCGAACCGCGATATACCGGCGCTATAAACGTCTGGTACAGGTGGTGTTCCCCCAGCCACCAGTGACTTGCTTGGCCGCGGTCTTCGTCCATCGATTGTTGGAAATACTTTTCCGCCGCTTCGCGAGTGAAACCGGGAGTGTTGGTATGGAGAGCCACGACCTTGCCGCTCTCATTCACCAGCGCAAAGAGGTCGAAGGCGGCGATTTGCCAGATGTGGCGGGACGCATCCTCGATCGTTACCGGGTCGGAATTACTCATCACAGCGCGGGTAATCGGCAAGTCCGCGAGCAACGCGACATCGTTGGTCAGCATTGTCTCGCGCTCGTGCCGGAAGTCCTGAAACGCGGCAACCGAATTGTGTAAATTCACCGCAATGTTCTGCCGAGCATGGGTCTGAACGCTGCGCTGCACGAGCAGGAAGCTGGTCGTCGTCAGGCCGGCCGTGATCACGAGCATCGAGATCAGGAACCGGGTGCGAAGGCGCACCCGTGGCAATAGTGCCCCGCCTGTGGCACTCGCTGAATCGGCAGACGAATGTGGCACGAGTTCGGAGGGATGGCTCACACGCTTCAACGAACGAACTTATACCCCATTCCGTGTACCGTGCGGAAATGTACCGGGCTTGATGGGTCTTTCTCCAATTTCTGGCGGAGTTTCAAAATGTGGTTGTCCACAGTACGCGTCGATGGATAATTCTGGTATCCCCAGACCTCATTCAGCAGTTCGTCGCGGCTGATGACGCGCTCGGCGTTGTGCACCAGGAACTGAAATGTCTTGAACTCCTGGGCGGTCAATACGACTAGCCTGCCGTCGCGCTTTATTTCCATCTTCTTAAAGTCGGCCGTGATGTCGTCAAAGCTGACGACCTGCGCTTCTGGCGCGCGTGTATTGTGTCGCAATGCAGCGCGGACTCGGGCGAGCAGTTCCCGAGGGCTGAACGGTTTTGTGACATAGTCATCGGCCCCGAGTTCGAGCAGTAATACTTTGTCGGAAACATCGCTCGCTGCACTTAACACGACGATCGGCAGCGTCGGAGAAATGGCCTTGATTTCCTTGCACACGTCGCGGCCTGAAAGTCTGGGCAAACGCAGGTCCAGCACCACAGCCGACGGCGGCGAAGTGTGGAAGCTGTCGACGGCGGACTTTCCATCCGACTGCGTCTCCACCGTGTAGCCTTCGGTTTCAAATAGCCGGCGCAGGGCCTTCTGAACTGCGGGATCATCCTCCACCACCAGGATTCGCCCGCTGGGCTTGGCCGCCGGTACTGGAGTCATGGTTCTGCCGATACCGAATGGAGTTGCGAGATTCCCCATAAGCACCTTTCCAATCTTCCCAGTCTTTTCGAGGGGAAATCTTCCGGAGCGGGTTATTCGTCCAGAAACTTCGATCGTGGGAAGCTTACACGTTTGACGAGGTGCGGCCCGATAAAGCTTCGGCTTTTGACATTCTTTTTACAAAATCAAAACGGTGTCAAAACGGAGTAGGGAACCATGGTTGCTAACACGTCCTGCTACGGCCATTTCCAGGCGAGGAATCAACTTGGTTATACCGATTACACCGTATGGCTATTGAGGCACAGGTAACATAATCTCCCTACGTTAGCGCACGCGCCGTAATCTTGGCTTGAACCGCCCGCTGACGTACCGCAAGGGAGTTCCTCCGATGAAAGCCACAAGCCTAGGCGTTGCAGCTACTCTTCTCGCCTTCAGCTTCATGTTCACGAATTCAGCAACGGCTATGAACACAGTTGATTTCAGTGATAGTGGGGGTACCCTCGCGGGAACGACCGCTGGTCTGACTCTTTCGGGGTCCACGTTAGTCACGGTAATTGGCTTCAACAGTGGAGGCATCGTAACCGGTGATCTGGGCAGTGTATCGTTCAGCACCGGCGTTCTGGCCAGCGGTTCCTTGGCGACAGGAGGCACTTTCCAGGCTGGCGGAAGGTTCACTGTCGCCGGAAACGGCACTAACGGGATTCCAAATGATGTCCTGTTTTTCGGCACATTTTCAGGACCGGTAAGCTGGACTCTGACAACCTTGGCTAACGGGACTCACAACTACATGTTGACTGGAGTGCTGGTTGGTTCGATGGCGGGTAAGGTTGTGAACGCGGCGACTGTCCAGTTGACCGTCAACACCGGCAAAGGGTTCTTTCATAATTCGACCTTACTGGGGGGTGGAGACACAACCACTGTTTCATCTGTCCCCGAGCCATCGACGCTTTCTCTCCTTTTGACTGGAACCCTCGGCACATTGGGCATAATCCGCCGGAAGATCTTAGCCAGATCGAACTGAAGGAGCCAGGGCGAATGGGGCACGTGGATGCCGATCCGCTTTGCGTCGCTGCCTGTCGTAGAATGTCGGCTTGCCTGCCCGAATTTCAGAACTAGAGCAGTTGACAGTTGTCTTGGTGCGACCCCGCAACCCGCTCAACATCGGGGCAGCAGCGCGAGCCATGAGCAATTTCGGGGCGGAGCAGCTCCGTCTGGTCAATCCTTATGCGGTCGCTTTTCGTGAGGCACGCTCGGCGGTAGGAGCCTCTGCAGTCCTAAAGAACGCCCACGAATTCAATTCAGTCGCCGATGCCGTAGCCGATTGCTTCCTCGTTGTTGGAACCACTGCGGTACGCAATCGTGCGCTGCAACATCCACTGCGCCGTCTCAACGCCGATTCCGCTAGCGCGATTCGTACCGCGATGAAGACAGGACGTGTTGCCTTGCTGTTCGGCTCCGAGAAGATCGGATTGACGAACGATGATTTCACGCACTGTCACTGGTTGCTGAATGTTCCGACTCACCAGCAACATGTATCCATGAATCTGGGACAGGCCGTCGCCGTCTGCCTTTTTGGAATATCGGACGGGGTTGCCGATGAAGAAGTCGGCACTGAGGACCGGCCAGCCGCTTCCGGCGAAATCGAGAAGATTACGCAAGGCCTGTACGAAGCTCTTAAAATCAGTGGATATTTGAAACCCGGAAATGATGCGGTGAGCGAAAAAAAAATCCGCCGACTCATGCTGCGACTCAAGCTGCAGGCCATGGACGCGAAAGTGCTACTAGGGATGGTACGGCAGCTCGCATGGAAACTGCGGCAAGTGAGTGAAGATTAACCTTTGATACGCTGCGGTGAAGCTTCAATCGATTTGCGTTTGAAGCGGAACTGCAAAAGCCATGTGCTGGCGGTGGGTTGTCCATCCGCCTGTGGCGCAGAAAATTCCCACTGTTGAGCCGCATTGAGGGCCCGTTTTGCGAAGTACGAACTCGACCCCCGCGTTTTGAAGGTCGCTGAGGTGACCTTTCCCGAGGGGTCCACCTGCACTCGCACGACCACCTTGATGGTCCCCCGAATCGTATTTTGTGCGCTGCGAGGGACATCGGGCATGACCTTACGAACAACCTCACCTGTCGATGCTTGATGCCTCGTTGTTGTTTCCGCCAGCTTTGCGGGGGCGGGAGTCGCCGGCGCTGGAGTGGGTTCCGTTGCCTCTGCTTTTGGTGATTCCGTAGCTTCAGTATTTTTGTTTGAACGGGGATAGAGCACCGCCCAGAGGATTCCAATCACCACAACAGCCAAAGCCGCCGCCACGAACAGCGGCTTGCGATTCTTGGATTCCGGCCCAGGCTGGGCCGGAGACTCAACCGCAGGCTCAATTGAAGACTTAGGTGTCGGGCGCGGATCCGGAGACGCAGGAACAGAGAGAGAGCCTGAGCGAAGCCGCACTTCGATTTCCCTTACCGATCCTCGACGGTTTGGATCGAGTTGCAAGCACTCCCGTACGATGGCGCGAAAAGGCTCCGGGATCGACTCGGGCAAGTCGCGATTATTCGGCGAAGCCGCTTCGGCAACCGTTACGTTTTGCGTCAAGGCAGCAACCAGCGTCACGCCCACGGACCATATATCTCCTTCCGGAGACACGATGCCGGCGGCGGTTTCCGGAGCATCGTACACATCCCGCCGCCGGTGCTGCCCGTTTTGTTGCGCGACGGGTGCCGCTTGGTCTGAGGACAGCTTCAATTGATCGCCAACTGCGAGCACGTTGGAGGGTTTTACCCTGCCGTGAACAAATCTGTTCGAGTGCAGATAACTGAGAGCGTCAAGAACAGGAGGCAGCAGATCCGAAACTTCCTTGGGCTCCAAGGCTCGATCGGGAAGAATCTGGGAAAGATCGTCATCGGCGCACTCCATCAACACATAGATGACCGTCGAGTTCTCGACTCGCGAGAGCCCGCATTCAAACGTGCGAATCAGGTGAGGATGCGACAGCTTCTTGGTGGCCCTTAGATGGGATAGGTAAAACTCGGCTTTGGCTGCTTCGACCGGAATTAACTTGATCGCGATTTTCTGGGAAGGCAGATCTGCCGATTCGCTCAGAAAAACCGCGCTGTGGTCGGAGGCGCCCAGCCATTGCCGAAGCGGGTATTTTCCTTCGATCACCCGGCCTTCCCACGATTTCCATGTCTCGGGTTTACTCATTTGCTGCTAACCTGCGATCCAACATTCTATGCCATGAGTCAAAATTCGTAGTCAGAACATTGAATCGCAGGTGCAGGCTGAATCAGGTTCTTAACGGCTTTTGTAACTGAAAGTGACCTTGGTTTCCTCATCCAGCACCAGTGGCCGGACGAAGCTGAACGACGTTCCCGCTCGCGGGACATCGATCGGCACCGGAAGAACGCCGGCAACTTTCTTCTGCAGATTCACCACGTTCGTCGAAGCGCTCTGGCTCACCGCCCCCGGGGCTAGCGGAGCGACTCTGCTGAAATTCCTGCCCTCTAGCGTGACTAAGCTGGTGGAAGTATTGACCATGGGAGATTCCGCGGTCACCTCGACGGTCTCCGTTGCCACGCCCACGCTAAGTATGCCCCCGTACACGGAAGGCTGAGTTGCGTCATAACGAACATTGTTCTCGCTGGTCTTGAAGCCTCTGCTCTCGAGCTTGACCTTGTAGTTTCCCGAGGGAAGTCCAAGAATCGTCCAATGCCCGTTCGCGTCGGTGGTCGTGCTGCGGCTCATTCCGGTGTCGGAGGATACGATTGTGACTTGCGCACCCGCCACAACCGCGCCCGTCTGATCCGTCACATATCCGCCCATTTGGCCCGCCGGAGACTGCATTAGTGCGGTTCCTTGACTCGAACTGCGGGAAAACTCGTTATCCCGCGGAAACTGACCTTGTCTCGAAACCTCTTCGCGCATTGGCTCGGGAACCCGGTTTGCCGCGATCACGTCTCCTCCAAAATCTTTCACCTTGTATCGCTCCGGCAGAAACACCTCCCAGCTCAACAGGGCGATGGGAATGTCCATGCTTGGAATGGTCAAGTCCGCGCCCCCTTTCTTCTCGAATGGCGTTCCCGAGTGCATGAAAACGAACGAAACCGAATAGGGACCGTTCGGACGGAATCCAGGTTTTAGGAGCGGGACGCGGTTGCCGTCGGCGCCCTGGACAGGTTTGACGCGTTCCCCCGCGACTTCGGCCGACAGAATTGTTGCCCCGACCGGGAGAGAGACCTTCAAAAACGGCTGCGCCTGATTTTTGACGGTCAATTTCACCTCGGTCAGCGACTTGCCTTCGGACGTGACCATCGTCGTCACGTCAGCAGTCTCGGCCACGGCGGCGAGCACACTGCCATCGGGAAAGCGCACCCAGTTCAAGGCCAGAGTTGGTGTTTCGCTTGGTTGACGGTGATAGCGAAACGCGGCTTGTGGCGGAAAATGCGCCAGAACGCGCAGGTAAGGATTCGCCTCTTTCACATCCATGCGTTTCAGGCCGCCGCCTTCGGTGGCTGTGATCTCCATGGTGCCAGCGCCCTCCACAAGAACCTCACCCGTTTCCCGCTGCGCTCCTTTGAAGCTGATGAAGGGCGCATCGGCTTGGGTGCCCTGGGTCGACCGCTCCATCGAGATCAGAAACTGGTGGCTGCGCAGAGCGGGATTCAGGACGTGCAATGAGATGTATCGGCGCGCAGTTTCTGTCGTGCCAGACGGCTTGACACTTACGACTTTGGGCTGAGTCTCGGCCGAACCCAAGGTCGGCCCAGTAACCCCAGTGACTTCGAATCCTTCAGGAATCTGTACCTCGAATGCGCTCGTCTCGCCCGTCACCATGGTGACGTCGGCGAGCACTGCGATGTGCATGTCCGCCTCACTGATAGACACAAGCGTTTTCGTGTCCGCAAGGAAACGAATTTCGCGTGGAATCACAGGAGCGAGCACCTCGCGCGTCGCCCACCACACGTTTGCCGGTTGCCCGGGAACAAGCGTGGCATCAATGGTCGTGTGTCCGTTCTCCGACTTGCGGCTGGTGATCACTCCCGGGTTGATGTACGCGAGTGTGTGTTCTCCAGGAATGATTAAGCTCATTTGCACGCTGCCCGCCACTGGAGCCGGTAAGGTGAACGAAGCCCGCCCGGCATCAATCCTCAACGGCAAGCCCGTATCGAGTGCGATCGAGAAGTCTCCTGTCGGCAGAAGGGCTACATGCGTACCACCTTCTTGAATTAACGGCACGCCTTTTCCATTCTGGCGGGCTTCCAGGATCGTCATGCCGGTCGTGATCGGCACTTTGCTGATGCCTTTGTGGAAGACTTCTCCGTCGAGTTCCACCGAACCGACTACGCCGTTACCTTCCACGCGCAGCTCTGCATCAGCATGCTGGATGGAATAGGGAAGAGGTGCCACGTCAGGGTTCTTCGGGGGCTTTCCGGCGAGCGCGACCAGGCGGTTGTACTCGTCGAGCGTTAGCGTGACGTTGCCAGGATCCGGCAAAGGTAGCGTCTTGTCCTCCGCCCGGCACACTGACATCATGAACAAACATCCGAGGAATAGTGACCGAAAGAGTCTGCTGTTCATCGCGCACCTCCCTTTTTGTCGCGCTGGAAGTTGAATGCTGCAGAGGGGGACTGGTTCTCACTGGTGAGTTCTGAGACCAGGTAGATCGAAGGACCAAACGCCGGGAAATCGACGTTGACCGGCAAAATGCCAGTTACCCGGCCTCCGAGCGACTTCGACCGGAAGCTGTCGAGCAGCGCCTGCGTGGCATCTTTCTTTTCCTTTTCATCATTGCTTTGCAGCTTAGGCGCCTGTTTGGTAGCGTCGAACTCTTGGCCGGGCGGAGCTGCAGGTCCATTTGGCAATGGGCGATTGATCACTACGCCCGCTGCGAATCCTTCTCTGCCACCTTCCCCCACAGTTGGTGCCAAAGCGGCTGAAACAGGAGCTTGGTACTCCGCGGTGCGGAATGTGCCCGACTCGGCGCTCACCCGGAATAGCGGCGGGTAATAGAGCAGCATCCCGGTGCGCGAAATCGGAAGATCCAGCGCCGGGAGCGTCACTGTTTCTCTCCCTTTGTCCTCCCATCGGCTGGCTTTCGTGACATACATGAGTTCGACGACGAACGCCGGTGCGTCTTCTCCGCCGCGGGATTTCTCCAGGGGAAGCAGCAGGCTGCCGTCGGGCGACTGCCCGGGACGCGCCGGCCGTCCGCCCAGGGTTGCGCTCCATACCGAGGCTCCCGCCGGCAGCGTGATCTTCACGAAGTTTCTTTGGTTGTTGCGCACCGCGTATCGCGCCTGCACCAGTTCCTTGCCATCGGCGCTCATCAGAATGTCGTAGCGGGCTTCCTCAATGTTGGCCATCAGCACTGCCTGCTGGTCGTATCGCGCGACATTCACGGTCAAGCTGCGGGTTGCTCCAGCCTCACCCGCACGGGCGCGGAATGCCGCCAGCGCTGGCGACTGTCGGCTGGCGATCATCTCGCCCAGATCGCTGGCGTCAGCGTCCTCCAAACCTTGCGCTTTCTGTTCTTTGATCTCACCGGCTCCGAGAATTTCCACGGCAATTCCGCCGCTGTCGCGCTCCGTGTTGAGAAGCCTGAGCAAAGGAATGTCAATGACACCGTCGCGGGGCAGCCGGGCCTCCCCGTTGATCACAAACCGAGCACTGTGCTCAACGGGCTCAAGGAATGTGATAGCCAGTTCTCTGCTCTTCATTTCCCAGTCGGCGACCATTGCGCCGGAAACCTGGTTGATGGTGATTTTCTCCGGCAGTTGCATGCGTACTTCGTGCGCCGCGCCCTGCACGATCTCCAGACTTGCCTCCGCATAGACCGATGTTGCATCCTCTCCGAGGCTGGTGAGCTGCGTGAGCGATCCCCGCATTCTCAATGGCAGTTCGACATGATGGTCTTCCGTTTTCTTGCGCCAAGTGAGCGTGAGCGGGTCGTTGCCGTGTCCGTAGGCCAACCACTTGGTTTCGCCGGACGCCTCGGATTTTTCGGAAAGGAAACCGCCATCGACTTTCAGATCAATTCCTTGGCGCGGCAATCCCACCGATGCGCGCGTAATACCGGACTCGGTTGAGGGAAGGGAAATGCTCTCATTCCCGCTGGAAGTCGTTACTGGTACGTCGACGTCGAGCACCAGCACGGCGCGCCCGGGGCGAGAGAGCAGAGCACAAAGGTGGCCAGCACCTTTCCCTTGGGGACCCGGCACAAGCGGCACTTGCTTGCCGTCGAGTCGCGCCTCGCGGACCAAAAGCCCTGTGGGAACAGGTACGCGCACCCATCCATCTTTCAATACGTCGACGGTCAGGTTTGCATGGCCCTGAGCCAGTTCGCCGCTGATGTGCAGGTCGTAGTCGACCCGGGTCAAAGTGGCGTCCAGCGGCGGCGGTTCCGGATCGTGCTCCACGGGATATGCCTTCGCGCGCAACACGCGATATTCCTCCACCGGAATCACGACCCATCCTGCTGCGTGGGAAGCCTCTGCGGACTTGTCCTGAGCAAGTGCGCCGACCGAGAACAATAAGGGAACTGCAAGCAGGCAAGGAAATAACCGTTGTAGACCAATGTGTCTGAAATCAAGAACCACGCCGAGAATCGACAGTTTCATAGTTCAACCCTCACTTCAACAATTAACCTGAAACGCGCTGGATTAGGGGGATACGTAGCGGCTCCGGCCGCTCACAGTAAGAATGAGGGGAAGGTCAAAAATTGCATGGGAATTTCGGCTGGTTACTTCCGGATGCAAGCAGCGCACAGCGGTAATCAGGGCGGCTCTGCGGTACCATAGCAAGTCGCAAAGTCCGCGCGTGCTTTCACTTGCCAGATTGTGTCGGCAGTTTTCTCGGCGGCCCCAGCGGTATTTCTCGGCGTACTCCGCGGTAAAAGATCAAACCGCAGAGAACGCCGAGAACTTCCGCTGAGCCCGCTGAGTCGAGCGTCACCCTTAAGGAATGCGCGGAGTAGGAGAGGTCTTGAGGTTCAGCACTGAAAAATCGCGTCAGATGTACCAACGCACGCTTGGTGTATTGATAGAGGCAAGCAGTTCCTCATCTCGCGGTCCGGCTACCTTTGGGCAGTGCCCGATCTTTATGGAGAAGGGCAAAGGCTCGCGAATTTATGACGTCGATGGCAACGAGTACATCGATTGGATGATGGCGTTTGGTGCTTTGCCGCTGGGTCATTCCCACCCGGAGGTGGTCGAGGCCATCGCCGAGGCTGCGGCCACCGGTGCCCATTTTGCCACGGCGACGCCGGTCGAGATCGAACTCGCCGAAATCATTCAGAAAATTGTTCCCAATGCCGAGAGGGTTCGCTTCGCGAATACAGGCACTGAAGCCATGATGGCGGCCATACGCTTGGCGCGCGGCGTAACGGGACGCCCGAAGATTCTCAAGTTTGAAGGACATTATCACGGCTGGTACGACGACGTGCTTGTCAGTTCCAATGTGCTTCCTCCAGCAGCCCTCGGCCTGCGCAGCGACCCGGTGAAGATTCCGGACAGCTCCGGGCTGAATCGCACTGCGCTCGATGACACCATTGTGGTTCCTTGGAACGACCTGCCCGCGCTCGAGCGCGCAACTGAAAATCATCGAGGTCAGATTGCAGCGATCATTACTGAAGGCGTCATGGCCAACGTGGGCGTGATTCCTCCTGCTGAGGGATACCTGCAGGGCCTGGAGAAACTCGCCAAGGCAAACGGCATCGTCTTCATCCTCGACGAAACAGTGACGGGATTTCGCATTGCTCCCGGAGGCTGCCAGGAATACTACAAGTTGTCGCCTGACTTGGTGACGTTCGGTAAAGCGCTCGGTTGCGGACTGCCGGTCGCTGCGCTCGTCGGCCGCGCCGCGATCATGGGCGCTCTCCAATGGGGCGGCGTGCTGCACTACGGCACCCACAACGGATCGCGCATCGGCATGTTTGCCGCTCGTGCCAACTTGCGCGCTCTCACTCGCGACAACAACGCACCATTCGCCGACACATGGAGGCTTGCCGATCGGCTATGCACGGGACTGCGCGAGATATTTCGAGAGAGAGGCGTGCCGGCGATCGTGCAAAATGTCGGACCGATGTTTCAAATCATATTCACCAGCCAGCCCGCGATCCGCGATTATCGCGAGTTCTGCCAGTTCGTCGACCGGACAGCATTTCAGAAGTTTGTGCTGTCGTTGTTTCCATTGGGAATCTATGCTTCACCCTCGGCCGCTTTGCACTCGATTGTTACGCTGGCGCACACGGAGGAAGACGTTGACAAGACGCTAAACGCAGCGACCCGGGCTTTAGAGCCGTCGGTTGGAACTTCCGCATGAAGAGTGCCCGCATCGCCGACCGCGCCGCGAGCCTTCTTTCTGTGGAAGGAAAAGTTGCTATCGTGACCGGCGCCGCATCCGGCATCGGACGCGGCATCGCGCTGCGCCTGGCCGAAATGGGAGCTTTGGTCGCCGTTCTCGACATCGACGAGACTAATGGACGTCGAACCGCAGCTGAAGTCGAAAACGACGGCGGGGGCGCAATTTTTGCGGGCTGTGATGTTCGCCGTGCCGCCGACTGCCGCCGCGTGGTTGAAACGGTGATCGGCAAATGGGGCCATATCGATGTCCTCTGCAACTGCGCCGGGATTGCCATCCGCAAAGACGTAGTCGAGCTAACCGAAGAGGAATGGGACCGCACGTTAGACGTAACCTTGAAGGGAATCTACTTGCTGTCCCATGAAGTCATCCCACTCATGATCCGCGGAGGCGGAGGCAGCATCATCAACATCGGTTCCGGCTGGTCCCTGAAAGGGGGCCCTCGCGCCGCGTCCTACTGCGCCGCTAAGGGAGGCACGGTAAACCTCACTCGCGCCATGGCGATCGATCAGGGCAAGCACAACATCCGAGTGAACTGCGTCTGCCCGGGCGATATCGATACGCCCATGCTGCGTAGTGAGTGCGCCCAATTAGGTGACGACGTTCAGACATTCATGCGGGAAGCCGCGAATCGCCCCCTCGCCCGTGTGGGCACGCCCGATGACATCGCAAACGCGGCATTGTTCCTCGCGAGCCCGATGTCGAGTTGGGTCACCGGGGCGGCTCTGGTGGTCGATGGTGGCGGGCTGGCATAGCTATCATCCGGCGAAGATTCATCGCAATACCTCCGGCGGAGAATCCTTCTTACGGAGGCAGACCAATGGAGGCGGCCGAGTGTGATTTAGGAGCGTTCTCGGGGTTAGTGGTCCTGGTGCGTCGGGGTGGCGATAAAGCCGTGCAGCGGCGCCCCATTTTTGGCTCGATAAATTCCCACTACTGTTCCGTGATTATTGATCTTGCGGGCTGCACATATTGCGGCACCCGGAAACACCATGGTGGTAAATCTCGATCCCGAACGAATAAATGCCAAGCTGCCGCCGCGACCGCCGAAATAGCGGCCAGCGATCTGGCCCTGATTGTTGATGCCTTCGGCTTCGCCGCCAGACGTTGTTCCAGGAAATTCAACCGGCAACAAATCGCTATTTTGCCGCAAGAAGCCGTGAACATTGCCGTCGATGTCGACATAGACACCGACAATCTGCCCCCGATCGTTCAGGGCGTCTGCCTGCGAGGCTCCGGGAGGAGCCACGGGATCTTCAAAAGAAGTGTAGGAGCCGCGATGGTCAAGAAAAGCAATGACAGTGTTTTGGTCAGTGAAGTCAAATCCGCCGACCACGTCGCCGAAATCATTCACATCCCAGGCAACAGTGTCGAGAGCACCGGGAAAAGAAACATTGTGGTACACCGAGCCCGCCAGCACGAAACCGTGGTAGCGCTGATCAGTGCCAATGTAGTATCCGGCTATGTGCTCGTCATTGTTGATTCCCAGAAAGCCGTTTTCCACCGAGTCGGAGTGATCGATGGTCTGGTAGCTACCGGCGCGGTAAACGAAGGCATGTACCGCACCTTGCGTGTCGGTGTAGTTGCCCACGATGGTTCCGTAATCATTGAAGCCGAAGACCTGCGTCTGGGAGGCTCCGGGAAAGTCGATTTTACTGTAATCGTACGCATGGGGCAGGATGATGGCGCGCAGACGGGTGTTATCGGAATCCGGACTTCCATCAAGCCCGAACCCGACGGCGAAGTCAACCCTATCGCCAGCGTGGAGAGACAACGTCAAGGCGAAAACCTGCGCGTCAGCATTATTTACGTTGCGCGAGAACAGGCAGCGCTCGTTGCTGAGGACGTGCACGTCACTGGAAGTCGAGCCTTGGCCATCGAACTCTCCGGATACGTCCCACAGTCCAGCAGAAGGAGCAGTCCAGCGCACAACGCTGTATTCACCTCCCGGTCCGGGCAGCATATCTAAATTCTTTGGTTGACCGGACTGGCTGACGACGACCAAGGGAAATCCGGGTGCATCAGCAGAGGCTGGAAGCGGGCCAAACCAGCCGATTTCGTTGGATGATGTAGTGGTACCACTGGTCGTATAGGCGAAGAAGGGGCTACCGAGATGGCTGGTATAGCCATAGGTCCAAGTTCCGGCGGGGTTCATCGTCGTCGAGAAGTCGTCGAAGGCGAAGTAAATTGGGTCGACTCTCGTGGAAGGCGCGGATGGCGAGCCATCGCTGGAATTGGCGAACGTATTCAGAAGCAGGCACAGGGACACGATCTTGAGCACACCATGGGTACGCATGGGTTCATCCTTTCAAGCGCGCTTTTCGGAGTAAGCCGGCCCGTATGAGGTAGACTGATTGGCCCAGATCCAGCCCTGAAACGGCGGCAATGATATCTCAGTATGTCAACAGTCGCAAAGCCCTGGTAAATCCGTTCTCCTCTGGATGGGTCTTGTCCCGGCGTCGATTTAGGGATAAGCGATCTGAAGTTCGACTAATCGCCACACTGGTATAAGCCGCCTACAGTCGCGCACGCCACACTCCGAAAGCCGTTGGCGAGCCTGGCTCACTGTTCTCGTCGCTGCCGGGCCGCCTCATATAGCACAATGCTTCCCGCCACACCCGCGTTCAGCGATTCCACCTGCGCCGCATGCGGAATGGCGATCAATTCATCGACCTGCGTCATCAAGCTCCGCGGAAGCCCCGACCCCTCACTTCCGATGAAAATCGCCGAAGGGCCCGTCAAGTGAGCCTGATCGAGCGGAGTCCCCTTGTGCGAAGACGTGGCAAACAGCCGCACGCTTTGTGAACGAAGTTTAGCAATCACTGATTCCAACTCCCTATCCGCTTTCGCCAGTACCAAGGGCAAGCGAAAAATCGATCCCGCCGACGCCCGGATCACCTTCGAATTGAACGGGCTCACGGTTCCTTCCCCCAGCACCACGCCTGCACTCCCAAAGGCCTCGGCCGATCGCAAAATGGTGCCCAGATTTCCCGGATCCTGCACTCCGGCAAGGACCATCACCGGCCCAGCCTGAAGCCGCTCCAAAATGTCGTCGAGAGAGAATCCGCGGAGCCGCACCAGCGCCGCGATGCCCTGCGGTGTCTCGCTCGGCACCGCGCCATCGAAAATACTGTCCGGAACCAGCAGAGTTTCCACGTGCGAGTCAATTTGCGGCAAAAGTCGTTCGGCGAGGTTCTGCGCTGACTCCCGGAAGAATACTGCTCGAAATTTCAATCCGCTCCGGATCGCTTCCTCCGCGATCCGAACGCCTTCGATGGCGCATTCGCCACTCTCGTTACACTCAGCGCGGGCGAATGTCCGTCGAAGTTCTTTCACCAGTGCGTTATGGCGGCCCTCAATTCGGCGCAGCTTAGATCGATGACTGGGCTTTAATTCCGATACTCGGGGCATAGCCCATTCTCGCCCACACGCTAGCACATTGGCGAGACCTGTCCTTAATCGTGCAATTTGCTATCCTTCGTGGTTCTCAATTGCCGTATTATGATAGTTTCCGCCGTGAATCTTAATCTGCTTGATCGATTACAGAAGGAGCGCCGTGCGCGCCGAAATCGTAAAAATCAACTCTGAAAGTCCCGAAAGCTCGCTCGTCAAATATGCCGCTGATCAGATCCGGTCGGGTGAGGTCTTGGGCATGCCCACCGACACCTTCTACGGCCTTGCCGCAGATCCCTTCAACCTCCGTGCTGTCGATAAGGTCTACGACATCAAAACGCGTTCTCGCCATAAACCCCTGTCGCTGCTCATCGGAAGCGTTGACCAGGCGGAGGAACTGGCTAAGCCACTACCCCAGGAATTCTATGCGCTAGCCCGCAAGTTCTGGCCCGGGCCGCTGACCATCATCGTGAAAGCCGGGTCGCGCCTACCACTGAAAGTTACCGCGAATACGGGCAACGTCGCGTTGCGCGTGCCCAACGCCAAGATCCCCCTCGCAGTCGTAACCGCAGCCGCGATACCAATTACCGCCACGTCCGCGAACCTTAGCGGCGCCGCGGAGTGCACCAGCGCTGAGCAGGTTCGCGACCAGCTTCAGGGACGCATCAACATCATTATCGATGGGGGTGCGTCACCTCGTGACGTCGCTTCCACCATCATTGACCTGAGTGACGAAAACGAACGCTGGCGCATCATTCGTGAAGGGGCTATTCCTGCCGATGAGATTTCCAGCTTCTTTGCGCAGGGATGAACCCGAGGCTTGACTGTAGAGGATGACCGACGAACTCGCCAACCAGCGTCGAAGCCGTCGATTGTGGCTTCGTCTGCTGATCCTGGCGGTCTCCGCGGTGTTGCTCTTTCTCGCGGTCACCGCACTGCAAGTAGTTCGTAGCGCGTCGTTACAGGAAACTCAACCAGCTGACGCCATAGTCGTGTTCGGGGCCGCGGAGTACTACGGACGTCCCTCTCCCGTTTTGCGTGCCCGGTTGAACCATGCTTACGATTTATACCAGGAGCACCTTGCCCCAGTGATCATCACCACTGGGGGTGCCGCAGATGATCCCAAGTTCTCCGAGGGTGGGGTTGGCCAAGATCACCTGCACAAGCTGGGTGTTCCTGAGAGCGCCCTGATCGCCGAAACGCAAGGTTCGAATACGGCGGAATCGGCGCGCCGTGTCGCCGTGATTATGCACGCCAACGGCCTGCACAGTTGCATTGCGGTGAGCGACGCGTATCACGTCTTTCGAATCCGGAAGCTGCTGCAGCATGAGGGTATTGGCCCCGTCTATGTCGCGCCCCGGCCTGATTCGCTACCGCACGGCGCAGTCCAGCGCTCCTTGGCAGTTCTGCGCGAAGCGACGAGCTATCTCCTCTGGCGGGTTGGAATTACTTAGCGTGAAATCGAGTCAAATCAGTAATCAGTTGCTGGTTCCGGTAACTCACCCTAGCCCGTGCAATGCTTCGACCTCGTAATGCGTAGCCTTGGTGTCGAAGTGCGCCAGATATTTGCGACGTTCCTCAGGTATGATTGCCGTCTCGTAGTCATCGTGACCGGCGGCAGCGCGAAGCAAATCGATCGATTCCCACAGCAGGATCGTGATGAACTCAACTTCGCCGCCGAGATTTCTGCGTAGTAAGTAGCTCCCTTGGTATCCCTTTTTCTTGGAGATGCCCGGCAGAAGTTCAGGCTTCAACATCGATTCATAGGCATCCGCGTGCTCCGGTTTCGTGTACCCGTGCCACACCCTTGCGATCATGATGCTGCCTCAGGCAACAAGTTACCACGACATCCTCTTGCGCAGTTCCGTGATATGGGCCACATGATGCCGGCCGTGCCAGGCATACAGTGCGAGGGTCTTTTCCAGCGTCATCGGGCCGAGCTCCGGATGGCGAAAGGTGCGCTTCCACTCTTCGGGAGTGAGCGAGCGCAGCAGGCGCACCCAGCGATTGTGCAGGGAATCGAGAAGAGTCAGAGAAACTTCAATCGGCGTGGCTTTGCTGTCGGCCAATTCTGCCCAACGATCTTCTGCATATGTTTTGATTGTCGGGTCATCTTCGGTGAGGGCGAGCTTGAAGCGAACGTAAGAATTGAGGTGGCTGTCGGGAACGTGGTGGACGACCTGCCGCACGGTCCATCCGTCTGGGCGATAAGGGGTGTCGAGTTGAGCCTCTGCCAATCCGGCAACCGCACCTCGCAACTTGGCTGGAGTCTGAGCAATTTGCTCCAGAAACACGTGTTTTTGTTCAGAGCTGGGAGTTCCATCGTAATGGAATTTGCCTACCGGAAAGCGGAGATCGTCCATTGCAAACTCACCTCATTTGTGGATTTTCACTAACAGATGAGCCTCATCCGCTGGGTGCTTCAATCTATTGCGGAAGCCAAAAGAGATTCGCGTTATGGCAGGAAGCTGACTAGTAAACCGCTAGCTGTGGTGTGCGGGAACGATTAGCCCCACCGGGTTTGGCTTCGATTTTCGGTTCCCCATGCCCCGGCCTGGTGCATCGAATGTAGTTCTGAGCTAAACTCTCTCTGCCGTTGAGTTTAGCAACTTCCGGGGTCCGGTTGTGGGCCGCGCGCGGAATCTGTGAGGGTTACAATGCCTTCCTCGGTCTGGTCTGGTCACCTGACGTTTGGTCTTATCTCCATGCCGGTGCGCCTCTTTTCTGGAGCCCGCAGTCAAGGGATTTCCTTCAACATGCTGCACCGCACCGACAAATCGCGCCTGAAGCAACAGTATGTCTGTCAGGCCGATGGTCAGGTCGTGGACCGCAGCGAAATCGTGAAGGGCTACGAGTTCCGTAAAGACGAATACATCGTCATTGAACCGGATGAGATCAAGAAGATCGAGCCGCAGACCGCCAAGACTATGGAGATTCTTGAGTTCGTCAAGTCCAGTGAGGTCGACCCCGTCTATTTCGAGTCCTCGTATTACATGATGCCCGAGGAGGCCGGCCGCCGTCCCTACGCGCTGCTGACGAAGGCTCTCGAAGAAAGCGAATACGTGGCCATTGCCAAGATCACCATGCACAACCGGGAATACACCGTTTTCCTGCGCCCGCATGAGGGCGGCATGATGCTGCACACCATGTATTACGCCGAGGAAGTCCGAAAAGTCGAAGGGTTCGGCGCGCCTGAAGTTGAGCTGAAAGAAGCTGAAGTGAAGGTTGCCCACCAACTGATCGAGGCTCTCGCCGACAAGTGGGATCCGGAAAAGTACCAAGACACATTCCAGGAAAATCTGAAGAAGCTGATTGAGGCAAAACTTGAGGGCGGGGAAGTGGCTGCCGTCGAAAAGCCCAAGAAGCTGGCCCCGGTGGTCGATCTGATGGCAGCATTGAAACAGAGCCTCGCACAGATGGAAGGCCGCAAGAAACCTGCCGCCACCGCAAAAACAGAAGAACCAGAGGCCGCCGGCGAACCAGCCAAGGCACGCCGCAAACGAGGCTAACGCTCGAACCTGCGATCCAGCTCCATACGCATTAGCCAGGCATCCCGCGTTACCTTGCCCGCATCCTCAAGCTAGGAGCTAGAAGAGAGAACTGGTTCCTATCGCTAGCGCACAAGCCGCAGCAACCGCTACAATACTGGATTCCAATTTTGTCACCAAAAATCTCTCCCGGAGTGTTGATGACTGTTCGACGTGTGGGCTGGCTTGCTGCCATGTTTGGAGCAATCCTCTTTTGGATGTCCTGCGGCGAGGTTTACCGGCCCGTAGTAATCCCTATTGCCAATAATCCGCCGAACCCGGCGAATTCCCACGCTGTTTTCGGGATCAACAACAATGTTGCGCCAAATCCCGGCACGGCATTGCAGATCGACGTCTCGGGCGACAGCAATGTTGGAGAGGCGAACATGGGCATCAACCCCACCCACGCGGCGATTCTCCCAAACAACTCGCGTGTTTTTGTAACCAGTGCGGGAAGCACAGTGACGAATGCCTCAGGGCAGTTGGCCGGAAATCCGGATGTCATAACGTCCTTTACACCTGCAGGCGGCGGCGCCGGCCTAGGCAACCCGGTCACTTTCACTCTCCCCAACGTTGGCCCGAATCAAAGTTCAGCGATCACTACGATCACAGAAGCTCTTCTGACAGATCCCGATCCCAACCTGGTTACAGTCACGCTGGCAAATGCTTTACCCCAGGCCACTGTTGGTGGGCAAATCATAATTTCAGGCGTTCTGCTTCAAGGCGTCAGCAATCCTGGCGGGTATAACGGAAATTTCACGATCTTGTCAGTCAGCGGGACTACCATTACCTACGACGATCCGATCACTGGGCTAACACAGACGTCAGGCGGAACTGCAAGCGTCCCACTTCCGACGTTCTGCTCGTACCAGCCGGATTTCGTGACCACGACGCAGACTACGGCAGTTTACGTAGCCAATTACGGCGTCGAGACCCCGGCGATTGGTTCAGGCCCAACTCCGAATTGCACACTGCCTACTACAGACTCCGTAGCAGCGCTGAATGTCACGAGCGCTACGATTTCCAAGATCGAATACCTACCGGCAGGTTCCCATCCCATCTTGATGGCGGAAACGCCGAACGGACAGAATTTATACGTCGTCACTCAGGGTGACGGCAGCAGCCCCACCAACGTACTGAATCTCTCCACCATTGATCTTTCGACGATGGCGACGATTCCGATTGGTGTGAATCCGAGTTGGATAGCAGCCCGACCGGACGGACAGCAGATCTACGTGGTGACCGCAGGAGATGGGCAGCTATACACGATTCGAGCCGATAACTCGGTCGCATCGCAACCCGTCGGAATTGGCGCGAATTTTGCTCTGTACGACAAGAGCCTCAACCGACTTTATGTAACGACCCCTGCCGCCTTGGCCGGCTCAAATGGCGTGGTATACGTTTTCAGTGCGACTGGGAATTCTCCGACACAGTTAATAGCCGTGAGTGTCCCGCCAGTTCCTCCGTGCACAGTTGCAGGCGCCAACTGCGAGGCAGTGATACCGGTTTCAGTCGCCGCCCTGCCCGACGGTTCTCGTTTTTACGTCGCGAGCTATCAGCGCCAGCCATCCTGCAAAGACCCGTCGGTGGGCGCAGTACCTTGCATCATCCCGATGGTCACAGTGTTCGATGCCGGGAACTTCACCATCAGATCAGCGTCATCCTCGATCTTCGGGGCTGAGCTATCGCTCTTGACTTCTCCACCGTTTGCACTGGGTCAATACGCCGTTCCAGAGTCAGCATCCTGCGTGACTCCTTCGGTTTATTCTCCCGGGCGAACTCGGTTCCGTCTGTTTGCTGCCGCCGCCGCAGATAGCAGCCACGTCTATGTCAGCATCTGCGATGCGGGCGCCATCGCTTCCATCAGTACCACGCCCAATACGATCTCGCAGGGTACGAACGAGAGCGACAGACTAGTGATCGATTTGCTGGCGCCGCTGAGCGCAGGATCGACCAGCACAAACAATCAAACGCCGCCACAGAATCCCGTGTTCCTGCTGACAGGGCAATGATGGTCGTCCTCCCTGGTGGTTATCGCGCCGGCAGGTAGCCCCGTGACCTAGCCTGAAGATGCGGTCCCGGCGCGACGCCGATTGTCCTGGGTTACTAACCGCCCAGCGGCACGAAGCTGATGCAGAATTTAGACTTTGGCGGGAACTTCTTCCTTGGCAGAATCTTTTGCGGCGTAGTGTGAGTCCACATAGTCGTCAAGAATCTCGATGAATTCGGCGACGATGCGATCTCCTTTCAGAGTGGTGAACAGCCGTCCATCGACATAAACCGGTGCCTTCGGCTCTTCGAAGGTCCCCGGCAACGAGATACCGATATTGGCATGCTTTGATTCGCCCGGTCCGTTTACCACGCAGCCCATCACCGCGAGTTTCATCTCCTCGACACCCATGTACCGGCCTTTCCAGTTCGGCATCTGCTCGCGCAGATAGGATTGAATCTGCTCTGCCATTTCCTGGAAGAACGTGCTGGTGGTGCGTCCACAGCCCGGGCAAGCTGTGACCTGCGGTGTGAAGCTACGAATGCCCATGGATTGCAGAATCTGCTGTGCTACGCGGACCTCCTCAGTGCGATCGCCCCCGGGGGCGGGCGTCAGAGAAACGCGAATCGTATCGCCGATCCCTTCCTGCAACAGAACGCCCATCGCCGCGCTCGAGGCTACGACGCCTTTTGCTCCCATGCCAGCCTCGGTCAATCCCAGATGCAGTGGGTAGTCGCAGCGCGCCGCCAAAGCGCGATAGACATCGATAAGATCCTGTACGCCGCTCACTTTGGCACTCAGGATGATCTGGTCGGGCCGCAATCCGTATTTCTTTGCCAGCTCTGCCGAGTTGAGCGCGCTGACCACCATCGCCTCCATAGTGACTTCGCGAGCGTCTTTGGGCTCAGGCAGCCTCGAGTTCTCGTCCATCATGCGCGTCAGCAGCACTTGGTCGAGCGATCCCCAGTTGACTCCGATCCGCACCGGTTTCTGATACTTCACCGCAACTTCAATCATTGTGCGGAAGTTCGAGTCCCCGCCTTTGCCGATACTGGCATTCCCGGGATTGATCCGGTATTTAGCCAAATCCCGCGCACACTCCGGGTATTTCGTCAGCAGAACGTGCCCGTTGTAATGGAAGTCGCCGATGATCGGAACCCGCACTCCCATTTTGTCGAGCTCTTCTGCGATCCGGGGAACAGCCGCGGCAGCATCGTCATTGTTTACGGTGACCCGTACCAGTTCCGACCCAGCCCGCGACAGCGCAACAACCTGCTGCACGGTGGAGGCAACGTCGGCGGTGTCGGTGTTGGTCATGGATTGCACCACAACTGGTGCATCCGATCCTACGCGCACACCTCCGACCACGGCCGTTACGGTCTTTCTGCGATGAATCGTAGCCATAGGTGGAACTAATAGTCTACCACGCGGATTCCGGCACCCTTTCCCGCCGGGGAGCACCCCGGACGGGGTTTGGCGCCGGAGTCTTCTGCTAAGCCCTGCGGGCATAGTTCACGGGTACCGGTTCAGCCGACGGCGGCAGTGGGATCGCATGAACTTGTCTGGAATGACGCCCCGCAGATCGTGATCTGGCGTCCAACATCCTCACGACATAGTCTGCGTCACGCCCGACTCCTATCAGAGTCGCCGAGGATATCGAATACTGAAAATGCAGCCCGACAAAATAGAATCCAGGGACCATGCTGAGTCCGCGCTCGTGTACGGGTCTGCCTTCCTCATCGAAAACTGGCAAGTCGATCCAGGAGAACCCCGGTTCGTAACCGGTGCACCAGATAACGTTCTTTACTTGGAGGGTGGCACCGCCCTCCAGCAGCGGCTTCCCGTCGTGCACGCCGATGACTCGGCCGACACGTTCGATGCCCGCATCGATGAGATCCTTGGGCTTGACGCGGATCAGCGGCGTCGCACGATTCAGCAACTCCGGGCGCTTCCTCCGACCTATAGGAGTGCTCAGAGTCAAGACATGGTGGCCCAGGAACCTGATAACTCGGAACGCTACGTAGCGGGCGAACCAAGTATCAATTGGGAACGGAATGTGGCCTGATTCTTTACCCGCGATCCATGTTTGGTGGCTGCGCGCGACGTCAATCGCAATATCTGCCCCTGAGTTGCCCATTCCAACAACCAGCACACCCCCCTCCTGAAGTTGCGAAGGCTTCTTGTAGTGCTGTGGCGGAAGTTGGAGAATGCCGGGATCAAGGTCGTGAGCGAATGCAGGGACCTTGGGAACCTGGTAGTTCGCCATAGCCACGATCACGTTGTCCGCCTCATATTGCAGATTTCCGGCCTCGACGAGAAAACGGTCGCCATCTTTCGATAGCCGATCCACCCTGATTCCGCATTGCACCGGCAGCTTGAAGTGCTCCGCGTAGAATTCGAGGTAATCCGCGATCTGATCCTTTGTTGGGAATGCGTCTCCCTTGTCCGGGAATCGCATCCCGGGAAGTTCCACGTAGCGGGCTGGTGTGAACAAACGCAAGGAGTCCCAGCGATTCCGCCAGGCATTCCCGATTCTGTTGTTCGCATCCAGGATCAGGAAGTTGATCCCTCGCTTGGCCAGGTGGTACCCGACCGCCAGACCGGCCTGGCCACCCCCTATGACAACTGTGTGAACGCGCTCCGCGCGAAATTGGCTTTTCATAGTCACCCCCAGATAGATGAGCCTATGACGCTGCCCGATTCAGTGCATCGGGCGAACTGCGCACTGCGAGAAATATTTCTAATGGGTATTTTTATGCACCGATCAAACCAGCTCGTGCTGATAGGCAAATGCGGTGGCGGCACTGCGTGAGGAGATACCAAGCTTGTTGAAGATGTTGCTGATGTGCCGAGCGACAGTCTTCTCGCTGATGCCTAACTTAACAGCAATCGCTCGATTTGTTTTACCGCTGGCAATGAGCCTCACGACCTGCACTTCCCGTGCGGTGAGAATGCTCTGCGTGGAACCCGCGTTCTTGCGCAAAAGAGCTTCCAGACGGGCCAGATCCGGTCCAGCACCCAGTCGCTGAAAGACTTCTCGCGCCAATTCCAGTTCCAGCTTGGCCGCATCGCAATCATCCAATTCCTTGCATGCGGAGGCCATCAACACGCGGGTTCGTGCGGCGTCATATGGCGCGTCCAATTCGCACCAGAGGTTCCAGGAACGGCGCAGTTCGGCCAAGGCTCCTTTCGCGTCATGCTCGGCGAGCAGCACCTCGCCGGTGGCTCGTGCCGACATGGCGTGAACCAGGGGCGCGTTGAATCGTTGTGCGAGCCGCTGCAGCTCTTCAGCAGCGGCTCGCGCCGCAGCGACGTCCTTTGTCGCCAGGACGATTTCGACGTAAGAATCCAGAACTCGAGTGCGGTGACCGAGATCGCACACCTCATCAGCGATTCGTCGGATCGACGAGTTAGCGACTTCGACATGACCCTGCGCCAATCGCAATAACGCCATGCCCGGGTGCGGAATCCGCTGCCAACGGCCGGCTTCCCGATACGCTTTTTCCGCCTGCTCGAACTCACCCCTCATTCGGTGGAGTTCAGCCAAGCGATAGAAGGCGCTACCAGCCTCGAGTCTGGCGGGACGCGAAAATCTCTCGCAAGCCTCTCGCGCTTGCGCCATCGCATCGTCCCACGCTCCATGCAGCTGAAGAATCTCGGCGCGCCGTACCATGCATTGACCGCGATAGGGAACGATGTCAGGTTGCAAAGCACACCATCGTTCCAAGGCCGACGTCCATTCCTGGGCGCGGCGCAGATCAAAGATCTCTCCACAGGCGTCGAGCACACTGCAGTACACGCCGCCTGCCGTTAATGGAGAAACTTCTCCCGCCGTGACGGCAACCATGGCTTCGTCAAGCAAGGTCACGCCGCGAACGATTTCTCCCTGCCGGATCAATGAGCGCCCCTGTCCTTGGAGTGCGAGAGCCACAAGGTCGGGATCCCTGAACCGTCTTCCAAAATTCCCCGCCTCAACGAATGCCTTGTAGGCACTGACCGGTTCATTCTCGTGCACGAATCGATAGCCCACTGGGAGGAAGAGATACCCTTTCTCCACACATTCGGAATCACTGGCAAGGAGTCGCTCCGCGCGCGAAAGCCATCCGCTGGCCTGTGCCAGATCGCTGGATAACAGCGCCACAAAGCCAAGCCAAAACGCGCAGCGTGCCGCAGCTCTGGTCTCTCCGAGGCGGAGAAACGACTGATGCGCTCGCGCGAGCATCTCCAATCCCTCGCGTTCCTGCCCAATCAGAAGAGATGCCTTTGCCGATTCGACTAGCTGGAAGGGATCCACGGGACCGCTGGTTGGAACTGTGAGTTCACCAGTTGGCTTCGGGGACTGCCTAAGCCGCGATGCGCGCCCCGGATCAATCGCTTGGTCGACCAGAGCTGGTTTTTGCAACGTGGCTGTACGCTTCATGCTCGGATCAGTTTACTGCTGTAGAAAGATTCTTTCAGGATTGCCCATAGAAGAAATCAGCCGGCAGCAAACCCGCCGCCGGCTTTTGACTTGACACGCTGAGTTGAAGCTTTATGGCATGCGATCGGCTAGTCCTGGAATGGTCTTCATCAGGTCGTTGTAGATGACCATCACTGCAAACAGGACGAGGAACACGAAGGCAGCCTGGTAAACGCGCTCCTTGATGTTCATGCTGATATCGCGTCGCATCAATCCCTCGATCAGCAAGAACAGAATGACTCCGCCATCAAGAATCGGAATGGGCAGCAAGTTGAAGATGCCCAGATTCAGGCTGATGCCGGCCGTGAGCTCCATCAACGGAGTCCAGCCTTTCTGTTGGGCAGCGTAACCAGCCTCTTGTGCAATTCCTATCGGCCCGGACACCGCTTTCAATGAAATCTTGTGCTGCACCAGCTTCTTGGCAAGTTCCAGGATCATCAGCGAGTACTGCCGGTTGCGGTCCAACGATAGTTGGAGGGCTTTGGGGAAAGAAAGTGTCGTTACCTTGATCTCGCCCTTATTGGAGAATCCCAACCGGTATCGATTTTCCTTCGGGTCTTCAGTCTTGGACAACACGGGCGACATCTTGAAGTGGAGTTCTTGGCCATCTCGAAGAACCGTCAGGTCGACGGGCTCTGCTTTTGTTCGCTGCAAGCTGTCGATCACGCTCTCCAGCGAGTGAATTGGCTGCCCGTTCAGCGCAACGATCCTGTCATTTTCCTTGATGCCTGCATTCGCTGCTGGCAAGCCAGACTCAACCCGTCCCACGATCACAGCATCTTCCGGGAACCATCCGGCTGAACCAACTTCCGACGAGGTCACCGCTCTGGGAATGATTGTCTTTTCAAAGACCTGATTTCCGCGCTGCACTGAAACCGTGAGCGGTTGGTTCGGGCTCAGCCAAACGTGAGGTTCCAGTTGTTCCCACGTGGGATTTTCAATATTGTCGACCTTCACAATGCGGTCGCCCGACTGCAGACCTGCCTGTGCGGCCGGAGAACCAGGCTTGACTCCGTCGATCACGGCGGGTTTGTCCAGGTAAACCGGGTATTCGTAATGCACCATGTAGACCACGGTTAGCAGGAAGACCGCCAGCAGGATGTTCATGGCCGGTCCCGCAATCGCGATCAGGAAACGGTGCCAGCGCGAGTGATTGAGGAATTCCCGTGGATCGTCGGTGTGCTGATCCATCGGATTCTCGCCACTCATCTTGACGTATCCGCCAAGGGGAATAGCGTTAATGCGGTAGTCAGTTTCGCCCTTGCGGAACCCGATCAGACGCTTGCCGAAACCGATGGCAAACTGCTCCACCCGCACTCCGAGCAACTTGGCCACGGCGTAGTGGCCAAACTCGTGGATCAGAATCATGAACCCCAGAACACCAGCGACGGCCACAACCGAAGTCAGAAAGTCAGACATATTCGAAGTACGTTACTCCCCGCTATTAGATTCCGAAATCACACGAAAGATGTAGCTCTTGTCCGCTCGGCCTTCCTAAGTATGTTAACTCGCCCACGGGCTAGTTGACGCGCATGCGTGTCAGCTTCCAGCACTCTTTGAATAGACTCCAAAACCCCGGAATTTGTCTCCGCCAGCACGTTCTCGATCACCTTTGGAATCTGGTCGAACCGGATCTCGCCTTCCAGGAACGACGCCACGGCTACTTCATCTGCCGCATTCAGCGCTACCGTCTTTGCTCCACCGGCCTCAACGGCCTCGTATGCCAGACGCAGACAAGGGAATTTTTTCAGGTCTGGCGGGTTGAAGTCCAGATGACGCAAGTCACTGACTGAAAAGCGCATATCCGACTCAACTCGCTCGGGATATGTCAGCGCGTACAAAATCGGCAAGCGCATGTCCGTCACCGAGAATTGAGCAAGTATGCTGCCATCCACAAACTCCACCATGGAATGAATCGTCGACTGGGGATGAACAACTACTTCCACTCTGGCGGGCGTCATGTGAAAAAGTCTGCACGCTTCAATGACCTCAAACCCCTTGTTCATCAACGTAGCAGAGTCGATCGTGATCCGCTTCCCCATCTTCCAAGTTGGATGGTTTAGGGCCTGCTCCACCGTAATGGATGCGAACTCTGACGCAGGTGTGTTGCGGAAAGGCCCTCCAGAGGCCGTAAGCCATACCCGCTCCACTTCCTCAATGCGGCCGCCACGCATGCACTGATGGACGGCGTTGTGCTCGCTGTCGATAGGCAGCAGTGCAACCCCGCGCTCGCGCGCTTCCGAGGTGATGAGTTCCCCGGCCGCGACGAGGCATTCCTTGTTCGCTAACCCCAAAGTCTTGCCCGCCCGTACAGCTTCGTAGGTAGCCTCAAGCCCCGCGACGCCAACGATCGCACTGACCACGAAATCTACGTCGGGATGCGTCGCGACCCGAACCGTGCCCGCTGGTCCGTGCACGACTTCGATGTCGTCTGGCCCCTCCTTCTTGAGCCGTATCCGGAGCACCTCTGCGTCTTGCTCGGAGGCCATCGACATCACGCGAGGTTTCCATCGTTGTGCCTGCGCTAACGCCGCATCGACATTGCTTCCGGCGGCAAGGGCCACGATCTGAAAACGGTCGGGATACGACTCCGCTACGCGCAAAGTGCTGCGCCCGATCGATCCGGTCGACCCCAGGATGGCTATGCGTTTCATGGGTGGAAATGATGTGCCAGCTAGTACTCGTCTATTCTACGATGCTTTCGCCGTTGAGAGTTGGGCCTGCGTTGTGGGCCGTGGCTACTGCATTACTCGCCACGCCGCGTAGTACCACAGCAACGGCGCCGCAAAGAGCAGCGCATCAATCCGATCGAGCATACCGCCGTGCCCGGGCAGGATTGCCCCAGAGTCTTTCACTCCCGCGCCGCGCTTGATCAACGATTCGACCAGATCTCCCAATTGCGCTGCGATATTCAGAATGATCGTCAGCAGAACGATCGGTCCCATTGCAGGCTGCTCCAGCCCAAAGATCCCGTCCCGCCGCGCGATCAATCCAGCCCGCAGCAGCGCCGAACTAAGCGGCAGAGCATAGTGGAACAGCAGCCACCCAACGCCAACACTTGCCACGAGCGAAGCGGCTGCCCCCTCCCAGGTTTTCTTCGGACTGATGCGCGGCGCCATCAGATGCCGCCCAATCGACTTACCGACGAAGTACGCGAAGATATCTCCCGCCCACACCACCAGCAGTAGGTACAGGAGATAGAACGCTCCCGCCCACTGCTGCCGCAGCTGTACCAGCATGCCCATTGGCAGCGCGATGTAAGTGAACGCAAATACCGAGGCCGCGGCAGCTGGATACCCGCTACTCAGATCCTGGCTTCGCATTGCGCGCGTCAGAAAGGCAAACGGTGCAATCGCGGCGGCAAATCCCAGGCAGTAGACGAACACCGCAGTCGAGAGCAGCGGCTTCTCATTCCCCACATTCAGCGCCAGAAACAGAAAAAATATCCCGGCGAAAATCACCGTCAAAATTCGAAGGGGCTGCACACCGTAAGACTCGGCCAGCTTCAAAAATTCATGGATGGTCAACAGAGCCACCACGCCGGCCACGACAGCTAACATAGAAACTGGCGCGCGCAAAATGAGCACCAGCACGATCGGAATCAGTACTACTGCGGTAGCGATGCGTTTAAGCAATGGAAGTTGGTGTTCGAAGGGAACGCGCAATTATAACGAGACAGTAGTCAGGAAGGGGTTTCCCTTTGTGTACCTCTGTGCTGCCCAGTGTTTACGTCTTTAGGGTCTCGGCCGCAGTGCGCGAATCGTGGTGGTTGAGCCCCCCGTAACGCCGCTCGCGCTTCTGATACTCCGCAATCCCCTCCAGCAGATGCACCCCGCGAAAGTCTGGCCACAAAGTCGGCGTCACATAAATCTCGGCATACGCGAGTTGCCAGAGCAGAAAGTTGCTCAGCCGCATTTCGCCTGACGTTCTCACGACCAGGTCAGGGTCCGGCAAATTCCTCGTGTAGAGATGCTCTGACACAGTCTGCTCATCGATCCGCAGATGATCAATCCCGCCGTTCTGCGACGCCGCATGCACTATCGATCGGAATGCATCCACAAGTTCAGTGCGCGCACTGTAATTCAAAGCGAGGGTCAGCACCATGCCCGTGTTACGCGCCGTAGCCTCGCGTGCCCAGGACATCCGCTCCTGCACATCGCCGGGCAATTCGTGCTGCCGCCCAATATATTCGAGCCGGATATTGTTCTCGTTGAGCGTGGGAACTTCAGCCTTCAGATAACGGCTGAGCAGCGACATGAGGAAGCTAACTTCACTCACCGGACGCTTCTTCCAATTCTCCTCGGAAAACGCGTACAACGTCAGGGCGGGAATGTGAATGCGTGCCGCCGTCTCCACCGTCGACCGTACCGCCGCCACTCCGGCGCGATGTCCAGCCACCCGTGGCATGTGCCGACGCCGCGCCCAGCGCCCGTTGCCGTCCATGATGATGGCGATATGCTTGGGGAGCCTTGCGGAATCCAGATGCCGGTAAAGGTCCGCTTCCTTGTGGTTCAGGCCGTTGGGCACTTTGTCGTGCAAAGTGGTCACAGCAAGAGGCTACCACAGCCGGGAAGCAGTGTGCAATGAGCGGAATCTCGGAGGTTCATCAGTTACCTGGCCTCCTCCGGGACCACCTCCAACTCCAGCTTTTCGGTCCAGCGCAGCGCCGTCAGCGAGCAACTGACGCCCACCCGCACCTCGGTCAGCAGCCGATGCAAATCGTCCACGCCCGCTACCGGTTGTCCCTCGAGCGCGATGATCACATCCCCTTCGCGCACTCCAGCGCGCTTCGCCGGGCTGTTCTCTTCCACATGCTGCACCAGCGCGCCAGTTTCCTTGGGCAGGTCGTAGAACCGTACCACGCGGCGATGTACCGCTACGGTCTGTCCTGAAATCCCAACATAACTCCGCCGGATTCGTCCATCCCGCAGCAAGCGGCTGGCAACAAATTTGGCCGTGTTGATCCCGATAGCAAAACAAATTCCCTGTGCGGGCAAAATTGTGGCCGTGTTTACCCCGATAACGCGTCCTGCCGAATCCACCAGCGGTCCGCCGGAATTCCCCGGGTTCAGGGAAGCATCGGTCTGAATCACATCATCGATCAGCCGTCCGGAATAGGAACGCAGCGACCGCCCCAGCGCGCTCACAACGCCCGCTGTCACGGTGGATTCGAACCCATAAGGCGCCCCGATGGCGATCGCAACCTGCCCCACACACAGCTTCTGCGAATTACCCAACTCCGCTGTAACCAGTCCTGCTTCATCGACCTGCGTCCGCTCCAGACGAATGACTGCCAAATCGCTCGCCGGATCCTCCCCGATCAGTGTTGCTGGCATATGACGACCATCGGCAAGCGTCACGGCGATTCGTGCCGCTTCATGCACAACGTGGCTATTGGTCAGGATCAGACCGTCCGGCGTGAACACAAACCCCGACCCTCCACCCTGCCGTTCGCGTGGCTCTCCGGACCGGGTACGTCCGACTTTCTGATGCACTTCAATGTGCACCACAGAAGGGCTGATGCGCCCCACGGCGCTCGTTACTGCTGTCGAGTATGCATCCAACAGCGCGCCATCGGATGCTTCGGGAACCTTAGGGCCGTTCGCCAGAGGGGAATGCAGATCCAACCCCGAGAGCGGAGCGGCGCTCCAGTTTTCACCCGTCAGGGAGACACTCCTATCCTTGTCCAATTGCATGCTGGATAGATGCAGATCGATTTACTTCGGATTCACAAGCGCCGCCCGGTGCGAGTGCGCCGGACGTCGTTTTTCGGACGCTCCCGCTGCGGCCGAGGTACTCTGATCAGGCGCGGTCAGACCAAACATCCGAATTGCGATCGCATCCATGACACTCTCCGGCAAAATCCGCGGCAGGGCAGCCAGCAATTTCGCGTGCCTCCCCACGCGATACCGAATGCGCGGACGATTCGATGTCAATGCGTGGTGGACGGCAAGTGCGATCACCTCGGGGGGGCTTCCATTCTTCTCCATCTTGTAACCGCGCTTCCCGAACTTGCGAATCAGCGATCCATATTGCGATTGAGCTTCAGGGGAAAGTCCGGCGATCACCTGCTCCAGATGCCCCAAGGTTTTGTCCACGGCCGGAGTGGAGACCGCTCCCGGCTCTATGGCACACACGCGCACTCCGAACGGATGCATTTCCAACCGTAGCGTGTCGCTCATCATGGCAAACGCGCTTTTGCTCGCATTCAACAACCCGCCAAACGGAATCGCGAGGTTTACGCCGACTGTGGTGATGTTCACGATCCTCCCTCGTTTCTGCCGCAGGAGTCGTGAAAGTGCCTGGATCATCGCCAACTGTCCAAAGAAGTTGATCTCGAATATCTGCCGAATTTCGTCCATGCTGGCATACTCGACAGGCCGAACCATCCCAATGCCTGCGACATTCACCAGGCCGTCCAAACCCCCGCCGTTCAGGTAAGTCTCAATTTCCACTGCGGCCGATTTGATCGACAAGCCGTCTTCCAGGTCCATCAATACAGAAATAACACCCGGCCTTCGCTGCAAGGCATCTCGGTCGGTCGCGGTGCGAACAGTGGCAAAAACTCGCCAGCCGGCACGAGTCATGCGTTCCACACACGATCGACCAATCCCGCTGGAAGCACCGGTTACTACAACTGCCATTTCGCGGTTTTGCATGCTGTACCACCTAATGTGAGTGTGGCGATCAGATGCATGTCAGGGACAGCGAGTTTCTCGCTATTCGGTACCGAGAAAAACAAAGGCCGGAACCATTACTGGTTCCGGCCCTTGCGTTGGCTGGTTTGCCCGGATAAAACTTGTCAGTTCCCAGACGACGAGATTTCCAAATTCGAATGTAAAACGACTCGCCAACTTTGAAACCTTGAAACGTCGAGATCTTGAAACTTAAGTCACTAAGCGCTCCTCCTGGGTCTTACAGCCAGATCCCGCACCTGCGTCAAAATGCTCGACATCTGCATCCCGTTCAGCTGCGAGACAAACGGCAACAGTTCAGCAACAAACTGATCTTTCATCAGTTCACTGACTTCTTCCTGACGGCTGCGTTCACCGCCGCTAAGCAGTTCGGGCACGGTAACCTCCAGTGCACGCGCTAGCCGCTCCAGGGATGACAGCGTTGGCGTGGCTTTTTCGTTTTCGATCTTTGAGACGTACGTCCGGGGCACCGCCATCCGTCCGGCAAGTTGCCGCTGGCTGAGCCCGCTGCGCAATCGCAACGACCGGATCGAGGTCGCCAAATTGAGATGTCCGCGTCCGTTGCTCGGCACAGGCATCAGCACAGGTGGCGCGACTACGATTGGCTCAGGTTCGGGCTCCTCGTCCAAGGACGCATGACAGCGTCGGCAGTTGTTATTGGATGTGCGGAATTGCACTAACAGGCAGTGATCGCACCGGACGACTTCCCGTGAATCCACCGGGGCAAGAGTCGTGGCCATCGAATTGTGGGAGTGCCAGAGCGGGCTCTCCTTACGACTTAAACCACAGAGCAGGAACGACTTGGGGGAGTTTCCTGCTGCGAGTCTCAATTTGAGCCAGCACGCCTGTGGAAGTCAAGCGAAAAGTTGCACAAAAATCGTGGCAGTAATGAACTCGCACACGACAAGGTCAATCAAATAAGCGACGTAGAGCCAAACTTAAGCCCGGTCTGCAGGCAATGTGAGCATGTTTACTTTCTAGGTTCTCATGTGGGTCATATCACAACCACACGCCGTCGCAACCTTGAAGCGAGTGTGAAACTCATTCAGACTTTTACCGGAATAGCGGGTGCGGCACGAACCCAGCCGGCTCTTCGATCATGTTCCTGAGGATCTCAGTCGACTTGTAGGAATACTCTTCGCCACAGCTGTCACACCGGACGGAGACCTGTTGCGTCACCATAGGAAGCGGCGAGTATGCGTCGGTTTCGCCGAGTGCGATCTGATGCGCGTACGAGAGATTGCCTTTGTGGTGGAATCGTTGATTTTTGCAGAGTACGACCCAGAAGTAGTCTTCGGACATCGTTGTCCTCCAGCCACAGAACCTGGGATGGGCGCTGCTTGTAGTATGCTCCCGACAGATTTTTGAGCAAAGTAAGTATTATGTAAAGAAATTGTAACGACCCGTTCGACACAGAAGTGCCAACCGTCGGTCAGGGGATATCCGAATCATGAGCCAACTCAGTCGAGAAGCCGCCTGGAACTTGCTCACCGAATTCACTCAATCTGAGAGTCTGCGAAAGCACGCCTTGGCCGTGGAAGCTTGCATGCTCGCGTGCGCGAAAAAATACAGCGATGGATCTGCCGACACCGAGATCTGGGGAATCGTCGGCCTGATTCACGATTTCGACTACGAACGCTGGCCAAGCCTTGACGATCATCCGTACAGAGGCAACGAGATTCTCAAAGAACGCGGCTGGCCAGAGGTTATCTGCCGAGCCATCATGAGCCACGCGGAATATTCCGGCGTGACCCGCGACACGCCCATGGAAAAGTGCCTCTACGCCTGCGATGAACTTGCCGGATTCATCACCGCGGTTGCCTTGATCAAACCGAACAAGTCTCTGGCTGAAGTCGACGTGAAGTCGGTAAGAAAGAGAATGAAAGACAAAGCCTTCGCCAGAAAGGTAAATCGCGAGGACATCGTTCAGGGCGCCGCCGACCTAGGCGTCGACCTCGATGAGCACATCGGCTTCTGTATCGCAGCCATGAAGCCGGTCGCGGTGGAGTTGGGACTGGATGGCAGCGCAGCAAAAGCTGTATAGGTCATTCGCGGAATTCTATTCTCGCGCCATTCGAGACTGACAGGGAAGAACGTCGTGAGGATATCCCACCCATACATCCTTGCGGTTTCTTACGGAGTGGATAACTGCAACTTCCCAGTGCCTCGGTTTTTGAGGATTGTCTGGTAGTTCGACGCTCAGCGCGTAAAAACCTGAGATCTGCTGTGCCATGCGCTCGCTATAAATTCTGAGTTGCTTCTTTAATTCTTCGTCGACTTCTCGCGCCAGGCGGACGGCATCGACGCTCTCGTCAGATCCGCCTGAATCGTGGCTCATGGAAACAAGTTCTCGACTGCCGTACAATTCCTCCTCCCCGTAAGGAGGGTTGAGGGGGAGAATCAGTGCGAACAGGCGCACGCCCGATTCACGAAGTGCTCTCTGCACCTTCGCCCGGGCAATCTGGCTTGCGTTTTCGCCACCATCCGTGATTACGTAAATCGCATCACCAGCCTCATGCGGCTGCAAAGGCCCAAGCCCTAATTGAATAGCATCGTAAAGCGCGGTCCGGCCCTTCAACATATCGGTGCGACGCGTCCCTTCGCGGTCCAGCCATGCAATAGTCGGTTCCCGGTCTGTTGACAGCGGAACTTGGATTTCAGCTTTGGTCGAAAACGTCATCAGGCCTACCTTCGACTTCGGTTGTAGTGCCGTCACAACGCTCCACGCGGTAAGGCGCGCGATCTTCCACTTCGCCGGGTTCCCTTGGGTACCGTGCATGCTGCCACTGCTATCGAGCAGCACCATGAGACGGCGGGGGCCTTCGGAGTAGTAGACGTTATGAGGAGAGATATGATGGCCGTGATAGATAATCTGGAAGTTGTCTTGGGTCAGGTCTTTTGGCTGTACGCCGCGCTCGGTCACATTCGCGATAAGCGTGCGTTCCAGACAATCTGTATTTTGCCCATGCACGAGGCCAGCGCAGACAATTACGGTGCACGACGCAAACAGCGCCTTCGAAACGCGCGTGGCAACGCCCTCAACGATAAGGGCAGAGACTACCACAGTCGGGAATGCCATCCTGTAGCACCACAAGTAATCAGGATCACCGCTATGCATCCGGCACTTTCTCCATGAGCAAAAGAGATGGACACACAATGCCTCACCTGACAACAATTAGCGTGCAAGTCCCCCTCATATCGCCGATAATTTCGTGTCCACATGGACGCGCCCCAGAGCGATCTTGAAGCAATCCGGCATCTGTTGGCGGAGCTGACGGCCCGCGTCTATCGCATTGAGCGCCGCCTTCAGATGGATGTCCAGCCTCCGCGTGAGGCTCCCCGGGTTGAATCCAGCGTTGTTTCGCAACCCTCTCCGCTGGTGGAGACCGCCAGCGGAACGGGAAAACCGATTGCCCGGTTGCCCGGAGACATCCCTGCACAGGGCTCTGCCATTCCGCCCCTCCTCGATTCCGATCTTGAATCGCGCATCGGTTCGCACTGGCTGAACCGCATCGGCATTGCCGCTTTGCTGGTGGGAGTTTCCTATTTCCTCAAGTTCGCCTTCGACAACAACTGGATCGGTCCCGCGGGCCGCGTTGCCATCGGCCTGGTCTCGGGAATCGCCATCGTGTTGTGGAGCGAACGCTTTCGCCGCCACGGATACAAGGCATTTTCCTATTCGCTGAAGGCGGTCGGCATCGGCATTCTGTATCTCTCGTTGTGGGCGGCCTTCCAGCGCTACAGCTTGATTCCCGGCAGCGTTGCCTTCGTCATGATGCTGGCGGTGACTGCCTCCGCGGCCGCCATGGCTCTCGCGCAGGATGCACAAGTCCTCGCCGCGTTCGCCCTGACCGGAGGATTCGCAACTCCTCTCCTGCTCTCGACCGGCCAGAATCGTGAAGTTGCGCTCTTTTCCTACGTCGCCATTCTCGACATAGCGGCGCTCGTTCTCGTAACCTTCAAGCCTTGGCGTCGCCTGCTGGTGATGAGCTACGTGGGCACCCTCCTGCTTTACATCGGCTGGTATTCCGAGTTCTATACTCGTCCCCAACTCGGTATCACGCTGGCCTTTGCCACTGTCTTCTTCGCTGTGTTCGTCATCGCTCCTCTGGTCACCCTGCAACCCGAGCAGGAAATCGCCATCTTCGCCTCCATTCCCGCGCTTCTTGCCTTCGTCAATGCCGGAGTTTACTTCCTTCAGGCGTACCTGATGATCGAAGAGGTCGATAAGACCTACATGGCGTGGTTTGCGCTCGGACTGGCCGCGATCTATATCTTCCTCAGCCGTCTGGTACATGCCAGGAATCTTTCGGCCGGCGCAGCTCAGATCCTCTACTTCCTGCACCTCGCGGTCGCCATCGGCTTTATCACCATCGCGATTCCGATCCGTTTGGACGCGCATTGGATCACCATGGGATGGTTCCTCGAGGCGGGCGTAGTGCTCTGGGTAGCCAATCGCATCAAGTCCGATTTCCTGAATGTCTTCGCGCTTGCCGCTCTGGCGCTGGGAGTGTTTCGTCTCCTTGTGTTCGACAACTTCCATACGACGCAGCTGTTCTTTAACCTGCGCATGGCAACGTATGTGGTCGCGATTGCAGTGCTGGGAGCGGTAGCCTGGTACGCCGCGAAACGCGAGGATGAATCAGCAAGTACCGTTGGAGCCGTTGCCTTGGTCGCCCTCAACGTTCTTGCCTTGATCGCCCTCAGCCGCGAAGTGACAGACTTCTATTCTCGCCAGATTACCGCCGTTCATCCTCCGATCGGGCAGTGGAATTCTTTCTACACGAATATTCGCCGGGTTGAGATCGAAAGAGACTTCACCTACTCCGCTCTCTGGATGGCTTACGGCGCGCTGCTGATGATCGTCGGATTCCTTCGCCGCAGCGCCTTCATCCGATGGCAAGCTCTCATTCTGATCGCGCTCACAATCATCAAAGTCTTTGCCTATGATGTCGAGCAACTCGACAAGGGCTATCGCATCGTCAGCTTCATGGTTCTTGGCGCGTTGCTGCTGGCCATTTCATTTGTGTACCAGCGCGACTGGCTGAAGCTATCGGCAACTCGCGGGCAAAAAGAAAACGTCAGGGCCGGCAGCAGCTCATGAGATTCCCCGCCGCACTTGCGCTTCTGTTTGTTCTTGCGGATGGCCCTGCGCGCCCGGAGCAAGCCATTCCATTCTTCACCAATGTTCGCGACGTCTACATCGCGCAACCAGACCGTCAGAATTACTTTATTGTCGACTGGGAACTCTGGGCCCGTTCGCGCCCCGACCTCGGGGACTTGCGGCTGTACGATGGCAATGCTCCGGTGCCGTATTGTCTGTCGGAACAGCGCTCCGGAGTACCCTCTGAGGAGATCGAAGCGAAGATCCTGAACCTGGGCAGCGTTTCCGGCCACACCGAATTCGATCTCGACGCCGAAGGACTAGCCGAATACGACCGGATTCGTCTCCGTATTGATGCACGCGACTTCGTGACGGCTGCCTCCGTCTCGGGCGGGAACGCCCCGGGAAAGGCAACTGAAGTCGAACTGACCCCATCAACGCTATATGACTTCTCGAAAGAACAACTGGGCTCTAATTTCCAGATCAAGCTGCCGCCGTCCAGTTTCCGCTATTTGCACGTTCGATTGGGCGCGGGGATTCGTCCCCAGCAAGTGAAGGGAGCCACGCTTTACAACTTGCGCGAGCAAAAGGCGCACTGGACAATCACCGGTTCGTGTACGGCGCCCGTCCAAAAGCAACATCTGACCGTAATAACCTGCACGATTTTAAGAGGCCCTCCGGTGGAGCGAATCTTGCTGCAAGTTCCACCAGATCAGGTGAACTTTCACCGCACCGTAAGTGTCGAAGACGGCAAAGGTCACCAAATGTTCGGCGGCGAGGTCAGCCGCGTGCGCATAAACCGGGCCGGCGTGCTCGTCACTGACGAAGACTTATCCCTTAAAATCATGGTCGGGTCCGATCATTATTCGTTGACCATCGACAACGGTGACAATTTACCACTTGCCAATATCACCGCCGAGCCGCAGGCCTTTGAGCGGCGCGTCTATTTCGACCCGCAAGGAAAGACCGCACTACAGCTTTACTATGGCGATGAAAAACTGTCTGCGCCCGAATACGACTACGCCCGATTCTTCCACCTCGATGCCTCTCCCGCTCAGGCGCAATTGGGCCTCGGTTCGCGCAACGCGGAGTATTCTGGACGCCCCGACGATCGTCCTTGGTCGGATCGCCACGCGGTGATTCTGTGGGCTGCAATGCTGCTGACGGTTGTTGTCCTCGCCGCACTGGCCTTGCAAGGTCTTCGCAGCCAGAAAGCGCGGCGGGATTCCCATCTCTAAGAGCCGGCCGAGGCTCAAATGTCGCGCCACCGTACATGAGGGATCCGTCCTTTGCGAAGGGATGGTGGGAAGCACCACGCTTGCGTAGAGTTGCGAGCAAGGGTTTGTCGCCTAGCCCTACTCAAACCGCAATGCAGAAATCGGATCGACCCGCGTCGCTTTCCTGGCGGGCACCCAGACTGCAACGAGCGCCACTGAGCACAAGAAGATCGGAGTCAGAATGAATACCAACGGATCCCACTTCTTTACGCCAAAGAGGAATCCGGTCAGAAATTTAGTCAGCCAAAAGGCTCCGCCAATTCCGATGACAAGACCAATCCCAGCCAGGAGCATTCCCTGGCGAATTACCATGTGACGAATGTTCGAAGTTTGCGCTCCCAGAGCCATGCGCACGCCGAGTTCCTGTGTGCGCTGTTGTACCGAGTAAGCCATTAGTCCGTAAATGCCGATCGCCGCCATCAATAAAGCCGAAGCGCCGAACACCGAGAGCAGCAGCATGTTGAAGCGTTGACGCGATGTCGTAACGATCACGATCTCATCCATGCTGCGAATGTGCGCCACTGGCAGCCCTCCCGTGGCTTCGCGAATCGCCGCGGTCACAGCAGGCGCTAGGGTGTGCGGCTCCGTTCGAGTGCGCACAATCCACGACAGCGGCGCAATGCGAGAATTGAGTTCCGTCTCTCCGTCGGGCATCTGTGCCACCGGGATATACATGGTTGGGCCCGGATCCTGATCAAGTCCGCCATCGCGCATATCTCCCACAACGCCGATGATCTGCCTCGGTGGCTCGGCAAAGACTGGCCCCATGCCCGCTCCGACCTCCAGGTGGTCGTTCAGCGGATCGCTGTTTGGCCAGTACTGTCGCGCCATCGTCTGATTGATGATGACAACGCCCGGAGCGGCCCCGTTGTCGTTTTCGGGTGAAGTTCCGGCCGCGTAGTACGGGCACTTTGAATACATCAAAATAGCTCCACGAGACTGGGATGTACTCCGCTCCACCGGTGGTCGGATTGTTGCCGTTTGCGCGCCCCACTATGTTGAAGGGCAGGCCAAACCCGCCTTGCAGCGGCAGGCAGCATGCGGCGGCAGTTGCGGTCACCCCGGGAACCGCATTGATCCGCTCGGTGCCATCGTGGAGGACCTGCGCAACGGCGCCAGTCTTCAAAAAACGATCTCCGCTGATCGACATCGCCATAGTGAGCACGTTGTGTGTGTCGAAGCCGGGATCTACCGACTGCAACTTCACAAATGTGCGAATGAGGAGCGCCGCACCAATCACCAGTACGAGCGCCAGAGCCATCTCAGTCACAACCAGGAGAGAACGGGTCTTTCCGCTGCGCAAACCTACTCCTCCGCGATTGCTGCTCTCGTTCAAAATGGCGGCAAGATTCTTGCGCGAGGAACTGATGGCTGGAACCACGCCAAACAAAATCCCGGTCAGCAGAGAAATCGCGAGAGTGAATAAAAGCACATTCAAATCCACCTTGACCGCCGATGCATCTTCGCCGATGCGCGGGATGCTCCCGGGGTTGATCGCTAGCAGGAAACGAACTCCCGTGAATCCAAGAACAAGTCCGAGGACTCCGCCGCTAAGCGATATCAGCAGACTCTCGGTCAGCAACTGGCGAATGATGTGCCGCCGTCCAGCACCCAGGGCCGAGCGTGTGGCGAGTTCCCGCTTTCGCGCCGTGGCGCGAATCAGCAACAGATTCGCAACGTTCGCACACGCAATCAACAGCACGAGTCCGACGGCGCCAAGCAGCACGTAAAGTGATGATTGTGTGTCACGGACCATCAATTCCTGCAACAGGACGACGCCAAAGCCGTTGTTCGGCCCTAGCCTGTCGGGGTACGTCGTCCGATATTGATCGGCGGCCAGTTTCAATTGCGCATTGGCCATTGGCACGGTGACACCTGTCTTCAACCGTGCGATCACAAAGAAGTAATTCGCAGGGTTGGTCGAGCTGAGTTCAAACTGAAACGGCAGCCAGAGATCTGCGGGATTTTCGGTAGCAAATTCGCGCCCGATCACGCCCACAACCTGATATGGCTGTCCGTTGAGTTGAATGTTGTTGCCGACTATGTCCCGATTTCCGCCATATCGGCGCTTCCATAGACCGTAGCTCAGCACAACGACATTGCCGCCGTGCGGGCTGTCTTCCGCCTCGGTGAAAGTCCGCCCGACAATCACAGGCGCGCCCAGGGTTGCAAAGTAGTCTCCACTGACATGTACACCCTGGACTTGTTCCGGCTGATCGTTGCCGGTCAGATTCAATCCGGCGCCCCCAGTGTCGTAAGCCGCAACGTGCTGAAAAATGCTTCTCTGTTGTTGCCAGATGTTGAACTTGGGCACGCTTGCGAAGGGGTCGGAATCATTACCTGTGTTCATCACCTCAACGAGAGACTGCGGATCAGGGTACGTGAGCGGCTTGAGCAGAACTGCATTGATTACGGAGAAGACGGCGGAATTGGCGCCGATCCCGACGGCAATCACAAGAATCGCGACCAAGGTGAATCCTGGGGTCTTCAGCAGCGATCGCAGGGCAAAGCGAATGTCGCGCCACACGTTTTCAGCTGACATAAACGAATCACCGGACACGATCTGTTTCTTACCGAGTGTTTGCGGATTCACGCGGCCTCCTTGTGAAGCAGAGACACCCCTCGTTTGGAATGGACGTAACCGCGACTCCAACGTTAGTGCGGCAACCCCGGGCTACAAGGAGACTGATCTTAGCATCGGAATCCTTCGAAACCGCTTCTTTCCCACCGCTCCCGCCACAATGGGGTCCGTCTTGAACAATGTCTCTGGGCACAAGCTCATCGCAAAGAGGGCGTGCAGCGTCGCCAGAAGCGAGCGCAATGGGAAAGTTACTTCGGTAATCGGTGAGCGATCTGCTCTGCTTGCCCCTTCGCACTGTGGGGGTGTGAATTGCATAAGCAGAGCTGAGATGAGGAGGCAGAATGATAAGTCACGACCAGATTCAGCAATACATTGACCGACTCGACGCACACGTTCCAAGAGAGGATGCAGACCTGCTCATCTGGCACGGGGGAGATTCTCCCGACTGTGAAATCATTGCCAATCGCATCGGATACCTGCGTTTTGGTGTTGAAATGTTGAAGGCAGCTCTTGTGGAACTGGAACCGGGGACCATCGGCACAAATTTATCGCTTAACTACATGGAACTGCCGAAATGGAGCCTGCACGTCAAGCGAATAGCCAGGCGCGAGGACGTTAGAGCTTTCTCGCCGCAATTCCCCGTAATCACATGGAAGACTCATGTCACGGCATCCTTCGAGATTTTTCTTGGAATATTTGCGTGCGTCTGTCTGTTCACTGGATTTGGTCAAATACTTGTCTGGTTGTGGTGTCTGCTTTTTTGAATCCTCCAGCAAATCTCTCCTACGGAATTCGGTGACGAGGCCGCGACAGAATGTCGCATGTCTCGCTGGGCGAGACAGAGTGGCTCAAGTGTTGAATGTAAATTCTCTTTACTTTCAGTAATGACAATCGGTTACGAACGGCGTGTTTGGCCCTGGCTTTGCACTATCACCACCAGAGGGGGACGTAAGACATGCGTAAGCAAAAAGGTTTTTCACTGATCGAACTGCTGATCGTGGTGGCCATCATCCTGATCATCGCAGCTATCGCGATTCCCAACCTGCTGCGCGCCCGTATGGCGGCCAATGAGTCGTCGGCGGTCTCCAGCATCCGCACTATCAACACGGCGGAAGTCACCTACAACTCCACCTATCCGACCACCGGCTTTGCGGCCAACCTGGTGTCGTTGGGTGGCCCCATCGGCGCGGCCTGCGTTCCCGCAGTGGCCAATGCTTGCTTGATTGACGCGGTTCTGGCG
>DATKAP010000058.1:0-5185 GCA_035577905.1 Binatia bacterium
CACATGTCCTGCGCAGGGATTGACAAGCCCAACCTCGGTCTGAACGACGTCGTTTTCATGATTGGAGTGACTCGGTTCTTCTGAATGGTAGGGACGCAATTGATGATCCCTGTTATGCTAACCCTCATCTGCGCGACCACATTCCTGGTGTTGTTCTATGGACTCGCCTGGCACAATCAACCTGCCAATCAACGGGAGGGTGCGCGGCAGGGCGATAACCAAAGCGAAGACCTGCGTGCAGCTCTTGGCCTCAAGAGACCAAAGGGTGCAGCACGCAGGCACAAATTTCCGCTAGGGCAGAGCGTGATTGGCGAGAGCAACAGGATGCAGGCCATTGGACCGACAAAGAAAACAACGATCCGCGTCCAAGCAGAAAGCCTGGCAAACCCGACGATGCCTTGAGACCGGCCTAGCTCGGGCCTAGGCCGAGCCGAGAACTGCGCGTCAGGCGACCGTGCCCGGCTCAGGTTGGGTCGAAAGAGGCTCTTACGGGCGCCACAGGGTTGAGCGTCGTTGGAGGTGATCGCCTTATTACCTTCTGCGTGCTCCTGTTTAGGCGGTTGCTGTGCGGACCGCTGTCCCTAAATTAGCCGGCGCGAGGAGAGCCAAGCTTTTCAGCCATTCTGACCAGCTCGGCGAGAGATTCCGCATCCATTTTCTGCATGATGTGGGCGCGGTGAAATTTGATGGTTCGTTCCGTGGTTTCCAGTTTCCCGGCGACTTGCTTGTTCAATAGCCCCGCGACGACCAATCTCATCACCTCTTGCTCTCGCGGCGTGAGGTGCTCGTATCGCGCGCGCAGGTCATCGGTCTCCGCTCGCGCCTGGCAAGACGCCAGATCCCGCTCGACAGCCGCCTGGATGGCCTCCAACAGAATGCGCTGTTTGACTGGCTTGGTCAGAAACTCGGCGGCTCCCGCCTTCATTGCGCGCACGCTCATCGGGATATCACCGTGACCTGTCAGGAAAATGATTGGGATTTGCTTGCCAAACCGACTCAACTCCTGCTGTAAATCCAATCCGCTCAACCCTGGCATGCGCACGTCCAGCACCAGGCAAGCCGGACCGTCTGGCCGCCGACATCCGAGGAAATCCCGTGCCGACTCAAATGTCTGCACCTTGTAGCCCGCAATCCTGATTAGCCGCTCCATGGAGCGTCGGACCGAAGGATCATCGTCCACTACGAATACAGTTGGTGCTGACTCAGGCATACATTACTCAGCCTCATCGATCGCCGGCAGCCGGAATGCGAACGTCGCCCCCGGGCCATTATTTGGTTCCGCCCACAACCGGCCGCCGTGCGCCTCGATGATCGAGCGGCATATCGCCAGCCCCAGGCCCATGCCCTGCGGTTTGGTCGTGTAAAAAGCCTCGAACAATTTGTCCGCTTCCCGGGGGTTCAGGCCGATGCCGCGGTCCCGCACGCTGATCCTCACTGCAGGTTGGCCATCCTGGGTATCGAGCTGGCCGAGAATCTCGATCCTCCGCTCCGAATCGTTTACCGTGCTCATCGCGTCCATGCCGTTGACGAGAAGATTCAACAACACCTGCTGCAGTTGCACGCGGTCTCCCGACACGACGGGAAGACCGGGAGCAACCTCAGTGTAAATCGCGATTCCCCGCGTCGCCGACTCCGCCGCCGTCAGGGCGACAATGTCCTTCACGACCTCGTCAAGCCGCAACGGAGTCCGCTGTGGCAGCGAACGCCTGGCCATCCCTCGGACGCGTTGAATAATCGCGCCGCCTCGCTCGGCATCACTCACAATGTCCGCCAAAGCCTCGCGCATCTCCTGCAGACCGGGATTTCCACTCGATAGTAATCCGAGACAGGCGTTGGCGTTATTGGCGATAGCCGTAAGCGGTTGGTTGAGTTCGTGAGCGATTGAGCCGGCTACTTCCCCGAGCGTCGTTACACGTGACACATGCGCCAGCGCCGCCTGGGCTTCCCGTAAGGCTGCTTCCGCGCGCTTGCGCTCGGTGACGTCCATCGTTGTCCCGATGACCTCAACCAGTTCACCGGATTCGCGGACAACCAGGTGGCCCACGCTGTAGATATGTTTGACGAGCCCGTCGGGAGTAACGATACGATACTCGTGGGCAAAATCTCTCTTCTCGTGGAGCGCTGAATCCATGATCTGCTTGAGCCTGAGCTGGTCATCCGGATGGACCCTTTCCCAGAATACATCAAATGACGGCTCGGATTTTTCAGGGTCAATTCCAAAAATCCGAAAGCGTTCCTGGGAAGAAATCATCTCGCCGGTGGTCGGCTTCCAGACCCAACTGCCGGTGTGGCTGATCCTTTGTCCTTCCGCCAAAATGGCTTCATTTCGCCGCAGAGCTTCCTCGGCCTGCTTGCGCTCCGTGATGTCGCGAATAGCGCCGGAAATCAGCACGCCATCCTCGGTCTCGAGCGGGCTGAGGCTGATCTCCACCGGAAATTCACGTCCATCCTTATGCAGGCCGTGCAGTTCCAGCCCGGACCCCATCGCCCGCACGTGAGGGTTGGCCATAAAAGCCGCGCGGTGTCCCGGATGTTTGCCCCGGAACCGTTCCGGTATCAACATTTCGATTTCCTTCCCCAATATCTCCCGACGTTGATAGCCAAACAGCTTTTCCAGTTGCGCGTTGACCAAAACAATTTTGCCCTCACGATTCACGACCGCGATTGCGTCGGGCCCCGATTCCAGCAGCCCGCGGAATTTCTGTTCGGCTCGCTTGGACTGCGTCACATCGGCCACCGTGCCGATGTATTCGAGGAGTTCCCCACCCTCATCGAGGGACGGATGCCCGATAACGTGAAGGTGCTTCAGTGTTCCGTCAGCGAGCACTATCCTGTAATCAATCGCCAGAGGATTCTTGTCACGAATCGCCTTCATGACGAGCTCCCGAACCCTGTCACGATCGTCGGGGTGCACGAGCTGAAACGCTTCCCAATCCGGGATCGGTTGTTCGGGATCCGCACCATGAATTCTGAACATTTCCTGGGACCAGTAGAGTCCCACGCCAGCCCTATTCGGGTCCCACACCCAACTGCCAGTGTGGGTGAGCTTTTGCGCCTCCGCCAGATAAGTTTCGCTGCGCTGAAGGGCCGCCTCTGCGCGCTTGCGCTCGGTGATGTCGCGCAGAATGACCGTGAAAACCACTTCGTTGCCCAGTGCGAGTTTTGAGATGGAAGCCTCGGCGGGAAACTCGCTTCCGTCTTTTCGACGCCCGAACACTTCGCGACGTTGGCCCATTTTCCGCGAAACGTCCGGAGATTTCGCAAAGGCTCCAACGTGTCCCCGATGTAAATGCGTGAAACGTTGTGGCAGCAGAATGTCGAGCGACTTGCCCATGACTTCCTTTGACACATACCCAAAAACTCGCTCGGCGCCCTGATTGAAAAGAACGATGTTTTGGCCAGAATCCACGGAGATGATGGCGTCTTCCGCGATTTCCAAAATGCCCTCGAACCGTGCCTTTGCTTCGCGCACTGCTTCCTGAGTTCGCTTCCGTTCCGTAGTGTCCATCACCGCCCCGATAAACTCGATATTGCCCTTGTCAGCGCCCACGGCGTGCGCAACGACGTGGATATGTTTCACGGTGCCGCTAGGCATCAATAAACGATATTCCAATTCAAAATCATTCCCGGAGGCGGCAGCGCGAGCTATGGCTTGTTGTGCGCGCGGGATGTCCTCAGGATGAATCCGATCTAGGATCAAATTTAGTGTGATTTTGGCTGAGACATCATATTCCCAAATTCGGAAGGTTTCCTCCGACCAGAAGTGTTCGTCGGTGGCCGGCTTCCAGCCGAAGCTGCCCGTGTGACTCAACCTTTGCGCCTCTGCCAAGTACGCTTCCCGTTGCTTAAGCTTATCTGACAATAATTCCTGTTCGGTGACGTCCATGAGCGTTCCAATAAACCGCTTGACGATTCCGGCTTCAAGCACCGGAACACCGACACAATGAACTACTCGCTCGGCACCATCAGGACGGGTGATGCGCTTTTTGACGTCACATCCCTCGGCACGCCGAATCATTCGTTGAATCGTTCCTTCAGCAAATGCGCGATCTTCGGGTTGCACGAGCTTCAGATAATCTGCTGCTGTTGGAATTCCTTTTTCCGGGTCGAAACCAAGAATGTTGTAAAGCTCCTGCGACAAGTAATCACAGACTCCTTCGACCGTGAAGGACCAGCTTCCCGTTCGTGCAATACGCTGGCCTTCGGAAAGGTAAAATTCGCTTCGTTGAAGATTCTGGGTCAAGAGCACTGTCTCCGTGACATCGGCCACCGTCCCGACGTATTCGACGAGCTCCCCGGCTTGATCCAAAACCGAATGCCAAATCACGTAAATGTGCTTGATCGACCCATCGTGCAATAGCAGCCTGTATTTTTGCGAAAAATCAACTTTCTTCGAAAATGCCGCCCGGCATTCTTTGGAAACCCTGACGCGATCTTCTGGATGCACAATTTTATAGGCGTCCTCAGGACCGGCACCACCACCTTGTCTAGGCTCAAATCCAAAAATGCGAAATAGTTCCTCGGACCAGTAAAGCGTTTGCCCATCGCCAGGGTAAGGCGCATTCCCACTGCCAGGGTTGTACGCGAAACTGCCGGTGTGGCTTAGGCTTTGCGCTTCCGCCAGGTAGGTTTCACTGCGCCGCATGGCTTCCCCGGCGCGCTTCCGATCTTCAACGTCAGTCGAGATGCCATACCACTTGACGATGCTGCCTCGCGCATCCCGCAGCGGAACAGCGCGTCCCAAAAACCAACGATACTGCCCATCCGCGCTCCGATAGCGCACCTCATTTTCGAACGGCTCACCGGTCCTAATCGAGGTGAGCCATTTCTCCCGATTTCGCCCCACGTCCTCGGGGTGAACGGCGGCTTCCCAAGCTGAACCCATCGACTCTTCAACGGACAAACCCGTAAACTCCACCCAATAACGATTGGCAAAGTCAATCGAGCCATCGGGCAAAGCGGTCCAAGCAAATGTCGGCATCGTTTGAATCACATCCCGGAGTTTCCTTTCCCGGCTTTGCAGTTGCCGGACGCGAATTCGATACATTGCCCAAATGAGTGTGACAGCGACTCCAGTGCATAGCACGCGAAACCACGCCGTCTGGAACCATGCCGCGCGCACCGTGAATGCCAGCGAAGCCGTTGCAGGCACCCACGGCCCGTCCGCCTCGGCGGCGGCTACCTC
>DATKAP010000059.1:0-245724 GCA_035577905.1 Binatia bacterium
GTTATAGCGGACGACGTCAAAACCACTACGACCTTGCGACCGATCCCGCATGATAGGACTAGGCTCCCAGATCAGGCGGGCAGCGGCAGGTCCATTTGTTTTGCCGCCAGGCGCTGCGGAGCATACTTCCGCAAAAACGACTTACCGCTCCCGGTCATCCCGAGAATGAGCGTGTGGGCAACATCGCCGACATGCAGATTCAGAAAGTAGGGTGTGGCGTTGTCCGTTTCGACTACTGCCAGGCACTCCGTGCCAAGAAACGCGTTCGTCTTTTCGCCAGGGAGGATCGTGAACAGGAAGGATAGGTCCGCGTAGTTGGTGTTCAGCAGATACAACTGGCGAAGGTTCAGAGCATAGTTGCCCGGGACGATCGCAAAATAAGCGTTCAGTTGGTTGTACGTTTCGGCAAACAGATTGCCATCAGCATTGGTGAAGACACCCGTGAACTCGGCTACGAGCCGCTCCAAGTCCGCTTTGGAATGGCCATAGAGCACGATCGTCAATGAGAAGTCGCCAAGGGATTGACCCTCACCGAGAACACGAAGGCAATCCCCGAGATTCTCGATATCGGCTTGCTTGGATTCATCGACCAGCACATCGCGCGGGTTTGTCTTGGTCGCGTCGTTGCCCATCTGTGAGACGAAGCCCGTCTTCGAAACATTGAAATGGCGGCGGCGTTTGTTCACTTCTTTGCGCGCCTTATCTGCGGGAATCGGCGTCCACTCTGTGATGACCTGGAAGTTGCCGGGAATTTTCAATAACGCGTCAAGGACCAAGGGTCTCGTTTCTGTAATGGCTTCTTTCATCGTCAGGACACGGACGATCTGATCGCCTACACGAAGGTGGTCGCGTTCCGCTTCAATATCGGAATTGACAACCTGATAGTCGAGAAACTGCGTTGACTGCGGACGGCCGGCGATACGCCAGCCGTCGTAGTTCAGTAAGCGGCGAAAGATCGTAAACTGCTTCTCCTGATTCAGAACTTCGATTTGCATGAGGTCTGCTAGCTGCCGACAGAAAGCCAGTACCTGCTGGTCAAGCCGCCGAACAGCTAGTTCGATCTGGGTACGCAGTAGCGTCTTCATGCTGTCGTTCGTGAACTGCACTTTCAACTCGCCAACTCCGCCGGACGGGTCATGGAAGATTCGAGCGAGTGCCGCGCCTACACCTGTCTTCGAGCGAGGACCTTCGAGCAAGATGCAATAGAAGATTTCGATCTCATACAGGTGGTCACGTTTGGCTTCGAAGAACTTCCGGCGTTGATCGATCGCTGCGTCTACGACCGGATCGTCGTATTTGGCGAATGGTATGTCGGGGCGATTTGATTTGAACAAATACTGGTAAACATGAAAGCCGGGCCCAAACGCTTTGAGTGCGGATTCCAGCCGCTTTACTGCGTACTCCTGTTCTGAACGGTCAAGACTTTCGTAGTCCACGCCGGTAACGCGGAGAACCATGCCGACATCGCCGCTCTTGGTAAGGAACGTTGTCTCATTCCAGAAGCCGTAGAGGTTGATGTGCGCATTCAGAGCCGCGCTCTCTTTCCATGGCTTGATGACTCTGTCGAGCCGCAACATCACAGTACCTCTACGCGAGGGATTTCTTGCTTTGCTGCGTCATACCGGAGTTTGTAGCGCTCGGACTTCGCCAGAATTCGGAGAAACGCCGGATCACTGTTTGTGACCCAGTGACCGAAGGCAAAGCCGCCGATGAAGACGGCGGTACCGGCAAGGATGGAATTGAAGAGGTTGAAGGCACCCACGGCGCCGACGCAGACGAAGAAGAAGAGTGTCCGCTCCACCCCCAAATAGGTGAGGGGTTTGTGCAGGCTCTTGAAGACTCGATTTGTGCGACGTTTGTGTTGTGCTTGGTCGGTCATGTCGTTCTCTTCTTGAGTAGCACGCAATGGAATCGAGGGCTGGATGGGAGCTGAGGCTAGACACCCCACAGCCAACTGAGAACGTTGACGGCGAGGACGGCAATGCCCGTTCCCGCAGCAACTCCCGCGAGCGCCTTCTTCGCGCCTGGTTCGCCATGAGCAAAGCCGTAGCCGCCGATGACGATAGCAATCAGGCTTGCAACTTTCGCGATGGTCCCTGTGAATAGTGTTTGAAGTGCATTGAAACCTGTATCGAACGGGCTTCCTTGGGCATGAGCAGTCGAGGAAGCAAGCAGCAGGATGGCAAGGATCGTCAGAGCCGAACCAGCCAATCTGTGATGGGACTGGAATTCTTTTGCAGGAAGTTTCTTGAGGGCCTTCAGGCGGTACATCGTGACCTCCAGCTGCGAATTCAAATCGCCGCTATTGGCCCACCGTAAGGCCGGTCAATTCCCTCTGTCCAATAACTTTTCGACGGGATGCTATTCCGTGTGGTTATAGCAGACCGAACTTCATGCAAACTCTGCGCGCTTGCTGATGCGGATCTGCGTTGATTCAATATCAGTCGCTCGCGACTAGATCTGCAATAATTACGTTCCATGTGCGGTCGGTACCGGCTATCGCGAAGAAAGCAGATCATCGAAGAGCATTTCGATGCGGTGTCTGATGAAGAAGATTGGACACCCCGGTACAATGTCGCGCCAACGCAACCCGTGCTTGTGATTCGGCAGAATCCTGCCCATCCAACTAGAAATCTGTCGCAAATGCGTTGGGGATTGATACCTTCGTGGTCGAAAGACATGTCCGCCGCTGCACGAATGATCAATGCACGGTCTGACACCGCACACATTCTTCCTGCATTTCGCGACGCGCTGAAGCACCGAAGATGTTTGGTGCCAGCCGATGGCTTCTACGAGTGGAAGAGGGCCGGAAAGGCGAAGCAACCATACTGTTTCGAAGTGAACGGAGGCCAGCTCTTCGCATTTGCTGGATTATGGGAGAGATGGACGGCTCCGAGTGGTGACTGGATTAAGACTTGCACGATCCTTACAACCACGCCCAACGCAGTCACGTCTGGCGTGCACGATCGGATGCCTGTGATCTTGAACGCAAGTGACTACGACTTATGGCTTGATCCTGGTTTGAAGGATACAGCGGACGCTTTGGAAATGCTGAAGCCGTACGATGCGCTCCAGATGCGCGCCTATCCGGTAAGCAGTCGTGTGAATCAAGTGCAGAACGATGACGCGGATTGCGCGAAACCTGTCGAGTTGCAATCAGCGCCGCAGGGTCAGCTTTTTGGATAAGGGGTGGTTTGCGCGAGCAAATTCTCTTCTCACTCGGAGCATAAATGTGGGATACTCCGCCTGTGATGAGTGAGTTGCGGGCAAAAACTCGAAAGGATTTTCGTACAATAAACGTACAATGGAATCGGCAATGGTGCCTTTTTTGCCCCTCTGGCCCTACGAAGAATCAATAACTTACGTGCTGTCAACACGCTGAATAGTTCGACTCCCGTCGCCTCCACCACTATCTCATTTATTATCAATCATTTACAGTGATTTGTGGCGGGTTCCTTCCCGCCTCTCTCAACTCGTTTGAGATCAGCGAGTTTTGCTGACGTCTTTTTGTTTCGTACAATTAGCACATCTAGAGAGCTTATCCGACCCTTGATCCGAGCAGCGTCGCTTGAAGGCCCGGGCTGGCATCACCCTGAACTGTCACTGCGTGACCGTAAACTCCGCGTGCAGACTAGCTGTTGAATCTTCTCCGACCCACAAGTCGAATTCTGACGGTTCGACGATCCACTGCTTCTGTTGCGGACCCCAGAATTGCAGTTCGTTTCTTCCAAGAGAGAACTTGAGGGTCTTCGTCTCGCCGGGCCGAAGAGCAACACGCTCGAACCCCTTGAGCTGCCGGACTGGCCGTGAAGCCGATCCAAAGCGCTGATGGATGTAGATCTGCGCGACGGCATCGCCCGGCACGGAGCCGGTGTTGGTAACGTCTACACTTACCTCGTTGGTATCGTTCGTGCCCATGCTGTTCTTGCTAAGGTGCAGGTTGGCGAACTTGAACGCTGAGTAGCTCAGCCCAAAGCCGAAGGGATAGAGCGGCCTTGAGTTGATGTCCCAATAGCGGGAGGTAAAGTTGGACCGGTCCTCGGGAGCGTGCGTGAGGGTGTGGTTGTAGTACAGCGGCTCCGAGCCGGCGGTCCGCGGCCAACTCACCGGCAGCTTTCCGCCAGGGTTCACGTCTCCGAAAAGCACATCCGCAACAGCATTACCGCCCTCTGTGCCCGGATACCAAGCTTCCAGGATTGCCTGCACGTGCTCTGATGCCCAGCGAATATCGAGTGGACGTCCGTTTTCTAAAACAAGCACCACCGGCTTGCCCGTTGCAACCACCGCCTCCAGCAACTGTTCCTGAATCCCGGGCAGATCAAGAGCGGCTCGTGAAGCTCCTTCCCCGCTCATGTTGGCCATTTCTCCCATTACGGCGACGACGATATCCGCGTCGGCAGCCGCCGCCTTTGCCTTCGCAATCCAGTTGGCAGTTTCTTCGGGAGTAGGCGGTGGAGTTGGTTTCTTGCCCGTGAATGTGTCCAGTTCATCAGGGTACAGACGCGACGGCTGCGGGCCGTCAACGAGGACAACTTGCGCGGCTGGACCGAGTTTGTTCTTGACTCCTGCGTATACCGTGACGGGATGACTCTTCCCGCCCGGGCCAAACAGGCCTTCTACGGTCCATCCACCTTCAATTTCGTGAGCCGAGTCGGCGAGCGGGCCGATCACAGCAACCTTCTTCAGTTCCTTCGACAACGGCAGCAAGTGGTTCTCGTTGCGTAGCAACACCATGGACCGCCCAGCCAGCTTGCGTTCCAAGGCCAGCCCCTCCGGCCGGCTCAAGACCCCGTCCACCTTGGATTCGTCGAGATACGGATGCTCGAAGAGGCCGAGATCGTACTTCGCCTCGAGAATCGGCAGCACCATCTGGTCCAGGTAGGACTGACTCACCTTTCCTTCGGCGACTAGTTTCGCAAGATTGCGCCGGTAGGTCTGGCTCGCCATATCCATGTTCACACCTGCGGTGATAGCTTTGTAGGCCGCGTCTTGCGGGTCGCGTGCAAATCCGTGCGTCTGCAAGTCCCCTACGGCAAACGCGTCAGAGAGCACAATGCCCTTGAAGCCCCAGTCTTTACGTAAAACGTCCGTCAGCAGCCAGTGATTTCCCGTCGCGGGCACCTCGTTCAGATCCATGTACGCGCTCATAAAGCTGCCCGCGCCCGCCTCGACTGCCGAGTGGAACGGCACCAAATAAACGTTCTGCATCAATTCTTCCGGCACGTATACCGAGTCGTAGTCGCGGCCACCTTCCGAAGCGCCATATCCGGCAAAGTGCTTCACGCAAACCATGACACTCTCGGGTCCGAGCTTTGTGCCCTGAAATCCGCGTACCTGTGCCCGTACCATCGCGGAGCCGAGATATGGATCCTCTCCCGCGCCTTCCACGATGCGGCCCCAACGCGCGTCGCGTGCAATATCAACCATGGGCGTGAACGTCCATTGAATGCCGGCCGCACGTGCATCCTGCGCTGCCAGATGTTGCGCCTGTTCCTCTACGGACGGATCCCATGACGATGCCATCGCCAAGGGGACCGGGAATACGGTACGGTACCCGTGGATCACGTCGAATCCGAACAGAATCGGGATATGTAACCGCGACCTCTCTACTGCGATGTGCTGAAGCCGGTTGATCTCCTTGACATCCATTTGCCAGAGAATTGAACCGACTTTTCCTTGAGCGATGAAATCGTCTTGCTTCTCTCCGAGCGGTGGCATGGCGAATCCGGACGGTTGATTAAGCTGGCCAACCTTTTCCTCCAAGGTCATCTGTTTCAGCAGAGCCTCAGCTTTTTGTTTTGCCTCTGCGCTGAACAAACTGGATTGGGCCTGCGCCGAACCGGCTGCAAGAATTGCGACTCCCAGAAGTGCAAAAACGAAGAACTTCTTCCAAGACATAGTTTCAGCCTCCCTGGCCAAAGACCTCGGTGCCGTTCAGAATGAATAGCGATCATTCTTCCACTGCACCTAGTAAATAATCTTGAGCGAGAATTGAATCTGCCGCGATGTTCCCGCAGTTTTGCTAATCACACCAAACCCTGAGCCTAAGATGGTGTTCGCCGGCAATCCCATGTTTACGACATTGAAAAGATTAAAAAACTCGCCGCGAAACTGCAGATCGATGCGCTCCAAACCACTGCTCCGGCGGCCAATGGGGGTCGTCTTGATGAGTGCAAAGTCGAAGTTGTAGTACGCCGGCCCGCGAAAGGTGTTCCTTCCCAGCGTTCCAAATCGACCCGAGTTCGGTCCGGTGCCTGTGGGGAGATTGATCGGAATGTTAAAGAACGAGGCGTTGCACGGGCCCGACGCGCAATCTTCGCCCAAGCCAAAGTAGTCTTCCCGACGTCGCGTTGAGCTGTGCGCCGTCGAGAGAATCGGTTTCCCGACCTGGTCCGGTCGGTCTGCGCCAATTGTCCCTGCCCCCGTCTGTTGCACTCCGGAGTAAACGGTAAAAGGGGCTCCGCTCATGATCGTGGAGATGCTGAGCAATTGCCATCCCTTGGTCAAGAACTGCAGTCGATCAGGCTGACTTCCTATGTGCTCCAGATGCAGATCCTGCGCAGCGCTCACCGAGAAAGCGTGTGTCACGTCGAAGCTTGACGGACCTTTTTCCGTACGCGTATCGAATGGGTCTTGTGGGCTAAATATGGCGACCGCACCAGTTGATCCTGCGCCTCCGGCTAAACCACTGACGTCATCGAGCGACTTGCCCCACGTGTAGCCTGCCTGTAGTGACGGACCACGATGCCCAACCTGCCCTGACAACGAGGTCTGCAGCGCATGATACGAGGAGTGGGCGGTGCCAGTAACCACCGTCTCGAACCCGAAGCCTCCGATCACCGCTCCGGTGCTGTCGAAGTTGGTGAACCGAGCAACCCCCGGCGCTGCGCCCTGATACGCGTTTGGATAGGAGAACCTCGGTAGCTTCGACGCCGCTGTCCCGACATAGCCGACGTCCGCCGTCAGTTTGCCGAAGGCGCGCTCAAGCCCAACCGTCCAGGTTTCCAGGAATGCATTTCCAAAGCGACGATCGATCCCGCTTAGATTCAGCAACGATAACTGGTGGCTTGGAGCCAGCGTCGCCAAATCCTGCTGGTATCGGTTGACGTCCATTACTGTATTTGCCGGCACTTTCTTCGGATTGCCGCCTGCCAGAATATCCACTCCTTGTGGAGTGTAGACCTGTGGCAACTCGTCCGGTGTGATCTGGAATCCGTAGGCAATCTCGCCGCTCTTAGCGGCATTGACGTGCGGATATACAACGTAAGGTGTCGATCCCGTTAGGAGATTGTCTTGCCAGATATTCGGTGGAATGACCGTGATCGCACCACCCGCGTGCACATGCACCGCGTACGGCGCGTTCCAGTTCACTTGCAGACGTGGCCCCCAGCCATTCCAATTGGTGTGGTAGGTAGGCTGCGGATTGATCAAGTACTCCTGGCCCACTCCCGCCGCTGGGAACGGATTCAGGAAGTTCGACGTCCGATCGGCTCGCTCCGCAATTGGGGTGTAGATCTCGTACCGCAGGCCGTAGTCGAGCGTCCACCGCGGATCGATTTTCCACGTGTCCTCAATGTAGGCGTTCACATTGTTCCGATTGATCGCTGCGGGCCCGATGTGTGCGCCGTTTGATGCGGACGGCGGCGCCACCGCGATGGTGTACCCATACGGGTATCCAAGCAGCAAACTGCTCAGGGTGTCGGGGAGAGCCTGGCCTGCCGCTATATCGTGAGTACCGCTCGCAGAGGGTATGTCCACCGGCGAATAGACCGTGCCTCCTCCAAAATCGTATTCCCCGTTCGGGCTGATGCCAAAATATGTCGTGTCACGGTTCAGGCGTGCCTCCACGCCCCACTTCCAAGCATGTCGATCTGTTGTTCGAACGAAATTCAACTGCCCGTGAAATAGATTTCCGAACGATGCGATCACGGAACCGGCCGCACCGTTGAACGGCTCGTACAGACCGTCCATGAATTTGAGGGCTGGCTCCGTGTGGTTCGGCGTCAAGAACGAGGGCGTGGTACGCGTGAGACTCAATGATGCAGACCAGAGTAGCCGTGGCGAAACGGTACGTGTGTAGGTGATGACCCCGTTCCGCTGGCGATCCACATATCTCACTGCAAAGCTCGGATCGAGCAGTGTTTGCGACGGATTGATCGTTGGCCCAGTAAGATCGTCGAAGTTGAATCGGCCAAACAACTGTCCCTTCACACCGACCTTCTGATCGATGCGAATGGCGAACTGATCTGCATCTGTCGCCACGTTCGATGGTGCCGCATAGGTTCGTGCACCGTACGCGCCAGTCGGGTTATTGGGGAATGGATAGCGATTCAACACCTCCGCAATCGCCGGATTCACTCCCGGACTCCCCTGCGCTCCTGCGAGGAGCAGCGTGTCAGTGCTCCCGTCCGGGTACTTCACCAAGTCTTGGCCCGCTCGTTCTGCAGCGCTGGGTACGGCAAGTACCTGGGTTGTTCCCAGTACCTGCCTGAATCCCTGATACTGTACAAAATAAAACGTCTTGCCCCGACCGTTGTAGACATTTGGCAGGATAATCGGTCCACCGTTTGTGAATCCGAATTCGTTTCTGCGGAAGGGCGGAATTCTGCCCGGTTCCGCGATCGACGGATGATCGAAATAGTTTCGTGCATCGAGGGCGGAGTTCCGCAGGAACTCAAAAAATGACCCGTGAAATCCACTTTGTCCGGATCGTGTCACGATGTTGGTGAAACCAGCTCCGCCACGCCCGATATCAGCAGGCATCCAGCCCGAGCTTGATTGCAGCTCCTGAATCGCATCTACATTGAAATTCGCGAATGTGCTGCCGCCCATCTCAGGATCACTGACATCTGCACCGTCCATGGCGAATACGGCCTCGACACCCCTTTGTCCGTTCACGGCGAACTGCTGGGTGAAATTCGTCTGCCCGTTCACGTCCGTCATAGTGCCGGCTGCCAAGAGCAGCAGCGTGCTGAAGTCGCGCCCGTTCAGCGGCAACTCGCTCACCGCTTGGCTCGAGAGCTTCTCACCGCCTGTACCGCCGGCGGCTTTCGAACCTCCAGTTGCGTCGGCATTCTGACTCGATGCAACCGAAAGCGTGTTTTGATCCGATACCGTGAGCATGACCGCGGTTCCTGCGATGTTCACGGTGATCGGCGCTGCCTCGCCCTGCCCGGACAACTGCACGGTCACGCGATGCGGACCTTCTGCGACGCTCTCGATCGAAAATCGTCCATCGGCGCCCGTGATCGCCGTCTGTGTCGTTGTCGCCATGGACACAGTCACTTTCGCACCGGCGGCAGGTTGTCCGGAGGCGGTACTTACCACTCCGCTCCAGGTCGTCGCTGACTCTTGCGCCTTGAGTGTCACCGCGGTCGCGATGATCATCAACAGGAACAATGCGCCCCCTAGGCGGAGGCTTAGATGAAATATGGAGGCCACTATTCGTCCCCTCTTCTTTGCGAGTCTCACGTTACCGATGGATCAGCAGAACGACCAGGCCATACGGAGGAACACTGATGCTCACGCGTCCATCCTTCATGGTCGTGCGCTCGGGCGGCGCAAGGACGCCCGCTTTCTGGAGATTTGCGATCTGGTCCCTCGTGAGGTTGTCTGGCCGGCCCATCTGGTCGAACAAAGCAAGGCTGCTTCCGTGAGTACTGTCGACGCGGAGAATCGTGACGGAGTGCATCTTGCCCGAATGATCCAGTTGCACGACAAAGTCGCGCGACTGACCGGGTACGCCAGACTGCCTGGTATAAGTTGGGCCACTGCCGCCTGCCGGCGCGTAGTTCCAGAGCGCGATTGCGAGGCCGCCATCTTCAAGCTTGGTGGCCAGAACGGAATCGGAGTCGACCGCGATGCGGCGGCTTCCCAAATGATGAAGAGCCGAAAACGCGTTCAATGATGCTTGGGAATATTGTCGGCAGCGATCAACCCAAATCCGCCATAGAACGGCGAGCGCGCAACTCCTTGCTCTTCGAACACGTCTGAGAACGTCCAGTACGCCATGTTTTCCACCAACCCGTCGCATTGTCTGATCGTGTTGGCGAGCCAAGGTCCCATATACGGCGAATCGGTCACATTCGGCTCGTTTGAGTAACTGGCGCCGTACTCTGAGAAAATCAACGGAAGATGCGGCAGGGGCGATGAAGTGATCTGATCGTGGACCTTTTTTACAGCACGATAAACCATCTGATCGCGAGGAACATCTTCGTTCGTCCCCAGCACATTCGGGGCGCTGTCGTTTCCATATACGTGGGTCGAAACAAAATCAACCGGGACGTGATTCTCGACGACATGAGAGATGAAATCGGGAACCCAGGCTGCCTGCGCAGTCGCTGGACCGCCTACTTGAAGGCGTTCTGATACTGATTTAATCGCCCGAGCGGTATGATCATAGAGATTCCAGTAGGTGGCTTGCTTCGGCTCCCCTCCCCAGAAATCCAGATTCGGCTCGTTCCATACCTCGAACTTCCAGCTACTCACCTCCTCGATTCCGTAGCGAGCAATGAGATGAGATGCAAAGGCACGAATCATGTCGTCCCAAAGCTTGTAATCCCTCGGCGGTGAAACGATTGGGTGGTAGAAAAAGGGATGGAGAGCGTTGGCATCGGTCGCGAGTTTGCGCGGCATGAAGCTCAATTCGACGAACGGCCTAATGCGTTTGGCGAGCAGCCCGTCATATATCTGGTCCACGTACATGAAGTTGTATGGGACGCATCGTTGACTGCCTCGGCGGCCAGGCCGGGATTCTTGACGATCCGGTCGGGGTCGTAGAGACCTACTTCATCCATAAGTAACCCGTGAAAGCGTACCGATTCAAAGTTTGTAGCATCTTTCACGGTCTGAAGATCGTTGCGGTAGCTCTCCCTTAGAGACAAGATCGCGCGACCTGAACCAAAAGTCTTTTCCCAGAAATGCGGGAAAGCGGTGGTCGGCGCATTCGCATCAATGCGGATATCGGTCGTGTTTGTCACCTGCCCGGTTAGTGACAAGATCAAAGACAGGACAAAGCATGCGATGAGCGTCAGATTGCGGAATCTAGGCATTCACAATTCTCCTCGGTTGAAAGCGGGATTGATCTCAATGCGTCAAACGATTTCAACGAATCGAAAGACTTCCCGCGAGGGGTGTATTGTCCGAACACGGCCCGACCATGACTTCGTAGTCACCGGGCGCGAGGTTCCAGCGGTTGTTCGCTTCGTCGAAAGTCTGCAAGACCCGGGGATCGATTGCGACTGAGACCGTCTGCGATTCACCCGCCGCTAGTTTGACTCGCGTCCACCCGACCAACCGCTTGAAGGACTCGTCTGCGCCCTTGGGCAGTCGTGCGTACACTTCGGCGATTTCTGCGCCGGCTCTGTTGCCGGTGTTCTTGACGGTAAAATGCACAGTCTTCGCGCTCGAATCGATGCGCAGTCCGGAATATTCGTAGGACGTGTAAGACAGGCCGAAGCCGAACGCGAAGAGCGGTTGCTTGTGCTCCGCTTCGTACCACTTGTAGCCGACTTTGGGACCCTCATCGTAATGCACGGTGTAAGTCAAAGCCTGTTCCTGTGGGGGCAGCGGCGGAATAACCGGATGGGGGAGGTCTTTCTCGTTTTTCGGGAAAGTCATCGGAAGTTTGCCGGACGGATTCACGTCGCCGACAAGCACATTCGCGAGGGCCTTGTGCCCGGCGCTGCCTGCGTACCACGCCTCGACTACCCCGGCAACTTTCTCAAGCCAGGGCATCGTCACAGCCGTACCGGTTTCAAGCACAACGATTGTGCGAGGATTCGCTGCGGCGATCTGCTCGATCAGCGCATCCTGATTGTCAGGAAGCGACAGACTCGGCAGGTCCATTTCTTCTGATATCCACTGGGAGGCAAAGACGATTGCGAGATCAGAACCCTTGGCAAGGGCCACTGCTGCCTTCACGTCCATTCCGGAATCAAATTCGATTTTCGTCTTCGGCAGTTTCGCCCGGAGAGCCTTCAGTGGAGACGTCGGAAACCAGATGTGATCCTGCCAGTGGGTTTCACCTTTGCCCGGGGGCATGATCACATTGCCTCCCGGCGGGTCTACTTGCGCCGATCCTCCTCCGGAAAGCATGCCGACATCTGCATGCCCTCCAATCATCGCAATGCTGTGCACCTGCGATGGAATGATTGGCAGTATCGAGCGGCTATTCTTCAAGAGAACGATGCTTTTCTCTTCCGCTCTCTGCGCGACTTCGAGTCCCCTCTCCGCGTCGACGACGCTCTTCTGAGGCGGATCGTCGACAACCCCTGATACAAACTCCGCATACAGAACGCGCCGAGCGTGATCGTCAATTTCCGAGAGCGGCACCTTACCAGCATTCACTGCTTCTTTTAACTTCGGCCCGAAGTACTCAGCCATCGGCTGCTCCTGGTCCATTCCCGCCGCCGACGCCTTCTCCGTGCTGTGAGTTCCACCCCAGTCTGAGATCACGAACCCTTTGAAGTCCCAATCCTTCTTGAGCACGTCCCGCAACGTGTATGGGTTTTCGCATCCGAAATCGCCGTTGATGCGATTGTAGGAGCACATCACTGCGCCAGGATTTGCGATCGAGATCGCGATGTGAAAAGCGAGCAGGTCCGATTCCTGCATGGCGCGCTTTGAAATCACAGAATTAACAAAGAAGCGCCCCGACTCCTGGTCGTTCACCGCGTAGTGCTTAATGTCACCAATGATGTGTTGCGCTTGTTCGCACTTCATCATGCTGCCGACGAGCGTGCCGGCTAGGAGCGGATCTTCCCCGGTGTATTCGAAAGTGCGCCCGTTTCGCGGCTCACGGGTAAGGTTCACTCCACCTCCCAGAGTCATGTCGAAACCTTGCGCACGAAGCTCACGTCCGATTACCTCGCCGTATTCGCAGGCAGACTCCGGGTCCCAACTCGAAGCCGATCCCAGGTTTGAAGGCATGGCGGTGGCATACCTCCCGTTCGCACCACTGTCTCGGATTCCGTACGCAGCATCCGAAATGACGATGGGCGGTATGCCCAGGCGCTTCACGCCTTCGACGTAACCCGCTCCCCCGTTCGATAGCGGCGTGAGGGGCATTTGCCAGAATGGGACGTGAGCCATCCCGTTGCCATGAACGAGTGCCAACTTTTCGTCCAGCGTCATCTGCTTGAGCACGAGTTCGGCGCGTTGTTCGGGGGGAAGTTTGGGGTTCATCCACGGACGGTCGGTATTCTGAGCACGAGCAAGAGTTACGCTCGAAATGATTCCTATGGCCACCGTGAGTGTGGGCGTGAAGTAGCTAGCAAGATTCCGCTTGTTCATTGATTTTCCAAATGTCGCCTCTGGGGTTGCGACGACCGGGGTCAGACCGACAGATTTCTTAAGCCAACCCGCCCGAGAGGGACGAAACAAAGCAGAATCGACTGAGGACGACCGGTCAGAGAAGCTTCAACGCGTATAAACCGTCCAACATCGCCATAAGTTCTTAATTATCTGCACATTACATAATATGTCCCGGCATGTATCATACGTCCCTAGGTTCTTAATCTCGCCAACCCCGGCATGGCGAATAAGTACTTCCGCTAACAGAATAGCCGCCATCTCCAGTGGCAACGATTTTCGTGGGACAGAGCCGGTTCGCTTTATTTCTTCAGCTTGGCCTCCAGATGGGGAACAAACAGGATTTGAGCGCCCGGTTCGAGTTGTCGAGCCTGGGCGAGTGCCGTTTCCCATTCCCCGCGTGCCTCTGCTGTGCGGCCCGCAGCGGCCAGCGCATCGCCGAGTGCCCCGTGGCCCATCAGCAGTGTGGGATCTAGCGCCACCGCCTCTTGTGCGAGCGGCAACGCACTGGCTCTGTCGCCCCTCCAAAGTGCCTGAAATGCGTTCTCCGCGCGAGCCAGTGCAGCAGCCTGACGCATGTCGAAGTGACCGCGGAAAACCATTACGGCGTGCTCGATGGTCTCTGCAGGCTTCATCGTGCGAAACGGATCGTAGGGATTTAGGGAAGCAGCGGGCCACTCGCAGCCGGACATGTCGCCCGCACTCAACAGCACGGTGCCGTCGATGACCGGAGGAACATTGTCGGCGCCCCCTAAGAACCACGTATCGATGGTCGGGAGATGATGGCAGCGGATACCGTAGGTCTCCGGGTTGAATTCGGGGAAGGCAAAGTACGCGAACCAGCACTCCTCACCGGGATGGCGGTCCTGCCAGGCTTTGACCTGAAACAGCTGCTGCCCCCAATCAGCGTTGGCGTCGCTGAGCAGATTGTGCACGTTGGCGGGCCCGCCCCAGGCTTCGTTGGCGTAGGGAATGTAGTTGGGAAAGGTCGCCAACGACGAGATGGCGTGCGCAGCCACGAGCACCACGCATACGATGCTCCAGATCCGATTCGATGCGCCTAGTGCAGCGGCCCCGGCTCCTGCCAGGATGAAGAGATAGCCGTAGAAGGGCAGCAGGTGGCGCGCTCCGATATTCATGCCGGACACCATGGCGATGAAGAGGTAGAAAAGCGCAGGCGTTAGCAGAAATGCCAGTTCCCGCCCCCATTTGAGCTTGTGCGTGACCGTGGCGAGGATCGCAAGCAGCGTGAGAGCCAGCAGGCCAAGCGTGGTCTTGATGACAAGCACCGAGGGGAAATACCACCACACACCGTGAGCGTAGTTCCTGCCGAAGATGTATGTAGGATAGAAGGCCGCCATGCGCCCCACGTCAACCACACCGATCAGATAGGACTCGGGCAGCAGATGTCCACGTCCCACGCCGTTCACGATCGTGACGATCGGTGAGGGGAAAGGTGCCACATAATCAGCGAGCGTGGTGCTCATCTTCAAGCCGTTGGGCCGAGCGGAATAGCGGAAGCCATAGAAATTCCACAAAACCACGAATCCTATCAGGGCAATCACGCAGAAGGCCCCTGTCAGGCGCAGCGCGGTGCCCACTCGGGTCCCTTTATCTGCCGCGGCCACCTCGCGACCGATGAGCAGGATCAGCATCGGCGCCAGCAGAATGCCGGAGTGCTTGGTGGCCAGCAACAATCCGGCCGCTAGACCCGTGGCTAGCAGTCGTGTCCACGTCGGGTGCTTGACGTAGCGGTAGAAGCACCATGTACTGGCCAGGAAGAAGAGCGAGACACCGATGTCGGTCGTGACCAGCGCAGAATGACCGAGTATGTTGGGGTCAAAGACAGCCAGAGCTAGCGCAGCGAGGCCCGCCCAGTCGCCGAAGCACTCCCGCGCCACTAGAAAGACCGTCAAAGAAAAGAGGACGGCGAGCAACCCAGCGGCCAGACGCATACGGAACACCAGTTGATTGCGGTCGCCGTCGTTGCGCGCCAACCAGTCGCGGCCGCCGAGGAAAGCCTCGACCTTGAAGTCGCGGTTTTTGAGTTCCGGTACCCAGAGTGGTCTCCCCAGCACCGGCAGGGCCGCAAGAAGCTTCACCAGCGGAGGATGCTCCGGGTTCAGGCCATAATCGCCGGCATGCCACATCATGTAACCGGCAAACATGTGGTCCCCCTCGTCGAAGCTGGGCGATTCGCGGTGCACGACGAGTATGGTCAGAAGCATTTGTACAGCGATCAACCCGACTACGATTCCCCAACAGAGCCGCCCGGAGAGCTGTGGCACGATCGTTCTTCCCCTCAGTGCAAACCGATTGTGATCAGAGTGACCCGCCATGCTACGCATGTCGGCCTCTTGTCGTCAAAGAAATGCCGCGAGGAGGAGCCTGATCCTCTCGATTCTGAGCATCCGGTTAGTTGAGGTTCTTTGGAGGATCCTGAATGACGAATGTGGCCTTTGCGGTGTGAAATGCCAACAAGTACGTGACCCCGTTTGAGACGACTGTTTCCACACCGCCACCAAGCTGCTTCCCCTCAACTACGCGCGCAGGGATGGTTACCGTCTTCTTGTCCTCCGTTTTGATCGTCAACTGCACCTGTGATCCGGATGCATCCGTCCAGGATACGTCGCAATGTCCTTCCGGAAGCGTGGAATCACCCACCCGGACCTTAGATGGCAGCAAGAATGTCTGCGAATTCTTCGCGGCTAGTAGCGGCAACGAAACTACCACTAGAAACAATCCCAACCCCAAAATACGTTTCATGAGAATCTCCTTCACGGCGATAAGACGAATGTCGCAGGATTCGCGTGAGAAAGTCTCGCGAGATCCGCGCGGAGGAGAGCCGAATCGATCCCGTTCGCGCCTCTCGTCGTACGCGCACAGGCTGGATTCGTCTCTTCTTCGCTGCACGCAGGTTAAGCGGGCCTTGATTCGTCAAAAAGCTCCATCGTGCATCAAGCACATCTGCGGCACGACAAATTCAGAACTTGCAAGGAGATAGGGATAGGGCGGTGGAAACCTAAAGGGGGACGTATGATACATGCTTTCCCGGAAAAGAGAATGGGGGCTACCAGGTATCGACGGCAATCACTGTCGGTGGGCCAGGGTGGCCTTCGATGACCTGGGTTTCGATGACGGCTTCGAGATTCTTCTGATCCCAGTCTTTTGGCGCCTTGTCGAGGATCAACTTCAAGTACGCCGCATTGGAGACGACCTCTCCAGCCGCCTCGGTCCCTTGCCCCAAAATACCCGCAAGGACAATCACCGGTTCTCCGGTGACGTTGTCGTGGATTCTAGCGACTATCGCATAATCCTGCGTCAGTTTTGAGTTGGGAACCTCCCACTGGAGTGTCCACGATCTCTTCTCAGGACTCTTGCGATCAACGATCCTGCGGACGCGGTTTGCGTCGTACTCGAATCCGAATGGCAAGCCCTGAGTCACGCGCATCGTCCATGCGTTGTCGTAGGCTCCGATGAGTACGAAGGGACCTTCCCGTAGTTGTGTGAACTCAGTACTTGACGCCGCAACGACACGGTAGGAGGCATTTCCGGGAACAAGCGGAGCGATCGAGCGCGCAAGCGTGATTACATCCGAGACGTCCAAGCCTCCGTAGAGCGGCGTGCCGGGCGGCAGGAGTTGCGCGTTATCAACGGATGCCCTCGGTTCGCCAAGACAGTACGTAACTCTTCCGGAGCTTGAAGTCATCGGTTCCCAAAAACGCTCGAGATTCGAGGGCTGTTTCGGGACCCTCATCCGGCCAATTGCGACACCGATGAACACGGCGAAGAGCAGGGCGATTGCTATCAAGGCCCAATGGCGAACGGTGAGCCGTGAAGTTGCTTGCTCGGCATGCCCTGACGCCCCGGAATCTCCAGAAGATGGCTCGGCTTTCTGAACAGAACCAGGTTCCGACGCAAAGCCCTTCTGAGCGGCCGGCGGCTCACGGAAAGACGGGACGTAGGAGCCCAGAGGCAGTTCAATCACCAACTCGCCGGCGTGGTCGGGATTGTAATAGTACTGAATCAGCCTTTTGCGAACCTCTGCGGCGGTCGTGCGAACCACGGGATCAAGGTTGACGTCATAATTTGGCTCGCGTCCAAAGGCTTCGACGCCGATCGTCCGCTCTTTCAACTCGCCTGCATTGCCATCCAGGGTTTGCTCAACCGTGTATGCGAGCAGTACTGGATATCGCTTGCTGTTCGTGAACAATGAGTGCGCGAGAAGGCGCCGCAACTGTTCCCGGACCATTAGGGTGTTCGGTGTAGATTCTGCCCCGTTCAGGTCTTTTTCGGATTGTGGCGACATCGGCATTTCAAGTCTGAGGGAAGTTCTGATGATCCGAATGCCGAACATCTGCCGAGGTCTTCTCGTGTTGGGGACTGCATGACGAGTAGTCTCGCACGCGGAATGGGCAGGTTCTGAAGGCCATCAGATAATGCCAAAACCCAGCAAACGTCCTTATTATTCTATTACATATAGGCTCTCTGCGACTCGCGTATCAAATCTCCATCACGGAGGGTACAACGAACCCATATATGGGGCGGTTCCGAACCCCTCTTGGTAGCTAGAAGTATCAAACTGCCTGTGAGTATGACTTGTAAGGCGATGGTTCAGGCGGGCAACGGCAAATCCATCTGCTGTGCGGCGAGGAGTTGTAGGGCGTACTTCCTCAGAAACGTGCGGTGTACGCCGAACGGCTCCGGTGAAGCGGGCAGGGGAAAAATGGTGCGCTCAGATCTGCTTTAACTATACCACCAATGGTGGTATATTTATATGGGAGACTCTTATGGCTGAACTCTTCTCCGTTAGCGAAGCGGCGGCAATTGCGGAAGTTTCGCCGGAAACGATCCGGACCGCACTGGAAAAGAAGTCCGTGGCTCCGTCATTCAAACGTAAGGCAGGCAAGGCCGTGCGTTATGAATTCTCAGTTGGAGACGTGCTTCTTGTGAAAGTGCTTGTCGAGTTTCCGTTTGCCTTGAGCAAAGAAGACAAGCAGTCTCTGGCGAAGATCCTGTCACGTGGCAATCGCACCGCGACCCGCTGGTCGAGAGAGGGTGCGGACCTCGTCTATCGGTCGGGGGACATGCAGGTTTTAGTTGAATGTAAGGCCTTCCGCCAGAAGCTGGCTCGAAATCTGTCAGCTTTCCGCTGGGGCAGACGACGGATTGTTTCTAATCCTGACGTGTTGGGGGGCGAACCGGTCTTTCGCGGTACACGCATCCCCCTTCAGCATGTCGCGTCGCTCTTTCGGAAGGACGTGCCAGAAAAGGAGATTGCGGAGGATTTCCCGGCGCTCAGTTCCCGCGACCTGGACTATGCCCGGCTCTTCTCGCGCTTCGCCGAGAGGCCGGGACGACCACGAAAGAGGTTGGCTCTGCGACGTAGACTGAGCACATGATCCGTCTTCTGCTGGATGAGAACATATCTCCAGCACTGGTGCGACCGTTAGCTGACGTCGGTGTGTATTCCCAATCTGTACCGCACGTTGGCCTTGCAGGTCGGACGGATAACGTGGTCTGGCAGTATGCGCTTGATCATGACTTTGCCGTCGTCACGACGAACGCGCGAGACTTCATCGAACTTCTCGATGCGCCCGTTCATCCTGGATTGATCGTATTGCGCGAAAGCGGTCTGAGCAGGCAGGAACAATGGGAACGGCTCATTCCTGTTGTCGAGCACGTCAAGAAATCCAAGGATCAGGATTTCCTGCTGAACAAGTTAATCGAGATCGCCGGAGTCGGCCAGTTCACAATCAGAGAGATTCCGGAACCCTGAAAGTAGGGACCGGAAGGCGAAAGATGCTTTGGCGGTAGCGACAAAAGTGTGGGATACTCTGCTCTGGAAGGGGTTTTGGGCTATGGGAACCCGAAAAGATTTTCGTACAATAAACGTACAATGGAATTGGCAATGGTGCCTTTTTTGCCCCTCTGGCCATACGAAGAATCAATAACTTACGTGCTGTCAACACGCTGAATAGTTCGACTCCCGCCGCCTCCACCATTGTTCTAAAGAACTTACCTGCGCATAATAGTGCGGACGCTACCCAATCCCGGCCATGCTCACCGGCATCAGCGACTCTGAAAAAAGTGTGATGGTGCGAAGTGGGGCTGACGAGACATCTTGTCGGCGGCCTGAGTAATGAAGACCACGATTATTCGATGCTTAAGGCACGATGAGTTCCTGACCGTGTAGGCGAAGGAAAAACGCACATAGTGCAATCGTCTGCTTCCAGAACTTGCATCCTTGCCACGTCACCAGTGTGCGATGATTAAACGCCTCATCGAACTGGTAACATCGCAAAATTGATGCCCCATGAAAAGGAGATCCGATGATCCGACCATTGAAGATGGGCTTGCTCGCGTGCTGCGGGATTCTCCTGGCGGCGTCTCAGTCTCCACAGACCACGGACATGGCTGGTGCCCGGGCGAATGTTTCCCACGAAACGATAGAAGGGCTGGTTCGGGATGTTGCTTGCCCGATTCAGAATCTTGATAACCACGCGACGAGTATGGGCAGCAAGTGCGTACAGGATTGCGTGAAGGGTGGCTCGCCGCTCGTTATTCTAACCAAAGATGATCGGCTGTATTTCCCCATCTCTGCCAAGATGCCTGATACGGATCAACGGCAGGTACTTATGCCGTTTGTCGGCAAGTACGTGCGGGCAACCGGGATTGTGTTTGAACGAACCGGTACTCACGCAATTGTAATCACGGAAATTAAGGAGATGAAAGAGGTCATCGTGAAGGATGATGAGGGATAGTTCAGGGCAGCGCGCTCCACAAAATCTGACCGCAACAGATTTGCCGATACGCTGCCGCAAATCTCCATAGCATTTGCAATCGCAAAGGCAGCCCTGAGGTCCTTTCCTATTCCGTCCGCAGCGCCTGCATCGGATCGATAGAGACAGCGCGGCGAGTGGGAATCATGGCCGCGAGCAAGCCCGAGACTGCGAGCAAGGCACAGACCGACAGGATGGTGATCGGGTCGTACCGGCCGACACCAAACAGAAACGCCTGAATGGCGCGTGTGGCGAACCATGAAGCGACGAGGCCGGAGGCGAGACCAATGGCCAGCAAGAATGCTGCTTTCTTGAGTACTAGCAGAAATACATCGCTACGCTGCGCGCCGAGGGCGATGCGAATGCCGACTTCGCGCGTGCGGCGACTGACTGAGTAGGCCATAAGTCCATAGAGGCCGACGAGCGCGAGCGATAGTGCAATGGCGGCAAAGAGGGTGAGAAGCAAGGTTTGAAAACGGCGCTGTGCGCTCGCTTCCGATTTAAGATCTCCCATGGTTTGAATGTCGCCCGCGGCGAGATTGGGATCGAGGGAGTGAAGAACGGCGCGAATGGAGGCCGCGATGGAACCCGCCGGCAGCGAAGAACGGACGGCAATGTATCCGCCTCCGAACTCGACATCGGGATGATAGATCTGGGGCTCGGAGGGTTTTTCCGGGCTGTCGTCACGCACGTCACCGATGACACCGACGACGGTGCTCCATTGCGCGGGATCATCTTGCCGGCTGATGCGGCCACCGATGGGATTGCGACCGGCAAAATACTTTGTAGCAAAACTCTGATTGATGATGATGGCATGCGCCCCTCGGTCCTCGTCGGCGGTGAACAGCCTCCCGGCGACAAGTGGAATCCTCATGGCTGAAAAATAATTGGGCGTGGCCCAGCGCATTTCAGCCAATTGACCTTTTTGGTTTGGATAGCCATCCACTGCGAACATTCTCAGGTCTTCGGAGTTACTGAGGGGCAGGTTGCTGACGGCTCCAACTGTTTCCACGCTGGGCAAAGCTTGCAGCTTAGCGAAGAGATTTCGGAAGAATTGGACGGCGTCCGGTTGGCTATAGCGCCGATCGAGCCCAATGTTCAGTGTAACGGTGGATTGCGAGACGCCAGTGTCGACCGACTCGACGTTGACGTAGCTGCGAATGAGCAGGCCGGCTGAAACGAGCAGTACTACGACGAGCGCCGACTCGACGACAATGAGAGCACTTTGAGCTCGGTTATGCGCGCCGGCAACGCTGCGGCTACCGGCGGTAGCGAGGAGGTCGGTGACATTGACGCGCGATATGGCGAGTGCCGGGAAGACGCCGGTGAGCGCGCCGGTAAGCAGCGAGACTGCGATGGTGAAGACCAGTACGGGCATGTCGAGCGAGGCTTCGTTGAGGCGTGGGATGTTGCCTGGATTGAAAAGCGGAAGGATGCGCAAGAAGAGGTACGCGAGGGCGACACCAATGGCTCCGGCGGCGAGGCCGATCAACAGCGCTTCCGTGATGAGCTGTCGAGCGATGCGCCTGCGGCCAGCTCCGAGGGCGACACGAACTCCCAACTCTCGAACGCGTCCGGCGGCACGGGCAAGGAGCAGATTTGCGGTGTTGCTGCAGGCGATCAAGAGCACGATCGACACTGAGCCGAGGAGAAGCCACAGCAGTGAGCGGACGTGGCCGACGGTGCTCTCGACGAAGTTCTCGATTAGCGCGCCCCATCCCCGCACCAGCGGGTCATGGAGTTTATCGAGGCGCACCATGATGGTGGTCATCTCCGCCTGCGCCTGGGCGATGGAGACCCCGCGCTTGAGGCGCGCGACGGCATTTCCCCTCGAATTTTCTCGATCAGCCATTTGCTGTGGCGTAAGGGCAAGCGGGATCCAGACTTGCGTCGTCTTGTATTGAGATTCTCCGTAGGCTAAATCGGTATTATGTGGATACTCGAAGCCTTGCGGCATGACTCCGACGATCTCGTAACTTCTGCCGTCGAGCAACAGCGAGCGATGAAGAACGTCAGCGGCCGACCCAAATTTGGACTGCCAAAGCGCGTGGCTGATGACGGCCACTTTTTCGTGTCCCAATTGGTTGTCATCGGGACTTATCTCCCTGCCAAGTTCAGGACTGGATTGAAAAGTTCGAAAGAAGTCGCCATCGACGCGCGCCGCACTGATGCGTTCCGCCGCGTCCGGCGAAGCTAGGCTAAAGATAGATTGGTCGAAGGCCGTCAGGTCCTGAAAGGAGTGACTCTCGCGCTTGAGGTCGTAAAAATCGGCGTAGGTGGGGCCGAAAACTTCGGCAGGAAGTTTGAATTGAGGATTGGGCGTATAGAGGTAGACGAGCCGGTTTGAATCGCCATATGGTAACGAACGGATGAGTACAGCATTTACCAGGCTGAAGATAGCTGTGCATGCGCCGATGCCGAAGGCAAGCGTAAGCACCGCAGTAATCGTGAAGCCCGGGCTCTTGCTCAATGTGCGCAGGCCATAGCGCAGATCCTGCATGGCTTGTTCGATCCACCACAGAGAACGCTCGTCGCGATGTGCCTGCTTTGCCTGCTCCACCCCGCCCAAAGCGCGAAGCGCGGCTAGGCGTGCTTCTTCAGCCGACAGGCCGCGGCGTTCGAAGTCGTCGGCCAGCAGGGTGAGGTGCGATGCGACTTCGCGGGCAAGGTCCTCTTCGGCATGCTTGTTGGCGAAAAGATTGCGGACTTTGGCGACAGTTCTTCTCAAACACACCATGGCTACTGTTCCTCAGCGAGCAGCCTTTCGACCACGCCGGACATCTGGCGCCAGCGCTCGGTTTCTTCATCGAGCGCCTTCAACCCAGCCCGGGTGATGGCGTAATACTTCGCTTCGCGGCCATTTTCCGTCTTGCCCCAGGAACCACGGGTCCAGCCGCGCTGTTCAATCCGGACGAGAGCCGGATAAATCGTGCCCTGGTTGAGATTCAAGGCGTCGTCCGAGATCTGTTGGAGCCTGGTGGCGATGCCGTAGGCGTGCTGTGGACCCATCGTGGCAAGGGTGCGGAGGATCATGAGGTCGAGAGTACCTTGCAGGATCTGGATGGACATTTTCTTCACTTGGTATCCAAGTGAACACAGTTATCACTTGGATGTCAAGTGGAAACCGCAGGAAGATTAAGGCGCAGCTAATATGAGGGAGAAATCTCTCTTGGCAAAATCAACGCAAACCCACCTCCAGGAGAAAGTCCGCGATAAATGAAAGATACGTATTGGGAAGCGGGCTAATCGCCAATCAACTCACGATTTGTCGGCGGCCCGGAAACCCGGTTCCAACCTGTCGTCGCTAACGGCAAATTTGGAACCGCACTGGTCCGAGAGCATGCGAGCAGCTATGACGCAGCCGCAATCGAGCAGTACAACGCTCGGCACGTTCGTGCATTGCTATGACAGCAGTTGAGAGTCGAAGGGGAGAAAGTCGGAGTACCGTTACACGTGATTTGGGCGTATCTGCTTAGCCTCTAGGTCAAGAGGAGCCAAAGAAAAGGCGTAGGCGCACGCCAAATTGCGCCAACGCACAAAAGTGTGATCGGTATCACGGCACAGCGTACCAAAGCCAAAGAGTATCGGCATTGTTACTGGGGGGGCTATGGAATGCAAGTGTAGTGGGTCCAGCCAATGGAAAGCCTTCGACGGCGAAGTTGCCATTCACTTTCCGGGCCTCGATGGTCTTAACAAACCGATAGTCTGGGTTTTTCCGAAACTCTCTGTCTGCCTGGAATGCGGCGCGGCACAGTTCAACGTCCCGGAACTAGAGTTGCAGGTTCTCGCGACTGGTGCTCCGGTCCATGACGCTGTGCTTTCTCCTGCATGACCCTTTCAAGGGTATATCGAAGTTGACAAGCAGCCTCTGACTTCACGAGATATGCTGTTGCCCCGGTGTCCAACGCCGTTCTTCGGACCTCGCGATCATGCTCCTGTTGAGGAAAATGAGGGTTGCATCCGGGCACAATTCTCGAATTCTTTCGGCTGCCTCTATTCCGTTGAGAAGCGGCATCCCGACATCGAGAAGGATGGCATCAGGAAGCAGTGATGCGGCCTTCTTGATCGCATCGATTCCATCAGACGCTCCGCCAATAACCTGAAAAGCCGGAAAGGGTTCTAAAATCGATCGCACAAACAGACGCCACTGGGTACAAACATCGACCACCCAGGATCCGCAGAGCCACGGTTCTATCCTTTCACCACGACTAGAAATGGTTCCTTTATTGTCAATTGAGCGAACCCGGAATCTCCATCGAAATGAACCTCACGCACAAGTGACAATCAAGTGACAATGATGACAGTTGGCAACAAGTAAGACTATGCCGGTTTGCAGAACGATGGGCTCGCGAGGAGGAAGTTCTATGACAGGAGACGTGGTAGTCATCACTGGGGCAAATGGAGGGCTGGGCAGCTACGTCACGCGCGCTTTTCTTGACGGCGGGGCAACCGTGGTTGGCACCTCGCGAAAAATTGAGCAGTCCGAGTTCGCACAGCCGGGATTCGAGGCAATCCCGGCAGACATTACCACACGGGGCGGAGCCCGCGAAATGATCAAGCAAATCATGGCGCGATTCGGGAAGATCCGCGTGCTGGTCCACACGGTGGGAGGCTTCACCGGTGGGCGGCCGGTCGCGGAAACCGACGACGCAACCATGCAGAAGATGATGGATCTTAACTTCAATTCTCTGTTTCACATTGCAAGCGCGGCGATCCCCGCGTTGAGGGCTAGTGGCGACGGTCGTTTGATTGCGATTGGGAGTCGCGCCGCTGTCGATCCCGGACCAGGCGTTGGGGCATACAGCGCGTCCAAGGCGGCCATGGTTTCTCTCGTCAGGACGATCGCAATGGAGAACCGGGACGCGGGTCTCCAGGCCAATGCGATTCTGCCGGGCACGATCGACACTCCCGCAAATCGGAAAGACATGCCAAACGCCGATTTCTCGAAGTGGGTGCAGCCCGCCGCCATCGCAAGCCTGATCCTATGGCTGGCGGGAGACGCGGGTAAGAGTATCAGCGGCGCGTCGATTCCGATTTACGGCAAAGACATTTAATCGTAGGGACCTGAATGACGGTTTCGGCGTCGACTTGACCAGCCCTGTCAGGTTATGCAGAGGTCAGCATAATCGCGCCGGAGTTAGTCTGAGGCGGACCCTTTCAAACCCGGTCGCATCGGGAGTTGGAGCCAAACGGGCAAAATTCCTGACGCGCCAAGGGGATGCAGCCGTTCACACACTTTGGAGCGCTGCCATGCCGTCGGGCCGCCGTTCTCATAAAAAAATAGCTTGGATTGTGTCTCAATCTGGAGTATTTTGGCCGACACATATCCGGAAGTGGCTTGGGGCTCACCTCGGCCAGTCTGGAGACATTGCCTGGCGTGAAAACCACCCTGCCCCTTCCGCCCGGGAGTTTCCAGCCGATGTGAAGTCGACCAGCTGAAGGGATCCAACCGTGAGATCTACTGTTTGCTCGTCTGTCCTTCTGGCGGCCTCTCTGTTGAGCAGCGGCCTATCCGCAACCGACACGAATCTGTCACCGCCGATCGCCTTGGGGTCAGCCGATGTTCGGGCTGTCCCTGGTGACGATCCGGCGCCTGCACCGGCCTCAGAGTTCCTGATCCCGGGTCCGCGGCGCTCCTTTCTACGGATGGCAGGAATCAGCCAGAAAGTTGCCCCGGAGGAAATTTTGCCGCTGCTGGCCCGCAACGTGTTCACGCAGGGGTACCAGGGCACATCGCAGGCGACGGAATTCCTGATTCTGCTTCGGCGCTACGTGGTGCAAGCGAGAGAGTTGACATTGCTGGCCGAGAAGACGGGAATGGTGCTTCGCGTTACAGGTTGCGACGATGCCGGTCCGCTGCTGCGGGTTCTAGGTTATCGCGTCCGCCCCGATTGTGGAGGACCCGGCACCGCACTGCAGACAGAGGATCCGGAACGAGCGTTTCTGGCCATCGACTCCGGTTTTCCGCTCACCTCCCTGGAGCAAACTTTACAAGGGGGCAAACCGTTTGAATACCCGTATCCCTCTGAGTCGGTTCCTGTCCTCTTCGCGGAAAGCGAATGGACGCAGCTGAGCAAGAAGAATCTCAAAGAAAACAGCCGAGACCTGCTGGAGACGATGTTGAACGACTCTTCCATCGCACGGCTCTATTGGGCAATGTCTCGGATCGATCGAGAGACGTCTAACTGGATGGAGCACTCGATCGGACTAGGGAAACTCCTGCCCTACGCTGCCGTGCTGGATTTTTATGGAAGGGAAATCTGCGTCAGCAATGGCTCATTACTCGTTCCTGGCGGACAACAGGCTGCCGATGCCTGGAAGGAACTGGTCGGCGCAGACCCAGCCTCTCCCGCCAACTTCGTCCTGAAACTGGTGGCTAAGGATAAGGGCTGGCTGGCTGCGTATTTCGACGCCCTTGGTCGCGTCGGCGCGAGGCGTCAGGAATATTTCACCGATGCTCGCCGATTACAGCTCTTTTATGCGGCCCTTCGCTCCACCGATCTCTCTGTCCCGGCGACGCGAGGCTCATTTCGCCCGACGCCCTGGCTGCTGCTGCTGGTTACGCGGCTTCAGTTTGACAATGCCGGCGCGCCGCTCATTCCGGGAAACATGGAAGAGTGGAACGACATTATCTTTCGGGGATCGAGCTTCAATGCTGTAAAAAGGTTCGCCAAGCAGAATGGCAGAGCCAAGGACCCGGATGAGCTGGTGCAAATCATGTTCGCGCTCTCCCGGGTGCCCACCGAGGTAGGCCCTCTTCAGATCTATCTCGCACTCAGTGAATTGGATAGCAGACGATCGCCGGAGCACCGCCTGGCGCCCACAACCGTGCGACTGCTGGCGCGCAGATTCGAAGATTACAGCGCGCAGTACAAAATCTTTTCGGAGATCCCGGAGCTCAACGATCAATCCATTACAGAATTTCTGCAGGTGGCCCGGGGATTGAACAACATTCCAGCGGCCGATCGCGGAAATGCATACGGAATCTTTCAGGCCAATGTTGGGATCTGGCAGATTCTCGCGCGCCAAGGTCAAATTCCGCCCCAACAGCTGAATGACTCGTGGCAGGAATTGCTCAAGCCCTTCGCAACCATTCGAACGGCGGCTCAGCTCTACGATGCGGGACATGCCTCCCTGACCGAGATATTCCGATTCTCGACGGGAAAGCCCACCGTCTCGCAGGACAAGATCATCGAGATGCTAGCCGGGCCGGTGCAAGCGAATCAGCCCGCGAGACAGATGCAGCGGGAGAACGCTCTGAGGATACGTTCGGTGCTCGACGATCAGCGTCTGGTTCCGCTCGATACGCTGGTGACGGTCGGCGAGGCGCTGAAGGATAAGGCACATGGGAAACAGCCGGAAGCATACGTTCTGCTCCTGGCCGATCAGACCCGGGAATTCGAGATGCCGCGGCCTATCTTCACGATGGGAGAGCGCGAGGAGTGGGCGTCGGGCATCTACAACAATCATCACACCGATGTACAGATGAAGACGGATCTGCCGAAGGTGCTCAAGTCCACGAACGCAACCGCCAAGCAAATCGAAGAGGCCCGCGGTCAACTCGCGTCGTTCTTCCGGGATACGCTCGTGGGTCTCAACTACGCCTATTACGAGCCCCCGGGGTCGCAGGCGCTGCACAACAATCCGTTGCTCGTCCGCTCGCACGATTTCGCGGGTGACACGGTCACTGGATTCAAGACGCTGTGGCAAACACCACAACTGTTGGGGCAAGGTACCCCTGCGGGCGGCGGCGCGCATTTTGTCGGCTCACTGGCCGATCTGCCCTACGCGTTGGCAACTCTGGAGCAGGACTTTATTTCACCCGACAGCGTGCAGGCCCTTATTTGGGAAGAAGTGACGCCCGAATTGTTGGCCAGTTCCACCCTGTCACGCTGGTGGGATGTTAGTCCCCAGGAGTTGCACGCCATCACGCTGTATCAGCGTGCCGGGGAGGAACTTCTATCGGCATCCGCGAAAGATGAAGCACTCCGGACAAAGGTTGTCGCCATCTTGTCGGGGCGAATGCTTCCCGAGCAATCGAAGCAGCTCGAGCGGGACCTCCATAACCAAAAGACATCGGAAGTCCTGGCGTGGATCATGCCGGCGGACGTTTTCTACCTGGCCGCAGAGTTCCGCGAGAAGTATCCGGAACAATCCGGTGATGTGGGCAGCGCGATTCGGGAATTGGACGAGTTGTCAAAACAACATCCAGACCAGGTGAATTGGCGACGTTTGTCGCACGATTTCGGGGTTCCGCATCCGGTCATGGCTCAGAACTACGGCCTCGAGCTATTGAATGTCGCGCCCATGCCTCCGTTCTCGGGAGAGGCCAGCCGTTTGTTGGCGGAATCCTGGGATTCCCCCAATTTGTACTGGGCCCGATTGGCCGACGAGCGAGGATATCCACCGGTATTGCTCAATCGGCTCGTGCCGGAGCTCACGCGGGTGATGATCGGAAAGATCTTCGCGACTGACTTTGAAGACTGGCCGGCGCTGCTTCGCGCGATGCATGAAGCGGGAGAGGATTTCCGTACGGGCAAAATAGCTTTGCCAGCGACCATGAGTGCAAGCCGGCCGTAAAGTTTGCAGTTTTTGCGCAATGATTGAAGTTCAACAAAGCGGTGACCAGACGCCGGAAACGGCAGAGTAGGAAATTCACCCATGTTCAGGAAATTGTCGTTGCTCGCTGCGTTCTCTCTGGGTTTCGTCGTGCCAGCCGGAAGGGAGATGGTTGCTCAGGACAACCCGGACATTCACGTCGTGGTCAACATGGTTCAGCTCAACGTCGCCGTGACCGACAAGAAGGGCAACTACGTCACCGGACTCAAGCCAGAAGACTTTCAAATCCTCGAGGACGGGATCGTGGAGAAGCCCGCCACGTTTGCGGAAGGCAATGGTCCCGCGCGCAATCTCGGGGACCTGGCTAGCCTGGATTCAGGTCCGCCGAAGACGGGTGGGAATCAACTGCTGCCAGGCGCGGCCGGGCAGACTCTCAGCGACCTGGTGAGCGGGGCGAACGTATTCATTCTCTTCGACACAAGCGACTACATGTATCGCGGCTTCGTTTTCGCGCAGGATGCCATTACCGAATTTGTCCGCTCCTTGGGAAATGCCGACAAGATCGCTTTCTACTCCTACAGCAGGGATTTGTCACGCGCAGCGGCTTTGACGTCCGACCGGTCGCAAGTGCTGCAGGCCGTTCGATCCACCGTGGCGGGAGATCAGGCGGCGCTCTATAACTGCCTGCTGCTCACACTGAAGGATGCCGCTCTGAATACCGGCAGAAAAGTGATCGTGGTGTTTTCGAACGGTCCCGACAACTCCAGTGTCGTGCCTCCCGAAGACGTCGCAGAATTCGCGCAATCAGCGGGTGTTTCCATTTACATGATCAGCACACAGCAGGCACGGCTGGAACCCGTATCCACCGCTGTGTTTGATCGCATGACAGCTGCCACGGGCGGAAAGGCATACTTCGCCAAGAACTGGCGCGATGAACACCAGGCATTTGCCTCGATTCGTGACGACCTGGCCCATCTGTATTCACTGAGCTATTACCCGAAGTTCAATCCCAACGCCGGATGGCGATCGATCACGGTGAAACTCGTCGGGGATCGGTTGAAGAACTATAAAGTCCGCACACGCAAGGGATACCGTCCGCAGCCGGCTCGCTTCTCAGGCGTAGAAAAGACTGCAATCTCCGAGTCAACGCCGAGTTCCGTTGGCACATCAGCTTCCGGAAGCGCCTCGGGTACTGGAGCACAAAGGTAACTGAGCACGAGGCTTCGGGCGCCTTCGCCCTCTTTGTTGGTCAAAGTCAATAATCACGAAGGGGTACGAAGGCGCACCAAGTCTCGTTGTTGAGTCCATCGAGTCCGCTACGCCACCCAAAGATCAAGAACCTTTCTGCTACACTTTCGCGCATGAGCCCTATCACAAGAAGAAAATTCGTGGAGCAGTGTGCGACTGCCTCCGCAGCAGCATGGTTGTTGCCGGGGTTGGCGCGTGGTGCGAGTTCCGGGCCTTCCGTTCAATTCCCTTCTGATCCGCGTGAACGGGTCGCAGTGGCCGCGTACCCGTTTCGTGAGTTCATCGTGGGATGGAAAGGTTGGGATGGAAATACTCCAAGCAAGGTTCCACGAGAACAGCAGATGGAATTGAAAGACTTCGCCGCGCATGTAGTGGAGAAGTTCAACGTGCATCATATCGAACCCTGGAGCCCGGTGTTTCCATCGACGGACCCGAAGTATCTTGACCAACTTCGCGTTGCAGTCGAAAAAGCAAAATCGAGCGTGGTAGACATTGCGGTCGACGGCGGACACAGCCAGTACGCGATCGACAAGGCGGAACGCGAAAAGGCCGTGGCGGCAAGCAATCAATGGGTAGACGTGGGCGTTGCGCTCGGATCACCCAGCATTCGAACCCATATCGATGACGCTAAGGATTCCAGACCGGATGTGGGACGATGCGCGGACACTCTGGCGCGCGTCGCGGAGTATGCCGCGAAGAAAAATGTCGTCATCCATCTGGAGAATGACAATCCGATCAGCGAAGATCCTCTCTTTATCGTCGAAGTTATTGAGAAGGTGAACAGTCCGTGGTTGCGGGCGTTGCCCGATTTCGGGAACTCGCTGGCGGCACACGACGAAGCCTTCCAGGACCGCGCGATGGAGGCAATGTTCGCTCATGCCTATGGAATCTGCCACGTGAAAGATGGCGAGGTCGACGATCAGGGCAAAGCCTCCCATGTCGATCTGGCAAAGGCCTTCGGCGCGCTGAAGAAGCACGGGTATAAGGGATATTGCTCGATAGAGTATGACGCTCCGGGCGATCCTTACAAACCCACGGCAGTGCTGGTGGAAGCAACAACCAAATATCTGTCATAGCCTCCGAACGTACTCGCGTCAATCGGCGTCTCGATATGGCACTTCTCGCAAAATCTGTCCCAGGAAGAGGCGCAATCTTTATTCGGGTTGCGGTGGGATTGATATTCTTCACTCAAGGAATCCTCAAGTACACCGATGCTCGCATGGGTATGGAACGATTCACGCGCATCGGGTTTCCGCATCCTGCTTTTACGGCCCACTTGGTTGGGGCTTTCGAAATCGTGTGCGGGTTGCTAGTCCTTCTTGGGTTGTACGTACGAATCGCGGCGCTCCCCTTGCTGGTCATCATCAGCACCGCGATCGTGACCACGAAGATCCCCGAGTTGACCCGCGCGGGTCAAGGCTTCTGGTACATGGTCAGTGATGCGCGCACCGACTTTGCCATGCTGATGTGCCTCCTATTTCTGCTCCTTTCTCCTCCGAATGGCAAGGTAAACAGGTGATCCGACTGTGAACGTCCAAGCGGCCGCGGAGCCGGACTCGCCACACAGTTCGCTCCCCGCGAGACTGCGAGAACTCGCTTCCCTGTTCCTCAAACTCGGCGCAGTGAGTTTCGGTGGACCGGCCGCTCATATCGCACTTATAGAAGGAGAGATTGTCCGCAAGCGGCAGTGGGTCACGCGCCAGCAATTTCTCGACATGCTGGGCGCAGCGAATCTCATCCCAGGACCAACGTCCACCGAGATGGCGATCAACGTCGGCTACATTCGCGCGGGATGGCCTGGACTGTGTGTTGCGGGCGCGAGTTTCATTCTGCCGGCAGCGTTGATCACGGGCGCGTTCGCCTGGACCTATGTGCGCTTTGGATCGTTACCACAGGCGGTTTCGGTGTTGATCGGGATCAAGCCTGCGGTGGTGGCCGTGATCGCCATCGCGATCTGGCGCCTGGGAAAAACCGCAGTCAAGGATGCCGGACTGGGAATGCTTGGCGCCCTGGCTCTGGCAGGATTCTTCATCGGACTGAATACGATTCTGATTCTGTTCGGCGGCGGCGCGCTGGGCATGCTGGTGCGGCAATCCGTGAAAGCTGCTACGGCAGCGGTTTTCGTTCCACCGGTTCACGGCCGGTGGGGATGGCGAATTGTCGGGGCCGCAACTGCAACATCCCTTGCGAGCACCATCGTGACGCCGCCATCCACCTGGCGCATCGCCCTGTTCTTCCTCAAAGTGGGCGCGGTTCTTTATGGTGGCGGTTACGTACTGCTCGCGTTTCTGGAACAAGGGCTGGTTCAGCAACACGTATGGCTGACACGTCAACAGTTGCTCGACGCCATCGCGATCGGACAGTTCACTCCGGGTCCGGTGCTTTCAACCGCGACGTTCATCGGGTACATTCTTGGAGGCGTGCCGGGTGCCGCAGTCGCGACAGTGGGAATTTTTTTGCCCTCGTTCTTCTATGTCGCTCTGCTCGCGCCGGTTCTGTTTCGGCTGAGGCAATCGCCGTGGATCGCTGCCTTCCTTGATTCGGTGAACGTGTGCGCGGTGGCGCTGATGGCAGGAGTGACATTCCGGCTGGGCGCGGATGCTCTACGGACATGGCAGTCGTGGTTGATTGCAATCGTTTCGCTGGCTGTGTTGGTGCGGTGGAGGATCAGTCCGGCATGGATCGTGCTTGGTGGTGGAATTGCCGGATTGTTGCTGGCCATTATTCATTGATGAAGTCATTTCCTGGAGGATACCTATGCTTTCACGGACATCAGTTGTTGCAGTGCTGTTTCTGACTCTAAGTATGTTGGCGAGCGCGGGAGATCGGAAGTACATCGTGAATCCGAGACCCGGCGATACGAAGGCGCTGCCGTTCAGCGATGCGGTGCTGGTGGGCAATACGCTCTACATTGCCGGACACATCGGTCTCGACCCAAAGACCGCCCAAGCTCCCGCCGATGCTGAGCTGGAGGCACACCTCGTGATGGACGGCATCAAGAAGACCGTGGAGAACGCGGGATTCTCGATGGACGACATCGTCTCGATGCAAATCTTCTGCACCGATCTGAAGCTCTACGACACGTTCAACAGCGTGTACAAGACTTACTTCCACGGAGACTTCCCCGCGCGGGCATTCATAGGGACCGACAAACTGCTGCGCAACGGTCACTATGAAGTGCTGGGAATTGCGGTGAAACGCTCACAATAGTTGGGCGTTATTCGTATTTTGTTCGCCTTTTGCGCAGGGAGTGTGGTAGATCTATAGACCATGCGCAAAGCGGTGAATCATCTCAAGAAGTCCGATCCGGTGCTGCGCGCGATCATCGAGCGTGTCGGTCCCTGCCGGATGGAATTTGGCCCGGCGGAATTCTGCAGCCTGGCAGAGGCGATCGTCTATCAGCAACTGAACGGCAAGGCGGCCGCGACGATCTGGAAACGCTTCGCGGCGCTGGCTGGGGATCCGGTCACGCCCGAGGGCATCCTGAAACTGAGCGATGCCCAACTGCGTGGCGTGGGATTGTCGAAACAGAAATCGGCATACTTGAAAGACCTTGCTACGAAGACGGCGGCGGGTCTGCTCGATTTTTCCAGGTTGCCCGACTTGCCGGATGAGGAAGTGATCGAGCACCTGACGCAGGTCAAGGGCATCGGCGTGTGGTCAGCTCACATGTTCCTGATGTTCTCGTTGCGGCGCCCGAATGTGTTGCCGACCGGGGACTACGGCGTGCAGATGGCAGTGAAGAAACACTACAGGAAGAGGAATCTGCCGCGTCCGAAAGACATGGAGAAGATCGCGCGCGCCTGGGAACCGTATCGCAGCATTGCGTGCTGGTATATGTGGAGAAGTTTGGACATCAAAACCCTGTGAACCACGTGGGCACAGAGGCGCGGAGAGTAATCACCATTCGCATCCCCCTGAAAGCTTCTGTGGTTAAATGGTACGGATGACCGATGCGAAGATTCGTGTGCTGGTCGCGAAGCCCGGCCTTGACGGGCATGACCGCGGCGCCAAGGTAATCGCTCGCGCCCTGCGCGATGCGGGCATGGAAGTCATCTATACCGGGCTGCGGCAGACACCTGAGATGATCGTCACAGCAGCTCTACAGGAAGATGTCCAGGTCATCGGGCTATCGATCCTTTCCGGCGCGCACAATGCGATCGTACCGCGCGTCATGGACCTGCTCCGGCAGAACAAAATGGATGACGTTCTTGTTCTTGTCGGCGGGATCATCCCCGATCAGGATATTGATGGTCTGAAAAAGATCGGCGTTGCCGCCATCTTTCAGCCGGGCACCGCCATGGATGAGATCGTGAGCTTTATCCGCACGCATGTGAAGGGACCTGGCGTGCCCACGGCCTAATGTCGGGCATCGACGCGAGCCGCGCCCGGAAAGTCCTCTCCGAGACAGTTGGACCTGTTCCCTGGTACTGGAAAACCTTTCCCCGATTTCAATCCCATTCGAGACAGCGGTTCGTATGGACACATCACGGAACCGAGGGTCCCGTCGCCCACCTAGTCACACTGGGTCTCGAGCACGAGAGGGAAACGATTCGGCTCGCGCTGAACACGTACTGCCGACCTTTCCTGGTCAATCCTGATTTTCTTGGCATCTGGTGTCCTGAGGGACGCAACATTCGTTTGGCGTGTTTCGATCCAGACCAGCTTAAGGCGTTCGACATGGCGCAGGTCGCGGGATGGTTCAAGCAGTCATCGGAACGGATCTACTCGGCTACGGCGCCGGTTGCGGATTTCGAGATTCCCCTGTCATTGGGCGCGGGGACACACAAAATCGAAGTGCCTGCGGAGCTTTCGTCCGTCGATGAATTGATCGTTCCGACCAGCTACAAGCCGATGAGCCAGGACGATCCCGCATTCGCGCTCTTCGTCTTTTATCTGCAGGCGGGCCTGGTGGATGTGCTGCCGCAAACGTGGTTCACCGGGGCGCAATACCGGGTCGGACAGCAGTGGATCACCCGCGCAGCGCGCGATCCGGAGTCGCATCGCATTTTTGGTGAGTGCTTCGGCGTGGGAACGTTTCTCCTCGAAGAGGACGGCTGCCGTCTGGCGGAGTGGCTTGAGAAAACGTAATCGAATTGCGAAGACGGATCACACTTGTCCTTGGAGCGTCATCCCGAGCGCAGCCGTTTTTCAGGCGGAGCGAGGGATCTCCCTTAAACAGGATTCGTGGGGAAGATCCCTCGGCCCGAGGGAAACATCGGTCTTGGAATGACGCCTCTCGTGACTCCTAAAAACTGAAACTGACTCACTGTTCATTTGTCTCCAGCCTCTCCCGGCAAGTAACATTGAACTATGCCCGTCGACACTGAAGTTCAGCCTTCCACCTCGATTCGCGCGCCTCGTGGCACTCAGATCACATGCAAAGGCTGGCAGCAGGAAGCCGCCATGCGAATGCTGATGAACAATCTTGACGAAGAAGTCGCCGAGCGTCCCAAGGACCTTGTCGTCTACGGCGGAACCGGACGCGCCGCGCGCAGTTGGGAGGCCTACCGTGCCATCGTGGAAGCGCTCAAGAACCTGGAGAACGACGAAACACTGCTGGTCCAATCTGGCAAGCCGGTAGGAGTGTTCAAGACACATGACTATGCACCGCGCGTCCTGATTGCGAATTCCAATCTTGTCGGACACTGGTCGAACTGGGAGAAGTTCAACGAGCTAGAGCGCGCCGGCTTGATGATGTACGGCCAGATGACGGCCGGAAGCTGGATCTACATCGGCTCGCAAGGCATTGTCCAAGGCACATTCGAAACCTTTGCGGCTGCGGGGGAAAAGCATTTCGGCGGCGACCTGTCAGGGAAGTTGATCGTCAGCGGCGGCATGGGAGGCATGGGCGGAGCTCAGCCGCTTGCGGCAACCATGACAGGCGCTGCCTTCCTGGGGATCGATATCGATCCCGAGCGCATCAAAAAGCGGCTCAAGACCGGATACTGCGACTTCATGGTAACGACGCTCGACGAAGCGCTGCGCATCCTGAAAAACGCCGTCCGCAAGAAAGAGAACGTCTCTGTCGGCCTGGTCGGCAATTGCGCCGACATTATTCCGCAGCTTGCCGAGCGCGGCGTTGTCCCCGATATTCTGACCGATCAGACCTCCGCCCACGATCCCCTGAACGGCTACGTGCCGAACGGAATGACCCTCGCCGAGGCCCTCGAATTGCGCCAGCGCGATCCGCAGGCTTATCAGGAAAAGTCGCTCGATGCCATGGCGCGTCACGTCGAAGGCATGCTGCGCCTGCAGAAAATGGGATCGGTCACGTTCGACTACGGCAACAACATCCGGACGTTTGCGTTCCAGCGTGGCGTGAAGAACGCGTACGATTTTCCCGGCTTCGTACCCGCGTATATCCGTCCACTTTTCTGCGAAGGCCGCGGCCCATTTCGGTGGGTGGCTCTTTCAGGCGAGGCGTCCGACATCCACGCCACAGATGATCTGATTCTCGAACTCTTCCCTGACAACCGCATTCTGCGCCGCTGGATCGAACTGGCACGGAAACGGATCAAGTTTCAGGGACTGCCGGCCCGCATCTGCTGGCTCGGCTATGGCGAGCGCGCGCAGTTCGGGCTGGCGATGAACGAACTGGTTAAGAAGGGCAAGATCAAAGCACCGATCGTCATCGGCCGCGATCACCTCGATTGCGGGTCGGTCGCTTCGCCATTCCGCGAAACCGAAAGCATGAAAGACGGCTCGGACGCAGTCGCAGACTGGCCGCTGCTGAACGCATTAGTTAACACCGCCGCGGGCGCGTCCTGGGTCTCAATCCACAACGGCGGGGGTGTCGGCATCGGATACTCGCTCCACGCCGGCCAGGTAACCGTTGCGGACGGTACAGAGATGATGGCGAAAAGAATCGAGCGCGTGCTGACAACGGACCCGGGGATGGGGATCATCCGTCACGCCGATGCCCGATATGACGAGGCCAAAGAGTTCGCGAAAAAGACTGGTGTCAAAATACCGATGGAGCCTTAACTCGACGGCGACGAATGACGAATTGAATCGGGATCGAGTCCCATTTTTCGAACTTCGCGGCGCAACTTCTGTACTCCGACTTGCCAATCGCGTTAGACAGGACGAATTCTGCCTTGCGTTCGAGCATGTATCTCTCCGGCTTTGAGCTCGCAACCTTACGGATCCTTTTGGCTATGGATAATTCCAGCTTCATATCGAACTGTTAGACTTGTTCAGCGTGAAATCCGCGAGAGCCTGCAAATCGCTAGGTTGTCTGCTGTTAACCAACGTCGGCCAACTCCTCACCTTGCATGCACCATCAGTTAAGTCGAGCCCGCGACGTGGTCCCGCTCTCAAGGAACTCGGCATTATCGAAGACGGCGCAGTGCTCTGCCTCGGCGGGAAGATCGTTTCAGTCGGCACGACCAAAGATGCCCTGCGCGACCCCTGGATCAGGAAGCACCGCAAGCAGATCACCGAGATCGATTGCGCGGGCAAAGTCGTGCTTCCCGGCTTTGTCGATTCCCACACGCATCCTGTCTTCGTCAGCCCGCGCCTCATCGACTTCGAAAAGCGGATTGAGGGCGCCACGTACGAGCAGATTGCCGCCGCAGGTGGAGGAATCCGCTCCAGCCTGGAAGGCGTTCGCAGCGCCAGCAAAGCAGCGTTGAAGGCGAAAGTCTCAGACGTCCTGCGGGACATGGCCGCGCACGGAACCACCACTGTCGAAGCTAAATCGGGCTACGGACTGACGCTCGATTCGGAACTGAAATCGTTGGAAGCCATCCGCGAAGCTGCCTCCAGTTGGGGCGGAACGGTCGTCCCTACCCTCCTCGGCGCGCACGTGGTTCCGAAGGACTTCCAGGGCTGCTCACAAAAATACGTCGAGATCGTCTGTAAAGAGATGATTCCGCAGGCAGCCAGCCGGAAACTCGCCCGGTTCGTGGATGTCTTCTGCGACAAGGGTGCGTTCGCGGCGGAGGAAACCGCGCAGATCTTTGAAAGTGCCGAGAAGCATGGACTGCAGGTACGTGCACACATGGGCCAGCTTTCCGAGACTGCCCTGTCGCCATTCATCCGCTTCAAGCCGGCATCCTTCGATCACATGGATCACGTGAGTGAAGCGGATATCGCGAGGTTGGCGGAGCTCGACACGATTGCAACACTTGTGCCCGGAGCCAATTACTTTCTGGGTCTAAAGTCTTACCCGGATGCGAGACGGTTGATCGATGCAGGAGTACCAGTGGCATTGGCAACCGATTACAACCCGGGAACCTCGCCGACGATCAGTATGCCCATGGCGATGTCGCTGGCGTGCACGCAAATGAAGATGTCTCCGGCGGAAGCAATTGCCGCAGCCACGATCAACGGCGCCTGGGCACTTCGGATAGCGGATCACAAGGGCAGCATCGAACCGGGAAAAGACGCCGACCTCGCGGTCTTCGATGTAGGAGACTATCGCGAGATTTCTTATTGGTATGGAGCCAATCACTGTTTCATGACGGTTGTGAATGGGGTCGCAGCCGCTCGGGGTTGAACTTTTGCAATAAGAGGTTCGTATTTCTCTGCGTCCTCCGCGGCCGCTCTCAGCGATCTCTGCGGTCAAAAGATCTTACCGGCGAGGCCGTGGAGAAATATGCGAGAGATCGCCGAACCAGCTTCAGATGAGTTCGCTCGATATTGGGGATTTCAAGCACAAAAGGAACATCTCATGAAAAAGATTTTCGTTGTTGTAGCCTTTGTTGCGCTGACACTGTCAATCGCGGTCGCGCAACGCTTGCCCGAGACAGCAAGGCCGGACAATTACAAGCTCACATTCACACCGGACTTGGAGAATGCAAAGTTCGAAGGCGAAGAAGCCATCGCGGTTCGCGTGTTGAAACCCACGTCGGAGATCACGCTGAATGCGGTCGACATTGATTTTCACAGCGTGACCATCACCAGCGGAGGCGCGACGCAAGAGGCGACCGTCAAGCCGGACAAAGACAACGAGATGGTTGTGCTGTCGGTCCAGAGGCCTTTAGCGCCAGGCCCTGCCGCCATACACATCACCTACACCGGCATTCTCAACAACGAAATGCGCGGACTCTATCTCGGCAAAGATGACCAAGGCCGCAAATATGCCGCCAGCCAGTTCGAAGCCACCGACGCACGGCGCGCGTTCCCCTCTTTCGACGAACCGGACTACAAAGCCACCTTTGACATCACTGCGGTCGCGAACAAAGACGAGGTCGCGATCTCCAATTACAAGGTTGTGTCCGACACGCCCGGTCCCGGCGATAAGCACACCGTAAAGTTCGCCACCACGGCGAAGATGTCGTCGTATCTCGCGGCGCTCATCGTCGGTCACTTTGAATATGTCGAAGGCTCGGTCGATGGCATCCCCATTCGCGTCTATGGCACTCCTGGAAAAAAAGAGATGGGCAAGTTTGCCCTGGATGCGGCGGAGCACATCGTCGCCTATTACAACAACTATTTCGGGATCAAATATCCCTACGGAAAGCTCGACCTGGTCGGCCTGCCCGACTTTTCAGCGGGAGCCATGGAAAACATCGGCTGCATTACCTTCCGCGAAGTCCTTCTGTTGATCGACGAAAAGAACGGATCTGTGGACCTGAAGAAGACGATCGCCTCCGTCACCTCTCACGAGATCGCGCATATGTGGTTCGGCGACCTGGTCACGATGAAGTGGTGGGACGACGTGTGGCTGAATGAGGGCTTCGCGACCTGGGCCTCGTCGAAACCGGTGATGAAGTGGAAGCCGGATTGGAATTTTGATCTCGATGACGTCAGTTCCACCGGCGGCACGCTTAATGTCGATGCGTTGGACACCACCCATCCGATTCACCAGGCAGCAGAGACTCCCGCGCAGATTATGGAACTGTTTGATGGAATTTCGTATGGGAAGGCGGCGGCGGTGCTCCGCATGCTCGAGGCATATCTCGGAGAGGAAACCTTCCGCGCGGGAATCAAGGCCTATTTGAACCAGCACGCCTACGGGAACGCGACTGCTGAGGATTTCTGGGGTGTCCAGGCGAAGACTTCGAAGAAACCCGTCGACCAGATCATGCCGACATGGGTCAAGCAGGCGGGCGAGCCGATCGTAAACGCAAAGGCGCAATGCTCGGGAAATTCCACAAGCGTCGCCTTGTCGCAACGACGCTATTACTTCGACCGCTCCAAGTTTGAGTCTCCCAATGATCAACTCTGGCAGATTCCGGTTTGCCTCAAAGGGTCCGCAACTACCGGTGCGGCAAAATGCGAACTGCTGACGAAGCGCGAGGAAACCTTCACGCTCCCGGGATGCTCGAGTTGGGTCCTGGCGAACGCCGGTGCCACTGGATATTACCGTGTGGGATATGAGCCCGAAGCGGTGCGAGCCCTGGCGCGCGACGCGGAAACAAAGCTCACGCCTGCCGAGAGAATCTCGCTGCAGAATGACATCTGGGCATCGGTCCGGATTGGGCGCGAGCCTGTGGGTGACTATCTGGCATTCGCGCAAGGAGTACAGTCAGATCGCAACCGCGCTGTGCTCGAAGATGTTCTCGCGAGGCTCGACTACATTCGAGAGTACCTGGTCAATGAAAGCGACCGCGACGCCTTCCGCTCATGGTTGCGCCAGTACCTGACACCTGTCATGAATGAAGTCGGTTGGCAACCAAAGCCCGGAGAGAGCGACGAGCAAAGAACTCTGCGGTCGCGCTTATTCGCTGCCCTGGGGCAGGATGCGCGCGATCCTGAGACAATTGCCCACGCCGGAAAGATCGCGGACCAGGTGCTGGCAGATCCCTCTTCCGTCGATCACCAACTGGCGGGTTCCGCGTTAGCTGTCGCCGCAACCAATGGTGATGCAGGCTTCTACGACAATCTCGTGGCGGCGCTGAAGAATGTAAAGTCGCCCGAGCAGTATTACGCATACTTCTACACTCTGCCGCAGTTCAGAGATCCCAAACTGATCCAACGAACGCTGGAATTCGCAATTTCCCCGGATGTCCGGTCGCAGGATACTCTGCAACTGATCTCCGACGTACTGAACAACGAAGAGGGACAGAAACTCGCGTGGAACTTTGTTCGCCAGCACTGGAGCGAGGTTGAGAAGGCGGGTGGCCCGTTTGCCAGCGCCCAGATCGTCGCAGCCACAAGTAATTTCTGCGATGCCGGAATGCGCGACGAGGTGACCGAGTTCTTCAATGCTCACAAGATCGCGGCGGCAAAACGTGCGTACCGGCAATCGATCGAGCGCATTAACAATTGCATCGATCTGAAATCGCAGCAGCAGTCGCAACTGGCATCGTGGCTGGGGCAGCACGGCAACGCTGGCGGAAAATAGCCCTAACTATTCTGGAGATGGCCCGGTGTCGAACCGGGCCTTTTTCCCCCTGCCGCGGGCTGGACGAGCTCGCTACGGCATCACCGGAAGCACGATGTGCGAGGGCAGATCGGGCGAGCAGTACACTCGCTGCGTCGCTGGTACGAAGTCTTCGGCGCTCGCCTTGTAGATGCTCGTCACAAATCTCTGCGGGTTGCGATCGATTACCGGGAACCAGGTCGACTGAATCTGCACCATGACGCGGTGCCCCTTCCGGAAGACGTGATCATGATCGCGCAGCGGAATGTTCCATTCCGTTGGCTTGTTGGGAATCAGTGGCTGCGGCTTCTCATTGCTGAGAAGATACCGGCCGCGGCGGACTTCCATCGCGATCGGCAGTTCGTATCCATTGAGCGATAGAGCGTATTCTCCCGGCTTGGACCCCTCATCAGGCTTCCATCCATCCTTCTCAGCATCCTGCGGGTAGACATCGATCAACTTCACGACAAAATCGCTGTCGGTGCCCGAGGTGGAGGCGAACAACTCGGCTGCCACTGGACCGGTCACCGTGATGTCATGCTCGAGGGGCGCTGAGACAAACGAAAGCACATCGGGGCGATTGTCGACGAAACGTTGATCCGCAACTTCCCAGGTACGCCAGTCGCCGCCAGGATACGTCGGAGAAATCGGACGCCGCCGATATGGAATGGGGTTGGCGGGATCCGAAACGTACTCACGGAAGGCTTTCCCTGCCCTCGTGACGACGGGTGGAGCGAATGAGAGCGTGCCATCACCGTGAAGATAGAGGCTCATGCTCTTCGCTTCTTTCGGCGGCCAGACCGGATAGGTATGCCAGGTATTGGATCCACTCTGAAACGTGCTGGCCTGCCACTGCGGTTTCTCCCCTTTATCGTGCAGATAGTAGCGGAAGAACGGTGCCTCAATGTTCTCTCGGAATTCGCGCGAAGTCTCGTGCCCGCCGAACGGGATGATCCCGATGCTCTCTCCTTTCGGCGCCCACCACTCTCCGTGGAACCATGGCCCCGCGACCATGAAGTTCGTGTGCTGTGGATCGTTCTCTTCTGCGTGACGGAAGATCTGCCACGGGCCCCAGGGATCTTCCTGATCCCAGAATCCCGCCACATTCAGGTTCGGCACCGTTGAGGCGTGCAACTGATTCACCCACGCTTCTTTCTTCCAGAACTCGTCGTAATCAGGATGGTCGACCGTAGAGTTCCAGTACGGAATGGAGCCATGCAGATATTTCGAGTTGATGTTCGACAATGGGCCGAGATTGAGATACCACTCAAAGGTGTCATAGGTCTCAAAATTGAAGTGTGTGTTCTCGTTTTTGTTGGCTTGCTCCATGACCGCATATTCGAAGTCATAGCTCTCGCGCAGGGCTCCGTAGCGGTGGTCGTCATCGTTCATCCATTGATCAACCGGTGAGGCCTGCTCACTGATGGCTTTGAGCGCAGGATGCGGATGAAGCAGCGCAAGCGCCGTCGTCAAGCCATCGTAAGAAACCCCGTACATGCCGACCTTGCCGTTGTTGTTGGGAACATTCTTCACCAGCCACTCGATGGAATCGTAAGCGTCGGTAGTTTCGCTCGTGGCCTTGGGATCGTTCAGGTCGACCCATGACGACAGATTGAAAACTCCTTCCGATTTGAAACGGCCGCGAAGATTCTGAATCACAAAAATGTAGCCGTCCTCGGCAAGTTCCTTCATGAAAGGGGGCATCTGATCAAGCGGCTTGTCGGGTACGCCGTAGGGGGTACGGCGAAACAGGATCGGCAGCGGCCCGTGCTGACCAACGGGAGTTAGAATTGCAGTCTGCAGGCGGATCCCGTCCCGCACCGGAATCATCACCTCCTGCAGTGTGAAGAGTAGTTTTGCTGGAGCTTGCGGAGCGGGCTGTTGAGCGAAGGCGGATGTTGCAAGTAAAACAAATGCCGGGACGATCGAGTTGGCAAGGCGCACCAGGGAATGCCTCCGAACACATCCTTGAATTGAACCGAAAAAGGCAGTATACCAACCCGAATTCCGGCAGGAGAATACGACACGGCGCGTGTCGCAACTCCGCTGTCGGCCCGCAACCGAACGTGGGCAATCTTACTTTATTGCTGTTTACAGTGAACTTTTCGGAAAGAGAGCCATCATGAGCAAGTGCAAGGGATACGCAGCTCCAGCGGCTAAGGCCCCGCTCGGCCCCTATGAGTTCGAACGAAGGGAACCGCGGGAACATGACGTTGTCATCGACATCAAGTATTGCGGCATCTGTCACTCCGACATCCATCAGGCTCGCAATGAATGGAGCGAGTACCAGGAAGAAGCCATCTTTCCCATGGTGCCGGGCCATGAGATTGCCGGTGTCTTAACAGCGGTGGGCAAGAACGTCACAAGGTACAAGGCCGGCGACAAAGTTGGCGTGGGTTGCTTTGTGGACTCCTGTCGTACCTGCCCCGAATGCCAACAAGGACTGGAACAGTACTGCACGGTGGGAACGATCTGGACCTACAACGCACGCGACAAGGAAGGCAATCCGACCTACGGTGGCTATTCCCAGAGAGTCGTCGTGGACGAGAATTACGTTCTGCGCATGCCTGACAATCTTCCCTTGGAAGGATGCGCGCCGCTGCTTTGCGCAGGCATCACCCTTTACTCGCCGTTGAAGCACTGGAAGGCGGGTCCGGGGAAGAAAGTCGCGATCGTCGGGCTTGGCGGGATCGGGCACATGGGGGTCAAATTGGCACACGCCCTCGGGGCCGAAGTGACCGTCCTCAGCCACTCGCAAAAAAAGCAAGCCGATGCTACAAGGCTTGGTGCCGATCACTTCTATGCGACATCCTACCCTGAGACCTTCACACCACTGGCGAGGCAATTCGACTTGATCATCAACACAGTCTCGGCGCTGGTGGACTGGAAGCAGTATCTCAATCTGTTGAAAGTCAATGGAACGATGGTGATCGTCGGTCTTCCTGAGAAAGACATCCCGATTGCCGCATTCTCGCTCACGAGCGGCCGGCGCAGTCTGGCCGGTTCACAAATTGGTGGCATCCGGGAGATTCAGGAGATGCTGGATTTTTGCGCCACCCACCAGATCACAAGCGATGTCGAAGTCGTGCCGATTCAGAAAGTGAATGAGGCCTACGAGCGCGTGCTGAAGAGCGATGTGCGGTATCGCTTTGTGATCGATCTCGCGACGTTGAAATGACCTGCGAGCTCTAAGCTTCGGGCTGCGGGCAGTCCCAAAATCCAGACCGGGCTCACAGCTCGAGGCTCACGACTCTAAAACAACCTTCCAATCGAAAAGTTCACCCGGCTCTGGCCAGTCGGACTGATACTGCCCGCGAGGGCGATGGGACCTACTATCGTGTCGGCAATAAGGCCAACATTGAACGTACCGCGTACGACAACCGGACCGGGATCATCGGTGGCCGTTCCAAAAGTCGATCCGGCCTCGTACCAGCCTCCCCAGTAGATCTTCTTCCCAACCAGCTGCGGCATCCGGTAGAGTTCGCGCCGGAAGCCGAGAGAAGTGTACGCATAGTGATTACCTAGAAATTGATCTGGAAGATACGCGCCCAGGCGGAATGGTCCGCCGAGAGTGAAAAGCTGAAACGTCCCTGCCGTGTCACCAAAGCTGCTTCCTCCGGAAATGTCGGTAAAAAGAGACGTCTTGTTGCCCAACGGTATGAGGGTTGAACTCTGTACGTCGAATTGTGTGATCGGCTTGGCCAAGTCTGGACTCTGCAACACATGGGAGAGTGTTGTCACAATTCGAGACCCACGACTGGGCACCGAAGGACTGTCCTGCCCATCCCAGACGAATCGCGCGCGGAACTGTCCCGTGCTGCCGTGAACGATGGGGAGCCCGGCAGCACCAACCAGCGGCGCCAGCTTCCCGTCGAAGAGTTCGTACCCGATGCGGAACTCGCTGCGCCGACCGGAGTTGAACCCGATGTCGAGCCCGCCACCCGCACGCTCGTCACCGAATACGGCGATACGCGTGAGGCCGCTGAACGCATTTCGGGCGTACTTGGAGGCAAAGACGTAAGGCGCCACAAAAAACCGAGACTGCCACAGTGGCTGGTAGTACTCCGTTGCGGCCAGATTGCTCGAGCCGAAAAGAAGATCCGACCTCCATTCGCCGCCCCGGTGGAACAGATCCATAAATGTGATCCGCGTGCCTGCAGAAAAATCGAAGGTTGCAACGCCGGAGCCCTCCACGTTGACTGCCAAATCAACGAATGGCGGCCCATAGCTCTTTTCATGCGCGGTCACTCGCAACGCAGGCACGCCGTTTTGGGTGAATCCCGCATAACCCAAACGGTCGAATTGACCCTGCCCTGCAATGCGCGTAAGTTCCGTCTCAATCTTCGGAAGATCGAGTGGACCTTCAATCTGTTTGGCGAGTCCTTGCTGGATTCTTACATTCGTATCTGAATCGGCGCCGGTAACGACAACCTTCTCGACTCTCTCAGCGGGAGAATGCTTCCTGGCGTTCCGTGCATCGAGATATTGCTGCCACTCGGAAGGATCGGTAATGGCGTACCGCAACAGTTCCCCCGACTGGCTGGCGGCCGCCCTGTAGCCGAGCTCGACGAGTTCATCCACCCGGTTGTAGTCGCTGATCGCAAACCCGTTCATATCGACACGAACCTTGGCCTGTGCCAGCGAGAGTGAACGGTGCTCATTCTGGGTAATCATGACGTCGATAGCCCGCGACAGCACACCCACGAGCGTGGATAGTTGGCCCACATCGCCGGGAGGATAGTGGAGTTCGACGGCGATGATCGTGTCGGCTCCCATGTCTCGCACCGTTTCGACCGGGATGTTCTGCACCATGCCGCCATCAGCCAGAATTCGGCCATTCAGTTCGACGGGAGTGAAGACGCCGGGAATCGCCATGGAGGCGCGCACAGCGTCGGCGAGATAGCCTTCCCGCAGCACGACCGCCTCTCCGCTCTGCATATCGGTCGCCACACAGTGAAACGGAATTGGAAGATCGTCAAAATCGCTGACGCCAGAGTTTGGAAAGGCAATGCGGTCCAACAACAGTCCTGCTGCTTGGCCGGAATTGATTCCGTTCGGCCCTTTAAGTCCGTGCTTCAGTCCAAGCGGCGCAGCCACTAGAAAATCGCGCCGGTCTTGCTTTCGGCGGTAGGAAATGTCGGTGTAGCCCGGCTCGGGAGCAAATGCCTGGTCCCAGTTGATTTTTTCTGCGAATCTCTTGATGTCTTCCGGAGACATGCCCGTCGCGTACATCGAGCCGATGATGCTCCCCATGCTGGTGCCCGCGATGCGATCGATGGGAATGTGATTCTCTTCCATCCACTGGATGATTCCGATTTCCGCCAGACCCAGTGCGCCGCCACCGCTGAGGGCGAGTCCAATCACCTGACGCCGCTGCTGCGTTGCCGCTCGCATCTCAGACTCGGAATCCTGAGAAACGCTGATTCCGCAAATTGCGAGCATCGAGAGAGAAAGCCTGAAAACAAAAGAGAGTGTGCGCGGGGCGGGAATCTCCATCATCGGCTCCGGCCTTGCCGATAGGGTCAAGGCGATTTCAGGTATGACGAAAGGTTAGCAGGTTTCGATCCGCTTTCTTATGGCTTGGGCTGTGTCCCTCGCGCCTGCTCTACGATCCTTCGAACCGCATCGATCACCACATCCGGACGATCGATTTGGATGTAGTGCCCGCTGTTCTTCGCGACGGTCTGCGCGCCGCGGGTCGAGAGGTACGCGAGATCCTCCTGCATGGTCTCCCAAAGTTGGTTCACGGACTTGGCAAGATCGGGCGGTAGATCATTGGAAAACTTGTCCGGATCATGCGAGAGCACCACCAGAGGGAGGTCTCCGAACGGACCGGTCAATGCCGCCTGAACGGCACTTTCCGGAAATGCCTGGATCTCGGCCATCCGTTCCGTTGCCGTGTGCCCATTACAGTCGGCGGCACGATCGATTGCACCCTCGTCGCAAAGGCCCAGAAGCCGTGGAATTCCAAATGGCATCGTGTATGCAATGAATTCCGCTTCCCGGTGCCAGCTTCCTTCCATGTTCTTCAGTTCGGGAGGAAAGCGATTCTCCTGTTCCGGGTGGGACGCATCCACCAGCACCATCCCTGCGATGTCCTTGGGATACATGCTGGTGTAGAGGCGGACATTGTATCCGCCCATGGAATGGCCGACGATCACGTACGGCGGGGTAACACCGGCGGCCTGCAGCAATGCGTGCAGCTCTTCGGCAATCACGCGACTGGTCCGCGGCTGCGAACTGGTGTCGCTATATCCGAGCCCCGCTCGGTCATACGAGCAAACGCGCGTGAACTTCGCGATCTCAGGTTGCACCTTGTGCCAGGAAAGGTAGCTGTCACCCAACCCGGAGTCCAGGACCACCGTAGGGCCGCCATCTCCCGTGCAGTAGATGTGCATCCTGTGTCCAACCGCATCGACCAACCGGCCTTTCATAGGATTGAAACGGCGATCGCGGGCCTCGGAAATATTCTCGTAGAGATATCCGGCAACGAGGAGGACGAGAAGGAGAGAAAGCAACATCAGCGCGACACGCCCGCCCAAGGGACGTGCAGCTGACGATCCAGGATCGGAGTTCTTCATGGGCACCAGGGACGCGGCGCGAGCCGCTGCACGCTGCCCCGCATTTTACATGACGGGCGGCACCGTGATGCCCATGACGGCAAGGGCGCGAATCAACTCGCGGCGCACCACAGCCACGGTGGCCAGCAGGAACTGTTTCCGCTTCTCGTCCGGCTCGCTCAGTATGGGATAGCGATGGTAGAAGGTATTAAAAAGCTGCGCTAATTGAAAGACGTGCTTGGCTAGATACGCCGGTTCCGTCGTAGCGATACATTGACCGATGATGTACAGGGTCTTCGAAGCAGTTAGCCAGAGTTCCCAAATCTCGTTCGCGCCTTCGCTGATTAGATACGCCGCCGCATCGCCTGATGAGAGCCGGGGATTGTCGGAGGAGTCATCGGCATCGATTCCAGCCTTGCGGAAGATGCTCGTCGCGCGCACGACGGCATATTGCGCGTAAGGCCCTGTTTCGCCCTCGAAGCTGAGCGCCTCTTTGAAGTCGAATGCAATGACCGACTGCTTCGTGTACTTCAGCATGAAATAACGAAGCGCGCCAATGGCAATCTGCGTGGCAATGCCGGTTCGCTCCGGTTCGGACAACTGCGGGTGACGCGAATCGACTTCCCTTTTCGCCGAAGCGATCAACTGATCGAGCAGATCATCAGCCTTCACTCCAAAACCCTTACGGCCGCTGACTTCAATATACGAGCGCGTCTTGTCTTCCTCGCTCAGGCTGTAGCCCAGTTCCGCGGCGCAGCGCGGAGTGAGCGCGACCACCTCGTAAGAAAAGTGCGTGTAGTGTTCCGCTGCCCCCTCGTGACCTAGACCACGCAGCGCCTCGATGACCGTGTTCTGCGCTTCTGATTGCCGGGCATCGATAACGTTGTAGATCTCGGAAACATCACCGAAACGCGGATGCTTCGTTTCGCCGTCCGTTGTCGAAATCCAGCAATCGTGTTCGTTGGGATAGTGGTAGAACCGGCGATATCCGAAATCCAGGCCGAGCAGGCCAAACTTCCACATGTGGTAAGCGATGTCTTTGCCGACATAACCAACCGTGCCGTTGGATCGGACTATGACTTTCTGATCCTCCTCGGCGACCTTGTCCTCCTCTGTGTCCCCTGTGTCCGCAGGGGCGAGACTTGCCTTTGCGGTTCCCGCACGCCGCATCACCCAACAGCCCTTATTCTTCCCTTCTGTCTCAAAGGTCAGGACTCCGGCCGCTTTCAGTTTCTCGAAAGCAGCATTCCAGAAATGCAGGTGCAGGATCTCGCTCTCCCGCGGGAGAAAGTCATACTCGATGTCAAGCCGGTCCATCGTTTCGAGATGCCGCCGCAGAACGGCTGTCGAGATCAGCTCAGCAATGGCCGCCGCTTCGCTCGCCGGGTCCTCAATCGCGTGGAGCGTCTGCAAACGGACCTGCAGATTCTGTTTGTCGGCTTCGTACCACTGCGACACGCGTGCATAGAGATCCCAGCAGTAATAATCGAAGCGTGGCTGACGGGTCAGTGTCTCGATCTCAGCGCGGAACTTTTTCTCCAGGTGGGTAAAGCCCACCACCACATCCGCCACCTGGACTCCGGTATTGTCGATGTAATTCTGCACGTCGACATCCCTGCCAGCAAAACGGAGCAGGCGGACGAACGTGTCCCCAAGAATGGCATTTCGCAGATGTCCAATATGCGCGGCCTTGTTCGGGTTGATACTGGAGTGCTCGACCAGGATCTTGCCCGGAGGCACATCGGCAGGCGGCTTTTCATCGGCGGCAAGAGCGGCAGCCAGCCAGGCACGGTCAATCCTGATGTTGAAATAGCCCGGCGGAGCGACCTGCATTTCGGCAATGCCTTCGATGGCTCCGATCTCCGCGCGAATGGTCTCGGCAATCTTCAGGGGCGCCGAGCGTAGGGGCTTGGCAAAGGGAAACATGGGGATGGCAAAATCCCCAAGCTCCACCTTCGGAGGCTGCTCCATGACCACGGCCGGAAGCGCAACACCGGGATAACGCTTCTGCAAACACTCCAGCACCCGCTGTGCGACACGACGTTCGAGATAACGATACAAGGAAGTCCTCTAAGCTGTTGAAGAAACAGTGATTTTAACAGAGTCGAGCGAATGCTCGAGGTTTGACCGACCGTGCCACGGTTCCCTATGATGAAAACTCGGTTATTAGTCGTTGGTCGTTCGTCGCTAGCTACAAGTTGGGGCCGGACCAACGTCTGACGACTAAAGCGATTCTAGAGTTGCTGTAGAGTGCCGATCGTCATTGGGAAGGGCACGACTTTAGTCGTGCCGTAAGGCGGTGAAGGAATTGCGGCTTTAGCCGCTGAGGGTCAGGCACTCTATACCTTCAGGAGAAACGCTTTAACGACTTTATGCGCATCGCGTACCTCGACTGCTTCTCCGGCATCAGCGGCGATATGTTCCTGGGCGCCCTGGTGGATGCCGGGATTTCGCCCCAGATGCTGCAGGATACTGTTGCGGCACTCGGAGTGGGTGCAAAGCTGGAAATTTCCAAGGTGCTGCGCAGCGGAATCTCCGCCACCAAGGTCGATGTGTGGGTGGATGGCGAAAAGGATATGCCGCGCGAGGAATATTGGGCCAAGCACGATGCGGAACATTCGCATTCCCATGCGCACGCCCATTCAGACCATGCTTCAGATGGACATACTCACGGCCACGATCATTCACACGACGCGGGGACCAAGTCACGCAGGCACGAACATGGGCACTCCCACCGCGGCTTGACGGAAATCCGCAAGATCATCTCCGCGGCAGCAATTTCGGAACCTGCGAAGAAGACGGCCATTCGTATTTTTGAGGCCCTGGGCGCTGCTGAGGCCAAGATTCACAACGTCCCGATTGAGTCGATCCACTTCCACGAAGTGGGTGCCGTGGATGCCATCGTCGATATCGTTTGCGCCGCAGTCGGCGCCGAGGCGTTGGGAGTAGATGAGTTCGTTTGTTCCCCTCTGAACGTCGGTGGCGGAATGGTGAAGTGCGCACACGGAACTTTTCCGGTGCCTGCGCCAGCGACGGTCGAACTATTGAAGGATGCGCCGGTATATTCCTCCGGGATTCAAGCCGAACTTGTCACTCCCACTGGAGCGGCGATCGTCAGCACGCTCGCTCGGCGGTTTGGCTCTTTCCCGGAGATGAGAGTTGAGAAATCGGCTTATGGTGCGGGGTCGCGGGATTTCGATGGGCGTCCGAACGTTCTGCGAATCGTGATCGGCGAAAGCGTTCCGGCCATCGCTGCGAAGATCAGTTCTGAAACCATCAGCGTGCTCGAGGCGAATCTCGACGATCTGAACCCTCAGGTGTTCGGATACGTCATGGATCGACTGCTGAACGAAGGTGCGCTCGATGTTTTCGGCGCTCCGGTACAGATGAAGAAGAACCGGCCCGGAACTTTGTTGACCGTGCTCTGCCAACCTGAACACGCCGACAAGATGATCGACGTATTGTTTTCCGAGACTACGACGCTCGGCGTGCGCCGGCGCGAAGAATCTCGGCAAGTCCTGGCACGGCGATGGGAGAACGTGCGCACCGAGTGGGGCGAAGTCCGCATCAAGATCGCCAGCATGAACGGAACGGTCACGAATTACGCGCCCGAGTACGAAGACTGCCGCCGCATCGCTGCGCAGCATCATGTACCGTTGAAGACCGTGATGCAGGAAGCGGCGAGAGCATACTCGAGAGACAAAAAGCATTAGCCACAAGGGACCCGGAGGGGCACAGAGTCAATGCTGAGTGCCCCGGCCACAAATTATGACCAGGAAGTTCTACATCACGACTCCGATTTACTACGTGAACGCGCGGCCGCATATCGGACACGCGTACACAACCATTGCCTGCGATACGATCGCTCGCCGGCATCGACTGCTGGGCGATGACACCTTCTTTTTGACCGGCACCGACGAACACGGACAAAAGATCGAGCGCGCAGCAGAGGCGGCGGGCAAGTCTCCCCAGCAGTATGCCGACGAGATCTCGGGAGAATTCCGTGCCTTGTGGAAGCGGATGGGGATTTCCAACGATGACTTCATCCGAACCACGGAAGAACGCCACAAGAAGCGCTTGCAGGAACTGTTCCGCCGCATTCGCGACAATGGCTACATCTACAAAGGAACCTATACCGGACAGTACTGTGTATCCGACGAGCTTTACGTCGATGGCGCACAGCCGGGTGATCCCTGCCCGATTTGCGGGCGAATCACGGAAACCGTCCAGGAAGAGAATTACTTTTTCAAGCTCTCGGCTTTCCAGGACAAATTGCTCGAGCTTTACGCGAATCCGGATTTCATCCGCCCCGAAACACGCCGCAATGAAGTGATTTCCTTTGTGCGGTCGGGTCTGCGGGATCAGTCGATCAGCCGGTCCACGTTCTCGTGGGGTGTCCCCGTTCCGGACGATCCCAAGCATGTGATTTACGTCTGGTTCGACGCGCTGGCCAACTATATCACCGCCATTGGCTATGGCTCGAGTCATGCCGGCGCGCAAGAGGCCTTCAAGAAGTACTGGCCCGCCGATGTGCACATGATCGGCAAAGAGATTGTCCGCTTCCATTGCGTGTACTGGCCGGCGTTCCTGCTTGCGGCCGGGTTGGACCTGCCCAAAGCAATTGTGGCGCACGGCTGGCTCCTGTTCGAAGAGAGCAAGATGTCGAAATCGCGCGGCAACATCGTGCGGACAGAAACAATTCTCGATGTGCTCGGAGCCGACGCGCTGCGCTACTTCCTCCTTCGCGAAGTCGTATTCGGACAGGATGGATCGTTTTCCTTCGACGCGCTCGTGCAGCGCTACAACTCCGATCTGGCCAATGGCATCGGCAACCTCGCCAGCCGGACGTTGACCATGATCAACCGGTACTTCAAAGGCGAGGTGCCATACCCATCGCATGCGGTAGCGAAGAGCTCTGCGGACGACGTGGTAGCGGAAACAGCCCGAAAATCGATTCGCGAATTTTCTGCATTCTTCGATCAGTTTCAGTTCTCGCGCGCGCTGGAATCCGCGTGGAACCTGATCGCCACGGTTGACAAGTACATCGTCGAGAACGAACCCTGGTCTCTCGGCGAGAAACAGGACGACGAGAGCCGGGCGCGGCTGGCCACGGTTCTGTACACCTCGGCTGAAGCGCTTCGCATCGCCACGGCGCTGGCCCATCCCGTGATTCCGGACGCCACCGCAAAAATCTGGCAGCAGTTGGGGCTGGGAGACATCAAGCAACTTGATTTGAACAAGCTCTCATGGGGACAACTGCCTCTGGGCACCAAACTCGGGGAGGTCAGTCCCGTTTTCCCGCGTGCCGACAAGAGCGCCATTGAAAGGATGCAGAAGATGGAAGATCAGCAGCGGCCGGTGGCAGAGGATGTGAAAGCCCCGGCCACCTTGGCAACGTCAGTAACACCTCCCGCGGCCGTTCCAACCAACGATGGCAAGATCACGATCGACGATTTCGCGAAAGTCGATCTGCGTGTGGGAGTCGTAAAGGTCGCGGAACGCGTGCCGAAATCTGACAAGCTGTTGCGGCTGGAAGTCGATATTGGCACGGAAGTACGCCAGGTTCTGGCGGGGATCGCCGAGGCCTATGCCCCAGAGACTCTCGTAGGGCGCAAGGTCGTCATTATTGCGAACCTCGCACCCAGGAAGATGCGCGGACTCGAGTCCAATGGCATGATCGTCGCCGCATCACTTGAAGGCGGGAAGCCAGTCCTGGCCAGTTTCCTCGAAGACGTACCACCAGGGGCGCGTCTGAAGTAGAAAAGTCGAGCTTCGCTCGGCGGACATCCGGAGGTGGCTTTCCCCACACAAAACGGGCTTGGCCAACGATTAACGACCAGCGACAACGACTGACATGTTCGTCGATTCTCACGCCCATCTCGATGGCAAGCAGTTCGACTCCGACCGCGAGCAGGTGCTCGCGCGCGCACGCGAGGCCGGGGTGGCAACGATGGTCGCCATTGGCAACGGAGACGGCCCGCCTGAACTCGATGCCGGGATACGGCTGGCCGAGCAATATCCGTTCCTGTACGCGACCATCGGGATTCATCCCCACGAGGCCCGCCTCGCCTCAGATCATGCTTACGCAGAGATGGAGCAATTGGCGAAACATCCAAAGGTTATCGCCTGGGGAGAAATCGGCCTCGATTACTTCTACGATCATTCTCCGCGCGATGTGCAAAAACAGGTTTTCATCCGCCAGATGGAACTTGCAGCCGCCGCCAAGCTTCCCATCGTGATTCATTGCCGGCCTTCCGATAACAGCGAGAACGCCTGGGAAGACTGCCTGCAACTAATCAGTGAACAATGGGCGCCGAGGGGGATCGGCGGCATCCTGCACTGTTTTACCGGCAACTGGCCTCAGGCGAAGCGCGCTCTGGATATGGGTTTCATGATCTCCTTCGCCGGCAATGTGACCTTTCCCAAGGCCCAGCAGATCCGCGATGCTGCGCTTGAAGTGCCGCTCGACCGTATGTTCATCGAGACCGATTGCCCATATCTGGCTCCCCTCCCCTATCGCGGAAAACGGAATGAACCGGCATACGTGAAAGAGACGGCCCGCAAGATCGGCGAATTGCGCGGCCTCTCCATGGAAGAAGTCGGGGACCAGACCGCCCGCAATTTCTACAATTTTTTCGAAATCGCTGAAATCGCTGAAAGCAAAGTTCCCTCCCGCTAAACCTCCGACTTCTGTTAACCTCAGGTTACGCTTCCTTCATTTCAGAAAGATTAGAAATATATGCCCGATAATAGTTTCGACGTCGTCAGCAAGGTCGACCTGCAGGAGGTGTCGAACGCCATCCAGCAGGCGTTGAAGGAGGTCCACACGCGGTTCGACCTGAAGGACTCGAAATCCAATATCGAGCAGGAAAAAGACGCGATTGTGCTGCACTCGGCCGATGAGTACAAGTTGAAGGCCGTTAATGACATCCTGCAGCAGAAATTAGTGAAACGTGGGGTCTCGCTGAGAGCTCTAACCTACGGACCGGTTGAACCGGCGGCGGGTGGGACCGCGAAGCGTCGCGCCACGCTGCAACAGGGCATCGCGATCGAGAAAGCCCGCGAAATCGTAAAGCTGGTCAAGGATTCGAAGAAGAAAGCCCAGGCATCGATTCAAGGGGACCTGGTGCGCATTAGCGGCAAAGACCGCGATACGCTGCAGGAAGTCATTCAGATGTTGAAGCAGCACGATTTTGGAATCGATTTGCAGTTTATAAATTACAGAACGAATTAGCCATTCGCCACGGAGGCAGCGAGTCACGGTGAGAATTTTTCCAGGTTCTTCTCCGTGTCTCCGTGACTCCGTGGTGAAATAAGTTTCATTCCCTTGAGCGCGCCCGCCACCATTAACGGAAAAGAAGTGTTCGACCTGCTGCGCGAAGATCTCGTAGCTCTGGAGGACGAGTTTGGCCGCGACACGGTGTCGAACGTCGCGGCGATCACCGAAATCGGCGAATATCTGAGGGGGGGCGGCGGAAAGAGAATCCGTCCTGCCCTGCTTCTGCTCTCCGCCAAGCTCCTGAATTATCAGGGACGCGGCGCGGTTCGCCTGGGCGCCGTGGTAGAGATCATTCACACCGCGACGCTGGTTCATGATGACATCATCGATGACGCCAAAACTCGCCGCGGACGTCCTGCCGCCAACACGCAATGGGGCAATTCCAAGTGCGTGCTCGCGGGCGATTGGCTTTACATGCAGGCCTTCAAGATCGCCCTCCAGGAGCGCAATTTCCGCATCCTCGACACCCTGATCGAACTCACCCAGCAGATGGTCGAGGGCGAACTGCTCCAGATGGAGAAGCTCGGCAAGCTGATCACTCTGGATGAACATTTCGACCTGATCTTCCGCAAAACGGCCTGCCTGTTTTCAGTCTGCATGCGGCTCGGCGCGATCCTGGGCGGCGCCAGCCCCGAAGAAGAAGATGCCCTGGGCAAGTATGGCCATGACTTGGGCATGGCGTTTCAGATCGTCGACGATGTCCTCGATTTGACCGCCTCGGAAGAGGTGCTGGGCAAACCGGTGGCCAGTGACCTGCGCGAAGGCAAGGTCACCATGGCAGTCATTCACGCGCTGGAGCGTTGCACGCCGGCCGAGCGCGCCAAGATCCAGAAGATCCTCGAAGATCGCGCCTTCAATGGGGTTACACACGCCGATATCCTCGCCATCCTGCAGCGGTATGGGTCGTTGGACGCGGCCACCGCTTGTGCCGCGCAATACGCCGATTCTGCTCGCAGATCCATCTGCTTCTTCCCCGACTCGGAAATCAAGCGCGCCCTGCTCTGGGCTCCGGAGTTTGTGGTCGCCAGAGAGAAGTAAAAGGTAATTCCTTAGAACTCAATGCTTTGTCTTGCTGTGTAACCATCCACCACTGTGACTTCGAACACAGAACTCCGGAAAACTCCCTCTTGATTGCGGTCACCCTGGTGGGTGACCGCTACCACAGAAAATCCTCGGGCTTTCGCCTCAGAATGCTTCCAGTTGGTGGGACTGTTCGCAAGAGCGGAAGGCTAACGAGACGCACTGGCATGCGAGTGAGGCACGGGAAGGTGACCTCACTTCTCCCCTCGGCATCTGAAGAAAGGCAGGTCGCTGAGGGCCTCGCCGCAAGAAACAGACCATCGACGCAAGGCGACGGCTTCAGTCGAAGGCTAGACGAAAAGCGCCAGGCGTTTTCGACGCACCGGCCCGGACAGGGCCGGAGAGACTTCGAGTGCAAGCCGACAGTCTTGTTCACCCTGTCGAGGAAAGTCCTCCTGAGAGACTCGCTCCTCGCACTACAGAGCCGGACGGCAGCCATCGGAGCCGTCCGGCTTTGTTTATACTGATTCCTTTCCGGTTCGGCCGAATCCAATCTCTTACTCGAGCGTTATGACTCAACTGCTCGCATCTTTGGGGCGTCACGGCTATTCCCTGACCTTCGCCGTGTTGTTGGCGGAAACGATCGGGCTGCCGCTGCCTGCGTCGATCGCACTGGTTGCCGCCGGCGCGGCGATCGCTTCTCACACCCTTTCGGCGACCGGCGTCGTTATGGCGGCGCTGGCCGGTCTCATCCTTGGGGATATCTGGCAGTTCTGGCTGGGGCGCTATACCGGCTGGGCGTTGCTCGGCTTTCTTTGCCGGTTGTCGATGAATCCCGAGACCTGCATTCTGCGCTCGGCGGAATCATTCTACAAACGCGGCAAGACCACGCTGCTGGTGGCCAAGTTCGTTCCGGGCGTGAACACCATGGCGGCTCCGCTGGCGGGCAGCATGAAAATGCCCTTCCTCCAGTTCCTGCGCCTCGATCTCGCCGGATGCCTGCTCTACATCCTCACCTACGTGCTGATCGGATATGTCTCGCGCGACTTTCTCGCCGCCGTGCTGAACAGCTTTTACGTCGCGGGGCGCGTGATGGAGGGCGCAATCATCGCCGCGCTGATCGCATACATCATCTATCGCATCGTGCAGTACCAGAAGTATCGCGAATACGAATTCGTCCCGCGCGTGCATGCCGAGGACCTGAATGCGCGTCTGGGAGCCGGAGAAGGCGATCGCCTGCAGATTGTCGACGTCCGCAGCCACGGCTACTACGACATGGGAGCGGAGCGCATCTTCGGCTCCATCCGCATCGAGCCCAACAACCTTGAGGAAGAGATCAAGAATCTCCCCAAAAATAAGGACATTTACCTCTACTGTACTTGAGCGCGCGAAGCCTCGAGCGCCCGGGTGGCGCACTTGCTGCGGGACAAAGGATTCAACACGTTCGTGATCGTCGGCGGCTTGGCTGCCTGGCGTAAGGCCGGCGGGCACCTGGAGTCTGTGCCGAAGAACGATCTGGTAAAGCTGCCGACATTCAGCTAACGCGTTTGTGCGGCACCATCCCTCTCCCCCCAGGTTGGTGTGCTTGGGATTTTTCCCGAATCATCCCCAGTGCTACTAAAAGTGACAGTTCAAGCACCAGGCTGCCAGTGTCTAAACTCCGCTTGTACGCGGAGGACGCTTGCTGATCAAGCCCTTGCTGTTGCTGAACTTCTTCGTCGCGGTCGTGATGCTCTCAATCGGGCTGCGTACCAGTGGCAACGAACTTCTCAATGTCGTACGTGGTCGCGCCCTGTTGGCCCGCACGTTGCTGGCGAATTGCGTCGTGATCCCTGCACTGGGCTTCCTGCTTGTCCATATCTTCTCGCTTAGCCCCGATGTAACCATCGGGATACTGCTGCTGGCTGCGATCCCGGGAACGCCAATTGCCTTGCAGTTCACGCGCATGGCAAAGAACAGGCTAGCCTTCGCCGCCGCGATGATTTTCGTGCTTTCGCTGGTAAGTATCGCGATGATCCCGCTTGCCATCGAAGCAATGCCGCAAAGCGCGCAGCACAATGAGCGGCCGATGCTTGTCCTGATTGCCACCATCGCACTGTATATCGCCCTGCCATTATGCGCCGGTGTATGGGTGGCGCGAGGAATACCGAAAGTTGCGCCCAGGCTGGTCGTGCCGCTGAGCCTTATCGCCACGGTCGCTTTCGTGTTTCTGATGTGGGAGACCCGCCTGCTTCGTCGTCAAGCCTTCGATGCAATCCGCGGCGGAGGGACCGTGCTGGCCATGTTCCTGTTGCTGATCCTCTCCATGTTGATCGGCTGGCTGATCGGTGGTCCCGACCGCGAGACACGCCGGATTTTGGCGACCACCACCGGCATGCGCAGCGTGATTGTCGTCCTCTATATCGCTAGGTACTGCTTCCCGGGCAGCAATGTCTTTATGGTCCCGATTGTCTATCTGTCGCTGATGGTACCCACGAACCTGCTTTTCCATCTCATCTTCATCGCATTCCAGAAGCTGCGCCCCGCGAGCGCAACCGGCCTCGATACTCCCGTGCCTCCAGCACAATTACGCTTGTAGCCCTGGTGGCTAAGACGGAATGAACTCTTTCGCACAGTTCCTGCACGGGCGCCAAAGAATGCCAAGGCCCAAATCATCAGTACTGCCAAAGCAAGTTCCCGCTAACGACTGAGCCTGAAGGAAAGATGCGATTCCGTTCAATGCCTGCCGGAAGAGTTGCCGCTCGCTCTCATTGCAGATCTTTGTCCTGCAACGTCGTCTCGTGCCTTCCGGGCATCGGTTTCTTGGGAATTCGTGGAGGCATATCCGAGTTTGTGTAGACAACACCGGTTTGGCTATCCAACACCATGCAGTTATCTTCGGTGCAAATCGGAACGAAGCGGGCTGGCTGAGGCATCCAGCGAATCGCGAAGATTACACAGACACCCAAGACCAGGGCTGCAAATGCCTTTGCCAGAAAATCTTTCATTTCTCTCTCCCTTGTCGCAGCGCACTACACCAACACCCTCAGATTGATGATTCACTCGCAAGAAAACTACTGCCATTTCTTGCAGTCATAGGGTTCTACGTGCACGTCTTCTGGAGTGCATGTCTGCTACCGGACCTGCAATCCAGCCGCCCTATGCGACGAATTGCAGCAGGGATAGGCGGGGCCTGTACATCCCGCGGGTCCACTGGGAAGCGTGAGGTTCCCGAAGAACGGGTGCGGACGCCAGGTGCAATTCACTTCCCCGTCCTATGCGATTAAGAGCCGTGCTTGGTGGGATCACTCCCGTCCGTCGCAGAAAATCTCGGCAGCCTTCGTTCTGCTAATCTTGCAGCCATCAAGTTAAACCCCTCGAAAGCTCTGGAACGCGACTGGGTGGTGAGTGAGACGGGGATTTTTCGTCAATCGTGCCGAAAAGGCCATACCTCAAAGTCCCAGACTGTGTAAGGTTTCGCAAAACTGGCTACGGAAGCTGCCCGTAGGAAAATATAATGAATGCGAATCAAGGGGTGCGACGATGCGTCATCCTTCGCTCTGCCTTTTGGCCCTCGCCCTTTCTTGCATCGCATACGGACAAGTCACTTACCCCGACAAAACGATCCACGTACACGATTTGTCTTCGCTGGCCGCCCGGTCTGCGCACGCATCCGATGTGCTGGCGGCATCGCTGGAGATCGTTTTCAACGACAAGGAGGTATGCTGCGGGAAGAATTCTGCTCTTGAAGACAGCGTCCAGTCGCCCGATCCCAAATCTTTGAAGGACATTGCCAGCAAACTGCAAGGGAGGCATCGTCTCAGCGATGGACGCGCAATCATGGTTACAGTGGAATACCTGACGCCGGATCAGGTCGGTGCAGGACACTTGATTTATATGCTTGGGGCTAACCACGCGCCACTCATGCTGTGGAACTCGCACTTGTACTTAGTAAATGGCGTGAGCTACGTGGAGAACGTCGACGCTAACGGCGGCGTGTCTTACGTGACTGACACGTTCTTCTTGTGGAACACCCGCTTTTCTGATTCGCGCCGGGAAGTCTCCTTCGATCGGAAGACCGAGGACTCGGGCAAGGTACAGGGGTTGTTATTCCTTCAGGCTGCGCCGCAATAGCTAAGTTCACCTGCAGCTCAACGTGGCAGTCCCTGTCACAATCTGGCTGCTTTTGCTCGTAACAGGAGCCGTAGCCGTAATCGTGACTGCTCCATTCGTTGCTCCCAAGCAAGTCGCAGTTCCGTTATCGTTGGCATTGTTGCTGATCGAAACATTAACTGAGTCGGAGGTTGTCCATGTCTGCCCCCAGCAATTCACACATGCCGCGGCGACACACTGACCTTTTGTGACGGGACCAGCGAAGAACTGAACTTGATTACCGGGTGACGATGTAGTGTGGTCTGCGTCGCCAGTTGATGGTGAGACTGATAGTGCCGTCAAGTCGCAACTCTGCTGGCTACCGCCACACCCGACTGAGACCAGGACTGCCGTGATAATGAATGGAAGTATGAAGGGTCTGAGCATCGCCACCTCCATTAGAGCGAGTATAAGTCCGGTCGCGAATACTGCCAGTAACTCTCGTCACATGATCAAATGAAGTAAGCAGGCGTTAACACAAGTATGCGCTTTTCCTTCGCCGTTTGCGGGAGGATGAGTATTATCGCGATGTCACGCCAACCAGTGACTCCTCCTGTGGTTCACATTGCCAGCGTCTTCAAGCAAGTGGGATACTCCTAGCAAGAGCGGGAGGCCCCGTCATGAAAGCGGCCTTATTGAGCATCGTCCTACTTGCCCTTCCATCCTCCGTCGTGGGTCAATCGGTTTGCCAGCAACTGACAAGTCAAGTCATAGTGCACAAGTTGGGCTTCACGATTCGAAGCGTGACGTTGCGATCTGCTCACGGCTTAGTGAAAGCAACGGCAGCTATACCCGACTCCACCAAACCGAGCCATGCAACGGTGTTTTCGTTTTCGACATTGGTAGGTTCAGAGCCTCAGCAGTCCGTGGCCTTGATGCCGCTCGCGATTGAACTCACCAAACAGGGTTGGTCCACCATGGTCATTCAGCGCAAACTTACGTGGCCTGATGTCGACCCGAGCGTTGGAACCATGCGGGCAGATGTGATGTGCGCGGAACAGTGGCTCTCAAAGCATGCTACGGTTACCCCTAGTGATTGGATTTTTGTCGGCCCAGACTCGGATGCTCCCGATCCGGCGGTAGGAGATAAACCGAGGATGACGGGCTGGCTGGGCTTTATAGTCGCGGACAAGCCTGGCGATACGAGCACCGAACACTTGTTTCGTAGCACTGCGGAACTTCGGAACTGGATACTTTCGCAGCACTTTTTCGACAACTGAGGAGCCGCACCCGCACTATCCTTTTTTTTGCGTGGCTGCTCAAATCGGGCGTCCACTTGCAAATGCCCGGGCTCAGCGGGCGGAGTTCGTCTTGGGGGACACCGGGTTAAGGGATCGGCCCTGAATAGCCCTCACGTATCTCGCAATTCCTCGCAACTCCGGCTCGGACACGCCCTGATTCAGAAATGAATGCGCGTACGACTTGTGAACATTTCCACGCGCGATGGCATTGAAGAGTTGATCGTCGGAAAGGCTGACGATTGTCTTCGACCGCAAGTCCGGAATTTTTCCAATGGCGGAAGATTCCCGACCGGTGCCATCGGCTGCATGGCAAGCGGCGCAATGCTTCACGTAAGCTGGCGGCGGATCAAGCGCAAGAGCCAGTCCGCAGTACAGGAGCACTACGATTACGACGCGTGCAGTAGGATGTCGGTTCATCGGCTACTCCGGAATATGATGTCTCGATAGTATTCACAGCCGCGAGCGGCAGTAGATAACAGCGGTAATGGCACATCAGTGGTGCCTCGTCGCTTACTTGTGGGCCATCTCCCGGAAATGCACCTTCATACCCATGCGGCCGAAGGCCCATGGCCAATCCCCCGGCCGGAAGAGGAGTGAGATTTGGATGTTTCAACAGTTGGCGTCAGCCATCAATTTCTGTAATACACTCCCCCGCCTCGGATCAGTGACGGGCGCGGCGTTGCGCTGCACTAGCAGAGCCAGCAGCTTTTTTCCCCCATTGTTCTATTCGCGCAACCTCGGACGAAGGCGTCCGGGGCTACATGCCTAAGCTCCGAACTGCCGCAGGTGATGGTCCAGGTGCTTGTACATTCCGCGGGCCCACTGCAAAGGCGTGAGGTTCCCGAAGAACGGGTGCGGATGCCGGGTGCACTTCTCTTCCCCGCTCAGGTGGAATTCGCGGATGCAATCCTTCAGTCGCGCTTGCTCCCGCGAGAAGTCGCGCGCGTCGCTGACCACAAGCATCTTGTCGGTCGGATTGCCCTGTGAAAATGGCTTTTCGTTGGTGTAGATCGGCTTCACGAGCGGACCAAGAATCCTGCCAATCAGGATGCGGGGCGGATTAATTTTCCCCACTGCCATATCGAGCGCGGCCGAGCAGTGCGCCAGCATCTGCGCGACGTCCATCTTGCCCCACTGGCGTTGTCCGGCGGGTTGCAGGCCGTCGATGCGCGCGATCACCTCGTCAACCGTTTCCCTTTCGAACAGATTTTTCATACCGACTCCAAATCACCCCTTGAATCGCCGAAATCATACCACCTGCCGCTTGGAGCACCCGGAGTACAATGATCCGGTTTTGCACATTTCCCCACGTACCTCGCTGAAGGATGCCCTCCCGGCCATAGACACGCGGCTGGTCCCCGCCACGGACCCACGGATGATTCGCGTTCTTCTGCTCCTTGGGATATCGGTTCTGATCAACTACATCGACCGCAGTAATCTTTCGATCGCCGCGCCCCTGATCAAAGACGAGTTGGGCATCTCGGGAACACAACTCGGTACGTTGCTCGCAGCATTTTTCTATACCTACGCGTTGCTGCAGATCCCTGCCGGATGGCTGGTCGATCGCTTCGAGGTGAAGTGGGTTTTCGGACTTGGATTTTTCATCTGGTCGGCGGCCACCGCGGTAACCGGCACGCTGCACGGCTTTGCCGCCTTGCTGACCGCGCGCATCGTGCTGGGCGTCGGTGAATCCGTTGCGTTTCCGGCATACGGCAAGATCGTCGGCACCCATTTTCAGGAGAGCCGCCGCGGGTTTGCGAATTCGGTGGTGATCACCGGCCTGGCGCTGGGCCCCGCCTTAGGGATGCTCATCGGCGGCAACGTCGTCGGGAAGTTTGGATGGCGGCCTTTTTTTCTGGTGCTTGGCCTGGCCGCGTTGTTGTGGCTCCCGCCGTGGTGGGCATGGATGCCTCGCAGCATCCCTACGAGACCGCGCTCCGACACTACTGCCGGCGTGCTCACTATCCTGCAGCAGCGCTCGGCGTGGGGCACTTGCGTGTGCCAGTTCAGTTTTAACTATGCGTCCTACTTCCTGGTCACGTGGCTGCCTTTCTACCTGACGCGGGAGCGGCATCTTTCCATGAGCCAGATGGCCCGAACCGGTGGCGGAATCTATCTGCTGTTCGCGCTCTCGGCGAGTGTTTTCGGGAAGCTTTCGGATCGCTGGATCGGAACCGGCGCTTCGCCCACAACTGTTCGCAAGTCCCTGGCAGCGGGAGGAAGTCTCGGCATGGGAATTTTTTTGGCCATTTCGGGAGTCGCGCCGGATTCGGCATACCTGCTTACTCTCGCACTCTCAGGGATATTCATGGGCATGTCTTCGTGCAACATCTGGGCGATGACTCAAACGTTGGCCGGCCCCCAGATGGTCGGGCGGTGGACCGGCGTGCAGAATTTTGTCGGGAATTTCGCTGGTGCGGTGGCACCCTGGTTGACAGGCTTTCTTCTTGACCGCACCGGACACTTCTACTGGGCCTTCTTCATTACGACAGCGGTGGTGTGGGTGGGCGCCTTAAGCTGGATGTTCATTGTTGGTTCGATCAAGCCAGTCGAATGGACGGACCAGTTCGCCGCACCGTAATACACTGCATTCATGCACAAGGAAATCGAGATCAAGTTTCGTGTGGAGAATCTGCGCGTGCTGGACCGCAAGCTGCGGTCGGCCGGGTTTCGACTGGAGACGCCCCGGACTCACGAGATGAATACTCTGTATGACCTACCGGGGCAGGTGTTGCGCCAGCGGAGGGAACTGCTGCGCCTGCGCGAATTTGGTTCCACCTGGAGGCTGACACACAAGAGCGGCGGGAAAATTTCCCGTCACAGCAGCCGCACGGAACTGGAAACCGGAGTCAGCGACGGCAGGAAGATGGACGCGATCTTGCGCGCGCTGGGATATTCGCCCTCATTCCGCTACGAAAAGTTCCGCGCGGAGTGGACGGACGGCAAAGGGCAGGTCGTTGTCGACCACACTCCCATCGGGGATTTCTGTGAGATCGAAGGCAAACCGCGCTGGATTGATTCCACCGCAAAGAAGCTTGGGGTATCGTCCGAGGCGTACATCACGAAGAACTATGCGACGCTATTCGCCGACTGGAAGCAGGGGAAAAAGAGCAAAGCCGAAGAGATGACCTTCAAAGCTATTGGAAAGAAAAGATAAGGTGCCCCATATCTCGCGCTTTTGCGAGATGTGGGGACCCCAGGTTTCTCTTGTGCCGAACGAGACCTCGAGTCGTCGCAGGCTCGTTCCTGAGGGTGGAAAAGTCAAGACCTCGACTGGCTACGGCATGCATCATCCATGGTGCAGATTCCTCCCAACTTGCTGAATTTCCGCACCATTGCAGACCGGAAGTCCTGTGTAAATAAATCCTCGTATCTAATTGATAAAGAACAAGATAAATGTTGTAATTAAATCGATTTAAAGTGCCGCGAGGACGCCGCGAATTGGCGGCCACCGGTGGGTTGATCGCGCCCCCGATCGTCCGTCTGCGGCAATCAGAAGCGCAGCCCGAGGCATTTCAGGACACGAGCAGCCCGGCGAGTTTGCCTCTTGGGCAAACAACCCCATACGTCACAAAATGCAGATTGGCGGTAGCGATCCAAATCGCAATCGAAAGATTTTTCGCCAATTTCGGACTAGACGCCCGATACTTCCATCACCATAATGCTTTGCCATACCCGGTGCTCGTGTGAAGCAGAGGGAGGGCAACTTGAAAACTCTTCTCACTTTCACCATCTGCCTGGTTCTAGCCACGCCCATATTTTGTCAGTCAACGTCTGCGCCGAAAAGCCAGCAGGAGAAGGAGCAGCAATTACGAACAGCTTTAGAACAGATTCGTGACGCCATTGACCACTATCGTGGCATGGCTGACCGAGGAAAGTTCGCGACGCCTGTTGGCAGCCACAATTACCCACTGGACCTTGAAACGCTTGTAAAAGGAGTAGAAGATTCGCATGGCAAGACGGTTAAGTTCCTGCAGAAGATTCCAGTCGATCCCATGACGGGAACTGCGGACTGGGGCTTGAAAAGGTCCCCGGGTGTAGCGGCAGTGCCACAAGGTGGTGGCATATTCGATGTTTACACGAAATCCGACGGTATCGCTCTGGACGGTACCAAATACCAAGATTGGTAAGGTCGTTCTCGGCTCTCAGGCATTTTGTGTGTAATCAGCGATTTCACGTTTTGACCCAGGACAGTGGATTTTGAGTGAAATGGGAATGTTACGACAGTTGTTCTGCGTCACGACTTTTGAACTACCGATCCCCAGCCCAAGTATTCGATCTGGAGCAATCTACTCAGACACAGCATGAATCCGGACACACACCCGATCAGGTGTTGCGTGATCGGCATTGTGATCAGAACGAGAACTTGAAAATTGTCATCCGTGATTTTGCGTACCGCCGCATTTCCGTAGCTCTTTCCGTTCACAAATTCGGCGAAGTCGGCCGCCCGTTGTTCATCTTTGGTCTCGAATGCAAAATCTACTTCTCGCGCCATGGTGAAAGTGTCGCCCATTGCGTCGTTCTTCCGAAGAAGATCGGCATCCGCGAGGGCGGTTTGGGTAAGCAGTTCAAACATTGTCATTGAGGCAGGATACCTCGACGCTCGGAAGATGAGCGTAATGGCGATTTATCAACAACTAGTGCATGCTCATATTCTTCTCGCCTCTGCAGCCTCTCGCTCTTAAGCAAACGCTCGGGACATTTGGCTTCTTCTCAGTTCCTCCCTTCTCTCTTCACATTCAGCAGCAATCCTGCGAGGCACAGAAGTAACAAAGGCAACGTGACAATGCAGTTGATAAACCAATCTGAAATAAGGTGCGATCCCGGAGTGAGCTTCCAATTGACAATGCAAACCAATGTCATTACCGCGAAGTACATGGCGAATTGCACCGTCGCTGCTACGCCCAATACATGTCCCCAGGGGCGGCGTCTGAACAGCAACCATGCGGTCGAAATCAGCATTGGAACCGCAAAAGTCAGATCGACGGCGGCAATCACATGGTAGGCGTCCTGGCTTCCATTAACTTCGGGGACGTGCCCGGTAAACACGAATTTTAGCCATTGTGAAATCCATAGGAAAGAAATCATTACGCCCGCGAACGCCAGGTAGGTTGCAATCCAGCGGCTCGGTGTCCGCGGACTAAATGATCGGCCAATCGCCTCGACATCGAGGTTGAGCATAATTAAAGCGACAGAGACCGCGGAGAACGCGAAGGTGGCGATCCACGACACATAGAGCTTGGTGACCGATATTCCAAAAATGTAGAACGCGTAGTTGTAGAGCATGTAGAAGAGCGCCCCCAGCCATAGCAAACGTGCGCGGACAGATCCGCGGACCGAATGCATGATGGATAAGGCTAAGGTGGGGACTACGATCACGAGCGTTATACCGTCGTTAGCCAAAGACATGCCACCCCAATTGCCTCGATAGACGGAAGGAAACAGCAAGCCAATGACTGATGCGACAGCTGACAGCACAGCAGCGATCGTCGACAGTATGTAGGCAACGCGAAGGTTCTCGGGCTTTGCGAACGGCCTCTCGACGACTACGTCGTGGTTGATGAGTTCAGTTTCCATGATGATTCCATTCCCGCATCAGAAATAAATTCCTGGGGCTGTAGCTCCGAGACGGCAGCCAGAACCCGCCAGAATCGCGTTAAGACCTGAACTGTATTTTGTGTTTTGGCGCGAAGGAGATCAGTGAGTATGCTCACGCAGGTCGGTGCAGCCTCTCACTAAAGCAACAGGCGACAGGGAGCATCCGAGGAATGAGTGATATGGCGATTCTTCGCCAACTTGACGCGCCCGCTATCATCGGTGCGTATGACAAGGTGCTCCGATTGGCCAGAATGGTTAAAGGTCCTGATCTTCCTACCACACGGACTCGTCGGGTTTTGCGCGTTTTGGCTCTGGTGGCCAAAATCCGCCGAAGGACGGAAGAAATTTGGGATCGTCGCCGCCTACCTCTTCGTCTTCTACTTGGTCATGCGCTTTGTGTTCAAGTGCTGGTAAGCCCCAAAGGTCGATGAGTGTAACCAGATGGGAGGAGAAGGCCGGTCTCTGAACGGGATGCTGTACGCTCCCAAGTTATCGAGGTGCTCGAGGCACAGAGAAAAAGGAGACCGGCAATAAAGAAGGTCAGCACCGCGGCGGCGAAGCAAAGCAGGAATATTTCTCGGCAGACACTGACCATCGGATTGGATCTAGGAGGTCGCAACAGTTGGTACTGCGTGTTGGACGAGGCAGGCCAGGTCCAACTGGAGCAGCGCGTCCGCACGAATGCGAAAGCGCTGCAGGAAGTCTTGGGCGCGATGCCGCGCAGCCGGGTGGCGTTGGAGATCGGGACGCATTCGCCCTGGATTAGTCGTTTGCTGAGCGGTGGCCGGCCTTCTCATGGAAGGCGATGCCGCTCAAGGATTCAAGTCAGGCGCCGTGGCACTTCTTGTACTTCTTGCCCGATCCGCAGGGGCAGGGATCGTTGCGACCCACCTTTTCCTGGCCACGCACAACCTGCTGTACCGGTTGCATGTCGCCGCCGCCGGCCATGCGGGCCTGCTCCAGTTCGCGGCGTTTGCGGCGCATAAAGGCCTCTTCCAGTTCGTCGGCGGATGTTGACACCATCCGCGGACGCCGTCCATTGCCGTCACCACGATGGTCCGGACTGAGTTCAGCCTCCTCCGCGGTAGGCACCTGGGGAGCAGGTTGCGCGGGCCGCTCGAGAATCTGCATCAGGTAGAGATAGCGGACCGTATCCTCCTGGAAGCGCAGCATCATCGCTTCGAACATTTCGAAGGATTCTTTCTTGTACTCGACCAGCGGATCGTGCTGACCGTAGCCGCGCAGCCCGATGCCTTCCTTCAGGTGATCCATGCTGAGCAGGTGATCTTTCCACTGCTGGTCGATTACGCTGAGCATGATCATGCGCTCATGATGGCGCATCGCTTCGGGTCCGATCAGCTTTTCCTTCGCCTCGTAGCGTTCCTTCAGCTTGGCGAAGATCGCGTCGCCCAGTTCGCCGCGGCTGAGCGTCTCGGGCTTCAGTCCCTCGGCGAGGATGTCCACTCCGAACCGCGTGAAGATGGCATCTTTCAGACCCTTGACGTTCCAATCGTCAACATGCGCCTTCTCGGGGCAGTACTCCTCGAGTTGGTCGGCGAGGATTGAAGCCACGTAATCCTCAAGGATGAGATCTTTCTGGTCGATGCCTTCGAGCAGACGGCGGCGCAGGCCATAGACCGCCTCGCGCTGCTTGTTCATGACGTCGTCGTATTCGAGCAGGTGTTTGCGCGATTCGAAGTGCTGCGCCTCGACAGTTTTCTGCGCGGTCTCGATACGGCGCGTGATCATTTTCGATTCAATGGGCACGCCCTCTTCCATGCCGAGCCGCTGCAGCAGTGTCGAAACCCACTCTTTCGCGAAGATGCGCATCAGGTCATCTTCGAGCGCCAGATAAAAGCGCGAAGATCCAGGATCGCCCTGGCGACCGGCGCGGCCACGAAGCTGGTTGTCGATGCGCCGCGATTCGTGCCGCTCGGTGCCCAGAATGTGCAGGCCACCGACCGAGATCACCTCGTCGTGCTCCTTGTCGGTCTGCTGCTTGTAGCGGTTGAAGGCGTCCGTCCATTTGTCGTTGGGAACGTTGTACTCGTTCCCGTTGTAGTAGAAGACCGAGGTCTGGCCGTCTTCCTGCGGACCTTCGATCTTGCCCTGGGCCACACGCAACTGCTGCGCGATTCCCTTCTTGACCATCTCCTGCTTGGCCATGAATTCAGGGTTGCCACCCAGCAGGATGTCGGTACCGCGGCCGGCCATGTTGGTGGCGATCGTGACTGCGCCTTTGCGCCCGGCCTGGGCGACGATTTCAGCTTCGCGCTCGTGGAACTTGGCGTTGAGCACGACGTGCTTGATACCTTTCTTCTTCAGCAGGTCCGAAAGCCGCTCGGATTTTTCGACCGATGTTGTGCCGACCAGAACCGGTTGCCCCTTAGTCGCAAGCTGCTGGATTTCATCGGCCGCGGCGAAGTACTTCTCCTTTTCGGTGCGATAGACGATGTCAGGGTTCTCGATGCGCCGCATCTCCTTGTTGGTCGGGATGACGACGACGTCCAGCTTGTAGATCTTGTCGAACTCTGTCGCTTCCGTCTCGGCCGTACCAGTCATACCGGCCAGCTTCTTGAACATGCGGAAGTAGTTCTGGAAAGTGATGGTCGCGAGCGTCTGGTTCTCGCGCTCGATCTTGACATTTTCCTTGGCTTCGATCGCCTGGTGCAGACCATCGGACCAGCGCCGCCCCGGCATCATGCGTCCGGTGAATTCGTCGACGATGATGACCTCACCGTCTTTGATCACATATTCCACGTCGCGACGATAGAGTGCATGCGCCTTGATCGCCGTTTCGACGTGGTGCTTCAGCCCCCAGTTTTCGGGATCGGCAATGTTCCCAATGCCCAGCAGCTTCTCAACTTTCTCCCAACCCTGATCTGAGACCGTGATGTTGCGGTGCTTCTCGTCGATGACGTAGTCGCCGGTGAGGATCTTCCGCTGTGGATCGTCGCCCACCCGGGCCAGTTCGGTAAGCATTTCCTCGTGTTGCTCTGGCGGAACCTTGCCCGCTTCTAACTGCTGACGCACTTCGTCGGGACTGAGCTCTTCACCGCGCCCCAGCTTGGGGATGATGCGGTTCACGATGTAGTACTTGTCCGTAGACTCTTCGCTTGCGCCGGAAATAATCAGCGGCGTACGAGCTTCGTCGATCAGGATGGAGTCGACTTCGTCGACGATGGCGTAGTTATGCCCGCGCTGCACGCAGTCCTTGATGTCGAACTTCATATTGTCGCGCAGGTAGTCGAAGCCAAATTCGTTGTTGGTGCCGTAGGTCACGTCAGCGGCGTAGGCAGCCCGACGTTCGTCGTCATCAAGGTCATGCACAATGACGCCGACGGTCAATCCCAGGAACCGATACAGCTTGCCCATCCACTCGGAGTCGCGCTTGGCCAGATAATCGTTGACCGTGACGACGTGCACGCCGCGGCCGCTGAGGGCGTTGAGATATACAGGAAGAGTGGCGACCAGCGTTTTGCCTTCGCCGGTCTTCATTTCAGAGATCGTGCCGTTGTGCAGCACCATGCCGCCGATCAACTGCACGTCAAAATGCCGCATGCTGAGCACCCGGCGACCGGCCTCGCGCACCACTGCGAAGGCTTCAGGAAGGATCTCGTTCAAAATCTCCTGCAGGGCGTCGTACTGTTCTTTCTCCAGCCTTTTGGCCCGGTCGATGTCGCTTTCGGCCTCTTCGGACGCGGCTTCTTCTCCCGGCGCATTTCCGTTGCCCCCGCTCAGCCGACTCAGGCGCTCCTGGATGCGCTTCCGGAACTCGTCGGTCTTGGCGCGCAGTTCGGCGTCCGAGAGCTTTTGCATCTCAGGCTCAAGCGCGTTGATGGCCCGGACGTTCGGCATCAGCGCCTTGATGACGCGCTCGTTCTTCGTCCCGAAAACCTTACCAAGTAATGTGTTGATCAATCCGGAAGTCCTCAGAGGGCAGAGTACGCCCAGATACACTCTTTAGAAGCGTAGCACATTCGATGCGTCAGCCGGGCAACCGGACTTTGCACGTCCGCACTCTTATAATGACGGTGACTCCCTGGAGGCCCACATGAGCCGACGCCTCTCCCTGCTGTTCCCCCTGGTGCTTTTGCTGATCGTTTCCGCAACTGCCAAAGACAAGAAGAAGAGCCAGATACCGGAATCTATTCTGCGGGCTCAGTCCGTGCGGGTCGTGATTGATCCCGAGGCCGGAGAGCCTCTTTACGAGCCCAACGCAAATGCGACCGCGCGCGAAAATGTCGAGAAGGCGCTCACCGAGTGGGGGCGCTACCGGGTGGTGGCACTGGACGGCGAAGACGCCGACCTCGTCATCTCAATTCATACCGGGGATGACAGAATGGTGCGTCCTACGATCAAGGGTGGGCCGATCGACCAGCGTCCCGGCATCGCGCAGGGTTCGCCGGGAAATGTCCGCATTGGCGGACAGGGCGGACAGCCACCCATGAACGATCCGACGATGGACCCGCAGAATCAGTCTCCGCACATGGGCCAGGAAATCGGCCCGCGCCAGGACTCATTCATGGTGTATGGCGGACATAACGTGGATCCCACAAACTCACCCGCTCTCTGGCGGTATACAGCGAAGGGTTGCCTGAATGGGCCGGACGTAAGGGCCGTGGAAGAATTTCGCAAAGCCATCGCGGAGGCGGAGAAGCCGACCGTGCCCAAGAAACCTTGAGCCGCGGCGGCATCCAAGTTACAAACGAGCAAGAACACTGCGTCTCCCGGCGCTTTCCTGTAATATTCCCCACGACCCATGCCCACCTTCTACGACCGTTTTTTGGAGTGTGCCCAGCGTCGGCCCAACAATGTCTCCCTTGAAATTCAGCGGCAGGATCACCTGGAAAGCTGTACCTACGGCGAGCTTCATAGCTGGGCCGAATCGGTCGGTCGATGGATCACTGAAAACAATATCGCGCCAGGCTCCCGGCTGGCGATTCTGGCGGACAATCATCCGCGATGGGTGGCGGCCTACTTAGGCATCATTACTGCTGGCTGCGTCGCCGTTCCCCTCGATACTGCGCTCCACGACGACCAAGTCCTGAAGCTCCTCAAAGACAGCGGCACCACGGCAGTATTCGTGGATGTAAAGCACGTTCCGGTGACCCGACCCGCGGTCAAGGAGCTTAATGTGGGATTGATCCTGACCGATCCCGACCGCATGACCGATCAGGTGAGGCAGGATCGCTTTCGGACCAACCTGCCGGAGATTTTCAAAGCCGGCTCCGGTTCCTTCAAACCGGTTCCCGTAAAGACCGACGATGTTGCTTCCCTGCTCTACACGTCCGGAACGACGGCCGATCCGAAAGGTGTGATGCTCACGCACGGCAGCTTCCTGGGAGAAGTGGACGCAGTTTTCAACTGGGTGAACATCGGTCCCGACGATGCCCTGCTCGGGGTCCTGCCGCTCTTCCACGTACTGGCGCTCATGGCGAACATGCTTTTGCCGCTGGTCAAGGGATCGCGCGTCGTCTACCTGGAAACGCTCAACACCAGTGAACTCCTCAAGGCCTTGCAAGAGCGGAACATCACTGCTTTTGCCGTCGTGCCGCAGTTCTACTATCTGATTCACGAGCGGATTTTCCAGGAGATAAAAAAACGTGGGCCTGTGACGCAGAAGATCTTCGGCGCGATGGTCGTGCTCAATCGTACGTTGCGTAAGGTCGGCATCAATGCCGGGCGGATCCTGTTCGGCAAAATTCATCACACGATGGGTCCGAAGATGCGCTATTTCGCGACGGGCGGCTCGCGCTTCGATCCAGCCATTCAGAAAGACTTCTACGATCTCGGTATCGATGTGATGCAGGCCTTGGGGCTCACGGAAACGACTGCTGCCATCTACGTCAATGCGCCGAACGATATCGTGGTTGGATCCTGCGGCAAGGCCATGAAAGGTGTCGAGGGGAAGATTGTCGACCCGCAACCGCAAGAAGAGGGAAGCCCGGCCGTCGGCGAACTTGCGGTGCGCGGGCCCATGGTGATGAAGGGCTACTGGAATCGGCCCGACGCGACCGCGGCGGTCATGAAAGATGGATGGTTCCTGACCGGCGACCTCGGTTATTTCGATTCCAAAGGAAATCTGTTTCTCACCGGGCGCAAGAAGGAAGTCATTGTCCTCAGTAACGGCAAGAACGTTTATCCCGAAGAGATTGAAGCGCACTACGTGAAGTCGCCGTTCATCAAGGAAATGGCAGTTATGGGCCTGGAAGGCAAGGTGGGCGAAGAACGCGATCGATTGCACGCGGTCATCGTGCCCAACTTCGATGAGCTCAAGAAACGAAAGATTGTCAATGCCAAGGAAGTGATTCGTTACGACATCGATCACCTTTCATCCGAGATCGCGACTACAAAGCGCATCGGCAGTTATGAAATCTGGCAGGAAGATTTGCCGCGTACGACTACGCGAAAGATCAAGCGCTTCGAGGTACAAAAGCGCGTCAAAGCTAATCAGGCCAGGAAAATATCCGACGACTCTGAGCTGACGGCCGAGAAACCGCTGACTCCCGAAGAAACCGCATGGCTGGAGCAGTCCGATGTGCAGCGTGGATTGAAGATTGTGAAAGAATCGTCGCGCTCGGCCCACCCGAACCTGCGACCAACGCATAGTCTGGAGCTCGATCTCGGTCTCGACTCGATGCAGCGAATCGAACTGCTCAGCCGCCTGGAAGAAGAACTGGGCGGCGACCTTGAGGAATCGCGCCTCACCGAGATCTACACCATTCGGGACCTGATAGACGCAGTCCTGGAAAGCGCCGCGACCGGGGCCGGCAAGGCGACGACCCGCACCTTTGCCGGATGGAAAGCAATTCTGGCTGAGGATCCGGATGATCCGGAAGTTCTCAGCCTGGTGGAACCTCATCGCTGGCGCACCGCCTTCTGGTACCTGGTATCCCGGCTGATCCAGGTGGTTTCTCTGGATCGCTTCGATCTGAAAGTTAGCGGTCTGGAGAAGTTGCCCAAGAGCGGGCCTTTTCTTATCTGTTCGAACCACCAAAGCTATGTAGACCCTCTGATTACAGTGAGCGTCTTGCCATTCGATATATGTCAGCGCTCCTTCGCCGTCGGAACCAGTGAAATCTTTGGCCGCGGTTTCATGCGCTGGCTGGCTCGCAACATCCGGATCGTTGTAGTGGATCCAGATGCGAATCTGGTTCCGGCAATGCGAGCCGGGGCGTTCGGCCTGCGTCATGGAATGGTGCTATTTCTGTATCCCGAGGGTGAGCGCTCTATCGATGGCACGCCACGAATCTTCAAAAAAGGCGCAGCCATTCTCTCGATTCACATGCAAGCTCCGATTGTCCCGGTTGCGATCGAGGGCTTCTACGAGGTGTGGCCGAGGCATCAACGGTTTCAGGGATTCAAACCTGCAAAGATGGTCTTTGGAGATCCGATCATGCCTCCACCTGAATCGGAAGCATCGGAAGGAGCTTATGAGAAGCTCACGGCAGAGCTGAAAAGCCGCGTGGTCGGGATGTGGGAAGGCCTTCGGGGAATCCCCAAGAGCCAACCGCCTCTGTCATCCTGAGGCGCGTTCTTTGCGCCTTAACGACCTATCGAGTTCGGGGCTGCAGAGCGTCATAGGCAGAATTGCATAGGCCCTTCGCGGCAAAGAACGCCGCTCAGGATAACAAGGGCTTAGGACTGAAAAAAATGCTCAGTCACACGCTCGCGGCGACCGCTTCGCCTCCGAACGCGGTTTTGAATCCGCCGACGACCAGCGAGTCGTAGCGGCTCTCGGCACGCTTGACGACTTCCTGTGCGGCCTGCGCCGGAGACATCTTCGTGCCGCGCTGGCCGGTGGTGAGAGCCTCGTACTCCTCGGCGAGCGACAAGATTTGGATTTCCAGCGAGGTGTCCTCGGGCTTGCCGCCATCCTGGCGGAGCCGGCGCTCCGAGAGGAAGATCGGGATCGCCCGGCGCAACGATCCGCCCATCGTTCCCGCCTTTGATGTGAACTTGCGCTTTCGTTTGCCTCCCCGCAGATCTTCCTCAGAAACCTGGGCTGCCTTGATCAGAACTTCGTTGGTGATCCCCAGATCCTTCATATTGAAGAGAAGAGCGGCCGTCCGGATGTCTTCGAGACTGCCAGCGTCAAGGCCAACGGACTCGGCGATTTTGGTGGCACACAGAGAGATGCGATAGGCATGCGTGTCGCTGTACTTCTGGTTGGCAAGGAAATTCTGCAGGATCACCAGCATCCCGTCGTAGCCTTCTTCCATCTCCCGCAGGCTCTTCTGGTTGTGCTCGTACAAGGTCCCGGTGGCGTATCCGGCGACCATCAGCACTCCGCCCCAAACGACCAGATCAAACCAGATTCCGAACGGGATCTCGACGTGCCGCCGGAACATGGCCGGATTCATAAACACGAGTAACGCGACCAGAACGATGCTGGCCACGGCCGTAAGCGTGGCATGGCGGCGCCCGAAATGATAGGCCGAGTACAGCGTTGGAAGGAAATAGAAGACCAGCGCCATCCGCTGCGATGCAACGATGAAGTTCAATAGCGCAGCGATTAAGACCAGGAAAAGCAGTAACCAGAGTTCCGGATTAATCTTACGCACAGTGCCTCCGGGGGTAAGAGGTAGCACCCTGAAGCGCGCCGGTTGCGCCTCAGATTCCCAAGCTTGCCCGTTCTGACTATTTTCCGAGAGCGGCGAAAGGGGCCAAAGTTACCGAGGTAATTGCGACTGCACCGGTTTCTATCCAAGAGCATGCGGGACGATTTTCTTTCGGCGACCGCTGCGGGGTTTCTTGGCGTCCCTGACGGTTCTGGCTTTTGCCGGCAAGCAGAAAATCTTAAACCGCGGAGAGCGCTGAGAACTGCCGCCGAGAACGCTGCGGAAAGCACCCCGTCACGAGAGTTCGAGGCTATTTTGCGCGGGGATGCGTTTGATCGTAGACCTGCAGCACGTGCTTCATGGAAAGCTGCGTGTAGCGCTGGGTCGTAGCCAGGCGTTCGTGACCCAGCAATTCCTGGATCGCGCGCAGGTCGGCACCTTCCTCCAGCATGTGCGTGCCGAAGGCATGGCGGAGCGTGTGAGGGTGAACATCTGGAGAAAGGCCCTTGGAAAGCGCAATCTTTTTGATAATGCGCCCTACGCTTCGTGTGGTGAGCCGTCCTCCGCGTTGGTTGATCAGAAGCGCGGTGGAATTTTTGCGGATCTCGGCCAGTAGCGCCTGACGCGCAGGAAGGTAGCCAGCGAGCGCGCTCTTCACGGAATCGCCGAAGGGAACGTATCGCTCTTTCTTCCCTTTGCCGCGGATCAGGATGGCTTCCGCACTGAGGCGTATGTCCTGGAGATTAATCCCGGTCAGCTCCGAGTTGCGGATTCCGCACCCATAGAGCAGTTCCAGCATGAGGCGGTCGCGCTCGGGGAAAGCTGCGGTCTCGGGCATTTTCCCGTCGAGCACGGAATTCATCTCTTCGATGGTTGGGACCCTGGGTAATTTTTTCGGGAGCTTCGGGGTTGCCACCAGCTTCGCGGGGTTCTGATCGACGACGCCTTCCTGCGCGAGCCAACGATAGAGCGATCGAAGGGCAGCCAGGGAACGAGCTACCGACGTCTTGCTCAATCCTTTTTCGTAGAGCTGCGAGAGGAATCCGCGGATTGCGATGTGGTCGATCTGCTTCCAATCGCGCGAGCCCGCATACGCAGAGAAGTTGGCGAGGTCGCCCGTGTAAGCCTTGATCGTATGCGGCGAGGCGTTCTTCTCGCGCAGATGATGAAGAAAATCAGTAACTGCCCTGCCGATGATCGTGTTCGCCTTGGCCATGATTCTCTTGCCGCGTGCCTTGCAGCAAAAACTCATTTCGTTTGTCATCCTGCAAAGCGAAGGACCTATGCAGTTTGCCGGGGTCCTGATTTCCCCTTCGCTCTGGGATGATGCTTCTGATACACGCTGCGCAGCCGATCGAGTGCCAGATGCGTGTAGACCTGGGTGGTCGAGATGTCAGCATGTCCGAGAATCGTCTGCACGGTTCGCAGGTCGGCTCCGTTTTCGACCATGTGCGTGGCACAGGAGTGCCGCAGCATATGGGGAGAAGCATGCCTTCCCGAGGCGGCGGAAGCTTGCCCGACCAGCTGCCAGACGCGTTGTCGCGTCAGCTTCCGTCCGCCGGTTGCGATAAATAAAAAAGGTGAGCTGCCAAGTTTGCCTTCTCCACCCTTGCCGGTCCTCAACAAGTGAGGACGGGCATGCGACAGGTATTCGGCGAGCGCATCCTGTGCGGGTTTGCCCAGCGGTACGATGCGTTCCTTGTCGCCCTTGCCGCGGACCAGCATGTAGCCGGATTCCAGCTTCAGATCCTCCAGCTTCGCCGTGACTAACTCCGAAACGCGTAACGCTCCCGCATAAAGCAGTTCCAGCACGGCGCGATCTCGCGACGCCAGCGGGGCTGAATCCGGATTCCGCTTAGCGGTCAATACTGGCGCGGCCAGCGTCGACTCGATCTCATCCTTTGCCAGCGATTTGGGCAGAACTTTCCACTGCCGCGGCGACTCGATGTTCAACGTCGGATCATGCTCGATTTTCTTATCGAGCAGCAGGTATCGGTAGAGATGGCGGAGGGCCGAAAGCTTCCTGCCTACGCTGCGCCCATCGACGCGATGGGAAAAGAGCTGTTGCATGAATTCGCGGACGTCGTTGCGGCGGGCCGTCAGCAAGAGGCGCTTTCGTTTTTCCAGAAATTCGGCAAACTGGCCGATGTCAGTGCTGTAGGCCGCGATCGAAAGCTTTGCCAGTCCCTTTTCGACCTGCAGATAGTCGAGGAATCCAGAGAGCACCGCCGCATTGGCCTCAGAGGGCATACAAGTGGAAGTCTAGTATGCTCGCTGCCGAACGCGGGGGGAAGTTGACGAACGGGATGCGTAACGTCCAACAGGGCTACCCAAGCTTTCTCTGGCGATCTTGGCGCATCCTCAGCGTTCTCAGCGGTTCAGGATTTTGTTTTTACCGCAGAGAACGCGGAGAAAGACCGCGCGGAGATCGCTGAGTGAGGTCTTACGACGTTCTGGACGGCGAGGGAAAACAACCTGGTCGGTTGGCTATGCGACGACCGCGCGGATTTCACCCATCTTCCGTTGTGGCGGGCCCCAACCAGAGCTCTGTCCACTTACCATCCCGTGACCAGCAGCCGCCGAGCTGCCTTAACCCGCACTTCTGATACTTGTCGTAGGCGTCTGCGGCTCGCTCGCGGATCTGCTCGCGATTCTCGCCCGCGATCCAGCCATCAAGGGCGGCTTGTAGCGTGTAGGCTTCGGGGGCCATCAACCCCGTGGTCCACACAAGCGGGTATGCGCCGCCTGTGCGGATAGCATCGGTGAAGAACTGTTTGCTGGCGCAGGCCAGGACGATGGTGTCGCGGTGGGTTCCGTCTCTTTGGCGCGGATATTGGGGGAGATGAAAGTCCATCAGGCCGTCATGGCCTACGTACGCGAGCAGGGCCGCACCGGCGCGGATGGGCAGCTTACGCACCGGACCGGTGTTGCTTGCGGTCGCCGGGATCGACTCCGCGCCGCCACCGGCGGCCGAGTCCAGGAAGTCGTGAATGGCTTGCTTGATCTCAATTCCGCGATAAGCGTCGGCGACCAGGTAAACGTCGGCCATCCTGTAAGCAAATACGCAACGCTCGAGAATCGCTGGCTCGGGCTTTTGAGTACAGCCCAAACGCCCCCACTCCGGGGAACGCGCGAAGAATGTTTTGACGCCGTAGGCTGATCCCCAATAGAGGTTGTGCTCCGGGTCATCGCCGTTGCCGAGTGCCGGGGCCACGGGTACGATCCCTTGATGTTGATTGTCGGCGAGCGCGACGAAGACATGCACGGTGCGCGATATCGCGTCTTGAGTCCAAGCAGCATTCGTGGAGAAAGCCAGAACCGCCGCGATCCCCAGGGACTTGGCGCCGACGATCAAGCTGCCGCTCCACTTACTTCTCGAAGTAACTCCACGGCATAGAGCGCACCTTCCGGCGTCTCTTCGTGCTTGAAGTAGGCAAACACGTTGCGTCCTTCCGCGATGTGCTGGCGAATTCGCTCGACCATGGCCCGGCGTTCTTCGTTCGTATATGTCGGCTTGCGGAAACGGTAGTAGGCGCAAGCTCCTGTGACTACGTCGGGAGTCGTTCTCGTCTCTGTTTCGGCGACGCACAGACTGGCGTTCGCGGATTTCAGCAGGTCCCAGGTCGCATCGGTGAACCAAGACTCATGGCGAAACTCGAACGCAGCAGGAACGGTTCGGGGAAGCGTAGCGAGAAAGTCCTTGAGCAGGGCGGGATCTGCCTTCAGGTTGGGCGGTAGCTGAAACAACACCGGTCCCAGTTTGCCGGCAGCGGCAAGAGGTTCAATCGTAGCCAGAAACCGGGAGACGAACTCCTCAGTTCCCTTCAACCGCTTGATGTGCGTGATGACCTGGTGCGCCTTCACGCCGAAACGGAAGTGTGCGGGAGAGTCTGCCAGCCAGTTCTGAATTGTGGATTCCTTCACCAGTTGGCGGAAGGTGAAGTTCACCTCCACCGTATTCAGCTTGGTGGTGTAGTGGGCGAGGAATTTTTTCTGCGCCAACTTTTCTGGATAAAAGTCAGGCTTCCAGCTCGGATAGGCCCAGCCGGAGGTTCCTGCGAAGAGTTGCGCCATAGTGAGATTTTTGCGACGCGCAAAAGTATGCGAACTTCCCTTACGCCCCTTCAGGGCTGTGAGATTTTCTGCTTGCCACCCACGGCTTGCGCCGTGGAGTTTATTTTCGCGCCGCTTTGCGACTGTAGTCCTGATCTCGCCAGAGTCGATTCAATCGGGGACTGCCGCGGCAAGGAACGGATTATACCTTGGCGCGCTTTTTCCTTGTGCCAGATGGATTTGCCGTTGATTTTTTCATCGCCCGCTTTGGGCCGGGAGCGTTCTCGTCGGCCTGTGCGGCAATCTCGATCACTTGCGGCTGACTTGCCTGCGTGGCTGCTTTCAGATCCGGCAACTTTTGTTTCAACTCAAGGAGCGGTTCGAAAAGGTCACCCTTTTTCTCGAAGCGCGCGACGGTTTGCGATGCCTCGAAGACCAGCAAGCTCGCGTCTTTCTTCTTGAGTGCACGCTCGACCTCATCCCAACTAATTGGAGTGGAGGCCGTGGGATGCTCCCGCGCCCGCAACGAATACACCGCAATCGTGGTCTTGTGCTCGTCATTCTGACTCCAGTCCACCAACACTTTCCCGGTGCGCAAGCTCTTCTTCATGTCGGATACAACCAGTTCCGGATGCTCCTGCTCGAGTAACTGCGCCAGAGCGTGGGAGAAAAGCTTCGTCTTGTCGTATGTCGTCGGAGTGTTCAGCGGGACGTAGAGCTGCATCCCTTTCGATCCCGAAGTCTTGGCAAAGATCTCGAGCCCAAGGTGCTCGAAGATCTCGTGCAGCCACACGGCCACCTGGCAGCATTGCACAATGTTGGCCGGCGGTCCGGGATCGAGGTCTAACACCATCATGGTCGGGCAAGTGATGTCCTTGGCCAAGGCCAGCGAAGGGTGCAGTTCGAGGGCGGCCAGGTTGGCCAGCCAAATCAGGGTGGCCAGGTCATCGGCGAGGATGTAGTTCACAGTGCGGCGGCTGGCGCCACTCCAGACCGGCGCAACTTTCACCCAGTCCGGCTTGTGTATGGGTGCGTTCTTTTCGAAGAATGGCTCGCCATCGACGCCATCGGGGTAGCGCTTGCGGGTTAGCGCCCGCCCGGCCAGGTGCGGAAGGATCGCGGGCGCGATCCGCGCGTAGTAGTCGATGACGTCCTTTTTCGTAAAGCCGGTGGCAGGATATAGAACCTTTTCCAGGTTCGAGAGCTTCAGCGTGTGGCCCTGGAGTTCGATGAGGGAATCGGTCACGTGATCTCCGCCCTGACATTCTGCACGATCTTGCGCACGGCGCAAAATACAGCGATGCTCTTACGCCCCCTATTTACAAGGGAGCATGTTTGACAACAGCCCTGCCGCCCACGTACTTTCAAACTTCTGCCCTCTTGGCCCGTCCAAGCTATATCTTTTCGCAGAAGATCGGTTCATGCCCTGGGAGGCCCGATGAAACGCCCCATAGTGAAATGTGCCTTTACGATCCTTCTTCTTTCCGCCCTGGCTATATCCCAGGACGTGGCTTCTTTTGAAAAGCGTGTCACCGTCAAGAAACTGGCGAACGGCCTGACGCTGATCATTTGTGAGCGCCCGGAAGCCCCAGTGTTCTCCTTCTTTACGCTGGTTGACGCGGGCTCGGTCCAGGACCCCATGCGCGCCACCGGGCTGGCTCATATGTTCGAGCACATGGCGTTTAAAGGAACGGACAAGATCGGCACCACAGACTACCCTGCGGAAAAAGCCGCGCTGGAAAAGGTCGAGACCGCCTATGCCGCTTACTTAAGGGAACGGGACAAGGAAGTGGGGCAGGATCCGGCGAAACTCAAGGAACTGGAGAAGGCCTGGCAAGACGCGACTGAGGCAGCAAACAAGTACGTGGTTCCGAACGAATTCGGGAAAATTGTCGAGCAGAATGGCGGTGAGGATATGAATGCCTTCACCAACTATGACGAGACTGCGTATCACTATTCCTTCCCCGAGAACCGGCTCGAACTCTGGGCGTATCTCGAGTCGGAGCGCTTCATACATCCGGTGATGCGTGAGTTCTACAAAGAGCGCAACGTGGTGATCGAAGAGCGGCGCATGCGGACTGACAGTAATCCGTTTGGGCGGCTGCTGGAGCAGTTCACGGGATCGGCGTTTTCGGCGCATCCGTACCATCGGCCAACCGTTGGCTGGATGTCAGACCTCAATCATTTTTCGGCCACCGATGCGAAGGACTTTTTCGATACTTACTACGTTCCCTCCAACATGGTGGTGGCGATTGCCGGGGATGTGAAGTCGGCCGAGGCTCTGCCGCTCCTGGAAAAGTATTTCGCACGCCTGCCGGACCACCCGCTTCCCGACGAGGCGACCACGCAGGAGCCCCCGCAGAATTCTGAGCGCCGCGTGGTTCTAAGAGACCAGTCGCAGCCGATCTATATTGAGGGTTATCACCGGCCGGACTACCGCAGCAAAGACGACGCGGTGTTTGACGCCATCAGCGATCTGTTATCCGAGGGGCGCACTTCTCGCCTGTATCGCGCGCTGGTGCGCGATAAGAAGATCGCATCCTACTCTGAGGGCATTACCGGATATCCCGGCGTCAAATATGCCCACTTGTTCGCCTTTCTCGCCGTGCCGCTACCTGGACACAAGCCGGAGGAGATGGCCGACGCGATTCACGCTGAGATCGATCGGCTGAAGAAGGAAGACATCAGCGACGACGAACTGAAAATGATCAAGACGCGCAGCAAAGCCAACCTGATCCGCGGCCTTGCCGACAACGGAGGATTGGCCACGCAGCTCGCTACGTATCAAACGCGTTATGGGGACTGGCGTGAGTTGTTCCGGTCGGTGGATCGGATTGACGCCGTAACCAAGGCCGACATTCGCCGTGTCGCGAACCAGGTTTTTGTCGATACGAACCGCACCGTTGGGATCATCGAGAATGCACGTGGCGCCGGCGGGGCGTCCGGTGGCGAAGAAGGCAATGCTCCTGCCGATCAGGGAGGTGCGCAATGAAAGGTAAACTCCTCATCTTGCTGCTGACCATCGGGGTTCTCGCACCGGCAACGCGTTCCCATGCCCAGGCCACCAGTTGGAAGCAGGTCCCTATTCCGCCGTTGCGCTCGTTCCAGCCCCGGCAGCCCAAGCGAATTCAGTTGTCCAACGGGATGGTGATTTTCCTGCAGGAAGATCACGAACTACCGCTGATTGACGGCACGGCCCGCATCCGCGGCGGGCAATCCAGCGAGCCCGCAAGTAAAACCGGCCTGATGGACATTTACGGCGAGGTCTGGCGTACGGGCGGCACGAAATCCCAGACTGGCGATCAACTCGACGACTTTCTCGAGGTGCGCGCGGCGAAAGTCGAGACCGGCGGCGGCCCTGACTCCACCACCATCAGTTTCTCGTGCTTGAAGGGCGATCTCGACGACGTTTTCAAAGCCTTCGTCGATGTCCTGCGGAACCCGGAATTCCGCGAAGATAAGATCGACATCGCAAAGAAGGGCGAAGAAGACGGCATTTCTCGCCGCAATGACGACGTTGGCCAGATTGCTCATCGCGAGGCGACCAAACTCGCGTACGGTGCTGACAATCCCTACGCCCGGGTGCCAGAATATGCGACGGTCGCGGCTATCAGCCGCCAAGATCTGATCGATTGGCACGGAAAATATGTCCACCCTAACAACATCATTCTTGGGATCAGCGGGGATTTTGACGCCGTTGCGATGGAGACCCGCCTTCGTTCTGCTTTCGAAGCCTGGCCGAACGGCGAGAGCTTTCCACCTTTTCCGAAGACCTTGCAATATCACTCCGCAAAGCCCGGCTATTATCTGATCCCCAAGGAGGACGTGAACCAGAGCAATATCCGCATGGTGACGCTGGGCACCACGCGCGACAATCCTGACTACTACGCGATCAGCGTGTTCAATGAGGCCTTCGGCGGAGGATTTTCTTCACGCCTGTTCAATGACATTCGAACCAAGCTGGGCCTGGCATATGGAGTGGGTGGAGGCATCGGGGCAAACTTCGGGCATCCCGGCACTCTCCAGATCGCCATGGGGACGAAAAGTCAGAGCACGGTCGATGCCATTCAGCACGTTGACATCGACATTGACAATTTGAGTAAAGAGCCTTTCACCGACGAGGATGTCGCGCGTGCCAAGGACGACATTCTGAATGCATTTGTCTTCCGGCTCGATTCCCCCGACAAGATTCTCGCCGAGCGCATGACCTACGAGTATTACGGATATCCTGCGGACTGGCTCGACAAGTATCAGGCAGAAATCAAGAAGGTCACGGCGGCGGATGTGAACCGCATCGCCGCAAAGTACATGCACAAAAACCAGCTGGCCGTGCTGGTCGTCGGGAACACCAAAGAGTTCGATAAGCCGCTCTCTTCGCTCGGGCCGGCGAAGGAAATCGACATCACAATTCCGCCGCCACCGGGAATGAAGCAGGAGCAGAGCGAGAAGCCCACTGGGTCGAACTCCGAAGGCAAGGAACTGGCGTCGAAAGTGATCGCTGCCATGGGGGGCGAAGCCAAGTTTGCGGCGATCAAATCTGTGAAAACCGAGTCCACGATGACGCGGAAGACTCCACAGGGCGACCTTCCGATGCAGGTGCGGGCGACGATCGTCTACCCCGACCGGCTCCACGCCGAACTACAGACTCCGCAAGGCACGCTGACCATTGTCGCGACGCCTGATAGCGGATTCATGTCGATGGGCGCCATGGGGACGCAAACAATGCCTGCAGCGCAGAAGAATGAGACGCTGGAACAGCTCAAGCGTGACCCGATTTTCATCGCGTCGCACTGGAAGGATCCAGATGTGTTCTTCAATGCGGGTGGAACCGAGAAGATTGGAGACATCGATTCGCGCATCGTCGACGTGAACGCGGCGGGTGCGGCGATTCGATGGTTCGTGAATCCCGCGGATGGACACATTCTGAAAGAAACTTACCAAACCCTCGGTCCGGGCGGTCCCGTGCAAGGGGAAACGATCATGGACGAATGGAAAAATGTCAACGGCCTTACGCTTCCGCTGCAGCGCAAGAACAAGCAGAATGGGGAAGAGACGAGCGTCGTGGAGTACAAGAATATCGAGATCAACCCTGCCATAGATCCGAAACTTTTCGAGAAGCCAGCGGAAACCTCAGCGGAAAAGAAGTAGGCTTTTCAAGACAGCGCAGATTGCAGGCCCCCGTTCGCCGTATACTTGGTCGCTCATGCCCACAGGGCCAACCATATTCGAAGTCGGCACGACCATCGGAGACTACGAGATTGTTTCCGTCATTGGCCGGGGCGGGATGGGGAAGGTCTTCAAGGTCCGCAATCTGCTCTCCGACCGGATTGAGGCGATGAAAGTCTTGCTGCCCGATGTCGAGGCGCATTCTGATTTGATGGAACGCTTCCTGCGGGAGATCAAGGTTGTCGCCTCGCTGGAGCATCCGGGTATCGCCTCGCTGAGAACCGCTCTCCGCGCCAACGACCAGATCCTGATGATCATGGAGTACGTCGATGGAATGTCGCTGCACTGGCATATCCAGCAGGGGAGGATCGAGACGGCCCGCGCGGTCCGGTTCACCCAACAGGTGCTCGACGCTTTGGCTTATGCCCATCGCCACGGTGTCGTGCACCGCGATATCAAGCCCTCCAACATTCTGGTTGGGACTGACGATCGGGCGAAGCTCACGGATTTTGGAATTGCCAGCCGAAGCGGGGACCCGCGGCTCACCAGCGAAGGGGTCGCGCTAGGTTCGCTGTTCTACATGTCTCCCGAGCAAATGAAAGCAGAACCTGTGGACTCGCGCTCCGACCTGTACTCGGTCGGGGTGACTTTGTACGAGATGCTGAGCGGCCAACCGCCGGTGCAAGGCACCAGCTTCTATAGCATCCTGAAGGCGCACTTGGAGGGGAGACCTCGGCCCGTGACCGAACTGGCGCCCGATGTCCCGATCGAAGTTTCGCGCATTCTGGCGAAGTCCTTGGAAAAAGCACCGGAGGCGAGATTCCAGACCGCCGAGGAGTTTCATGCTGCACTCAGCGGTTTGTCCCGGGGAAGCAGGCCTCATGCGGCCGCGACGATGATCCCTGGAGAACCACAGTCTCCCGGGATTCCCACGCCGAGAAGGCCCTTGCCAGGCGAGATCACTCCCAGGTCCGAACACGTGCCCGCACCAGTCCGCCAGACCTCGACCTCGGGAAAGTCGTGGGATCCAGCAGTCCTCGAAACTGCGCGCAAGAATCTTGCGGTCTTCGTAGGCCCGATGGCGAAGATCCTGGTTAACCGTGCCGCCAAGAATGCCCGCTCGGTCGCTGAACTCTACAAAGCGCTTGCTTCCGAGATTACTGCTCCTGCGGACCGGGAGAAGTTCCTGCGCTCCCGGCCTCTCTAGATCCTTTCTGATGTCATCCTGAAGCGCGTTCTTTGCGTCGGAGGACCTGTGTACTTCGGCTGCACGAACATCGCGTGCAGAATTGCTCAAGTCCACCGGCGCCGAAAGGCGGTGCGTCAGGATGACAATTGCTCACTGCTGTTCGAGCATACGGATTGCTTTCACCAGGCTGAGGTACATCCGGTTGAAAGATCCGGCCAGTTGCGAGATCTCGTCTGATCCCTTGACCGTAAGCTCGGGCACGCTAAGATCGCCTTTGCTGATCTGATCGGCCGCCTTGGACAACTTTGTTACCGGGCGAATCACGATGATTACAATCGCCAGATCAAGCAAGATCAGAGTGGCGAGTGCAATTCCACCCAGGGAGTACATCAACGTGCGGAATGCACGGTCGGCGATCCCGAGTGGAACCGACATGGGAACGGAAATGATTTGCGCGCCTACGGCGTCCCCAAGCTTCCAGTCAAAGCCGTTATTCTTTCCGTAAATCCGGGTCATCGCGGGCGGCGCTTGCTCGGCGGTGCTGTGACATTGAAGACAAGGACCAAGAACAACGATCGGCTTCGCCAGAAACAAGGAACGCCCCGCCGGAGTATCGCGCTCTCCATAGAATTCCTTCTGGTCGGGATGCGCGCGGAAGATCTGGACGATATCGGCCTCCCAATCAACCGCACGGTCGCGTAGATTGGTGGGATTCAGTGTCGCTTCCTTGTAGGTGTAATCAGGATAATCCGCATGCAGATAATTGAATGCCTCGGTCGCAGCATAGGCAGGAACCGTTTGCGCGAGAAAGGTATTGATCCTTTCCTGGTGTTCCTGAAGCAATGGCCCTACCTGTTTGGTCGTGTAGGTACGCATGGCCCCGGCGGAACCCATCATCAGCCGTGCCTGCTGCAGGACCTCGTCATGCGCGGTCTGCTGCAGGAAAGAGCGCGCGAAATAAGCCGCGGCCGCCGTGCCGGCCCCGAAGACGACAATCAGGATCAAATTGAACTTCAAGAGTAGGCGCATAGGTCGCACATTATAGCTGCAGCGCGGGTGGTAGCGAGCGTTGCTTTGGCGGACTCGCTTGCAACGTCTAAAGTCGAGCGGCTGACCGCCTGTTTTTTCTCATGAGAATGTGAATAGCAGCAACGAACTGCTCCCATCCTATGGAATTTTGGGATACGGGTATGGCAAAGGAGCCGAAGACTCCGGGGTCATTCCCAACTCGGCCTTCAGAGTCTGCGTTAACCTTGCTTCGAAATCGACCATACCGGGAGGGGTGTATTCATAGGGAATGAAGCGGATCGACTGCAGGTCGAAGGGAACGTCTTTCTTCTCCTGGGTGATCAGGATGACGGTCCGACCCAAAGTGTGTGCCATCCCGACTTCGTAGAACACATTCGGGTTTCGCCCGGTGCAATCGGCTATCACCAATTGTGCCGCGTTCATGGCTTCCCAGACATCTGACATGATGTGATGAGCGCTGAAGAAATCATCCGCCCGCTTGGCCACCAAGTTGAGCGACTTCGTCACTTTCAGAATGTGATCATCGTAAATTGGACGCAAAGCTGGTTTAAATGCCATTACCACGAAAACATCCAGCGGGGTCGGAAATCCAGCGGGCTTGCCGAAATGAGGCTCGACCATCATCGAATCCGATCCTGTTTGGCCTAGAGTCTTCAGGCTGAAGCCCAGTGCTAGCTGGATTTTGCGCAGGTTGGGGATGACTTCGATCCTGCCGGAGATGCTACTGCCGGAGCCCTCGTGCAAAATCAATCCGGCATCCTGCAACTGTTGCAGCACGTTTTCCAGATAGTAGCGTCCATAAGTCGGGTCGATTCCGAATTTTGCACAGAGGTCCTCGACAGTGTTTCCTTCTCGATCACGAATGACGGCGAGAACGTTGGCAGGGTTCAGTTGCATCATAATGGTCGTCGATTGTGTACCGAACCCGGAGCCTCTGTCAAAGGAAAGTCGTTGATGTTAAGCCCTAGAGCGTACATGGCATCCTGCACTGCTCGCGATGAGCTTCGCTCGCACACTCTCGCGAACCTTGAGGCAACAGACTGGAAGGGTACGCTTACGGTGGAATTTGATGATCCGCGGTTGCGGGCTCCGGTCGAGCGCGCCGCCGAGCTTTTCCGTCGCATTCTGCGCGTCGCCGCGAAACGGAACGATGAGATCTTTTTATTCTTGGAAGACGACCTGGATTTTAACCGCTACTTGTTTCACAATCTGGCTTCGTGGACACCCCTTCAGCGCCATATTCCCGGAAACCATTTTTATGCATCGCTGTACAATCCCGGCGTTCACATCCAGCGATCGTACCCGAACTCTGCTTATGGTGAAGCATCGCCTGCATCGGTACTCGGAAGCCAGGCCCTAATCCTATCGCGAGCTACAGCCCGTTATGTAATAACTCATTGGGGAGTCGAGCCTGGACCTTTCGCTGACTGCAAGGTTGCACGTCTTGCGGGACGAGTATGTCCCCTCTTCTACCATTTGCCCTCGCTGGTTCAGCACATCGGAACGGAGAGCCTTTGGCGCGGCCCATTCCATGAGGCCAGAGACTTCAACAAACTCTGGAAGGCCCTTTGAATGACTGGACCATCAACCATTGCCGCAGATGCGAGTTTGAAAGCGTGGCAACATCCGACCAACCATCAGCTCCGCTTTTCGGTGATGCCTGATTCTGCAGGAACGGCCTTCAGGGGAACTCGCGCGGTTATTTTGGTGCCCGCGCCGGGCTTGGAGTTGACGAGCAACTCCCCATGGACGAGTTGTAGTCGTTCCCGCATGCTGATCAATCCGAGGCCTTTTCGGAAAAAGGCATCGCGTTCTTCAAAACCCTTCCCGTCGTCGGATACCATCAACTCAATGCCATCCGACGCACCATGCAGTTCTACCTTGAAAGTTCTGACGCCGCTATGTTTGACCGCGTTCTGAAGCGCCTCCTGTAGAACTCGAAACAAACAAAGGGAGACTTCTTTTGGCATGGTCGATGAAACTGCCGAATGGCGGAACTGCACTTCTATCTGAGCCTTTTCAGACAGCTCCTTGCAGAAGCTCCTGGCTGCGGCAGCCAATCCCAGATACTCGAGTTTCGAGGAGTGCAATCGATGGGACAAGTGCTGCACATCTTTGCAAATCTCCATGATTCGCTTCTGTGCCTGGCTCAACGGATCCGAAAAATCTCGCTGGGACGGTTCCTTACTCCACTGATCCAATTCAACCGCTAATAGTGCCAGACGCTGGGTGACGTCGTCGTGCAGTTCTCTGCCAATCCGGGTGCGTTCTTCCTCATGAGCTTTGATGAGTTTGTGCCCCATAGTGGAGAGCTCTTCCTGGGCGCGTTTCCGTTCCGTTACGTCGATGCAAGATCCGATGTATCCGGCAAAGGTACCGTCCTCATTAAACCTCGGCACCCCGGTATCGAGAATCCAGCGGTACTCACCGTCGTGGCGCCGGAGCCGATATTCCATCTCGAACGGTTCTCTTTTGTTGAATGCTTCCGTATAGGCTTTCAGGCAAGGGACAAAATCCTCGCCGTGTACCCCTTCAGCCCAGCCATTGCCGAGTTCCTGTGCGAGAGTGCGGCCGGTGAAATCGAGCCAGGGCTTGTTGAAGTAGTTGCACAACTTGTCGCTGCCTGCCATCCAGATCATTACGGGCGCGGTATTGGCGACCAGGCGGAAGCGCTCCTCACTCTCACGCACCTTCTGTTCAGCCAGCTTGCGGTCTGTGATATCGAACTGCACGGAAGTAGAGTGCAGGAGATTGCCGTCACAATCCCTGACAGACCCGACATTGAGAAGCACGGTTCGCCTCTGCCCCTGCCGGGTGATTATGACCATTTCCTCGTCGCGAAGCACACCATCCGCCATCCATCTCTTGAGCAGATCGTGCAGTTTGGGATGACATTCGGGGGCATAGATCTGGGAGAGCGGCTTTCCCACCAGTTCGTCTCTGCTATAGCCAAGGACCGAACAGGCAGCCAGATTCGCATCGATAATTTCGCCCTTCGGCGAAACCGTGTAACAGTATTCCGGCATGGTCTCGAAAAATTGCCGGAAGCGACGCTCCGAGAGCAATCGTTCTTGCTCTGAACGTTGGCGCTCAGTGATGTCGGCAATTGCGGACAGAATGTATGGTTCATCCTCGATTTCGATTATTTCCGCTGAGCTTAGGGCTACTCTCTCGGTCCCGTCCTTGCGACGGTAACGTACTTCCTTTCCGTGAAAGACGCCTCCCGCCAGAAGATTCATCACAAAACTTACTCTTTCCGCGGGATCGACCCACATGGCAATGTCGAGTGGAGTGCGTCCCAGCACCTCATCGCGACGCCAGCCTGTCACGCGCTCAAAGGCATCGTTGACATCGAGATAACGATGATCCCGCGCGCTCGTCAATGTCAGGGCCGTCGGATTTTGCCGGAACACTTTCGAGAATTTCTGCTCCGATTTCCGCATGGCCTCTTCGGCCCGCCGACGTTCGGTCAGGTCGACAAAACTGACCAGGTTGGTCTCAGCGAGGAAAGCAAAATGAAATTCAATATGCCGTTTCGAACCATCTTTGCACTGGACGACTGCCTCCATCGGTTCGATCTGATGTTGGTGTCGCGAAACGGCTTTCCGTATACGCTCTTGCCATTCTGCTTTTAGAGCTTCCCTGTACTCCTCGTCCGGATACGCGAGTGGCCACCAATGGGCTTCGTCGGGCATGTCCTCAATTGTGTATCCGAACAGTTCGGTGAATTTGAGGTTGACCAGTTCGCATTCGTACCTTGGTCCGCGACTCACGACCATCGCGACGGGGGAGTAAACCACCCATTCCCGGCGGCGTCGTTCACTGTTTTTGAGGACATCTTCAGCATGAACGCGCTCAGTAATATCTCGAATGACTACGGTAAAAATCTTTGAACCCCCGATTGTCGACTGAGCAATTGAGGCCCCGATCGGGAACTCGTTGCCATCTGCATGCAAGCCCCAAAGCTTGCTCACCCTGCCGCCACCCATGGTTCGTTTTGTGAGTCCAGTCTCGCCAAACTGCCGAACGTGCGTACGGTGCGCTTCGCGAAAACGTTCCGGGATAAAACGCTCCAGCGAACTTCCAATCGCTTCACGAGCGGAGCAGCCGAACATGGTCTCGGCAGCCGTGTTGAACAGAATGATCCGCTGGGAATCTTCGATGACGATGATCGCATCCATCGCCGTGGCAAGAATGCCCGCTAACAAATCCGGATTGTTGCTCCACTTCCGGTGTAATTCTTCCTTCCCGTTGACGTCCATGCAGCCCCGTAGAACCCAGCGATCGCCTCAAATCTGAATGGAAGTACCTGATTCTAGTGGTGGAGAGAGGTCGAAGCAAAGGCTATGCCTTCAGTCACCTCAACAAGACCTTCGACCCTCAAATCAGAAAAGTGTTCTTATGGCGAAGTGATCGGCACAGTCTTCGCCAATCAGCATCCGCGGAACCTTGTCCGGCGCAAGCACAAAGAAGAGTGTCAACTGGCTCAGTTAAGAACGAATCATTCTAAACTCCGACGTTACAACCTTACACTATACAGGACTTACGTACTGTGAGGCCGATAGCAGGAGGGAAGGGACCGACCTTGCTGCCGGAGGGAGAACGTCAAAGGCTTTCGGGGCGATACCGCAGGGCGGTGAATGAGTGGGATTCAGCCAATGCGTGGCCGCTCTTGGCCTGCAACTGCGCATGGCTGAACTCGCCGATGCCCCGGCGGAGAGGCACGTTTTTATCAGAACTAGAAATGCATATGAACTACGATTCACCAGTAGTAATGTCTACGATTCTGCTCACTTACACCTGCTTTCGTGGGCTATACTGAAGCGGCCGCACTGGAGGCGACGGGACTCTGAGTGTCGGCACGATTTCGTCCCTATGCAGAAGAATGGCACGTCCGAGCGGAATTCCATGGAGCTGCTAAAGCTCCGTGACGCGGCATTGCAGCTGGGGATCAGCTTTCCGACCATCAAACAGTGGATTTACAAGAACAAGATTCGCAGTGTTCAGACTGCGGGAGGACATCATCGTATTCCGCAAAGCGAAGTGGACAGGTTGCTATTCAGAACCCGAAGGGGCAAGAGCGAGCAACAACGCAAAGAACAGATCCGACGCGTGAGCGGCCGTAATCAGCTGGTGGGACGGATCGAGTCAGTGCAGATAAGCGGGCTCATGGCTGAAGTCAGGGTTTCGATTGGAGGCCAGCAAATCACTTCGATCATCACGGCACGCTCAGCCCGAGAAATGCAACTCAAACGCGGACAGGCTGCGGCAGCCCTCATCAAAGCTACAGAAGTGATGATCCTGCGGGTTTGAGGCATGAAGAGCCGTTTGTCTCACTGCGTACTAGTTAGTCTGCTGCTGAGTGCTGCGCTGGCGCAATGCCAGCAACTCAAGATTCAGAACGAGAATGGAAAAGGGATTGTTCTGGAAAGGGCAGAGATCGAGTCGTTGCCGCACATCAAGGTGACTACTCACAGTTCAGATACGTCTGCCGAATTTGAGGGCGTAGCGCTGAAGGCTGTTCTCGAAAAAGCCGGGGTGGAGTTTGGGCATTCCATGCGAAGCAAGCGTGTGGCTTCGTGCCTTCTGGTGGAAGCTGCGGATGGGTATCGGGCTGTGATTGCGCTTCCTGAGATCGATCCAGATTTTACAGACAAAGAGATCGTGCTTGCCTTCTTGCAAGACGGGAAACCCCTGGATGCAAAAGCGGGGCCCTACCGAATCGTGATTCCCGACGAGAAGAGAATGGCTCGTTGGGTGCGGCAGGTGACCGAGTTGAAAATCGTGGATGTGCAGTAGCCGTCAGTCCTACTGAATTATCACTTCTGTTGCCGTACCGAGAGCAAGCACTGTGTCCCCTATCTTGAGCTTCAATTCGTCGGCATTGCCTCGTGTGATCGCGCTTTCAATGAGATTTTCTCCAACCCGGACGACCACGTGCACCATGACATCCCCTGGGATTGTCTCGATCTATCCACGAAAGCTTCGTGTCTCGCTGAGATTGGCACGCTGCGATTATTGACCGCGATGAGGGAGAACATGCAAACGCGAATACGTAATTTGGTCGCCTTACTTGCGGCTTTAGTGCTGGCCGGATCTTGCGCGGCACAATCGATCACCGTGGCTGCCGCCGCAGATCTTCAGTTCGCCATGCAGGACGTCGCAGCTCAATTCCAGAAGGAATCCAGGAAGGAAGTGAAGTTGATTTACGGTTCGTCCGGAAACTTTTTTCAGCAGATTCAGAATGGGGCGCCTTTCGATATGTTTTTTTCAGCGAATCTCGACTACCCCAAAAAGCTGCAGTCTGCTGGATTGACGGAGCCCGGGACCTATTACGAGTACGCCAAGGGCAAGATCGCGGTTTGGGTGCCGAATGACTCCGCGCTCGATCTTGGGTCGGGCTTGCCAGCGCTCCTGGCTCCTTCGATCAAGAAGATCGCTGTTGCAAATCCGCAACACGCGCCCTATGGACAAGCAGCGGTGGCGGCGATGCAAAATGAGGGTATTTACGACAGAGTGCGGGACAAGTTCGTGCTTGGCGAGAATATCTCGCAGACCGCATCCTTCGTCGTATCGGGATCGGCCGACGTGGGAATTGTGGCATTGTCTCTGGCTTTGTCCCCAACCATGAAAGATAAGGGACGCTACGTTGAAGTTCCTGCCGGCGACTATCCGCCGATCGAGCAGGCGTGCGTCATCCTAGGCTCGTCCAAGAATAAAGAGATAGCAAAGCAGTTTTTATCATTCATCAAGACCAGAGCCGTCGGCGAAACTTTGAGAAAGTACGGCTTCGATGTTCCACCATCCCAGCAATAGCCACGCGACGAATTGTCGGACAGATGCTCCGATACGGAACAGAGATTCTGGTAAAGGAACTTACTACACCACCTCCCATATCTCAGCTGCCCAGCAGAATGCCGGAGTTAGAGCGACCGTGAGAAAGTGAGTCGAAGAGCGAGGGAGCTTGACGTCCGATTCGGTATTGTTACCCAACCGAATTGGTTTTCATCCGAACAAGCAGGTACTTCGGCCTCACTAAGCTTGTAGACACCGTCACTACTTTTAGCCTCCCCGGGCAGCGCAGTGGGTCGCCCGCCGCCAGCATCAGGTGTATGATTTGCCGTTGATGAGACCAGGAATGCCCACGAATGGTGAATCGCCTTCTGTAAGGAGGATGTATGGCGCTCAAATCTCCGAGATTTGTATCAAGTGAACGGCTACGGAGAGCGGCGGAGAACAGTCCAGCCCTTGCTAGTGGCGAAAGCGGCCAACCGGTCCGAATACTTCAGCAAGCATTGACCGACCTTGGTTTTGATCTCCCGATCTCGACGCGAAAATATGGCTCTCCGGATGGAGTGTTCGGTAATGAGACGGCAAGCAAAGTCCGCGATTTTCAAAAGAAGTACGGTCTCTCTATTGACGGCGTGGTTGGTCACGAGACGATGACGAAGCTTGACGGACTTCTTCCGTCTGCAGGCACCGATTTACCGCCTCTGCCGCGGAGTGGCTTCACGCACAAAGTTCGCCTTCACCTCCGATCGATCGCTATGCCTCAGGTTAGCGAAATGACGCAACTAAAGGTTATGGGCGAAATCTACGCTCAGTACGCGATCAAGATCGAGTTGGCGTCGGGGGAATCTGTCGGGTTTGACACCCAGGGCCAGCCGATCACATTGACGGTCGTCGACGGAGATTGCAAATGGGATCAACTCTCGGACGAGCAACGTTTTTTGCAAAACCTTGGCGATAAACTGGACACCCATCCGAACGATATTACCGTCTATTACGCGCCGACCCTGCGGGAGCGTAACGGCGGCACACTACAGGGATGCGCGGGCAGTTTGCCCGCGCGGCCGGCAGTCATGATAGCGGCCGATGCAGTCGACAAGACTACTATGGCGCACGAAGTCGGTCATCTTTTGCTTGGCTCCGGCTTCATACCGGTGCACGACAATGACTCCGATAACCTGATGTGCGCGGCGGCGATTTGTACTGGTAAACCGGCGTACTTGAACGATAAGCAACTGAAGGCAATCCGCGCCTCCCGCTTCCTGAACAAGCTCGCTCAATAGCACAATCCATGGGTGAATCCGCCCGATGGAATGCAAAAGCGATGAAGCCGGGCAGAGATGATCCCATTCCGTTCATGCGTCAGTAAACATGACCGGCAACGATTGTGCAAATGAGAGTGCCCCTCGATCCTAGTCAGTCCTCAGCGGAGTGTGCGACTGCACTACGACAGGCACTGTCGTCGAATGCTGCGCACCGCGTAAGCCATCCTCGCAAAAGAGCCCCTGCCGATTCTCCCCGACATTCATCAAAAGATCCCTCCGAAAGTCCTTGCTAACGAGAATCGCACCTGAAAGGGTTCCACCGGGTGGAAAACATCGGTGAACGCCGAAGCGACGGTTGGCGTTATTCGCGAAGTGTAGGCGTAGTCTATGTCGTGATCCCGGCGGTTAAGTAAATTTAGAAAGTCAACCGAAACGCGCCATTTTTCACTAACCTGAAAACCGACCTGCGCGTTGAGCAACGCCGTTCTATTTGAGCGATAGATTGCATCGGACGTTAAATCGCGAGGGCCAAAGTAGCGCAAGCGCAGACTCCCCGAAAAGCCTTTGAGATCGTGCAGGGTGATGCCCGATGCGATCACCAGCCCCACTGCTTCGGGCACGCGCCTGCCACCCGAGCTGTCCGGCGCCGCATCGTCTTCGTCAATTCCGGAAAAAAGGGCTTTAGAGTTTGCGAAATCAAAATCAAAGGCAACGTGTTCCAACGGCGTGTAGTAGTTGGCCCATTCGACGCCATATCGGTCGCTCGGTTGTCGTGAAGCAGACGTGCCTCCGGTGTCGCCGGACTGCTGCAGTTCCGAGACACTGCGTAAGTACCAGAGAGAAACTGTGCTTTGCAGATGTGGGACAGACAGAGTGCGAACGCCGATTTCCGCACCTTTGGTCGGGATCAGTGCGGGAAGTTTCGTCGCGAGCGTGTTGGGGTAAGGATTTTCCCCCGAGACCGGTTCGACGGTCTGCGTTGTGCCTCGCCCGTCGTTGCTGTGAAAACTGAATCCTCCCTGCACGTAGAACTCAGTGCTGGACCAGGGACCGAAAATCAAACTTAATTTGGGACTGGGAAGGATCTTGCTGGCTGTACCGGAATTGGCGGATGTAACCAGGCTGGTGACGTCAAAGTACTGTAGGTCGCCGCGCAGCGCCGCCTGCGAGCGGAATCTTTCCGCCCACTGGATCTTATTTTCCGCATAGAAACCTACTTGCGTGTCCGTAAAGCGATCCGCTTGCGTGGTCGCGGGCAAGGAGGTGCCGGTTTCGGAGTCAGTTTTGTCCACGCGTACGCGATTCTCGTCCTGAAATAGCCCGTTATGGATCCAATCGTTGCGCACCTGCAGGCCGAACGTATTTTGCACCTTGCGTCCAAACCATTCGCTGAAAACCGTGTGGCGTGCGTCCAGCCCAGCAACCCATCGCCTGTCTTTCTGCTCAAACTGATCGCCGCGACTTGTGTCCGTGAGAAAGTATGTGAAGTCAGAGAACAAATCGAGGTCATAGTAAAAGCCGTAGGCCATGATTTGCGACGCGGAATTCGCGTCCTGATGATGCCATTCCGCCTGCAGGCTATAACGCTGTGAATGGCCACCGTCAGTGGGATTTAGTGTGCCGTAGAAGCCAACGAGGGGCACGGCATTGGCTGCGATCTGATCGCTCGAGTGCCATGTTCCGTGGTAGCCACGAGCCGTGATGCTGAAACCATCAGCGTCTCCGCCTCGGCTGTAGGTTACAAGGCCGTTGAATTTATAGTAATTATCCGGATGCGTCCAGGGACCGTCATCGTGATACGCTTGGCCGCCGTACAGCAAACTGCCTGAGCCGAGCTTTTGTGATACACCGAAAACGGCCCGCCCATAGCCAAACATGCCGCCTTCCACCTTGAAGAAGTTCTGGGGCAAGGTCTTGAAGAACACCAGATGAGCATTTCCAGCCGAGCCATAATTGCCGACATCGGCGTAATAAGGACCCTTCTGGAAATCCACCCGCTGCACAAACTCAGGGATGACGGTGTTCATGTCCGAGTATCCCTCGCCGTGGGCATGCGACGGCAGGTTAAGTGGCACATCGTCGAGAAAAATGGCGAAATCTGTCCCGTGGTCGAGATTGAAGCCGCGGAGAAAATATTGGTTGGCTTTGCCGCCGCCAGCGTGCTGAGTGATGATGACACCGGGAACGGTCTCCAAAACTTCTCCTGAACGAAGAAGCGGACGATATTGGATTTCCTTTGCGCCCACCGTTCCCTGGGTGGCGGACTCGGCAATTCCGATGAGGTCATCTGCCCGGCCCTGCACATGTATGGTGGTGCTCACGCCGCTCACGGCCAGAGAGATGTGCAGCAGGGACGACGCCGCACCACTATTCCTTACGGTGACGTGCATTTCTTTCGTTTCGAAACCAGGGCTGGATATGACTAGTTGACAATCGCCGGCCGAGAGTCCAGAAATAGTGAAAACGCCTTTCGTGTCTGCCTGTGCCGTTCTTTGTACAGTACCGTTCACGTTTCTAACCTGCACGATCGCCCCGGCGATCACTGCTCCCGATGTGTCAACGACAACTCCTGATAGCTGCGGGGGATAAGCCGTTTCACTCGCGGTAAGTGGGCGACCCTGCGGTTCGGCCGGCTGACCTCTCCGTGCGGTGTCTTGAGCAAAAAGGGTCGTTGGCAACAGAGCCAGCAAAAGAGTGGTGGTTTGAGCAGTGATTAATAGACAACGCATTCGCGCTTTGTGAGCAACGTCGAATATATCTCTGGGTTGCAATCGCAGCGCAGACTGATTTCTTTACTGTCCTGTCTGCCGCCTCCGAACCAGTCTAGCGAATTGCGGTTCATGTTAACTGATCAACAGAGAAGGGTCGTTTCGTCGTTGGCTCCTGTCCCTGTCAATATTGACGGGACGGGTGATCCGTCCTATGATAGCGAACAAAAGGCGAATATTTGATGTCTATCCTGCCCTTGCTTCCCGATGCCGAGAAACCGCGCCTGGTGGGAATTGCCCGTCTGGCTTCGGAAGGGGAGTCCATCCGCGAAGGGCACAACGTTGAGTACTTCACTCTGCAAGCGAAGTCTCTGCTGAATCGTTGCATCAGCAGGCGGCAGATGCCCTTCACGTGGACTATCAATCCCTATCGCGGATGCGAGTTCGGGTGCCGCTACTGTTATGCCCGCTACACGCACGAATTCATGGAGATGCGCGACGGCATGGAATTCGAGCAGAAGATCTATGTCAAGCAGCATGCGGCCGGGTTGCTGCGGCAGGAACTGCGCAAGGTGAAGCCGCATGAATCGATCGCGCTGGGAACCGCAACGGACCCGTATCAGCCAGCCGAGCGGCGCTACGAAGTCACGCGCGGCATTCTGGAGGAATTCTCGCGGCATCGCGGCTTTGAGCTTGGCATTGTGACGAAATCAAACCTGGTGGTCAGGGATCTGGAGCTGATGAAGCAAGTTGCGCAGGCAAATCGGCTGTCGGTTCACATCACAGTCACAACGCTTGACGTAAATCTGGCTCGCATCCTGGAGCCTCGCGCCCCACGTCCGGATTTGCGCCTCGATGCCGTGCGCATGCTGGCTCAGGCCGGCTTACGCGTGGGTATCAGTTGCTCGCCGGTTGTCCCGGGAATTACCGACTCGCCAGGCGATCTCGAAAGTCTGATCCGGGCCGCCGCAGAAGTTGGGGCCGACTACGTCTTCGCGAATCCGTTATTCCTCAAGCCCTGCTCGGCGGCGGTCTTTCTTCCGTTTCTCGAGCAGAACTTCCCTCATCTCGCCGAGAATTACAGGCAGCGCTATCAAGATCGCGCGTTCCTGCCTCCCGCGTATGCCAAGCGGCTGTCGCATTTGATCGCGCGTCTTCGCCAGAGATACAAACTCACGCGCGCAGACCGCCAGGAACGCACCGCGTTTGCCACGAAGTGGCCTGTCCTGGACTTCGATCAGCAGTTGAACCTGTTTTGAAGACTCGGGTAATGGGGGAATGGAGTAATCTTCGCCATGCAAATTTGGAAGAGACAATGACGTTCCCGAACAATTGCCCAATTACTCAATTCCGGTCACGCATCCTCTATAATTTTAGGTTATCTCCATGGCGACCGCCTCCCCACCAACTGGACAACCCGCTGCACAGCCGGTCCCGCTGACTGTACATTTCAAGAATTTCTGGCGCCGCGTGACGGAAGGGCTCGAAGTCAGCCAACTGTGGTCGCAGTTTGAGTCAGAAGCTCGTGCCAGCTATCGGCTTTATTCCAAAGACGTGGCCGCCAAGACGCCGGAAGGCTTGACGGCTCGCGGCCATCATCTTCACGTCGTCAAGGAATTCTTCTGGGCGGTCTTCGAGAAGCTCTCGCCGGCGCGGCGCGTACTCCTGCTGGTCGCCTTGATTCTGATTCTGATCCCCCACTCGGGCTACACCAGCAACGACGGCAAGGTCTATGTGGAGGAGCTGGACCTGCATTTCTGGGGTGCGATGCTCCTGCTCGTCCTGCTGATCCTGGAGATCGGGGATCGCGTGGTGATGAAGCGAGATCTACAGATCGCCCGCGAGATTCAGACTTGGTTGCTGCCGGGAGCACCGCCGCAGATTCCAGGGCTGGCCGTTGCCTATGCCACGCGGCCTGCCAATACCGTTGCCGGCGACTATTACGATGTCTTTCCTCGCCCGGGCAAGACGAACGAAGACAATCGAATTGTGTTTGCCGTGGCGGACGTTGCGGGAAAAAGCATTCCCGCGGCGATGCTCATGGCGACCTTCCAGGCGAGTTTGAAAACCCTTTCGACCGCGCTGGTTGCCCTGCCGGAACTGGCCGCCAACATGAACCGCTATGCCTGTTCGAACAGCCAAGGTGGATTGCGCTTTACCACGGCATTTCTGGCGGAATACGACGCGGCACACCGCACGATTCATTACATCAATGCCGGGCATAATAATCCGATTCTGCGCCGCGCCAGCGGACAGATCGAACGGCTCGATGTGGGCGGGCTCCCGTTTGGCATCCTGCCTGAAGTGAAATACGAAGCGGCCACCGTGACCCTGGCTCCGGGAGACTGGCTCGTAATCTTCACGGATGGTCTGGTGGAGGCGGTCAACGCCCGAAACGAAGAGTACGGAGAGGTCCGCTTGCTCACCACGCTCGATGCGGGCCGGCTTCTGCAACCCGGCGAATTGCTCAAGCGGTTGATGTCGGAGCTGGATTTTTTTGTCGGCAATACGCCGCAGCACGATGATGTGACCTGCATGTTGCTAAAAGCCGAGTAAATCCTGACGCAGTCAATTCCAGCTAGTTCCGAACAGGTGTACTCGGTGATCAGCCAACCGGAGCGCGGCACGGCGGCCCCACCTCCCGCAGAGAACGCGGGAAGGGTGGGACAACCAGATCAAAGGCTTGATGGAGAGGATGAGCCAGCCCCAGGTCTCTACTGTTCCTTGTCGCTCTCATCGGCAATACCAATCTTCGATAATCGGTACCGCAGGGCATTCCGCGACAGCCCCAGCAAGCGCGCGGCCTGACTTTTATTTCCGTTGGCCCGCTTCAGAGCTTCCTGGACCATTTCGTCTTCCCACTGCTCCAGCGTCATGCCTTCGGGCAGAAATCCGGGAGCGCCGTTGCCTGCTTTGGACGGGCGGACATCGATGTGAATATCGGCGACCTCCAGTTGCCGCCCTTTCGATAAAGCACTGGCGCGCTCGACGATGTTCTGCAGTTCGCGGACGTTCCCGGGCCAGTGATGGTTCACCAGGAGCTGCATCGCCGGCGGGGTAATCCCTTCAATCACTTTTCCCGATTCGGCCGCAAAGCGCGAGATGAACAAGTTTACGAGATCCGGAATGTCTTCCTTCCGGTCGCGCAGCGGAGCGATATCAATCGGCACGACATTCAGACGGTAATAGAGGTCCTCGCGGAACGTTCCCTGCTCCAGCGCCTCGCGCAGATCGCGGTTGGTGGCGGCGATCAGTCGGACGTCTACCTTGATCGTCTTGGTTCCTCCCAGGCGTTCGAACTCGCGCTCCTGCAGAACGCGCAACAGCTTTACCTGTGTGGCCGGAGGTACGTCCCCAATCTCATCCAGAAACAGCGTTCCCTTGTCCGCCAGTTCAAACTTGCCTGGTTTGCTCGCGACCGCGCCGGTAAAGGCTCCCTTCTCGAAACCGAACAATTCACTTTCCAGCAGATTCTCGGGGATCGCGGTGCTATTGATCTTGAGAAATGGACCGTTCGCGCGTCGGGACTTTTCGTGGATCGCGCGGGCAATCAGATCCTTGCCGACGCCGCTCTCGCCGCCGAGCAGAACGGTTGCGTTTGTGGGTGCGACCCTTTCCACTGTGGAGAGCACTTCCTGCATCTTTGGACTGCGGGCGACGATGTTGGGATGGGAGTAGCGTTTGCCCAACGCCTCTCGCAATGACCGGTTCTCTTCCCTCAGGTTGCGGACGTCCAGCTCCTTGTGGATGACCATCCGCATTTCTGTGAGGGAAAACGGCTTCAACACGTAATCGCTGGCGCCGGCCTTCATGGCCTCGACGGCGGTTTCGACGCTGCCGAACGCAGTCATCACAACGACCGGAAGGGCAGCATTCTGCCGCTTGACCGCTTGCAGGAACTCGAGCCCGTCCATGCCCGGCAACTTCAGATCGGTAAGTACTAGATCGATCGGGTTCTGGCGCAGCAATTTCAGGCCAGTTTCGGCGTCCTCGGCAGAGAAGGTAATGAAGCCGTCCTCTCCGAGATTCAGTTCAAGCAACCGCCGCATCTTGGCTTCGTCTTCGACAATCAGAATGGCGGACATGCGTTCCCAGTCCTCGCTTCGGTTCCCGGTCAGGAGATCACAACATGCCTTCTCTCGGTCTGCCGTTTAGTCTCGCTCACGACGGGGAAGAACAAGACAAAACAAGCTCCCGAGCTCTTTCGCCCGTCGCCTGACGTAACAGCCGAGTCTTCGATCCGGACGAACCCATGATGCCCGTCCACGATCTTGGAGACAATCGACAATCCTAATCCCACGCCGCTCTTCTTGGTTGTCACGAACGGGTTGAAGATTTGCTCGCGCAAATCAGGCGGGATTCCCGGTCCGGTGTCGGACATGCGTACTTCAACTCCGTCCACGTTGTTCCTCTCACGAGTATTTCGCCGCGCGGCGTTCACCCTGATGCGCAGGATTCCACCATTGTTCGCGCTCATCGCATCGTAAGCATTCTGGATGATATTGACGAAGGCCTGTTCGCAAAGTTCCTCATCCATTCCGACCACCGGCAGGTTCGATTGATATTCCTTTTCTACCTGCACCGGTGGCCCCTTCCAGAATTGTGCTACGTCATTGAGAGCACGCTCCACCACTGCGGGGATGTCGCCCGGAGTCAGGTCCGCATGCAGCGGCCGGGCAAAGTCGAGGAAGCGGGTCACCAAGGCACTGAGGCGATTCGTTTCAGTGGAGATATATCCGGCGAGCTCGGTGGCGAGTGGATTCGAATCCGCGAGTTTCTGCGTCAGCATCTCGGCCGAGCCCTTGATCACCCCAAGTGGATTGCGGATCTCATGCGCCAATCCTGCCGAGAGCTGCCCCAATGCAGCCAGGCGCTCAGATCTTCGCGCCTCCGCCTGCGCTTGCTCCAGGCGCAGGTTGGTTTCCGCGAGTGTCTCGGCCAACTCCTGATATCGCCTGGTCTGCTGCCGAATCTCGACGCTGAACCGGTTCACCACCATGGCCGCAAGAAAAATGAAAAGAACGCGGATGGCAAGTTGACTGAACCCTTCGATTCCGATTTCAAATTCCTGCAACGCCAGAGGCAAGTATGAGCAGTAAGCTGCCGAAGCAACCGCGGTCCATGTCAAGGTCGCCCAAGGTCCGAAATATTCCGCGGCGGTAACGGCTGGCAGAATGTAGATGGGCCAGTAGCTGCTATTGATGCTTATTTCCCCGGTATGGTCGATCAGCAGGGTAGCCAGCGCTATTTTCAGCAGAACTGAGTATGCGGCTCCTCGTCGCGGCAGTTGCTCAATCAGTAGTCCTTCGCCCAACTGGAGAATGCCGAAGGCGAGCAGAATAGCTTGCTTATGCGGTTCCTTCACCGGGGGGACCAGCGCAAGGCCGGCAAGGAACACGAGCATCAGAACGTCCATCCAGTTGATTGTTGGACGTTTTGGATTGGTCATCGCTCTGACCGGGACCCGCGAAGGGACATTGGAATCAGGCACTCCACGAAAACGGGGCGCGAAGCCACCAAAATGTCCGCCGGGAGCGGCTAGTCCGCTCCCGGCGAATTCATTGCTCGTTCTGCTGGTTCGCACGCGCACTCATGCGAACCCTATCACAGGGCAAGGCCCAGGCGTCAATGTTACTTCTTCGGCGGCTTCTCTTGCTTCGGCTCAGGCCGTGATGGCTGCTGCCGTTGAGGCGGAGGCGAGGCTTGCCGCTGCTCGTGCCACTGGTTGAACTTCTGCTCCTGCTGCTGCTCCTGTTGCGGCGTGCGCTCACGAACTGGAGGCGCCGGCCGTACCAGAGGATGAGATTCTTGTGGAGCAGGCCGGGTCTCCTGCTGCGGCGGACGGCCCGGCTGGGCCATCTGATTCTGCTGAGGAGCCACGTTATGGTTTTCCTCCACCGGACTCCTCTGTTGCTCATAGACGCGCGGCTGCGGCTTCAACATCGGCTTGACCCGGTTGTCAGCACCGCCATTCCCGCTATTCGGCTGATTAAATGAGCGGAAGCCTTCCTGGTTCGGTTGCGGCCGAGCGTTCTGATTGACTTGAGGAGCAGGACGCGCCGGACCTACGGGCCGGACTGGCGCCTGCTCGTTCAAATGCCCGCCAGCGATCGCCTGACGTTGTTCAATCGAACGAACCGGCGGAGGGGGTGTCCTGACCGCAACCACGGGACGGCTGATCACTGCAGCCGGCGGCCGGACCGAAGCCACGCGGCCTGCACCGATGACGCTCGCCCGCACCGGTTCTACCGCAACCGCACGAGTCACAGGCGCAGCCACAACTTCGCGAGCGTCGACGCGCATGAGGTTCTGCGCAGCGGGACGAGCGTTCACAAATGTGTCGTGCGATACTACGGTCACTCCGTTGGTAACGCGCTGATTCACGTACGTGATGTTGTTGACGGTTGTGTTCCGGTTCACGATCACGGTGTTGTAGACGTTAGTCACTCTTGTGACGTTCACTGTCGTGTTAGTGATGTTGACGTTGTTCACGTACGTGCGGCTTACGCGGTAACCGGGAACATAGACTTCTCCCGGAGCCAGAGGAAACCAGCCCACGCCAACACCAGCCGCGAAGTGGAACCCAGGGCCTCCGCCGACGAAGGCGACCAGTGCCGGCGCCCATACCGGGCGAATCACGACCGGTCCTGGCACCCAGTACCATCCAGTGCCCACATACGCCCAGCGGCCATAATGGAATGGGGCAAATCCCCAAGGTTCGTCCTCCACCCAAGTCCATCCCCAAGGCCCAACGTAAACCCAGTGTCCATAGCGATACGGGGCCCATCCGACAACCACGGCCCGCGGATGCCAGCAAGTGCCATAGCCCGCGACATAGCTCCAGTCGCCGTATTCGTCCAGATCCTCGTAGCCGGTCATCTCGCGCGAAACGTAATTCGCGGAGTCGGCTCGATCCTCGTGCTCGTCGCGCTCGAAGGCCCAGTCATCCAAGCCGTCGCGATCGGGGACCTGGCTCAGATCGTAGTCCAGATGATCCTGATTACCGGCGAAACTCGCGGATTGTCCGGCGAGCACACTGTAGGACAAGCCTCCACCAGTGACATTGCCCCGCCCATGCCAAGTCGTCACGTCCGTACGGCTACCGTCCTGGCTCACATCCACGCGATACTCGCCCGGCTGCAACAATGTGAACGCGATGTTCGGGGTGTCGATCTCGTAGCTGTCGTCGTCATCGACATGCCGTACGCGCACAATCAGCGATCCCTGCGCGAGGCGAATCTGCGTCGTGTTGTCATCCAGGGCGAGAAAAGTAATGCCCGTCTGCGCGCCCAGGCGGATCGCCGTCGAACCGACGTGGACTTCGGCGCGCGAATTTTCGTCCGCCCATAAATCATCGCCAGTCACCATGGGGCGATTCGGCACCGCCGTGACCCAGTCATCCTCCCCAGCCGGGCGAAACGATATGGAGCCCTGCGAATAGTTCAGGCGCGCGACGCGGTCGGGGGGATCCTGAGACTGATCCTGATCGTCATTATCTTGCGCCATCGCAGTGGTTGAAAGTTGTAGAACACAGGCAAAGGTTACCAGCAGCACCATCGCCCACAACTTGTGCGTTTTCATATCTCCGCCTCGACGGAACTGAAATCCGTACTCGTTGATCTTACTCATGCCGATATAAACCCAATAGAGACACTTTAGTTTCCGGCGGCACCGAAGGCCTACAACGCCATGGGCTTACAACTCTGAGAGGGCGTGTCCTGTGCGGCGCCGCGTCCAACTCCTGGCATCGGCTCAGCTCTTGAGGTCCGGCCCTGGCGAGCTGAACAGGTCGGCTGTTTCGGTCGTGAATCTCCATTACAAGAAACCGGGATATGCTAATCGCAGCAGGCTGCCGTGTTCCGGAGGTATCGTATGCGGCTTGGTGCAAAGCTACTCCCGATTAGTCTCCTCATTGGCGGGACTCTCTGGGCTCAACCGCGATATAAATCCGCAGATTCTGACGTGTTCGCACGCCTTTCGTACCAGCGCTCTCCGACGACGGGAGAACGCATTCAGCAGTTGTGCATCTCCGTCTCGCAAGACGGGCATTACCGCATGGTAGCCACTTCCACTTACTCAAATGATCCGAGTCGACTAGAAGGCAAAATGAGCGAACACCAACTGAACCGACTGAAGAAACTGCTGTCCGTTGCCGTATTTCGCTCAGGGTCGGGCAATCATGGCGGACTCATCCGCCATCATTCCGAGAGCTTCGCCGCGGAGGTTTCGCGGATCGAGATTACGCCAGCGTTCCGGCTTCAGGACGTACCCACCGGGCATCCGCGAACCCCTGCCGGACCTCCGCACCACTTGCAATGGCTGAATCCGGACGATGAGAGCCCGTTCCCGCCTGCGCTTGAAAGAGTCATCGATTGGATGACCGACTTCGAGCCCCAGAATGCTCGGCCGCTCGACTACTCCAAGATTCCAGAGGTTTGCCCATCGGTCGACATTTGCCTCTTGCAGCCGTCGATCGCGGCAAGCGACGTCCGTAACTGACCGAAGGGCGCCCGACGCTTGTCATCCTGCGCGAACCGAAAGACCTGCGCAACTGGCTGGCAGCATCGCCACTGTCGGCAGATTGCACAGGTCCTTCGGCCTGCGAAAAAAGGCAGGCCTCAGGATGACAGAGTCGAGATAAGCGGGAACAACTATTCCTTCATCTTCGGCCGCTGGCAAGCATCCACGATCTTGGTTGGATCGATGGCGTCCTTGTCGACCTGCTCCTCGAGGATCTTCCCGTCTTTGCCGATGAGGAAATTGACGCGGCGCGGGGCCTGATATTCGTCTTTGTAGATTCCGTACTCGTGGGTAATTTTGCCGCCCCAGTCACTCAGCAGGGGAAAAGTGACTCCAATCTGGTCGGCGAAGGCTTTGTTGGCGAAGGCACTATCCATGCTCACACCCAAGACCTGGGTGTCGGCAGCTTCCAGCTTCTGCAGGTTTTGCTGGAAGTTTTTCATCTGCTGCGTTCAACCACCGGTAAACGCGAAGATGTAAAACGCCAGCACGACATTCTTCTTGCCGCGATAGTCGCTCAACTTCACGTCCTTCAAATTGCTTCCGTCGAAGTACTTGAGCGTGAAATCAGGAGCGGCATCACCGACTTTTGGCATAGTCGAGCTCTCCTTTTTGGTTTGGGCGAATGCAGGGGTCGTGGTTGCGAGCGAGCCTGCCAGCAATCCTGCGGCCAGCAGACCGAAAAGCATTCTTTTCATGATTAGAACTCCCCCCACGGGAGTCATGGTTAGCTTATCGTGCCCGCGGCGCTGAGGTAAACCGCAGGATTGCCTTGGCTTGCGCAGGGGCGGACGCCCTCGGTACGTCCCAAGTCGCGAAGCGACGAGCGTCCACGGTGTCGCTCGCCCCTGCTCTTCCGACATTTCCAATAATCGGCCATTGCGCGCGAATCGCGCGCAACCCCGGACCCTCGACTTAGCTCAGGCCAGGCTGCGTCCGGGCTACATGATGCAACTTGAGCAAACTAGCCCTCACCGTTTCACATTGCCGAAAGCATCTAAAAACCAGTACATTTCACACAGACCAACGCGCGAGTTACTCCCGGGGCCCCAAAACGCGATGAGCATCAGCACGCTGAATGACATCTATTTCGCCGTTGTCGAACGCAATCTCGACAAAATTATGCTGTATCGCGAGGCGGGGAAATGGCTGCCGGTCTCCTCGCGCCAGTTCGGAGAGCAAGTGGCCTGCACCGCCCGCGCTCTTGATTCGTGGGGAATTCGCGCCGGCGATCGCGTCGCGATCCTGAGCGAGAATCGCCCGGAGTGGCCGATCGCCGATCTTTCGAGCTTGCTGCTTGGAGCGGTCACGGTCCCGCTCTATGCGACACTCACTGCCGAACAGACCGCCTTTGTGCTCAATGACGCCGGCTGCCGTTTGATCTTTGTTTCATCGGACCAGCAGTTGCATAAGGTCATTTCGATTCTGCCGAAAACGCCGATCGAAAAGATCGTTGTCATGGACAATCTAGCGTTCACTGGGGATCTGGCAGCTTTTGCGGATAAATGCGTTAGCATGCGCAAGCTGACGGAATCCGGATCAGAGCAGCTTGATTCTCAAATCGAACAGCGAGCCCGATCCTTGACTCCGGACCAACTGGCAACTATCGTCTACACCTCGGGCACAACCGGGACCTCCAAGGGAGCGATGCTGACTCACGGAAACATCGCTTCCAACATCATGTGTTCGCTGCTTGGATTCAACATGAGGCCCGGCCTGGTAAGCGTCTCTTTCCTTCCGCTTTGCCACATCACGGCTCGGCACGTCGATTTCTCCATGCTTTACCACGGAGTCACGCTGGCCTACTGCCCTTTCATTGAGCAACTGCCGCAGGCCTTGCTGGACCTGAAGCCATCACTCTTCGTTGCCGTCCCGCGCGTGTACGAAAAGATTTACGCTCAGACCGAGCGCCAGGCCCAAGGTTTCCCGAAGCGCTCGATTTATGAGTGGGCGTTGTCAGTGGGACGCGAGTACAAGCCGGAGATCCTGGCGGGCAAGATCCCCAACTCCAGTCGCTGGAGGCTGGCTTACAAGCTTGTGTTTTCGAAGATACGCGCAGGCATGGGTGGCAACGTTGAGGTCTTTATTTCTGGCGGCGCTCCGCTCGGACGAGAACTCGCGGAATGGTACGCGACCGTTGGCATCCGCATTCACGAAGGCTACGGCCTCACCGAGACTTCACCCGTCATCGCGGTAAACACGCCGGCGAATCATCGCATTGGGACGGTCGGAAAAGTTCTCCCTAACCTCGAAGTGCGGATTGCAGAGGACGGCGAGATTGTGGTCCGCGGGCCGTCGGTCTTTAAGGGGTACTGGAACCGTCCCGAGGAAACGAAGGCCGCGTTGCAGGAGGGATGGTTCGAGACCGGCGATATCGGGCAGATCGACGCTGACGGCTATCTTTCGGTCACGGATCGCAAGAAAGATCTGATCAAAACCTCTGGCGGCAAATTCATCGCCCCGCAACCGATCGAGAATGCCTTGAAGCTGAATCCGTATGTGGGAGTGGCTGCGATCCTGGGAGATCGCCGCAAGTTCCCTGCCGTGATGATTTCGCCCAACTTCGCGAGGCTGGAAGAGTGGGCTCGGGAGAATGGGATTGAATTTTCTTCTCGCGCTGACCTCGTAGCCCACTCCAGAGTACAGAGCCTGTATGAGGGGCTGGTGGAAGAACAGAACCAGAATCTCGCCCGCTTCGAAAAGCTCAAGCGCGTGATCCTGGTCCCTGACGAGTTCACCGCCGACAACGGCGCTCTGACCCCGACGCTAAAACTGCGTCGACGCGTCATCGAAGAACGCTACAAGAAGCAGATCGATGACCTCTATGCCACCGCAGAAGTCGCGAGCGTGCCCTAACCAGGCTACTTCATCATCGCCGCTTCAATCTCATCGGCGAAATAGGGCACGCCGGGCGTGAGCAGTTCCGCCCCATCTTTCGTGATCAGATACATATCTTCCAGAAAAAATCCCTGTCCGTCGACGGAAGCGATTGGCTCGTAATTCACCGTCACTCCCTCGTGCAGCGGCTCAGCCGGAAACGCTGCTACAAGATTGGTCGTGTGAATTTGCCAGTACGGAACGTTCTTGCGATCAGACCAGAGGTCAATGGCGTGCTGAGCCAGCGTACTCTTTGCGCGTTCGCGATGGCTCACCAGTTCTTTTCTCCAGGCATCAAAAACGACGTCTGTGCCGACTCCAGCTCGTAACAATTTTGCGCTGGCTTTGTACGCCGCAACAAAGATGTTCCAGAGCTCTCGTTGCGCGTCGTCATAATGGCCAGAAACTGGAACGGTGCGTCCCAGATCACCGCCATAGTGATTCCATTCGCACCCGACGTCCAGGCGAACCAGGTCTCCCGCCCGGATCGGCTGATCCAGATGGTCGTACCGAACCATCGAAAAAAATGGATGCGGAAATACTGCGTTCGCACCGGACATAGCCCAAGGCCAGAACGCACTGCCATGCGCGCCATGCTCCCAGCAAGTTTCTATCACTACGGCTTCGACGCTTCGCTGAGAGGTCTCCGGATGAATCGCCTCAATCCCCGCCATCAAAGCAATACTCGTGGCGTTCGCTGCAGATCGCAGCGAGGCAATCTCCTCCGAGCTTTGCACCTCCATCAAAGCCTGAAGCTGTTTGCTCGATTCTTTGGGCTCCAGAGCCGGCCACTTCTGCAGGATGATCTGCAACCAGGTGGGCGCTCCGGGCGCTTTGGAACTGAGAAAGACTGGAGGCAGGTCGGCGAATCGCGATTCATCTTCGACGTAGTACAAGCGAGCGGAACTATGCGCGCCCAGAAAACTGTCGAGTTCAGCCCAATCCGCCACGTGCTCAAATCCAGAGTTGGCTGCTCCGGGCTGAATTTCCGGCATTAAACCAGACTTTCGGAACGGAGGATTGCTGGGAAGAAACAGCCACGACTCTCCTTTTCCACTGTCAATGGCCAGCACGGCTCCGACTGTATTCTCCAGGCCCGTGAAATAGAAGAAGTAGGGGTCCTGGTGAAATCCATCCGGCAATATGTCCGTCGCAGAACTCGCGTGCAGCAGGACAATCCCGTCGTGAAAAGCAGCCACCGCACGGAGTCGGCGTTCCGCAGAAGCACTTTGTTGAGCAGCAGCACAGGCAGCGCCAAACGCTAGCACAAGAAAGAGCAAGTTTTTCATCGCGGAGTAAACTAGCACGCCTTCTCGCCCGCGTCACGCGCTGAGTTCGTGTCTGGACGCCGTGGAAAACTATTCATCTTCCGTTCATCACTCCTCAACAACTCTGTCCTAAAAACCGCTTAACGCTGGATCTCGGCTTCCGTGAAAAAAGGAGATGTGATGAAAAACGTGCGAAAGACACTTGTTCACTCGGCTTGTGCATTGCTGCTGGCCATGCCCACTTTAGCTCAAGCGCAGATGAGCAAAGTGAAGAACGTCTGGGTCATCCTCATGGAAAATCACAATTGGACCGGCAACAACGCCGGAGCGTTTTTCGGCGCCCCCGATCTCAAAGGCAACCCTCTCGCGCCTTATATCAATGGGCCGCTGCTCGCGACCTCGGCGCACGCTGAGCAGTACTACAATCCGCCGGGCAACCATCCTAGCCAGCCGAACTACTTGTGGCTCGAAGCGGGAACGAATTTCGGAGTGCTCGAGGACACGCAGCCTGGCCAGCCGCAACTTAAGACGCACATGCACCTGGTGAAGCTCCTGGAGCAAGCGGGAATCTCCTGGCGTGCCTATGCGGAGCCCGATTTCGGCGCTCCCGTGTATGACACCTGTCCGCTGGATTTCACTTACCTCGACGTGGAGCACCTCGCATTCGTGTACTTCAGCGACGTCAACCAGGGATTAAATCCGAAATCGAGAGAATGCATCACTCACGTCCGCCCGTACTATCAACTGGCGACCGATCTGGCCAACCAGACTTCGGCGCAGTACAACTTCATCACGCCGAACCTGTGCCACGACGGTCATGAGGATGTTTCTCCCTGCGATAAAACCGAGTCCTCCAACAACACGTTGCGCAGTGACCAGTGGCTCAAACAGAACGTACCGCTCATCACCGAATCAGCCGAATACAAGGCAGGCGGCGCGCTGTTCATTATCTGGGACGAAGCTGAGGACAGTGGCGGATATAGCGACGGCCCGATCGGCATGTTCCTGCTCTCACCGTTCGCCAAAGGCTCCGGCAAGAAGGCCTACAGCAACAGCATCTACTACGACCACAGCTCGACACTAAAAACGCTGGAGGAGATCTTCGGAGTAACTCCACTGCTGGGAGCCGCAGGAGACGCGGCCACAGTGGACCTGAGCGACTTGTTTAAGTAGTCCGCCAAGGTTCGGCAATTCCAGGACGTCCGGGCTTAGGCGGAATGGCAAGGACCGATCGATGGTTGTGTCGTTTTTTGTCCCGCCCCTAACGTTGGTCATGCTGAGCGGAGCGGTGAGGTGAGCAAAGCTCGCCTCACTGCGGAGTCGAAGCATCCCTACCCTCTTCACGCATCCATGGGTACCACTCGGCAGCCAAATCCACCCAATGGGGATTGCGCCGCACAATCAGAGTGATCTTCTTCGCCTGAGTCCAGCCTTTAAGCTGAGTCTCCCACGCCAGAGCCCTGTGCACATCGTCATAAGACTCCCAATATCCGCTTCGCTGCGCTCCGGCTCCGCTCAGCAGGACATAACTATGTTTTCGCACATTCCATTCATTACAATATCCCCATGTCGGACTCATTGATCATCGCCGGCCGTTCTTTCCGCTCCCGGCTCATTGTTGGCACGGGAAAGTACAAATCCTTTCAGGAGACAGCGCGCGCGCTTGAAGCCAGTGGCGCTGAAATGGTCACCGTCGCGGTGCGCCGCGTGAATCTCGATCGCAGCAAGGAATCTCTGCTCGACTATATCGATCCCAAGCAATACTTTCTGCTCCCCAACACCGCGGGATGCTATACCGCCGACGAGGCCATTCGAGCCGCGCGCCTGGGACGCGAAGTCGGACTCTCTGACTGGGTCAAGCTGGAAGTGATTGGCGATCAGGCGACACTATATCCAGATGTCCAGGCCACACTCGAAGCCACACGTGTGCTGGTGAAAGAGGGCTTCACAGTTCTTCCCTACACGTCGGATGACATCGTCTTTGCCAAGCGCCTGATCGACGCGGGTGCGGCAACTGTCATGCCCTTAGGTGCGCCCATTGGCAGCGGTATGGGTATTCAGAATGTCGCTCACATCCGCATCCTGCGGGAGATGATCAGGGGCGTACCGCTCATCGTTGATGCGGGAGTCGGGACAGCTTCCGATGCGACGATTGCTATGGAACTCGGCGCCGATGCGGTTCTGATGAATACAGGCATAGCCAACGCGCAGGATCCTGTGCAGATGGCCGAGGCTATGAAGCACGCGGTCATCGCCGGACGACAGGCTTATCTTTCCGGGCGCATGCCGAAGAAGCTCTACGCTACTGCAAGTTCGCCGCTGGAAGGCGTGGTCCGCTAACCGACGAATGGAAACTTATCCCTCCGCTGTGTACAGCAGCCTCAAAGGGAGAGTTGTGCTCGTGACGGGAGGGGCCAGCGGAATCGGCGAGGCCATCGTAGAAGCGTTCGTTCAGCAGGGATCTCGTGTGCTCTTCCTTGATATCCAGGATGAGGCCGCGCGTTCTCTGGTTCAGAGATTTCCTGTTCCTCGATATACCCCGCCTGAATACTTCCACTGCAATCTCACCAACACATCAGAATTGCAGTCAGTCGTGCGGGACATCTTTTGCTCCTTCCCGGCGGTCGATGTACTGGTGAATAACGCCGGGAACGACAAACGGCACAAGATCGAAGAGGTCACTCCCGACTTCTGGGACTGGTGCATGCAAACAAATCTCAAGCACCAGTTTTTCATGGCGCAAGCTGTATTGCCTGGGATGCGGCAGGCGAAGCGTGGATCGATTATCAACATGAGTTCGATCGGCTGGGTGATCCCTTCAACAGGGATTCCCGTGTATGTGACGGCGAAAGCCGCGATCGTCGGCATGACGCGGGCCCTGGCCCACGAGGCGGGGATTGATGATGTCCGGGTCAATTGCGTCATGCCGGGAGCTGTCTCGACCGAGAAACAGCGCCGGCTCTGGTTTACCGACGAGTACAAGAAGGAAATCATGAGTCGGCAGGCGATCAAGAGAGACATCCAACCGGAAGAAGTTGCCAAGCTTGTCCTGTTTCTTGCGTCGGACGAGAGCCTGGCCATCACCAACCAGAGCTTCATCATCGATGCAGGCTGGGTTTAGCCCCGGACGCCTTCGTCCGGGGTTGCGCGCACAAAAGTGCAATTGCGGCGGCGGATGCAGGAACAGTCGCTGGGTGTTCACACGCACTGCCGGCACGCTGCCCCTCGCTGCGCTCGGTGTCGCGGGGCGGACGAAAACGGGCGCCGCTACACAAACAAAAAGGGCGGCTCGCGAGCCGCCCTTTTGATCCGCAAATCGATTACAGCATCTTCATGCTGTCGACGTGGATCGAATCTCCCTTGACCGAGCCTGTTGCAGCGATGTGATGTCCTTCGTGGCCCTTCAGAGCATCTGGATTGTCGACCGTCAGAACCTTCTGGTCCTTATCGGTGACGATGACCATCTTGGCCCCGCCTTCCAGACACTTCTTGGTGCAGGCTTCGGCACCCGCGTGTGCGCCCTTGGCGCCGCACTTGTCATCGCTCACCCAGCCGTTAACTGTGGAACTCTTCCCCATGTCATCGAAGGCCAGCGCCGACAGGGCAAGCACGAAGCAAACGGCGAGACAAATCAGCAGCACTTTTTTCATGACCCTTTATTCTCCTTTGGAGTTCAGATTGCGGCCCCACACCGCAGGAATCATGCAGCAATAGGATTGCTACCGCTTTTCGTGGCAATCCCCAGCGTTATCGTGAAAGTGACGCGGAGGAACTATATCACAGGAAAACTCAGCAATTGTCAGCGTCAGTGATACTCCAAAGGCACATCGCAAGGCTGGCCAGTAGGACTACTTCCTAGCGGAGTGATTGGCCGAAGGAGCGGCCTTTGCCGGAACGGGCGGGACATAGACGTATTCTCCCGGTTTCGCATAGCCGAGTTGCTCGCGCGCTTCTTTCTCAATGGCGGTCTGATCGCTCTTCAGGCCCTGAATTCGCTGCGTGTAGCGATCGTTCTCCTGCTGGACGTCACCGATCTGCTTGCGCAGAGTTTCATACTCGGCGCGCTTCTTCTTATAGACGACCATCCCGTTCGCGCCGAACATAACATGCACAAACAGGGAGACCGCCAGCGCAGCAACGGCGAGAGTTGCGATGCGACGGCGCAATTTGTAAATCTGCAACGCAAATGGACGAATCCGTTGAATCCACGACGCAGCCAGAGCCTCTGCCTGCGGGGCGCGATCGACTACGGCGCGCAGGCCATCCTCGGGACGCGGGAGCTTCGCGAGTTTGGGAATCGGGATCACTGATTAAAGGAATCTATTCAAAAATCCAATACTTGGCGGCGGTACTCAGTTTCTCCAATCCCTGCTCGCTCCGTGCCTCACTGTAGACGCGCACTACGGGTTCGGTCCCGGACAAGCGGTAGCAGACCCACGATCCGTCTTTGAGGACGAGTTTCAATCCGTCGGTGCGCACGACCTCGCTTACCGGAAGGCCGCAGAATTCCCGCGGATCTGACTTCAACTTTTCAGTGAACTTTGCCTTGACCTCGGGCGTCAATCGGAAATTCTCCCGCTTCGGATAGAAGGAACCAACTTTGTCACTGATCACCCTCAACTGCTCTTTGAGCGACTTCCCTCTTCGCGCCACTGCTTCGCAGCAGAGCAAGCCGGCTAGAACTCCATCCTTTTCGGGAACGTGATGGCGGATCGAGAGCCCGGCACTCTCTTCACCGCCGATCGCGATCTTGTCCTGCATGATCAGTTCGCCGATGTACTTGAATCCGACAGGGGTTTCGTACAGCTGCACACCATGAGCTTTCGCCAGAGCATTGACGAGGTTTGTGGTCGCGACCGACTTTGCGACTCCGTTCTTCCATCCGCGGCTTTCGACCAGGTAGTCGAAGAGAATGGCAATGACGTAATTGGGTTGCATAAAGGTTCCGTCGGCGTCGACGATGCCGAAGCGGTCGGCATCACCATCGGTTGCGATCCCGATCGTGGCTCCGGTGTCACGCATCTTCTTGCGCAAATCTTCGAGCAGATGATCGTCGGGCTCGGGCGCGTGTCCCCCGAACAAGACGTCGCGATAATCGTGTACCGTTGCAACCTGAATACCCGCGCTGCGCAGCAGTTCATCGGAATAGCCGCGCGCTGCTCCCCACATGGGGTCGAAGGCAATGTGCAAGCCTGCATTTTTGATGGCATCCAAATCCACGATCTCGCCGAGACGTTTCAGGTACGCCGGCTGGGGATCGAGCGATTCCCTGGCCACCCGATGTGGAATCACAATCTCCGAGGTCGCGGATGTATCCCCTTTGATGATTTCGGACTCGATCTTCCGGGTCACTTCCGGCAGGGCGGGACAACCATCCGGCGTTGAGAACTTGATGCCGTTGTATTCGGGGGGATTGTGCGATGCCGTAAAGTTGATGACGCCATCAGCTTTGTTGGTGATGACAGCATGAGCTAGCGCAGGCGTAGGCGCAGGCTCGGCGACGACAAGTGGCGTGATCCCCTGGATGGCGAGAATGTCGGCAGCCATGGCAACCAGACTTTCACCGAGGAAACGCGGGTCACGTCCGATAATCACGCGCGCCCCTTTGCGCTTCTGCGACGTTATATACCTGGCGATCCCTCCCACGGCGCGTTGCACGTTGGCGAAGGTGAACTCTTCGGCGACCACTGCGCGCCATCCTGACGTGCCGAACCTGATCTGCGTTAGCATGTTCTCGCTCCCAGCGTTAAGCTTCTAGCTGCCAGCACCCGGCATCGGGCTAGACTTCACTTCAGCCAAGCGGGAGCTGGAATCGATATCCGACGGCTGATTTTATATGACCGATAAGCGAATCGTCCTCTCGACTACTGGATCAGAGGAGGAGGCGCGCAAGATCGCGCGTCACCTCGTGGAACGTCAACTGGCTGCCTGCGTGAATATCCTGCCGCAGATTCAATCCGTGTACCGCTGGCAGGGTAAGGTGGAATCCAGCCGCGAATGGTTGCTGTTGATCAAGACCACGGCTGAGAAATTCGATGATGTGCGCGATGCCGTTCGGGAACTTCATTCTTATGATCTTCCGGAGTGCATCGCGATCGCCATCGAGGACGGCAGCGCGGATTACCTGGAATGGATTGGCGAGTCCGTCGCTGCAGAGCCGGAGATATAGGTGAAGGGCAAAGTTCCCCCGCCCGCAAAACCGCCGTCCTCAGGATGCAAGGCGTTTAGATCGCGTTCAGGGCCTGGTCGAGATCTTCGAGAATGTCGTCGACATCCTCGATTCCTACCGAGATTCGTACGAGACCATCAGTGATGCCGATGGCTTTGCGACCTTTCTCGCCCAACGCTGCGTGGGTCATCGTGGCAGGATGGGAGATCAGGGTTTCCACTCCGCCTAGCGATTCTGCGAGGGAGCAGACCCTCACTTTCTTGAGCATCTTGTTCGCGTTTTTCAGCGAGCCGGTTTCGAACGTGATCATGGATCCGAATCCGCTCATCTGGCGTTTCGCCAGATCATGCTGCGGATGATCCTTGAGTCCGGGGTAGAAGACCTTCTTCACGTTTTTGTGCTGGGAGAGAAACTCGGCGACGATACGGCCGCTGCGGTCGTGGATCTCCATACGCGCGGCGAGCGTCTTGACACCGCGCAGGATAAGCCAGCATTCGAACGGGGACAAAATCGCTCCAGCGGCTTTCTGCAGAAAGGCGAGTTGGTCCGCGTGCTCCTGATGGGCACAGACCACAACTCCGCCAAGACCGTCGCTGTGTCCGTTGAGAAACTTGGTGGTGGAGTGCACGACGAGATCCGCGCCTAGCGCGAGCGGTTGCTGGAAGTAGGGAGACATGAATGTGTTATCGACGACCAGCAGCACTTTTTTGCGGCGGCAGATCACGCTGATAGCAGCAAGATCGCTCAAACGCATCAGGGGATTGGTCGGTGTTTCCACGTAGACCATGCGCGTGTTCTTGCGGATGGCGTGTTCGACGTTTTTGGCCTCGGACGTGTCAATGTAGGAGAACTCGAGACCGAAATTCGACATGACCTGATTGAACAGGCGCGGCGTTCCTCCATAGAGGTCGTTGCCGCAAACGACGTGATCTCCTGATCTCAGCATGGTCACGATGGCATTGATCGCGGCCATTCCGCTGGCGAAGACTCGCGAGGCAACTCCTCGTTCCAGTGAGGCGAGGTTCTGTTCCAAGCGTGCGCGGGTGGGGTTCGAGACACGGGAATATTCGTATCCTTTGTGCTCGCCGATGCCTTGCTGGACATAGGTCGAGGTGGGATAGATCGGGACAGACACGGCGCCTGTGAGGGGATCGGGCTCTTGTCCGGAATGGATAGCACGGGTGGCAAAACCTGGGGTCTTCGTGGCTTTCATGAAGGTTCGTGTTGGATGAGTTTCCTGTTAATTAGCAACATGATTGAACGGTCTGGTACAAGTCAAGGTCATATGAACATAGAACGCCCTGTGGAAATTTTGGAAGCACGCCGGTGGAAGTGCTCTGCCATGCGCAGGCGTCCGGGGACACGGCGAACTCAAACTAACTTGAAGCGCTCAGAACATCCTTCCAATTCTGAATGAGAACCGGTGGTGCCCCGTATCGCCATAAGCATAGGCAAACTCGACGGGACCGAAGAGCGTCTTCACTGCAATTCCGGCGACGCCATCCATTGGATAGTTGGGAAACCTGCCTAGACCCGTTACTGGCGTGCCGAAGACCTGGCCGGCTTCGTACATGAGCAGTCCGTAGAGTCCTCCGCCGAGCAGGGGCGGGAGTTTCTTCAACTCACGGAGTCCTCCAAGCTGAAACAGAAAGTATTTATCCATACGCAGTTCATTGGGTTCATAGGCGGCAAGGCGATTGGCCCCCCCCAGCGAGAACTGCGGCAAGTTGGTGGCATAGTCGAACGTGGTCCCGCCATAGCCGTTCAGGAAAATCGAGCTGGGATCGCTGATCTTGAAGAAGTTCTGAGAAGCGATCTCACCGGCGGGATACTGTTTGGTTGAAAGTGGGCTGGCGTTGTACCACCTCCAGTCGGCTAGCAGGAACTGCCCTCGGCGTGGGATGGCAGGATCGTCGAGCCGGTCCAGTTTGTACTGCAGTCTGAAATCCGCATAAGATCCGGAAAAGGTCGGGAGAACAGTACTGCCGGATTCTTTCGTAAAGCGTTGCCAGCCGCCTTCGTAACCGGCGCGCAACTCTGCGATGTTCCGGATTTGATAGCCGAGATCCATCCCGCCGCCGCCATCAAACTGGCGATACGTGGCTATCTGGTTGCTGTTCTCGTAGAGGTAGAGAGGATCATCCTCCGCAATCCCGCGGGGAGCGAGAAACAAATTGCTGGTGGGACTGAATGGGCGATAGTACTCGGATCTGATTCCATAGTGGGAAAACAGGATGATGTCGTTCCGCAACTCCGATCGGAATCCACCCAGGTCCAAAAAGGTGACCCGCGCCCCAAGATTGAAGAGGGTGCTCTTGGGTTCGGAGCCGTCAATCAGGATCAACGGCCGAACAACCGGGGGAACATAGGCCTTCTCCTCAACATGAACCTGCAATCCCGGCAAACCATTGACCTCCAACATCTGATAGTTGATGTTGGAGAACCTGCCCATGCCATCGAGATTGAGAATCCTCTCAGCCAAGTCGGCGGTGTTGATCGGCTTGCCAATCACGGGCGCGAGTTCCTTCTGAATCGATTGCGCCAGGAACGGATTGGTACCCGCGACGTTGATGAACTTTGGGACGGGAGCGGTGCGGCGGCGCGAAGCGCGGTCGGTGAGATAGGCGTTCCAGGTCGCGTCATCTACGGAGAGCCCTAACAGCATCGTCGCTTTTGCATCGATCGCTTTGTATCCGGCTTCGATGATGGCATCGCCGTTGACGTAATCCGAAGAGCTGAAGTTCTGCAGCGGCACTGAGACCAGAAGATCTGCGTCCTCCATGCTGCGGAGTTCATTGGCTGCGATGACTGTGGTGACGGATTGGCCCAGGACCCCAAAAGCTGACATCGGGTGGTCCGAGTCGAGTTGTTTGATTTGCAAGTGGATGGCGAGGGTAATGTCGGCTCCCATGTCCTTGGCCACATCAACGGGGAGATTGTCCAGTAGTCCACCGTCCACAAACACGTGGCTATTCCAGCGCATTGGCGTGAAGAAAGCGGGAATGGACATGGTCGAGCGTAGTGCCAGCGCGAGTGATCCGCTGCGAAAAACATATTTCTTGTTCGTGACGAGATCGGTAGCGACACAGGCGAAAGGTGTGGGCAGATCGTCGAAGCTGGCGAGCTCCGAATAAGGAAGTGCGATGGGATCGAGAATCAGCGACACCTCCTGCCCGGAATTGAAGCCTTCGGGGAAATGCAGCCCTTTGCGGAGACCGAATTCCAAGTTGTTGGGATAGTCCCGCTCGTCCTCTTTGCGGCGGAACGTGAGTTCTTCGAACGGGGTTTCACCATCAAGAACTGTATTCCACTTGATCCCTTTGACGAGGTCGCGCGCTTCCACGGCCGAATTGCCCGCCGCATAGACTCCACCTACCAGGCCACCCATGCTGGTGCCAGCCACGTAAGATATGGGTATGTGGTGTTCTTCCAGCCAGAGCAACACGCCGACGTGAGCAAGGCCCAGAGCGCCACCACCTTCCAGAACTAACCCCAGACGGGGCTTCTTCGGAGGGACGGTAGAAGCATCAGGGGCAGCAAACAAAAACGAGGACAGGATCGAGGCGACGACGAACACACTTGCAACCCGCATCGCCAAGGCGAGCAGACTTTTTCTGCATATCATTTGGAAGACTCTTCCTGTCAGACTGCCAATCCGCCCCACGTGAATTCAGCTGGGGATCGGCCTACAACAGGTTCAACATCAATAAGTTAAAGCAAAATCGTGCAGCTTCGCCTGAGGTAGATACGCCCGAAATTGGAAGTCCGCGAATGCCAATTCAGGTATCCCTCATATTCCCGGACTTGGGGAACTGTCAGAATGTGCAATCTTGCGGCGCGGTTTGCTCCGACGGAAGGTTGAGCGAGAGGTTGGATGAATTGTTGAAATCCGACAGTGGATGTTGCTGTCGGCGGTGAAGAATCTCTCGATGGTGTTGCAGGGGCAGATTTGTTGTGAGTTGTTGACTTCCCGTCGGACGAGTGGACCGAAATTCGCCCGCAGGGCGGGGTCTTCTCCGCCCTGCGAAGCGATGGTTATTAAAGCTTTACTTTGTCGTGGTCATCAGGGCCATTTCGTTCTCGAACCTTAAGCAATCTTCTGTCTCTCTTGATTCAAGACAAGCGCTCCCTCAATCGCCCTGCCCTCCGCGAGCACAGGCAATTCCAGCGAAGGGACGATAAATTCCGTGAAGCCGCAACTCAAACAGACTAGCGCCTTTGGAAACACCCAAACGATAGGCTTTTCGAGCCCTTCCAATCCAGGGAAGTGGATGGCAATTTCACACGGGAACTCCCGGTGGTTGTGGGTAGCACATCGCCTACAAGCTGCCATGGTTAGCTCCTAGTAACCGCTCGGCATCCGAAATTGAAGCCGTCAATGAATCTCCGCATGCTTTTTTGGCCTCAAGAGAACGCAGTAAACCTAGAAAATATGCCGCTGCGTCGAGTTGACGGCGCTCGTGGTCAGAGATGCTCTGGCCAGAGGAAGGTGAATACCACAGTTCACGAATGCGCTGCTGAACAGCCTGATCCGCCTGTTCCAGTAATGAAGGCAATTTGTTGACATCTTCCTCAAATAAAGCCTTCCGGTACAGCTCGGCCCAATGCTCGGGTTTTTTGATTTTCGCCATAAATGCATCCTCCACATGGTTCTCTCACTTGTTTTGTTTCAAAAGACGGTTCGCACCACGGACGGAAAGGAACCGGCAGCGGCGGAACCACTGAAAAGTGGCACAAGCTAGAACAGTGGGTTTAGCATCGAAGAACGTGAACGAGGTCGATCACAGAGGGCCCCGAACGCGAAGCGATCTCTGCGTCGGCGCGTGACTGGCATACAGAGGGAGACGATTGCTCTCCAGATGTAGAGGACTGCAGCTCCGAGCTCGCACCCAGAGTTTGGGTCCGGATCCTCACAGGGATCATGGCGGCATCATTTTCGACATCAACGCCGACAATAACCGTGGCCCCGATCAGCACCAAAATCAGCAACAGCAGGAGCCGGAGTTCAACCAGTCGCATAGCGTCTGTATACCCGTGACAAAGGATAATGTCAACGCCCTCCAGCCGCGCTTGGCGTTCAGGACTCGAGTTCTGTAGCTAGCGCACCGTCGATGACGGCTCGAAAGGTTCAATCAAAAGCTCGGCCGGTTTTGAGCATCAAGCCGGAGAGTCAGCTTTGCAGGCGCGCGTGATAATCCTGAGGGTCCGAACCTTTGATGTCTTCCATTCTTTCGGAGAACTCGGCCCAGCCGATATCGCTGTTGGGGAAGTTTTGCACTCTGGACGGATTCGATAAAGAGCTTTTCGGCTGCGACGACTTATCGATGCTGATTTGGTGAGTGGGCAATTCGCCAGTTGTCCACTTCGCGTTCTGCCTGGTTGATTTCCTCCGGACTCATGGATTTTCGCAGATCGGCCAGGAGGGGGGAGCTTTCCTTGATCGAAGTCTCCGCCAGCATCAGCCACTTGTAAGCAGAGACCTGATCAGTGCGGGCCTTCTTACGCGCTAGCAATTGGCCCAGGCGAAGCTGTGCCTGCGGCATACCTTGCTCGGCGGACAACTGATAGTAGTGGATGGCTAGTGACTGATCCGCGGGGGCACCCTTCCCCTCCTCATACATGGTTGCGAGATTGTATTGAGCTCCTGGTAGCCCCTGGCTGGCAGCAGCGACGAACAGACGGAACGCTTGCTCGAGATCGACTGGAACACCCTGGCCGAGCGCGTAGCGTAGCGCCAACCCGAATTGGGCATCGGGTTGTCCTTGCTCCGCGCCCTTCCGATACCAGGCCACCGCTTGCTCATAATCGAGCTTGCCCTGCGCGCCGTTGGCAAAAATGTCTCCCAACCTCGCTTGTGCCCGGGCACTACCGAGGGTTGCTGCTTTTTCATAGTAGTGAATGGCTTTGCCGACGTCCGCGGCCGTACCGTCAGGCGGATGCAGATAAAAGGCGGCGAGATCCAACACAGCGGGAAGTACGTTCTGGTCCGCAGCAGCTGTGAGCCAGCGTACGGACTCTTTGTGGTCCTGGGGTACTTCCTTGCCCCTTCCATAAATCAATGCCAAGTTGTACTGAGCGGTAGCATCGCCGCCCTCAGCCGCCCGACGGAACCACGCCATCGCCTGCTTGGGATCTCTCGGGATACCTTTACCGTCGTCATACATCAGGGCGATATTGGTGGCCGCATCCAACGACCCTTGTTGCGCAGCCTTCTTGTACCACTCGAGTGCTTCGGAGGGAGCCGGTTGCGCCATACCAATTCCCATCTGCGAAAAGATGCCGAGAGATTCCTGGGCAGCCATAAACCCTTGATCGGCCGCCTTGTGCAGGAGGCGGAGCGCTTCTGCGTCGTCGCGCTTCAGCAGAGTGGCTTGGTGCCAGGCGAGGGCAAGCGTGGTTTCGGCTTCCGGATCGCCAGCACTGACCTTCTGCTCCAGATCCTGGAGATCTTCGAGCTTCAGGACCTGCGCCCTGTCTTGCAGTTTGTAGGCGCTCACGGTTGACAGTTGGTTGGGAGTAGAGATCACAGGCTGGGACTTCGTGTCGGCCGTGCGGGGGGGCGTGGCCTGATCAGCTTTGCGCGTTGCTTCGCAACGCGGACGGCCGGGGCTCCCGTCCCCACATGGCTCCTTTTTCTTCTCCAGTTTTTTCTCTACCGATGCGGGAGGAGATATCGAATCGGAGGGAACGGAACTTGCCTTGGAAAATGGAACATCAATCACGACTTTGTTGCCGACGGACTTCACATCAAAATTCACCGGTTGCTTCAAATCAAGTACGACGCGCGTGATGGGGGGATCGGGCTGAAACAGTGCAGCTCGGAATTTTCGTACTGGTCCGTTGTTAATCGGCATTAACCGGTTCCCTGCTGGCAGCGTGAAGCCCGGGAAATCGAACACGAGACGATCAGGGTTTGTCAGCAAGACTCCTTGTGGGAGAAAAGGAGCGCTGAGGGCGATCTCGATGGTAAGGCCTTTTGGATTGAGAGTGATATCGGCGTGTTCAATGGCTGCAACTGCTACGTCAGAAGCATGACTCGGACCACCGGGAGTTTGCGCACAGCTGCCGATGCTGGCCGAGAAACAAAGGCAAGCCACCACCAGAGATTTCGCGGAACGTCGCGAGACCACAGATTCCTCTAATCCTAAAGCTTCAGCCTCATTGTAATGTTCGCGTAGAACGTTATGCCGGCGCACAAGCGCGTCGGAGATTTAGCACGTATCAGTCGGCGGGATTGAACCCACAGCATCCCATTCAGCTAATCAGGAGAAAGCAGACCTCAGGCGTCAAAGTGTTGCTGCTTTCGCATCCGGGGGGCACGAGTGGAACTCGTGCTTCCCCGATTCGTTTCCGGCCAGTTCTAGCGAAGCCTCTTCAACTCTTGATGGTCACGTTTTTGGTCGCTATTTCGGAAGGTCGGATTTGCCCGATACATTGAATTTGCCTGTTTGGGCGGACGCCGCTTCCTGTGGCTGCGCGCCTGCCAGTGAAACCGTGTATTCTCCCGGCACGATCACGCGATTGCCTTTCGCATCGACCTGGCCCAGGGACCGCGGATCGATCGTCAGGCTGACGTGCGCCGATTCGCCCGGAGCAAGATGGATTCGCTTGAATCCGGCCAGCGCGCGCAGGGGAGTCTCGAATGCCTTCGGTTGAGTGAGATAGAGTTCAATGACCTCATCGCCTGCCATCGCGCCCGAATTCTTCACATCGCCTTCTACCGTGACCGGATTACCGGCCTTGACGCTTGCCGGGACTTTCAGATTGCTGTACTCAAAGCTCGTGTAGCTGAGCCCATAGCCAAACCCGTAGAGTGGTTTGTCAGCGAGATAGCGATAGGTGCGTCCGTGCATGGAATATTCTTCAAATGGCGGAACCTGGGTGAGGGACGAGTAGAAAGTCAGGGGCAGCCGTCCTGCAGGGTTATTGTCGCCAGCCAGCGTTTCGGCGATCGCGGTGCCGCCTTCGGCTCCGGGATACCACGCTTCAAGAATGGCATTGGCATTTTGCTGAGCCCAGTTGACGGCCAGCGCACTGCCGTTTTGGAACACGACGATCAGCGGCTTGCGCGTGGCTGCGAGTGCTTTCAAGAGGTCTTCCTGAGCAGCAGGCAGATCGATCGAAGTGCGATCTCCGCCACTGAACCCCGCCAGTTTTACAGGCATCTCTTCGCCTTCCAGCGATGGCGAGAGACCGACAAACGCAATCGTCACATCGGAGTATCTTGCGGCTTCGACTGCCTGCGCGCGTAGCACGTCTGCAGGGGCCTGCCAGCTCAGATCGATTCCGGCGGTTCCGGTACCGTGCAAATATTCCAAACGGATCAGGTGTGGCTTCGTATCTGCGAAGGTGAGGGGTGCCTGGCGTACTTCACCTCGTTCGGGAGTGCTGCCGCCGCTTTCGACCAGCAGTTTATCGTCGAGATAAAGGCGGAACCCTTCTGCGTTTTCGCAGGCATAGCAGTAGTTCACGCGCACACCCAGGTGGTATTGGCCGGGCGCAGGAGGAGTGAAGCTGCCCGTCCACCGAACTGAATAGTTGTTGCGCTGCAGGCCATCCACGGGGACAACCTTGTCCCAGTTGAAATTGATGTTGCGATCGGTACGCGTGAGCACGGGCTGGCCGCTCAGGTCGGGCGTTCTGAAATATTCGCCGATGAGTCCGTCGCCAGTGCCGTGGGCCGGGTGGAGAGCAGTGTGCTCGATCGGCATCGCGAAGCCTTCAACGAGAGTGGAACCCTGCGCATACGTGATCTTCGCTGAGGAGAAACGATTCTCAATTCCAACCAGCGGATACACCGGCGAAGGCGGCGGGCCGTTATAGTTGCCTTGCAGCGCCTGAATGAGTTCGGCTGTCGGACCAACCACCGCGATGTTTCTGATTCCGGACTTGAGAGGCAGGATGTGATCCTGATTTTTCAGCAGCACGATGGATTCCCGGGCGGCCTGCAATGAAAGCTGACGATGCTCAGCCGAATTGACTTCGGTCATCGGGATCTGCCCATACGCAAAGCTCGATGGTGGATCGAACATTCCAAGCTTGAATCGTGCGCGGAAGAGACGGCGCAGGGCGTTGTCGATCTCAGACTCCTTGATCAGCCCCTGATGCACGGCATCAACCAGCGATGGGAAGGCTTGTCCTTGACCGTAGCCGCATTCAAGGTCGGTACCTGCTTTGACGGCGGCGGCGGCCGCGCGGGGCATATCGGGAGTGTAGTGGTGACCTGTAAAGACGTCGGCGACGGCCGCGCAATCGCTCACCACGTAGCCGTCGAATTTCCACGCATCGCGCAGATGATCGCTCAGGAGCATCGTGTTGGCGCAGGCTGGAGGACCGTCGATGGCGTTGTAGGCGCACATCACCGACTGGGCATGCGCCTCGGTTACCGTGGCGCGGAAGGCTGGCAAGTACGTGTCCTCGAGATCGTGCGGTGACGCATCTACGTTGAAGCCGTGCCGCAGCGGCTCCGGCCCGCTATGGACAGCGTAGTGCTTCGGAGTGGAGACCACGCGGAAGTACTTCGGATCATTTCCCTGCATTCCGGTAACGAAGGCCACACCCATGCGGCCTGTCAGGAAGGGATCTTCTCCATAAGTCTCCTGACCGCGTCCCCAGCGCGGGTCGCGGAAGATATTGATGTTCGGAGCCCAGAAGGTGAGGCCGAAGAACATTTCATGATGGTCTTCGCGCGTGGCCTGGTTGTACTTGGCGCGGGCCTCGGTGGAGACGGTCTCACCCATCTTGTGAACGAGGTCGGTGTCCCAAGTGGCGGCCATGCCAATTACCTGGGGGAAGTTCGTCGCGTAGCCGGCAAACGCGACGCCATGCAATCCCTCATTCCACCAGTCGTACTTTGGGACGCCGAGGCGGGCGATCGGGGTCGCGTGGTCGCGCATCTGCGCAACTTTTTCTTCGAGAGTCATGCGGCCGATCAGGTCGTCCACGCGCTGGTCCAGCGGGATGGCTGGATTCATATACGGCGCATTGGCAGGTGCTTCCTGGGTGTGTGCGCGGGAAGTAAACGCGAAAATTACGGCAGCCAAGATGAACTTAACGAAAAAACGAGGGCGGAGATCTGACATCGTGGGCCGACTCCTGTCCGGTTAGATTTTGAACCGGCCATTATATTCGGCATGGCAAACTTACTGTGCGTCTACGACGGCCTGAGTGGGATTGCGAAGGGCTTCCGGCGGCATGGTACCGTGGGGACGCCCGGCCGGAGTCTGGCACTACAGTCGAGCCACGCTCGACGGTCAGCCGAGGCGGCTGTCCCTACATGTCCCGTTAAATTCCTCCTTCGAAGATCTTTTTGGAGAGATAGCGCTCGGCTGAATCGGGGACAATTGTTACGACGCGCTTCCCTGCTCCGAGTTTCTTTGCCACCTTCAGCGCCGCGAATACCGCTGCACCTCCGCTCGATCCGGCGAGCACTCCTTCCTGGGCAGCGAGAACTTTCACCGTGGCGAACGCGTCGTCGTCGGTCACCATCATGACTTCATCGCAAACCGCTGGGTCGAAGGTCTTGGGAGTGAAACTGGTGCCGATGCCTTCGACTTTGTGCGGGCCGGGCTGGCCGCCACCCAAAGTCGATCCCTGGGTCTCAACTGCAACCGCATAGACGTGAGGAGATTTCTCTTTTAGAAAGCGAGCCACACCCGAGAACGTGCCGCAGGTGCCGCAGCCGAGAACGACCGCGTCGACGTTACCGTCCATTTGTTCGTAGATTTCACGGGCAGTGGTTTCGTAGTGGTAAACGGGGTTGGCCAGGTTCTCGAACTGACCGGCCATGAATGCATTGGGATCGGTGCCAACCACCGCCTTGGCGGACCTGATGGCCCCTTGCATGCCCTCGGCGTCAGGAGTGCGAGTAACCTCGGCGCCGAGGGCGCGCATGATGATGACTTTTTCTTCGGAAAATTTCTCCGGCACAAAGAGCTTGACCTTGTAGCCACGGTTCACACCGATCAGGGCGAGGCCGATGCCGGTGTTGCCCGCCGTGGCTTCGACGATTGTGCCTCCGGGACGAAGCTGGCCATCGAACTCGGCGCGCCGAATGATGCCGATGGCAGCGCGGTCTTTCACACTGCCGCCCGGGTTCAGGTACTCCAGCTTGGCGAAGACAACAGCCGACCCGGCCGGGACCAGGCGTTTCAGTTGCAACATTGGAGTTTCGCCGACCAGTTTCGTGATGTCGTCGGCGACACGGAGGCGGGATATTTCTGATGTCTTTGAAATCACATTACAGGGTACGGGGGAGGTTGGCCCTCGTCAATCAGGGGAACTTGGAGTCGGAGGAACTGTGGTCAGTTCGCATGAGGTAATTGGTATGTCAGTGGAATCTTCTGAGAGCGTTCACGATGCCGCGTGCGCGAGAGACGTGCAGGTTCCGGCTATAATTGGCGGCCAATCCAAGTATGAAAGGAAATGAATGCGACGCTTCGCCACTCTACTGTTAGTCGTTTGCCTGGCGGTTCCTTCACCCCTTTTTGCGGACGATCAACCCGCGCTGGCGGGTTATTCGCCTCGCTCGACCCAAGTGGAGCGTGAGTGGGAAACGAAGTTCCGCGCCGTTCCTGATGCGGCGAACCTGCGCGAGTACATGCGGCGGCTGAGTGCGCGGCCGCATCATGTCGGGTCGGCTTACGACAAAGACAACGCGGAGTGGATCCTTGCAAGATTCAAAGAATGGGGACTCGACGCGCACATTGAGACCTTCAACGTGCTTTTCCCGACTCCGAAAGTGCGCGTGCTTGAGATGGTCGAGCCGGTGAAATTCACAGCGAAGCTCGAGGAACCCGCACTGGCCGTTGATCCGACTTCGAATCAGAAATCGGAGCAGCTTCCTACCTATAACGCTTACTCGATTGACGGTGACGTTACCGCGCCGCTGGTTTTTGTGAATTACGGATTGCCCGAGGACTACGAGAAACTGGAACGGCTGGGCGTGTCGGTGAAAGGGGCGATTGTTATCGCGAAGTACTATCACTCCTGGCGCGGGGTAAAGCCCAAGGTGGCGGCCGAGCATGGCGCGATCGGCTGTCTTATCTATTCTGAACCAAAGGATGACGGATACACCCGCGACGTCGTTTTTCCGGCGGGGCCGATGCGGAATCCAGATGGTGTGCAGCGGGGCAGCGTGATGGACTTTGCTTCGGCCAGTCCCGGTGATCCGCTGACCCCGGGCGTCGGGGCGACGCAGGATGCTAAGCGGTTGGCATTAAAAGACGCGAAGAGTCTGACGAAGATACCGGTGCTGCCAATTTCCTACGGAGACGCCCAACCCCTTCTCGCAGCGCTGAAGGGACCGATAGCGCCTAATGAGTGGCGCGGGACTCTACCCATTCCCTATCACGTTGGTCCGGGTCCGGCGAAAGTTCATCTCAAGCTGGAGTTCAACTGGGACATCAAGCCAGTGAACGATGTGATCGCAAAGATTCCGGGCAGCGTCGCGCCGGACGAGTGGATTATTCGCGGAAATCATCATGATGCCTGGGTGAACGGAGCCGAGGATCCTGTTTCCGGCACTAGCCCTCTCCTGGAAGAGGCGCGCGGCCTGGCTGTATTGTTGAAAGAAGGATGGAAGCCGCGTCGGACGATCATCTACGCGGCATGGGACGGTGAGGAGCCGATGCTGCTTGGTTCGACAGAATGGGTGGAGGCGCACGCCAAAGAGTTGCGAGAGCATGCGGCGGTCTACATTAACACCGATGCCAATGATCGAGGGCTGTTTCAGATGGGCGGTTCGCACAGCCTGGAACAGTTCATCAATGGCGTGGCCCGTGACATTGAGGACCCGGAAACGAAGATGACCGTGTGGGAGCGGGCGCATCTTTCGGCGATAGCCGCAGCCAAAGGCGAAGATCGCAAGGAAGTCCGGCAGAGGGCTGATCTGCGCATTGAGGCGCTGGGATCGGGCACAGACTTCACGGGATTTCTGGATCATCTCGGGATTGCCAGCCTGAATCTGGGATATGGCGGGGAGGACGAGCAAGGCATCTACCACTCTGTCTATGACGACTTCTACTGGTACACACACTTCTCTGATATCAATTTCGTCTACGGACGCGCACTCGCACAAAGTGTTGGAACGTCCGTGATGCGTCTTGCGGATGCCGAGGTGCTTCCGTTTGACTTCGTGGATTTGTCCGACACAGTCCAGAAATACGCAAAGGATCTGAAGAAGTTATTGGCGGACAAGCAGGAAGAGATCCGCGAACGCAATCAGCAACTGGAGGAAGGTGTTTTCAAAGCCACGTTCGATCCTCGACGACCAACCGTCGCGCCGCCGCGCGAGGACCTTCCTCCCCATTTGAATTTCGCCCCAATGGAGAACGCAGCGGAAGCGTTAACGCGCAGCGCTGAGAGATATCGGAAGGCGCTCGCGAACAGTCAGACGAAACTCAGCGACACTCAGGCGGATAGCTTGCGGGCACTCAACGAGAAATTAATCGAGAGCGAGCGAGCGCTAACAAACGAGGATGGCCTTCCCCGGCGCCCGTGGTACAAGCACTTGCTCTATGCGCCGGGAATCTATAGCGGGTACGACGTAAAGACTGTTCCAGGCGTCCGGGAGGGGATCGAGCAAAAGAAATACCCGGAAGCCGAGCAGGAGATTGTGCGGGTGGCACAGGCGCTGGAGAAGGAGGCGGCGCTCATCGACTCGGCGGCCCAACTATTGGAGGCCGGCCACTAGGCGTTATTTGCTGGCGGCAGCAGCAGACTCGGCACCGGCGTAGTAGCCGCTCTTGGTGCGAACCACCAGTTTGCCGTGGCCTTTTGCCTTTGCCTCAACCTTGATCTGGCGAAATTCGCCGACTTTTTTGGGACTGCTCGGCTTGTAGCCGATCGCGTACTGGTTGCGGATGTCGTTGGCAATGGTGCGACTGATGGAATCGACTTCGTCAAGAGTCTTTGGGAAGAAGGCAATCCCTCCCGTACGGTCGGCGATGATCTGGAGGGCCTTCCTGGCGCGCTTGGGATGATCTTCGTCGCCGAGGATTCCAATGGTATAGACCGAAGGGCCACCTTCCAGCGATAGCTGTTTTACGGCCTGTTCGAGAGTTTCGCTGCTGGCGTTGTCCTCTCCGTCGGTAACCAGGAAAATGACTTTCTTTTCAAGGCGAGCATTCTGCTTCAGGTGGTCAGCGGAGGCCACTACAGCGTCATAAAGTGCGGTACCACCGCGGGCGTCGATCTTCTCCAGCGCCTCTTTGAGCTTGCGCAGGTCGTGCGTGAAGTCCTGATCGAGATATTGCTCGTCATTGAAATTCACGATAAAGACTTCGTCATTGGGATTGCTGGAGCGCACCAGGTTGAGCGCGGCCTGGTTGACCTTCGCGCGTTTCTCGCGCATGGATCCGGAATTGTCGATAACGATCCCCATGGCGACCGGGATGTCGACGTGGTGGAAGGAAATAATGCTCTGCGGCTTGCCGTCTTCAAAGACGGTGAAGGCATTCCGATCCAGGTTGGTGATGATGCGCTGCTTGTCGTCCACGACAGTAGCGTGGAGCATGACTTCGTCAACGTCCTTGCGGAAAACGAAGACGCCGTTCTGATCGCTCTCGGATGATTTCTGGCTGTCCTGGGATTCTGCGGGAGATTGTTCGCTGGCAGCGGGTTTCTGTTCCTGGGATGCCGGTTCCCGTGCACTGGCGGGGACACACGTCACACATCCGACGCAGACAACGATTAGAAGTAGCAGAAGCCTCGAGATCCTATTCCGCTGGCGCGTAATATCCCGTCCTGGCATAGACCCTGAGAGGCGGCAGTCCTTTCGGTGGCAACAACTTCACTTTTATCTTACGCCATTTGCCGTCGCGCACCACTTTTGTAGGACGGTACCCCAGAACGTACTGGTTGCGCAACTCAACACCGATCTTGGTGGCCACGTCAGCGAGGTCATTGGGATTATCTATAGTGAAGGCCCGGCCCCCGGTGAGTTCAGTGATTTCACTGAGCAATTGCGGGCCAAGACGCTCTTCCATGGCGGACGCGTAGCGGTCATAAATCCCGATCGCGTAAATCATTACGTCGGCTTCTTTCACCACGGACTTGATTTCGTTCTCGGTGTAGCGGCTGTGATTGTCGCCACCGTCAGAAATTATCAGGAGGGCTTTCTTGGCGTACTTTGCCTGACGCATTTTGCTGACGCCCATGTAAATGGCGTCGAGAAGCGCGGTGCGGTGTTTCGGCACAGCAAAAACCAGCTTGCTCTGGATCTCGTCGACGGAGCTGGTGAAATCGCTGACCGACTCCGGTTCGTCGGAGAAGGTGATCATGAAGAACTCGTCCTGAGGGTTGGCCGTCTTGAAGAACTCGACTACCGCATCCTTGGCGCGATCCATCTTGCTCGACATGCTGCCGCTGGAATCGAAGATGACTCCCAGCGAAACCGGGGCGTCTTCGCTGGAGAAGGTACGGATTTCCTGCTGGGAACTACCCTCGTAGAGCTGGAAGTTGTCTTTTTCGAGACCGGTCACCAGACGGTTCATCGGATCGGTGATAGTTACCGGCACAAGGACGAGATCGACATCCACCTTGAGTGGACGCACATGCGCGTTCAGACCATCCTTCGAGGAGACAATGTTCTCCTTTGGCGGGTCTTTGGGTTTTTCGACCTCGCGTGCCTTGACATGGATGTCATTGACGTCGGTCTGAGCAACTGCGGAGTGACCCAGGGCCAAGAATCCTGCCAAAACCACGAGCAAGCTGACTAAGGCGGAGGGAACGAGGCTCTTCTGCCGCACAAATCTGGCCGGATCCCCAAGGAGAACCGAAACGCGACGTCGGACTGGAGCCTTAGGGCGAGATGACCGGCGCCCTTCATTCAGGCGGGCCATAAATACCTCGATGGGCCGGATGTTAGCACAGCTTTCGACGAAGTGAGCAGGCTTTTTGTCAAATCTAGGAGACAAACAAATTGACCGGCACTGGAACATCTGACAGTTGAGAAAGCCCGTTCGGCGGGCTATCCCGCCTATCTCCGCTAACTTGTTACAATCAAAGGTTTCCTATGACTGACATCCGTCCGTTTCGTGGGCTTCGCTATAACCAGCAAAAGGTAACCGCTGCGCAAGTGGTGACCCAACCCTATGACAAAATCACCCGGGCCATGCAGGAGAAGTACTACTCCGCAAGCCCATTCAACCTGGTCAGGATCATTTTGGGCCGCTCCGAGCCGGGGGACAATACCGCAGAGAACGTATACAAGCGGGCGGCCGCCTTCGGGCGACAATGGCGGGAACAGGGCGTCCTGATCCAGGATTCCGCGCCCTCGATTTATCCCTATTCGCAGACATTCACTGCACCATCGGGAAAGAAGTATGAGCGTCGTGGCCTTATCGCGCTTGGAAGGGTTGAGGATTATTCAGCGAAGATTGTGTTTCGTCATGAGCAAACCCTTGCCAAGCCTAAGGCGGACCGCCTCGATCTGCTGCGGGCAACCCGGGTGCACTACGAACAGTTGTTTCTCCTCTACGAAGATTCGGGCGCGATCGATTCTGTGCTCGCGACTGCTGACCGTCCGACGATCGACGTGGCGGACGAGTATGGTGTAGCGCACCGAGTCTGGCAAATCTCGGATCCGAAAGTGATCGGCGCCGTGCAAGCGAAGATGCATGACCAGAAGCTGGTCATCGCCGATGGGCATCATCGCTACGAGACGGCACTGAACCTCCGCAATGAATGCCGGGCGGCGACTGGGACTTCCAACAGTGAGGCTCCGTATGAGTTCGTCATGATGACGTTTGTCAACGTGAACGACCCTGGCTTGCTGATCCTTCCTACGCATCGGGTGGTGCACTCATTGCCCTCCTTCTCGGTCGACGACTTCCAGAAAGCAAGCGCAGAGTTCTTTGTGGTGGAAGAAGTGGACCGTGCACTCGACGCAGCGAACGCAACGGCGCTGCTCGAGGAGCGGGGTCGGACGGGAATGGCTTTTGTCGCCATTACGGCGACGCGCTCGCTGCTGTTGCATTCGCCCAAAGCAACTGCAGACAGGTTCTTGTCCGGTCTATCCTCCCGTCAGCGATCCCTGGATGTGGTGCAGTTGCATAGAGTTCTGCTGGAGGGGGTTTTAAAACTCTCGGAGGAATCAATCCGCAATCAGCAGAATTTGTCGTATGTGCGGGAACCGGCGGAAGCGCTCGCGGCCGTTCGAGAAGTAGCGGGCAAACGGGCCGCGGATATTGCCTTCCTGATGAATCCCTGCCCGGTGCGGAAAATGCAGGAAGTTGCCCTGGCGGGTGAAGTGATGCCGCAGAAGTCCACCGATTTCTACCCAAAGCTCCTCAGCGGACTCACCGCGTATGCGCTGGATTAGTTCCGTTTCGGATTTGCGCAGGCGGGGATTCGCCCGGCCGGACAGCCGCAGCGGCTGTCACGACATTGGACTCTTTCGCTTACTGGCTCTGATTCTTGCATCGGCCTTGCTGCTCTCCGGAGCCTCCGGCGATAAGCACTTGTCGGTGTATTCGACTGCGGCGAATTACACGCTGCCGGTCGTGCAACGAGAGGGCCGTGACTACGTTGGCTTGCTGGAATTGCTGGAACCCCTCGGAAAGGTCACCGCCAAGTCGGACGGATCGCGGTGGAGGCTGCGATACAACAATGCACAGGCCGAGTTCCAGGTTAATAAGAGCCGCGCCCGCGTGCAGGATCGGGATGCAGACCTTGGCGGAAAATTCCTGATGGAGAATAATCGCGGACTGGTTCCTTTGGGATCGCTCAGTTCCTTGCTCCCGCGGATTCTGGGTGGACCGGTCTCGCTGCATGAGGTGTCGGACCGGCTGTTTATCGGCGGTGTCGCTACGCACTTTACGGCTGTGTTGTCGGGAGAGGATCCACCAAAGCTGATTTTTCGTTTCAGCGCACCGGTGAACCCGATGATAGCGACCGAACCGGGCACGCTGCGAATGACTTTCTCGCGTGAGCCAGTCGTTGGCCCCGCGTCGCCGACGCTGACCTTCGGGAGCAAGGCTATCCCATCGGCCACTTACAGCGAAGGCAATGGCTCCGCCGTGATCACTGTCAACGCTTCTGTACCGGTCATTGCGACGTTCGCGAGCGAAGGACGCACGCTGATCGTCTCGCCCGTGCCGACACCTGCACAGAGCGGTACCACCCCGGCTGCGAGCACCCCGGCCGTACCAGCAGCGCAGGCACCACCTGCGACGCCGGTTCCCGCTGGAACGGGGCCGCCACCCCGTCGCTATTTCGCTGTCGTGGATGCCAGCCACGGCGGCGACGATCCTGGCGAAGCGCTTAGCGCAACGCTCAACGAGAAGGATGTCACAGTCGCGCTGGCTCGCAGCCTGAGACGGGAACTGGAAAGTCGCGGCATCTCCACGCTGGTGCTGCGGGATTCGGACGCGAACCTGCCGTTAGATCAGCGCGCGATTTTCACCAATGCCGATCATGCAGCGATTTACATCGCGGTGCATGCCAGCGGGAGCGGCCACGGGGTGCGGGTGTATACGGCGCTGCTTCCCTACGGAGAAGATGATCGAGGCCCGTTTCGTTCGTGGACTACGGCGCAACATCCTGCTTTGCCCTTGAGCCAAAGCACGGCGTCTGGCGTGGCAAGCGAGTTGCAAAAACGCCAGTTGACGGTTCGAACGCTCTCAGCCGCTCTCAGGCCCTTGAACAACGTGACCCGGCCGGCGATTGCAATTGAGGTGGCGCCGCAAGGATCGGACGTTTCCCAGTTGACGGCGCCGGACTATCAACAACTGGTCACGAGTGCGGTTGCAACGGCGATTGCCGGAGCGCGAGACCAACTGGGGAACGCTCCATGAGGCGGAACGGATGATCCCGCGTCATCTCATCATCGGCTTCGCGGTGCTGGTGGCGGCAGCTCTCGGTCTGAGTGTTTACGCCTGGCATATGCGAAAGAGCGCCGTTGCGCAGCCCACGACAACGGTCGACACGCGTCCGCTAGCTCCGCCGGTTAGCGGACCCAGCGAGCGGGTGGTGCTCTTTATTGCACATGATGATGACGGCACGCTGCGCGGTGAATCGGCTCAGATTCCCATGCCGTCGGGACGCCAGCAACGCGCCGAGGAACTGCTGCGGGCCTTGTTGTCGAGATATCTCGATAAGGACTCCCCTCACCGGCTGGGAGCGGGTGCCGATATTCGCAGCGTGTACCTGGTCGATCCGGGAGTGGCCGTCATCGATCTGAATTCGGCTTTTGCCGATACGCATCGCTCGGGCGTGCTGGTCGAGCAATTGACGGTGGCATCGTTGATTCAAACGATTGCCGTGAACACTCCGAATCTATTGAAGGTGAAGATTCTCGTGGATGGTAGGGATCGGGAGACACTGGCCGGACATGCGGATCTTTCGTCCTACTACGATGTGGCGGCGGTAAATCAGCTCACGACGCAGTTGCAGGCGGGACAGTAAAGCCTTGTATAGGAGCAGACGCCTCGTCCGCCCTGCGGAGCGAAAGCCAAGCATTTTCGCTGGTCGGATCTCGAAAGCCAAGAGACGCCAGGGAAAGCGTTGCGCTTTGCGCAACCCCGCGCGAGGCACCCGGGACTACAATAGCTAGGACTTCTCCAGAGCTTCCAGTTCGTGCTTCGTGCGCTCCAGGATCTCACGAATTCGCGCGATTTTTGTGGAATCGTGGCTGCCGCGCGTGGCGGCCTTCAGCGCAGTTTTCATCACTTCCGCAGCAGGGCGCATGACTTCGGCGCCTTCGAGGCCCATCCACGGGGCCCAGTCTCCGGCTTGCTCGGCGCGTTGCCAGATTCTCTTCACAGTCTCGGCTTCTTTTTGCAGCTCCGCGCGGCCTTCGTCGGTCAGCGAATAGGTCCTCTTCCCGGCTGCGGCGTCGGAAATCACCATTCCTTCGTCTTCCAGTTGCTGTAATGCGGGATAGATCGCACCGGCGCTCGCTTTGTAGCTGCCGCCCGACTTGTTCTCGAGTTCTTTCATCAGCTCGTAGCCGTGTTTCGCTCCGGATTCCAGCAGGGAGAGGATCGCGAGCCGAATCTCTCCGGGCCCGAAGAAACGTCCCCAACGGCCCCCGCGGCCAAACGGGAATGCTCCTCCCATAAATGGACTTGCAACCGCACCACGCCACCAACTTCCACATTTTCCGTACATAACTAAGCTCCAACTTCAAGGTTTCGAATCTTCAAACGTTAAATGGACCTCATCGCCTCCACCTCGAAACTCCTTCTTTCATGAAAGACGAGAGACCATCGTTAGCTACTACTTTATATATATCTATAGATATATCAAATGTCAATAACTGGAAATCTCCAGAGGTCAATCATTTACAATCGCCAGTCATGTTCTATCGTTCGGATAACCGTTTCCCCGACCAATTGCGGCCGGTGAAAATCACCCCTGAATTCATCAGCACCGCCGAAGGATCGGCTCTCATTGAGGTGGGAAATACGCGCGTGATCTGCACGGCCTCGATCGAAGAAACGGTGCCACAATTTTTGCGCAACTCGGGGAAAGGATGGATCTCGAGCGAGTACGCGATGATTCCCCGGTCGACTCTGACGCGCACACCACGGGAAGTGTCGAAAGGGCGACAGAGCGGGCGCACACACGAAATCCAGCGGCTGATCGGACGGTCTTTACGGGCCGTTACCGACCTGGTGAAACTGGGTGAGCGGACTATCTGGATCGACTGCGACGTGATCCAAGCGGATGGGGGTACGCGGACGGCATCCATCACGGGAGCGTTTGTCGCCCTCGGGTTGGCGCTGGAGAAACTGGTCGAGGCGGGGACGATCGGTTCCGTTCCGCTAAGAGATCTCGTGGCGGCCGTGAGTGTGGGGATCGTAGAAGGCGAGATCCTACTAGATCTCTGTTATGAGGAAGATTCTCGCGCCGATGTGGACATGAACTTCGTCATGACCGCGGCCGGGAAGATGGTGGAGGTTCAAGCTACGGCTGAACACCAAATCTTCGATGATCAGCAACTGGCGAAGATGCTTTCACTGGCGAAGCAGGGCGTGCAGGAGTTGATCGCGAAACAGAGGGCGGTGCTGAGCGGACTGAAATTGAAGCCATAAACTGCTGGGGCGCCGTCCCAAGAAACCGCGGATCTATCCCCGGGGAACTCGGCGATCCTCAAAACCCTGAGATGCCATCGCCAATCTCACACGCTGTCGCAGCAGTCGGGTTGGGAACGGTATTTAATCGTCCCGGCACTCCCAAGCTTGTGTGGGTTGCAGGAATCGCGTGTTCCATACTTCCTGATCTTGACGTCCTCGGATTTCGCTTTGGCGTCCACTACGGCGATTTCTGGGGACATCGCGGTTTTACCCACTCGATAGTGTTTTCAGCCCTTCTTGCTGGGATATTGACAGCTGCGACTTCCTGGCTACACTCCAACGTTCGTCGCCTCGCATTGTTTGCCTACCTGTTTTTCGCAACGGCGAGCCACGGATTACTCGACGCGATGACAAACGGTGGGCTTGGAATTGCATTCTTCTCACCGTTTAATGATCATCGCTATTTTCTGCCGTGGAGACCGATTCACGTATCGCCCATCGGAACAAGCCGTTTCTACACATCCAGAGGAGTCACAGTTCTTGCAAGCGAAATGCTCTGGATTTGGCTTCCTACGCTTCTGCTGGTCCTGCTGATCATGGCATTGCGGCGGGGATTTTACCTTCGAGACGAAAGACACGGATAGCCTTGTTCTGGCTCTGCGTCGATAGTCCCGTTTTGGGCCGTTTCCAAATCCGGAACTCTCAGTGACCTTCCGTTCTGGAGCGCGGGGCACGTAATCTTCACCCTTCACTACGACCGAGTTACGGTGAAGGGACATATGGGAATCGTGCGAAGATTCGACCGGCGGCGGGAGCCGCGGTGGCATACGGACTTCGATGTCCTGGTCTGGGGTGTCGATACGCAAGGGGAACGATTTCTGCAGGAAGCACACGCGCGCGAGGTGAGCCTAAGTGGAGCGTTACTCACGGGGCTTGATGCCGATGTGCGATCCGGGGACGTGATCGGGATTCTGTACGGCAAGAAAAAGGCGCGTTACCGCGTGGTGTGGGTTCGTTACGATGGCAGTGGCGACAAAATGCAGGCGGCGGTGCACCGGATATCGGCCGACCAATGTCCGTGGGTTGAACTGCTGAACGACCCGGAAGGGGCTGGGCACCCACAATCGTCCGCGCAGCTTCCTAATGAGTAGATCTATTTCCTGATCCGATTTTCTTCTGAACTTCTTGCAAGGGCGGCGAGAAATGGGCAACATTTTCATTCTCTTGCCGCGCACCTACAGCGCTCGGCTTCGCCTTCGCGGGAGCCGACGAAAGCGTCCGCCCCTGCACTGACAGTTAGGCGATCCAGACTGTTTTTGCGTTCACGAATTCGCGGATTCCGACCTTCCCTAACTCTCGGCCGTGACCTGAGGCCTTCACGCCTCCGAAGGGAATGCGCGGGTCGGAGGCGACCATTTTGTTAATGAACACCATGCCGGCTTCGATCTCGTTGATGAACCGCTCCCGTTCTTTTTCATCGTTGGTCCAGATGCTGGAGCCGAGACCAAAGCGGACATCGTTGGCGATGCGAATGGCTTCATCGATGTCTTTCACGCGAAATACGGACGCTACGGGTCCAAAAAACTCTTCGCCATAAGCGGGAGAGTCTTTGGGAATCTTTGTCAGAACTGTTGGGGCATAGAAATTGCCCGGACGCTTCAGCGGATGCCCTCCGGTGAGCAACTTCGCTCCGTCCCGGATCGTCTTCTGCACACCGGCGTCGATGTCCTTTACCCCATCGGGCGTGGAGAGTGGACCGAGTTCTGTTTTCTCGTCGAAGGGATCGCCGATGTTCAAGGATTCCATTTTGGCTACGAATTTCCGCTCAAATTCATCAGCGATGGGTTCAGCAACGATAAAGCGTTTAGCCGCGATGCAGGATTGCCCATTGTTCTGAATGCGCGCCTGCACGGCAGTCGAGACGGCGGCCTCAAGATCGGCGCTGGGCATGACGATGAAGGGATCGCTGCCGCCGAGTTCGAGGACGACTTTCTTGATACGCTTGGCGGCGCCAATGCCCACTTGAATTCCGGCCTCTTCGCTGCCCGTCAGAGTGGCGGCGACCACACGAGGATCGTTGAGGATCGCGTCCACCCGAGAGGAACCGACCAGCAGTGTCTGAAAGGCGCCCACCGGGAATCCGGCTTCGAGGAAAATACTCTCAATCGCGAGCCCACACTGCGGCACATTCGAGGCGTGCTTGAGCAGACCTACATTGCCCGCCATGAGGGCTGGGGCGGCGAAGCGGAAGACCTGCCAGAAGGGGAAATTCCACGGCATCACGGCGAGAATTGGGCCAAGCGGGAGATAGCGGATGAAACTCCTCTTTGCCCCGGTTTCAACCACCTCGTCTGCCAGAAAGTATTCGGCGTTTTCTGCATAGTAGCGGCAAGCGGTGGTGCACTTCAGGGCTTCGGCCACGGCCGATTTATAGGTCTTGCCCATCTCCAAAGTCATCGAATGAGCGAACTTGTCTTTGTCGCGCTCAAGAATTTCGGCTGCCTTGAGCATGCGCTGCGCGCGGATGGTAAATGGTGTCTTTCGCTCTGCGTTGAAAGTTCTCACCGCGACCTGGAGCTTCTGCTCAATTTCGGCTTCGGTGAGGGGCTCAAAGGTCTTAATGACTTCCCCGGTAGCGGGATTAATGGTAGCGATCGGCATCGTGCGGGGTCCCTTGACGTTTGCGATTTGAACTTACTCTTCGTGCGGCTGAGGAATGGCGTCCGGACGATCGAGTAAGAAGATAGTAATCTGCTGACAGGGTTTCTGGCCAACGTTGATGGCGCGGTACAGATGAAGGCAGGGAGTTAATATATCACTACGCAGGACGGGCTATGCGGGACGAAGCTGAGGGCCGTGCGAACCTCATCTCGACTTCGGTCTTGGGAGCGAATGGTCGTGATCGGTGGGACGATGATCGGGATGCGTCCACACGTCGCGGAGATCGCCGAATGCTCCCATAGTGAAGAGGAGGACGGCTGCCGCCGCACAGACGAGCATTACTGATAGAAGCATGGTGTCACCCCCGGGGTGGTGACCCTATGGTCGTACAGTAATCATAACCGTGGGTGGTTTTCAATGATCGGGATCACACGAAGTTGAGCTCACGGAAGAGGATTCCTGCCGGCACGATTCATAGTTCCGATAAGGAATTTTGACCGCGTGAAACCGCCAACAACAGGCTAACTTCTATATCTCCTTGGTTTACAATGAATGGTTCCCTGCATTCATCCCGTTCCTATCAGGAGGATTCTCATGAAGCTTACCCCGGGCAAACTTGCCGGCCTCAAGAAGGTCTCGAACGAACGCGGCGTCATCGCGGCCGCGGCCATGGACCAGCGCGGCTCGCTGCAGAAATCGCTGGCCAAGGAAAAGGGCGGCGAAGTCAACGACGCCATGATGGAAGAGTTCAAGTCACTGGTCACAGAGGTTCTCACACCGCATGCCTCGGCGATTCTGCTCGACCCTGAGTGGGGGCTGCCTGCCTCCAAGCGCCGCGCCAAGAATGCCGGCCTGCTACTGGCCTATGAGAAGACTGGATATGACAAAACCGGGCCGGGCCGCCTGCCCGATCTGCTGGATCACTGGTCGGCGCGGCGTCTGAAGGAAGCTGGCGCCGATTGCGTGAAGATCCTGCTCTATTACACCCCGTACGATCCCAAGCACGTCAATGAGACGAAGCATGCCTGGGTCGAGCGGATAGGTGACGAGTGCCGGGCGAACGACATCCCGTTCTTCCTTGAGTTTGTTGGATACGAAGAGGGCGCGGACGAGAAGGGACTTGAATACGCGAAGAAGAAACCGCACATCGTGACGGAAAGCATGCGCGAGTTCTCAAAGGATCGCTATGGCGTCGACGTGCTGAAGGTCGAAGTGCCGGTGAACATGAAGTTTGTCGAAGGCGTGAAATGCTTCGGCGGGACGAAGGCCTACACGAAGAAGGAAGCGATCGACCACTTCCACACGGCGGCCAAAGCTGCAACCAAGCCGTTCATTTACCTGTCGGCGGGAGTAAGCAACGCCGAGTTCTCAGAGACGCTGGAGCTCGCCGGCGAATCGGGCGTGAAGTTTAACGGCGTGCTCTGCGGACGCGCCACCTGGAAGGATGGGATTCCGGTCTATGCGAAGCAGGGTGCAGCGGCTTTCCGCAAATGGCTTGAGACCGAAGGCGTGAAGAACATTAATAACGTCAACGACAAGCTGAAGGCGGCCACCAGCTGGCACTCGATCTACGGAGTGGAACTGGTGCACGCATAGTTCGATTGTCTGGAAGCGGGGCGGACGCAACCTCCGCTCCGCTTCAACGTTTCCTCTGCTACTTGGCAGGTCTCACTGCGCGCTTCGCGCGCAACCGCGGACGAAGGCGTCCGCGGCTACACAATCTGCAGCCACACAATGTGAAGATACACAATCCCGATAGAATGTCCGCATGGCTACCGTGCTTATCACCGGTTCCTCGGGCGGGATCGGGTATGAACTCGCCAAGCTGTTCGCCCGCGACCATCACAACCTGATTCTTGTAGCGCGCAGCGGCGACAGACTCGGGCAGGTCGCAGCCGAGCTGCGCATGCTCGGGGTTCCCGTAAACACGTACGCACTTGATCTTGCCGCACCCACCGCATCGAAATTTCTCTTTGATCAGGTGCAAAGTGCTGGGTTGATGATCGACATTCTCATCAACAACGCTGGCTTCGGGGCTTTTGGCGAGTTCGCACAGATGACTGAAGAACAGATCCTTGGTCAAATTCAGTTGAACATTACCACGCTGACTGACCTGACTCGGCTCTTCCTGCCACCGATGCTTTCGCGGCGTAGCGGACGGATCATGAATGTGGCTTCTACGGCGGGATTTCAGCCAGGACCGCTCATGGCCGTTTATTACGCCACCAAGGCGTATGTGATTTCATTCTCGGAGGCGCTTGCGAACGAAGTCCGAAATAGTGGCGTGAGTGTGACCTGCTTCTGCCCTGGCGCGACACACACTGGATTTGCCAAGCGCGCAGGCAACGACAAGTCTCGCTTGTTCAAGCAGTTTGGAGCGATGAGCGCGGAGAAAGTTGCGCTCGATGGGTATCGAGCTGTGATGGAAGGGCGCACTCTCGCGATCAGCGGCGCGCATAACTGGCTTGTCGCGCAGTCTACGCGGTTTGCCCCGCGGAAGTTGGTTACCGCGATTTCACGCTGGATTAGCGAGCAACCGTCTTAGAAGCCCGGCGGCGATGGGGCGCTGTGCGCGCAACCCCGGACGAGGCGTCCGGGGCTACGCGACTCGCCTTAGACCTGCGCCGTTCCACCGTCGACAAACAATTCAGCACCCGCGACGAAGCTGGCATCCTGTGAGGCAAGAAACACCGCGGCCTTGCCGATTTCCTCCGGCTGGCCCATGCGTCCGAGCGGAACCATGGAGGTCAGTTGAGCCTTGATGCCGTTGCGCTGTTCCTCGGTCTCGGCCAGGCCATCGATAATCGGCGTCTCAATTGGGCCTGGACTGATGGCATTGACCCGAATGCGGCGCTCCTTAAGGTCTGTTGTCCAACTGCGCGCGAATGAGCGCACGGCGGCCTTGGTAGCCGAATAGACGCTGAAAGCCGGCAAGCCTTTCTGTCCGGCAACGGAAGCATTCAGGATGATCGAGCCGCCGTCCGGAATCAGAGGCAGCGCCTTCTGTATCGTGAATAGCACACCCTTCACGTTGGTATTGAACGTCTGTTCGTACAACTCCTCCGTGATGGCACCGAGGGGCGCAAAGCTGCCTCCTCCGGCATTGGCAAAAACGATATCCAGCCGACCTTTTTCCCGCTTGATCTGGGTAAAGAGACTGTCAAGGTCAGCCAGATTCGAAGAATCTGCGCGAACGGCTTTAACCTGAGCCCCTCCTATGAACTTCACTGCCTTGTCCAACTCCGATTTGCGCCGGCCCGTGATATAGACGTAGGCTCCCTCTTTGACGAATTGCTGTGCCGTAGCTAACCCGATGCCGCTGCTGCCGCCGGTGACGAGTGCGATCTTGCCTTCCAGTTTGCCTGGCATGATTCCTCCCATTGTTCGATTACTTTTGAACCGTATAGTTCAGATGTGGGGCGGTCACGATCGGATTCAGGTTTTTTGAACTGGATGGTATAAAAGTGCATCGGAGTAAGTATGGGTGCAAAACGAGCCAATTCTCGAAAAATGGGACGTCCGCGAGAATTCGACGAGCGGGCCACGCTCAATGCAGCGATGCGAATCTTTTGGGAGAAGGGATACGAAGGCACGTCGCTCGATGACCTGACAGGCGCCATGAGGATTAACCGTTCGAGCCTGTACTCCACCTTCGGAGACAAGGAAGCACTGTTTCGCAAGGTGATCGATCATTACGGGAAAGGGCCCATGAGCTTCATCCATCAAGCACTACAACTGGGCACCGCGCGTGCCGTTATTGAAGGTCTCTTCCGTCGGACAGTGGCGTTTCTGGCCGATCCCTCTCATCCCCGTGGCTGTCTTTCGCTGCAGGGCGGATTGACTTGCGGGAGCGGCGTCGAAAGCGTCAGGCAGACCATGATTGAGTGGCGAGAGAGCGGGCTCGTCGCCATCCGGGAGCGCCTGCAACAGGCGAAACAAAATGGCGACCTGCCGGGCGATATCAATCCCAATGACCTCGCACGTTATGTCCTGGTTGTGATGAATGGCCTGGGAGTACAAGCAGCGAACGGTGCCACGCCGCAGGAGATGAAGCGCGCCGTGGAGGTGGCGCTGCGCGCATTGCCCGTATGAGAGCCAGCAAGTCTGCATACAGGATAAAGAATCCGTGCCGGCGTGTGCTTTACAAATCACTGCGCACTCTTTTCATACCTTGACCGCAAACGGCGATATCGTTCTGCTCGGTCGGCGAGTCTAATTATGGAGAGGTGGGTTCTCTCTATTGAGATCCGCCGCAAACCGAAAGCGCTACTTCACGGCTTTCGAGGGGAGGTGCTCCATGACGTACCGTCACCCCTGCCTGCAAGAACTTCTCAACTTCATTTCGCCCAACCGCAGAACAATCGCCGCAGTCCTGCTCCTGATGCTCACGCCTTTGGCGTTCGCGCAAGACCAGGCCCAGGCCGACGAAAAACAAGAAAACCGTCGACTACAAGATGAGGCTCGGAACTTGAACATCACAATCCCTGCAGGCACGCATCTGGCGCTCGTACTGACACAGCCGGTGCAAAGCCGGTACATCCGGCGAGGAGACGACATCTACGCGCAAGTCACTTCGCCCGTCGATGCCGAGAACCAGGTGGTAATTCCGCCGGGCACGTTCGTACAAGGATCCGTCGACAAGATCGAGCGCAATGGCGGCCGTGGAGAATTGCGGCTGCAATCGATGGCCATTACCTTTCCCGACGGGTACGTGACCCCGATTTCCGGGCCTATCACTCTGGAAACCACCGATGGGTATGCCATTAAAGATCCGGGTTCGAAGCGCGGGACAACTGCCATTCTTTTTCCGGTTGCGGGTGTGGGTGTGGGGGCACTGATCGGCCACTCGGTGGGAACCTCACAATCCACTTTGACCTCAAGTATTCCGCCGGGGTGTAACCCGGCCCAGTTTGGCTGTCTCAGTTCGAGCATGCCAATCCCCGGGACCAAAGGCAGAGACGCTGCGATTGGAGCCGCGATCGGCGGGGCCGCAGGGATGGTTGCCTCGACCGTCACACTGACCAGTTCACGACATTTCTATCTCGATGCGGGCGCTCCGGTTGGAATGACCTTGCAGCAGGCAGTCACGCTGCCGCAGGACGAAGTCGCGAAAGCGGTACGGCAGTCGTTGGAGCACGAGGTGGCGGTGCAACCGGTCGCGCCACGTCCTTTGCCGCCCCCGCCGCCAACAACTCCGGTGAATCAAAGCACGTGTTACACGCCGGGAACTCCTGGCACACCGCCGACGGTGATATCGGGAACTCCAGGACCCGACGGAATTCCGGGACCGCCGACGATTATTCCGGGAACTCCACCCACGCCGGGGACGCCGCATCCCTGCCCGTAGACAGGGTATAGGGCCAGGGGCCGGGGACCAGTGGTCAGCGTTGAGGTTGGGTTTTACTGGCCGCCGATCCCTGGCCACTGACCACTTGCTCGCGATGTATGCTTATGGACGTAAGACGCGATACATCGCATGCCTACTCTTATCCCGCAACCCACACGGATTGAAGCTGCCGGCAATAAGCCGAAGATCATCGACGAGTACGTCGGACGAGTGAACTCGAACACTTCCGCGGCCAGCGTGGCGCATATGCGCAGTCCTCAGGGATGGATTGAGCCGGGACAAACTCCCGAGTTCGATGAGTTCACCATCGTGCTTCGGGGAATGCTCCGGGTTGAGCACGAGAATGGCATCCTTAACGTTCATGCCGGGCAGGCGGTGGTAACGCACGCGGGGGAGTGGGTGCGTTATTCGACTCCCGAAAAAGACGGAGCCGAATACGTCGCCGTTTGTCTGCCCGCATTTTCGATGGAAAGTGTGCACAGGGACGAATAGCCCGCACGACTATTCAGAATTGGCGTAGTATCCCGTGCGCGCCCTCACGCGAAGGAATGTCGACAACTTGTTTGGTACGAGCACCTTGACGTTTGATCTTGTGCCATTTTCCGTCGCGGGAGGGCGTCTGTGGCCGGTAGGTGAGCATGTACAGGTGACGCAGGTGCGTCCCGATGGCGCGCGTGACTTGAGGCAGCTCGGCAAGGTTGGTCAATGTGTAAGATTGCCCGCCGGTCACGTCCGCTACGCTATCCAAGAACATCGGGCCAAGCAATTCCTCTTGGGTCGGCGCATAGCGGTCGTAGGTTCCCACGGCATAAATCAGAACGTCGGCCTTTCTCTGACCGCATTTTTCACATCTTGCTCGGTGTAGCGGCGGTGATTGTCTCCACCCTCGGAAATGATTAGCAGGGCACGTCTGCTGCAACGGGCGTCTCTCATTTTGCGAATGGCCATATAAATCTAGCATTGAGGTGCGGCCCCGTAGCTGCGCACCCCGCAGGGCGTTCTCGATCTCCTCGGGACGTTCAGTGAAATCCATCACCAGTCGGGGATCATCGGAAAACGGCGAAAGTTACTCCCACTCGATGGTGCCCGGCGGCTTCGAGGTCACATCGTAGACGACGCGATTGACGCCTTTGACCTCATTCACGATCCGGGTAGAGATAGTCTTCAGGACTTCGTGGGGAAGCGGCACCCAGTCGGCGGTCATGCCGTCTTCGGAACTGACGGCGCGGATGGCGCAGGTGTAGGCGTACGTGCGCGCGTCGCCCATTACCCCGACGGACATCACGGGCAGGAGCACCGCGAAGGACTGCCAGATCCTGGTGTACAGCCCAGCTTCCTTGACTTCGCTGACGACAATGTCGTCGCACTCGCGCAACAGGCGGAGGCGCTCCGGCGTCACCTCGCCCAGGACGCGGACGGCCAGCCCAGGGCCGGGGAATGGCTGGCGTTGTAGTATCTCTTGCGGCATGCCGAGTTCGCGGCCGATACGGCGGACCTCGTCTTTAAACAGGTCCTTCAGAGGTTCGACCAGCTTCAGCTTCATCTTTTCGGGCAGGCCGCCGACGTTGTGGTGCGACTTGATCACCTGCGACGGGCCACGTACGGAACGCGACTCAATGACATCCGGGTAGAGAGTTCCCTGCACCAGCCATTTCACCTTGCCTTCGGTTTTCTCTATGCGGCGAGCTTCTTTTTCGAAAACCTTGATGAACTCGTTACCGATGATTTTGCGTTTTTTTTCGGGGTCACTCACACCGGCGAGCTTGGTGAGGAAGCGCTCGCTCGCGTCGACTGCGTCGAGGTGAAGGCCGAGTTTATCGCGCAACGTAGCCTGGACTTTTTCAAACTCGTTCTTGCGTAGTACACCGTTATTGACAAACACGCAGGTCAGACGTGATTTGCCCCTGGCATCGCGCAAAGCACGGTCGACCAGGACTGCCGATACGGAGGAATCCACTCCCCCGGATAAAGCGCAGATAGCGCGCCCGGTGCCGACGTGCTGCTTGATCTGCTCGACGGTTGATGTAATGAAATGCTGAGGCGTCCAACTGGGCTTTGCATGGCAGATCTCAAAAACGAAGTTCCTCAGGATCTGCGTGCCCTGCGGAGTGTGGTGCACCTCGGGATGGAATTGCACGGCATACCACCTCTTGGCCACATTCTGAATTCCGGCGACGGCATAGTGCGTCTTCGCCATCAGTTCGAAGCCGGGAGGGAGTTCCAGAGCCTCATCGCCGTGCGACATCCAGACTGCCAGTTTCTTAGCCAGCCCCTGAAACAGGACTGAATCCGAGACAATGTCGATTTCCGCATGGCCATACTCGCGTCTGTCGGCCGGCCTGACTTTGCCACCGAGTGTGTGCACCATGAACTGCAGGCCATAGCAGATGCCCAGTACAGGGACACCTAAGTCGAAGACGTGTGTATCGGCGGGCGGTGCGTCCTTGTCATAGACGGACCACGGCGCGCCCGAAAGCACAATGCCGACGGGGTTGTAGGTCTTTATTTCCTTCAGCGACGCGGAGCATGGCAACACGGCAGAAAAGACGTTCTGCTCGCGGATACGGCGCGCGATGAGTTGGGTGTACTGGGCCCCGAAATCGAGGATAACAATCGATTCGGTTACGGAAGTTGGATTGAGCGGGGATTTGGATTCCACGAATGAGTTTCTCAAATTCTGGGAGACAGTGTAAAGAGAAGGGCGGAAGTGAATGAAATAACGAAAGGTCTAGTCCGGATTGTCAATCTCCGATTCACAATCCAATTCCCCGTTTGCGGCGGGAAGCGGCACAAAAAGCTAGCTTTCCAGTAAATTCCGGAGGGGAACGTCGCTCAGGATGAGTTCGTCGCGATCGATGCTTTCTGCGGGCTGGATTGCAGGAGGCGGGCTGACGGGCCGGATCGGACCAGGTAGTGCCTCCGGAATGTTAACAATGCAAACATATCCAGCAAACCGCACCGTGTAGAGCCAATCGGCTACCGCAAAATACGCGAGCGTCACGATCAGCACACCGAGCGCGACGATTCTCCAAGGCAGAAGCCCCGTCAAGGCCAAGGGCACCGATACGACCGTACTTGCCCCCACAAAGGCGATCATGTGAGCGATGCCAGTCCAGGTGCCTACCGCGCAGACGGCAGCGGTGCGTTCGCGGCATAGGGCCACAGCACCCAAGACAGCACCGATCGCATCCTCGTCGTCTCGCACCACAAACACCGTGGCAAGCGAAAGTAGCCAATTCAGTGCGTAACAAGTGAGACAGACAATCCCGGCCATGGGCACCAAGAGCAAAAAGGCCAATCCCGGTTGAGGATGAGTTGGAGGGGACGCAAAACCGGCGATGATTGAAGAACCCGCCAGACCGACCAATGCCGCCAGAACCACAGCCACACGCAGAAAGTTCAGGTGCAATAGCGCAACAACTCGAGCCCGAGTCGAAAATTCACGTGCTTCAACTTCGCGAGGTTGACCTACAAGGCTGAGATCGCGAAAGCGGTTGCGGAAGTACTCCACCATCGCCTCCAGAATGGCCAACCGACCTAGAGATGCGGCCACCATCCAGATCACGGCAAGCAGGACGATCACCAGAGTCAGAGACAACACGCCACGGGCCAAGGTGCCCCGCAGCATGTGGGCAATCGCCTGGGACACGAGAACAGGTTGGCGCGTCCGGAGGAATAGCATTTCACCCCTGGTTACTGGCAGGGTGTCGAGAAATTCGACGAATCCGAAGAAGCAGAGGACGGTTGCGGTAGTGCCGACAGCCCAACGCCAAGTGATCTCAGAGAGCGTAAATAGCGGACGGCGGATGGCGGCCCGGAACCCCTCCAGCGTAGGTGAGACGCCCGACATGCAGTAAGCATACCCCAAGCGATTTCGCGGTGCTAAGCAGACTCAGGAAGGACCTTAGTGAAATCTCGGGGCCACGCTTAGTATTTTTGTTTGTATCGCGTAACGAGATATCTATCCATCTCCGGCGTGCGTCGATGCATCGAGATAATTAAGAAGCAGCAACAACAACGAGGACGATCCCGCAGGTGGGGCAGCAGGGACATTCTTTTGGAGGAATCAATATGCGAATCACCAATTATCTCGCCTCAATTGCAGCACTGGCATTGATCTTTTTACTGCCTGCATTTGCGAAAGACCTTAATTCAGGCAAGTTCACTCTCACGCAAAGTGCACGGATCGGGTCCACGGTCCTGCAACCCGGGCACTACACAGCGGAGTGGAGCGGATCGAATCATGACGTGAACGTGACAATTTTGAGCCATGGGAAGACTGTCGCAACGGCACATGGTCAACTAAAGGAAATGCCGGGTAAATCTCCTTACACCTCTGTTACGACCCATACTGGGAGCAACAACACTCAACAAGTGGACGAGATTGACTTCGACCATCGAACTGAGGCATTGATGCTGGCAGGGGCGTAACCCGCGATAACAAACTTAAAAGGCGGGCCAACTTGGCCCGCCTTCGTTGTCCGTCTCATTTCGCTACTTCACAACCAGGTTCACCATCTTGCCGGGCACGTAGATCTTTTTCACGATCTGTTTGCCCGCAATCGCGGACTTCACCTTGGGATCGGCGATGGCCCGCTCGATGACGAAGTCTTCCGTTGCATCGGCAGACACGACGACTTTGCTGCGCAGCTTGCCACTGATTTGCACAGGGATTTCGATCTGCTCTTCTTTCGCCAACTCGGCGTCGTACTTTGGCCAGGGCGCACGAAGCAGGGTCCCGGATTCAGCGAGCATCTCCCACAACTCATGGGCGAGATAGGGTGCGAAGGGTGCGAGCAACAAGACGAGACTCCGCTGCACCTCAGCCACGATCGGAACGGGAACGGCATTGTGGCCGATCGCGTCTTCCGCTGCGTATAACGTGTTCACCAACTCCATGATCGCGGAGATGCAGGTGTTGAAGTGCCAGCGTCCCTGGAAGTCATCGCTCACCCGTTTTATCGTCTGATGAAGCTTGCGTTGGATGGAGCGGGCTTCCGGGGACAACGCCGCCGGAATGGCCTTGCGCCATTCTGGATGATCCGGATGCGCATTGCGGACGAAGAAACGGTACACCCGGCCCAAGAATCGCTGGATACCTTCGATGCCGGCATCCTGCCAGTCGAGATCACGGTCAGGTGGAGCAGCGAACAAACTATATAAACGGGCGGCGTCCGCTCCGTAACGTGCCACCATTTCGTCTGGTGAGACGATGTTGCCCAAGCTCTTCGACATCTTGGCACCGTCTTTGATCACCATGCCTTGAGTGAACAAACGTTCGACCGGTTCGTCATTGGTAACCATGCCGAGGTCACGCATGAACTTCGTCCAGAAGCGGGAGTAGATCAAATGCAGAATCGCGTGCTCGACGCCACCAATGTATTGATCGATTCCGCGATCGCCGAACCAGTACCGCGCGATCTCTCGGTCAAAAGGAGCGTGATCGTTGCGGGCATCGGTGTAACGGTAGAAATACCATGACGAATCGACAAATGTGTCCATGGTGTCGGTTTCGCGTCGTGCGGAACCGCCGCATTTCGGACAGGTCGCGTTCACGAACTCCGGAACTCGCCCCAACGGAGATCCACCGGTCAAGGTGATCTCGACATTATCGGGCAGGACCACGGGCAAGTCTTTCTCCGGCACGGGGACGACACCGTCTTTGCCGCAGTACAACATTGGAATCGGAGTACCCCAGTAGCGCTGGCGCGAGATGCCCCAGTCTTTGAGACGGTACGTAACCGTGGCTTTTCCGAAACCTTTCTCTTCGGCGAAGGACGACATCTTTTTGATCGCATCATCACAACGCAAACCGCTGAACGGCCCGGAATTGATCAACATGCCGTCATGCGTGGTGAAGGGCAACTTCGGCTCAGCCATCGTCTCTTCAGGATCTTCCGTGACGGGAAGAATGACAAGGCGGATCTCAATTTTGTATTTCCTGGCGAAATCACAATCGCGCTCGTCGTGCGCCGGGACGCTCATGATCGCGCCGGTGCCATAGTCCATCAGGATGTAATTGGCGATCCAGATTGGGATCCGCTCGCCGTTGAACGGATTGATGGCGTAGCGGTGCGTATTGACGCCATGCTTTTCGATCTCGCCGATGTCGCCAGACTCTTTCGCTTTGCGCTGCTCGTCGATCAACTGCTGTACCGACTCCCCCAAAGGCTGGTTGTAGCGCGTGAAATCGGCGACCAGCGGATGCTCCGGAGCTAACTGCAGCGAAGTCGCGCCGTAGATTGTGTCGACACGCGTGGTAAAGACGCTGATCTTTGAACCGGCTGGACCGGCATTGCCTTCAAGCTGGAACTCAATGAGCGCACCTTCACTGCGACCGATCCAGTTACGCTGCATGGTACGCACTTTCTCGGGCCAGCATTCGAGCTTGTCCAGATCGCGCAACAACTCTTCTGCATACTTCGTCGTGCGTACGAACCATTGCTCCAACTCGCGCTGCTCAACCGGAGTGTCTTCATGGCGCCAGCAACACCCGTTGACCACCTGCTCGTTGGCCAACACCGTCGCGCACTTCGGACACCAATTCACTTTGCTCTTCTTGCGATAAACCAAATCGTGCTCGTATAGCTTCAAGAAGAACCACTGGTTCCAGCGGTAGTACTCCGGCAGACATGTCGTGACTTCACGCGACCAGTCGTAGGCGAAGCCGAGGCGCTTCATCTGCGCCTTCATGCTGGCGATGTTGCGGAGCGTCCATTCACGCGGCGGGGTGTTGTTCGAGATAGCGGCATTCTCTGCGGGCAAGCCGAACGAATCCCAGCCCATGGGATGGAGCACGTTGTAGCCGTTCATCCACATGTAGCGGGCGAGGGCATCGCCAATTGCGTAATTGCGCACATGCCCCATGTGCAACACACCCGAGGGGTACGGCAGCATTTCAAGCACGTAGTATTTTTTCTTGGTCGAGTTCGTCTCGGCGGCATAGAGGGATGCGTCCTGTTGCCAGCGCTCGAACCACTTCCTTTCGACGCTCTGGGCGTCGTAGCGTTCGTCATATGGGCGTGGGACGGGCTTGCCGGTTTCGGGTGCATTCGTCACAGCGTTCGCAGATTTTTCATCGATCGCCATAGTTGGGAACTGTCGCTGACAAATAAACCTCTATTTTACACGCGGGATCATGGCATGCCGCTCGAGAGCGGCGCGTCAATAGCGGACAACCTGAAAACCGCCGCGGCACGAAAGATCATAAAGGAAACGATCTTCCAGTGAGTTCTCCTTACTGTCCTTTGTGGTTAGAGTTTGTCAGCAGGTTACTATCCCACTGAATTGACGAGGCTGCCGATTGGCGGGACGGCAATCGTGATCTCGTCTCCGGACTTAAGCGAGAACGAGTCTGGGGGCACTATCCCTGTCCCCGTAAATAGAAAACAACCGGACGGGAAACTGCTGCTGTGATATAGATAGCGCACTAATTCCCGCGGAGTGCGCTTCATCTCTTTAAGGGTGGTCGCACCGGAGAACGCAGTCTTCCCGCTACGTCGAATCTCGATGCTGATTTCGGTTGAGGAGGCGAGAGCTTCCTCGGAAACCAGAAGGCATGGGCCGAGAGCACAACCACGGTCGTAGACCTTGGCTTGCGGCAAGTAGAGGGGGTTCTCACCTTCGATATCGCGCGAACTCATGTCGTTGCCGATGGTATACCCGGCAATCTTGCCGCCCGGGGTGACGAACAGCACCAACTCCGGCTCGGGGACCGACCAGGACGCATCGCTGCGGATGGCCACCTTGGCTCCAGGACCAACCACGCGATGCGGCGTCGCCTTGAAGAACAACTCCGGGCGCTCGGCCTGATAGACGCGGTCGTAGAAGTCTCCCCCGCCCGCGCTTTTTGATTCCTCCATGCGCGCGTCGCGGCTACGAAAGTAGGTCACTCCAGCGGCCCAGACTTCCTGGCTGCCGATAGGAGGAAGAAGATCCTGTGCCAACGGAGCGTCGACTCGCCGCGCCCGCTTGACCAGTTCACGGAGATGATCGGAGAGATCTTCATGCGTGACAATTTCATCCCACGAGGATGCAGCGATTTCGTAAAACTGGCTCTCATGCTCGACCGCGAAGTGCCGGCGACATCGGTAGAGTTTCATGCAGGAGAGTATCACCGTCAAAGACATTCCTGACAAGTTGCGGGGCGGTCTAGCCGGACACCAACTTCTTCAGCGCGTCGATATTCCTGCGGTCATCCCCGGGTTTGTCGATTGGCGTTTCCGCAATGAATGCCGCATGCGCGAGGCGGAGATCATTCAGCAGTCGGCGAAATGTTTCCCTGCCGATCATTCCTTTTCCAATGTGCTGATGGCGATCAAGCCTCGATCCGCGAGGGGCTTTGGCGTCGTTGCAGTGCCAGACTTTCACGCGGTTCAGACCGATCGTTGCATCCATGTGCTGAAGTGTCTGATAGAAGCCCTCTTCACTGACGATGTCGAATCCGGCAACGTGAGTGTGACAGGTATCGATGCAGGCGGCCACCGGAACAATTCCCTGCAGTCGGTCAAGTAGTTCGGCAACTTGCTCAAAGCTGCCGCCCAGCGAGAATTCAGCGCCGGCAGTGTTCTCGATCAGGATGCTCAGCCCTTTCTTGGCGAGATCGAGCCCCTGTGTCGACGCGGCGATGGCAGCAGCAGTACGTAATAGTCCCTGCTCTCGGTCCCCGCCGCGGAAAGATCCGGGATGCAGCACCAGATAGTCAGCGCACAAGGATAACGCCCGGACCAACTCACCTCGAAAAGTCTCCATTGACATCTGGAGAAAGCGTTCGTTCGAGCTCGCGAGATTCACCAGGTAGTTCGTGTGAATGACTAGCGGCTTCAGATCATATTTCGCGCGGAGACGGTTCATTTCGGCGCACTGAGGTTCGCCCAACTCATGTGGCGCCCAACGGCGCGGGCTGGAAGAGAAAATTTGCAGTGTGTTGCAGCCCAGGCGGTAGGCTCTCTCGGCCGCGTTCTGCACGCCCCCGGCGGTCGAGCTGTGGATGCCGATACGGCGGGAAGTAAGGCGCGGCGGGCGTTTCGGAGCGGAGCGTTTCAGGATGTCCTGTTCCTGCGCCATGGAGCGGGGCATATGAAAAAGTATAGATGCCTTTTGCGGACCCAATGCTTCATTTGCGGTGCAGGTAGGGGCAAGGTAGACTTGTCGGTGCGGCTTCTCCTGCGGCCGCGTTATCGAGCTTCGCTCGAGGACGGGTGGGGCGCCCGTTCCTACACAGTCTTTTCTCTAGGGTGAATTTATGTTGGTCGTCATGAAGGCGCAGGCCACCGAAGAGCAGGTCCGCGCCGTTTGCCAAAAAATCGAAAAACTGGGCTATCGCGCCCATCCGATGCCGGGAGCCACCCGCACCGCCATCGGCATCACCGGAAATAAGGGCGAAGTCGAAGCGGGTACGCTCGACGAGATGGCGGGCGTTCAGGAAGTCATACAGGTTTCCAAACCCTACAAGCTCGTCAGCCGTGACGCGAAGGAAGAGAACAGCGTAATCCGGTTCCCGGGATCTGGGGCCACAATCGGCGGTATTGGGCTGGCGATCGTGGCCGGACCATGCGCCATCGAGAGCCGCGAGCAGGCATTCGCGGTGGCCGAGCGTGTGCATCGAGCCGGGGCTCAATTCTTCCGCGGGGGCGCCTACAAACCGCGAACTTCGCCCTATACGTTTCAGGGACTCGGTGAGGAAGCTCTACAGATCATGGCGGAAATCCGCCAGCAGTTTGGGATGCGGATCATCACCGAGGCCATTGATCATGACTCACTCGACCTTGTGGAAGAATACGCCGACGTGATCCAGATCGGTGCGCGCAACATGCAGAACTTCTCGCTGCTGAAGCGAGCCGGACGATCGCGGAAGCCCGTTCTTCTGAAACGCGGGATGTCTGCGACGCTGGAAGAATTCCTGATGGCGGCTGAGTACATTCTGAGCGAGGGAAACTATAACGTAGTGCTCTGCGAACGCGGGGTACGTACATTTGCCGACCACACGCGCAATACCCTGGATCTCAGCGTTGTGCCTGCGGTGCAGCGCCTAAGCCACTTGCCAATTCTTGTTGATCCCAGCCATGGGACCGGCAAGCGGAACAAGGTCACGCCGTTGTCTCGCGCAGCCGTAGCGGTGGGCGCTGACGGACTGATGGTCGAAGTGCACACGCAACCGGATCAGGCACTCTCCGACGGGCCACAGTCGCTCTTCCCGGATCAGTTTGACGAACTGATGAAGCAAGTGCGGCAGATTGCCGCGGTCGTGGGCCGGAGCGTACCTGAGATCGGGGTTCGGGAGACGGTGGCCGCAAAATAGGTTCAGAAAGAGGGTCCCCTGGTGCGCTGAACTGTCGGATCGAGTGTCGAAATTTCGGGTCTGTCCCTGCGACGAGCGGACAGACAATGACAGCGCTTCCTCTCGACTCCTGTTCTGCTAAGCTTTCTTCTTCTCTCAACTGACACTGCCTTGCGGAAGCTCCTGTTCATCGCTGTTCTGTTGCCCATCCTAGTGGCGCTAGGGTGGTGGTATTTCCGCGAGCAGCGGATGCCGGATTACGGGCCAGCCTTCCGCGAGTTTGCTTACGTCACTAATGGGAAGAGTAATACAGTCAGCGTGATTGACCTGCGATTTTTCCGGTTATCCAAAACATTGCGCGTCGGAGCCGAGCCGACGGGGATTGCGGCCAGCAGCACAAAGAATGAGGTCTACGTCGTCAACAGCGGCTCAAACAACGTCAGTGTGATCGATGCTGAAACGAACAATGTCGTGGCCACAATCGGCGTGCACGGACACCCATACTTCATCGATGTCTCCCAAGATGGGAGGCGTGCTTATGTCGCGAACTCGGGTTCATCGAATGTGAGCGTGATTGATCTGGAGAAGCGGATCGTGGTCGGCAACGTGCACGTGGGTGCCTCCCCGGGGTTGGCACGGGTTTCGCCGGATGGCGCAACTGTGGTGGTTTCGAATCGCGGGGACAACACGGTATCACTGATCGATGCGAATCAACTGCGCGTGCGGTCGACGCTGCCCATCTGCGTGCAACCGGAGGACATTGCGATTCTGCCGGACTCAAGCAAGGCGTTCGTATCGTGTTCGGGATCGTCGCAGGTGGCCTCGATTCAACTTGCCAGCGCGGATCTGAAAGTTCAGCCGAAAAAGGACGATCGCGTATTGGCTCTGCTGGACGTCGGTCGCACGCCCGTCAGCCTCACGCTCAAGCCTGATGGGGGTGAGTTAATCGTGTCTAATTTCGACGCTGACAGCATTTCGATCATCGAAACCGGAAATGATGAGGTGGGCAGCAGTCCCGAGATTGGGCAGCATCCCTCGAGGGGCATGGTCACGCTGGATAACTCGCGGCTCTACGTCTCAAATTTCGGATCGAATAGCGTGGCGGTTTTCGATATCGATATGGGGCGTCTCATTGCGACTCTGAACGTCGGCAGCCATCCTGATGGTTTGGCCCTGACTCCAGATCAGAACTACTTGCTCGTACTTGGGACCGGATCTGGGGACGTCACCGTAATTCAGAAGCGAAGGCCGCGCAAGCTTGAACCCAGCGAATACTCCCTGCTGACGTTGATTCCCGTGGGAGTGCAGCCGAACGGAATCGTGATCAAGACGTTCCTTGCTACGAAGTAGCCCCCCACCCTCAACCCACTTCGCGGTTTTGCTCATTTGATGAAGTAGCCTGAAACTCTCCACTTGCCGTCTTTGTCGAGCATAGGTGTAACGGTCTCCACCGCAACCTGCTTATGCTCAAAACTGGTTTCATACTGAAGGACGACATACTCACCGTCGGGCGCACCGGGCAGCGATTTCGTGTAGGTCGCTGCCTTCAACTTTCGGGATATGAGGTTTCCTAGTGGCTCCCGCGTTGCAACCAGTGTGCGACGCCACTGGTCTTTGGCGGCGGCGGCTTTGAACAACTCGGCCGCCGGGTCCCAACTGTCTGCGTATTTGCCGCTGTCGACCAGCGCGAGCCAGGAATCTGCCGACTGTTGAGCCAGGTGCTCCGGCTTGGTCTGCGCTGCTGCGGTGAAAGTGCATGACAAAAGGATGAGCAACGATAGAGATACCGGCTGACGCCTGGTCACAACCCCTCCTTCGAAAATGAATGTCTACGAGTTCACCTCGCGAGTTCGCTCTCCCCCTCGACGTGAAAATTCATGCGCCGCGTTTCTGCTTCAACTCCGCGAGCAATTGCTCGATGCGGTCCTGCTTCTCAAGAGCAGCAAGCCGGTCTTCGATGTTGTCGGCAGCAATTTCCGACTTGGCCTGGCTCATGGCTTCCGAGTGCGCGACCTTGCGCTTCATGCGATCGAAAGCCGCTGCCTTCGAGCCATCGCCGGATTCGATGCGTGCGTCGCTCGCCTTGCTGATGGCACGGGCGCGGCGCTGTTGCGCAATCAGGACGTCGGCCTTCGCTTCGGCTTCGGCCAGTTTCTGCTCGAGTTGGCGCAGTGCGGTTTTGAGATTCTCCACCTGCGCTTTCTGATCGGCGACCTGCTGCGTGAAGTTCTCGCTCAATTCGCGATAACTTTCTACGCGCTGTAGCGAGGCGCGGGCCAGATCGTCCTCCTTCTTGTCGACAGCTAGTTCGGCTTTGCGCATCCATTCGCTCACTTTGTCCGAGCTTTCTTTGTGTTTCTTTTCGAGCAGGTGCTGGTCGGCGATGGCGATCGCTACCTGCGTTTTGACCTGCAGAAGCTGGTTCTGCATGTCGAGAATGACCTGCTTGATCATCTTTTCGGGCTCTTCGGCCTTGTCGATCAGGTCGTTGAGGTTTGCCCGGACTAACGTTGCAACTCGCTCGAGTAGTGCCATGGTGAACTCCCTTCTTTAGCTTCTGGCTTCTAGCCAACCTGCGAGGTCGGCCCTCGCCTCAATTGATGGGCGCGATGAACGGCCTCGCATTCGGGGCAGGGTGGCTCCTTACGCCGGGAAGACAACCCGATCACGAGGCCAATAACGACTCCGATCGACAACCAGATGCCCATGTTGCCGGCCAGTACCCCGGCGACCGCGCCAAGAGCGGCTCCCAGTGCAATTCCCAGTCCTGCGTACTTCGGCTTGCGGTTCATAGATCACTTCCATTCTCATGTCCATTCCGCTTCGCTTCGCTCGCGGGACGGGCGAAGGCGCCCGTCCCTACACGAGCGTTGCGACCCCTCGTCTAGGCTTTCGGCGACGGAGGCTTGGGGGCCTTGTCGCCGATCTGCCGGATCTTGCCCAACAAGTCAGAGAGCGGCATTCCCGAGAGCGTCTCGAACAGCGCCGGGACCTGAGCTGCCATCTTGGTAATGTCGCCGGTGATCTTGTTCATCCCGGCGGCATCGCCGTTGCCTGTGGAGACCACCGTAATCTTGTCGACGTTCGCCAGCGGACTGGCCAAGGCTTTCACGACCTCCGGCAAGCCTGTAATCAGCTTGTCGACGACCGCGGCCTGGTTGTACTCCTGGTAGGCCTCGGCCTTGACGTTCATCGCCTTGGCTTCGGCTTCGCCTTTCTTGAAGATGATCTCGGCCTCGGCTTCGCCTTGCTGGCGAATCGAGGAAGCATGACCTTCGGCCTCGGCCATCAGACGCTGTTTCTCTGCCTCGGCAAGTGTCTGAATGCGCTGACGCTCAATCTCGGCCTGCTTCAGGACGGTTGCGATCAACTCCTTCTCGCGGCGGTTGATTTCCGCTTCCTGTACCTTGACCTGCTGCTCCTTCTCGACCTGCTGGACCTTGACCTGCTCGGCAACGACCTGCTGCTGCATGATGTTGGTTTGGATGTCATAGGCTTTGTCGGCCTGCGCCTGCTGGCGCTTGGTGACTTCGAGGAACTGTGCTTTCTTGACCTCGAGGTCGCGCTGCGCTTCGGCTTGCTTGGCCAGAGACGCGGTTTCGGCGGCGACACGCTCCTGGTCTGCCTGAGCCTTCGCGACTGCCGATTCCCGTTGTGCCAGGGCGCGCTTGATCGCGGTGTCACGATCGGCTTCGGCCGCGGCAACGTCGGCGTCGCGCTTAATGCGGGCGACGTCGGGGCGTCCCATGTTGGTGATGTATTCATTCTTGTCACGAACTTCCTTGATGGTGAACGAGATGACTTCCAGCCCCATCTTGTTCATGTCGTCGGCGCAGGTGGAGCGCATGCGGTCCGAGACCATCTCCGGCTGCTTGACGATTTCCTCGACGGTGAGTTGGCCGATGATGCCGCGCAGGTGGCCTTCCATGACCAGACGGATCAAGCCTTCGCGTTCCTGGTCGGTCTTGGTGAGGAATTGCTCGGCGGCGGTGCGGATGGACTCATCATCGGATTTCACTTTGATTTGTGCGACAGCTTCGACCGTTACTGCGACGCCTTGTTTGGTGTATAGGTCCTGTTGTGGAGCTACGTCGAACGACATCAGTTCGAGCGAGAGACCGCGACAGACCTGGAACATCGGCAAGACAATAGTGCCGTGTCCTTTGACCACGCGTGTTCCGCCGACACCGTATACGATGAGCGCCTCGTGAGGACCAGCTTTTCGATAGACGCTGGCAATGCCCCGGATGAGAAATAAAATGGCCAATACAGACAGCCCGGCGACGATCCAGATCACCGCCCAATGTGAAAGTCCTTCGAACATATACCCTCCTCCCAGAAAAGCAGTTCCCAGTTCTCAGTTCCAAGATCTCCGACTGGAAGAAGCCCGTAGTGCCGAAGCGGCTGAAGCCGCGTCCACGTGGACACTGAGCGCGACGGCTGGAACCGTACCATCCCCTAAGCCTCTTCTCGGAACAAGATCTACCAGGAACTGGGAACTGCTCTTGCAGGGTTCTCCTAATGACCCCGAACGAATCTGCTGCCCATGCAGATTGAACTTCACAATCGAGTAATTGGCATAGGTGCAAACGCCGACTACCAAATAAGCAATGGCCAGAGCCGGCCAGAAGGCAGTCGGCTTCAATGTGTGGATGATCAGCATGGCTACGGTGAAGAGCACGAGCATGACCAGCAGAATCTCGAGACCGAGTTGCGTCGCGCCATCGCGCGAGGTGTAACCGTTGGGCTGCCAGGCCGCGTCAAAGTGTACGGCCATACGCGCGGGCAGCCGATCCCATGCGCTCCAATACACCCATGCGGAAAAAGGAAGAGCCATCCACATCAACAAGATCAACGGCTTGTGCCAATTGCGAGCCATATGTCTCCTTGCGGACCTACTCGGACTACTCCGTGGATCTGACTTCATCCAGTTCGCCTGAGAGTTCACTCCAGAGGTGAACATAGGCAATTCCCTTTTCGTAACGCGTCACGACAACCTCGGCACCTTTGGTGATGGCGCCGCCGTCGTCACTGCGGGCGCCGCAGACGCGCCGCGTTCCCATCTGCGAATAGATCAACTCGCCGGTACCTCCCTCGCGAACGGGAACGCAAAGCTTGCCGAGGACTCCTACCATCTCAAAATCCGCGGGATCGAGAAATTCCTGGTCTGACATCAAGACCTTCGCGAGAAAAAAGAAGATGATGGCCCCCCCAGCTAGCCCAGCCATCACGGCCAGGAGAAGAATCAGTCCCACCCAAAATGCCGAAAAACGTGACAGCAAGTAACCGCTGCCGCCAAACCATGCCAGGAAAGCAGCGATGGCTGGCGGATTGAATGGCGAAACGCTCACACCGTGGGCCGTATGGGCCGCTCCGTGTGCGTGCGCCGTAGCCGGAGCATTGGTTCCCGCGTGCCCCCCGGCAACCGGTCCGTGGACAACTGGTCCTTGCCCGATCGGCCCGTGGGGCAGACCGTGTCCGTGAAAGTGAGGGAGATGCAGCTTTCCAAACCGCGAACTTCCGAACACAAATGAAAAGAAGCTGAAGCAAAAACCGACCGCAAAACAGATCAGGTAGAAGTCTGACCAGGTCATCGGATTCGCCTCCCTTCGGTGCGCTGATGGTTTCCGGTGCTAGCCAATTCGGGGCGCAAAGCCTCCAATAACCGTTCTGCGAGGCCGGGCGTATCAAGAATCGCACCCAGCAGCAGAAAACACCGTCTCGTATCTTTCTCGCGAGCCGCTTTGATCAGCACACTGCTCACTTCCGAATCGCCGGCAAAGCGCTCCGAACCTTGGAGCAGCCATACGTCGAGTTTGCCCTCGGTCGTGCGCAAGTCGGAGGTCAACTCGGTGTGGTATCCCTCGGGGTCATCCACCAGAAATCCGGGGTGCACCTTGAAGAATTTGGCAAGCAATGCGCGCGAGGACTGCGTCATATGCGGACGCGTGCCGTTCTCGATCTGGGAGAGATAGGACTGGCTGATGCTCTTGTCTTTGCCCAGCTCATCACGGATGGCGCGGACTAATTCAAGCTGGGTCATCGGGCGACCCAGACCGCGAAGTGATCCCTCAACCTCGCGCAGGTAACGGATTTTTTCGCCGAGCTTCACGTTCACGTCCGTCACTACTTCTCAAATCGTGATATTTATATTGCAATATGCAATTATTGTCAAGATTTGTATCTCCAGCAGTAAGAATGAGTTGTAAAAGGGGTACGAGCCTCGCTTTGACCAGGATGAGAAATCTTAAAAGTGGCCATCGAGCCCGCAGTTCCTGACCGGGGACTGGAGAAGAAACGCCCCCGGTTGGAACCGGGGGCTCATCGCTGCTTATTTCTCTCCTACATCCTGTGAATGCGCTTACTGGTGGCGGCCGTTGTGCTTGTCACGATAGATCTGCTGTGACGTGCGGTTCTGCTGGCGGTTAACCTGGGCACGCTCCTGGGCGGTAAGCTTGCCACCATTTGCGACACGGTCATTGTGTACTTCTTTGTTGATTTTGGCTTCGTTGCTTTCGAGGTGAGCAGCTTCGCCAGCCGTTACCTGTCCGCTCTTGATGCCCTGCGCGATGCGGTCCTGCTGGTTCTCGGCGCGCTTCCCTACCTCGCTCTTCGGGTTGGTGTTCTGGACAGCTGGGTTGTGCTTGTCCTGATAGATTTGTTTCGAGACCTGATTCTGCTGCTGCGTGAGAGTCTTTTTGTCGGCGGAAGTCAGTTTGCCATCGTCCAGTTTGCGCATGTCGCGCTCTTCCTGGTTGATTGCCGCTTCCTTCTTCTCCAGATTGGACGTTTCCCCGGCTGTTAATTGCCCACTCTGGACTCCCTGCCCGATGCGGTCCTGCTGGTTTTCTTTACGTTGCTGGATGGTTTGGCCAGTCACCGATGCAGAATTTGTGTTCTGGGCCACAACTGGCAACGCGAGCACTGCGAGCGCGCTGCTGAGAAATGTGATCTTGAGGGTACGGTTCATGCGACTTTTCTCCGTCGAAGTTTTCGTTCCTGATTCTCGTGTGTTGTGGCCACGTCCGAATGAAACCCGGTGTGTCAAGAAATGTTGCGCGGAGTTTTTGGGATTAATTCGCAACACCTTGGCAGAGGCTTACGGAGGATGGGCATCTACGGGAAATGCTCACAAAATCAGAGTCCGGCCTCGATGCGGGAACGTGGATCGAGGTAGTCGCGCAGGGCGTCGCCGATGAAGTTGAAACTCAGGACAGCTAGCATAACAGCCAGTGCGGGGAAAAGGATGAGATGTGGCGCGTCGAACAGATGAGCACGGGCGTCATTCAGCATGGTTCCCCAACTGGCGGTCGGCGGAGGAACACCCAGCCCCAGGAAGCTCATGGTCGCTTCGGCGAGGATTGCGCCGGCCATTCCGATCGCAGCCTGCACGATTACAGGTTGAATGATGTTGGGAAGAATGTGGCGCACGATGATGCGCAGATCGCTTGCCCCGAGGGCGCGAGCGGCTTCCACGAACTCACGTTCACGGGCTGCGAGAACCTGTCCTCGTACCAGGCGAGCATAGCCGACCCATCCGCCCAGGGAGAGGGCCATGACGAGGTTGAAAATGCCCGGGCCGCGGAAGGCGATGAAAGCGATGGCTAGCAGTATTCCGGGGAAAGAAAGAAACGCGTTCATTATCACAACGTTTACAAAGCGGTCGACCGCGCCACCATAGAAGCCTGCGATCGAGCCGATGATGAGGCCGAGAGCGAGCGAGACGGCGACTACGCAACTACCGACCATCATGGAAATGCGCGCGCCGTAGATGACACGCGAGAGGATGTCGCGGCCAAGTTCGTCGGTGCCGAACCAATGCCTGTGGCTTGGTGGAGTCAATCGCCCAGGGAGGTCGATGGCAGCGGGATCTCTTGGCGCGATCCAAGGGGCAAAAAGTGCAAAGACGAAGAAGGTCAGGATCAGAACAACTCCGACAGCGGCTAGTGGGTTGTGGCGCGCGTTACCGGCGACGCGGCGATGGAATGAAATGGCAGCGGTGGACATTGCGCCTATGGTAAATGCAGGGCGAACGATTTCCCAGAGCAGGCTTCGGCAGTTCTTGCGAGTTGAGGCCGGTCCGGAATCAAGCAGAGAACCGCCATCGTTGGGTATTCCTACTGCCGAATTCTCGGGTTCGCCACCGAATAGAGCACATCAGTAAGGAAATTCACGGCAACGTATGTCAGGCCGATAGCCAGGATGCAGCCTTGAACCAGATAGTAATCCCGGTTAGAGATGGCTTGGATTGTGAGGCGACCAACTCCAGGCCAGGCAAAGATTGTTTCCGTCACAATTGCGCCGGCGAGCAACGCGCCGAACTGCAAGCCCATCACCGTCAAGACCGGGATCATGGCGTTTCGCAGGGCATGGCGGTAGACGACCGTACGCTCGGGCAATCCTTTCGCGCGGGCGGTGCGGATATAGTCTTGGCTGAGTTCTTCGAGCATGCTCGTGCGGACCATGCGGGTTAGGATGGCGGCCAGTGCGCTGCCCATAGTGATTGCGGGCAGCACCAGACTGGCAGAGGAACCTGCACCAGAGACGGGGAGCCATCCGAGCTTGATTGCGAAGAGCAGGATAAGGATTGGCCCCAGGGCGAAGTTTGGGAACGAAAGACCAAACAGGCTGACAACCGAAAGCAGGCGGTCGTCCCAGCGATTGCGGCGGCGGGCGGAGCGGACTCCGGCGGGGATCGAAAGCACGATGGCCACGAACAGGCTGGCGAGCGTGAGGCGGAGGGTATAGGGGTAACGCTGCGCCAGTAGCATCGTCACAGTCTGGTTGTAGCGGATGGAGCGGCCGAGATCTCCGTGGAGAACGCCTTTCCAGTAACGGACGTATTGCTCGCCCAGCGGGGCATCGAGGCCGAAGGTGTGGCGTGTGGCGGCGATGTCGGCGGGAGGGGCGCCCTCACCGAGCATTTGCTGGATGGGATCGCCCGGAACCAGGTGAATCAGAAGAAAAACGAGGCTTACCACCAGCCAGATAACTGGGAGTGTGTAGAGGACGCGTTGGGTAATGGATTTCAGAGTGTAGTGATCAAAAGCTTAGGCCCAATTCTTCCAGATTATTTCTCGCCAAATTCCGGCCAGCTGGTTCTCCATCGGCTTCGTCTTCTCCATCTCCGCTCGCTGAAAAATACAGCCCGAAGAGGCTGAAGCCGCCTCGTTCGCGCATTCCTATCGGCACCACTGAAGTCGTGCCCTTCCCAGTTCCTCCTCACCGCAGCAAGGACGGTTAGTCTCCGCCTTGTTTGGCAGCTTCGGCTTCGCCATCTACTGGCGCCAGTTTTTCGATACGCACGAGGGCGATGCGGTGCCCCTCTAACTCCTCTACTGTGTAGCGGCGGCCCTCGTATTCGAAGTGATCGCGCACATTCGGGATGCGTTGCAGACGGGCCAGGATAAATCCTGCCAGAGTCTCAAAGCCGCCATCACGCGGGAGTTTCAGCCCGTACTCCATTTCGAGGTCGCGGATGTTCTGCGAACCTTCCAGGACCATCACCGACTCATCTTCCAACGCAGGCTCGCTGGGGGAGACATCGAATTCGTCTTCGATATTGCCGACCAACTGCTCGAGGATATCTTCGACCGTGATCACACCTGCAGTCGATCCGAATTCATCGACCACAACAGCCAGGTGACGGCGGCGCTCTTTGAATTCAGCCAGCAACTCGGCCAGAACCTTTGTCTCCGGCACCACGACCACGTCATGCATGATCTGGCCGATTTGCATGCGGGAGATGCGGGTGGCGGTGGTTTGTCCGAGATTGCTGAGGCGGAGCCGCATCCAGCGCATGAGGTCTTTGTAATAGAGCACTCCGACGATATGCTCGGGCCCGCGCTGTGGGTCGTAGATTGGGATGCGGGAATGTTGATGCTCGATAACACGTGCGAGGGCTTCATCGAGCTGCAGATCGGAGGGCAGAGAGAAGATGTCGGGGCGGGCGACCATCACCTCGCGAACGGTGATGCTGTCGAGTTCGATGGCGCTGTGGATCATCTCTTCCTGAAATTCGGGAATCTGTCCAAACTGACGGCTGGCGGTGACGATGAGTTTGAGTTCATCGGGAGAATGGACGGCGCCTCCGCGGCGAGTCGGCTGCGCCCCGAAGAGTCGCAGGACCAGGCCCCCGGAACGCCGCATAAAGAAGAGGATGGGCCGCGTGAGTGTGAGGAACGCCTCCATTGGGGCGGCGACGGCGAGCGCGATCTGTTCGGCCCGCTGCAGGGCGAGGGTCTTGGGGACTAGTTCGCCGAGGATTACGTGCATGTAGGTGATGAGGCTGAAGGCGATCGCGATGGCGATGGTATGGGCGTAGATGGCGACGTGAGGCAGGCGCTGGACGATCGGGATTGCGCCGACAAGGCTGGCGACCATGGGCTCGCCAATCCATCCGAGAGTGAGGCTAACCATCGTGATGCCTAGCTGTACGCCGTTGACAACCTCATCGAGATTTTGATGGAGGCGCTGGACGATGCGAGCGCCGATACGGCCGGCGTCGATCAGTTGTTGAATGCGGGTGTCACGGACGCTGACGAGGGCGAACTCCGCGGCGGCGAAGAACGCATTGGCTGCCACCAGGAGCAGGATCAGGAAGATCCGGAGCAGCACGTAAGCGATCATTGAAGGGTAATTCTAGCAGGGGGACGGGAATCCGTGGGTAATGCGCAGTTCTCGGCTCTCAGGAATTGGACTCTATTGGTCGGGTTATGGTCGGGTTTGGATCGCATCGAGTGTGTTTGGCATCACAACAATCTGGCGTTTTGTTCGCTATCCTTTTTATGGAATGCCTGTCTAATCCAAAGAAAGCGGACGGTTTGGCAACGAGCGCTTTCTTTCCGCATCGCAGGGCGCAATTCTTCGGAACTAATTCAGAGCAGGCCGCGTATTAGGTAACAAGGGCGGCAAGATGGCTCCCAATCTACAACTGGCGGTATATCGAGGAGGATCTGTGAACGGTAACGGCACTAATGGCAAAAAGAAGCGCCGCAGACTGATGATCTGGGGCGGTGTGGGATTGGGAATCGTTCTGCTCATCGCGATTGGGGTGTTCGCGGCGACGCGGGGCGGCACCAAGATCGATCCTTCGAAGCTCGCCAAAGTAGAAAAGGGAGACCTTGCGAAGAGCGTCGTGGCTACCGGAAAGGTGACGCCCATCACGAAAGTCGAGGTCAAGTCTAAGGCGAGCGGCATTGTGAAGAAGCTCCTTGTGGACTACGGCGACAGGGTCAAGAAGGGCCAATTGCTGGCACAACTCGATAAGATCGAGATCGAGGCGCAGGTCGAGCAATCGAAGGCGGCTCTTGAAGCCGCTGAGGCGAACCTGAAGAGCTCACAGGCCGACTTTGAGCGCGCCAAGGTGGATGCTGAAGGTCCGGATGTGCCGCTTCTCAAGCGAGCTTACGATCGCGCCGTGAACATGGCGAAGGATGGGGTGGTTTCCACGTCGGCGTTGGAAGATGCGCAGAAGAACTATGAGCTGGCGCTGAACAAACAGAATGTGGCCAAGGCGCAGGTGACGGTTCTGAAAGCAAAGATTGCGCAGTCGCAGGCAGTGGTCGCGCAGGACCAGGCGACACTGAAACAGTTGGAGGAGCAGCTCAGCTATACCGATATCGTGTCGCCGATCGACGGCATCGTGTTGTCACGCGATGTCCAAATGGGGGATGCCGTAAGCTCCATCCTGGTATTGGGGTCCACGGCCACCCTCGTCATGACTCTGGGCGACACGAGCGAGGTCTACGTAAAGGGCAAGGTGGACGAGAGCGATATCGGCAAGGTTTACCTCGGACAGCGGGCTCGGATCAAAGTCGAGTCTTTCAAAGACAAGACGTTCGACGGAAAAGTCACGAAGATTTCTCCCATGGGCGTGGAGAAGGATAACGTCACAACCTTTGAAGTGCGCGTGTCGATCCAGAATCCCGGCGGCGAGTTGAAGGCCGAGATGACCGCGAACGCGGAAATCATTCTCGAAGAGCACAAGAGTGTACTGCAGATTCCGGAAGGCGCCATCCTGTACGACAAGGACAAGAAGGCCTCGGTTGAGATTCCAAACCCGAAAGCAAAAGACGGTAAGGAAAAGGTAGCGGTCAATATCGGCATCTCAAACGGCGCCAAAACAGAAGTCCTGGGCGGATTGAAGGAAGGACAGGAAGTAGTCCTGCAGTAAACGTCGGCTCAAACCTCAGACCTCGGACTTCGGCCAACCAGCCCGCAATTCCGAGGTCTGAGTTGTATAGGAAAGAGTTAAGGTCTGGGTCCATGACTCTCTCGGAGATTTTTCGACAAGCCGTCGCCACATTTCGGGCTCACAAATTACGGACTTTCCTCACGATGTTCGGGCTGGTGTGGGGAATCGCGTCAGTAATTCTGCTGGTTGGGCTGGGGCGCGGTTTTGTCGTCGATCAAAAGAAGCACATGGAGACACTGGGCAAAGACCTCGTGATTGTGTGGGGCGGACGAACGAGCACGCAGGTGGGAGGAAGGGCTGCCGGGCGAGAAATTCGACTCAATGTAGACGATGCCAAGCTGATCAGAGACGAGTGCTACCTGGTCGAGAACGTCAGCCCCGAGTTGCGCCGAACGATTCCGGAAGTAAGCCAGTTCAACTCGGCGAATCGAGGCGTGGTTGGAATGTGGCCCTCCTATCAGGATTTCCGCTCGCTAAAGGTATCTGAGGGACGACTCATCACGGACGAGGACGAGCGTGAAGGGCGGCGGGTCCTGGTTTTGGGTTCGAAGGCTTATCGGCAGTTGTTTCCCGGACAGCCGGCGATTGGCGCGACGGTTCTGGTGAAGAGCGTGCCTTACTCGGTGGTGGGCGTGCTCGCCGAGAAGAAACAGAATTCGAATTACAGCGGTCCCGACAACGATTATCTCTTCGCGCCGTACTCGGCGGTGTCGCGCGATTTCCCTCCCCCGGAAAAACCTGGCGCTGGCATCACGCGCGGCTATCTCGATGACATCGTATTCCAGGTGAGTAACCCCGAGGAGCATGAGGCAGCCGTACTCCAAGTGCGGCGAGCGATCGGCCGCATGCGCCATTTCGATCCTGTCGATAAAGATGCCCTCTTCGTATGGGACACGATGGACGGGGCCAAGCAATTGGCCAAGATTTTCGGGGTCGTCACGCTGTTCTTCGGATGTGTGGCGGTGGTGACGCTTTGCCTCGGTGGGATTGGCGTAATGAACATCATGTTGGTTTCGGTTTCCGAGCGAACCCGGGAGATTGGCACGCGCAAGGCAATGGGCGCGACCAAGCGCGACATCCTGCGACAGTTCTTTGCCGAATCGGCGATGCTGACGATTGTCAGTGGGCTGATCGGACTCACGTTCGGCATGGGCACATGCTTTGCCATGACAGCAATCCCGTTGCCGGACTTCGTGCCGCATCCGATTGTTTCCCCCATTTCAATTGTGGTTTCGATTTTGACGCTTTCGTTGATTACCGTGACGGCGGGCATGTATCCGGCCCAGCGCGCCGCGGATATGACACCTGTGGAGTCGCTACGTTATGAATAGGAAAAATGGAATTGCCAGTTCAAATGTCGTGTCCGGCGCGGTGTTGGCGCTGGTCGTTCTGTTCGCCTCCAGTGCGGCGCTGGCGTGGAATACGCCGCAGGGCACTTTCGACAAAACACTCTCGGTGAGCGGGCCCGTGGATCTCGAAGTACTTACGCATTCCGGCGACGTGCGGATTCGCGCCGGGTCCACCGGTTCGGTTCAGATTCACGGCAAGATCTATGTCGGCGACCGGTGGTTTGGAGGAAAGCGCGAGGACGATGTACACGCCATCGAGCAGAATCCTCCCATTCGTCAGGACGGCAACAACATCCGCATCGACTATGTGAATTACCGGAATATCGCCATCGATTACGACATCACGGTGCCGGCGCAGACGACGGTCCGCACCAAGAGTGGATCCGGTGATCAAACGATCGAGGGAACGCGCGGCAACGCCGAGGTGCAAACTGGGTCGGGTGACGTGAGGCTCTCGGACCTGCAGGGCGAGATCCGGCTGCAGACAGGCTCGGGCGATGTGCGGGCGCGGCAGGTCTCAGGATCGGTGAGAGGTGGAACCGGCAGTGGCGACGTCGAGATTGAAGAGTCGGGTCCGGGTGATATCGATCTGCGCACGGGTTCCGGAAACATTACCGCGCGCGGAGTGCAAGGCAGCTTCCACGGAGAAACCGGCAGCGGGGAAATCACTGCCGAGGGCAAGCAGAGCGGTACCTGGGATGCGCGGACCGGGTCTGGCAATGTGCGTCTGCGCCTGCCTTCGAATGCAGCGTTTGATGCGGACATCTCGACCAGTTCCGGTTCGATTGATGTTGCAGCGCCGATCGAGATGACCGTACAGGGGCGTATCGGGGATGCGCATAAATCGATCCATGGAAAAGTGCGGGGCGGAGGTCCATTGCTTCGCGTGCACACTGGATCTGGCGACATTCACATTGAGTAGTGAAGAATTGCAGATTTCAGATTGCGGGATTCAGATTTGCCACACAAGAATCTGCAATCTGAAATTTGAAATCTGAAAATCGGGCGAACGCGAGGCGGCAGGAGATGAGCGCAGTACCACCATTGACGACAGCGAAACCGGAGACACCACATGGCGGGTCAATCCAAATGGTCTCTCCACGGGTCGTGCCGCTGCGCTCCCCTCGCGCCAGAGTCACTTCGACCATCTTCCTGAAAGAGCTTGTACTGCAAGGCTGGCAGGCGCTGATGCGCGACCGCACTCGATCGGCGCTGACCATGCTAGGCATCGGATGGGGCCTGGTGTCCGTGGTACTGCTGCTCGCATACGGGCAAGGGCTCGGAGGATGTGTTCTCAGCGCCTTCCTGAACATGGGGAACAATGTGATCGTCATGTGGCCCGGGCAGACGAGCATGCAGGCAGGCGGACAGCGCGCGGGCAAATCCGTGAAGTACGAACTTGAGGATGTAGAGGCGATTCGAGATGAGGTTCCCATTATCCGTGCCGTGAGCGGCGAAATCGATCGCGATTTCGGATTCAAGATTGGAACGCGTGTGGTTTCGATCATGGTGCGTGGCGTGGATTTCCCCTACGGACAGATGCGCAAACTCGATCTGGAAGACGGGCGCTACTTCAGTGAAACTGACTTCACGGACCATCGGCGTGTGGTAATTCTCGGATATAACGCGGCGAAGAAAGTGTTTCAAGGGGCGCCGGGGGCTGGTCAGCATGTGGAGATCGGCGGGCTGGATTTCGAAGTCATCGGTACGATGCGGAACAAGATTCAGGACTCGATGTACCAGGGACCCGACAACGAGAACGCGTTCATTCCATTTGCCCTGATGCGCGATTTGAAGAATCTGCGCGATCCCGATGAAATCATCATTCAACCGACCGCTCCGGAGTTGAACAAAAAGGCGCTGATGGCGGCCCGCGAGGTGATTGCGCGACGGCATCATTTCGATCCCAAAGACGAAAAGGCAACTCCCGAGTGGGACACGATTGAAGACCGTGGCATGATCAACGCGTTTTCTTACGGACTGCAGGCGGTGCTTGGATTGATCGGAGTCTGCACACTGGCCGTTGGCGGCATCGGCGTCATGAATATCATGCTGGTTTCCGTCACGGAGCGGACAAGAGAAATTGGCCTGCGCAAGGCCATCGGAGCACGGCCGCGGCATATCCTGGTGCAGTTTCTGCTGGAAGCGCTGGTGCTGACGTTCGTCGGCGGCGCGCTTGGGATGCTGTTTGCGCAATTCCTGACCTGGGTCATCCCGCCGATGCCGCTGTATGACGAGTTCTATAAGACCACCGACCACGAAGGCGCGATCTTTCTGCATGCCTCCATGGGTGTGATGGTTATTTCGTTCACCATCCTCTCCATGGTCGGAATCGTGTCGGGGTTCTTCCCTGCTCTGAAGGCGTCGCGACTGAATCCGATCGAAGCACTGCGGTACGAGTAGGGATGAGGAGTTGGGGTCAAGGTTTAGGGCTGGAAATGAGCCCCTGTTCATTTTCGAACATCCCTCTCCGCTTCTGGTCAGGTATCACAGTGGGAGCGCCAGAGGAACTCCCGTAAACCTCTTGAAAAGACGCCACATGTTTGCCAGGCGTTTCTGGCGCGAAAGTTGCCAGCCATGCAGCTGAATTTGTGTTCCTAGGGGGCCGAATGCAAACCCTGCTTCATGACCTGCGCCACGCCTTGCGCCAGCTTCGAAAAAGTCCCGGCGTCGCCACTCTGGCTATCCTCAGCCTGGCGCTCGGTGTCGGGGCAAACACCGCGATTTTCACTGTCATCGAGAGCGTACTTCTGCGGCCTCTACCGTATGCCCATGGCGACCGGCTCGTCTTCGTCGGGAACATGAGTGACAAGCCGGGGTTTGTGACCACATCTTGGCTGAACTTTCGCGACATTCGCACGCAGTCGCAGCTGCTGCAGAAGGCGGCCGGTTATACCGAAGACATCAGCGTACTGCAGACGCAGGACTCTTCGTTGAGCATTGCTGCGCCGCACATCACGACCAATCTATTCCCCATGCTTGGCGCCCAACCTTTGCTCGGACGAGCGTTCACCGACGCGGAGGGCGAGAGAGGTGGGCCAAAAGTCGTATTGCTATCGGAAGGGTTATGGCGGCAGAGCTTCCATGCGGACCCGAACATCTTAGGGCAGACACTCAGGGTTGGTGGCGAACCTCACACCGTAGTGGGAGTAATGCCGCAAAGCTTTCATTTCCCAGAGGAAATGGGCGCGGATCTGCAAAAAGGCGTCTGGCTGCCGCTTCAACCGACGGCGGAAATGCTGAAGGAACGAGGTTATGACCTGTTTGACATGGTCGGCGAACTCCGTCCAGGGATAACGATTCCACAGTTGCAGCAGGAATTAGACGCCATCGCGAGCCGTATTCCCAGAGAGAAGGACAAAGGCGAGAACAAATTCCATGCAGCCTCGTATCAGGAACTGCTGACTGGGCCCGTGCGCCCCGTTTTGTATGCGCTTCTCGGCGCTCTTGCTCTTGTGCTTTTGATCGCCTGCGCGAACGTTTCGAATCTGCTCATCGCCCGTTGCCTGGGCCGCCAGCAGGAATTTGCCGTTCGTACGGCACTCGGCGGCAGCCGGATACGTCTCGTGCGTCAAATGTTGACCGAGGGACTGGCGCTGAGTCTGCTAGGTTGCGGCGCAGGCTTGTTGCTGGCACAAGGAGCGATGATAGCGATTCGCAAGCTCCCTGACGGCACGATCCCACGTGCAGATTCTATCTCGATCCACTGGACTATTGTGGCAATCCTCGCAGGCGTCGCGATGATCACGACGCTGCTTTCGTCTTTGCTCCCTGCGCTTTTGGCGTCTCGCGTACATCCGCAAGCTGCCTTGCAGGCAGGATCTCGGGGTGTGGGATCGCGGTCCGTAGGTGGAAGACTTAGTGGAGGTTTGGTGGCGGCCGAGGTTGCGCTTTCCACGCTACTGTTAGTTGGGACGGGACTGCTGTTCCACACACTGTGGAATCTGGAACGGTCGCGGCTCGGCTTTCAAACCGCCAACATCACGACTTTTACAGCTATACCCGCCGATTCTTCGGGATTTGGGGCGATGGCGGTTTCAGAAGACACAGGGAATGCCGCACCGTCGATCGCTACGCTTGTCTACGAGCCGATTCTCGAACAAATACGAAAAGTGCCTGGAATTGACACTGCTGCCCTGGCTACGGCGCCGCCGCTCTCGGGGTTCTGGATGGGTTCAAGTTTCGAGATCGTGGGACGGGCGAAAGATCCAACGAATTCCGCACAGGCGCGCATGACTGCTGTCAGTGGCGACTATGCCAAAACGTTCGGGACACCGGTCATTCGCGGCCGCATGGTTGGTGAGAATGATGTCGCGAGCGCGCCGTTCGTCACGGCCATCAATGAGGTCCTCGCGAAGAAATATTTCGCCGGCAAAGACCCTCTGGGGCAGCAACTCAATCTGGGTGGCAAGGACACCGGGATGATCAAGCCGTACACGATTGTGGGTGTTCTGGGAGACCAGGTCGACAAGAGTGTGGGCGGGGAAATCTCTCCGCTCATCCTGCTCCCGCAGGGGCAGATTCCGACGACGTCACTGTTTTATCAGGCGCTGCTGCGAACCATCGTGACGTTTGTCGTCAAGATCCGTGGCAATATTCCGGTCGCCGCCGAAATGCGGTCGGTGTTCCATCAGCACGCTCCTGGTCTTGCGCTCGATAACTTTCAAACCATGCAAGAAACCGTGGATCAGAGCACCTTCAGCCAGCGACTGGGGCTTTATCTTGTAGCGTCATTCGCCGGGCTTGCGGTCTCAATGGTGATCGCGGGATTGTACGGAGTGCTTTCGCAGCTGGTGGGATATCGTCGCCGCGAAATCGGCGTGCGAATGGCGCTCGGCGCAACACGACAGAGCGTCGCCCAAATGATACTGCGGCAGGGATCGTTGCTGATCGCCGTTGGGCTCGCGGTTGGCATTGTGATGGCCTTTTTCGCTGGCCGCTTTGTCGAGAGCTTCCTATACCAAGTGCGCCCGCTGGACCTGTGGACCTACGTCGCGGTTCTCCTCGTTTTGCCTTGCATTGGACTCGTCGCGGCATTGCTGCCGGCTCGGAGAGCCGCTTCCATTCAGCCGATGCAGGCGCTGCGGGAGGATTGAGCTAAATTCCGCCCAACCTCACCAAGCCCAGGCGTAGGCATCGACGCGCGGGTCGGCACCTGCGCTGAACACACCCGTGCCGATGTCGAGCACGATTCCGCCATTCGACCCCAGCGACCAAGGTGGAGTAACTCGCAGTTTGTGGCCTTTCGCGACTAATGCCTGACGCGTGGATTCAGGGATACGGGACTCGACTGCCATGTCACCGGGATACATCGTGTGCGGGAACGGAGACGCCGGGAAACTGCGCGAGGACCATCGAGGGGCCTCAATCGCCTGCTGAATGTTCATACCGAAGTCGATCATGTTGATCAGCGTCTGCATGGTGCGCATGACTTGATCGTCGCCGCCGGGGCTGCCCAGGATCGCGAAGGGCTGGCCGTCTTTCATCACGAGCGTGCTTTGCAGAGTGCTGCGCGGGCGCTTTCCGGGTTCGAGCGCATTGGCCTCGCCTCGCACCAACGAGTAGTAATCGCCGCGGCAGTTGAAGAGGATGCCGGTGTCTCCCATGACCACGCCGGTACCGAACAACTCGTGCAGGCTGGGCTCGAAGCTGACCATGTTGCGGCTTTTGTCGACGACCCCAATGTAGCTAGTATCACCTTCGTGGCTGGCGTTACCGGCGAGAACCTCATGCGCGGGGTGGTCGAGATTAGCTGAAGTTGCATTCGGTGTGCCTGGACGCAACTCGAGCGACGCTTTTGCGGGGTCGATCAGCTTGCGGCGCTCGCGAGCGTAGTCTTTTGAGAGCAGGCCGTCGTAAGGTATCTTAATGAAATCCATGTCGCCGAGATATTTTTCACGATCGGCCATGGCTAGCTTCACGGCCTCGGCGCTCGTGTGCAGGTATTCTGGACTGTTATGGCCCATGGCTTTGAGATCGAACCCTTCCAGCAGGTTCAGGGCGATTAGTTCGGTCGGTCCCTGGCTGGACGAGGGATTCTTGAATACCTGATATCCGCGGTAGTTGATTGAGACCGGTGTCTCGACCTTGGCCGTATATTCTGCGAAATCTTCGTAGCGAAACAATCCGCCGTTGGCTTCGGAGAAGGTGGCAAGGTCGCGAGCAATGTCTCCTTTGTAAAAGCGGTCGCGGGCGGCTTTGAGGGCTTCATGCCGGCCCTTGGACTGGCTTGATTTCTCAGCTTCGACCAGCTTCTTCAAGGTGCGGGCGAGATTCGGGTTCTTGAGAATCTCGCCAGCTTTCGGCAGATGACCGTCGGCAAGATAGACCTTAACGGTCGTGGGATATTTCAGGATCTTCTTTTCTTCGGCGATGTAAGAGGCACCGCGTTCACTTAAGGGAAATCCGTTTTCGGCGAGATCGATGGCTGGTTGCAGCACTTGTTCGAAACTCATCGTGCCCCAGCGATCGAGCAAGATGTACCAGGCATCAACCACCCCGGGGATGCCTCCAGAAAGAAGACCGTCGCTCTCCGGGATCTTGCCTCCGTTGTTCTTCTCGTACCACTCAATGGTCGCCAGCTTGGGAGCGCGGGGTTCGGCGTTGATGGAATACACCCTCTTCTCGTGTGAGTCGTAAACCAGCAAAACGGCGTCACTCCCGACGCCATTCAGCGAGAAGTCGGTGACTCCCAGGGCCGCTTGACCGGCAACCGCGGCATCGAAGGCGTTCCCTCCGGCATCGAGGATGCGGCGGGCAGCCTCGGTGGCTTCGGCCTTCATCGATGCGATGGCGGCACTGCGCCCTCGGATTACTGGACGCATTGTTTGAATCGCATCAGTTTGGGAAATAGCGATAGATACCAGCAGAAACACGGACGCCGATACGGCGCGGAAACGCCGGGACAGACGATGGCGGCTGTCCCCACATTTTACGGAGGCTGCTACTGCTGGCCATGGCTGAAGTGAACAAGTTCTTTTCATAAGTCAGAGTCCTCAACAGCAGCGGGGCTTTGGCGCCTTGCTCTCCCGCTCACGCCAGAAAGCCCTGTAGGCGGTGGGAGAGGATGCCATCTTAGTCCTCTGCAGGAAACGTGCATAGGCGGCTTCGTCAAAAATCTCTCGCAGTACGGAGAAGAAAATCTTGACAGCTTTCTTCCATCGGGTCATGCGCGCTCCTCCGTGAGACGCGTCATCACGAACGGTGCTTCTTTTACGCGCGCTTCTTTGCATCCCGAGAGAACCCCGATCCATTGCCGTGCGGATTCGATCAGCACAAGACCTACCATCACAAGGAGGAGCCCGGTAACGACCGCATCGAGGCGGTTGTTAAAGATCAGACGGCTGGTCGCACTGGTCACAGGACCAGCAGCTAGTGCCTGCGCCTGTGCGAGAAACCCGACGCGCGGTTCGGGATCGAAGATCTTGTGCCACGATGCGGTGAACGTAACCGCCACGAGCCAGACGAGGGGAATCAGCGTGACTGCTGCGTATTTCGCGCGATGCATTTTGATGATAATCGTGGTCGCGACGCAAAGGGCGACCGTCGCCAACAATTGATTTGCAATGCCGAATAACGGCCAGAGCGAATTGATTCCACCTAACGGGTCTTTCACTCCTTGCCACAGGAAATATCCCCAGGCAGCGACGATCACGGCACTCGTAAAGATGACGGACGGATACCAGCTTGTGCGTCCCAGTGGTTTGTAGATGTGGCCAAGGGCATCCTGGATCATGAAGCGGGCAACGCGGGTACCGGCGTCGAGAATCGTCAGGATGAACAAGGCCTCGAACATTACAGCGAAGTGGTACCACAACGCCATCACGGCGCCACCGCCCAGCGTCTGCGAGAAGATATGCGCCATACCGACCGCGAACGCGGGCGCGCCGCCGGTGCGATTGAAGAGCGTGTGCTCGCCCACGGCTTGGGCTAACGCTTGCATGTCGGCGGCGGTGACCGGAAATCCCCAGTCGGTAATGGTAGTGGTCGCGGCGGCTGCGGCTTGGCCGACGAATCCTGCAGGGCTGTTGATGGCGAAATAGACACCCGGTTGCAGAACGCAAGCAGCGATGATCGCCATGACGGCGACGGCAGACTCGGCCATCATGGCACCGTAGCCGACCATGCGCGTCTCCGTTTCGCGCGCGATGAGTTTGGGAGTCGTACCGCTGGAGATCAGGGAGTGAAATCCACTAACGGCTCCGCAGGCGATGGTGATGAATGCGAATGGAAAGATCCTGCCAGCAAAGACAGGGCCCGTACCGTCGGCGAAGCGGGTCAGGGCCGGCATGTGCAGCGTCGGATGGATAGCGACGATGCCAATGCCAAGCAGGCCAATGGTACCGAGTTTCACGAATGTGCTCAGATAGTCGCGGGGGGCGAGCAACAGCCAAACTGGCACAGCCGAGGCTGCAAAGGCATAAATGATGATCCAGAGAGCCAACGAAGGTGCGGTCAACGTGAAGACCTGGGCAGGGCCGGGATGCAGGGAGACCCATTGGCCTCCCCAGATGGCAAGCAGCACCAGGATGAAACCGATGACCGATACTTCGAGCACCTTGCCGGGACGGATGCGACGGAGATAGATGCCCATCAGTAGAGCTATGGGAATCGTCATCGCGATAGTGAACGTGCCCCACGGGCTATCTTTAAGTGCATTCACAACTACCAGCGCCACGACAGCAAGAAGGATGATCAGGATGGCGATCACCGCCGCGTAGGCGACGATGCCTCCGACCACGCCGGTTTCTTCCTTGGCCATTTCGGTTAGCGACTTGCCGTCACGGCGGACCGAGAACAGAAGAATTACGAAGTCCTGAACACAGCCCGCGAAGACGGCTCCGACCAGCACCCACAGAGTTCCAGGCAGATATCCAAATTGTGCGGCGAGGACAGGACCGACCAATGGGCCAGGACCAGCGATGGCAGCGAAGTGGTGTCCGAAAACGACCCACTTGTTTGTGACCAGGAAGTCACGGCCGTTTTCGAGACGTTCGGCGGGCGTAGCGCGCAGGGCATCAACAGCAAGAATTTTCGCGGCGATGAATTTGCTGTAGAAACGATATCCCAAAGCGTAGCAACAAGTCGCGGCGGTGACCAACCACAGCGCATTGATCGGCTCAGAGCGGTGGACGGCAATGGCAGTGATGGCTCCCAGACCGACGGCAGCGATCAGTGCCCAGACGAGACCCCACAGACCCTTATTCATGTCGTTCGAGCATTGTGGCGAATCTGCGGCGAGAGTGCAACGGGGATGGGGGTCCCCTCAACAGAGCGCAGTTTTCGCGGCGCAATCCGATACACCTGATCGATTTTCTTGCTGCTTTCTTTCGTTCAAGAGCCGTTCGTTTAGTGTTACTCTATGGGTTCCAAACGATTGCGATCCCGCGTTTCGGCCATTTCGTCAGCCTCCGCACTCGGGGTGCATTCCGAGGAAGCCATCCTGAACTCAGAACGAGGGAGCATCCGATGAAGATTGGCATGTTAACGGGAGGGGGAGACTGTCCGGGGCTCAATGCGGTCATCCGGGCAGTGGTTCGCAAAGGGATTTTTCACTATCAGGATGAGATAGTTGGCTTTCTCGAAGGATGGAGAGGGTTGATTGAGAATCAAAGTGTGGTGCTCGATCTGGATGCGGTAAGCGGAATTCTGCCGCGCGGCGGCACGATTCTGAGGACATCACGGACGAATCCTTCGAAGCGTCCAGACGGCTTCGAGCGTTGCATTGCCACTCTTGAGGCACACAAAATTGATGCCCTGGTGGCGATCGGCGGGGACGACACTCTCTCGGTGGCTCAGAAGCTGCATGAAAAGGGCGTCAAGGTTGTGGGTGTGCCGAAGACCATCGACAACGATCTCGGTGGAACCGACTACACCTTTGGATTTGATACGGCGTGCAACATTGTGTGTGAAGCGATCGACCGCGTTCACACCACTGCCGAGGCCCACAACCGTGTCATGGTGGTGGAAGTAATGGGACGGGACGCGGGTTGGATCGCGCTGTACAGCGGCATCGCGGGGGGAGCAGACGTTATTCTGATTCCCGAGCGGCCATTTGATGTCGAAAAGGTTGCTGAGTCGATCCGCCACAGACATGAGCGCGGGCGGTACTTTTCGATTGTTGTTGTCGCTGAAGGTGCCAAGTTCGCAACTGGCGCCGGTGCTCCTGTGATTCAGGATATGGGCAAGGATGAGTTCGGACATGCCAAGCTTGGCGGCATCGCAAATATTCTCGCGCGGGAAATCGAAGCCCGGACCAAATTTGAGACGCGAGCTGTTGTGCTCGGCCATATTCAGCGTGGAGGCTCGCCGACGGCGTTTGACCGCGTACTGGCCACGCGCTATGGCCTGGGGGCGATCGATATGGTGCATCGCGGCGAATTCGGCTGCATGGCGGCGTTACGCGCGAATAAGATTGTGTCGATCACGCTGAAAGAGGCTATCTCAAAGAATCGCGTGGTCGACGACGAGGTGATTCAGATCGCGGACGGTTTGTTTGAAGAAATCGGCGTCAAGGCAGCCAGTAAATAGGATTTAGAATAGTGGGCTTCCCCCCGTTGTCCGCGGGCGGAGGCCCATTTTTGTCTGAGTTCGGAATCAATGATGAAAGCCTGGGCGTGGCTTCTACTCGGAGTGGCAGCAAGTGCTGTGAGCTGGACCTACATGCACCGCATCCTGCTGCCGTGGGAGCATTACGTCAATGTGGAGCATGGTTGGGTAAAGGCCGCAATGGGGGACCTGTATCCACGCTGGGTTGGTACTCAAGAGCTACTGCTGCGTGGGGAGAATCCGTACAGCGCCGACGTGAGCCACAAGATTCAGATCGCGTTCTATGGCCGTCCCATCGAGCAGAGCTACGACAAGCCCCAGTTCGAGATCATTGATGAGCAGCGGTTCGCGTATCCGGTCTATATCGTGTTCCTCTTGGCGCCGACTGTTCATGCAGACTTTGAAATGCTGCAGCGTTGGACGCCGATCTTGCTTGGAGCGTTGACGATCATCAGCATTTGGCTGTGGCTCGGTGTGCTTCATTGGAGGCCGCCGTTGTGGTTGCTGTTCGTGCTCATGTTGGTGGTCTTAAGCACTCCGCAGATCGCTCAGGGAATGCGGCTTCGTCAATTTGGACTGTTTGCAGCTTTCCTTCTGGCGTTCGCAACGTGGTTTGTCATGAAAAAGCGACTTTTTCTGGCTGGAGTTTTGCTCGCGGTGGCGACGATCAAGCCGCAGATGGTGTTGCTTTGCCTTGTATGGTTCTTCATTTGGACTCTTGGTGACTGGGGGAAACGGTGGCCACTGGTCGGAGGGTTCGGAGTGACGTTGGGATTGCTGGTGGGGGCTGGGGAGATCCTTGTTCCGGGCTGGATCCGATACTTTGTGGAGGGGATGGCAGCTTATCGGAAGTATTTCCCACTCGGCAATATGTCGGTCGTGAGACTTATCCTGGGCAATTGGATCGGAGGCGTCTTTTCGATCCTGGCCGTGGGGATTTTGCTGGTCTATGCGTGGAATAGACGCCAAGTCACAGCGGAATCGCCCGAGTTTACACAGGTGCTAAGTTTTTTCTTTATATCGGCAAGCTTAATCCTTCCCCTGTTGACGCCCTACAATCAGGTCCTACTGCTTCTCCCGTTATTGATGCTCATGCGCGACTGGGAATATCTGCCGAGGTGGGATCGGGTGGGATTCGCCCTGTTCTTGGCATGGCCATTCGTGGCGGCCGCGGCATTGCTCATCTTTCCACCTCCCTTAGACACGCATCGCACCGCCCTGCTGCCTTCGGCATTACTACCGCTGGGACCCTTCCTGTTCTTTTGGCTAATGTTCACGCTTTCGCGGCGAGAGGCGTTGAGCTAGTACAGTTTCCCATGTCTCGCAAAGGTGGCGAGACATGGGGCACCCCCACCCGAGATGGAATCCTTTCGGTATGATGGGCGCGATGAAACTGGGCTGCTGGCTGACGTCGAAACGTCTCCGAGCACAGGCTGTGCTGCTCGGGCTGAGCATCTGGGGGATCTACGCCTGGACAATCGCGACTCCTGGCCTTCGCGACTGGAATGGAAATCTCAAAGGTACGGACTTTGTACACTTTTACACGCTGGGGTCGATCGCGCTTGCTCATCGCGGTGACGAACTATACGACATTCAAGCACAAGTAGAAATAACTGCAGAACGGGTGCCGGATGCCAGGGGCATTCGGTATCTGCCGTTGTACCCCCCTCAAGTCTCGATCTTGTTTGCGCCACTCGCCTATCTTCGGTATGGCTGGGCACTCGCTGTGTGGTGGGCTTGCACGGGCCTTATCTATGGGGGTAGTTGCTATTGGATTTGGAAGACGTGTCCGGCCCTGAGTCATGTCGGAGGGGCTGTGGCTCTAGCCGCACTGGCGTTCCCCGCTTTCTTTCATCTGATCGCGTGGGGGCAAACCAGCGCGCTCGCTCTTGTCTGCTTCACCGCCGCTTTCCTTCTGCTGTACCGGCAGCGGGAATTCGCGGCTGGCCTCGCACTAGGATGCCTGATTTTCAAACCTCAGCTAGGACTCGCTTCGGCCATCCTGTTCATTTGCCTTGGAAGGTGGAAGATTGTGGCGGGTGCGGCTTTCTCAGCATCGGCACAGATCGCGATGGCAATCCTTTACTACGGCATCAGTCCGCTCGATAGTTGGCTTAAGACTTTGTGGCACGTGCCCGCCCTGCTTCCATCCTTTGAACCGAGGCCATATCAAACGCACTGCCTGCGGACATTCTGGTCCATGCTCGTGCCCTGGAGCGGCGTGTCGTTAGGAATCTATCTTGTCACCGCGACGGCCGTTCTGGTTTGCACGGTTTCAGTCTGGAGAAGGAAGGAACTGTTGCCGCTGAAGTATTCGGCCCTGCTGCTTGCCACCGTGCTGGTCTCGCCTCATCTCACGGTGTACGATCTGGTGATTCTGGCACCGGCGATTCTTTTGCTGGCCGACTGGACAGTCTCTCATCCCACCATACCAGGCAAACCTGGGGGTCTTCTTTACTCCGTCTACATACTTCCACTTCTCGGACCCTTGGCGCGCTGGATTCACGTACAAGCATCTGTGATTGCCATGGTTGCTTTGCTTTACATGATTTGGAGGATCTCCGCCACTCCGGTTGATGCAGCCGGGCTTCGCCCCGCCGGTCAGCCGAATGTGGCTGTCCCCACATAAGTCGTGTTCCATCCCGTCATCGGTTGCCAAATAGAAACGACAGGGCGGCTGGGAAACGACGCGCCCAGGCGGATTCATGGTGAGTGGCGCCTTCGTCGATCATCAACTTCAAGCGCTGATCGTTCAGGCCGGCGCGGTGAAGAATGCCAGCCAGTTCGCGGACATCATCAACCACGCTGCGGTCTCGGTCTTGGCGTCCGGCTTCCGCTGTTCCGGTCGCGAGAAATATACGCTCAGGCCATTGCTTAGCGTTGCGGCTCTCTTTAATCATCTGGCGATTGGATGCCCATAACGAAGGACTCTCCAGCAACAAGTGGCCGAACCAGCCCGGATGCGCTGCTGCGGTGTAGAGGGAGATCAACGCGCCAAGTGATGATCCGCCGAGGCCGGTGTTTTCCGGTCCTGACGCGCTTCGATAATTCTGCGCAATAAATGGCATTACTTCTTTGATCAGGAAATTCGGGTAGCGACTGCCCTGGACACGAAGCATAGTCGGGCTCAGCGAGCGATAGGGCATGTACTCGCGAAACCGGTCTTTACCCGCATTATCAATTCCCACGATGATCATCGGCGGGATCTGTCCTTCGCGAATCAATCGTTCGGCAGTTTCATCCACCTGCCACTCCACCCCGGTATACGAAGTGGAAGGCTCAAAGAGATTCTGCCCATCATTGAGGTAGAGAACGGGATAGCGCTGTCGAGAGTTTTCGATCTCATCGTACCCGGGTGGGAGCCAGACGCGCAGGAATCTCTTGTTTCGGAAGAAACGGCTGCGGAACTCGTGCAGACGGAGATCGCCGGCGGCCGCATCAACGCGAATTACGCCCTGAGTCAGAGCTGCGCTGTTATCAGTCTTCTGGGTTTCTTCCATTGGGAGGAATGCGCTTTTCTAGAATACAACGGCTTAAGACCTCACGTTCGTGGAGCGCGGAGCTTAAGAATTGCCGATAATACCGTGATCAGAAGAATCAGCGCCTGCGAGCCAATGCACAAGATGCACCAGGTCTTCAACACGCGAGCTTCTACGTATGTTAGACACAGAGCGAAAACCAGCCCGGCAGTTGCTGCCGCCAGCAACCGGGCAGGCGTTTCCGGTCGAGACCTCCAAAATGTCGATAGCAGGAACAATGCCGCATAACCGGCTATGCCGATTCCAGCTACCGGGATTCCGGCCAACTCGGAGTACTCACTACGGTTTACGACGTCGCAATTGAACGCCTGGCTAAGATCGCAAAAATCGCTGCTCGATTTGGCATAGTGTCTTTGCAGGGAAACGGCCGAGATAGACATCCCGGCGAGCGAGAGAATCGCGGTAAGAACAAAGAGTACGCGATTTCCTCCGGCTGACTCGCTCACGGAAGGCTGCACCCGGTCTTCTGGCTGAGGTCCTGCAGCGACAACACACCTTCCTTCGGTGGATCTGCTCCGAACTGCCAACTGGGGAATAGCTTGACTCCGGCAGCCTTGCAGGTTGGGGTCAACTCGTGCGGGTCTGCTTCGCTAGCGCACTCAATGTAAGGTACATAGCGAAAGGAGGCGCCGAACTCGCGCTTCTGATCGGCGCAGTGGGGACACCAGTACAAGCCATACATCCTGACGTTCTTGCTGGCGATGCATTTGGCGAAAGAATCGTACTTGTGATTCTTATAATAATGTCCGCCCATGTAGGCGGCGACAAAGAGGGCGATCACAATCGCGCAAGAAAGGATCTTTTTGGTTTTGCTCCCCTCGTCTTGTCGCGTTTGCTGCCGCTTTCGTCTCTCTTCGGACATAATCCATTTCTTATATCACGGGCATCAGGCGACGACGTTCAGAGACCCAGGCAGGACATCGAGTTGCTCGCAGTGCAACGACAACACTTCACCGTCCACCATGACATCAACAGGGCCATCGAGGTCGAACTCCACGCGGCGGACCGCTTTGCACTCGGCCAAGGGATGCTGGATATGGCTGCCGTCGTATAATCCCGGCAGGTTTCGGATCAGGCCTAATCTTCCGATTGGGCCCCAGCGAACATATTCCACCAACCCATCGTCCACCTGAGCTCTCGGCGCAATCATCATCGTTCCGCCGGTGAATTTGCTGTTGTTGAACGTAACGAACAGGGATCGGCGATCGTCGAACTGCTCCTGCCCCTCCACGCGCAACGGAAAAGGGCGGCGGTTGAATCGTGCCAACGTCAGAAAGATGGAGGTGAAGTATCCCAGTTCTCCCCAGTGACTGAAGCGGCGGGCGCGGAGCGTGGCCACGTCGGCCGAAAAGCCCATGCTGAGCAGATTGATGAAGTAAAGCTCGCCGCTACGATGGCGCATCCGCATCACGTCACACGAGCGGGTTTGGCCGGCAATGAGTGATTCGATCGCATGCTCCACGCCACGGTCGCTGAAATCGCGCAGAAAGGAGTTGCCCGTACCGAGGGGCAGGAAACCAAGGGTAGGGGGTTCCCTACCAAGCGCTTCAGGAAAGAGACCGTTTACAACTTCGTAGGAAGTACCGTCTCCGCCGACGGCGATGAAGTGTCGACTGCCTTGATGGTAGGCATCGCGCGCGATCTCGGTCGCGTGACCGCGCGAGTGCGTAGTTGCAACTTTCACCTCAAGACCGGCAGCGTGGAGACGCTTGAGTGCGGCGCCGAGAAGCTTCCCGCCGCGTCCTCCTCCGGCCGCAGGATTCGCGATTGCTAAGTAGGCTTGCCCCAAAGCTGACTCAGTTTCGTTCTGGTTAATACCTTTCGCACCTTTGCAGCGTGACCATTTGCTAGCGAGACAGGTGCTACAACTGCTTTACTGAACTCCTGTCCACGGCTTTTCCGATCTCTTCGGCCAAGACCTGTCGCTTGATCTTCATCGATGCCGTGCGCGGAAAATCTTTGTCCCAGACGAGATATCCGCTGACCCGTTTGAAGTCGGGTAGCTTACGATTTCTAGAGGAGATATCTTCCAGCAGGCTGCCGTCGAGTTTCTGATTCTGCTCCAACCGGATGGTGAGTATAAGCGCTTCCTTGCCCAATTCTTTCTTGGCCCAGATGTAATTCCCGGCAAACACGGCATATTCTTTCACAGGCAGACCGTCGAAGACGGTTTCGACGTCTTCGGGATAGATATTCTTGCCGCCCTCGGTCACGATCATATTTTTCTTTCGGCCAAACAGCTGAAGATGGCCGTGGCGCTCAAAGCGGCCCAGGTCGCCGGTCAGGAGCCAGCCATCCACGATCGTTTCCAGCGTGAGTTCCGGATCATCCAGATAGTGCGACATCACCGTCTTGCTTCGCACCGCTACCTCGCCGACCCCTTCAGCATCCGGATTCAAGATGCGCAGTTCGACTCCGGGAAGAGGCTTCCCAACTGTATCGGGACGGAAGGGCTTCAGATCGTTGAGTGTAAGGGCGGTACCCGCTTCGGTGAGCCCATACCCATTCACCACCGGAATGCCGAGATCGTAGAAGAACTGCATGGTGGAAGGCTCCATGAAGGCCCCTCCTGTGATCAAAGCCAGCAACTCTCCTCCGAATCCGCGATGGATATTGCCCAGCAGCATCCGACTAAGCTTCACGTTCGGGCACCTGCGGGTCAGGGACCGATTTAAGGCAATCATGGAGTTCAGCAGAGTCCGCTTCCAGGACGGCTGTTCATCGAATTTGGCACGCAGGCCACGCTCCAGGTTCTTGAGGATCATTGGAACCAGCGAGACATAGGTGATCCGGTAGCGTACGAACGCGTCGCGGACGAACTCCGGACGCAGAGTACGGAGATGCACCACGCAGGCGCCGCATACGAACGGCCCAATGAAGCCAACCATGAAATCGATCGCATGATTCGTGGGGAGAATGCTCAAATAACGAACGCCCGGCCAAAACGGGTACCACGCGGTTAGGGATCGGCATTGTTCCAGATAATTTTCGTGAGTCAGTACGCAGCCCTTGGGTCGTCCCCCAGTACCCGAAGAATAAACAACGCAAGCCACGTCGTCTTTCTGACGCATGATGAAATCGGGAGCGCCTTTGCGCTTGAAGTCTTCCCAGCGGAAGGCCCCGGCAAGATCCACACCCAGCGGGGCCTCTGTAACCAGAACAATTTTCGTTCCGATCTTGTCGAAACCGGCGTCTGCCATAATTGCGCGCCAAAGGTGGTACTCGACGATCAGGACTTTGGTTTTGGAGTGCGTGAGAAGCTGCAGATGTTCGGCTGCGGTGAGTTTGTAATCCAGCGGCACGAGGACGCCGCCGCAATAAAAGATCGCATAAGCCGAAATCAGCCATTTCGACTGATTCGTCATAATGATTGCAGCGCGATCGTTGGGATCAAAGTCGGCATCTTCCAGAGCGCGGGCGAGCGGAAGGGCAACTTCCTTGAAATCTGAATACGTCAGGCGGAGCTTTTCGCGATCGCGTTCGGCCTCGATTAGACACACCTCTTTCGAGAAGCGGTCGAGAGCGTCACGAAGAGCAGCTCCGAGGCATGTGTATTGACGGAGATCGAGCATCGCGAAATTGCCGATTTAAATTGTAGATTGACGATTGAACCAGCCGCGAACATCATCACGCGGTGTTCCCTGCTAATCAACGTCCGAAATCAAACATCTGGGATCTATAAGCGGACCTGTATCTTGCTAGCCAGCGTGCGGAAATCACTCACTCCTTGCAATTCGTAGTCGGGTAATTCCACACGGAAATGATTCTCAATTTTGGTGAGCAAATCCAGTGCTTGCAGACTATCGATGCCGAGAGTCTTGAAGAAGTCATCATCGGGAGAGAGTTTTTCGCGCGGGACTTTGAAATGCGCGGCGGCAAGGTTAAGAATTTCTTCCAATGTCTTTTCAGCGGTCAGCATAATCTATCTATTCTAATTCAGCTTCGCTTACGGCAAGTAGGGCTGGACATCGGTGCTCTCGACAAATTTCTTGAGGCCCCTCTGCACTGCAGGACGGGCAAACAGCTCGCAGAAGATGTCGATTTCCTGCTTCAGTTCCTCGTGAGGAATCGGCTTGATGAATTGCTTGGCGCGAGCAGCCGTATGACGATCGAACTTTGCCAGTTGTGCGGCCGTGGCGTGAGCGGCGCGTAGTGCTTCACCTTCCGCAACTACCTGGCTCACGAGGCCGATCTGTTGCGCCTTGGTCGTATTGAAACTGCGTCCCGTCAAGAGCAGATCGCGAACCACAGCATTGCCGATGTCGCGCTTCAGGCGCGGAATTCCGCCGAATCCCGGAATCAAACCGAGCCGTAGCTCTGGGAACGCGAAGCGAGACGTTTTGTCGGCAATGATCAGATCACACGTAAGCGCAAGTTCGAAACCTCCGCCAAAGACGACGCCATTGACTGCAGCAATCGTGGTCAAAGGAACGCCATCGATGACACTGAGCACGCGATGTATGCGCTCCAGAAACGCGCGGACGCCTTTCAAAGCTTCTTCACCACGCATGGACTGGGAACGCTTGTACAACTCACGGAGATCAGCACCCGCACAGAATCCGCACTTGAGATTACTGGAAATGATGAGCGCATGGGCAGACTCGCTCAGCCCCTGCAGCGCACTAGAAAAGGCTTCCAGTTCGTCGAGCGACTTCGACCCGATTTCATTGCAAGGAGTACGATGCAGCACGAGTTCGATGAGTCCGTTCTTGCACTCATAAGACAAGGCCTCCCCTTTGCGACTCAGGCCTTCGTTCATGCGCTCTTCACCGTGGTGTACATGCGTTCGATTTCAGTTCTCATGCGCTCAACAATCACATCGCGCTTCAACTTGCCGTTGGCCGTCAGCATTCCGTTATCGATGGAGAATGGCTCGGTGCACACCATGAACGCACGCACCTGCTTGTAGTGGGGAAATTGTGGGTTGACAGCATCGAGAGCCGCTTGCACCTCAGTCCGGTTCACGGCACCCGTCACAATCGCTGACAGATATCCGCGGCCACTGCCAACAATAACGATCTGCTGTGCACCGGGAAGGTGCTTTGCAATCTCATCCTCGATCGTTTCTGGGGCGACCTTGTGGCCTGAGCCGAGGACGATCAGGTTCTTGATGCGGCCCACAATCATCCACGTACCCGTCTGGTCCAGTTCCCCCTGATCACCGGTGTGGAACCATCCGTCACGGAGGACCTCGGCAGTTTGCTGCGGACGATTCCAGTAGCCGGAGAAAACGTTCGCTCCTTTGACGATGATCTCGCCGTTTTCCGCCGACCTCATTTCAATCCCCGAGATGGTTGGACCGACGCGGCCAAGCACAGGGTTCTTGGGATCGTCCATCGTGCAGATGCCGGTTGTCTCGGTCAATCCATAGACCTGCAGTACGGGGACACCTAGCATGCGGAAGTAGTCTTGCGTTTCGGGGCTAAGCGGAGCTGAGCCGCAGATCAAGGCCTTCAGGTTCTCGCCCACCATTTTCTTGCGTATGGCTGGAAAAACAATCTTTTTGGCTAACCACAAGGAAAAGGAACTGCCGGAACCTCGTGATTGAGAACTACTAGCCCAAGCCACCTTGGCGCGGTCATATATCGCTTTGGCGATTCCGGCCTTCTTGGCGACCTGTTCGTCGACCGCCCGGCGCATGCGCTCAAGCAATTGCGGCACATTCAGGAAATAGTGCGGGGACACCAGCGGCATGTCGCTTGCGATCTTCATCAAATCCGTGTTGAGCGTGACCAGACTTCCGCGCAGCAGGAACGTCAGTACTGCGATCCACGACGCGCAGAAGCTGAGCGGTAGATAGTGAAAGATTCTATCCTGTCCCTGGCGTCCATCCATCAACTCGTCAAGACGCGATGACGTACAAGCGAGCATGAATACGACATTGGCTGCCGTCAGAACAACTCCCTTGGCTTCACCTGATGTTCCGGACGTGTAAATGATTGTGACCGGTTCTTCGTCGCGCACCTGGGGGCGATCCAGCGAGACGCCTTCGGCTCCCGCAAAGATTTCGTCGAACAGCAGAAGCGGCGGGACATCGGGCCAAGCTTGCTGGATGCTTCTACGCAGCGTTGCATCACTGCAGCAAATCAGCGCCGGGGTGCTGTCTTTCATGATTGTGACTAATTCAGCGGGAGCCTGACGGAAATAAAGGGGAACGACGATGAAACCCTCGGCCATGGCAGCCAAGTCCAAGGCAATCCATCGGATGCTGTTCGCGGCCAGGATGCCGCAGCGATCACCCTTCTGCAATCCCCTGGAAGCAAGAAAAGTACGCGCTTTGCGAACCAATTCGAGCAACTCGGAGCCGGTCACGCCTGTGAACTGGCCATCGCGAAGTTCCTGCAGCACCGTGTTCTGTGGCGCCGCTTTGAGTTGCGAGAAAATATCTCCGACGAAAGGCATCGATTTGTCGACCGCACAGGACACGAAATCCACGGACTAGCTGTAGGCCGCCACCAGTTGTTTTGAGGATGTATTCATCGGCGGCAGGTAGTCTTCCCAACTCCACTGGCCCCGGCGCGTCGGGAATTCCGGATAGCGCCGCTGAACTTCTTCTTCAAAGAAAACTCCCATCTGAGCCATCACTTTGAGATTCTTGACGACCGTGCGCGCGATCCCGTCGGAGATGCGCTCGCCTTCGGTTGCGAGCAGATTCAGAGCGGCCAATAACTTCGACTCGAGATCAGGATCATCGACAGTCATGAGCAGTTCGGGATGGCCGCGTTCGCGCATCAGATTGCGGATGCGCTCGTCCATGGTGATTCCAGCCGAGGGCACCAGCGCAGGCATCGAGGTCACGATGCCGTGGTAGCGCGATGACGCCATCATATGGCACGAGCGCAGGATGCTGACCAGTTCGTACATGTTGTATTGATCGCTAGTCAGCACGGGTACGCCTCCCAGTCTTTCGGAAATACGAGTTGCTGGCCGAGCATCAAGGCGTTCCGTCGCAACCATGATGACGAATACTTTTCGTTGCTTTCGGAATACGTCAACAGCGTTCGCGATTGAAGTCAAATAATGTTGATACGCCTGATCGGCGGCAGGGCCTGAGTTGTGGAAATAGACCGTTCGATAATGGCTATCCTTGTAAGCACCGGTGAGACTATGTACTGCATACTTTGCAACCGAGGCTTTGACCGGCCATTCAAAGGGATTGATCGGGCAGACCACGAGTACCGGAACTTTTCCATCCCAGCCAATCTGATGCAATACGTTCTGTCCGTATTCCGCCGGGTTCGGCTCAAATGTCCAGGCAGTGTCAGTACCGAGCTGCGTTGGAATTCCCATCTCGCTCAAGATCGCGCGCGACTCTTCGTTCCGCGTGATAACGAGTGAGTTTTTGCAGTACCGCGCGCACATTTTCGCGACCAGTGGGTCCATGTGCCCGGCTTCAGCACCATAGCCGACAGAGAGCTTATTTTCCGCCGCCGCGATCCCCAGGGAACCGATCATCATCGTGGTCAGGGCATTCGCGAATTTGCTCTTGAACATAGAACCTTCGCAGGCCACGACGCCGTGATGCTTTGGCACCTCATCGGACAAAAACGGTGGGAAGATATCGGGCAGATGAACTTGGCTCGTTCCCTCGAAATATCCCTTGGAGAAATCAAAGTTCTGGCTCATGACGCTGAACTCGACTCGCTCCGCTCCAAGGATATGGCGTATTTGGCGCAGCATCTCCTCCACACGAACGTCGGAACCCATGTTGCGCGTACCGTTGTATCCGGCAAAAAGGAGCTTGAACTTCTCGCTGGGTTGCCAAGGCTTGTTTCCGCCGAGCATCCAACGTGTCTTGGCGCGCTCGATGTTGGCGCTAACCCACGCTTCCAAAACGAAGTCCATCATGCGGCGGTCCCTCCGCGAACTGCAGGCCAGGGTTGATACTTGTACTCGAAATTGTTGTCGCGGCTGAACTTGAGCAGCGGGTAACTGTAGTGCGAAAACGGGACCGGTTGCCGCCCTAATTCCGATGTCACGCGTGTATTGTCGAACACCGTATTCCAGAGAAGATACGGCATGAAGACTTTCATCAGAGAGGCGCCATAGCCCAGCGGGCCTTTACGGTTCGACAGGAACTTCACCGAACTCTCAAATGGCCTCTCGGTGAACGGCAGAAATACCGGCCGTCGCTTTTGCTGCGCAGCAGCAAGGGCAGTGGTCAGTTCGCGAAAGCTTTGCGAAGAGATCCCGGAAGACAAATGATAGATGTCGTACTTCGGCTGATCTTTCAGATGCAAGGTAGCAATGGCATCAGCCACGAAATCCACATTGACAATATCGATCTTGTCGTTCGGCCGGAATGGCAACGCGGGCAAGCCAGCCAGGAAAACAAATGATTTCACCATGTCGAACTGAGTCGTTTCCGCGTGGCGGCTGTCGCCTAGAACAATGCTGGGACGGAAGATGGTCTTTGGTGTGTCGGGAAGCAGAACGTGGGTCATATGCTCGCAAAATTTCTTGGTACGGGCATACGGATCGTAGTCGGAGCGGTCCCAGTCGATCGAGCGATCTTCGGTCACAACCTCATTGCTTCGCTTCCCAGCAACCGCAACCGTGCTGACTTCGCTGAAGCGGCGGAGACCGTGATAATGCTCGGCATGGCGCGCAAGTGTCAGGACCTCCAACGTGCCGCGAAGGTTTACATTCAGGCAGCTTTTTTCTGATTTGCGGTTCAAAGATGCCGCACAGTGAATCACCGAATCGGTAGTATGGACCAAACGATCATACTCGTCGCGTCCTAAGCCGAATCCTGACGATGTGAGGTCTCCGCAGAAGATTCGCACTTTGGTCTGCAAATGTTCGTAAAATTCCGGGAACTGCAGATGCAACTGTAACGCGCGCCACAATCGTGCCTGCGCTTCCTGAGGATCACGCGCCCGCACCAGCAGGTTCAGTGAAGCGCCGTAGCCGTGCAGCAGGTTGGCGGCGACATGGGCGCCGATGTATCCGGTCGATCCGGTCAGGAATATCGCCACGTTGCTCCGTTGGTCCCCGTTCTGACGGTGTCGATATTGGCCGGCGCAAGCTGAAAGCTGCGCGGAGCCCTCGGCTCCAGCGGGCGGCCCTCGATGAGGGGATACGTCCACCGCCGCAGGGCCGGGATGTGAATGTTAATCCAGTAATCCCACCAGTCAAGCGAACGCGTGTCATAGCCAAACTGGCCACGTTCTTCGGGCACGAGCGAATAAGACAGCTTCTCGATGTTTTCCGCCGTGAAGTCGTGCTCGTTAAGCAGGATGAAGGGTTCGAACAGCTCAATCAGTTTTTCGACACGCTCAAGGTTACGCTCTGCCTTCACAAGCGGCGCCCGCTTCAGGGGAAGAGGCGACATGATGCGCTGAATCGATTTCACAATCGCCTTCTGCGCGGGGGCTGACATGCGGTTATAACGCTGCTTCGACACTGGAATAGCATCGAATCGCAAGCGCAGCCACGACTCCAGACCCTCCTGGGCGCGATAGTGCTTACGATGTGCCAGCGAGGTCAACTCGATCGAACGCCCCATGTCGCAGGGATTGGTTACGGATGTGGCAAGCTGATAGAGGGGTTCGTATCGCCGCTCCATTACGGCGGCGGCAATTAGCGTCATCCCCCCACAAACCGCATCTACGGGGATGATATCGAGCCGCTTGCTCTCATTGGAGGGCAATTGGCGGAAGTAAGTTCCCAACAGATAAGAGAGCGACGCCGACGTGTTGATGCCTTCGTTCCAGCCCAGAAAAGGCTTCGACACCGAAGTTTCGACGATCGCCGGCCGCACGACCGCAACCGGCAGACCGCCACCGTATTTGATGATCAATGACTCCGCCAGGCTCTTCGTCAGCGTATAGGTATTCGGCCAGCCGAGCTCTTTCGCCCGCCGAGTCCCCGCTTCGGTTAGATAAGTCTTCAGCCAGCGAACACGGCCCTTGCGGATCTGATTCTCGAGAGCGGTCCCATGCAGATTCTTCGCCGCATGCTCCTTGACTTGTGCCTGCAATCGGAGGCCGGAAGTCACTTCCTCGCTCTCGGCTCTTTGTTCTGCCTCGCGGATGGCTTCATGCAAAGAACGCCATTCCTTCTCGGCATCGAAGTCAGCGAGGGCTCGAGGGTTGTAGTTCGGAATCAGCTTCTCGCTGACCCGGCCATCCTGCTCCCCGGCTACGTAGCAGGTCGAGAGATGCACAAGTCCGGCATGGCCTGAGCCCCGAACGAACTCCAAAACATTAACGGCAGCGTCGGTGTTAGTGACGAGTGCATCGCGAAGATCGGGATTGAAATCAGTCAGGCCCGAGCTGTTCACCACCAGGTCCAGATTCTCTTGCAGCAGGTGGGCGGATTCAGGGCTCAGCCCAAGCCCGGGCTGGGTCACATCACCTTCGACCACTTCGATTTTATCACGCAGGAATTCGGGAAGCTGATCGCCGTAACGCTCAAATAGAGGATCGAAGACTGGGGATTCTTCGATCATCTTTTCGAAGCGCCGTTCTCCCGGATTTGATTTCTGGCGGCGAATCAAAAGATAGATTCGCTTGATCTCGGGCAAGTCGATCAACGTATTGGCCAGCCACACCTTCCCGATGAATCCGGTAACACCGATGAGCATGATCTGCTTGCCTGAGAAGGCGTGGCGCACAGAGAATTCGGCTCCCTGGTTTTGACCATCGAAGTGCACAATCGGCCGTTTGGGCGCCAAGTTTTGCCGCTGTGCTGAATCGACTGCCCCCCGCAGCTCTTCCAGAGAGATGTCGAGATGGCGGGCTAATGTCTTGGGGGCACGGCGGCCATCTGGCATATTTTCGCGGAAGGGAGCGAAGGCGCCGCGAGGACGAATCACAGGATCGAGCAACCGACCCGTCGCGATTCCGTCTCGAAATTCGAGTCGGTTCGCCACAATCCTCTTCACCCCGAGATGTTGGGCGAGAGGCCGCATCACATGGTCGAGCGCCTGGCTGACCAGTACAACGTCCGCACCGGACTGGACCAACTCCTTCACTGCCCGCACGCCCTCAGGTTTCAGGCGTGGCTTCAGTTTATACTCGAAATACTCCTCCCCAAGCAGGTCCAGACGGTCCCGGGTCACGCCGCGCAAAACGGTGTGGACAACCCGGGTGGCGAATTTCCGATTGGTAGAGTAAAGGACCGGGCGCAATACAGCCATCAGGAAGATGAGCCCGCGGCGGCGGAATCGCTCGGCGAAGGTCTGAGCATTCCAGGTAAAGAATGCCACCGGCCTGACGACCGTCAGGTCCAAAAGGCTGCCCTCGACCCGCCAGTAAACGGTGGGGGCGGCCGTACTGGAGTTGTGGTTCAACGATTCCAAAACGATTATTACGCCTCCAGCTCTCTCGAGCCGTCAGCAGGAATTCTTTATTGTAAACAATTGAGTCCACAGCTGGAAATGGACCGGAGCCCAGTACGCTTACGTACTGGGCACATGGGACAAGGAGCGCTCGCGACCAATGATGAGGGCGACGGAACCGCTCATGACTACGGTCGCGGCGATTGCCAGCAAACCTCCCTTAAATCCTCCGTTTGCATTTCGAAATAGCCCGATGATGTCGGGGCCGAAGTAACCGCCAAGGTTTGCCAGGGAGTTGATAACGGCGATACCAGCTGCGGCAGAGAGACCCGACAGTCGTGACGTGGCCATCGCCCAGAATGGGCCACCCATGGCTTCGGCGAACGCCATGCCGATAGTGATCCCCGCAATGACAACCAGTGTCGAGTTGCCATATGCCGCCAGGATGAGGCCTGCGGCAGCAGTAAACGCCGGAATTGCCGTATGCCAGCGGCGCTCGCCCACCTTGTCGGAACGCATCCCGACAAGAACCATGACGATTACGGTCACCAGAAATGGGAGGACCGCGATCGTGCCAATCCACAAATAGCTCATACCACTGAACGAGCGGATCACACTCGGCAGCCAGAGTGTTACACCGTACATTGTGGTCGACAGGCCGAAATAGACCATTGAGAGGAGCCAGATCCGCAGGCTGATGAGTACTTTCCAGAAGTCCCGCCGAGAAACACCCGCTTCCGCACGTTGCTCCGCTGCAAGTTTGGCAATCAGCCAGTCTTTTTCTTCCCCCTCCAGCCAATGTGCTTCGTCGGGATGGTCGCAAAGTGTCCAGAGAACGACTGCCCCGAAGAAAATCGCCGGCAGGCCCTCAATCAGAAACATCCATTGCCAGCCCGACAATCCCAAACCGTGAAGCCCGAGCAGGGCGCCAGAAATTGGGCTCCCCACAACTCCGGCGAGAGGATTCGCTGTCATAAACCACGCCACCGCCCGTGCTCGCGCGTTGGCCGGGAACCAGCGCTTCATATAAAGGATCATTCCGGGGAAGAAACCGGCTTCGGCGGCGCCAAGCAGGAATCGCATGGTGTAGAAGCTGACGGGCCCGCGGATGAAGATCATCAGGCACGAGACAACACCCCAGGTGATCATGATCACGGAAATCCAACGACGAACGCCGAATTTCTCGAGTATCAGATTGCTAGGAAGCTGAAAGATGAAGTATCCGAGGAAGAATATTCCGGCGGCACGACCGATCGCACGTTCACTCAAATTCAGTTGCCCGCGCATTTGGAGCACCGCAAAGCTCATGTTGATGCGGTCGAGATAGGCAATGATGTAGAGAAGAAAGAGGAACGGCATGAGCCGCCACATCAACCGAGAGACGACGGCGGATTCGATGCGGTTGGGCGTCGTTTCCAATTGCAGATTCCAATTCCCTAGAAAGTGCGAATAGCGATTCTTGCTTTCCAACGTACGCTAATGCGAAGGCAAAGATGCCCCGAGAGCCGGCGGGAAGCCGGTGCCACGGCGCAAGGATTCTACCCTAAGTGAAGTCCTTTCCGAATTTCATCGACGATTTCTTCGGGAGTAGTACTGATTTCCACTTTGATTGCTGTTTCGGGCTCCTCCAGGTCCGCGAGTTGGCTGGCTAGAATCGACTCGCTTGCGAAATGTCCTTGGCGGGAACGCAGGCGATCACCAATCAATGTTGCGCTGCCCTTCAGATATACAAACTTCACGTCCGGATCTGCACAAAGCTTCTCGCGATAGGCGCGCTTCAGGGCTGAGCAGGCCAGGACTACACTCTTGCCCTCCGCGATCCAGTGACCGACAGCTTGCTGCAAACGGTCAAGCCAAGGTTGACGGTCGTGGTCAGTGAGCGGAATCCCGCGGCGAATCTTTTCGACGTTGGATTCAGGATGATAATCATCCGCGTCCGCGAACTCCCAGCCGAGTTGAGAAGCTAGTAATGTGCCGATTGTCGTCTTTCCTGCGCCGACAACTCCCATGACAATAACGATCATGGGCTATCGCTTGGGATACGCTTTCTGGCTGCCTGTTCGAGTATTGGTTAGCGTGAAGCTGCCATCCGCGTCGGCCGTAACCTTCAAATACTTCCCTTCGCAGTTCTCCTTCACATTGGCAATGTGGTCGGGGTCGACATTGTGCTGGCGGTCTGACTCGGCGGCGTAGTGCAGTTGCCAGAGGTCTTCCAGGCCGGGAGCATCGTGAACGATCTGCCAGGCGGCAGGACTCGCTCCTTTCCGGGCGCCGTTGTCGATCACCGCGACACGAGGATGCACTGCCCACACCAGAGCCTTCGGGTTCGAAAGGTCGGCTCCGTGATGGGTCACGAGAAAGAGATCAATAGTGCCCAGAAGACTATTGGGGCAAGCCAGCTCCAGCTCCTTTCTTTTTGTCAGGTCGCCAAGGTCGAGGAATCGAAACTTGCCGTACGTGATCAGTACGCCAACGGAACGCGCATTCTCAGTAGCGTCTTCTCCCCCAGCAACATCTCCCTTGCAGTAAGGATTCGCCTCTCCGGCGCCCGGCAGAGGGCTTGTAATGCTGTCGCCAGCCGCGGCCAGCACACGGACTTCGATTCCCTTGATAGGCAGCGCCCATCCGGGCTTAACGGTCACGCGGGGGTGCCCGGCGATCGCCTTCTCGTAAGCGGCGTAGTCAGTTCGCGTCACTTGGGAATTTTCCAGGTTGGGCCCGTGATCCACGAATGTACCCACTTTGATACCGTCCGTGAGTTGCGGAACTCCGCCGACGTGGTCGCGATGATAATGCGTGATCAGCACGTAATCGATTTGCTTGAGACCGACCTGGTGAGCCGCCGCGAGAATCCGGTCAGCGTCACGGCCTTCATTTGCCGGCCAGCCGGTGTCGATTAGCAATGATTGACCCGAAGGACTGACGACCAGAGTTGCCTGGCCACCCTCCACATCGATGAAGTAAATCTGCATCGGCTTGGGAGCGGGCGCGGCGAGCGATAGTGGAACCAAAACCGCAAATGCACTGAGAATGGCATTAAGGAATAAACGCATGGTGGCCCCATGACCAAAAGTTTTTGGGAAGATTATGCCACGCGCAAGGAGCCAAGATTATGATCATGCTCCGCTAAGTCCCAAATCTATAACGATTCAGAAGACTAAATTACCACGAAGAAGTTGGGCCTCGGTCTCCTTCGTGTCCTTTGTTGGGGTTGACTTTGCGCGGAGAGTTACCACGTATCTCCGGAGTTTCGCGATTCCGCCTTGTCATTGGTCCGATTACGTTTCTTGTAGGCAAGCAGAGTGATCCCGACTGACATGAACATCGGAGGGACAATCAGGACCAGAATCCCTGTCCGCAGCCCCTGGATCAAGCGGTGGCTGGCACTGGCCGCTTGGGTGTAACAAAGAGCGCAACCCTGGCCGTGGGCAACGGCGTTCGAAGCGAAAACCAGTGTCAAAAGAAGTCCCAGCCGCAGGCCGACACCAGGTTTCAATTCAAATAAATGCCGCATACAGCTCCTACTTCGCGAAAGGTTTCATCACCATCAACCGGAAGCTATCGGCCCAGATCATATTCATCATGACCAACACAAATAAGGTCCCGGGGATCAATGCCAGACGCAGGCTCGGCTTCTCGTCACGCAGGTGCATGAAGAACATTACCGCCAGATACCCTTGAATCACGGCCAGCAACAGCAGACGCCCAAGCGACGGGCCCATGGTCACGGCCACCACCACTTGCACAACGGCGATCGCGAGAATAGCGCAATAGACAATCACGGTTGAACCCGTGACGCTGGATGCTTGGGTTTGGTTCATGGAAACCCCCTTTCGACACGCTTTAACGCTTCATATTCAACAAATAGACCAACGGCACAACGAACATCCAGACCAGGTCGACGAAGTGCCAGTACAGTGCCCAGATCTCAATGTGGCGGGCAGCGTAGCGTCCAGCTTTGTAACTGAGGCCTACGACCGTCAATGCAATCACTCCACCGAGCACGTGCGCCATATGCAAGCCAGTAATCGAGAAGAAAGCAGCACCGAACATCGGCGCTCCCCATGGGTTCTGCCACATTCGTGCACCCTGGTGAATCAGACTCATCCATTCGCGGATGTGCAGTAGCACGAAGACAACGCCGCCAGCGGCGGTGATCATCGTCCAGCGGAAGGCTTCAGCGCGATCATCGGACTGTGCGGCCTTCACCGCCAGGAGCACGGTCAGACTTGTGGTGACCAGAATGAAGGTCATTAGCAAGGAGTTCCAGATGCTCGCCGCTTCGAAAACGCGTGGCCAGTCGGCCGCTGAGTTACGTATGTACCCGTAGGCAAACAGCATCGCGCCGAATGTGCAGGCGTCAGAGATGATGAAAAGCCACATCACAAGTTTGCTGGAAGGAATCGCAAAGGGACGCTCTTCCATTATGCTGGAACTGTGAGATCCAGCGCTGTGCACCGCGACGGCCTCCACCGCAAGTTCGGCTTGACTCATAGGGCCTCCAAGATTGATCTACAGCTTCAGCCACAGAATCAACAGCAGATACATCCACAACACGCCCATGAAATGCCAGTAATACGAGGTGGCATCGACGGTGCTGCGGCGTAGCGAAACCGCTGCACCGCGGAACTTGACCATCACCCGGGCCAGGCCACCGAGGCCGCCTAACACGTGAATGGCATGCACTCCAGTCAGCACGTAGAAGAAGGAACTGTTGGGATTGGTCGGGAGATACAGTCCCTCAGATCTTAGTTTGAGCCACGCGAAGTACTGTCCTGCGACAAAGACCAAGCCGAGCGCCAAGGTTGCATTCAGCCACACCATGGGTACGGATCGAATGGTTTGGTTGCCGCGCATGTAGGCAGCCACGCAATGACGCGCGCGCTCCAGTGTCACGCTGCTCAGAATCAAAGCCAATGTGTTGAACCAGAGAATTGAAGGAAGGGTAATGTGCGTCCAATCGGTGTAGCCGCTTCCTTCGCGGACATAGAGTGCGCTGGTCAGGGCTGCGAACGACATCGCAATCGCCGCCAAGCCGACCCAGATACCAGTGCGAGTCGGCTCGCCCGAGGAACCCTTTACCAGCCGCAAAGACCCGCCCTCGGGAATGAGATTGCGAAACCCGCCTCCCGAGCCAACCGGATGATCGGAAGTTCGCTCGTGCTCAACTGCGGCTCGCGGTGGTTGCAGTATCGTAGCCATGACTACTCCAGTTCCCTAAGAAGCGGCGCCAGCCTGCTCGGGCGAGGTTTGCATGACATAGTCCCCGGTCGAACCCTTGACCCCGTACTGATACGGGTCGTGATAAACGACCGGGTGTTCCCCGCCGAAGTTGTCGAATGGCGGCGGCGACGACGGTGTGGACCATTCGAGAGAGGTGCACTCCCAGGGATTTGCCGACGCTTTGGGTCCCTTGAAGCGGCTGTACACAAAATTCGCGACAAAAATCAGCTGCGCTGCACCGGTGAACAAAGCAGCATACGTAATGAACTTGTGCACCGGGATCAGTGGCACCAGGAAGTCGTCCTGGAATGCCGAATAGCGGCGCACGTTGCCCGCTAGCCCCAGGTAGTGGAATGGCATAAAGATGGCATAGGTTCCGATCAATGTCAGGAAGAAATGCCAGCGGCCGAGGGTCTCGTTCATCATGCGGCCGGTCATCTTCGGGAACCAGAAGTAGGTTCCGGCAAAGACTCCCATGATCGCGGCGACGCCCATCACCATGTGAAAATGCCCCACGACGAAATATGTCGCGTGCAGATAGATGTCAATCGATGGCTGCGCCAGGAAGAATCCGCTGACGCCGCCGCTTACGAACATCGAAATGAAGCCCAAGCAGAAGAGCGACGCACTGTTGATCCGTAGATTGGATCCGTAGAGGCTGCCCAGCCAGATCAGGGTCATGATCGTGGCGGGAATTGTGATCATCAGCGTCGGAAACGAGAACACGATCGCCGAAAACGGATTCATCCCGCTGACGAACATGTGATGTCCCCAGACCATGTAGCTTAGGAACCCGATTGCCATCATGCAATAGATGATGACTCGGTGGCTCAACATGTTTTTGCGCATGTTGCAGATCAGGATGTGGCTGACGATTCCGATGGCCGGCAGGATCGCGATATACACCTCAGGATGGCCAAAGAACCAGAACAAGTGCTGCCACAATAGTGGAGATCCGCCCTGGTGTGGCTGGATATGATCCGCCACGTTCAGACCGGCCGGCACGAAGAAACTTGTGCCCGCAACGCGGTCGAGGATCAACAGCAAGCAAGCCGGCATAAGAACGGCGAAGGCCAAGAGCGCGATGCAGGAGGTGATGAACCATGCCCAGGTCACGATCGGCATGCGGGCGAGAGTCATGCCTTTGGTGCGGAGATCAAGCGTCGTGGCGATGAAATTCAGCGAACCTAACAAGGATGCGATACAGAAAACGAAAATCGAAATTCCCCACAGGCTTTGGCCAACCCCCTGGCCCGGGCCGGCGTCGGCACCGACAGCACTCAGAGGTGCATAACCTGTCCAGCCGGAGAGCGGCGGGCCATCGCCTACAAAGAACGCAGAAATCAGAATGCAAAAGGCGACGAAGGTGGTCCAGAACGACATCATGTTGAAGCGGGGGAAGGCCATATCCTCGGCGCCGATCTGGATCGGCAGGAAGTAGTTGCCGAAGGCGGCAAACGGCGCGTTGGTAAGGACGAAGAAGACCATCAGCGTGCCGTGCATGGTAAGGAGTTGCAGGTAGTACTCGGGGGTTACCACGCCGCCGGGCGCGCCGACCTTTGCCAGCCAGCCGAGACCCGGAATGGGTGAATTGGGCCAGACGAGATGAAGTCGCATAATCCACGACAGCACCATGCCCGTAAAGACCGCGACAAATGCGAGCGCGTAGTACTGCAGTCCGATCACTTTGTGGTCAAGGCTGAACACATATTTGCGAATGAAACTTGTAGGTGCCCCGTGAACCGATGCATGTACGGATGTGTCCGACATAACCCTTCCCTCGTAATGGAGTGGTATTCGCCTTCCGCGTCTAACTGGACTGCGACTTTAACCACTTGTCGAAGTCTTCCTGCGACATTACGTTCAGATATGACTTCATGTTGTAGTGACCAAGGCCGCAGAGCTGCGTGCACACAATCTCGTATTTGCCCACCTTGGTTGCCGTGAAGTGAACGGCGAGATCAAGCCCCGGCACGAAATCCTGCTGTATGCGCAACTCGCGGACGTAAAAGGAATGACCAACATCCTTCGCGTGCATCATCAGGTTGACTTCTTTGTTGACCGGCACTACCAATTCGCCGGACGTGATGTCGTCGCGGGAGGCGATGTCGTTTCCCGGATCAAGCCCGAAAAAGTTTGAATTGCCTTCATCTATCTTGTCGGGATGAATCTGCCCGAACTTGCCGTCCGGTCCGGGGTAACGGAAGTAGAAAGCAAACTGCCCGGCTTGCGCCTGGATCTGCAGCGCGTCGGAAGCCGCGGGCTTGAAATACACCATGCCCCAAGCTTTTGAGCCGACCATGCCGAGAGCAAGAACTTCCGCTCCGACGAATAGAAACGCAACGATCACCATCGCTGTCGCGCCTCCCGGGAATGTTCTGGTCGCGCCACCCTTGCGGTTGGCGAACTGCCACACGAACAATCCCAGGATGAGTTGCGCGGCAAGAAAGGAAATTCCCGCTTCCGCCATGGTGACCGACATCTGCTCGTCAATCGCCTTCCCGTGAGTGGAAATGTCCTCAGGCGGAGTAACGCTTGCGCCCAAGAATGTATGACTGATGATGGGAACTGCCGACGCCAATGCAATGATCACGACCAATACAGCGAAAATCTTGCCGCCCATGGTCCCTCGCTCGCCCCGCAATACGGGCCACCGCAGAGTCCGGCCACGCTTGGACAACTCCCAACGTGGCCAGCCCGCGAGACTTGCTGTCTAGAATGCTTTAGCTTTGAAGCTGAAGTCGATTGACTTGGTTTCGTTGCCAGTAATGGTGACATCCTGGGTCTGAGTTCCGTAGTCCTCATGCCAGGCTGTGACTGTGTATTTTCCCGGCGGCAGGTTCGGCAGTGAGAACGCTCCGCCGTCACCCGTGATGGAGTAATGGTTCGTCTTGAGGACGGCGAACCATCCGTGCATCCACGGATGGATCTGGCACTTCACTGAGATAAATTCAGCGTTGTCGAACTTCTGCACGATTGGCGGCGCTCCCGGCGGCTGCGACTTGTTCCACTCGGGGTTTGCTTTGGCCATCGGATGAATGTTGTGCGAGGTTTGGTCTCCATTCACCACATGCAATTCCTGACCCGTGTGCAGCGCGATGACATGGGGAACGTACTGACAACCTTTCTGGGTAAAAGTTACGGCCTGTGCGGGAACGTTCGATTCATCGCCGCCTGCCGAGATGTAGACCACAACGTTTTCCAGTGAGTTGTTGGCGCCAGTCACCACCGTCTCGGTGGTGATCGGAGTGGCATGCTGCTTCTCGCAGCTCGGCTCTTTCGCCATACTGATGGGTTTTTGCTTGACAGGTGTTCCGGTATACGTGACTTTGCCGCTGATTGTACCGGCCAACATCAATGCCGGACTTAGGATCACAACTGCTACGGCAATGCAGGGGTTGCACGTGCGCATTTGCTGATTCTCCTGGGGCTCTAACACTTTCGAGTGTAACGACTGCGTTCCTATCGACCGCCTCCCGAAACTCCGTTTGCGGGTTGAATGGAGGGGATATTCGACTGCTTTTCAACATAGGGCGGAATCTTTCCACCCGCTGTCTTCAAAACCTCGTTCTCCTTACCATGACGATGTATCTGAAGCGTGCGAAGAAAGTGCACCAGGTCCCATGCGTCATTCGGCTGAATGTTGTCGGCAAAGGATGGCATTGGAGTACCGTCCACGCCGGCCATGAAGATCCGGTAGAGATCGGCATTCGTAGAGCCGCATTTGAAACGGGAATCATCCCTACCGCTGCTGAAGTCGTACGGGCGGATGGGTTGATCTTTGCTGTCGGTCAAGGTTGGGGCGGACGGCCCATCACCCTTGCCTTGCGGCCCGTGACACTTCCAACACTCCATCTTCGTAAACAGCGCCTTACCGTGCGAAATACTCTCGATCGTTACAGGAGGTTCGCTGGGAACCTTGATCGGCTCACCCGGTTTTTCCTTCTCCCATCGCGGGGAAAATGTCTTGATGTAGGCGACTAGATCGGCCCGCTGCTGGTCGTCAAAGCTATTCCAAATTGGCATGTTCGAATTGGTGAGGCCGCGGCCAATGGTATTGAACAGGTCCTCATCGGTTGGCAAGGTTCCTGTCGGGGTCGAGCGACATTTGAAAACCGCGGCGGTGAAATCGCGAGGCTTGGGATCAAGCCAGGTCGCGTTTTCGCCATTGCCGTCACCCAAGTCACCGTGACAGCCGGCACAGTACCGCCGATAGTCGTACGCTGCGCGCGAAGAATGACCGGTGACCTTACCGATATGGCTTTCCATCACGGGTCTGGGAGTGGCAGGATGTGGCCCGACATCAGGCACATCCTGGGCGTAGAGAGGGAGGATGCACAACGCTGCTAAAGCGAGGCACCCAACTCCGATTCGAAAACTGTTTCGCTTTGTGTGTTTCATCGTCGGTGTCCTCGTTCCTTAGAAGTCGAAATCAAAGCCGAGCATTATGCTGTTGCTGCTCAGGTCGCCGGTGTCGGGAGCAGTACCCCGCTGGCGGATCCAGGAGTACTCATTGTGGATGGCAAATCCAGCCCGACTCGTCATGAACGGGTTGTACCGATAGCCGAACACGTAGTTGTCGATATCTCCCAAGTTCGAAGGAGTACCAGGAACCGCCTGCTGTGACATCCGGACCCACTCGGATCGCTGGAAGATCGTGAATTGTGGATTCCAGACGAAGTGGGTTTCGACGAAAGCACCGTTCCATGTCGGATTGCGGGCTCCCGCCGGAAGTGCGGCTCCATTTGAGTTGTTGTTCCCCGGATCGCAGGTGCCAGTGATGATGTCGCCATAGCATGCGCCGAACCACGCATCATCGGATCCATGCTGGGTGAAAACCTGGAAGTCAAGATGAGGGCCAAGGTAGAAGAGCCCTTCAAATCCCACGCGGCTGAAGCTTTTGTTACCGGTCCCCGAACCCGGCATGGGAACTCCGGCGCTGGTCAAGTAAGTGGTGGGAGCTTCACCGATCATGGCATATCCACCGACCCGTTGCACTCCTAGCTTCCCTCCGTTGAAAGCTTGGCTTCCGGCAAAAAACGCTGTGTAGGAGTTCTGCCCGTATGGCACATCGACATTTCCATCAGTCGAACTAAACACCGCTGCCGATAGCCTGGTGCGGTCATTGAAGGAGTGGCCCATCCATTCCACACCCAACTGGTTGTCGCCGAGTTGGCCGAAGATATTGCCATCGTTCACGGGAATGAAGTGGAACAACTGATATTCACCTCCGCTGGCCGATAGGGTCAGGGTGCGCTTTTCGGAGATAAAGCTGTCTAATTCAAATTTTCCGACCTTCACATTTAGCCAAGGACTGTGAAACAGGTTATCGAAGCGGACGTTTGCCGACTCGAAGTGGAAGGCGCCGGTCTCGTCGGACGAGGGCACGAGAAGGAACGAGATGTTCTTCTCCAGTGTGCCACCGGTCAAGATGTCCAAGCCGCTGAGGTTGAACCCAGTCGTCGCCAGACTAGTTACGCCACTGGGAGTATCAGTTGCGATCTTGTTGGTGCTCTCGCGGCTCCAGAAAGGCGTGATGCGTAGCGTGATCGGCCAGTAGGACGGATTTTGCCAGATGGGGGAATCTTTATCGTTCATCAACTGGTAGCCGTTGTCCTTAAATTTCTGCCCAAAGTAATTGAGCATGGGCCAGGATTCATGGCACGCAGAACAGCGGAGCCCGTACTTACGGGCAAATGCCGGAAGAGCATGTGCTGGTTGGCTGATGCTTAAGACGAGAAAGAGAATCGCGAGAACAGCGATCAGGAAATACTTTCCCACACAAGTATTTCCTCGGTGAGAGAACTGCATCCTCATGTGCATGCGCACTCCTCAACGAAGTGTGAATTTTCACGATCTGCATTTCCCACAAATGCGAAGGCAGGTAATCGCGGCGAGCCAGCGGGGAACCCCTTCCACAGCCGGAACCGCGTCGCAGGGGAACCTAAACCGATTTTCTGGTTACGGTTTCTCCACTTTACCGGGGCGCAATCCTACAATGAATTTTCAATTAGGTTCAAGATAAAATTTTTACATTTTTTTTACATCATGTCGTATCGTGTGTTAAGTATTGAATCACAGGGGTTTAGAACCACCAAGTTGACAGTTCACGACGGCTTTGAGACCCTTGGCCAGCAGAGGGCTCTGTGGAAAAGTTCGGGGATCCGGTTCCCAATCTGGAAGGTCTGAGGCGTCATCGACGGCTTTGGGGAGTTGCCACAACAGTGTTTTCCGGCGCTGTTTTGGCGTTTTTCGCTGCGGTAGTAGGCGTTCCAGACCTCGCGGCGCGCGAAAAGGACGCCATCCAGTACGGCATGGGACTGATCGTGAATGTTCCGTTTTCCGAGGCCGAGGTTTCCCAGGTCGTTCAGGAAATTGTACAGAACGGGATCGTTCGCGGTAGTAGGGAGTACGGCAAAGACGAATACATCTCGGGCGCCGAAGTAGCCTCATCTACACGTGTTTTCCCAGCTTGGACCGAAGGAGGAAGAGTCTTTTACAAAGTTCGCTTTAATGCGCTAGATCCCCAGAATTTCAAAAATAGTGGGGACGTTGGAACCTTGGCCGTTCGCTATGTCGTACAGGCTCAGGACGAGAAGCACACCGTGCTGCGCATCGATGCACGTTTCGTTGAAGATTACCGCCATGCAGCGCACCCTTCCAATGGCTCGGTCGAAGGTGCGGAGTATAAGGACATTCATGACCGTCTTGAATCGCTGGCGTTGATGAAGACCCAAGCTGTAGAGTCTGAGAAGTCAAAGCAGGAATTCTCATCAAGCAAACCAGACTCGACCAAATCACAGGTTGTGTTGAAAGATGTGCCCACCGCACCCCCAGTCACTCCCATTGCAAGCCCCCAAACGATTCAACCGCCGCCGGAGCCAGGATCCGCTCTGGAGTCAACTTCCTCCGTGAGTCTCGAGCAACGCGTGCAAGACCTGAGACAGCAGGTGGAAAGAATCGTCAAGGCTCCCGGCGCTCCTCTCAAGGCGGCACCTTTTCACACGGCAAGTACGCTCGAGCCATTGGCAACTGGGGCCGAGGTGCTGGTCGTGATTTCGACGCCTTATTGGTACGGCGTGGAGACCCACGACGGCAAACATGGGTGGATCTTGCGCGATCAGTTGGAGATGCTGCCTTGAAAAACCAGTTGGTCCCTCGAAAACTGATTTTCCTGTGCGCCATGATCTTTTGCGGCATCGTTGCGTGGGCGCAATCCAACTCAGGCGAGAGAACATTCCCGCAATCGAAAGCAGAAATTGAGAAGGCTCTCAAGGCAATGCAGTCCAACATGGCGGGACGTCTGCCGATTTTGGAGGGATTCGCCAAGCCTGCGGAACACCCGCTTGATCGTTACCAGCGCGGCTATTACCAGGCCAGCGCCGAAGTTCTTCAGGGTCCGACTGGTGGCTGTGTGGTCAGGATCAAGGCGAAAGTTACCGCGTGGTACTCCGATCCATCGCACTCGGGATATCAGTTACTCAGCTCCAACGGGCGCCTCGAATCAGATCTATTGGAACAACTCTCGGAACAACTCTTGGCTACCTCCACGGGGAAATCAGCCGCCCCCCCGTCAGTACAGTCCTCACCTAGTGTCTCCCAAGACGAGCAGCCATCCGCGCCTGAACCCGAGCGGAAATTCCCGGATACAACTGGCACTGTCTCTTCATCGCTCAAGGATTGGACCCCTCCTCGTACGGCAGAGAAATCTGGCGGTACCACCCCGAAGCCAGATCACTCGTTGAAGGCCGAAGCCGACACCCTCGAAGGACTTCTAAAGAACACCGCATATCCCAAAAACCTCATTGCAGTGAAGAAATCCGGTACTCCGGTTGTTTCCGCTCCCAGTATCTCAGCCAAACCGCTGTTTCTCGCCAGCATGCACGACGAATTTGAGATGCTGGATTTCAACGCGGACTGGGTTCACGTGCGCATCTCAGGGCTCTCGCGAGGCTGGATCTGGCGCAACAGTGTGGAAATGCCGGAGGGAATCCCGGACACAGCTGCATCTTCCACCCGCCATACGGTCGCAGATCTGTTTCGCGTAGTTCGCGAGGAGACGGCGCCCTTCCCCGGCGATTGGGAACCCTTACGTGGCAAGAACGTCAAGATTGTTTCCGTACAAAAAGTCGACGAGAGCGCTCAGAACGTCGGCTCGCCGGAGCGCATGGAATATGCGAAGTATCTGCTGCAAAAGGGCTACACCGAGATCGTCGAAAAGAAGCAAGATACTCGAGGAATCGTGCTCATTTTCGACTCCGCCGATGGTGGCATGATCGCCGCCACCACGGCCGACCTTCAACAATGGACGACGGGCAGGTTGACCGATTCCGCATTGTGGCACAAATGCTTCTTCGATCCGCCAGAAACCTTCGACGCGGGCGCTTCCTCGGGAAGCAGATAGGCCGCCCGCGTTCCCGACATCGAATGTGATAGCCTGAGAACGGTGGGGAATGTTATTTCGCTTGACTTTGGAAGTTGATCAGAGTACCTATGCTTTCCTTGAGCCGTTACGGATGGGGTCCGTACGGACTTATATCGCAAACAAGCTTTCCTGACTGATACGGCCGAACTCATGAGCTCGACGACACTGCCTCTCTCTGGTTTCCGCACCCGGGCATTTTCTCTTTTGCGCGACTATGCTGAGCTGACAAAATTGCGTGTCACCAGCCTGATCGTTATGACCGCGTGGTGCGGCTATTTCTTCGGCGCGCACAAGGCCGGCGAATCATGGATTAGCTTAGGGCTATTGCATGCCCTCATCGGAGTCGGCCTGGTTTCGAGCGGAACCGCTGCCTTGAACGAGGTAATGGAACACGACGTGGACGGTCACATGCGGCGCACCGCGTTTCGTCCTATCCCGGCTGGGCGCATGAGTCTGGCTCACGCGATGATTGTAGGTTTGCTGATGTCAGTCGGCGGATCGTTTTATCTGGCAGCCTTCACGAATCCTCTCACCGGATTTCTTACCTTCCTGACGTCTGCTATTTATCTTGCTGCCTACACTCCTCTGAAACGGGTGTCGCCTGTCTGCACTTTTGTGGGAGCTTTTCCGGGCGCCATGCCCGGCGTTTTGGGTTGGACAGCGGTTCGGGGACGCCTGGAATGGGGCACTCTGGTATTGTTTGCGATCCTCTTCGTATGGCAGTTCCCGCATTTCTTTTCTATCGCATGGCTGTACCGCGAGGACTACGAAAAAGGCGGAATCAAGATGTTGCCGGTCGTCGAAGAGGACGGCCGATCGACTGCCCGCCGCATCCTCGCATATTCCGTCGCACTGATCCCGATCAGTCTTCTGCCGAGTTACATGGGAATGGCTGGGCGAATCTATCTGGTGGGGGCAATCGTGCTGGGATTTGCCATGCTCTACTTCGGCGTGCGTCTTGCCTTCTTGAACCTTCCCCTGGCGGCGGCGCGATCCAAAATGCGTGCGCGCCACGTCCTTCAGGCGACGGTCATCTATCTTCCTCTTCTCTTCGCCCTGATGATGGGTAACTCTGTCAGGCCGTGATGTGCTTCCCACAGAGCACAGTAACTCTAAGCTATTATTCTGCTACCATCACATTGCTGTGCGCTGCCGGTCGCGTGAATGCGTCGGCTGGCCTGTAGAGCGCCGCGAGGGCAATCACCGCCAGGAAGAAGACGCAATATACGAAAAGCCGGGTCTTCTCCGAGGATGTCATGGCGACTCCTTTCCAGGACCACTACAAATTTTATTTCTGAAAGACGACACCCGATGTGCGCCGCGTCACAGGCATGAGTGCGCACGGGGTAGCCGGTTCCAAATTTCGCCGCTCTACCCCGGCCATCGTAGAATGCTGCGAGGCTGAAAGTTGAAACTGACGGAAGATCCACACCGCAGGCTGAATCCCCTCACCAACGAATGGGTGCTGGTTTCACCCCATCGCACGAGTCGTCCCTGGCAGGGAGAAGTCGCGCAGATTAAGACGGAAGGCGAGCCCAGGTATGACCCCAACTGCTATCTATGTCCGGGGAACGCTCGCTCCGGCGGCGTGCGCAATCCCGCGTACACGTCCACCTTCGTTTTCGACAATGATTTCGCGGCACTGAAGCCAGGTACTCGGCCCGAAAACATTGATGTCGAAGACCTGGGCCTCCTGGTTGCTCAAGGAGAGCCCGGCATTTGCCGTGTCATCTGTTTTTCGCCTCGTCACGATCTTACGCTGGCCACCATGACTCCCGAAGAAATCCATCCGGTCGTCCACACATGGATGGCACAGTTTCGCGAATTAGGCGAAATCGAGTTCATCAACCACGTACAAATTTTCGAAAACCGCGGCGCCATGATGGGTGCCAGCAATCCGCACCCGCACTGCCAGATCTGGGCAACATCCTCAGTTCCTGTGGAACCGGCAAAGGAACTGGCAGCACAGAAGGCTTACCTGCGTTCGAAGAAGCGCTGCCTGCTCTGCGACTACATCGAGGTCGAACAACGGCGGCGTGAACGCCTGCTCTTTGAGAATGATGGATTCACCGCCCTGGTTCCCTTCTGGGCGGTTTGGCCATTTGAAATCCTGGTCTGTAGCCGCCGTCACGTAGGAACCATGAACGATTTCACGCCCGACGATGCAAGGAATCTCAGCCTCATGTTGCAACGTGTCACTTCGACCTACGACAAGGTCTTCGGAGTTCCTTTTCCCTACTCCATGGGCTTTCATCAGTCTCCGACCGATGGAACCGAGCATCCAGAATGGCACTTCCATGCGCACTTCTACCCGCCGCTGCTACGGTCGGCCACGATTCGGAAATTTATGGTCGGATTTGAGATGTTAGGAAATGCCCAGCGCGATATCACACCTGAAAGCGTGGCTGCGCGATTGCGAGAACTTTCGGGGGGAAACCCATGATGAAAAACGAAACGGTTCTTCGTTTAGTCATCGCATCGGCCCTGATCTTGATTTCTTCCAATGCTTTGTGCCAAACCGGCGCAATTCCAACAAGCCGCCTCATCAACCCGGAAGACCTTGTCAAGGTCATGCAGTCCGGCAAAGAAAAGCCACTCGTGCTTCAGGTCGGTTCGCACACGCTGTTCCTGCAAGCGCACATTCCCGGCTCCGAGTACGTGGGTGCAGCATCAACTGAACTCGGATTACAGCAGCTTCGCAAGCGAGTTGAATCCCTGCCCCGAAACAAATTTCTCGTCATTTACTGCGGATGCTGTCCGTGGAATCACTGCCCCAACCTCAAACCGGCGGATGACGCGCTTCAAGCTTTGGGGTTCACTAACGGGAAGGTGCTCTACATCGCCGATAACTTTGGGACAAACTGGGTCGACAGAGGCTATCCCACTGCAAAGGGAGAGTGAGTTTGTTGTCCGGAAGAAAACTGGGGCTCGTGGTGGCCCTGACATTAGCCGCCGTGATCGTGGGAGTGTATTCATACCGCCACTCTCGGGGCGGTCGGTCCGGCTCGACAGGACAGGAGCATCGGGAGGCGCCGGATTTCACTCTGCCTCGGCTTGATGGCGGCCAGCTTTGCTTGTCTTCTTACCGGGGCAAGGTCGTTCTGCTCGATTTTTGGGCCACGTGGTGCGTCCCCTGCCGGGAGGAAACTCCACACTTTGTAGAACTCCAGCAAAAGTATGGCGACAAAGGGCTGCAGATCATCGGCGTCTCCATGGATGATAGCCCCGATCCCGTACGCGCTTTCTATCAGCAGTTCCGTATGAATTATCCCGTCGTGATGGGAACTGCAGAAGTGGGTTCGGCATACGGCGGAGTTCTGGGTTTGCCGATCGCTTTCCTGATTGATCGCGACGGGCGAATCTGTGTCAAGCACCTGGGGGCTACCGACCCGTCCCTGTTCGAGAAGGAAATTGCGTTTCTTCTGCATTCGTCGTAAGCGGAATACCCTAACTCCAAGCGTCGCAATCGTCCTGCTTCACCCAGTTGTCTCTAATCACAGACCCGTGTGATTCCAATCGCGGATGCGCTCCATCCGGCCAGCTAGCCTCTAGACGTTCCCCTCGGGCACCGGTATGCGAGAGAACGTCAAGCGCCTTTGGCCGGAAATCGACTGGATCCAAGATCCTCAACTACGCGAGCAGGTTATAGAGACCTGGCTCAAGGCCCTCGAGCGTAGTCCACTGAAACCAGAGGACTTGAACCAGATTCCCTTCACCCTTATGGTCCCGAATTGCCCTATTACTTTTATGGAGCATAAGCGGTGCGTGGTGCACATCGCCCGCGATAGCGCCAAGGCGATGCAGTCGTTCATGGGCCGCGCATTGCCAATCGATACGGACACAGTGATAGCTGGCGCGATCCTGGCCGATGTGGGGAAACTGCTCGAATACGAGCTTGGCCCGGACGGAAAGAGCCAGCAAAGCGAGCGCGGCGAAGCGCTGCGACATCCGTTCACTGGAGTTGCCCTAGCCATGGAGTGTGGGGTTCCGGACTCCGTCTGCCACATCATCGCGGCACACGCAGCGGAAGGGGATCTCGTGAAGCGCACTACAGAGGCCTTTATCGTGCACCATGCCGACTTCATGGCCTTTCTCCCCTTCAAGAACCCAAAAAACATCAAGATGAAGCCCGAGTAAAGGAGCGAACTTTGCCAGTCACAACTCCGACCACTCCTCCGAAAGAAACTCTCACCGCAAAAATGTCCCGCTGGGCGGCGAATCTTCGATTCGAGGACCTCTCAGCTGAAGCGATTTATCAGGCCAAACGATTCCTGATCGATTCGATCGGTTGCGCGTTGGGCGGATTCCAGCAGCACGATGTCCAGATCGCACTGGAAGTTCTCGACGAGGTCGCAGCCATTGGGCCAGCAACTGTAATCGGCAGTGGCCGCCGCGTTGATGCGGTTTCGGCTTCACTTGCCAATGCGCTGATGATCCGTTGCATGGATTACAACGACATCTACTGGAAGCAGGACCCCTCGCATCCGACTGACATTTTCCCTGCGGCAATGGCCTGCTGTGAACGTGCCAGCGGCGATGGTAAGGAACTAATCGTCGGCCTGGTGCTCGGGCATGAGTTCGAGATGCGCCTCTGCGAAGCGGCATTTCCGGGCATTCGAGAGCGTGGATGGCATCATGCGACGTTGACCGCTTTCGTTTCCCCTCTTGTTGCTGGACGAGCGCTGCGCTTGCCCTGGGAACAGATCCAGCATGCCATAGGCATCTCAGCCAGCCGACACTGCACGCTCGGCGCCGTCACGGCCGGCAAACTCACAATGATGAAAAACACCGTGGATCCGATGGCAACCCAGAGCGGTGTCCTTGCCGCGCTGCTGGCCGAAAAGGGATACACAGGCCCCGAACATGTGATTGACGGGAAAGAAGGTCTGACGCAGGTCTTCAAGCCGGAATGGAAACTCGGCGTGCTAACGGAGGGCCTAGGCGAATCGTGGCGCATCATGCAATGCGGAATGAAAGCCTTCCCCACCGAAGCCCTGACCCATACACCGATATCGGCCGTGCTTGATCTGGTGAAAACCAACGACTTGCGGCCGGATGATGTCGAGAAGATCCAGGTCCGCTCGTTAGCTCGTGCCGCCGATATCCTTTCCGATCCCAGCAAGTACGATCCGCACACGAAGGAGACGGCGGATCATTCGCTTCCCTATGTCATCGCGGCCGCGCTTGTCGATCGGCAGGTCACACCGGCGCAGTTCACGATGGAAAAGATCATGGCTCCAAAGATTCGGGAGCAATTGAAGAAGGTTGAAGTAGTCGCGGATCCAGAGATAGAGAAAGTATTTCCAGCCTTACAGAGGGTTATCGTGCAAATTCAAACCAGAGATGGACGCTCGCTGCAGAGACAACTCGACTTTCCCAAAGGTGATCCGCGCAATCCGCTGACGGATCACGAAATCGAAGAGAAATTCGCTGCGCTGGCTGACGGCGTGCTTTCGAAACCAGCCCAGAAAAGGGTGAAGGATGCCGTATGGAGCCTGGAGCGGGTTGGTTCGGTGAGCGACCTGATGGCACTGATGGAGTCCGATGTCCGCAATACAAAGTCCGCGAAGGCGAAGAGCGGCAGAAATTCGCGAAACAAGGCCGCAAAGCGCCGCAAATCCGCGCTGGTGTAGATCGCGCTAGACGAGCACTCGCTGTGCTCAGGAGGTCTCATGCCTCAAACGATTGTCGAGAAAATCGCGCAAGCCCATCTCTCACAAGGACCCGACCGCCCGCTTCGCGCCGGCGACTTTGTTTCGATTCGCCCGTTTCATGTACTTACGCACGACAACACCTCAGCTGTCATGAGCAAGTTCAAGTCAATCGGCGCTAAAAAAATCTTCGACCCCAAGCAACTCGTATTCGCGCTTGATCACGACATTCAGAACCATGAAGAAGCGAATCTCAAGAAGTACCACTCGATCGAAGCTTTCGCCGCAGAACGCGGTGTTGACTTCTACCCTGCCGGTGCTGGTATTGGCCATCAACTGATGATTGAACGTGGATATGTATTGCCCGGATCGTTTGTGGTGGCTTCAGACTCGCACTCGAACATGTACGGCGCGCTCGGTGCGGTTGGCACACCGATCGTCCGCACCGATGCGGCGGCAGTATGGGCTACAGGAGAATTCTGGTGGCAGATTCCACGCACGATTGAAGTCGTGCTCGAAGGCAAACTGCCGGAGGGCGTGAGTGGCAAGGACGTGATCATCACTCTGTGCGGTCTGTACAACCACGATGAGGCGTTGAATGCGGCCGTGGAGTTTTCCGGTACCGGAGTGGCCAGTCTACCGATGGATGCTCGCTTGTCCATCGCCAACATGAGCACCGAGTGGGGACCAATCGTTGCATGGTTCCCTGTGGATGAGGTCACGGTCCGCTACCTGCGCCGCATGCGCGAGCGTCTCTGGGATATTGGAATCGAGCGGTTTACTGAAGCGGACATCGAGCGTTGGAACAACAAACCGCTGCAGCCTGATTCCGACGCGACCTATGCCGCCCGCATTGTGCTCGACCTGAATCAGGTCACGCCGCAGGTCTCCGGCCCAGACACCGTCCAGACCATGCAATCGCTGGCACAAATTGAGAAACGGCGGATCGCGATCCAGAAAGCGTATCTAGTTTCGTGCGTGAATTCCCGCCTCGATGATCTGGAAGCTGCCGCCTGGGTGCTGTGCGGGAAGAAAGTAGCGCCGGAGGTGAAGCTCTACATCGGCGCAGCTAGCGCCTGGACGCAACAAGAAGCGGAAAAACGCGGGGCATGGCAGGCCTTGCTTGCCGCCGGAGCGATCCCGTTACCCCCCAGTTGCGGCCCCTGTATTGGCCTGGGCACCGGCTTGCTCGAAAAAGGCGAGGTCGGTATCTCTGCCACAAACCGCAATTTCAAAGGCCGCATGGGATCGCGCGAGGCGCAGTGTTATCTCGCCAGCCCAGAGGTCGTAGCGGCATCGGCTATCGCCGGATATATCACGGGCTCCCGTCAATTCCAGGATCGTGTACCCGCGCGTTGTTACGAGGAATTTGCTACAGATGAGCACGTAGCGGAGCGTGTCGAGATCATGCCGGGGTTCCCGGAGCGACTCGAAGGCCGGCTCGTCTTCGTGCCGCAGGACAACATCAACACTGATGCGATTTATGGCAAAGATTACACCTATCGCGACGATATGACTCCCGACATGATGGCCCGCGTCGTGATGGAGAACTACGATCCTCAATTCTCCGCCCGCACGCACCCAGGAGATATCGTGGTGGGCGGTTTCAACTTCGGAACCGGATCAAGCCGCGAACAGGCCGTCACCTGCCTCAAAGCCAAAAGCATTCCACTGATCATCGCGGCCAGCTTCTCGCAGACGTATCTGCGAAACGCCTACAACAACGGATTTCTGTGCATCGAGGTACCAGAACTGGTCAAGCGGCTCCGCGAACAGTTCGCCGCAGAGGTCATGGCGAAAGAGAAAACAATCATCCCCGGCGCGCAGCTTGCCATCGACTTCACGGCCAGCACGCTGAGTTGGCAGGGCGAGAAATTTGTATTTCCTCCGCTTGGCGTAGTGCCGCAGTCGCTCGTAGTTGCAGGAGGGGCGGAGAATGTTGTGGCGAAAAAGCTGGGACTAGGGCGGACAGAACAGCCTCAACCAGCTGGCGTGTCAGGAGACTAGTCATGGCGAAATATACCGTCGTAACCATGCCCGGAGATGGAATTGGTAACCAGGTTCTCCCGGAAGCATTGCGTGTGCTGAAAGCAGTCGGATTCGACGCTCAATACGTCCATGCTGATATTGGTTGGGACTGCTGGTGCCGTGAGGGCAATGCGCTTCCCCAGCGCACAATCGATCTGTTAGCCAAGCACAAGCTGGGACTATTCGGCGCAATCACCTCAAAACCGAAGAAGCAAGCGGAGGCCGAACTCATCCCCGAGCTCCGCGGCAAAGGACATTCGTATTTCAGTCCGATTGTGACGATGCGGCAGAGCTTCAACCTCGACACCTGCATCCGGCCGTGTATCTCGTTTCCGGGGAACCCCCTGAATTTCATTCGCAAGCGTCCTGATGGCGGCTTCGAAGAACCCCTGGTAAATGTTGTGGTATTCCGGCAAAACACCGAAGGACTTTACGCAGGCGTGGAATGGACCAATCCGCCGGAGCAGGTTCGGGCCGCGCTCGCGATCCACTCTAAGTTCAAACCCTTCGCTTCGGTTCCCGGACCAGAGCTCGCAATCTCAGTCAGGATCATTACGCGTGCAGCAGCGCGCAAGGTCGGCAAAGCAGCCTTCGAATGGGCAAGGAAGTATGGTTATAAATCGGTAACGATCTGCGAGAAACCCAATGTTTTGCGGGAGACGTCCGGAATGATGGAGGAGGAAGCCAAAGCCGTGTCGAAGGATTATCCCGGCATTGCCCTATGGTCAACGAATATCGACGCACAGACCATGTGGCTGACGAAAAATCCGGAAGAATATGGCGTTGTGGTCGCCTCGAACTTGTTTGGCGACGTAATTTCCGATGCCTTCGCCGGCCTGATCGGCGGTTTGGGCTTCGCCGCATCCGGCAACATTGGGGATGAAGTCGCAGTGTTTGAGCCAACCCACGGATCCGCGCCCAAATATGCCGAACTTAATCCCCCCATCGTCAATCCCATCGCGATGTTCCTTTCCGCAGTGATGATGCTCGAGCATGTGGGTGAAGTTGAGAAGGCACGCCGCATCCACGACGCAATTGCCCTGGTCATCAAAGAAGGCAAAGTCCGCACCTATGACATGATGCGGATTACCGGAGGTCCGAATGTCATCCGCGAGGGTGCCGCCAGCACAGTGCAGGTGACAGACGCCGTTCTCAGCAAGCTCGAGGTCAGCCAGGAATTGGCTTATGCCGGAGCGACCCGGGAGAAGGTGTGAGAAACAGTCCTAAAATGGATACCCTTCTCGCCGAGATTCATGACAGCCATCTCGACGACACGAAGGCGTTGCCGCAGCGGCTCATCGCGCTCCTCGACGAAGGTTGCACAGAGGAAGAGCAGTGTGTATTTCTTTCCCGCCTGAAGAAAGAGTCGCGGGTCCAAAGACTCGATTTCCCTGATCTCACGGCTTATGAATGCTTCGTCAACCACGTTCACGTCGAGGACTATCTGGAGAATGGTGGTCTGCCGCCTTTGGAGCTGTTAGGCGGTGGAATGGCTTTCGCCAGCGAACTCGGGGAGCGCTTGCGGCGGCTCCATGGCACGAAGCACTTCCGCATCATCGTGGCTTCGGACGGAGGAGCCACTTGCACCGTCCGCTTCCATACGGTCCGGCATGAAGAGGAATGGGCTGGTAAGAATTCAAACGGTTTCAAGGAAGAAGTGATTGCCGTCATCGAGACGCAGGAATTGCAGCCATGAGCAATGTCTTCATCAACGGTACAGACACGGTGGGCGTGGCGGGACATTGCGGACCCGACGTCCGATCTGATCTTCAGGTACGCATTGAGCCGCGGGAGCGGGACGGTCTGCAGATCAAAATCGAATCACGGGTAGACGCATACTACGGCGACTCCATCCGCCGGCAGACGGAGGAGGTGCTTGAAGCCCTGGCAGTACGGCACGCCAGCGTCGAAATCCACGACGAAGGTGCGTTACCTTTCGTCATCGCCGCTCGCATTGAAGCAGCTGCTCGGCACGCTGGCCTCGGTGAAGGTACGCGCGTTCTTCCGCCGCAACTCCCCCTTCGCGAACCTCGCGCACGGGATCGAATGCGGCGTTCCCGTCTTTATGTTCCGGGGAGCGAGCCTAAATATTTCATTAACGCAGCTCTCCACGGATCGGATGGCATCATCCTCGATCTCGAGGACTCCGTGCATGTAAGCGAAAAAGAGGCCGCAAGACTTCTCGTCCGCAACGCTCTTCGTGCGGTTGACTTCTTCGAATGCGAGCGCATGGTGCGCATCAACCAGGTCCCGCTTGGCTTGCAAGATCTCGAGGAGATTGTCCCTGAATGCCCAGACCTGATCCTCATCCCCAAAGTCGAGGAACCACAGCAAGTGATCGCAGTGGACGAGCGCATTGGCAAGATTAAAGCCGACTACGGCATCAATCGCCCCGTCTGGCTCATGCCGATCCTCGAATCTGCGCTGGGTATCGAGAACGCGTTCGCCATAGCCAGGGCCGGCGAACAAATCGTCGCCCTCACTGTCGGACTGGAAGACTACACGGCGGACCTTGGAGTTGCAAAAACACCGACTGGCAGTGAGACACTCTACGCCCGGCAGAGAGTCGTGAATGCAGCGCGGGCCGCCGGTCTTCAGGCGATCGATTCTGTATTCGGCGACGTGGCCGAGATGGAGGGTCTGCGGGCCTGGGGCGTGGGTTCGCGCGCACTAGGATTTGAGGGGATGGGATGCGTACATCCCGCGCAGATCGCTGTCATCCATGAGGCTTTCGCTCCGAGTGCAGCAGAACTCGAGAAGGCCCACCGAATCGTTGCTGCGTACAACGAAGCACAGGCGAAGGGCTTCGGCGTCGTGAGCCTCGGCTCAAAGATGATCGATGCCCCAGTCGTGCAACGCGCTTTGAAGCTGACAGCGCGGGCAAGGGAGATGGGGTTGCTCTCGTAGCCCACGATCTCAGGAGTATCCATGGCAATTCTCGAAAAAACAGAACTGCTCACAAACGCAGTCGGGCGCATTGTCCCCGAAATCGTAAACGGCCGTTCGCAGGTGCCGTATATGGGAGTTGGCAAATGTCAGCCCATTGGCCGTAAGGCGGCGCCCCCGGTCCGTACGGCTGCCGACTATCCTGCCAACGGCGACAAGCGTGTCGCGAGCCTCGAGATAGCGCTCCGCAAATGCGGCCTGCGCGACGGCATGGTCATCTCCTCGCATCACCATCTTCGTGATGGAGACCGCGTCGCTCTCATGGCACTGGAGGCTGCATCGCTGGTTGGCGCGAAAAACCTGATGTGGTTCCCCAGTGCGTCGTTCCCCTCTCAGAAGAGCGCCATCGCGCTGATGGAGGCTGGCGTCATCGATCACATCGAGGGCAGCATGAATGGTCCCCTGGGGGATTACTGCACGCAAGGCAAGATGCGCGGCATAGGAGTGCTGCGCTCGCACGGGGGACGCTGGCAAGCCATTCAGGATGGTGAGGTCCACATCGACATCGCCGTGATCGCCGCGCCGACGGCCGACCCCTTCGGCAACTGCGACGGCTCGCACGGAAAATCGGCCTGCGGATCACTTGGCTTCGCCCTAGCTGACTCGATCTACGCCGATCGTGTCATAGTCGTTACCGACAACTTGGTCCCCTTCCCCTGCATTCCGTGGCAGATCCAGGGGAACAATGTGGATTGTGTTGTTGAGGTCGATTCAATCGGTGATCCCGCGAAGATCGTCTCCGGCACGACGCAAATCACCCGTTCGCCCGACCGGCTGCGTATCGCGGAGTTCATCGCCCGTTTCCTACGCGACGCTGGTATCATGCGCGACGGCTTCTCCTTTCAGGCCGGGTCCGGCGGAATCGCTCTGGCCTTTGTGAGCTATCTCAAACCGATGATGAAGAAAGCCGGAGTGAAGGCGCGTTTTGTTCGGGGAGGATCGACCAAGTATCTGGTCGAACTGCTGGAGGAAGGCTTCACTGACTACATCCTCGACGGCCAGACGTTCGACCTCGACGGGGTGCGCTCCATCGCGAGCAACCCGCGGCACATCGCGACTTCTCCCTTCACTTCATACAACTATCATGGCAAGGGGAATTTTGCGTCGATGGTCGACGCCGTCGTGCTCGGCGCGACTGAAGTCGACATAAACTTCAATGCAAATGTCGTGACTCACTCCGACGGCCGTCTCTTGCACGGCATCGGAGGGTGGCAGAATTGTCTGTCTTCCGGATGCACCATCCTCGCCGTGCCCTCATTCCGCGACCGCATTCCGGTCATTGTGGATCAGGTCACGACACTGTGTGGCCCCGGCGAACTCGTCGATGTTGTTGCTACTGAGAGAGGCATCGCGATCAATCCCCGGCGTCAAGACCTCATCGAAGCAGTAAAGGGATCGAATCTGCCGATTCGCCCGATTGAGGACATCAAGAAGGAAGTCGAGCGGATCTGCGGCGGCAAGCCGCGCCTTCCCCGGCGGGGAGATACTCCTGTGGCGATCGTCAAGTGGGTCGATGGAACTGTGATTGACACAGTCTGGCAGGTTCCGTAGGAAGACGAGGCTCCCTTCGTCAAATGCTTTGACAGAATAATAGCTAGTTGAGGCTGTAAACCTAGGATGGGAGGTCCCAACCCTCTTCCTTCATCTTGCGGTTGGTCCAATGTTGAAGCTGCTCGAACAGCGCGGGCTCGATCACTGAGAAGCGAATCCCAACGCGCCCCTCACCGCCGATCCACATGAGGCGGGCTTTTGCCTGGAATTGGACATCGCTCTCCGGCAGCATGAAGCTCACGTCAACCAGTCCGGCATAACGCAGCGGTTCCTTCACGCCATCCAGTCCCATGCCGCCCGTGCTGAGGTTGATGCCTTGCGCCTGGATCTCGTCGCCTTGTGAATTCCGGATGGTCACGGGAATCTCCACACGCGCGCGGAAAAACTTTTGCTGCTCGTTGCTGATAAACCCTAACGAGGCGGTGCTGTCCCCCGGTGCGAAACTAATGTTGTATTCCTTCAGCTTTCGACTGAGGGTGCGCCGTGAGATTCCCAACTGCTCGGCGGCTAGCGTTCGTTGCCCACCGGTCCGTTCCAAGGCTTTGATGATCATTTGCTCTTCCATGCTGTCGAGATTGCTGATCGGCATGGAAGCAGTTTGACGAAGAGCTGAGGGTTCTCCCGTCAGCGCGGCTGTTAGTTTTGAAAAATCGATCTCTTTCCCGGATGACTCCATGGCCATGCGCGCGACCAGATTTCGCAGCTCACGAATGTTACCCGGCCAGGAGTGCGAAAGCAGGGCTGAAATGGCCTGATCGGAGAAGTGCTTCGCCGGTGTCTTGAGCTTCAGAAAATATTCTGCCAGAGCAACAATGTCTTCCGGCCGCTCACGCAGCGGTGGAACGCGCAACTGAAATTGACTCAGGCGGTGAAACAGGTCTTGTCGGAATCGCCCTTGCGCCACGGCAGATTCAAGGTCCTGATTGGTTGCGGCAACGATCCGCACGTCAACCTTAATCTTGCGATGCCCACCCAATCGGTAAAATGGTTGTCCGTCGAGAACGCGTAGCAGTTTCACTTGCGTCTGTAATTGCAACTCGCCGATTTCATCGAGGAATAGCGTTCCCCTATCCGCAAGTTCGAAGAGACCCGGCTTAGAAGCATCCGCACCGCTGAATGCGCCTTTCTCATAGCCGAACAGTTCGCTTTCTACCAGGTTTTCCGGCAGTGCGGCGCAGTTGATGTCTACCCATGGACGGCTGCGACGGCTGGAAGAATGGTGAACGGTCCGCGCAATTAGTTCTTTTCCAGTTCCAGTCTCGCCGGTGATCAGCACCGTTTCTGTGTGGCTGGCAACCCGCTCAACCAGAGTCATGAACTTGTGCATCACTGGGCTGGCCAGTATGAATTCCGTGTCATCGATCTTTCGCGAGATGATCCCTGCCGATCTGCGGGCCGGCGCGGCAGATGCCTCAATGCTGTCCGTGTTCAGGGGCATGAGGACAACAGCGATGGCCGTGGGAGCGGAAGATGCATCGCGAAGCAACGAGGCTGAGAATTCCACTTCAAAGGTCGCGCCACTCTTTGGTTGGGCTGATAGCTTGCAGCAATAGCCGCCGTCCGACAGTGTCGCGTTGAGAATGGCCTTTCGCAGCTCGCCGTTCTCTTTGCCCTTAAAAGCGCTGGCGTGCGCAAACAAGGACGAGAAATCACGGCCTGCGATTTCGGTCGCGGAATAGCCGAGCAGCCGCGCAAATCCTGCGTTGCAAGCGGTGAATTGTCCCTGAAGACTAGCGCAAAACACCGCTAGACCATGGTTTTCGCCATCTACAACAGTTTCCACTGAACTCGTTGCAGTAGTACTAGGCAGAGACGAAGTGTTGGGCGCATTCCGCATGACAGTGCTTTTGGGATGATGTTGACATACCCTTCCAGCTTCGCCCAGACACCTATTCCAAAGGACATAACGAAGGTAACCGCGCTCTGCCCCGGCAGAAGAATGCCTATAGGCTCCTTCACTACCTTCAAGTTCTCCGTAACGACCACGTGTTACCAAAGTAAGCTTCTGAAACTCTAATCCTTGCAATAGGATTCGTGAGACGCCCGAATGGGACGATCTTCCGGGCCGAGTGCGGAACAAGTCTGAAACAGACCAGATGTCGCGCGCGCCTTCCCCCAAGTACGCGTGCCGTCGATGACGGTGCTTCGATGCGTCGCATGCGGGATAAGGCGTAAAGCATGAAACCGGAAGCCAGTGGACTATCGCTCCAGACGAAAGCTTTCGTTGGAATTACCGCTCTACTCGGCGCGGTGGTGCTAGGCGTCAGCCTTTCGCATTGGCAATCGCAGGATCCGACCAGGTTCTTCTGCTATCTTTTGGTCGCAGTCCTCGCGTCCGGTTTAAAAGTCCAGTTGCCCGGCATCGATGGCACGATGTCGGTAAACTTCTTGTTCATCCTCCTTGGCGTCCTTGAACTCAGTCTTCCGGAAACATTGGTGATTGGTTGCGCCGCCAGCCTGACCCAGAGCGTCTGGCAGCTGCGCGGACGACTGGATCCGGTGAAGGTCCTGTTCAATGTCTGCGGCATGATGGCCAACGCCAGTGCCCTGACCTATCTCACCTACCACTCGCTGGTCGTACGTTTTGGCTCGAACAAGCCCATCCTTCTGATGGTCTCGGCGTTGATGTTCTTCTTCGCGAACACATTGCCAATCTCTCTGGTGATCGCGCTCACCGAGGGGAAGTCGAGCCGAAGAGTCTGGTCCGAATGTTATTTCTGGTCGTTTCCGTATTATCTGGTCGGTGCGGCGGCAGTAGGCCTGGTCGGTATCATTAACCGCAGTGCGGGATGGCAGACTTCTCTGCTCGTCCTACCCCTGATTTACTGGGTGTACCGCTCATACCGTCTCTACCTTGGTCGTCTGGAAGCGGAAAAGGAACGCGTCGAGGTCGAGAAGCGCCATGTCGAGCAAATCGCTTCGCTGAACATGCGCACCATCGAGGCGCTGGCACTCGCGATCGAGGCGAAAGATCACACGACCCACACGCACCTGCAACGCGTCCGCACTTATGCGGTCGAGATGGCTAAGCAGCTCAATCTAGGTGACGAGCAGATTGAGGCGCTGCGTGCTGCGGCACTACTGCACGATATCGGCAAACTCGCTGTTCCCGAACAGATCATCAACAAGCCGGGGAAGTTAACCCCGGAAGAATTCGAAAAGATGAAGGTGCACCCGATCGTTGGGGCTGAAATTCTTGAACGGGTCGCGTTCCCTTACCCGGTTGCACCCATCGTACGTTCGCACCACGAACGTTGGGACGGCACGGGATATCCTGAGGGACTCGCAGGGGTGGATATTCCCATTGGAGCGCGAATCCTCGCAGCCGTCGATTGCCTCGATGCCCTCGCTTCTGATCGGCAGTATCGCCCTGCGCTGCCTTTATCCGAGGCAATGGCCAAAGTGAAAGACAAGGCAGGCACCTGGTTTGATCCCAAAGTCGTTGAAATTCTCGAGAGCCGCTACATCGAACTGGAACGGATGGCGCAGATGTCGGAGGACACCGCGGTCTCCATAGGTCTCTCCCGATCCGTTCGAGTCGAGCGCGGGCTCGCCCCCGCGGCCGGATTTGAGCGCACCGAGCCAACTCACGGCCCTACCGAAAACGCGGACTTTCTGTCTTCGATTGCATCGGCCCGCCAGGAAGCCCAAACCATGTTTGAGCTCAGCCAGGATCTTGGTGTTTCACTCAGCCTGAGCGAAACGCTCTCAGTCCTCTCGATGCGTCTCCGCAAGATGATCCCATTTGATTCGATCGCTGTTTTTGTGAATCGCAATGGCTGGCTTCTGCCGGAACTCGTCAGCGGCGAAAATTTCCGCGCGTTGTCCTCTCTCAAGATCAGGGTCGGCGAAGGTTTGTGTGGCTGGGTCGCGGAGAACTCTAGGCCGATCATGAACGGAAATCCGCAGGTCGAGGCGGGGTACTCCGCGGATTCCGGAAAGCACACCACTCTGTTGCAATCAGCTCTAGTCGTTCCCCTGGAGGGCCTCAACGGTGTGGTCGGAGTGCTCGCCATGTACCACAGCAATCGCGACGCGTTCGCACCCGATCACCTGCGAATTCTTCTGGCGGTGGCGTCCAAGGTGGCCTTGTCGGTAGAGAACGCCTTGAAGTATCAGCAAGCGGAAAGCTCCGCCACCACCGATTACCTCACGGGCTTGCCCAACGCTCGCTCTTTGTTTGTGCATCTGGCGCAGGAAGTTGCGCGCTGCCGCCGCATGAAGAGTTCGCTAGCCGTACTGGTGTGCGACATCGATGGATTCAAGCAGATCAACGACTCCTTCGGCCACCTCGAGGGCGACAAACTGCTGCGTGAATTCACGACACGGCTGAAGGATGTCTGCCGCGGCTACGACTATGTGGCCCGCATGGGAGGCGACGAATTCGTCATCACCGCGCCGGGGCTCGCTGGCGAAGCCGCCAAGGAAAAGGCCCAGCGACTTAACCAAGCTGCGATCGAATCCAGCCGTCACGTCTGTGGGCGTGAACTGATCACCCTTAGCGTTGGCATGGCCTTCTGTCCGGAAGATGGCTTCGATGTGGAGCGTCTGCTAACGGAGGCCGACCGCCGCATGTATTCCATGAAGCAGGTCCATCACGCCGAAGCCGCAGCCCGTGAGCAACAGAAGCTCGGGGCAGCCGCGAACTAGGAGGCTCATAGCATGCTAGGGCGGAAAATCGCATGGCATGGGCTGACCCTGGTCGCCACAGTACTCTTAGGCGGATTCCTTTGCGCCACTTTGGTCCGCCTTGCCCCTGGACTCGACGCAGAGGAATCGGCCCTCGATCCTCATCTCAGCTCTCAAAGTATTCACGCATTACGTGAGGATCGCGCCGAGCAACACAATGTGTTCCGCTTCTATCTCCGTTCGCTGGGGCGTGCAATACATGGGGACCTCGGCACTTCCATCTCACTCAGGCAACCAGTCAGTAGCTTGTTACACGATCGCTTCCCGCTTACCTTCCGGATGGTGTCTCTGGGCCTGCTGATGAGTTGGGCGGCGGTAATGGCTCTGGCCCTAAGCGTGGCGTGCGTGCGTTCGCCCGCTTATGATCTGCTGGCCACGGTCCTGGCCGGCTTGTTGCTCTGCGTCCCTGCAGCGGTTCTGGCTCTGCTGTCAGTGCTTTGGAATGTTCCTGGGGCCCTCGCCATCGCTCTGATCATCTTTCCCCGGGATTATCGCTACGCGCGCAACCTTCTTGATAAAGCTTATTCACTACCACACATCATCTCCGCGAGAGCCAAGGGATTAACTGAAGTGAGAATTCTGTTCTGGCATGTGATTCCGGTTGTGGCTCCGCAGCTGCTGGCATTGGCGGGTGTCTCCGTAAGCCTCGCTGTCGGAGCGGCAATTCCGGTGGAAGCTTTATGTGGGCTGGCTGGCATCGGACAACTCGCGTGGCAGGCAGCCCTGGCCCGTGATCTTCCCCTTCTGACGAACATCACAGTTCTGGTGACGATAGTAACCTTGCTGGCCAATTCCAGTGCAGATGTAATCGGACAGGTGTGGCGAGGCCAGCGAGCATGAGCTTCTGGCGCAAGTTCGCCTGTGCGGTGTTAATGCTCGTGTTTGCCGTGTCTCTGGCCGCAACCTGGTTGGCTCCCGCGGGATATGCTAAGCAGGATCGCGATGCAACTGGGGCACCTCCCTCGCGCGAACACTGGCTGGGGACAGACGAGCTCGGCCGGGATCGTTTTGCCCGTCTGCTTTACGGTACTCGCATTTCGCTTTTGTTGGCGCCTGCAGCCGCCCTTGTATCCACACTGTTGGCTGCAGTGATCGGCGGGTTAGCAGGATATCTGGGCGGCGCTTGGGCTCGTACCGCCATGGCGGTAACTGATTTGTTCCTGTCCTTGCCGTGGTTGTTCCTGTTGATCACGGTCCGGGCCATGCTGCCCCTGAATGTGTCCCCCACGTTCTCAGTGCTCGTGACGTTCTTGCTGTTGGGCTTGTTAGGTTGGACCGCTGCGGCTCGAGTCCTATGTGCCAGCGCCAGTTCGCTGCGCAACTCGGATTTCGTGAAGCAGTCCCGTGCTGCGGGAATTCACGGCACGCGCTTGTTTTGGATTCATGTCCTGCCGAACCTGAAGCCGGTATTGTATGCGCAGTTCTGGATCTCGATTCCTGCGTTCATTCTGAGCGAGGCAAATCTGGGCATCCTTGGTTTAGGAGTCGCCGAACCTCTGCCGTCCTGGGGCAGTCTGTTGAAGGAATTGGAAGGGATTGTCTCATTGGGAGCAGAGCCCTGGAAATTGCTTCCATTGGCCTTATTAGTCGTAGTGGTGACGTCATTCCAGCTGGTGCTTTCGAAGAGTCATGAGGTAGCCGCGTGAGGCGCCGGAGAGTTGGCAGTCGATAATGATGAAGTTCCAAAAGACGATTGCGATCCTGTCGTGCTGCGCGGCACTCGCGGCTAATGCAGCGGCCCAGGGAGAACTGCGCTTCTGCCTCCGCTCCGAACCAAAGACCTTCGATCCCCTCAGGGTGGAAGATGATGCCTCCGCCGCAATCCGTTACTTGACTGGCGGTGTGCTCGTTCGCATGAACCGTCAGACACAGGCCCTTGAACCCGGATTGGCAAACTCGTGGAAGGTCTCGAAGGATAGCAGGCAAATCACATTCAAACTACGCAGTGGAGTATCTTTCTCCGACGGCACGCCATTTTCCCCGGACGATGTCGCCTACACCGTGCAGCAGTTGATGGATCCCGCACTGCACTCCGCCACTGGAGATGCATTCCGGTCCGGTTCCGGCAAGGTGGAAACAAAAATCATCTCTCCCACGGAAATCATGATTACATTTCCCGCACCTGTCGCCGGGCTCGACCGGCAGTTCGATCAGGTCGCGATTCTGTCCGCACACTCGCCCAAGAAAGAGATGGCGGCGCTTGGCCCCTTCATGGTCGCCGACTACAAGCCGGGGGCGACCGTCCTGTTGAAAAGAAACCCGAATTACTGGAAGTCTGACGAGCAAGGCCGCAAGCTGCCTTATCTTGACTCAATCCAACTCGACATCCAGCCGAACCGCGATGTCGAAGTGCTCCGCTTCAAACGCAACGAGATCGACCTGATCAATTCGCTCGACAGCGAATACTTCGACAAGCTCGCCTCGACATCGTCAAGCGTTGTGCACGATGCCGGGCCATCCCTTGACAGCGAGCAGATGTGGTTCAACGAAGTCGCCAAAGCACCGATACCGGCATACAAGAAGAAATGGTTCCGCTCATCGGCTTTCCGGCGTGCTATTTCTCAGGCGATCAACCGCAATGACCTGGCGAGAGTCGTATTCCGTGGGCACGCGCAGGCAGCCGTCGGTCCCATATCTCCCGCTAACAAATTCTGGTTCAACTCCAAGCTGAAATCGGAAGCATGTTCGTCAACCGCCGCACTTCAAGCGTTTCAAAAAGAGGGCTTCCACCTCGAGAACACTACCTTGAAGGACCCTGACGGAAACGAGGTCGTCTTTTCAATCATCACAAACTCCGGCAATAAATACCGCGAGCGCATGGCCACAATGATCCAGGAAGACCTTCAGAAGATTGGGATCCGCGTCAATGTCGTAACACTCGACTTTCCTTCTCTGATCGAGCGTATGACCCAGACCTTTGACTACGAAGCGATCCTGCTGGGATTAACTAATGTCGGTCTGGATCCGAACGACCAGATGAACGTCTGGCTGAGCTCATCGGAGAATCACCAGTGGAATCCCGCTGAGAAAACTCCGGAAACTCCGTGGGAAGCTGAGATCGACAATCTGATGCGCGCACAGGCTTCCGCATCGGATCCGAAGAAGCGCAAGGAAAGCTTTGACCGGGTTCAAGAGATCGCCGTTGAGCAGGCACCTTTTATTTATCTGGTAAACCGCAATGCTCTTTCCGCGGTTTCGGCCAATGTACAAGGCGCACAACCGGTGATCCTCGTTCCACAAACCTATTGGAATGTGGAACGGCTGTCTGTGAAATAGCCCGCAGCACAGTAAAGATCTCGTTTGCAGGCGTCAGAGTCATGGCCGAAAAACCTCAACCCGAAGCACTGCTTTCCGCGCGTCTCTCCGTTCAATACGGGGGAAAAACGCCGGTTCTACGCGATCTGCATCTTGAACTTTCGCGTGGCGAGGTTCTCGGACTAATCGGCCAGAGCGGCTCTGGCAAAAGCACACTGGCTATGGCGATTCTGGGACTGCTCGATCGCAGCAAAGCGAGGGCGCAAGGCTCGATCCTGTTCGAAGGTTCAGATCTGTTGGTACTGCGTGAGTCAGAATTGCGGAATCTTCGCGGTCAAAAGATCGCACTGGTACTGCAAAGCCCTCTGTCCTCGCTCAACCCAGCGCTGAGGATCCGCACACAACTCCGGGAGGCTTGGCGCGCCCATGCCTCTGGCTCATCCTCAGATTGCGACCAGGCCATTCGAAACGCCCTCCAAAGTGTCAGTTTGCCAGCAGATGACGATTTCTTACGAAAATATCCGGCGCAGATGAGCGTCGGCCAGGCCCAGCGTGTGCTGATCGCGATGGCCATTGTGCATCGTCCGGCGCTTCTGATTGCCGACGAAGCGACAAGCGCGCTTGACGTGATCACTCAGGCGGAGATCCTCAAGCTTTTTCGCGAACTGAATCAGAACTCAGGCATGGCGATTCTGTATATCTCCCATGATCTCGCGTCTGTGGCAGGAATTTGCGATCGCGTCGCGATCCTTCATCAAGGCCAAATCGTTGAGTCGGGCGTCGCACAGCACGTCCTGACCACTCCCACCCACGAGTACACTCAGAGATTGCTTGCGTCCATGCCCAGGATGCCGAAACCTATCGTGGCGGGCAAAGCCGCTGCTCGCTAACGCCTGAACAACCACGGCAAGTAGTCGCCCGCGAAACGAATCGTCATCGATAATCTACCAAGCCCACTTTCCACCCGAGACAATTTGTCCCACGCCCGATGCCTCGGGACACAGTGACCCACGTACCGGCTCGCCTCCGACCCTAAGCATTTTGTTTTCAATGACCTAAGACGAAACGATTGGTTGCTTCCGTGCAACAGCACTAATGGCCGTAGCTGGATCTTCCCCCGTTCCTTGAAGAAAGGGTGAGATTTCTATGATGCCCATAAACAAACACAGGCCGACAGACCGCAACGAGCGGCATAGTGCGGCCTGGGGTAAGCGCCTGACCACTGTGATGATGCTGGTCTTGGCCACTGGGATGGCTTTCGGACAGCGCTTTGCTAGTCCGACATCGAACGGGCGATTTTCGCGGATCGCTCCGGAACTCTCGGGTCTTCTCTCGAAAGCCAAGCAGGGATCGGCGCGGACGCAGACCGTCAGAGTAATTGTGCAGTACAAGCAGACACCGACTGCGACACACTACGCGACCATGAACGGCCGCGGCGCACGCCTGCATACCAAGCTGCACATGATCAAGGGCGCAGCTTTCACGATTCCGGTCAGCGCACTTCCCGCCCTCGAGGCGGATCCTAACATCGCTTCAGTGACCATCGACCACCCGTTGAACTTGATGGACGATATCACTGATAACGCCATCGGCGCCCCTTCTGCGTGGAACTCCGGTTTCACCGGCGCCGGTATCGGCATAGCCGTAATCGACAGCGGGATCAACGACAGTAATCTCGATCTGTGGGATTCTACGCAGACGTCTTCGCGCGTTGTTTATCATCAGGATTTCACGGGAACCCCGACCAGTAACTCGAATGGCGCGAATCATGACCTCTACGGTCACGGCACGCACGTCGCCGGCATCATCGCCGGAAATGGATATCTCTCCGGCGGGCAATATCAAGGTGTGGCCCCCGCAGCCACACTGATCGACCTTCGTGCGCTCGACGCGAATGGCGGCGGCAGCGACAGCACTGTAATCGCGGCTATCCAACAGGCGATTGCGCTAAAGAATGTCTACAACATTCGCGTCATCAATCTGTCACTCGGCCGTGGAATTCCGGTGAGCTACACCCAAGATCCTCTTTGCCAGGCCGTGGAAGCAGCTTGGAACAACGGCATCGTGGTCGTGGTAGCGGCCGGCAATTATGGCCGCCTGAGCGTGAACGGAAGCAACGGTTTCGGAACGATAACCGCTCCGGGTAACGACCCGTTCGTGATTACGGTCGGCGCGACCAAGAGCAATGGGTCTTCGTTGCCTTCCGCCGAAACCAAGGCCAGCTATAGCTCGAAAGGGCCCTCGACTTACGACCACGTGGTGAAGCCCGACATCATGGCTCCCGGAAACGGCATCGTTTCTCTTGCCGCCCCTGGAGCGACTCTGGATACTCAGAACGCCGGCGACCTGATCGCCGGAACTGACGGCAACGCCGATTACTTCCGCTTGAGCGGCACCAGCATGGCAACCCCGGCCGTCGCGGGAGCCGTCGCGCTCATGCTGCAAGAACAAAACACGCTCACACCCGACCAGGTGAAAGCTCGCCTCATGAAGACCGCGTACAAAATGGGCCTGACGTCGACTTGGGCCTATGTGCCTCATCTGTTTCGCTCCTTTGTCGATTTCTACGATCTCTTCTCGGTTGGCTCAGGACTGCTCGATGTGCAGGATGCTATGACCAATACTGATCTGGCTCCTTCCAACATCGGAGCGGCTCTGTCTCCGACCGCCGTTTACAACCCGAACAACCATACGATTTCGCTCGTATACGGCAATTCCGGTGTCGCCAGCAACTCCGTGGTCTGGGGCAGCTCTGTTGTGTGGGGAACTTCGGTCGTCTGGGGAAGTTCGGTTGTCTGGGGTTCCTCGGTTGTTTGGGGTAGTTCACTGCCCTGGAACGACAATACCAACACCGCCTTCAGTGTGGTCTGGGGATCGACCACCGGCAGCACTTCCGCTACGAGCGTAGTCTGGGGCGCATCAGTCGGGGATTCCAACAGCGCCTTCTCTGACGCCGGAGACGATGAACAGTAGTCGTGTGAATCAGTAATGAAAGGAGGACGACATGAATAACACACGGCAAACCAAGACGTTCATCGGCGCAATGATGATGATCGGTGTCGGAACTGCAGCGTACGCGAGTTTCGCGACCCACACTCCCCACGCTTATTTTGCTCTGGCAGTCCTGGCCCTCGCAGCGGTGAGTTCGCGGATGAAAGTGAAACTGCCGGGAGTCAACGGCAACATGTCAGTCAATCTGCCATTCCTGTTGACCGCAGCCGTAAACCTGAGTGCGGTTGAAGCTGTCGTTATCACTTGTATCTCGACGACCGTGCAGTGCTGGCCGCGAAAGAACGCCAGATTCAATGCGCAGCACATGGCATTCAACCTAAGCATGATGGTGTTTGCCAGTTCCGCCGCAAGCCTGACCTTCCATCTCGTCTCGCAGAGCGCGAAGTTGTGGCATTCCTCTACACTGGGACTCGCGCTGGCTGCCGTAGCTTTGTTCCTGGGACAAACCGCACCGGTGGCGGGAATCGTTGCGGTAACTGAGGGGAAGTCAGCAGGCCACGTCTGGTTAAACTTGGCTCAACTTTCATTTCCTTATTACGTCGTCAGTGCGGGCGTGACCTCGATGGTCCAGGCGATGACTGCGCACGTCGGCTGGGGACTCGCCCTGGCGGTGTTCCCCGTGATGTACGTCATCCACCGCTCTTATCGCCTATACTTCACGGCGATCGCGGAAACCATGCACCCCGAAGTGATGGTCCGAGCAGTTGGTGCAGGAGCCTAGCGCAGCCGGTCATTCCGTCTCTCTCCCCCAGCTTCGCGTTAGGATGGGCGTTTCGGAGCACGTTGGATCACTGCATCGAATGCCGGTTTCGGCTGGGCGTTGCGGTCAAATAGCAGCGGATAATTGGTTCGGCCTCTGACTGGCCAATTGTTCTTCCACGAGTCATTATCGGTAACTCCCCAGAGAGTCACGCGCGTAACGACCCCGCAATGCTTGGCATACGTGCCGAACAGGTCTGCATAACGCTTCGCTAATGCCTGTTGAACCGCGTCGGGTAATCCGTTTGGATATGGGTTGAGTTTGGGATCGGCGGCTACCTTCAGGGAAACATCCGCCGTCTGGCTCTGAGTGGCCTCTGGCAGTACATCGATATCAAGTTCGGTCACCATCACCTTTACGCCGAGTTTGCTGAAATCAATGATCGCGCCATCCACCTCTTCAACAGATGGCCAATCCATGTGAAAGTGCCCCTGTGTCCCCACACCGGTAATCGCGATTCCCTGGCCTTTCAACTTCTTAATTAGTTCGATGGCTCCTTTGCGCTTGGCTTCGTTTTCCAGCGAATAGTCGTTGTAATACAGTTCGGCGTTAGGGTCGGCGTCGTGGGCAAAGCGAAAGGCTTTCTCGATGTAGTCCTCTCCGATGATCTTCATCCAAGGGAACTGGCGCAGCGTTCCGTCCTCGTTCAAAGCCTCATTAACAACGTCCCAGCCGCTAATTCGTCCTTTGTAACGTCCGACGACTTTGCTGATGTGCTCGCGCATCCGGTCCAGCAAAACGTCGCGGCTGACTGGATTGCCCTTGTCGTCTTCGAATACCCACTTCGGAACCTGTGAATGCCACACTAGCGTGTGGCCGATGATGAACATGTGGTTCTGCTGGCCAAACTTCACATATTTGTCGGCAGCGGAAAAATCGTATGCGCTGGGTCTGGGATGCACGACCTCCCACTTCAAAACATTTTCAGGGCTGATGGCATTGAACTGGGTCTTGATAATCGCATCTTCCGCCTGGTCCTGCCCGGTAAATTGCACAGGATTCAGGGCGGCGCCAACCATAAAGCAGTCCTTGTAAGCATCCTTAAGCGTGGATTGATTCTGCGCGTGCGCAAGGATCGCAAGCGCAAGGACCGCGAGCGCGACAGACCCCATCGCAAACCATGAAGCGTTACGCACGAAATCTCCTATTTCGCAACAGCCGCTGCCGGCGCTACCTTGCGGCGTTCGGCGAGATCGTTAGCGATCGATTGGTTCTTCTCGCGACTTAGCGGGTAGAAGAACAGGCACGTTGCGGCGGCTAGGAAAAACAGGCCGGCGTAGATGCTTGCTGTCAGAACGATGCCTGTCTGAGTGGTGGGAGCCTGTACGTCAGCCCCGGAAACTAATCCATAGGCTGACAATAGCCATCCTGCGACGGCTCCACCCAAGGCCAGTCCCGCCCATAGCGCAAAAACGATGCCTCCAGTTACCGCACCAGTGGCACGACGGCCCGTTTTCCATTCGCCATAGTCAGCGACGTCGCCCATCATTGCCCACAGGATGGGCCCCGATAACCCGTACGCGAACTGCCGAAGCACCTCTGCCCCGATGATGAGGTAAGTGGCATGCGGCGAGATCAAATACAACGCCATGTTGAAAATGCCGCTCAGAATCATGCTCGCAATGAACAGCTCACGTTTGCCGACTCGGACAGAAACGGTCGTCGAGAAAGCCACGCCCAAAAGCAGCGATGCCAGACCGAAGCCGTTGAACCAGGCGAAAAGGTTCACGTTGCCTGCAACAAACCGAAAATAGGGCAGCATGACATTGCCGCGCACCAGTATTGCGCTGAAGTAGAACAGGGTGACCAGAAATAGTACCACCCACGGCCGGTTGCTGAAGAGGTCGGAAAGATCCTGCCCGAGCGACGTCTTTTGCTGCGGATCCGGTTGGATGCGCTCTTTCGTTGCGAAGAAGGAGACAATGAAGAAGACCACGCTCAGCACGGACAACAGTCCCATCGTAAGTTGATAACCACGGGCGCTGTTGCTTCCTCCGAGGAAGGCCACCATGGGAACAGCCAGGCTCTGCACAATGAACCCTGCGCTGTTGGCTGCGATCTGGCGGTATGACGAGATGCTTGTACGTTCGTCGGGGTCCTGCGTCATGACTGCTGTCAGCGAAGCGTACGGCACGTTGTTGACGGTATAAATCACACGCAGAAGGATGTAGGTGACCCAAGCATAGATGATCTTGGCGCCGGGACTGAGTTGCGGAGTAGTGAATGTCAGGATACTGATGATCCCGAACGGCACGGCCGTCCATAGCAGCCACGGACGGAATTTGCCCCACTTGCTCGTGGTCCGGTCCGCGATCATTCCCATCACCGGATTGAAGCACGCGACGGCCAGCCCGACGACGAGGAACAGGGTTCCGGCTTGAGCTGCGGTCAAACCAAAAGTGTGGGTGTAGAAGTCCAGTTGCAGCGCCAGCATGGCCTGAAAGACGAAGTTGGCAGCCATGTCTCCGAGCGCGTAGCCAACCTTTTCGCCGACGGATAATTTTTGGATCATAGGCACCTCGTGTGAACGGCCCGCTTACTTCGTCACGGTAAGCGTGACCTTGGTCAAGTCCTCGTCACGTGACGAATTTCCGACCATAATGAAGAACTCTCCCGGCTCAACGACGTATTTCATATTCACGTCGTAGAAAGCGAGGCGGTCCGGCGTGATGTCAAATCTGATCGTCTTCTTTTCACCGGGACGCAGCGTAATTTTCTGGAAGCCTTTCAGTTCCTTGATTGGCCGGGTCACTGAGCTAACCACGTCGCGGATGTACACCTGTACGACCTCCGTGCCTTCTCGCGTGCCAGTATTGGTCACATCCGCGATCACACGTGTTGAGCCGTTGACTCGGATTGTCTTCTTTTCCAAACGAACGTTCTGGATCGCAAATGTTGTGTAACTCAGGCCGTATCCGAAAGCGTAAAGAGGCGAGACATCGTCAAAGAGATACCCACGCCGAGCCGAGGGCTTGTAGTTGTAGAACACGGGCAGGTGACCCGCAGAACGTGGAATCGAGATCGGCAACTTACCGCCGGGGTTCACGTCGCCGAACAACACGTCAGCGACGGCGTGACCATTCTCCTGTCCCAAATACCAACACTCGAAGATGACCGGGACATGCTGCACTAGATAATTAATGGAATTCGGCCGCCCGTGATAGAGAAGGACAACAACCGGTTTGCCGGTAGCGAGCATCGCCTTGACCAGTTCTTCCTGCCTTCCGATCAGGTCAAGGCTGGCTCGGTCGCCCATATGGTTCAGCATCCAGGCTTCGCGAGAAGTTTGCTCGTTCCCACCGATCGCCAGAATGATCACATCCGCCCGCTTGGCTACTTCGGCAGCTTCCGCAATCTGCTTGCGATCTTCTTCAGGATTGCTGGGAAAGACGGCGTCCTGATTCCAGTTTCCGCCAATCGTAATTTTGCAGCCCTCGCTGTAGACGACCTTGGCGCGGTCCCCGACGCGGGCTTTTATGCCTTCGAGCACGGTGACTTCGTGTTTGGGAACACCGCTGTAGCCGCCGAGTAGCGTGCGATCTGCATTCGGCCCGATCACGGCGATCGTTTTGTACTTGCTCAAGTCGAGCGGAGCGAGTCCGCCTTCGTTCTTCAGAAGTGTGATAACTTCGCGCGCAGACTGGCGGGCAAGATTGATGTGATCATCGCAGCCGACCACGCGCTCCGCTGTGGCCGGGTCTACATAGGGATCGTCGAACAGGCCCAACTTGAACTTCCACAAAAGCATAGGCGCAATAAGCCCATCCAGTTGCGATTCCTTCAGGACACGTTTCTTCACCAGGTTCACAAGTTCGAGATAACAATCAGGATCGGGTAACTCGATATTTACGCCAGCCTCGACAGCTAGTTTGGCGGATTCCTTCTTATCCGCCGCCACGAAGTGTCCGTGAGTGTCAGGACGATATCCAAGCTCCCAAATCGCGAAGTAGTCGGAAACGTAATAGCCCTTGAAACCGAATTCCTTCTGCAAGACATCTCGCAGCAGCCATTTGTTGGCGTGGGAAGGCACGCCGTCCACTTCGTTATAGGAGGGCATCACGCTGATTGCGTCGCCCTTCTGTAAGGCCTCCTTGAAGCTGAACAAGAACGTCTCCCGTAATACCCTCATAGAGACGTCGGCCGGCGCGCAATTCATACCCGACTCGGGCTGCCCGTGCCCGACACAGTGCTTCAAAGTTGCGATCATGCGGGTCTTGTCTCGGAAAGTAGCGTCGCCCTGGAACCCGCGAACGGCAGCAATCCCGAGGCGGGAAACCAGGAATGGATCTTCGCCATAAGTTTCTTCGACGCGGCCCCACCGGGGATCGCGCGCCACGTCCACAACGGGAGTAAGCGCCTGGTGCCCTCCACGCGCCCGGGTTTCGAGAGCAGTTGCTGTGAAGATCGACTCGATGAGATCGGGATTGAATGTCGACGCGAGTGCGATCGGCTGCGGGAAACTGGTTCCATCCACCGCTGCGTGACCGTGCAGGCACTCCTCATGGAAGACCACCGGAATTCCCAACCGCGAGTTCTCGATAAAGAACTTCTGAATGGCGTTGGTGGTTTCCGCCATCTTGCGAGCATTCAGTCCCTTTCCGGAGTCGCTGGGACGCCCGACCTGCCCAAGCCCGTGGCCATCTTTAAACGCTTGCCTGGCTTTCGCCAGGTCGAAGTTGCCATCGGCGTCCACGAGAGTCTGAGGCTTTTTCTGCCAGATGCAGAACATTTGCGCAGCTTTTTCTTCCAGCGACATACGGGACAGAAGATCTTTCACCCTCTTCTCCGCAGAAAGCGCCGGGTTACGATACGGCAAAAGACGTGATCTTCCTTCGCCTTTCTTACTGGATGACTTCCCTCTGGTCGTCTTCACGCTTCTGTTTCGGGCCACGAAAGATCCTCCGATGAAATCTCACTCTTCATTATTTGGACGACACAACTCAGAAACATCAGAAACGAACGGGAACTGTTACGGACTCTCTGCTCAGAACAGGCAATATACTATGCCATCACAAATCTGACATGTGACACTCATCACAGTTGGTGCCCCCTAGGTCCACGACATGGGTGCAAGCGGGATTCGACACAAATCGGGCATCCCGCCACACTCAAACGCATGAAGTGATTGGCAGACCGCCCTAAACGTCCACTCTTTTTCGGGCTTCGCCAGCAAAACCACGTAGCCGGTTCTGAACGATTACAGTTGCATAGTCAGGACAGCAGCACTGGCAGCAGGAAGGCGAAGCACAACCCTCCCATCAGAGGCTTGGATTTCCTCTTCCTCTTCCGCGTGCCACGTCCCATCGGATTTGACCGTAGCGCCACCAAAACTCACACCCGAACTGCTCTCTATAGACGCAGCAGACAGGCGACGAACCGACCCGATCCGGTAGGGCAACAAGCGCTCAATGGTGATGCTGACATCGAACGCCGGCTCTTTATTAATCAGCGTTATACAGAGTTGCTTGTGGCCCTGTAAGGTTGCGTACGCTGCCAAGTTTAAACTTCCTGCGCTGAGCTGACTCTCAATAAGCTCCCCGACGGCTCCGTGCGCAAATGCAAGCATGCCGTAGAATTCTGGCGCAGCATGATAGTGTCCGTGTTCGTCATCGCCGATCGGAGAGTAAAAACTGATGAAACCAAGCTGATTGACACCGGTTTCCATGTTGACCCCGCCGCAGTGTGCCGAGGCCAACTTGTACATGAAGTCAAGAACCCACAATGCCGAAGCAAATCGATCACTGACTCCGGGCTTGCCTCCTCCAGAAAACGAGTTCGTTTCGCAGATGCGGTAAGGAACACCGCAAGATTTTGAGGCGGACCGTAGTTCCACAAGGGTAGGTGCAAGTTTCGGATCTGGCTGGAGCAGTTTCTCGATGGTGCTAGTCGGACTCTGACCTTCTCGGTAGTAATGGTGCGTCAGGAGCTTCACATCGCGGCCTTCATCCTGCGCAAATCTCGAAACCCAGGAAGTATCGACGGCGACGTCCGGCCCCGCGAAGGGTATCCCCGGGATGCTTTTACGGAGTGCATCCCGGAATCTGCGATACTCGAGAAGAAAATATTCGTAACCGTAGCCCTTCTTGCGATGAATTTCTCTGTGCGGGAATAGATCGGGCTCATTGCCAATTTCGAACGCGAGCAGATTGGGCCGCGTGGCCGCGAGTACTGCCTTGGCCTCCTCCACTGCGGCTTCGATGGCTCCCCTGCCAAGGTTCAGTCCCCAGATAAGTCTCCAGTTGGTGGCTTCCAGGAAAGTTCCGAGATCGCGAAGCACTGCATCATTTACGACGGAGCCCGGTCCAGTCTCAGGCGAGGAGACTGGTTGTGCCAGCGCGGAGTAAGACGCGTAGTCGGCGGTATTGCCTCCGACCCGGATGACACCAGTGGAACCGAGAGTACGGCATAGTTGTACATACACCTCATTTCGGGCGGCAAGAAGTTCGGGACGGGCGACCGAGGAGATTTCGTACCCGAGTCCGATGAAGTCGGGAGGAATCGGGGTGACGGTTCGGGTCAGATCGAGGATCAGCTTGGCCTGTAAATCTTCGCGGAAGGCATGGCCGAAGGAGGCGTTAGCAGCTCCAGCGACCAATGCAGCTCCCTTAATGAACTCGCGACGGCGCATCTGGGTAACCTAGATCATAATTTGCTTTATTTGCTTTGTTAATTAGTTCACACCTTGATAGGGTTTACTCCGGAGCGGACCGGATGTCTTCGCAAAAGCGAGCTTGGGTGGCGGCTACTCTGGACACGAAGATGGAGGAGGCTTTATATGTTTGCCGCCTGCTTGAGTCCGCCGGGCTCCCCGTTAATTTGGCCGATCTATCCACAAGAGATAGCTCTTCGACTTCCATCGTAGCTCACGGGTCATCGTCCACCCGTCCGGTGTTCTCGCCAGCTGAGATTGCCGCACATCATCCGCAAGGAGTAAGCGCCGTGTTCTGTGGGGACCGGGGTGCGGCAATTGCGGCGATGGCAAACGCATTTGAGCGTTTCATTGAAGCCCAGCGTGACCTGGGAGGCTTGCTCGGAATTGGCGGCTCGGGGGGCACGGCGATGGTCACCCGTGCCATGCGCGCGCTACCAATCGGCGTTCCCAAGGTGATGGTATCGACCATGGCCTCGGGCAATGTAGCCTCCTATGTTGGTGCCTGCGATATAACGATGATGTATTCAGTTACTGATGTAGCCGGGCTGAACCGAATTTCACGTCGCGTACTCGGAAACGCCGCACACGCTATGGCGGGCATGATTCTTCGCCCATTGCCCCACGAAGACTATCAGCTCCCAGCGCTGGGACTCACCATGTTCGGGGTCACGACCCCCTGCGTTCAGCATATGGTTCGCCTCCTCAGTCCTCACTTCGATTGTCTGGTATTTCATGCCACCGGCACAGGTGGACAGTCCATGGAGAAACTTCTGGACGACGGCCTCATCACCGGGGTGATCGACATTACCACGACTGAAGTCTGTGATCACCTATTCGGAGGTGTTCTCGCATGCACTGATGACCGGTTCGGCGCGGTGCTGCGGAGTCAGGCTCCATACGTGGGTTCCTGTGGCGCTCTCGACATGGTGAATTTCGGTGCGATGGAGACTGTGCCGCCACACTATCGCGCACGCAATCTGTATCCTCATAACCCGCAGGTCACGCTGATGCGAACTACGCCTGAGGAAAACATTCAGCAGGGTCGCTGGATCGCGAACCGACTTAACCAGTGCGAGGGCGAGGTGCGGTTTCTGCTGCCATTGGGTGGGGTTTCAGCCCTTGACGCGCCAGGTCAGCCCTTCTGGGACCCCGACGCCGACGCCGCGTTGTTCGAAACGTTGGCGAGCGAATTCCAGCAGACCGATCATCGCCGGTTGGTGCGACTCCCATTCCACATAAACGATCCGAAGTTCGCTCAGGCTGCAGTGGAGGAGTTCCTAGCGATCGTTCGCCAGTGACAACTGCGATTGAAAGGAGCGCTTGATGCCACGTCTTTCACGTGACGATTTGCGGTCGAAATTTCAGGAGATGGTTCGTAACCGCCAACCCATCGTCGGAGGTGGCGCGGGGACGGGTCTCTCCGCAAAATGCGAGGAGGCAGGCGGCATCGACCTGATCGTAATCTACAACTCTGGCCGGTATCGCATGGCTGGTCGTGGATCGCTGTCGGGACTATTGGCATACGGCAATGCCAACGCCATCGTGATGGAGATGGCGAAGGAAGTTTTGCCTGTTGTCCATAAAACGCCCGTCCTCGCAGGCATCAATGGCACGGATCCCTTTTGCGTCTTCGACGCCTTTCTGGACGAAGTTGCCGCCGTGGGCTTCTCTGGTATCCAGAACTTTCCGACAGTGGGTTTGATCGACGGCGTCTTCCGCCAGAACCTGGAAGAAACCGGCATGAGCTACGCCCAGGAAGTAGAACTGATCCGGCTTGCTCATGAAAAGGATCTCTTCACAACTCCGTACGTCTTCGATGCGCAGCAAGCCGAAGCCATGGCGCAAGCCGGCGCTGATATGATCGTGGCGCATATGGGCCTGACGACTGGCGGTGTAATCGGCGCGGAAACCGCCCTCACGCTCGAGAAATGCATCCCCCGCATTGATGCGATTGCGCAAGCAGCCCTTTCTGTGCGCAACGATGTGATTGTCCTCTGCCACGGTGGTCCTATTGCAAAGCCAGCGGACGCGGCCTGGGTGCTCGGCAGGACACAGCACTGTCATGGATTCTATGGGGCAAGTTCGATGGAACGGCTGCCGACAGAGAAAGCCATCACGCGCCAAACGCAGGACTTCAAGCAAATCCATTTCTAACTGAGAGAGCGAGAATGGCAAACACGGTGTACGTCAGCGACGTAATCGACGCACCCATCGAAAAAGTATGGGACATCATGCGCGACTTTAACGACATGCCGTCTTATCACCCAGGAATTCGTAAAAGCGTCATAGAGGGCGAAGGGCCCAGCGATCGCGTTGGATGCGTGCGCCGCTTGACGCTAGGTGATGGCTTCGTGCGCGAGCGCCTGCTTTGCATGGATGACAGCAACTATGCGTTCACCTACGAAATCATCGAGGGTACCCTGCCAGTTCGTGGCTACGTGGCCGGGGTCAGACTACATCGGGTGACGGCGGGCAATCGGACGTTTGCGGAATGGTGGGCCGATTTTGAAGTAGTAGGTGCCGATCGTAACGCGATGATCGCGCAGATCGGAAATAACGTCTTCGCGGCCGGGTTTCGGGCCGTTGCATCAAAGCTAGCCTGAAAACCATGCGATTCTCCACGACCGACGTACGGCTTTTCTCACAAGCTCATGTTGCGTGGATCGCGCTTGGACTAGATTCACTCCGTCAGTGTTGACTTACGTATGCTTGGTTGCCGGCGCATCCGGCCGGACACTGATCTTCCAATCCATGACCTTGGTCTGCCCACCCTCGGTTAGTACGACCGTTTCCAAAGGTAGCTCACCTTCCAGTAAATCGATCCGGAGGAGCTGGTTGTCCAGTACGATGGTGCCGAAACCATATGACGTGCAGAAAAAGGTTCTGAAGGGACGTACCTTCAACTGGGGACCAAACCAGAGAGTCCTGTTCACGGCCGAATAGCGAAAACCGGCCAGAGCGCCTAACAACGCATAGCTCGCCATGGCGCGAGCGTAGTAGTTACCGCACTCGTATTCGTTCCACGGGTTGCGAATCTTTCCGTCATAGCGGCTCCGCAAAGCCTTCACGATCGTTAGCCCTTCTGTCACGAAACCTTCCGAGATGAGATGCGAAGCCACCTGATATTCAATGCCGGTCCAGACTTCATCGGAATAGACAAATGGCAAAGTCGGTTTCCCGCCCCGAGGCCAGGAGCACAACAGCAAGCCCGGCTCGTGGCCCATCGCATAACCGGGACGTTGCGCATTGGCGTGCTGGCTGAGATCGGTTTTGAAATTGTGTTTGAAGATCGCCTGCAGCGTGCTGCGGACATGTTCGGCTGCCAGTGGCGTTTCGATTCCGTACATACGCGACATCCAGACCCCAATAATCCCGTCGGAGAGGCACCCGGTCCCATACTGGTATTTTGGGCCCTCTCGTTGGAGCAGCTTTTGCATTTCGCTGCTTGCCTCCGTGACACTGGCAAGGAGAGCCACAAACGACTGGTCGCGGAGACCGGTGTACTGCACCTTCTGCTCGTAGTACTCGCCGCTAAAGAGGTGCCCATCCATAAAGTGTGCGCAACGCCCACCAAGCTGTTCGTAGAACCCAGCGTCCTCGGGGTGGCCGGAGGCTCTCGCCATCTCAGCAAATGCTATCAGCGCCCCCAGATAGATGCTGGTGCACATGCCATCCGGCCCCCAGAATTCAATGTCATAAGTATTGTGGTGAGGTTCAAACAGAGCGCCACGGTGATCTGGATCCCAGGTGCGAATGCAGTAGTCCAGGCTCCGTTTCGCTAGCGGATACATCTTCTTTAACCAGGTCGTATCGCCGGAAATCTGCCAGTCACGAAACACTTTCAGAATCCCGCCCAACTGTCCGTCCGACGCAGCATGGAAGTCGTGCGCAACCGGGCCTTCTGGAAGTGCCGAGCGGAAGTTAACGTGGCCGTTTTCGTCTATCGAACGGACCAGTTCAACTTCACGCAGCGTTCGCTCCAGCTTCGGGAAAAGGTGTGGGATAGCCTGGGCATAATTCCAAACGTGCGTGCACGAACCATGGCAGCAGCCGGCATCCGGAAAACAGCCCTCCCAACCCCATAGGTCGCCATTCTCCACGCGCAGCACCGTGGGAGACTTCAGTATCGCCAAGTTCGCAGAGACTGCGTCCACGACATAGGATGGCAGCGTCGAAGAGAATAAGGCATCTTTAAATGCGACTGTCCGCGCTCGCAGCGAAGCGTAGTTCTCTCTCACGTAAAGAGCAACTTCGCGGGCATCGTTCCAAATGGAAGCATAGCACGGGCGCCACAGCGGAGACCGTCCTTCGGGCAATGAACGACAGCCAGCACTCCCTTGCGCTTCCCCGGAACCGGCGGAAGCCATGCCTCCTGCCTGCAAGTAACAGTTGGGGAAATGCCATGCGATCACGACGGGGTGAGTGTGGGATTCGCCGGCTTTGATTGTTCCTTCAAGAAGAATGGATCCGCCATTTCTCCCAGCTGTGTCAGTCTCATTGCTTCCGCCATTGGCCGTGAATGTCCCCGAAGAGACTTCTCGCCAAAGAGCCGACAGCGAGTCAAATTCCCACCCGGGACTCCGCAGCCACATCCCCTTGATGTGCGGCTGGCCTGCAAGAGCAATCAGGCAACCGCTGCCATATGCTTCCGAATTTGGTTGCTCCAGGTTGTGAAAGAAAATACCTGCACCCGGGATGACTGTATTCCGGCTCGTTGCGTCATCACGGCTGCACCCCGGTGCCAGGTGAGACACGTGATAGGAGAATTCATACTCAACGGCCTGTAGCGACGAGTTGTGCAAAGTGTATTCCAGGATTATGCACGGGATTCCGGAGTTTTTGTCGTCGAGGGGAATGAAGGGATTCCAGGCAGTGACCGTGACTTGCAACGGGACTGACGAGTCGCTGATTATCGCTTCGCCAAACGGATACTCTCCCTTGAAAACACACTTCGCGAATCGGGGAAAACCCTCGAAACCTCCCCTGCGGTAGCCCTCGCCTTGGAGCCCCTGATCAAAGATCTTCAGAACCGGGAACGGCCCCTCAATGAGCTTCGTGACGGATGACGGTTTCCTCACGTGCAGTATGGCGAACGCTGCCCTCGTGGGCGCAAAGCCTTCAGGCAAAGCTGTAGTTGAGGGATGGTTCGAGATGGAGAAATCCTGCAAACCGCCGTACCCGTTCAGACAGATGCAACCGGCGCCGATTCCCCCAATCGGCATCGCGACCTGGGTCGCCTCATCGCCGGTGTAAGTGCGCTGCGAACCGGTACCGAAAAGTTCCTCCTGTGAATAAGGAATCTGCTCACGAACCGGACCGTCAGGCACGCCTAACTCCAACGAAGAAGGCCGGACAGCCGCTGAAGGCACTGCAGCAGCCAAGGCAGCCGAGGAGGTGTTCACCAGAAACTCTCTGCGGGTGGGCTTCTCTTGCATGGTGGCGAAGTCAGAAGTATAGCTGCAAGTTCTCATTCCCAAGAACTAGAAGATCAAAGTTCGTCCGCTCGCTGGCAGGGGGCGAGCAACCACTGGAAGGTCGGCATTTCTCGCTGCCCGCTAGTTGAGCTATCACTCGATCCAAACACGGTGAGCTCGTTCAACGGGCTGGAGTTCAAAGCTCCATGATTACGAGACGAGAACCGCTCTATTTGAGGCAGGATTAGGGACAGGTAAGTGCAAGCAGATCACAGCGTAAGAGAAACATGGTGCGGGCGGAGGGAGTCGAACCCTCACAGGCCTTTTGAGCCCTGCGGATTTTAAGTCCGCTGCGTCTTGTTGTAAATAACTGATAGGAATATACATAAGAGGCTTCACATCTAAGACTGTGTAAGCAACTGTGCAAGCCCTCGGGTACGCCGGTCGCCGTCCCTTGACCCGCTGATCCGACGAGTCGCGGTGTTTTTCCGCGACCGATCCGCGACTCCGCCACGTCCCGAAGAGCCGCGTAGCTGATTTCTTGCTGACCGAGCGAGTGAATTTTCATTCATGGCGTCGGACATGCACGCTTAGCCGCGATACCCAGGTCACCCAGGTGGGAGCTCGGCTTGTGGGCTTTCAATTGTTCGACGTTTTCGTGGAACTGGGCTTTTATTGTGCGGTCGGCTTGGAGTCGCCAACCGCGATGTTGGCCTGGGAGCCGCCTCTGCGGGCGCTGGCGACGCGACTCGCCACTTTCTCAATGATTTCCTGTTCTCGAGAGTACTGGCTATGGGCCAGTCGTGGATCGGAGAAATGCGCGAGCACGCTCGCTTTCAAGTCATCGATCGTCGCTATACCCAAACCGGAATGGAGGGCGCTTCCGATCGACGCTGTGAGTTCTTTGGTGATGTCGTTCATGCGTTCTTCCAGTTCCGGGCTGATGGATTCCAGTTGCTGGACCTCCGGCGGTAGACGGGAAATCCCTAGGAATTTGCTCTTGTCCGCTCCAACAGCTGCGCTCCGCATCACGCGGCCTGCAATGAGTGCACCGGGCACTTCGAGGAACCAACGGGAGACTCTGGACCGTAATGTAGAGACGGCGCGCGGAAGGACATGCGCCGCGAGAATCAGACATTCTGGAATGACTGCCAGTGCGCAGACGCAGATGAGCCACAACCTCACAGGTAGAAACAAAAGGGATAGTGCGTTGCGCTGTCGAATCAGGTTCGGAAGTCCTCTCAGGGTCAGAACC
>DATKAP010000060.1:0-5607 GCA_035577905.1 Binatia bacterium
GGTTTCGCCATCCGGCTGACCATGGCCCAGGCGAAGGGATTTTCGCTGTTCACCACGTTGGGACACACACGCGCGCGCATCTTCGGCCCCGAGAATGGAGGAATCATATTCAACCAAGACGATCTCACCTCTGTGACCGTCCAGCGCGTCGATCATGACCAGGCGTTGCAGAGTACTACGCACCTTCAATATCAGCTGCCGAAACGGCTTCCCTGGGTTGCGCTGACGTGGCGTTACGACAGCGGAATCGTCTCCAACGCGGTGCCTGATCTTGCCAGCCTGCTTGGCCTCACTCCGGACCAGCAGCAGATGATCGGCTTCTACTGCAATAATCAGGTTGCCACGCTCGTCAGTCCGATCACGTCTTCGACCTGTCCGGAGAGTTCCACGAATTACGGATCGAAACTGGTCAACATTCCAGCGCCTGGCACGGAGAACGATGACTCAAATCCGGCGCGGGTGAAGCCGCGGCACCTGTTCGATGCCGCCATCGGGTCCGATAACCTGTTCCATACCGACAAGGTGAAATGGACAGGACGCTTTACTATCCTGAACGTTACGAACAAGGTTGCGATGTACAACTTCCTGTCCACATGCGCGGGGACCCATTTCGTGGCGCCGAGAACGTTTCGAGGTGAATTCGGTGTGAGGTTCTGACGTCAACTTGCGGATCCGGTGGGGCGGCAGCTTGTAGTTTGGGTTTGTTGCCCCGCCATCCATCCCCATAGCTGCCGGGCTTCTCAGTCGAGGCTAACTTTATTGGGCCTCGGCGGTATATTGCCGGTATTGCGCTCCCGCATCTTGACTGCGGCCAAGACCATCGAGGAACTTGGCAACCTGCCAGTGCAAGGAGGCATGATGCTTGAGTCTCTTCGTGTGAATGGTCTGCAACGCGGCAACCGCGGCGTCGGGTTTGTTGGCATGGATCTCGGAGGAGATCAGCGAGTCAGTCACAAAGTCCGGCGAAAAGTCGAGATCCACAGCCCGCGCGAAGTGGGCGGCCGCATCGGCATATCGGCCCGTATTCATCAAGACACTTCCATAGTTGAAGTGTGCCTCACCGAACCGCGGATCAAGGCTGACTGCCATTTCTAACTGTTCGATCGCGCCAATGGGATCGTGCTGTTTGGCGTACGCGACTGCCAGCGCATTCCGTGCGCGCGGGAAATTGGGACAGATTGATAAAGCCATCTGCAGGGACTTTTGTGCTTGGGAGTACTTGCCATAGTGCAAGGCCTTGGTCCCCGCTTCGTAGAGTCTTCTCGATCGTTCAGGAACTGCAAGGTCTCTCACCGAAACAGTCGACGACGCATCCGTGGGATCACCCGGTAATCTAACGATTTCACTCTGAACGCCGGAGCGTTCGGAAATGGTAATTTGATCGGCCCAGATCTGCTTCTGGTCCTTTAGCACAATCACAAAATACGAAGTATTCCCAAGATTAAAGAAGGTGGCAGTTCCCAGCCGATCGAGTGGAGAACACGTCTCTTTCTCATCTTCTCCTCGGAGGCAAGCCTTCCCGACTACGGGCTCGCCCGCCCGGCCCAAGACCTGGATGGTCAGCTGCGCGCCGCGCTCCCCTCGATCGTTCGGTGCGGCCGGGTCCTGAGCTTGTGACTGAGAAATGTTGGCGAAGAGAAGAAGCTCGAGTAAGAGTGTTCCGAGCCTGGCCACGGCCGCCGAAGCGCGGAATTGACTGCGGTACAACATCGCTGTCCACGACCACTTTGGCAGGCGGGGGAGCAGCAGGATGTGACCGTCCGCACAGGACAGGGTGATTCCGAGACTTCACCTTGAGCCGCCAGGGTTTCCTACACCTTGAGTCGAGTTCTCATCCCTCGTTCGCCGATGTCGGAAACGAGCGGAGTGGCAGGGCGTGGCGCTACCCGGGGCGAAACTTTCGTGACAGCTAGCCCATCCCGAAGGGACCCTAGTCAGTCCGCGTCGAAGCGCAGAATCCCGAGCATCCACAACAAAATCATTGCCACCAATGCGACGACGATTATGAGGACCATCCGCAGCCCGTCACGTGTCCTGAATTTATTGACCGCTTTCTTCCTGCCCTTTCCAACTGAATAGGTGCTCATCGCGCTGGCCTCCGATAAAGCTCAGGGGGGGAGATTATGGTGAGCCGGCCTGTCGGGATTCGGCGTATCTTCCGGGGTCACTGCCATTTGAAGTCCGTGGGGAAAGAGGGCTCCGGTATTTCTCCCGAAGCCCTCCGGCGCGATGGGGGGTTAGAAGTGAAAGGCAAGTTGTGCTGTTAAGGTTCGCGGCGTCACGTAGTGTGTTCCGGTGAACGTTGACAGGTAGTTGTATAGAGCCTGTTTGTTGGTCACGTTAACGGCGGTGAGCTGAAGGCTCCACTTGTATTTGTCGCCACGAAAGAGGTTGTCGTCTCCCACCGTGACATCAAACAGATGGCGGGGAGCGATTCGCGGGGGATTGTGATCGTCATTCTCCGTTCCGGGCGCAGGGATAGTCACACGGGTTGAAGCGTAGAGGTTTCCAGCACAAGTTGTCAGCGGGGCGCTTAGCGTCGGGGACACGCCGCCGCAGGAGAGACCTGCCTGAAGCTGCTGGTCGGCGGTCAACCCTGTCAGATCAACTATAAAGCCCGGATCGTTCGGGTCCGCAGAAGTCGCGAACGGCACCGCGCCTGCCACCAGCCCGCTGTCGTATCGCCAGTTGAAGCCAAACCAAGGTCCCGTCTTCCATGGCTGATACTGCAAGTGCGTGGTCTGGTTGAAACTTTCGTCGTGGTCGATGCGAAACGGAGTGTTGCCCGTTCCACCCGTTCCCGGCGGAACCGCGCCCGCTCCGCCGAGTTGGGGGTTGAAGAAGCGCGCGGCAACGCTGGAGAAGACGAACAGAGCCGAGAACCCATGGATTTCCGGTACACTCACGCGTCCCGCAACGGCGGGAATCTTCGAGTTATGCCATTCAATCGGGAACGTAAGAGGAGTAGCTCCGAAAACGCCAAAATCGTAGGCGTTGTGAGTGTATTTCCAGATGTACTCACCGGAAAAGACCAGGTACCGGCCCAGCGCCTGTTGCAGACCCGCGTGGAATTCATTGCGCCAACCGGGGCTGAAGGGAGTTGCCGAATTTGACGAACAGACCAGGAGCGGATTCAGTACCAGATCCGCACATCCCGTGCTGGAAAGCACCAAGTTCTCGTTGAATGGGGTTTCCAATATACGCGCGTACGACACGCGGAGGACTGTATTGGTCTTCTTCACGTTATAAGCGATCCCAATCCGGGGTTCGGCTTCCTTGTGCGACGTCAAGCCGTTGTAGATATCGCCCCGCACGCCCAAGTTGATGGACCAATTTCCCTTCGAAATCGCGTCCTGCAGATAGAGCGACAGCAGCTTCACGTCGGTGTGGCCATTGAACGGGAACAGACTTCCTCCACGCGTGAGGTCAGCCGGAAGCAGAAGAGAATTGAAATCCGGATTCGCACTGCCGCCCGGATTCTGCACACCACCGCACTGGGCCGGGTCCGTCACCGTTGGGTCGGTATCAGGGCTCCCATCGCCATTGAAGCAGACTGGGTTCAGCGTCGGGTCTACGATACCGAAGCGGTTCTTCTCATCGAGAAAAGTCTGCTGATAGGTAACGCCCGCTTTCAGATTGTGGAGGCCTTTCACGTAGGAGAGATCAGAGCGGATACCCGCGTTGGTCAGCGTTCGATCCTGACTGAACGTCTCCTGTTGCAGGCCCGGCGCGAGATCGGCAAAAGGGTTGCCACTGGGATAGTAGTTGAACTGGTCCCGCCGGACGAAAGCGCCGAGTGTGAATACCGTATTGTTGTTGATCAAGCGCGTCCACGAAGGCGCGATGTTGAAAGTCTTGATCTGCGAACGCTGGTCTGCCGCGCCGACGGGAAGACCATCGGGGCCTAGGCCGCCGTTGTCCACAACCAACCCATTCCATGCCGCCGCGTTTTGTTGATCAAATGAATTCGGAGTCTGGAACCAGGACCGGGTGAAGCCCAGATTCACGTGAACGGAATCCGCCTTCGTAAGCTGGAAATCCAACCGGTCAAATGCATTCTGTTCGTTGCCATGGGCGTGGATGACGGTGAACTCGGGAGGGTCGAGGAACCGTCCGCTGTTCAGGCCGTTGATTGAGATGAAGTTTCCCCACTTCTGGCCTCCATAGCCGAAGTTGACCCCGCCGCTGGACGTGCCGAAGCTCCCGTAGGAAGCCGTTACCGAGCCGTGGGGCGTGGTCATGCCTTGCCCAGAACGGGTCGTGACGTTGATGACCAGGCTCGCCTTCTCGCCGTACTCGGCTGGAGGCGCGCCCGAAATGACCTCCGTCGACTGGATCGCATCCAGAGGAATCTGGTTGGAGAACACTTTGCTTTGCTGATCGGTGATGGGCTGGCCATCGACGGAGAACGAGTTTTCCGCGTGGTCCCCAACCCCATGGAACAGGCCATTGGAATCCGCAGCGACACCCGGCGAGGCGAGTGTTATCAGGGAACTCAGCGACGAGGATTGGCTCTCCAGCGGGATCTTGTCAAAAAGGTCGCGGTCCACGTCCGTGTGGAATGTCGGATCGTTCTCCAGCAGATCCGCTCCGCTGGCCTCGACCGTGACCGTTTCAGCAGAGGCCCCCACCGCCATATTGACGCTGAGGTTCAGAGGGACGCTCGAGCGAACGTCAATGTCCTTGGTGTATTGCGAGAAGCCCTTGGCGGCGACCGTCATGTGGTACGGATTGAACGGGACGTTCGGAATCGAGAACTTTCCCAAAGCGTCCGTATTCGTGGTCCGCTGAAATTGGCTGACGGGGTTCGTGATTTCAACTTTGGCATTGGGCACGACAGCGCCCGATGGATCCAACACCGTACCGGTCACGGAGGTCGAATTGCCCGATTGCGCATGGGCGCTTAAGCCCAGCGCCAGAACCGAAACGGAAATACTCAGAAAAGTCGCACGCAGCGACTTCCTAAAAGAAGCCAACATGATTCCTCCCAACAAGATTAGGGTTCAGAACAAATTCAACGAATGATTGATTCTTCTGAGACCTAAGCTGCAGGAGGCGGGCGAACGGCGAGAGCGAATGCGATGAGCCGCTGTTTGGCAGGGACCGGTGCCGCAGTGACAACCACGGAAACCCGAAGAAAAACAGCATTTGGCAATCTGGAGGCAACTACGGGGGAAGCAGAATGGGCGGCGACACAGACCGTACACTTTGCGGCGTCGATGGAACTGGAATGGTCGTGCGATGCCAGGGCATACACAGAACACAATGTCAGCAGCAGACACAGCCACGCTATGCGCTTCGACATTGACCGCATGTACGCTTACCCCACCAGATAGATTGCTTAACCCTACACTGAAACAGGTGCCCATTGCAACGAGAGCGCGTTGCCGGGCAGCCTCCCGGGGGGACTGACCGTGGAAACCGATGAGGCTACACATGTCCTGGTTTTCGCCTCACAGCGCCCTTCCTTCGATCGTGCCCACATCGGGCGCACCAGCTACCGCGCTTCACGCTTGATCCAGTGGCCGACCATTCGTGGCCCTTTGCGCACTGCCATCTGAGCTTGGTGTCATTGTTCCCGTATCTTCTCGACAGGCACTTGCCGCC
>DATKAP010000061.1:0-10133 GCA_035577905.1 Binatia bacterium
AGCAGGGACGGAAACAAGCGTTTATCGACCAGACCCGCGGACGCGCGGTCAACAACTACCTAAAATCGACACGTACACCACCCATCGGGAAATACGAACTAAAAATGGGCTGGGACATTCCCGCGATTCTTGAGCAGGGAATCAACTCTGATCTTCCGGGAGAGGTCAAGGCACTCGTCCGTTCAAACGTCTACGACACGGCCACAGGGAAATACTTGCTGATTCCGCAGGGGTCGCGGCTCGTTGGGATTTACGATTCGCAAATCTCTTATGGGCAAAATCGCTTGCAGGTCATTTGGACTCGCATCATTTACCCGGACGGGAGTTCGATCAATCTGGAAGGCATGATGGGCCAAGACATCGAAGGCATGTCGGGCTTTCACGACCAGGTCGATAACCACTACAAGCGACTGATTGGCACCGCTCTGCTTTTAAGCGCTTTCACCGCAGGCATCGAACTGTCCCAGCGACAGAATACTTCGCTCCTTACGGTACCCACTGCCGGTCAAACCGCCTCCAGCGCCCTGGGGCAGCAACTTGGACAGCTGGGGACAGAAATTACGAGCAGGAATGCAAGCATTCAGCCAACACTTAAGATTCCGGTCGGGTACCGATTCAATGTTCGTGTGAACCGCGACATCCTGTTCGAGGCGCCATACACACCGGTGCAATTGTAGCGACTTGATGAACTCCTGAGGCTCAGGTATATATCTCCTGTACGAACCGCAGTGTGCTATAAGCTGCGGTACCCCGGCCCCGAAGACGGTAACCATCGTGCCGAAACGCCGAAGCGCAAACTTCGTAGTCTACAATGTCAGGCTGTTGAGTTCCCTCGACAAGCTCCTGCGGGACAAACCTCGGTATGCGGGGGAATTGTCGACTTCGATCAATGATGCGCTTCTCGCGGTCGACTTGAATACCGTCGAGCTTGTCAATCTCATGTCCAGACAGAAACAGACTGGAAGGGAAACGCAAGTCGTTATCTTGCGGCGGCTGCGCCAGCGGATTCATGAGGTCTCGCAAAAGCGGAAATGCTCCATGAATCAGCTCGTGAATAGCGCCCTTCTGGCTTATTACTCGAAGACAGGAGAGGCCAAGCTGAAAAGACCGATCAAGGGGCGGGGGGTATCCATGCGAGACTACGACACGATGTCGGAGTTGGAGCGTCGCGAGCTTCATCAGATGCTCTCAGGACTTGCGGCCGTTCAACCGATTGATGCCGAAGTGGATGAGCCGGACGGAACGTATTACGAATACGATCGGAATCTGAAAGCCACGGTGAAAGTTACGCCCGACGGAGAGCGGACTCCGGTTACGCAGCTTGACGAACCGTTTGAACGTCCGCCGCAAAAGGGACCGCACAAGAGTGTCCAAGAAGGGATGACAAGCTGAGCCAACCGAAGCCAACGCTGTTTATCATCGCGGGACCCCTGGGGTCCGGTAAGACAACCTTCTACGAAGCTTATTTGAAGGAAGTATTTCCCAATCTGGTTCCGCCCATCCGACACCAGCAACAGCAGCATCTAAATGATCGTCGTTCTTTTGCGGTCGAAGACATTCGTGTGGACACCCAGCTTCTCGATGACGCTAAGGCAGCAGGGTATGCGACGAAAGTGCTCTTCATTTCTACGGAAGACGCGAACCTGAACGTAGGGCGCGTCTTGGTGCGCATGAGTCGAGGCGGACAAGTGGTTCACATATCCAGCGTGATCGATTCCTACAAGGAGTCGCCGAAGAATCTTCCGGAAGTACGCAATCACACGGACGATTTGATCCTGTACGACAATACCGCGCACCGGCGAGGATACCGAGTGGCTGCGGAGTTTGTGGGTGGCGAACTGACGAAGGTCGCACAGACCGTGCCGGAATGGGTCAACAGGTTATTCGGAAAGGAATTGCACGCCGCAAAGCAGCAAGAGAAGCCTGGGAGGGGACGATAGGTGAGGCCGCTCCGCCCGGCCACGTTTGGCGGATTGCTTTTTTGGGGAGTGTTTTCGTCGCAGTTGCCTCCACTCTTCATTGCCGCTTCCCATAGCGCACTGTGCGACTGATAGCACGGTGCGCTTCGAGCCGTTCCCCTTCACTTGCCGCTGTTCCGGGTCGGAAGCTAGGGATGGTTCGGTTTTGCAGCAGTATGGAAGAAAACCCGTGTCACGTGTCCATACGGGAGCGCCCATCATTCGCGCTCCTGGCGCTCACCCGTCGGTGAGCGCGTCAAGGATTTGCGAAGCCGCCTGCCGGATATTAGCGAGGCTCTCGGTAAGGAGCTGTGCATCACCCTTCCAGAGCTGAATGTAATCGGACGCTGCGGACCCGGTTTCGAGCCCAACGGCGTGGCACACGACGAACGCCGTTGCTTCAGCCTCCGTCTCGCGAACCGTGCGCGTACAGTTGGCGCGGCGGTCCCCGCGATGGAGAAGTTCGTGCGCTAGTTCATGTGCCAATGTGGAAAACTCTTCGGCCGCAGACTGGCCGGGAAGAAGCGTAATCTTTCCGCCGCTCGACATGCCGCGGGCAGGAGCAATCACATCGGAGTAGTCCACAACGATGCCCTGAGCAGCGGCGAAACCGCGGAGACGCTCCGCATAGCCTTGCGGATCGCCTTGGACCACACCAATGCGCGGCAGTTCTTTGCCATCCGTCTGGCTGACATCGAACACAAAAGCAGCGCGGAAGCCGGCGATGGGCGGCGAGACCTCTAGCAAATCCTCGTCGCGCTGCGGCTTGCGACGAACGATGGGAGCGAGAATCATGATTCCCTTTTCGCCCTTCCGCACCGACCGGCCCAGCTGGTTCCACCTACGAAAGCCCGCTACGTAGCGCGCATCCGGCCTTTGCGAGGCGATCAGCAAGACGTTGTGGAGACTGTAGTGATGGAAATGCCCAATGGCCTTGAGATACGCGGTCAGGCTCTCGCTGTGGCCTGCGTTCAGCGAAGCAACCAGTTGCTCTGCGGCCCTCTCGGTGATTTCTTGGATTTGTTCTGATTTCATCTTTCGTTCTCCTATGCGGGGATTTGGTTCCCTCACACGAGGCAGGGGAACCGAAGGACCGCGTTCGCAGGGGAACGAAAGAGGCAAATAAAAGCCGACGCGGGTGGCAACGGCTGTGACGCGAGTCCGCGAGTGGCGCAGCGGTGTGCGAGCGAAGGCGCAAGAAATCACAGAGAGTAGGAATTGAGGAGGATGTTCGCTTTATGAGGAGATCGCGCGACTGTTTTCGATTCCTTGCGGAAGGGTCAATGCACGGACGAGGGTTGCACTAGCGTCTCTTCGACGAGACGGAAGGAATGATAACCGAGAGCAAAGCGGCGAACATTCCAAAAAGGAAAAAACAGAAGGCCCTCGGATGATTCGGAGGGCCTTTTGCTGCGAAACGATCAAGGAGTCTGGTCGCTCATATCGGACGGTAGGCCGGTAGCATCGGGAGTGGATGCTGGTTCTATCGCTTCTGGTTCGTCGCGATCGAGCTTGCGCACGACATCCGCGCAAATCGACCACGAAGTGATCCTGGCGGTTTTCGCCTTCTTGCCTCTGCCATTCGCCTGCTCGTAGGTCGAGCTGACGAGGCTGCCTTCGACGAGGACGTGAGCGCCTTTCTTGATGTTATTGAGAACAGTCTCGGCCAGCCGAGGGCGGAATATCGCGATGCGATGCCACTCGACTTTCGAGACCCATTCGTCTTCTGCGTTCTTCCAGGAGCGCTGTGTCGCGACGGAAAGAACGGCAAATTTAGAACCGTTGTTCCGCGCTTGACGTTGCTCGGGGTCGGCTCCAACGAATCCGACGATTGTTACTGAGTTCACAAACATCGCCAACTTCTCCTTTGTTGCCCTGAGTCTCTCAAGGCACACCACCCGGAGGGCGCGAGCGGGAGGCGGCTCCCAAGTGCCAAGGTCTGCTTTCTTGGAGGATGCCCGAGGCGGGAGGAACCAAGACCTATTCAGGCGCGCTAGCGAAGCAGAAGACTGCCGTGCCGCAGGGCGCAGCCTCTCTGACGCTCGCGGTGCTTGAGAGCGAGGGCCGAAAAAGGAAAGGGCGGTGAGTAGGGGCCGTGAAATCGGCGGGCAATGGTGAAAAATCGAGCAACCACACTGCAGGCTGAACTCATTTGGCTGTTCTGGAGCTATGCATGTGCGGTCAAGAAACCGCTATGTGGCACTCGGCCACGTTGATAGCAACTTCCGCAATTGCCTGGGAGTTGTGAAGCTGGGGAGTGCAGGAATCTGGCTAGAACAGTGTTAGAAGAATCTATGGACGGGCGACGTTTGGTATCGTGCCGAATCTCTCCGACGCAGTCTTTTCTAACGAACTGTAGTACTTCCGGAACCGGCATCAAGCCCGGGATCGGCATGTGCGACCGCACAAAAGCAGGTGAGCAAATGTACGAACAGCCGGCACGACCATTCATCCATGTGGCAGCCAACGGTCCACAATCTGGGTCAGCATCGGGACATGCTATATGTAGGCACCTTTTCCTGTGATAAGGCAGCGACGTTCACTGGGATGAAGGAGGAAGATTGACTCGACCAAACAGCATGAACTCGTTTTGACCATCTCTCCAATAATCTCTGTCGGATCTGATTGCTCCCGTAACACCGGTCAGCGCCCGGTGATACGAATCAACATTTCCAGACCGTTGTTCAGCGTGATCTTCTGATGTCCATGGAAAGCTGTGGTTCCCAAGCCACCAGCACCGCCGATCACGGAACCGATACCGGCGCCCTTGCCGCCACCGAAGATCCCGCCCAACAAGGCCCCTGCGCCCGCGCCAATCACGGTGTGCTCGATGGTCTTTCGGCCTCGCCCACCCGATTCAATCGCGCCTTCCACATCGACCTTCTCTCCCGAAGGCGCGTGATAGATCTCCACAATTTCGGCGTGAATCGGTGCGCGGCGGCCGTCGGGCATCGCCAACCGGTCGAAGCGCAGCATCATGCTGGTATGGCCCTTGATTTTCCCGGACATGTCAATTTGGGTGATGTGACCATAGACTCGGGCGTTCTGGTAATCGCCCTTGTCCACGACCGTGGCACTAAACGGGTCGCCTACTTGGGAGTCCGTGCTGGTGAGCGTGTCGTCGAGGCGAATCCGCAGCGCCACGTCATCTGGAACGCTGAAGCTCTGCGGTGACGCCAATAGGGGGAAAGCGGTGACCATGATCAGCGCCAAGAGCAAATCCCACCTCGGCGCTGAGGCTACAGACTCTGATTTCGAAAGAAGATTGAGCATAGAAGCTCCTCCGCGGGGTCAGTCATCAACAGTCGTGCCACTTATGTACAGCACTTGGTTTGCCACAGAGGTCGAAGTCAAGTTCAGGCGAATTGACTGAAGAGATGAGTCATATAGCGGCTCAAGATTCGCGGCCGCTGTTGAAGTGTCAGTTTCTAGACAGTGTCGAGCCTGGAATGGCATCAAGGCACTACTCGTCAGAATATTCCCCGGGCGCGGCTCGCGCTAACGCAGTGCACGCGGTCTTCTGAGTTTGGCATCGCGAGTGCAGCCTATGGGTGGTGTGAGAGCCCTGCAGTCCTAGCATTTCAAAAGCGTATGAAGTTCGTACACAATTTCGATTTGGCAGACTACGATCATACCCGCGATTCAAATTGCTCCGTGTTGAATCCATTTCGGTGTTTTCATTCGACTATGTGTCCGCCTACCCTCCTACAGTCCAACTCTCGACCACGGAAGGTGTTGCAAGTTGCTCGCTTCGCATGGGCCACCTTGTGTTGCAACACGGCCGTGGTGCTTTGGGGAGCTTATGTGAGAGCGACGGGATCGGGCGCAGGCTGTGGCAACAAGTGGCCGCTTTGCAATGGCGAAGTCCTAGGAGGAACGGCCCGGGCGCAAACCCTGATTGAATTCACACACCGTATGACAAGTGGCATCGCGTTGCTCATGGTGGGTTGTCTTTTGGTCTGGTGCTGGCGAGTAACCGCGAAACGCGACTGGGCGCGCTATTCCGTGGCACTCGCCGCCGCGTTTCTGGCGAATGAGGCGGTCTTGGGAGGCGCTCTTGTCCTGTTGGACTATGTGGGCCAAGACAAATCTTCCGGCCGGGTTCTCTTTCTCTGTTTGCACTTTGGCAATACGCTTCTGCTGCTCGCGACGCTCTCGCTGACGGCAGCCTGGCTGTCGAATGGTAGCGGCAGTTTCACATTGATCCGAAGCCGACGACGGGTAAGTGCTGTTGTGGTTGGCCTGCTTGCAACGATGGTCATTGGAATCACCGGTGCAATAACTGCTCTCTGCGACACGCTTTTTCCTGCAACGTCGCTACGCTCTTCGGTATTGCAAGACTTTAGTCGCGGCGCTCCTGCGCTCTTGCACTTTCGGCTATTCCATCCGCCCGTAGCCGCGATTGCGGCGTGTTACCTCTTATGGATTGTCTCTACAACCTCGACCCAGCGAAGCTGTGTATCACACCGCAGAACCGCTCTTATCATTGTCCTTGTTTCGCAAGTCGGCATCGGGATGATGAATGTACTACTCCTTGCTCCCGTTTGGCTCCAGATTCTGCATCTGTTTGTGGCTGACGTGCTGTGGATATTGCTTGTGCTTGTGTCGGCGGAGCTGGTGCTCGAGCGTACAAATGATCTCCCAGCGTATGTGGCGGCAAGTTCTGCCTAGGTGACCCCAAAAATTTCAAAAACGTCGGATGCGTGTTGCGGGTGTCAACTCTGTCGGAGTCGTGACACTAGGGAACCGACTTTTCGTCGTGTTCCTGGGTTGGTCGAGCGTGATGGCGGTACAAGAATTTGGCGTTGCAGAGGTCTCCAAGGAAGGAAGCCGATAAAGTTAATGCGGACTGAGTTCTTGTAGTGTCTGAGTTTCATCAACCTCAACCTGGTGGCCCCCAATGTGAAGGGGGACTAACTCGCAGCACATTTTTTGGTTTGGAATTACGAATGCTTGGGGTTACCAGGTGTAAGAGTTTGTTAGAGCCTACCCAGCAATGTAGAACTTCCGAACGGGCCGGGCGCGGAGAAAAAATGAATCGCACAGCTGTACCAGTCAAATACGGGCATGAAAACGTTATCACACCACGTGGTGCATTAGCGTGCCTATTCCTGCTCATCTGTTGCGGCGTACCGGCGATTGCGCAGAACACGAGCGAGGCATCGACCGTGACCACAGTGCGCAGTGTTCGCGCCACCCACATTTTGGGTTTTGCAGGCGCCGCAAACAATGTTAGCGGGACTCTTTCGATTCAAGTCGACACTTTGCAGTTTCAAAGCAGCGGGAAGCCAGCGGTAGACGTGAAGATCGCGTCTGTCCAAGATGTCACGGTCGGCGAACTAAGCAAGCAGGTCGGGGGTTTGCCCATGACCATCGGGAAGGCTGCGACTCCCTACGGCGGGGGCCGCGTCGTGAGCCTGTTTGCTCACAAGAAATACAACACTCTTGCTGTGCAGTATGTTGATGCCAACGGTGGAATTCACGGAGCGATCTTCCAGCTACAGAAAGGGGAAGGGCAACCTTTTAGGACTGAACTGGTTGCCAAGGGCGCACGTGTCAGTCAAAGAGAAGGCGATGCCACGAGGCAAGGCAATGCGGAGGTGTCGAGTGAAAGCAAGTAACCGAATTTTGTCGATCCTACAGGTGATCGTGATGGTTACCGTAACGTATCTGCCGCCACTGGCTGCTCAAACTGCTGCAACGACGTCCTCTGCCGGAGGTGAAACATCCGCCGACACGCAGTGGAGCGTTCAGGTTATCCAGATTGACCGCGGCAACGTAAATCTCGAAACATCCTTTCAGATCGCCATCTATGAGAACCTCTTAAACGAACTGGCCAGGACCAAACGGTTTAAACAGGTGCTTCGCGATGGTGACCGTAGCGCCAGCAACGTATCCAACCTGCTAATCCTGAAGACAACTGTGGAGCAGTACGCACCTGGTAGTGAGACTCAGCGCGCCGTGACGACGGTGACCGGTGCAACAAAACTAAGCGTTCACAGCCAATTGTGTACTCGCGACGGTCACATCGTGCTGGAACGGACGGTCCACGGCAATGTCCGTTTTCTGGGAAGTAACCTGCGAGCGACCCATAACCTGGCTCACAATGTGGCGAAGACAATCAAAGAAGCTTCGTTGGCCGAGCCTTCAGTCTCCGTTTCGGGATTAGTGCGCAGTGAACTCGATTTTGCCCCGTCAGGAGATATTTGAACCCGGCGCCAACGGTGGTGCATAAAGTCTTGGCGGTTAGTTTGGCCGCTGCCGATCAAGTGTGCGTCAGTGACCACGTCAACTTTTGCCGGAAGATTAGGTATCGAGAATATGCCGGCGCGTTCACTCGTGAAATACGTAAAAGGTGCTGGCGCCTTCCTGCAGCATGGCCAGCGCAAGGGCGCTCACGTCCGGATCCTCGCACTGAGCGGCTCTCATTAGCTCGCTACCGGCGTCTTGTTGGCCGTATTTGCACCACATAACCCCACAAAGAAATACGTAATCGCCGCTCATGTTGACCTCCGACTGTTCGGGATGAGCACGGGTGTTGCCAAAGACGGGCGCGCACTTTTGGACCGGCTGTCACCCTGCAGACTGGCTTTGCAAGGCAGCCCAGGCATTTGGTAGACGAAGTGCTCCTTCCATTGCGCGTCAGAAAGAGGCGAGGTCCTCGCCGAAGCGCTTTCGGGGGAAGCACTGGCGGAAGTTACAGAGGGTCCCGAATCGACCGTTTTTCTGGAGAGTCACACAAATGAGCAGCATACTGCGCGACCAACTTCAACTTGTAAATGGGGCTACTGACGGGCGCCCGGGTGGGTTCGCGCGGATCGAGGATGCCATCGCGGCGATACGCGCGGGCGAGATGGTGATCGTCGCCGACGACGAGGATCGAGAAAATGAAGGTGATCTGACGATGGCTGCGGAAAAGATCACGCCCGAAGCGGTCAACTTCATGGCCAAGTACGGCCGTGGTTTGATTTGCTTGGCGATGACACCTGAACGGCTGGACGAACTCGAAATCCCACTAATGGTGCCAAATAATGGATCGCGATTTGAGACCGCTTTTTGTGTCAGCATTGAGGCGAGGGAGCGTACGACTACCGGAATCTCGGCTGCGGATCGTGCGGCCACGGTGCTAGCGGCAATTGATCCGGCGACGAAGCCAGCCGGCCTAGTCCGGCCGGGGCACGTCTTCCCGCTGCGTGCCAGGAGCGCGGGGGTCTTGGTGCGCGCCGGGCAAACGGAAGCTGCTGTGGACCTGGCCCGATTGGCCGGACTTAGCCCTGCCGGCGTGATCTGCGAGATTATGAACGATGACGGCACGATGGCCCGAGTGCCCGAGTTGCGCGAGTTTGCCCTTCGCCATAGGCTTCCGCTGATCACAGTAGCCGATTTGATCACCTACAGGTTGCGGACGGAATCGATGGTGAAGTGCGTGGCATCAACAAAGCTTCCTACCGAGTACGGAGAGTTCCGACTCCACGCATTCGAGAATCAGATCGACAAGCAAACGCATGTCGCACTTGTGCGCGGCGATATCGGAGACGGCGAAGACGTGCTTGTTCGAGTGCATTCCCAGTGCCTTACAGGGGATGTGCTGCGTTCAACGCGATGTGACTGCGGCGCGCAGCTCGACAAAGCCTTGTGCCGGATCGCCACCGAGGGTCGCGGCGTGCTGCTTTACCTGAACCAGGAAGGCCGGGGGATCGGTCTCGCCAACAAGATTCGCGCATACAGTCTGCAGGACGAAGGTCTGGACACCGTGGAGGCCAATGAACGCCTCGGCTTCAAACCAGATCAACGAGACTACGGCATCGGAGTGCAGATCTTGCGCGAAATCGGTGTGCGTTCCATGCGTCTTCTAAGCAACAATCCCCGCAAATTGGTCGCTATAGAAGGTTACGGCCTATCGATTACGGAATGGCTGCCCCTGGAGATCCCGCCTTCGCCTTCAACCCTACGCTATCTGACAGCCAAGCGGAACAAGCTCGGACATGTGCTGAGCGCTATTCCACAGTGAAACAAAACAGTTCCTCCTCCAAACACGGAGTCTTTTCGCCTCCCCAACCGTTCGGAACCGCCGTGCGGAAACGTCGTCCCCTTAGCACTGAAGTGGGGCGGACGCGTTTGCGTCATTGTTGTGACATGTCGCGTGACACGTCACGTCAAATCCCGACGAATTGA
>DATKAP010000062.1:0-14695 GCA_035577905.1 Binatia bacterium
GGCGGCCTAAGGATATTACCTTTCTCAAGTCAAGGCCGCCTTGGCGGCGAGTTTGTCTCGTCGCACTCATGCATTTTCTGACTCCTTCCGCCACTTTTGGAAATGACGCTGCACCTCCGTCTCCAGAGAAGCCATGGTCACCGCCGGGTTTGAATGCCTACGAAAGGGAACTGGCACAAGGGCATTTCAGAAACTCCCAGGACGCGACCCAGATTGAGATTAACCCGCAGAAAATCTATGACTTACCAGAACTGATTGACATCGCAGAACGCAGTAACCCCGAGACGCGCATCGCGTGGGAGCGCGCACGGCAAGCAGCCTCAGCAGTCGGTCTAAGCCAGAGCGCCTATTTCCCGTACCTCGTCGCCTCCGCGGGAGCAGGCTACGAGCGTGCGTTTCTTCCCTTCCCCTCGTTAAAGCAGGGTCCTGGTCCAACGGATGTGTCCATCACCGGCGGTGGCACGCTGACGACCGAGGCAGCAGCGGAACATGCGACGCTCGGCCTCAAATGGTTGCTGTTCGATTTCGGCGAACGCAAGGCCGTGGTAGCCATGGCAAGGGAGCACCTGATGATGGCGAATGTCGGATTCAACGCCACCCATCAACAGATTGTATTCTCAGTTACGCGGCGATTTTACGAATTGAATACCGCACGCCAGAAGGTCCAGGTTACTGAAAGTTCGCTGCGCGCAGCGCACACTGTGGCACAGTCGGCGCAGGCGCGCTTCGACCATGGCCTGGGCACCAAACCGGAGGTACTTCAGGCCGAACAGCAGTCTGCGCAGGCGGAATTCGATCTTGAGGCGGCCCGTGGCGCGCTGAGCGACGCGCAAGTTGCGTTCGTGGAAAGCCTTGGCATTTTGCCAACCACAAAGCTGCAGGTCGCAGAAGTTTCAGAGAAGCCACCCTCCGAATATTCTGCGGACAATTTGGAAGACTTGATCCAAAGGGCGCTCTCACAACGCCCGGATCTGGTTGCCAAACTGGCCAATCTTCGCGCGCGGCGGGCCGAGGTTCGGAAGACCCACGCCGCCTATTATCCGAAGGTCGCTCTAAACGCCAATGCAGGATGGGCGGAATTGGACGTCAGCGCGAAAAGCTCGCCCTACTTCGGCGGCAACGAAGGCGTCTATGGCGCCGGAATCTCAATCGAGTTGCCGATCTTCGACGGCTTCGCCCGGCGCAAGAAACTTCGCATTGCTGAGTCGGAACTGCGCGCGGCCGAAGATGAACTGGCACATTCACGCGATTCGGTTATCCGGGAAGTCTGGAAGGCTCGGACTGACTTCGAAACTGCTCTTCGCAAGCAGGAGTCCGCAGCAAGATTGGTCGCCGCTGCGGAAAGTGCCTTTGCCGCCTCTCTCGAGGCCTACCAACATGGCCTTGGCATCTATGTGGACGTGGTGAATGCGCAACGGAATCTGACCGCCGCGCGTAGCGTAATAGTTGATACCCGTTCTGCTATCTTCACAAGCCAAACCGCTCTCGCCTTGAGCATCGGCGACCTGGCCAAACCCTCTGCTAGAGCCACGACTCTTCATCAACAATAATGCACCTGCTGCGAACACCTCTACCGCTTCTTGCGACAGTTTTATTAATGGGCGGTTGTGCTCATTCGCCGACAGTGGATGTGCTGGGCTCCTATTTTCCCGCATGGATGTTGTGCATTATCGTTGGTCTTTTCATCACGCTTACCGTTCGGCTGTTGCTGATCGGCAGTGGAATTTACGCTCATTTGCACCTCAGACCTCTGGTCGTCTCGTGCATGGCGATTCTCTTCACATTGGCCGTTTGGCTGGTCTTTTTCAAGAACTGACGCTTTTATGGGCAATCCAACATCACCGCCATCCGTGGAGAACACGCCACTCAGTCCTAACGCTGCACGGGCAACACCGCCATCCGTGGAGAGCACGCCGTCCAGTCCCAAGGCCGCACCTGTGACCACACCCTCCAAGAGCAACGAGTGGCGCAAGGTTGCCGCGCAACTGATCAGCATCATCGTGGTGTTGGGATCGGCCGTGCTGACGCTTTGGGTCTGGAACATCAGCGAACGGCACCCCCGGACGGATGACGCGACCGCGCGCGCCAACGTCGTCGGGATCGCACCGCGCGTGCGCGGACAGATCATCAAGCTCAATGTGCAGGACAATCAGGCTGTGGCCGCCGGCGACGTGCTCTTCGAAATCGATCCGGCTGATTATGAGCTTGCATTGGAAAGGGCGAAAGCCGCCCTCGCGACTCTCGACCAACAAATCGAGGTCGCACGATCTCAGGACGCTCAACTGAAATTTCAAGTCAAGGCAGCGGACGCCGGCGTGGAAAGGGCGAAAGCCGAATTGAAACAGGCCGGAGATACATTGCAGCGTTTGGAGCCACTCTTGACGAATGGCTTTGCGAAAGCTGACGACGTTGATCGAGCGGCCACAGCAAAGCACGTCGCAGCAGCAGCACTCGCCGCTGAGGAACAAAGGCTGAATCAGGCACAAATAGCCTTAAGCGGTCTGGCGACACTCACCGCCCAACGCGCCGGTGCCGTTGCGGCAGTTGACCTGGCCGCGCTCGAACTATCCTACTGCAAAGTTGTCGCACCGTTTCCGGGCCGCGTCGTCAGTCTGAATATTTCCATTGGAGCGTATGCCAATGCCGGCATTGCCGTGTTCTCATTGCTGGACACGCGCAAATGGTACGTCATGGCAAACTTTCGCGAAGCGGAGATCCGCCACATGGCTCCGGGAAGCGAGGCAATCGTTTACCTCTCCTCCGCCCCCGACCGCAAATTCCCTGGAAAAGTCCAGGGGATCGGCTGGGCAGTCGCGCCGGAGGGCGAGATCGATCTGCCGGCCGGAGGAGTGCCTTATGTAAAACGGGAGCTGAACTGGGTCCGGGTCGCCCAACGTTTCCCGGTGCGGATCGAAGTGGAGAATCCCGACCTCGATCTGTTCCACATGGGTGCATCTGCGGTGGCGATTATGAAGGGTCCACCAAGGAAATAGCTGATGAGCGCGGTGTTCATAGATGCGCGACTTGCCCCTCTCGGCTGGCTTGATTGGCTGCGACGCGAACTGGCGCCGTCGCACGAACGCAAGGCCAGGACGCTCATTCTCGCCTGCGGCGCTGTTCTTTGCGTGATCCTCTCGATGGCTTTGCAGGTACCGCAGCTAGCGACTTCCGCATACATGATTTTCTTCATCTCCAAGGAAAGTAAAAAAGTCACAACGCTCGTCGGCGTCCTCGGCATGGTCGGTCTCACTATAGGGATTGTGCTGAGTTTGCTCCTCTACAAATTCACTTACGGACACGCTGAGTTGCGCATTCCGTCCATGGCCGTGGTTCTTTTCCTTGGAATGTACGCGTCGCGGACTCTGGTGATCGGACCACTCGCCTTCCTCTTGGGCTTTATCATCGCCGTCACCCAAAGCATTGGAGATTTGCTACCTTCACCTGAACTGTTGGTTCGTGCGATTCTTTGGATATGGGTCGCGCTGGCTTATGCCGTTGGCCTAACCGTCGTCCTCAACCGGCTCTTTCTACCGGAGCCAATGGACCCGCCCCAGCATCTTCCCAAACCGAAAAGCTTGTTCGTGCCGGATGCGTTCACGAATCCGGCCCACGTGCGGTTCGCCCTCAAGGTCACGCTCGCGGCGATGTTCTGTTATCTTCTCTATACCGGGATCGACTGGTTTGGAATTCACACCGCGTTTATCACCTGTGTCTTCATCGCGCTTGAAAGCACCGGGGCTACACTCCGAAAAGGCATGCTTCGAGCTGTCGGCTGTATGATTGGCGGATTACTCGCGCTCTTCTCCATTGTCTTTCTCATCCCGCACATGGAGACGATTGCTTCCCTTGGCGTCCTGGTCGCGTGCGTCTCCGCGATTGCCGGATGGGTAGCCACCGGAAGCGAACGGATCTCTTATGCCGGTCTGCAGATAGCCTTTGCCTTCTATTACGGCCTTTTTCCGGGCTTTGAGGGATTCGCGCCGAGTACGGACCTGGACAATCTTCGTAACCGTATCGTGGGCATTCTTTTGGGTTTGATAGTTACGATGCTCGTGTTCCATTACATTTGGCCCGAGCGGGCAATCGATCGATTGCGCGGCCTTTTGAGTGAAATCCTGCAACAGTTTGCCAAGCTGCTCGTCATTCCCAGTCCGGAAACCCCAGTGAAACAGGCCAAACCGAAGGCCGAAGCGCTCTTTACGGAAATCTCGAGGGAACTCGTGCAGGCGAAGCACGAGGCTGAACTATCGAACTTTGAAATCGAGGGAACGCCACCGCGCGGAAGCGTTTCGTTGAGACATCTGGAAAGCATCCTCGCACGCGCTGAGCGCGTGTTGGCCTTTGCGACTTCGCTGACCAGTGATTCCGCCTGGCAGGAATGGCAGCACATGCCACCTGATTTGCAAGCGGCCGAGAGTGCATTACGTAACGCTGTTGCGAGGCGACTCGAACTCGCGGCCGACGGTGCTAGCACAGAGGGGGCGGACGCTGATCTCTCGAGCGCCCGGGCTCGATGGGCCGAAACGATCCAACGGCTATCGCTGCAAGGCAGCCGCATTGCACTCATCTCCCAGATTGCGAGCGAAGCTAAACACTTCGGCTCTCAGCCCGAGGGCGAGCTTGTTCACAGCCCAAGGAACAGTCCCGCGCTTAACGCTTGCTGAGTTGCAAGACCATCCGAATTGCATGCGCAGCCCAAAATATTTCGTTACTGGAGAAAATACATGACTTTAGATACTACGATTACCTTGCTCCCAATAACAGTGCTGCTGACCGTTCTATACTCGCTTGCCTGGCACAACCAACCCGCCAGGAATCCGGTCAACGAATCGCCAAAAGACCCCCAAGTGCCGCCGAAGCAGAGGAGGAAGCGATGAGTCAAGTCAACGAATTCCTGGTGTCGTATGGCGGATTGATTCTCTTCTTCATTGTTTTCGCTGAACAGATTGGAGTGCCTTTTCCGGCAGCACCATTTCTGTTGACTGCCGGCGCATTAGCCGCCAACGGACAGTTGACCCTGTTTATAGTCATCGCGTGCGCCACAATTGGATCTTTGGCAGCGGATACATTTTGGTTTTTCGCGGGACATCGGAGCAAAGCGCGCTTATTTCAGCTCTTCCCCCAGTGGCACGGCATTCGGGCGGCGGTCGCGCGGAAAACGGATCGAGGCTTGATCCTGCGAGGTTTACACTTGCTGACCGCCGCGAAGTTCCTGCCGCTAGGCATACTCGTGCCTCTTCGTGCCGGAGCTTTCGAGGTCAGCCCGTTGCGCTTCCTTTTGGTGGATGCAGTCTGCTCGCTCCTTTACGCGAGCGTCTATTCGGTCCTCGGATTGTTTTTCCACAACCAATTGGAACAGATTGTGATGATAGGGCGACGGTTCGGGATTTTAGCATTTGTTATGGTCCTCCTTGTTGTTGGAGGCTATTTCAGCTCGCGAATTCTCAAGCGCATCCGCTTCAGGCAAGGGCATGCGCATAAAATTACACGGTGAAAGCAGGCCCCGCCATGTTCCCCTTATGACCGGTCAGATTTCGAGATTCAACCTCGTGGTCGAAGAAAAAGCGCCTGGCGCCCTGCTAATCAAGCTGTCGGGCGACTCCCGTGAACAAAGCGAACCGCTCGGCACCGGAGTTGTTCGTCAAGCGTTGGACCGGGCAAAAGGAGCCAGAGCGTTATCATTTGAATCCGCAGGGGTCGTTGGCTGGGATTCGCGCTTCGTAGCGTTCACCCGCAAATGCGCGGAGTTGTGCCGGGCACGGAATGTCGATTTTCGGGACGAGGGCCTTCCAGAAGGCGTGCGAAGGTTGCTGCGCCTGGCCCAGGCGGTTCCGGAACGAACCGATGCGCGCCACGAGTCTGGCAAGCCCCAACTCCTGCAGAAACTGGGTGAGCGTGGCAGCCAGGCCATGAGCGGTGCGCTGGAAATGCTCACTTTTCTGGGCGAGAACCTGGTCGCCTTGGGCAAACTGTTCCGCCGTCGAGCCCAGTTTCGCTGGTCGGATGCGTTCCTGGCCATGCAGGAATGCGGCCCCGAGGCTCTCGGAATTGTGGCGATGATCAATTTTCTCGTGGGGCTAATTCTGGCGTTCGTCGGGGCCATCGAACTGACAAGGTTCGGGGCATCTATCTACGTTGCCGACCTGGTAGGGATCGCTTCGGTGCGGGAGTTGAGCTGCATCATGACTGGCATCATACTCTGCGGCCGAACCGGCGCCGCCTTTGCCGCCCAATTGGGAACCATGAAGGTTAACGAGGAGATTAGCGCTCTGGAAACCTTTGGCATCTCGCCCGTCGAATTCCTTGTACTTCCGCGAATGGTCGCGCTCATCCTGGTGATGCCTTTTCTTTGTGCTTTTGCGGACCTAATCAGCATAGCCGGCGGCTTTCTGGTCTCCACCACCATGCTGGACGTTACCGCCACGGAGTATCTGGCCCGCTCAATTCACGCGATCCAACTCAAGAGCTTCCTGCTCGGAATCGGGAAAGGAACGTTCTTTGGATTTCTTGTTGCCTACGCCGGATGCTTCCGGGGCATGCAATCAGGCTTCAGCGCGGCTGCTGTAGGTGAAGCCACCACCAAAGCCGTTGTAACCGGCATCACGGCCATTATCGCCTCGGACGGTATTTTTGCCGTCCTCTGCAACGCGTTGCACATCTGAAACCAGAAGATGAAGACCGGCGAGATTAAGATTGAGATCCAGAACCTGACGATGGCTTACGGCTCGCACATCGTCATGCGGGACATTAGCGCCGGAGTGAAGCGCGGCTCGGTCTGCGTCATCATGGGAAACAGCGGCTCCGGAAAGAGCACCTTGTTGCGGCATATTATTGGCTTGCAACGCCCGATTCAGGGCGACGTCCTCTATGATGGGCGAAGTTTTTGGGCGATGGACGAGGAGGCACGCCGCGCTCAATTGCGCAAATACGGCGTGCTCTTTCAAAGCGGTGCGCTCTGGAGTTCGATGACACTTGCCGAAAATGTTGCGCTCCCGCTGGTCGAATATAGGGACTGGCCGGAGACGGACCGAGAGGACATCGTCCGGCTTAAGCTGGCGCTGGTGGGGCTAAACGGTTTCGAGGATTACTATCCAGCGGAGATATCCGGCGGGATGCGCAAGCGGGCGGGTCTGGCTCGCGCCATGGCACTGGATCCGGAAATTCTCTTTTTCGACGAACCCTCCGCGGGATTGGACCCCATCACTGCGCGGAATCTGGATCAGTTAATCCTCGAGTTGCGCGACAGCCTGGGGACCACCATCGTCGTTGTGACCCATGATTTAGCGAGCATCTTCATGATTGCCGATGACTCAATCTTCCTGGATGCGGACACCAAAACCGTGCGTGCGCAGGGGAACCCAAACCAACTATTGAAAAATTCAGCCGATGCTAAGCTACGAGCCTTTCTCACCCGAGGCGAGATTTCCACCCCGCCCCCAGACTCATGAGGACCAATGTCGTGGTTGGGAAAGATACGTTTTCCTTTCCCGGAACGTTTTATGAGCACGAAAGTCAATCCCACTAAAATCGGTTTCTTCTTTGTTCTCGGGCTGGCCTTGGGCATTGCCGGACTACTCATCTTCGGTTCGAGGAGCGTCTTTCACCCGCGGCAAAAATGTATTCTCTATTTCAATGCCTCACTAAAAGGCCTCAGTCAGGGTGCTCCGGTGAAAGTTCGCGGAGTGACCGTCGGGTCAGTGGTGGAGATATTGATTCGGCACAATCAAGCCGGCGACGACTTTTCCATGCCCGTCATCATCGCGATTGACAAGAAACTTGCTCAAACTAAGTCGGATGAACAGTTCCGGTTCGGCGATCAGTCCAACCTGGATCGACTGGTCGGGCGGGGTTTCCGCGGCCGGCTTGACTCAGAGAGCCTGGTTACCGGTGTCCTTTACGTCGGGTTGGAACTTGTGCCCAATGCAACTGCTCCCGTTTTTCATCAACTCAAGCCGGAGTACGATGAGATCCCGACGGTTCCCAGCCAGATCCAGCAGTTGTTGGCGAACCTGTCACAAGTCGATCTTCACGGTCTTTCAGAGAATTTGAATCGACTCGTGGGTCGGCTCGACAGCAGCCTCGGCCAGTTGAACGTTGCGGAAATCAATGCGAGCCTGACCAACCTGTTGCGGGCGGCAAATCAGCTCGTTACGACACCGAACCTCACAAACTCCTTGGCTTCCCTGGTGCAGACGCTGGACCATGCTGGAGCGCTCCTGAAACGAATTGATGGCCGCATTGATCCAGTGGCGGATAGCGTCACGAACGCACTTTATGACGCCCAGAAAACGTTGGCTGATCTTCGCGTGGCGATTCAAAGCGCTTCAGCTCTCATCGGTCCCGACTCGGCTCTTCCTTCTGATCTCAAACAAGCGCTGGAGGATGTTGGCAACGCGGGCCGGAGCGTCGCTGATCTCGCCCAATTTCTGCAACGAAACCCAAACGCCTTGTTGATCGGAAGAAAACAGCGGAAGGAAGAACCGTGAACAAAAACTTCTGCCTTTTGTCTCTCGTATTCGGTTCGTTCTCAAGTGTGCTCATCACGGGTTGCCTCTTTAAAACGGCAACTGTACCTGCGCGGCACTTCGTTCTTGCCCCAATTCCAGCGGAAGATTCAACTCCTGCTCCGAAAGAGCATGCCTCAGTTGAAATTGGATTCGTAAAGATGCCTGCCTATCTGCTGCGCGATTCCATTGCGGTCCGCAATGGGGCTAACGAAGTTGAATATCTCGAAAATGCACTTTGGGCTGAGCGGCTCGACCAATCTTTCCAACGGGCATTAATGGTCGAGTTGTCCCAGTCGGTGACTTCGGACAATGTTCATCTTTCTAATAAGAGTCGCGAGCGGGAAATTCTGAGAATCTTCATCACGGTGCAGCAGTTTGATGTGGATACTAAGGGACGTGGCACGCTAGTGGCCCAATGGCGCCTCGCATCTTCAGATGCCAACGAGTCAATAAAATATAGCAATACCAGCCTCGTCCGAACGGGAATTCCTCCGCGTGGGGATCCGGCAGTCGTCGCCAGGACCTTGAGCGAGCTAACGGCTGAATTTAGCTCCGTGCTGACGAGATCTCTGAGCAGTTCCTCAAGGGCCGAAGCCATGGCACACTGAGGCGTGGCGCCCGCCCCGTCCGCTTTGTTTCTAAGCTTTATCGGCTTTCGATTTAGCGTGTTTACCTCAAGCAGGCATATGGTGATGTCGGCTTCCTCCACGATCAGGAACTGAAGTGACGCTAGTTCGACGCGGTGTCGAAACCGCGACGTAAATCCCGCTAGGAGAGTTCTTCTCGAAGATTTGTCTCAGCCCCTCTGTTCCCAGCTAAGCCACTGATTTTGTTGGCGTTCGGCAACCATGCTGACGATGCGAGGAGGTTTGGCACGCGCCGTGCAATACGGTGTGGCGCGACGAACAATTAATCAAGAGTAGTAGAGCGAACAACAAAGGACAAGCATGAGCACTGTGACAATTCAAGAAACACCGGCAACTTCCGCAGGAGTGAAGAAGGACGCAACCACGACACCACCCCCGGCGGTGAAAAGGGACATACGGCAACCAAAGCCTCTGCCGGCGCCAAACGCTGACTTTTACGAACTCGTCGATACTTTGCCACCCGAAGAATTGGCGGTCGTGAAGCAGGTGCGCGCGTTTATGGAAGGGAAGGTGGCGCCGATCATCACGAAGTACTGGGTCGAGGATGCGTTTCCGTTTGAACTTTTACCGGCGATCAAGGAGCTCGGCATCGGCGGCGTCGGGCTGAAGGGTTATGGTTGCAGGGGCGGAAGCACGCTGCTGGCCGGTCTGATAGCCATGGAGATGGCGCGCTTCGATGCGTCCATCGCAACATTCTTCGGCGTTCACAGCGGCCTGGCGATGAGTTCGATCTACCTGGGCGGGTCGGAGGAGCAGAAACAGAAGTGGCTTCCGCCAATGGCGCGCTTTGAAAAAATCGGTTGCTTTGGCTTGACCGAGCCGCTCGTAGGTTCTGGAGCTTCGGGCGGGCTGACCACGACAGCGAAGCGCGACGGGGACACCTGGATCATCAACGGACAGAAGAAGTGGATCGGCAACTCGCCCTGGTGCGACATTGCGATCATCTGGGCGCGTGATCTCGCTGACAATCAGGTCAAAGGGTTCATTGTGGAGATAAAGACGACACCTGGCTTCAAAGTGGAAAAGATTCAGAACAAGATTTCACTCAAGGTAGTCCAGAACGGCACAATCACGATGGAGAACTGCCGGGTGCCGGAGGCGAACCGTCTGCAGGGAGACAATTCATTCCGGGACACCGCGAAGGTGTTAAAAGGGACCCGTTATTATGTGGGCTGGGAAGCGACGGGCTGCGCGATGGGCGCCTACGAGAATGCGCTCAAATATTGCCAGGAGCGTTTGCAGTTCGGCAAGCCCATCGGGTCATTTCAATTGGTGCAAGACCTGCTTGCGAAAATGCTCGCGAACATCACCGCTTCGCAATGCATGGTGGTTCGCACGGCTCAACTCGAAGCCGAAGGCAAGCTGACGGATGCCCGCGCCGCGCTCTCCAAGGCATTCACCACGGCCAAGTGCCGCGAGACTGTCGCCTGGGCTCGGGAGTTGCTGGGTGGCAACGGCATCGCTGCCGACTACAACGTCGGCCGATTCTTCGCGGATGCCGAAGCCCTTTACTCCTACGAAGGCACTTACCAAATGCAAAATCTGATCGTGGGCAAAGCGATCACGGGTTTCGGCGCGTTCGTTTGATAACCGGCCGAATCGTCGAAACGGAGGAATCACAAAAGGACAAAAAAGGATTATGAGCTCAACAGCAACACCTCCCACATTAGCGCCGGCAGCGACGCCAGAGGCGCCCTTAACACTCGAGAATGTTTTGTATGCGAAAAAGGGTGCCGTCGCTTATATCACACTCAACCGGCCCAAGGCTCTCAATGCACTGAATGGCAAAACCTGGAAAGACCTGCGAGCTGCGTTTGAGGAAGCGCGTGATGACGCCGAAGTGCGTGGCGTTGTCCTCACCGGGGCCGGCGAAAAGGCGTTTATCGCGGGAGCTGACATCGGCGAACTTGCTCACCTGTCGGCGGTCGAAGGCGAAGAATCCAGCGCTAATGGACAAGCGGTCCTCAACCTGATTGAGAACCTCGGCAAGCCGGTGATCGCAGCCATCAACGGCTTCGCACTCGGCGGTGGGTGCGAAACGGCCATGGCCTGCACCATTAGGATTGCCTCCGAGACAGCGAAATTCGGCCAACCCGAGGTCAAATTAGGAGTCCTGCCCGGTGCTGGCGGAACGCAGCGGTTGCCGCGCCTCGTTGGGAAAGGCCGCGCGTTGCAACTCATTCTTACCGGAGACATGATCCCCGCTCAGGAGGCCTGGCGTATCGGCTTAGTCAACGAAGTTGTTCCCGCCGCCAACTTAATCAGCCGCGCCGAAGCTATTCTGAAACAAATCTTCGACAATGCCCCGGTTGCCATCAGGCATTCGCTCGAAGCGGTGAACAAAGGCTTGGAAACCAGCCAGGCTGAGGGGTTGGCGCTGGAGGCTTCGTTCTTCGGGCTTTGTGCCGGAACCGAAGACAAGAAAGAAGGCACATCCGCATTCCTCGAGAAGCGGGCTCCAAGGTTTCAGGGACGTTAAAACCCAGACCCTGAGAAATCCCATGCTTTCTCCCACTTACTTCCGATTTACCAGCGCAGACGGGTCCAGCATCGCCTGTGTTCGCTGGGACAGTCAGGGCGCTTCCCGCGGCGTAGTCCAAATTGCCCACGGCATGGGCGAATACATTGGCCGTTATGAAGGACTGATCGAGGCTCTTGTGTCGGCCGGTCTCACCGTCTATGGAAATGATCATCGGGGTCACGGCAACACTGCATTGTCCCCTGCGCTGTTCGGAGATTTTGGCGAAGGAGGTTTCAACATGCTGGTGGAAGATATGCTCTGCCTAAGCCGCATCGCGAAGCACGAATGTCCTTTTCAGCCATACTTACTATTGGGCCACAGCATGGGATCTTTCGCGGCTCAACAATTTGTGCTCGAACACAGCGCTGAAATTGATGGCCTTATCCTGTCCGGCTCAGGCGCCCTGGACGGACTTGCACGGCTGGTAAATTCGGCCCCACCCGGGAGCAATGTCCTGAACGCCTCCTTCGAGCCGGCCCGGACTCCGTTCGACTGGTTGAGCCGCGATAACGCAGTGGTGGATAAATTCATGATTATCCCGTTGTGCTTTGCCCAACTTCAGCCTGCGTCCTTCGCGTCGTTTCTCGCGGCCGGTTCCCGTCTCTCCGATCCAGTTACTCTTCGCAGGATACGGAAAGACCTGCCCGTCTATGTTTTTTCGGGGAGCGAGGACCCGGTGGGGCAACATCTCCAAGGCGTCCGTGTTCTAATTGATCGCTATCGGCGAGCCGGTCTCAAAGACATCTCTCACGATTTCTACCCCGGCGGACGACACGAGATGCTCAATGAGATCAACCGCGGTGAAGTGCAGACACGCCTGCTGAACTGGATCTCTTTGTTGCTGGAAAAACACAAAGAACGAGATGCAGGCGATTCCTCAGAGCACTTGCTCCAGCTTCAGATGCAATGACAACAATCAACAGCGAAACAAAACAGAGAATAATATGACAAATGACAACATTTTTTCCGGATTGAAAGTAGTGGAGATGGCCAGCTTCATCGCCGGTCCAAGCGCGGCCGTGATTCTGTCCGATTTCGGCGCAGAAGTCGTCAAAGTGGAACCGCCGTCGGGAGACTCCTGGAGGATGGGGCACAAGATCGCGCCACAGCCGCGAGCGAAAGACGCCTATCCGTTTCACCTGGCCAACCGCAACAAGCGCGGCATCACGCTCGATCTTAAGAATCCGAGCGCTCAGCAAGTACTCGAGCGGTTAGTCAAGTGGGCGGACGTGCTTATCGTCAACACGCCGCACCCCGCGCGCAAGCGGCTGAAGCTGGAATATGACGATGTCGTGCGATGGAATCCGCGCCTGATCTACGCGGATCTCACCGGTTTCGGTGAAAAGGGCCCGGACGCCGGGCTGCCGGGATTTGATATTACGGCTTATTGGGCGCGAAGCGGGTTGTTATCCATGACACGCGACGCGGGCGCTCCGCCGACCTGGCCGGTGGCCGGCAGCGGGGACAATGCGACCGCTGTGGGTTTGTACTCCGCGATTGTGACGGCGCTGTACCGGCGCGAACGCACGGGTAAGGGATCCTATGTCACGACGTCGCTCCTGGCCGAAGGGGTCTGGTCGGCGAGTGTTTTCATTCAGGCCGCGCTCTGCGAGGCGAATTTCTTCGGGCTGCATGATCGGACGCATCCAGCCAACGCGGCTTTGAATGTGTATAAAGCTTCGGATGGCACTTGGTTCGTACTCATCGTCACGCCGGACAAGTTGGCTGCCGTGGCAAAGGCAATTGGCCGCGAAGAGATCCTGACCGATCCGCGATTTTCCGATCCCGCCAGGCTGATGCAGAATATGCCGCAGCTTACCGCAATTCTCGATGAAGTGTTCGGCTCGCAGCCGATGACGCATTGGTACGAAATCTTCAACGGCGTTCACGTCACGTTCGGCGCAGTCCGTGGACCGCAGGAAGTCATTACTGACCCTCAATTGAAGGCGAATGACATCGTCGTTCCTCTCGAGGGCGCAGGCGACAAGCTGACCTCGACAATCAGCAGTCCTATTCAGGTGCATGGCGTCGCCAAAGTGCCTGCCCGTCGTGGTCCGGAGCTAGGAGAACACAACGAGGAATTTCTGAAAGAGCTCGGCTTCGATACGAACGAAATCGCGAGCTTACACGCGAGTGGCGCTGTTCCGGGAGCAACAGAGCCTGCGACGAAGACATTGGAACCGGTTCACTCATAAACAAACAACCACGCAAAACTTAGAAAACTTATGACAAAACTTGAATCTCCCAAACCAAATGGCGCCGTATCGGGCCGAGATAACATCGTCGGTCGTCTCTTCCTTCTGGATTTGAGCGGAGGCCGGGTCCTCTCGCTTAACCCCGACGGTTCGGACAAAAAGGTCATTGCGATCGATTGCCACTGGCCTGATGGCGTGGCCGTCGATGTTGAGGCTGGACATGTTTATTGGACCAACATGGGCGTTCCCAGCAAGAACGACGGATCAATCGAGCGCGCAGACCTCAACGGATTCAATCGCAGAACGATTATTCCTTCGGGCGGGACATTTACACCAAAACAGCTCCATCTGGAAAAAGAAAGCGGCAAATTGTATTGGTCCGATCGCGAGGGAATGCGCGTCATGCGCTCGAATCTCGATGGTTCAGGGATTGAAACCCTGGTGGACAGCAGCCGCGGCGACGCGCGACCCGGCCGCGATGCGAAGAAATGGTGCGTCGGTATTGCCGTTGATCCGACTCGTGGGCAAATCTATTGGACGCAAAAAGGACCAGATGATGCCGGGCAGGGCAGAATTTTTCGTGCGAGCATCGAGATCCCCGAGGGCGAGACAGCTGCCAACCGCAGCGACATCGAGGTGTTATTTGACGCTTTGCCGGAGCCGATTGACCTGGAGCTCGATCTCGAGAATCGCCTGATGTACTGGACAGACCGGGGAGATCCACCCCTTGGGAACACCGTGAATCGCGCTTCCATGGATGCTGATTTCCAATATAGTCCGCTCCCGGACATTCTTCTGACGCACCTGATGGAGGGAATTGGGATC
>DATKAP010000063.1:0-34294 GCA_035577905.1 Binatia bacterium
GGGCGAGGAGGGCGAGAGAGACGGCGAGCACGGCCAGGATCGCCGTGCGCAGCACCGCCCCGACACCGGCGTCGCCCTGGGCCCGCTCGCCGAGGGCGGCCCACAGCCCCACCTGCAGGGCCTTGCCGAGGGCGAAGACGACGAGGACGGCGAGCAGCACCTGGGGCGCGCGGGCCCAGCCGGTGCGGGGCGCCCCGGGGTCGCTCGCGAGCACGACCCAGCCCGCCGCGGCGGCGAGGGCGGCGATCCACGCGAGGGGAGGAAGGGCGCCCACGGCCTGGCCGGCGAGGGCGTGGGCGCAGGCGAGGAAGAGGCCGCTCTCGAGGGCGCCCGCCACGAGGTAGAGGGCGCTGTGCACTCGGAGGGTCATCCGGCCGAAGCGGCGCCCGAAGGCCGCGGCGGCGAGCCCGAGCCCGCCGAGAGTGACCGGGAGAGCCGGCCCGAAGGCCACCGCGTTCGCCCCGGCCAGGGTCAGCCAGCCGCCCGCGGTCGAGTAGAAGTAGAAGTTCCGCCCCTGCCCGGCCCGCCGCTCGGCGAAGGCGAAGGCCGCCCCGTAGCACAGGGCGCCGAGGGCGAGGGCGAGGACGCCGAGGCCCTCCGTCGAGGCGCCGAACGCGGAGAGGACCCGGTACGCTCCCCCGAAGCCCAGGAGGACGGCGAGCGTGCCCTGGGCCACCTCGAAGAGGGTCACCGGCCGGCCGCGGCGGAGGGTGCGGCCGGCGAGGCCGACCACGTAGAGCGCGGGCAGGGCCAGGAGGGCGAGGGCGGCCACGGGCGCAGGGACCTTCACGTAGCCGTCCGGCAGCCCCTCCGGGCGAGCGACCAGGGCCGCGAGCAGGAACGCCACCGCGTCGAGGACGAGGGCCGCTCCCCAGCGCAGGGCCAGCCACCGCTCGTGATAGGCGAGCCACTCGAGCCCGGCCGCGACCGCGAGCAGCGCGGCGAAGGCCGCCACGAGGTCCTTCGTCGCCACCAGCAGAGCCATCGCCGTGGCCAGGGCCAGCCCGGTCGTCGCCCAGGCGACGAGCACGAGGCCCTGACGCCAGGCCACGGCCAGCCCGGCGGCGAAGAACACGACGAGGGCGAGGGCGGCGGCGCGGGGGCCGAGGAGGCCGAAGCGGGAGGTCGTCTCCCACACCAGGGGGAAGGCGATCAGGCTCCCGGCCAGCGCGTGGAAGACGGCACTTTCCCGGCGCCCGGCCCGGGCCTCCCGGTCCGCCCGCTGGAGCCAGAACGCGGCGTAGGCGAGGCCGAGCGCGACGCCCACCGCGGCGGGGACGAAGCCCCCTTCGGTGAGGGCTCGGGCGAGGTAGGCCCCGGCGAGGACGAGGAGCGAGCGGCCCAGGAGGGCGACCGTGCTCCTGGGCACCGGGACCTCGCGGGGGACGGGCGTAGGCGCCGCGCTCGCCGCGGCCCGGACGGGCGCGACCGCGCGCCCCTCCAGGACCCGAACCCGCGTCTCCAGGCGGCGGAGCTCCGCGGTCAGCTCACCGACCGCCGACTGCAGCTCCTCCAGCCGATCGGCCATCGTCGTCCCTCCGCCCGCCGGCGCCCGGGGGGCCGGCGGCAAGAAGCGATCAGGCCGCGCGCCCGGCCCCGGCCTCTTCGTCCGTCCACGGCGGCAAGAGCTTCACGAGCGCCCACAGGATCGCGAAGGGCAGGGCCATGAGGAGGAGGGCCGGCAGCAGGCCCTCGCGCGTCGCGAACTCCATCTTGTAGGTCGTGTAGCCGAGGAAGCTCTTCGAGAAGAGCTGGCCGCCGATCACCACGTTCCAGCGCATGGCGAAGATGCCGACGAGGGTGAGGCAGCCAGCAAGGGTGTAGATACGCTTGCGGACCATTTCCGTGAGCTTCAAGACCTGCGTGATACCCAGCAGGGCAATTGGAGTCACTGTACCCAGGAGAATTTGCACGATCACTTGCGACTTCCAGAGCCGCGTGTGCACCATGAAATCCAGACTGCGGAACGATTCGTCGGCTTCGTAAATGCGTTGCAGCAGGTCCAGCATCTCCAGGCTGAAGTCGATGACGAACGTGTAGAACAGGTACTGCGCGATCTTGTCAAGGCAGCGGATATCGATTTCATGTCCCCGGAGCCGCGTTGAGAACATGTAGAGCAACATTACAGCCGCGATGCCCGACACCATCGCCGAAAAGATGAAAACGATGGGCATGAGCGGAGTCGACCACCAGGGATTCGCCTTCACCGACCCAAAGATGAAGCCGACGTATCCGTGCAGAAGAAAGGCAGAAGGAATACCGACAAGGGTGATTACGTATCCGACGCGATCATCGATTCGCAGCGAACGCTCGCTTATGTTGGCGGAACCAAGCGTCAGAATCCGGTAGAAAATTCGCGGCAGTCCGCGCGACGTTTGCGACTTCAGGACGATATCCCGCCGGTAGTCGAGCCAGATCTCCAGGAGCAGAACCGCCATGAGATACCAGAGATAAACAAAGCCGAACATCGCCATGGCGGACGAGCGATGGGGCGTCAGATACATTTCCAGAGATCGCTCGGGATGGCCGAGATGCAGTTGCAACGGCAGCGGCGCAACCAGCAAGAAGGCGAGTGCGGTCAGCAAGGCAAGCCGATACGTTGGGCGTACAGCTTCAACGCGGAAGACGCGTTCCAGTGACGCAAGAATGAACGCGCCGGCTACAAGGCCCGTGATGAACGGGTAAAGAACGATGAGAACGCTCCATTGGAGCTCCACTTCGTTCGGATACATGAAGCCTTCAACCGGAATTTGCAACGAGCCTCCTTATCGCACCGATCTCATCTCACTGAGCCATCCATCCCGTTGTAGAAAACCTTTGCACCGGTGGCCATGTGCGGCTTCAAAACCTGCACCGTGTGAGTGCGCAGGAATTCGTGAATCGGATCTTTCGGATTCTTGAGATCCGCGAGTTGGCGAGCCCCCGTGGGACAGACCTCGCAGCATGCTGTCGTCAATCCCTTGGTGATGCGGTGGTAGCAGAGCGAGCATTTTTCCGCCGTGTTGGTTTTGGGATTGATGAAGCGGCATCCGTAGGGGCACGCCTGCACGCAATAGCGACACCCGAGGCAGTAGTTCTTGTCGACCAGAACCACGCCATCGGGCGAGACGAACGTTGCGCCAACGGGGCAGACCTGCGTGCAAGGGGAATCAGCACAGTGATTGCAGAGCTTGGGGACGAAAAAGTTCTTTCCGTCACTGATTTCGTTGGGCGGGAAACCCTGCTTCCCGCCATCCGGCGATTCCACTTGCGGCCGCTCGATCTTCCAATCGGAAACGTGATAGCGCTCAATCCAGGTGCGGAAGTAGCCGTCGGGCACATCGTTCTCTTCCGCGCAGGCGCGGACGCAGCTGCCGCAACCGATGCACTTGGGAATGTCAATGAGCATGCCCCACCAGTGCTCGGTCATCTTGTAGTTCGGAGCGACTTCGGGTGTTCCGGCCTGCACATATTTCCAGGCGACCGCGGCAGCGGGTAGCAGCAGCAGGAGGTGGCGGCGGGTGATGTCCACTATTTCTTCCCTCCTGTTGTGGGTTTCGGGCTTGCGGTCTTGGCTGCAGGTTCGTCTTCGATCTTGGGGGTGTGCGGTTTGTGGCAGGTGTTGCAGGCGAGACCGCCCGAGTGGTCGGCGGAGACCACCTGCGGGAATGCCTTCGGCTTGGCGCTGTTCGCTTCGTGGCAGCGAGCGCAGATCACCGCCGTGTCCGGAAGTTGCGGCTTCACGGTTGCGGGGTCGCCGGCGTGCCGGGCCTGAGCGCCGTGACAGGCCTCGCAGGGGACGTTCACGTGACGGCCAAGTTTTTTCTGGTCGACAACGTCAGTGTGGCAGCCCTCGCAGACTTCGTGACCCGCGAAAGCCGGAGTGCGAGCGGCGATCTCAGCGATGGCGTTGCCGCGGTAATGTCCGTACTCGCCAAAACTCCTGGGGACAACGGCGGCGCGGAGAACAACGAAGAGCAGCAGCGCCAGAAGCATCACGGCTGCGAGGCGGATGAGATGTTCGACGTCCTTGAACACGTCGGCCTTTCCGGGCCCGAGTGGGGAAGCGGCTCAGGCACGCTACGGCATGTGATCTGAGATACAGGGGATGGGCCCTGTTGAACGATGAGTGGGATCACAAAGGGGCGTGATAGAGGTCACGCTTAGAACGCAACCACTGGACTGGGTGTTGGGTGTCCGCGAATCAGATATTCCTATAGCAGAAGGTAAAATATTGAAAACAGGCGAGTTGCTTCTTTGTGAGTATTGGAAGAGCTCGTAAAATATTAAAAATAAAGATATTGCAGGTAAAATATTGCGTAATAATGACTTGCGCTCGGTCTCGAGGGAGGAACGGGATTGCGATTCCTGCCGGGTAACTCTGTAAAATATTAAAAAGATTAGGCTTAAGCGGCGAGCGCAGTTTCGATGTCCTGTAAAATATTACAATTAAAGGAGTTAGCGTTAAAATATTGCAAAATAGTGACTTATATCGATTTCCAGGTTCGAAATGAGGCGACAAACGCTGGTGGAAAAGCGACCGCATTATTGACTAGTCAGATGACTAGTCATAGACTGTTGTTATGAAAAGCGACGTGAGCACGTGGCAATTACAACAAGCCAAAGCGCGTTTCAGCGAATTTCTTGATGCGGCGTTGGAGAAGGGGCCACAAGTGGTGACGCGACGCGGAGTGGAGCAGGCTGTGCTCGTTGCGGCCGACGAGTGGCGGAGGCTGCAGCGCGAGCGTCGACCGAACATTAAAGAGTTGTTGCTGGGCGAAGCGCCGCGATTTGAGGACATTGTGCCGAAGCGTGGTCAATGGAAGAGCCGTCGCCCAGTCGATTTCAGCGGTCCGGAATTCGAGTAACTTCGATTGCCAGTGATTCGCTATCTGCTCGATACAAACATCGTCTCTGAGCTACGCAGAAACAAGCCCCATGGTGCGGTTGTGGCTTGGATGAGAACACTCCTGCCCGAGCAGATATTCCTTTCGTCGGTGACAATCGGAGAATTGCAGGCAGGTGTGGAAGTGACACGAAAGAGTGATGCCACCAAGGCGGCTGAGATCGAGAATTGGCTAGCGATGGTAGAGGGATCATTTTCCGTCATTCCCATGGACTCGGCCTGCTTTCGCGAATGGGCACGGGTGAAGGCAGGGAAGTCTTCGGAGCTAATCGAAGATGCGATGATTGCCGCAACGGCACGAGTTCACGGGCTGCAGGTGGCGACCAGAAATGAAAGCGATTTTCGGCAGCTCGGCGTCGCGCCATTCAACCCGTTTCGGTTCGAGGCGTAGCGTCGATGGACTTCGCATTCCACGTTATTCACTTCTCAGAGCGTCCATGGGGTTGACGCGAGTGGCGCGTCGAGCAGGAATCCAGCTCGCTCCCAGCGTCGCCGCGATCAGGGCCAGCGCGATCAGCACGAAGACTTGGGGATCGCGGGGACTGACGTCGATAAGCAAACCGCTCATTAGCGGCGCGGTCAGATATGCGACGACTCCGCCAAGCAAAAGGCCCACCAGCGCGAGCGATATTCCATTCGCCAAAACCATGCGTAGAATCTTGCTCCGCTGGGCGCCGAGCGCCATGCGGACACCGATCTCCTGGGTTCTGCGTCCGACCATAAAGGCAACGATGCCGTAGAGACCGACAACGGCCAGGGATAGCGCCAGCACTCCGAATGCACCAGCCAGAACAGCCGCGACGCGGGACTGGAAGAGTCCCTGGCGAGATACAACAGTTCTGAGAGTTACAACGGAGAAGGGCGCTACTTCGGGATCGATCTCGCGAAGCTGCTCACGAATCGCTGCGGTCATGGCCGCCGGGTCGCCTTCGGTACGCACGTGCAGCGTTGCGTTGGCACCGCCCATCTGAGCATAAGGCGTGTAGAACTTCGGAAACACCGGGAGACCGATCGCACCACTGGAGGAATCCTTGACCACACCCACAAGCGAAATACGGTCGTGGTCGCGCAATCGAAGGTTGTGGCCCAGTGCCTTTTCCAAAGGGCCATCGCCCACGATGTATCGTCGTGCGAAAGTCTCGTTCACGATCGCAACCAACGGCGATTTTCCGGCGTCGTGGGTGGTGAAATCGCGGCCACTCAGGAGCGGAATCTGCATGGTCTTGAAGTAGCCGGGAGCGACCTGGTTGGTGCCAGTATCGATGAAAGTTTCGCCACCGGCTCCGGTGTAGCCGTCAATCGACAGGTCCCACGAGGATCCGTTGACAAAGGGAACAAAGCTGGCCAAACTTGCGGATCTCACCCCAGGTAAAGCCGCCGTCAGATCGAGGAGTTGCTGCAGGAATTGAATCGACTTGGCCGAGGAATATCCACGAACGCTGGGATCAATCATGACGAGCAGGACGTGATCGGGATTGAATCCTAAATTTGTCTGCTGGGCCCGCGTGAAGGCCTTGAGAAAAAGTCCGGCTGCCATCAGTAACACGGTAGACAACACAATCTGTGCGACGATCAGAGCGCGGCGCCCGAATGCACCGAAGGCTCGGCTCTCGGCAGCGCTACCGCGAACGTTGGTGGTGATGGTGAGCATGGCTTCCTTCACTGCCGAGAACGCGGGCGCGAGTCCACAGAGAAAAACCGCCGCCACTGACGCCAACAGCGCACAGGTGAGAACCCGCAGATCCAGACGAAATTCAGGTCCACTGGGGACAGGGGAGTACGGCATCATGGCGGCAAATGCCCGGATGCATGCGTAGCCCAGCAACACGCCGGCTGTTCCGCCGAGCAATGCGAGCACGGCGCTTTCGGTCAGGAGTTGCCGCACCAGTGTGCTCCGGGAGGCTCCGACCGCCAACTGGGTGGAGATCTCGCGCAGGCGGGAGGTCGATCGGGCCATAAGCAATCCGGCGACATTCGCACACGCGATCAGCAGGACGAGCACCGTCAATGCCATCAGCACCGCCGGCAGTTGAACTCCCAGGGCAAAGCGGCGGTCTATTTCATGCCTGAGGAATACGGTGGTGTCCTTGTTGGTGTCGGGATAGGTGCGCTCCAGGTCACGCATGATGCCATCCATTTCGGATTGAGCCTGAGCGAGGGTGACGCCGGGCTTGACGCGAGCGATCATGTCGAAGCCGCGATAGCTGCGATGGGTGAGCATGTCGTTGCCGTCATTCGTGAGGCCTTGCGCCATCATCGTAGGGACGTAGATGTCCGGGCGGAAAAACAAACTCACTCCAGTAAATGATGTGGGAGTCACGCCGATGATGGTGAAGCCGCGGCCATTGAGTTTGATTTCCCTGCCGATCACATTCTTGTCGTTGGCAAGGGCCTTGGCCCACAGGTCGCTGCTGATGATGGCGACTGGATACTTTCCCGGGACTTTGTCTTCTTCGGGACGAAAATCACGGCCCAGAACTGGGTGAACCTGCAGCGTGGAAAGGAAGCTTCCAGATACAAGCATTCCGTAGACAATTTGTGGTTCGCCCTCTCCAGCAGTCATGCCGGCGGACATAACCTGCGAGATCGCGAGGTTTTCAATAGCGCGGCTGCGGCTTCGGAAGTCGGTGAGGTCAAGGTAGGACGAGCCGCCAAACTGTGTCAGATGCGAAGCCGCAACATCGATCGTAACGAGCTCCCGCGGGTTCGGAATGGGCAACGGGCGCAACAGAACGGCATCTACGCCACTGAAGATGGCCGTGTTTGCTCCGATGCCGAGTGCCAGGGAAATCACCACAGTGAGGGTGAATCCCGGCTTACGGCGCAGCGCGCGGAAGGTGAGGCGCAGGTCTCGCGCCAGAGACTCGAGCAGAGAAATGATTCGAGGCTGGGGAGTATGCGAAACCGACACCGAAAGGTTCATGGTTCCTCGCTGTTCGTAAAACGGTATAGCCCCAGGGGTCAGACGGGCATCTGGCGGAAATGACAACAGCCGCACATACACAGACAGACGATGCTTTGTGGACAGAATGGCTGTCACAGACACGATGCAATCCCTTAACCACTCGTTACGGTCTGAAAGTTGTGGAACGCATTCGAGGAAGGGCACATCCGGGGAGGCACGCCCCGAAGATGGCTGTCCGCTAACGGGCGAACGTGTTCGGAAGCGAACAGGAAGTCAGGTTCAAGGTGGGACGCTCGGTGCTTGCGCGGGTTCCGGGCCGATTCAAATTCGCACGGGCCCGTTCGGCTCTGCCTCCGGACGGGGCCTCGGCATGCACACAGGCGCGAGACACAGGTTGCAAGTCGTTTCCGCTACCGCATCGATCAGCGTGTGGCCGATTGTGGTGCGGGATTGAGCGACGCCTGCACGGTGGCGGTGGGGAGTTCGTCGCCGCGGAAGTATTTTGGATTGTCTTTCGAACGCTCTTTGTAGTTCGCAGACTTCATCTCGGGCATGGCGGTGAACGGCTTGCTGTAGTCGTTGGCGGCGTTCCAGAACAGGAATCCTGTGCCGCCTTTCTGGCGGGCGACTTCCACCTGAATTTTGATGTATTCAGGGGAATAGGTTTTCGTGCGCCAGTGGAAGGCTTGGAGCCAGGGGCGGATGACTACGCCGCTACCTTTTGTGATGAGTTCGAAGCGGTCCATGGATTCGCCGATGAAGTGGGCGGGTTCGTCGCCAGGGTGGGCGATGCCGTCCATGCCGAAGAAGTGCGAGGGATAGATCATGGGGCTAAGGACGTCGCAGTAGTGGGCCATGTTCACGATGTCCTGGCCGGTGTGGGAGAGGTCAATGGGGCGTTGCCAGGCCATGACGCCAAAAACGTCGAGGCTCAGGAGGACGCCTGTGGGGTGGAGCTCACTATAAGCCTTCTTGAGGAAGGCGGTGATTACGTCGGAACGCTGAGGGCCGAGGGGTTTCTTCGCGACCGGGCATGGGCCCTTTTGCATCTTGGGAGCTTCTGTCGATGCAGTGGTGGCGCCTTTGGTGCCTTTCTTGTGGCGAGGCTTCAGAGCTGGGACCAGGCACGTCGAATCCGGGCTGACTGATGGCTCTGTTTCGGCTGCCGCCGTCTCCGGTTGGTCTTTCTGGAAGACGAACATAGCGTCTTTCTGGTCGCCTTCGGCGGGGAAGCGCACGTAATCAAACTGGATTTCGTCCACTCCGAGTCCGGCTACATATTTCGCCAGCGCGATGTCATAGTCCTGCACTTTAGGATTGGAGGGGTCGGTCCAAACTAGCTTGCCGTTTTCGCGCCACGCGGTGTGATTCTTTCTCGACTGGACGGCCAGGTCGGGGTGATTCACGACGAGGCGCTCATCGCGGAAGATGGCTATGCGGGCGATGGCATGCATGTTTTGCCGGTGCAGGAAGTGGACAAGCTTCGGAACGTCGTGGAGATAAACCGGGTGCGGTCCGAGCAGCGGATGCTCAAAGGGAATGGTGACGCTACCGTCGGAGTCCTTGATATCGAAGACTACGGCGTTGCCTCCGACTTCACGCCAGTGCTTGATGACCCTCAGGCCGTGCTCGCTGCCAGCCATGAATCCGGTGAGATAGATGGCGCGGACTTCGAAGTCCTTGGCGATGGGAATGGTCTTCTCAGTGACGGGGGCGGAGATGATTCCTGGAATGACAATGTTTTCGTTGGCTTTGAGGATGTTGCTCGAATCGGACTTGTGATTGACCTGACGTATCGCATCGGCTAGCTCGGAGGACGTGAGATAGGAGGTCTTCGAGAGGTAGCGACGGGCGACGGTGGGGATAGCTTCTCCGCGTCTGGCGGTGTAGACTTCGGTGCCCGGCGCGGCCAGGGGTTTCGGATCGGGGATGGAGGGCTTGGTAGTCACGCTGGCTGTCTGTAACTTGCCCGTGTTCTGGGTGGCGACGGCGGGTTTGGCCGTTTGGGCCTGAGCAACGAAGTCGTTGGCTGAGTGAGGTGCCAGGCGCCAGGCAGCAGCGCCGAAAAGAAGACAAGAAGTTCCCGCGATGATCCGGACAGACGAAAGGCGCAAGCGATCCTCCCCGTTTACAAGGCGATGGTAGAGGTGGGGTTGAGTTGCCGCTAGTTACGGGTGGCGTAACACGGTTGGGCATGGTCAGTGGTCCGCGGTTGGATTTCCGGTTTTCGGTGCGGGATGCTTGGTGACGAGGATCGTTGCGGGGTGCGCTTGGCTTCGCCGTCGCGAGACAGCCGAGGCGGCTGCCTCTTCGTGGTATACGGCTGTACATGTTCCTTCCGTGATGGTGCAAAGTATTTCCCTCAGGTTCTCAGGAGGCGGAGGACGGGAAGTGGAGAATCCCGCGCGATAGGGTCTAAGTCGACGCGAATAAAAGACTTTTGAGTTTTGGGGATTTCCGCTGGGGGGTGGCTAGGCGTTTGCTTATTCCGTGAGTAACGGATGCCAAGTTCTTGGAGACTCTGGGGGCTTCCAAGACGGTAGTCCAAAAGACGACGTTTGGCCTACAAAGTCCGGAGAAACATCTCAATAGGAGAGCCTAAACGGCCGAAAGGGAACGTCCGGCAAGAAGCGGGCAACGAACTTATGAGAACGAATCTCGCCACAGTGCTCGATCCGAACAGACGCAGCAACGATGCAGGAGAGTTTGAAGCAGCCCTTCGCCGCCGGATCGTGGGACAGGATCAGGCCATTGAGAAGGTCGTGGAGATCTATCAGATGTTTCTGGCGGGACTGAATCCGCCGGGGCGTCCGGTGGGGAATCTGCTGTTTCTGGGGCCGACCGGATCAGGGAAGACGCGGGTGGTCGAGGCGATGGCCGAGGCGCTGTTTGGGGATGCGCGGGCTTGCATCAAGATCGACTGCGCGGAGTTCCAGCACTCGCATGAGATTGCCAAGCTGATTGGATCGCCTCCGGGATATCTGGGACATCGGGAGACGCATCCGCTGCTGACGCAGGAAGCATTGAATCAGTGGTTCACCGAGAAATTGAAGTTGTCGATTCTGCTGTTTGACGAGATTGAAAAGGCATCGGACTCGTTGTGGCAACTGCTGCTGGGGATTCTGGACAAGGCGACGTTGACGCTGGGCGATAACCGGCGCGTCGATTTGTCGCAATGCATCATCATTATGACCTCGAACCTTGGGGCCGGAGAGATGATGAATCTGGCCGATGGCGGGTTTGGGTTCGCGCCGAAGGTGGTGGAGGTCGATGAGGCGTTCGACGACAAGATCCAGCGGACGGCAGTCGAGGCGGCGCGGCGGAAATTTACGCCGGAGTTCATGAACCGCATCGACAAGGTCGTGGTGTTCAAGACGCTGCGCGATGAGCACCTGTCGCAGATTCTGGATATCGAACTGGGGATGGTGCAGCAGCGCGTGCTGATGGCCGCGGGTACGAATCAGTTTGTGTTCAACTGTACTACGGCGGTGAAGGAATACTTGCTGAAGGAAGGGACCGATCCGCGGTATGGCGCGCGGCATTTGAAGCGGGCTATTGAGCGGAACCTGGTGTTTCCTTTGGCAAACCTGGTCGCCACCGGGCAGGTGAAGCTGGGGGACTTTGTGCGCGTCGACATGGCTTCGGAGAACCAGATGATTTTCGTGAAGGAAGCCGAGAATGCGATGGCTCCGATGCTGCTGGAGCGGTACGGGACGGCGGCGGTGAATCAGCCGTCAGCGCGTGGAGCAAAGGCGGTGGCGAACGGCCGCCGGGATTTTGGAGCTCCGTCGCCGGGGGTGGCGGAGAGTAAGTGAGCTTTCAGCTATCAGCTTTCAGTAGCACATTTTGCCTTCTCGCTTGACCGCATCTCGCGAGACGTTCTCAACGGCGCCGGGTCTTCCGGCGCCTTTTTTGTCGCCTCAAAAAAGATCTAACCGCAGAGATCGCTGAGAACTTCCGCAGAGAGCGCGGAGAACACCAACGCAGCGATCGCGACTGCACTCATGACAATCCCCGTGAAATGAATGTTTGTGGCTGTTCGTCAGCGGGAACGCTTTACCGCCAGCGACAACATGGCGATAGCGCCGAGGTTGTTGGATTTGTCGGCGAGGTCGAGCGCGGAGTTGCCTTCGTAATCGCGGGCGTTGGGGTCGGCGCCGTTTTCGAGAAGGAGAGGGATGGCAGTGGAGTATCGACCGGCGGCGGCGTGCATAAGGGCTGTGCGTCCCATGACGTCTTTCTGGTTGATGTCGGCGTGATGGTCGATCAGGATTTTGACCGTCTGTTTAAGGCCGCGATCTGAGGCCTTCATCAGAGCAGTCTGGCCCTCGCGATCGGCGGCATTGAGATCGGCTCCGGCTTCTAGAAGAATTGTTGTGACGTTGGGATCGAAGAAGCCGGTGCTAACCAGAAGAGTTGAACCGCGATGGTCGGGGGCATCGACTTTGGCTCCGGAGGCGATCAGCAGCTTCATGATGTCGAAGTGCTTGGTGAAGGCGGCGTCAGAGAGTGGAGGCCAGAGCTTGGTTTCCGAGGGGTTCACCGGGGCTCCGGCAGCAATGAGTATCTCGACAAGTTCTTTATTGCCAGTGCGAATGGCGGTAACAAGAGCTTCGGATTCGCTGCCGTTTTTGCTGTCGATGCCGTTGGCGGCGAGGAACTCGCGGACTTTATCGACACAGCCTCGCTGGACGGCTCGGGGGAGGGTGTCGACCTGGGCGCAGAGTTCGGCGCGAGATGCAGTCGATTGACTAGTCAAGGACTGCTGGGCGGACACATCAGGCACGATGACGATGGTACAAATGATTGCGGAGATGGCTATCGAGCAATTCATCGCGTCTCCGGGAGCAAGTTTAGCGCATCTCAAAGCGCGCAGCGCCGGGATGCTTCAACCCTCTACGGTAAGGCGGACTTAAACCAAACTCGACTCGCAAACGAAACTCACCACAAGGAACCCGAGAACCACAGGGGAACTGGGTTGAGGTTCGCGAGAGAAGGGATCCAAAAACGAGGCCCAGGGGAAACCTCCTACGCGGAACTGCGATGGGTAGGTTTGGCGCGAAGAAATACGTAGCAAAGAGACAATGCAGCCAGCAAGGCCAAACCACTGTACAGATTCATCAGGGGATGCAGCCAGGTTTGCGCCAGTGCAACGGTGACAGCGACAAGTCCGAAGAAAGATCCCCAGCTTCCAAGCGGCGAGCGGAGCGGGAGGGCTGCCAGATCGTCGGATGAACGCCGTCGGCGAAAGTTGATGTGGGCGAGGAGGGAGACCAGCCAGGAGAGAATCATCCCTGTGAAAGCGGCGCCCAGCATATAGCGGAAGGCGTTTTCGGGAGCGAAGAGGACGAGAGCGAGAGCAAAGAGGATCCCGATCGCGGAATGCAGAACGGCGTTCTGGGGGGAGCCTTCATGATTGAGGCGGCCGAGGCTGGACGGCGCCCATCCGGTGCGGGCCAGAGAGAAGATCATGCGCGAGGCGACGTAGAGCGTTGCATTGGCACCGGAGAGCGCGGCCGTGAGGACGACAAAGTTCATCAGTCCTGAGGCGTGGGGAATCCTTACCGTGCGGAACGTCGTGACGAAGGGGCTTTCGCCGACTCCGGCGTGATTCCAAGGCATTACGCCGACAAGGATGACCATGGCCCCGACATAGACGAAGGCGAGGGTGAGGAAAGTGATCCAGACGGCGCGCGGGGTTTCTTCGGCGGAGCGGGATTCGCCGGTGGTGACGGCGACCATTTCGACGCCACCGAAGCTGTAGATCGCATAGGTGAGAGCGACTACGGGCGCGAGAAATCCATTGGGAAAAAATCCGCCGTGCGCGGTGTATTGGGGGGTGGCGCGGCGCGAGGCGAGTAATGTGGCGCCAATCAGGATGAAGGCGACGATGGTAACGAGCTTGATCATCGAGAGCCAGAATTCGATGCGTCCGTAGGAGCCGACGCTGCGGAGATTGACCGCGAGCAGGGCGGCACCGAAGAGGATGATCCAGACATAGGCGCGCACAGCGGGAAACCATTCGGCCATATAAGTGGCGGCGGCGATCATTTCGGTGCCGATAGCGAGGGCGAGGCCAGCCCAGTATCCGGCGCGGGCGATGAATCCGGCGAAGGAGTTCAGGTAAAGATCGCCATAAATGCCGAAGCTCCCGGCGGCGGGATGGGCGCAGGCGAGTTCTCCGAGGGCCATGGCGACGGTCCAGTTGATGAACGCGGCGGCGAGGAAACTGAGGATGGCTGCTGGGCCGGCGATTTCCATGGCGGCGCCGGATCCGAGAAGCAGTCCCGTGCCGATGGAGCCGCCGACGGCGACCATAGCCATTTGGGATGCTGAGAGTTGATGGCGAAGGCCTTCTTCATGGGTCTCGGGAGGAGCGGCGAACGCCGTGGGCATGCTGCAACATAGCATGGACGTCGGGTGAATCAGGGTTGCTTAACGCTGAGTCCGCTGAGGCAGGACTGCAGAGAACACAGCGGGTAGCTACCAGGCAGTGTGAAAATTGATTGAATGGGTAACTGTTCTACGGCGGTCCGCATCTGGGAGAGCAGGGTTTGCGGGCGGCTTGCTCTCACGAACATCCGCACTTCCGGCAACATCGGCCGGAAGTGGGGCACCCGGCACCCATTTTGTTGTGAGATGCGCGTGACCTTGGGAACTTGGGTCGATGCAGTAGCGTCTGTCAACATTACGTCTTATTGTTTTCTTGCAGGCGAGAAACTGGCGTGAGGATCACTTCTGGTTGGGGGTTATTCCGGGTTGGTGTTTGGGCGCTCGAAGTGTGTCTGGTCGCCGGTTGCGGCATGGCGCAAGACTCAAGCGTCCCAACCCCTCCGGATGAGACGACGGAAAGCCAAGCGGAAGCGCACTTCTTCCTGTCGGGCAGCGTCATCAATTCGGTGACAGGCGGGCCGGTACGGCGCGCGCTGGTGCAGGTATCGGGGCATAACGGCAGCGCAGCGCTTACGGATGCTGGCGGGCGTTTTGTGCTGGAGGGGCTGAGGGAGGGCGCTGTCTTCCTGACGGTGATGAAGCCGGGATTTTTCGCGGATGAGGGTGCGAGTTCGACTCCGGCGCGAGTGGGCGAGGACGCTCCGAATGTTGTTCTGAAACTCACGCCGTGGGGCGTGATCAGCGGGCGTGTGACAACAAAAGACGAGCAACCGCTGGAAGGGTTTCATGTCCAGGTGTTTGGACGGAGGAATCTGGAAGGGCGGATGGTGTGGAGCCTCGACCCATCGAACCGGGGAGGCGTCACCAACGAAGAGGGAGAATTTCGCATCGCTGGACTGAAGGCGGGAACATACTATGTGGCCGTCGAGCAGAGCGCAATTGCAATGCTAACCCAGAAGGGCATTGCGAACGCCCGGGAGCAGACTTTCGCCAAGGTGTTCTATCCGGGCGTGGCGGAAATGAGCGCCGCGGCACCCATCGAAGTGGCCGCGGGCCAGGAGGTGGAGGCGAGTTTTGCGCTGGCCGGCGAACCGTTATACACCGTGGACGGCAGTGTAGGCGCGAACAGTGGCGTTGCCACTGTGACTTTCGAGAGAAAGGCCGGCGACGAGGTCGACTACACGCAGATGGTGGCGGTGCAGGGCGGAGAGTTTGAGGTGAACGTCCCCGCCGGGACGTACAGCGTCAGTGCGCAGACACCGGACGGCAAGGATCTTGTTGCATCGGGTACGGTGGTGATCCGTGCGGATGAAAGGGATTTACACGTAGCATTAAAAGTGCCGACTACGATTCCCCTTGAGGTTGTGAGAGAGCAAGGCGGGACTGGATCGGAACGGAGAGTATCCATGCCGCAGGGTGTTCCAGGAGTGGTTGTGCAACTGGAATCCGTCTCGCAATTTCGCGCAAATGTGTGGACAGGGCAAGCAGGTGGGATTCCGAATCTTCCGCCGGGAACCTACAGAGTACAGATCAATACAGATGGGGGTTGGTGGGTGAAGTCAGCGCAGAGGGGAGGGGTCGATCTGCTCAGTGACGATCTTACCGTCGTAGAGGGAGAGCAACCTTCCCCGATCGAGGTCGTAGTACGCGACGGCGCGGGGACGGTGAGTGGAAAGGTGACGCCAGCGGGAGACTCTGGACATGTGATTGTGCTGCTAGTGCAGGCGCATGGCGCGAGAAACTCTATCCGGTCGACCATTGCGGCAGGGGGGAACTTCACGATTGCGGGTGTGGCGCCGGGAGACTATACGATTGTGGCGCTGAATGGTGGGGATGGGGTGGAGTATGCCGATCCGGACGTTGTGAATGCTTATCTTTCGGACGCGGCGCAGATCAGCGTACAGGGGCGCGGGACGGTGATGGTGAATCTGGGGCTGACGGCGGTGGAGAAGTGAGTTTGTCCGGCGGAGCGGGCAAGGTGGAAAGAGGTGCAGCCTCCGCGCCGACGCAGCGGGGCCTTGTCGCGCGGGACAGCCGATGGCGGCTGTTCCCCCCTAGGCTGGTTTGCTTCGCGCTTTTTTCCGTTGTCGCGATGCAGGCTTTCGCACAGAGTGCTCCTGCGAAGTTTCGCGTTTCCGGGAAGGTCGTAAATGTTGTAAATGGGCATCCCCTGGCCGGGGCCGAGGTGTGGTTCGGGAAGGCGGAGGACTTCGAAGAGACGGAACAGAAGCTGCTCACGGCGGATGACGGGGCGTTTGTGTTTACGGTCACGGACAGAGGCAAGTATCTGCTCAATGCGCAGGCAAAAGGCTTCAGACGGCAGGGTTTCGAGCAGCATGGAATTTATTCCAGCGCAACGGTGGTGGGAGCGGGGCTGAACACGGAGAACATCGTATTTCGCTTGCGCCCCGATGGGCGTGTGATGGGCGTGATTGAGGATGATGACCATGAGCCCGTCGGCGGTGCGACCATCTATCTGTTTCGCAGGGATGCAAGTTTCGGATTGAGCCAGACGTCTCTTGTGACGCAGACGGCGTCCGATGATCGAGGGCAATACCGATTTGCTCACCTGGAGCCGGGATACTATTACGTTGCGGTGTCAGCGTCTCCATGGTTCAGCGGACTGCAGCAGCAAGCGGAGGCGGCGGGGAATTCTGCGTTCTCGCAAAAACCGGAGTTCGATATTGCGTACCCCACCACTTTCTATCCTGGCGTTACGGATGTGGTAGCGGCGTCGCAGATTGCGCTGAACGAGGGCGAGGACGTCACGGCTGATTTCACATTGAGTCCGGTACCGGCCCTGCGTGTGAGAGTGGATCAGGCACTCGCCAACCCAGGAAAGCCCATGAGTGTGGCGCTGCAGCAGAAGATCTTCGATACGAAGATTGATCAGACCGCGCTGCGACAGGTTCCAGTAGAGGATGCCATCGAGATTCGAGGAGTGGCGCCGGGCCGATATGCGTTGCAGCTAGTCTCGGTCGGAGAGTCCAACGTCCGGGCGCAGCGTTCGACATTACTTAATCTCACAGACGATGCGGAAGTGGACCCGGAGAGTGCTCCGGCTGTGACTCCGATTGGAGGCGTGGTCCGGATGCAAGCCGGGCAGAAGCTGACGGAGCAGGCATATGTGAGGCTTTGGAACAGCCGCGCCGGGGAAGTGCTGGACTCGACCATCAGCGACAAGGGCGAGATCAGTTTTGCTACCGATTTCCTGACTCCGGGGACGTATTCGGTATACGCGACGAACGGGCCGAATTCGATTGTGTCGAGCCTGAAGGCTGCTGGCGCGCAGGTTGCGGGGCAGACCGTGCAGATCACCGGCGGGAAGCCGGTGGAGTTGGAGATCGAGATGGCGTCGGCGCTGTCGAAGATCACGGGAACAGCGCGGAGAGATAAGAAGCCGGTTGCGGGGGCGATGATTCTGCTGGTGCCGGAAGATGCGGAGAATAATCTGCCGAAGTTCCGGCGGGATGAGAGCGACAGTGATGGGACATTCACGTTGGTCGACGTGTTACCGGGGCGCTATCGGGTGCTGGCAATCGAGGATGGATGGGATCTGGAGTGGGCGAACCTATCGCTATTGGAGAAGCGGCTGGAGCATGCGCAGAAGATTGAGGTGGGGCCGAACAAGAGCTATCAGGCGATGTTGGAGGTGGAGTGAAGCCTTCCATGTGCACGGTTATGGGCGGCGAGGCCTCATTGCCACATGCTCGAAGAGCAGTTGTCAGTTTGGCTGATGGTGAGATTGCGCGATGCAGAGCAATGCTAAATCGAGGCTTACGCCGGCCGCAATGAGAGGTTGAATCCACAACTTACGAAAGCTGGCTGGGTCGACTTTCAGATCCGTCATGAGGCGGTCGACAATTTCGAGCCGCAACGCACATTCCAGTTCTTCGTGCAAGAGCTTCTTGCGGAGTTCCTCGCGGGTTTTCTCCTGTTGTTCCAGTTCGGGCCATAGAGCTTTTTGCTGTTTATTTTCCTTCTTCACCTTGAACTTCGACTCCTGTTTGCTTGAGGCACTAAGATCCAGCCTAAAAAAGAAGATAGCTCTTTAGAGCGGCAACCGTCGTTGCCTGTGAGCAACCAAGGAAAGGGACATTGGCCCGTCAGAGCCAGGGTACTTCGGGAGGTGAAATGAACGACACTAATCAGCTTTCAAAGCAGTGGGACTGACTGCGGGATCCCATCGGCTGGATCCGTGGCACACACAGAACTTTAGCGGTTGGAAGGGAGTCGGACTGTGACCTTCGTAATCGCGGGGTGGCGTTACCGCATTGCTGGGGGTGGAGGGCACTCCTAGAATCGGAGCAGGGTTTACTCCGCCCCTTTTGCATGCCTGAGATCACGCGACGCATGGACCGAGCCGAAGTGGGCAAGCGCATTGAGCGCGCGGAAAAACTCCTGCAAAAAGGGAAGACTGCCGAGGCGCTCGAAGAATACCTGCAGGTCCTGAGGGACGATCCGGAAAATGACGTGGTTCGGCAACTGACGGCGGACTTATCTCTGTCGCTGAATCGCAACGCCGACGCGGTGAAATTACTCGGCGAACTGTTCGAGCGGCAAGTCTCGGCAGGCGATGCCACGCGGGCCAGCCTGACCTACAAGAAACTGGTGCGGCATGGGAGTCCAACGTGGCAGCAGAAGTTCCGTTTTGGGCAGCTGCTGGAGGGATCGAACAAGAAGCTCGCCGTGGGGACGTATGAAGCGGCCCTGCTTGATCTGACGAAGCTAGGGAAGAAGCAGGAGGCGGCGGAAGTTCTGGATCGGATTGTGTCAATTGAGCCCACGCAGGCGAATCTGCTGCGGGTGGCGGAGTTGGCTTCGGAGTTGGGGAATCGGAAGGCGGCCGCGGCGGCGTTTCAGCGCGTGGCGCTGGCGGCGACCGCGGAAGGCGGAGATCCTTCCCAGTGGTACGAACGCGCCTACCAGGAGGATGCGTCCGATCAATCGATTGCGCTGGCCTACGCCAAGAGTTTGCTGGCGAAAGGGCAGGTGGGCGCGGCGATCTTCATTTTGGAGCCGCAACTCAATGCGGGGCCAGTCCCGCAGGATTTCCGGGAGACTTTCGCGGATGCGCTGGTGGCGGCGGGCCGATATGCGGAAGCCGAGCCGCTGGTGTGGTCGCTGTTTGAGCAGAATCCGGCGCGGGTGCAACAGGTGATCGGGCTGATTGGAAGTTTCCTGGATGGGGAACTGGATGACGAGGCGGTCGGGCTAGCGCGCAAGCTGGAGCAGTTCCAGCGGCGGCGCGGAGAGCGGCGTCAATTCACCGCCATTATGGAGGATCTCACCTCGACGCGGCGGGCATCATCGCAGATGCTCGAGTTCCTCAGCGAGCTGTACAACTCTTCGAATCGTGAGAGCGACTATTGCTCGACGTTGCTGAAGTTATTTGAGCTGTACTGCAGCACCGGAGAGTTTGCCAAGGCGGCGGAATGCCTGGATCGGTCGGCCGAAGTGGATCCATATGAGCCGGGACACCTGAAGCGGCTCGACATGATCAAGGGGAAGGTGGATGAAGCCCGATACAAGGTGATCGCGTCGCGGTTCAGTTCGGCGGCAAAGCCCGCGGAGGAACCTGTGCATGTCGACGAGCGGACTCTGGGGGCCGGGACATTGCAGGACCTGATGCTCCAGGCGGAGATCCTGGTGCAATACGGGATGCGGAACAAAGCGGTAGAGCGATTGCAGAGGATCCAGGAGTTGTTTCCCCGCGAGGAAGAGCGCAACGAAGATTTACAGAGACTCTATATGTCGGCGGGGGTGACGCCGCGCTATGCGGGGTCGGCGCCATTACCTCCTCCGGCTGCGACGCCAGCGCCTGCAGCGGCGGCGCCTGTTGCTTCTGTGCCTGATCCGGCGGCGGATGTTCGGACGTTTACGCGCGTGGCGGAGATTACGCGGAAACTGTATCACCAGAACACGGCGCCGGCGGTTCTCAACACCGCGGTCAAGGAAATTGGGGCGCAGTGGGAGGCAACCCGCTGCATTGCAGTGATGGGGAAGGCGGGACTGCCGCCTACAGCGATGGATGAGTTTTGCGCGGAGGGTACGAAGCGGACGAGTACGGGGAGCATCGCGGAACTGGTCACGGCCCTGCACTCGGGGATCGAAGGAAACGAGCCTTTGGAGATCCAGGATCCGGCCAAGTGGAAGTCGTTGGAAAATGCGAAAGATGCGCTGAGCGAGCTTGGAGCAGCCACGATTCTGGGAATCCCTCTGACCGAAGGAGAGGAGTGGGCAGGGATTCTGGTTTTGGTGCACAACCGGCCTCGCACCTGGCAGCCAGCAGACATGGTTGTGCTGAAAACGCTGGCCGAGCAGATGGTAATCGCGCTGAACAATGCAGGACTGCGGCGGCTGGTGAAGAATCTATCGGTTACGGACGAGAAATCCGGATTGCTGAAACGTGCGTCGTACATCGACTTGTTGATGGCCGAAAGCAAACGTGCAGTGCAGAATTCGACGCCTCTTACTGTCCTGCTGATGCAGTTCGGCAAGGGCGGCGCCATGGTCAAAGAGCACGGTGATGCCGAGGTGCAGGCAGTGATGGAACGCGCGGGGCAGATGTTTGCGACCAATATCCGCTCGAATGACCTGGCCTTCCGCTACGACACGACCACCATTGCCATCCTGCTGGGCGAAACCGCGGAAAAAGAAGCGATGATGGCGATCGAGAAGCTGCGCAAGATCGTGGCCGAGCTGCGGTGGTCGGCGAAGGATGGAGCTGAGCAGGGCACTGCGGCCCTGTTCTCCGCCGGGGTGGCGGAGGCGGTGATCCGCAGCGAGTTTGATCCTGTAGATGTGGTTACTGAAGTGATCAATCGTGCGGAGCATGCGCTGGGGCAGGCGATGGGCCAGGGATTGGGAAAAGTGGTGGCGCTGGGGCCTACGGCGCTGGCGGCGGGCGCGGTGGCGTAAGAAGGTCGATTCCGGTTTGACACCTCATACCAACTGATACTTCCGCACGTTAGGCTTCAGTTATTCCTCCCTTCGTGTCTCCATGTCTCTGTTCCTCTGTGGTGAATTCTTAATCCCACTGCTACACTGACAAGTTTGGCGAAATCACCTCTGGCCGGGTCCGGTTGGGGTTCTACGAGTAATCCATCATGTTAAAAGCCGGGGATATAGCAATAGTCAGCGGAGCACGTACGCCGTTTGGGCGGTATTGCGGGAAGTTGAAGGATTTCACGGCGCAGGAGTTGGGCGCCGTCGCGGCGAAGGGAGCGATTGAGCGAGCGGGGATCGATCCGAAGGAGTTCGATCATGTCGTGTTCGGGAATGCGCAGCAGACATCAGGCGATGCACTCTACGGGGCGCGGCATGTCGGCTTGCGGGTGGGGATTCCAATCGAGACTCCAGCGCTGACGGTGAACCGGCTGTGCGGGTCGGGGATGCAGGCGATCGTTTCGGCGGCGCAGATGATCCAGACGGACGAGGCGAAGATTGTACTTGCGGGCGGGATGGAGGCGATGTCGCAAGCGCCGTTTGTGATCCGCGGGCGCGACGGTTTTACGCTGGCTCCGGGCGGGAAGCTGGAAGATTCGCTGATGGTGGCGCTGCTTGATTCGTATTGCGGGTCGTACATGGCGAATACCGCGGAACTGTACGGGTCGCAACAGGGGATCACGCGCCAGATGCAGGACGATCTCGCGCTGCGATCGCAGAAATGCGCCGACGATGCCTACAAGGGCGGGCGCATTCAGGAAGAGCTGGTGCCGGTGCCGCTGAAGAATCAGAAAGGCGAGGCGACGGGCGAAACACTGAATGAAGACGATCATCGGCGGCCGCAGACTACGATGGAGGGTTTGGCCAAGCTTCGACCCGCATTCGGGAAGAATGGGACGGTTACCGCTGGGAATGCGAGCGGCATCGTGGATGGTGGCGCGGCTGTTGTTGTCATGTCGCTGGAGAATGCCTTGAAGCGCGGCCTTAAGCCGCTGGGCCGGCTTGTGGGATGGGGCATTGCGGGCGTGGAGCCGAAGGTGATGGGGCGCGGGCCGGTGCCGGCGTCGAAGATTGCGTTGCAGAAGGCGGGACTGTCGCTGGATTACATCGATCTGATCGAAGTGAATGAGGCGTTTGCGGCGCAGTATCTTGCGGTGGAGAAGGAGTTGGGGCTGGACCGCCAGAAAGTCAATGTGAACGGCGGAGCAATTGCGCTGGGGCATCCGCTGGGGGCGACTGGGACGCGGCTGGTGATTACGCTGCTGTATGAGCTGCATCGGCGTAAGAAGAAGTACGGGCTGGCGACGGCGTGCATTGGCGGTGGACAGGGGATTGCCATGGTGGTGGAGAGTATGAATTAAATTCTTCTCCGCGGACTCCGGTGGTCGTGATGCCGGGGCGCTTGTTTTTGTCGCGCAGGGACGCTGCAGGTCGCTCGTGTCGGCAGAGTGCATAGGTCCTCCGCCGCAAAAAACGCGGCTTCAGGATGACAACGGCCTCTGTAGAATGAGCAGACTTTTATTTTCCGGCGTTCTTTTGAGTTTGTTCGAGTTGCGCCAATATGAATCGAAATCCTCTGCTCCGAGTGGCGGCGTTCTCGTTCTTATTACTCCTATCTAGTCATTTGCTCTGCGCACAAGCCCCCGTTGTCATTCAGGTGGATGCGGGGCGGAACCTTGGTCCGCTTGCGCCGGCGTGGAACTATTTTGGGTATGACGAGCCAAACTATGCGTACGCGCCACACGGGCGGGAACTGATTGCGGAGCTGGCAGCCAGCAATTCTGCACGGGTGCAGATTCGGGCGCACAATTTGCTGACCACCGGAGATGGGACCGCGGCGCTGAAGTGGGGATCGACGAACGCTTACACGGAAGATTCGGCGGGGCGTCCAGTTTACGACTGGAAGATCGTCGACAAGATTTTTGATACCTATCTCGAAGCGGGCGCCAAGCCGCTGGTGGAGATCGGTTTCATGCCTGAGGCGCTCTCTACACATCCGGAGCCGTACCGCCATCATTTTCCGCAGGGCGAACTCTTCCTGGGATGGACTTATCCCCCCAAGGATTATGACAAGTGGCGGGAACTGGTCTACCAGATGGTTGTGCACTGCGTCGCGCGATATGGGAAGAGTGAAGTTGCCGGATGGAACTGGGAAGTGTGGAATGAGCCGGATATTCTTTATTGGCACGGGACTCCGGACGAGTACGACAAGCTATATGACTACGCGATCGATGGAGTGCGGCATGCACTGCCGGAAGCAAGAGTAGGTGGGCCAGCGACAACCGGGCCCGGATCAGCGAAGGCGGCGGCATTTCTCAAGCAATTTCTCGAACATTGCGCTCGCGGAACGAACTCCGCAACCGGGAAGACCGGGGCTCCGCTTGACTTCATCAGTTTCCACGCGAAGGGTGCGCCTGAAGTTAAAGATGGACGGGTGCAGATGGGGTTGGGGCATGAGCTGCGGGATGTGAATGACGGTCTGAAGATCGTGGCGTCGTTTCCGGAGTTTGCGCACTTGCCGGTGATTTTGAGCGAGGCGGATCCGGAGGGTTGTGCCGCGTGTTCGGCGAAGGATCATCCGCAGAACGCTTATCGGAATGGGACCCTTTATCCGGCATACACGGCGGTGGCGATTCGCGGGGCGCTCGACCTGAATGAGAGGTCGAAGACGAACCTGGCGGGATATTTGACATGGGCGTTTGAGTTTGAGGACCAGCCGTATTTCTTCGGCTATCGGACGCTGGCGACAAATGGCGTCGATAAGCCCGTCATGAATCTGTTTCGCATGTTGGGGATGATGGCGGGGGAGCGCGTTGAGGTTAAGAGCAATGCGTCGGTTGCGCTCGACGAGATGATCGCAAGCGGGGTGAGAGGGAAGACGGACGTGGATGGACTTGCCACTCGTGGCGATCATCGGCTGGCGGTACTGCTTTGGAACTATCGGGACGAGGAGGCCTCGGCGGGGGAGTTGCCTCTGCAGTTGAATATTGTCGGAGTGCCGGCGGAGGCGAAGCGAATTCTGGTAAGGCATTACCGCATTGACCAGAGTCATAGCAATTCCTATACAGTGTGGAAGGCGATGGGGAGTCCGCAGTCTCCTACGCCGGAGCAGTATGTGGCACTGAAAGCAGCCGGACAGTTGCAATTGCTGGAATCGCCGCGGTGGGTGGAGAGCAAAGACGGAGGGGTGCGGCTGGATTTTCCGATGCCGGGGGAGAGCGTTTCGCTGGTGGAGATGAGTTGGTAAGGCAATTCATTGCAACGGATCGCCACGGATTGACGCGGATTTCATCACGGTTGTCTTCCGGAACGGATTCCGCGGCTAAGATGAATGCAGTTCGCCGGATTTCAGAAGAATTGCATGGGTCCTCGCCGCAAAGAACGCGGTTCAGGATGACAGGGTTAGTTGTTCGAGGAAGCGATTATGGAGATCAAAAAAGTCGGGGTTCTTGGTTGTGGATTGATGGGATCCGGGATTGCGCAAGTCGCGGCCATGGCTGGATTCGATGTCACTGTGCTCGAAGTGGAGCAGAAGTTTCTTGATAAGGGATTCGCCGGGATCGAGAAATCTTTGAGCAAGTTTGCAGAGCGACCGGTCGAAAAGGGCGGAATTACCGCGCAGCAGAAAGATGCGGCGCTGGCGCGGCTTCATGGGACTACAAACAAAGCTGTCCTTGCCGATTGCGACATCGTCATTGAGGCCATCATCGAAAGCGTGCCGCAAAAGAAGGAAATGTATGCGGCGCTCGATTCTGTTGTGAAGAAGGATGCCATCTTCGCCTCGAATACTTCTTCGATTTCCATTACCGAATTGATGACCGCGACCAGGCGGCCGGAGAGGTTTATCGGACTACATTTTTTTAATCCGGTGCCGCTGATGAAACTGGTGGAAGTCGTGCGGACGATCGCTACTATCGAGGATGTTTACGATGCGGCTTATGCGTTTGGGAAGAAACTCGGCAAAGTCCCCGTGCGCACTTCGGACAAGACCGGATTCATCGTGAACCGGTTGCTGGTACCGTATTTGCTGGACGCGATTCGAGCGTACGAAGAGGGTGTTGGTTCGATTGAGGATATCGATGACGCGATGAAACTGGGGTGCGGGTATCCGATGGGCCCGTTTACATTGCTGGATTTTGTCGGGCTCGACACGACTTACTACATCACGCACGTGATGTATGAAGAGTTCAAGGAGCGGCGCTTTGCGTCGCCTGCGCTGCTGAAGCGGATGGTGATGGCGGGGTGGTACGGGCGGAAGTCGGGGCGCGGGTTTTATGATTATTCGGACCCGGGGAAGCCTCGAGCACAGAAACTTTAACTTCTGTGACCGCGGATTCACACGGATCTTTGCGGATTGAAAGGCAAAATCACCACGAAGGCGCAGAAACACGGAGAAATCCTCTTAGGGTTCCCTTGGTGACTTCGTGCCTCCGTCGTGAGGATTACTTATGAACTTTGAGAACATCATTCTCGAAAAGAAGAACTCGATTGCTTATGTGACCGTCAACCGGCCTAAGGTGCTTAACGCACTGAACATGGCCACGATGGAGGAGTTGCGGGCGGCGTTTCATGACATCAAGAACGATTCGGCCATTCGCGTTGTGATCTTCACTGGTTCCGGTGAGAAGGCGTTCATTGCTGGGGCGGATATCGGGGAGTTGGCTAAGAACGACGCCGTCAGCGGCAAAGAATATACGCATCGCGGGCAGAACGTGCTCAATCTTATTGAGAATCTTGGGAAGCCGGTCATCGCATGCATCAACGGATTTGCGCTCGGCGGCGGATGCGAGATTGCTATGGCTTGTACGATGCGGCTGGCTAGTGAGAATGCGAAGCTGGGGCAGCCGGAGGTGAAGTTGGGGATTATTCCGGGATATGGTGGAACCCAGCGCTTGCCGCGGCTGGTGGGCAAAGGGATCGCGATGCAGATGGTGCTCGCCGGAGAGATGATCACGGCGCAGGAGGCGCATCGGATCGGGCTCGTGAATGAAGTGGTGCCTGCGGCGGAGTTGATTCCGCGTGCGGAGGCGATTGCGACGAAGATTATTGCGAACGCGCCCCTGGCCGTGCAGTACGCGATGGAGGCCGTTAATAAAGGCATGGAGATGACGTTGGCCGAGGGGCTTTACCTCGAAGCCGTTCTGTTCGGCGTGGCTTGCGCCACCGAGGACAAGACTGAGGGGACTCGGGCGTTTCTGGAGAAGAGGGCGCCGGTGTTCAAAGGCAAATAACTTCCTTGCCGGGGATTTACGCGCATCACAGATTTAAGACAACTCACCAAAGAGGGCACAGAGATCACAAGGAAAAACAAATTGAAGATTGAGTCCGTGCCTGCGGTGCTTCCTGCGCTTGAAGGGCAACTCGACGCTTCCGGCAAGCGGTTCGCGGTTGTGGTTTCGCGATTCAATTCGTTTATCACTGAGCGGCTTTTGTTGAGTGCTTGCGACGGGCTGATTCGGACCGGGGCCCGCAAGAAGGACATCGATGTTGTGCGGGTGCCGGGGGCGTTTGAGATTCCGTCGGCGGCGCGGACTTTGGCTTCGACCGGGGAGTACGACGCGATCATTTGCATCGGGTGTTTGCTGCGTGGAGATACTGCGCATTACGACGTCATCGTCAATGAAGTCACGCGCGGGATTGGGCAGTCGGCTCAGGAGACTGGCGTGGCGCATGCCTTCGGTGTTTTGACTTGCGACACCTTGGAGCAGGCGATTGATCGGGCCGGGTTGAAGATGGGGAATAAGGGATTTGAGGCGGCGCTCGCGGCGGTGGAGATGGCGTCGCTGACAGCAGGCGTCAGGCGTCAGGCGTCGGGCGTCAGGGACGCAGTTGTCAGCCGTCAGTTATCAGCTGTGAGCAAAACCAAGTCGCGAACATCGCGGAAGACGAAGCATTCCCACTGATCAACGGTACTCCCGAATTGCATGACTCCTCACCGTCTCTTACCTGAATCATTCCATGTAAACTGATTACGTTTCGGCCACACTGCCTTTGCTGACAGCTGACGGCTGAGAGCTGATGACTCCATGGGTACACGTCGGAAATCTCGGGAGATTGTGCTGCAAATGCTTTTCCAGGCGGATATGGGAAAGCAGGAAGCTGACCAGGTACGACGGACGTTTTGGGCCGAGCATGGGGCGACCAGCGCCGAGGTGCGTGGGTTTGCTGACGACCTATTTCGGGTTGCTACTGATCGAGTGTCGCAGATCGATCAGCTGATCGAGAAGCATGCGGAGCATTGGCGCATGGAGCGCATGGCGGCGGTCGATCGGAACCTGCTCCGCGCGGCGGTGGCGGAGTTGCTAGCTTATCCGGAAACGCCTAAGGCTGTCGTGATTAACGAGGCGCTGGAGATCGCGCGGAAGTTTTCTTCTCCGGAGTCGGTGCATTTTGTGAATGGGGTGCTGGATAGCGTGGGGAAGGAGTTGGAAACCAATACCCCTAGTAGTTAGTTCTCAGTTCTCAGTTCTCAGCTCTCAGCTCTCAGCTCTCAGCTCTCAGCTCTCAGCTCTCAGCTCTCAGCTCTCAGCTCTCAGCTCTCAGCTCTCAGCTCTCAGGGATGCTTCGTTGCGCTGGTTCGTTGCATGGTGCTTGGTTTGCTTGTGCCCATGCGCGGCCGCTGGCATCGCGTTCACGGGACAGCCGAGGCGGCTGTCCCTGCGTGAGCCCTTGCAGACCCGGCTACGGCTTTACCTGCGCGACGTTAAGGGCGCAGGGGATGCCGTTGGGATCGATGGAACAGAACGGGTTCAGGGCATTCGGGGCATTGGGGAATGAGATGGGGATGGAGTCGCTGCCTCCCAGGGCTGTGCTGACTTCATGCAACAGGCCATCGCTTGCCGCAATGACGATCGTGCCTGCGTCGGAGGACATGTCTGCGGTGATCGGGATAGCATTGTTCTGAAGCTGGATGCCGCCGGTCACTGCGTTGTTGACGAAGGAATAGACGATGATGCTCGAAGTTGTCGAGGAGACGATGTAGAGCTGCGTATCATCCGCCGAATAGAAGAAATTCAACGGCTGCAGCGTGCCTTGGCCTAATTCGATGCGCTGCAGCGTGTGCGCGGTGGGAAGTCCCAACTGAATTTGCTGCGGGCAAAGGACGTCCGTGGTGGCGGGGGGCGAAACCGCTGCGGTGATGACATCGAAGCCGGTGGAATCGAGGATGAGGATATGAATGCCATCGGGAATTGGATTGCCGGAGGAGTCGTTGCCATCGATGTGGTAGGCGGGAAGAACCTTCATCAGGAGAGGATTGGCAGGTAAGGGGATCGTATCAGCTGGCTGGAATGAAGTGGCGGGGTTGCTGCAATTTGCAAATGCGGTGAGACTCGGGGAAGCGCCCGATTCGGCGATGAAGGTAAAGGCCGCATTGGGAGAAAACGCAAAGGCGCTCGGCGGTCCCGAGAGGGGAAATGGACCTTGCAGCGCCTGCAGAGCCGAATATATGTACAGCGAAGTTCCGCTGCTGCCGCCGACGATATAGCCCTTAAATCCATCCGGCGTGAAGGCGGCCATCGTGGCCGAGGGGATGGTGAGGATTGTGGGGGAAGACGGGTTATTCGAATTGGCGATATAGACCTGGTTGGGCTGGTGGACGGTGTCAGAGAAAGCGGCCAGCGTGCCGCTAAGGGAACTGGCAAGAATTTTTCCGGTTACGGTGCCGAGCGAGGCGAACGCGGAACTGGAGGAGTTGAAATTGGATGGAGTCACGATCTGTGCTCCGAAACTACTTCCCATCCAGACCCTTGTTCCCGTGGGATCCGCAAGAAATGAATTAGGCGAGACCGGAAGCTGGCCGGCGTTGCCGGGCGTTCGACTTGTGAGGTTGTAAGCAAAAGTGTTGCAGGCCAAAGGTGGCTGAAGCTCACATCCGGTGCTTGCCGCAAAGATCGTGGGCGCCGAGGTCGAGCCTGTGACTACGCCGGAGATCGCGGCTGAGTTGGAAAGAAATCGCGGAGGCGGAGGAGCAGAAGGATCAATGAAGACCGGCGACGCATAAACAGGAGCGGGGATAAGCTGCTGACAGCTGACTAACTGCGGGAAGAGGGCCTGGAAGTAAGTCGTGCATGAGGCCACTTTAGTCGGATCGAGCTGGCCATCGGTGAGGAACGCGTTGGGGATAGTGGGGTATCCGATGTTGCAGGTTGGGGGCGAGCACGATGCGGTAATCGTGGCCGAACCGGGAGTGGCCAGTGACACGGCGCAGGACAGCGTGCATCCGGTCGCTGGAACCGCGATGGATCCTGGTTGGGAAGATGTCCAGGACAGAGGAGTTTTGCTGAGGACGAGGCCGCCATCCGTTCTGGGCAGGGAACTGTAACCCATGATATCGGTCACGGTAGCGATGATGGTCTGGTTGGCAGAGGCAGTTCCCTTGGCCACAGAGAAGGTGGTCTGGCCGGAGCCCGCAGCGGCCAGTTCGAGCGCGATGTTCTGAACCGGGCAGGTCGCGAAGAAATCCAGACGGGGGGAAGCGGTTCCCTGCGAGTTTGTCAGCTGGGGCTGCTGAAACGAGCTACTGCTGACGCCATTCGCGGAAGCATAAATGTAGGTGATGCCGGGCGCGTTCGCCGTCGCAGTTGCCTGATTGGTCGGGAAGTTGTAGGTGCTGTTGTTCAAGGGGGTGAGAGTCACCACGGGCGTGTTGTTGGCCGACCAGGTGAAAGGGCCGACCGAGGCGGTGATATCGGCGCCCTGGCTGAAGGCGTGAGCCTCGATGGTCATGGATTGCGACTCGGAAAGACAAGGCTCCTGCACAGAGGCACCGGTGGGAAGAATGCCGACTACGCTGATGTTATCGATGGGCGGATGAACAAAGACATAGGTCGGGACGCTGGTGCCTCCCAAAGCGCTGGCCGTCACGGTTACCGGGCCTGTAGCACCCGGTGTGCAGGCTGTGAACGTGGCATCCCAGTGTCCCGCACAGGCAACGCCGTTTGGGGCCAGATTGAGAATGGAGGTATCACTGGAGTCGAATGTTACGGTGGTACTGAGGTTTGTTCCCGACGTGGTCTGTACGCTGGCGGCGAAGGCTAGCGTGCCGCCGACGGTGAGAGACGTAGTGACAGCCGGGGTCAGGTTGATGCGGCCGGGGAAAAGAGGGGGCCCAGAGTGGGATCCACCGCCGCATCCGGTGATGGCTGAAACAAAAAGAATGGATACTGCAAGGGGCAAACCCAGCGGACGGAACCTACCCATGCACTCCTCGTTGTTCATCGCTAATGAGAGCTAACACTCAAAGTCCCATCTGGAAGCGGAGAATCTAATATGAATTGGAAAACCTGTAGTTTAGAGGTTGGGCCAAGAATCGGCAAGCACCGGGATTCATGACCTGTTCTGAGAACCTGAGTATGTTCTCGGAAGTGGGATGCAAAAGAACGAGTTGACGATGTTTTGAAGGGCTTGCTATATTAGATTGGTTCCGCGAGTTCATCCAGGCTTGCAGTGTGCCGCGACTTTTTTTGTGGGCGTGCGTGCAGAGAGTGGCGGTTGAGCTTTAGAGAAATTAGTTTCCGGGCGGAAGCAAAGTTCGGAAGCATTCCTCGCTGAAACGTACCTGCGGCGCCTTTCGCCCTTGCGAAAGGACATGCAGGGCAAGGCTGACGAAACGGAGTGCCCCCGGAGTTTGGCCGGGCGCCACCGTCGGCAGCGTAAGTCTTAACGGGAATCCAGAATCTCTCGTCAGGGCGCGTGTGCGATTGGCTGCGCAATAAGTGACGAGAAGCAATGGCTGGCTTCGGGCCGGTCATGCCCACGGATGCGTAATCCGAAACTTTGGATTGGAAGCCGTGCGTCGTGTGAGTGTGCGGCAAGGAGTGGCAAAGAGTGCCTACTTTTAATCAATTAGTGGCCAAGGGGCGGAAGCGGCCTCGTTACAAGACGGCGAGCCCCGCGCTGCAGGGATGTCCGCAGAAGCGTGGCGTTTGCACGCGCGTGTACACGCAAACCCCGAAGAAGCCGAACTCGGCGTTGCGGAAGGTGGCGCGTGTGCGGCTAACGAACGGCATTGAGGTCACGACGTACATCCCGGGAGTCGGGCACAACCTGCAGGAGCACTCAATCGTGCTGATCCGCGGGGGCCGCGTGAAGGATCTGCCGGGCGTGCGCTATCACGTGATCCGCGGGACGCTGGATGCCGTCGGCGTTGCCAACCGCATGCAGGGACGCTCGAAGTACGGAGCGAAGCGGCCGAAAAAGGGATAGCGGAGTTGTTGTTTGTTAGCCAGACAGGATTCAGGGTTAGCAGGAGCTGCAAACCCAGTAAAGCTCAGGCTAGAAGCTAAGAGCTAGGAGCTAAGAGCTAGGAGCTAGAAGCTTAAATGCCTCGCAAAGGACATATCGCAAAGCGGACGGTACCAGCCGATGCAGTGTACGGGTCGGACCTGGTAACAAAGTTCATCAACTCGATGATGTGGCAGGGAAAGCGTTCGACAGCCGAGGGCATCTTTTATGAGGCCTTGACGAAGTTGGAGTCGAAGGGTGGCGATGAGGCCCTGAAGCTGTTCAAGAAGGCTGTGGAGAACGCCAAGCCGCTGCTGGAAGTGAAGACTCGCCGCGTGGGTGGTGCGAACTACCAGGTCCCGGTGGAGGTGAATGCCGACCGCCGGACTTCGCTGGCGATCCGCTGGATCATTACTTATGCGCGGGAGCGCGGTGAAAAGGGAATGATCGACAAGCTGAGCAATGAGTTGCTCGATGCCGCCAACAGTCGCGGAGCCGCCATCAAGAAGAAGGAAGATGTGCATCGCATGGCGGAAGCCAACAAGGCGTTCGCTCACTATCGGTGGTAAGAGAGTGCATGGGTCCTCCGGCGCCAAAAGACGGCGCCTCGGGATGACAAGAGCTGGAAATTCAGGTCTGGAGCCCAGAAAGAGTTAGTCGTGCCAAGAACAGTTCCATTAGAGCGTTGCAGAAACATCGGCATCATGGCACACATTGATGCCGGCAAGACCACTACGACCGAGCGCATCCTGTTCTATACGGGCAGGACGCATCGCATCGGCGAAGTGCATGAAGGCACTGCGACCATGGACTGGATGGAACAGGAGCAGGAGCGCGGCATTACGATCACGTCCGCCGCTACGACTTGTACCTGGCGCGATATCCGGATCAACATTATTGATACTCCCGGCCACGTGGATTTCACGGCCGAGGTGGAGCGCTCGCTGCGCGTGCTCGACGGCGCGGTCGCGGTGTTTGACGCCGTTCATGGCGTGCAGCCGCAATCAGAGAAAGTGTGGCGCCAGGCCGACAAGTACGGCGTCCCGCGCATTTGCTTTATTAACAAGATCGACAAGATGGGTGCCGATTTTGAGCATGCCATCGATACTATCCGCAAGCGCCTCAGTGCCAAGCCCGTCGCAATTCAGATACCGATCGGCCAAGAAGACAAGTTCAAAGGCGTTGTCGACCTGATGACGATGAAGGCGATCCTCTGGAAGGATGAGACGATGGGCGCCGAGTACGTCACGGAAGAAATTCCCGCCGAGCTGAAGAAAAAGGCCGAAGCTTTCCACGCACAACTGGTGGAGACGATCGCCGAGAACGACGACGAGATACTGCACAAGTTCCTGGAAGGCGAAGAGATCTCCGCAGGTGAGCTGAAGAAGTCGCTGCGACGGTCGACGATTGAACTGAAGCTGTTCCCGGTTGTGGTTGGTACCGCCTTTAAGAACAAAGGCGTGCAGCCGTTGCTGGATGCGGTGGTCGACTATCTGCCTTCGCCGCTTGATATTGGTGAGACGCACGGAAGAGATCCAAACACTGGCAAGGATGTAGCGCGCAGACCAGACGACAAAGAGCCATTCTCGGCGCTCGCGTTCAAGATTATGGCCGATCAGTTCGTCGGTCAGTTGACCTTCATTCGTGTTTACTCCGGACAACTAAAGACCGGCGATTCCATACTGAATGTGCGTACGGGGAAGACCGAGCGCATTGGCCGTCTGTTGAAGATGCATGCCAACAAGCGCGAAGAGATCAATGAGATTCTGGCGGGCGACATCTGCGCTGCGGTCGGTCTGAGAAACGTGTCCACAGGCGATACGATCTGCAACGAAGCGCATCCGATCGCGCTCGAATCGATTGAGTTTGCGGCGCCTGTGATTTCGGTTGCTGTCGAGCCCAAGACCAAGGCCGATCAGGAAAAGATGGGTATGGCGCTGGGTAAGCTGGCCCAGGAAGATCCCACCTTCAAAGTTCACACCGACCCCGACAGCGGACAGACGATCATCAGCGGTATGGGTGAATTGCACCTGGAAATCATTGTCGACCGCATGATGCGGGAGTACAAGGTCGAAGCGAATGTCGGTAAGCCACAGGTGGCTTATCGCGAGACGATCCGCAAGCACGCCGAGGCCGAAGGCAAGTACATCCGGCAGACCGGGGGTCGCGGTCAGTACGGTCACGTCAAGATTTATCTCGATCCGCAAGAGCCTGGAAAGGGCTACGAATTCGTCAACGACATAGTGGGCGGTGTGGTGCCGAAGGAATACATTAAGCCGGTGGATCAGGGCATTCAGGAGGCGCTCGAGGGCGGAGTGCTGGCTGGATATCCGATGGTCGATGTGAAGGCGACGCTCTTCGACGGCAGCTATCACGAAGTTGACTCGAACGAAATGGCCTTCAAAATCGCCGGATCGATGGCGGTGAAAGAGGCGGCGCGCCGGGCTTCGCCGGTGCTGCTTGAGCCGGTGATGGCGGTCGAAGTTGTGACTCCGGAAGATTATGCCGGAACGATCATGGGTGACCTGAGTTCGCGGCGCGGACGCATTGAAGGCATGGAGCATCGCGCGGGATCGCAGGTGATCAAGGCCATCGTTCCGTTGGCGGAGATGTTTGGTTATGCGACGCATATGCGTTCGTCAACGCAGGGCCGCGCGGAATACTCGATGCACTTTGCGCGCTATGAGGAGGCTCCGCGGTCGGTGGCGGAAGAAATCATCGCAAAGGTGCAGGGAACGACCAAGTAGGGAAGACCACAGGTCCAATGGCGCGCGCGCCTTGGGATGGTGAGGGTTTTAGGCTAGAAGCTGAGAGCTAGGAGCAAAGAGCTGAGTTATGGCGAAAGAGAAATTTGAACGGACAAAGCCGCACTGCAACGTAGGGACGATTGGTCACATTGATCATGGCAAGACGACGCTGACGGCGGCGATCACGAAGGT
>DATKAP010000064.1:0-4437 GCA_035577905.1 Binatia bacterium
CGAGGAAACGGTCAAAAGTCGAGTTAAGTGCATCCTTTCTAAACTCGGTGCCAACGATCGAACCCACGCAGCAACGATCGGCCTGAAGAGAGGAATCATCGAGCTGTAGTTTCCACCACTTTGCCTGTCCACCCCAGAAAAATACAGAACTCTAAAGAGTGACGATCAAAGCTCTTTTTGGGGTTTCGATCTACCTCCGAAACGGAGGAGTCTAGTTATGTACTGAAAGGTGCGTCATTGCGACGGCTGTATTCCACATTCGCTGGCGGTTGGCCCGGCACAGGTTTGCTTCTTATGCGCGTGGTTGTTGGCTCCGTGCTGATTGTGCGCGCGGGCTTTAGGCTATCGAGCGATCTACCCCCGCTGAATGTGACAGTTCCCGCTGTACTCTTGCTTGGCGCGGGAATACTAGTGATCGCAGGCTTATGGACGCCGATCGCGGGAACCTCCATAGCATTGATTGAAATCTGGAAGATACTTACGGTAGCCGGAGACAAATGGGTTTGGCTGCTGTTAGGGACCGTCGGTGCCGCTCTCGCAATGTTAGGACCGGGTTTATGGTCCATCGATGCTCGCCTTTTCGGGTGGAAGCGCATCGAAGCTCCGCCCCGCAAAACACCCTCTAACTCTCCTTAAGGGACTCCCCACATACCAAATTCTTGCCTCAAAAGAGGGCGACATTCGCTCCCCAAGAGTTTCCGATTTGCCCCGATGTGGGGTCGTCCGAAAACAGAACTGATTGCACAATGGCTCGCATGTTCAAGCTAAGACGATTGAATAAGGAGCGCTGAGTATGACGTACATCCCCACACAAACCGGCTTTATGCGTCTGGAAGATTCCGCAACACTGTTGCGAGCCATCTTCCCGAACTATCCCAACCTGCAACCGTGCCATCCCGCGCCCCGTCTGGAACCGATTGGCCAAGACAGCGCACATCGGAGCAATTAGCCATGTTCCGCATCACTCCCGAAACCTGTCGTAGGTTCACGCTCACCGAAGTTCTCATCATGGCGGCTATGAACGTGGAAACTGTCTGCCTGACACCCGGAGGCCGCATGCGATCTAACACGGCGGCAGCGCAGAGTTCTGCAAAGCCCTGTACGTGTGAGGGGTAACGGAGGCGATTATGGCGTACGCGACGGTTGATTTCACCGACCTGGATGGCCTTGCAGAAACAAGCCTTCCTAACGCGGTTCGGCTGGAACACCTGGGGTTGTATAGGGAGTCAGAAATGTGCTCTGAGGACCGCTTCGAAGGAATCATCGGAAAGAGCCCGGCACTTCAGAAGGTGCTGGAGCAAGTCTCCATCGTGGCGGCGACAGACTCGACCGTCCTGCTCCACGGCGAAACTGGTACCGGCAAGGAGTTAATTGCACGGGCTATTCACAATCTCAGTTCCCGGCGCGGGCACACCTTCGTGCGCATGAACTGCGCGGCCATTCCCTCGGGGCTACTCGAGAGTGAACTGTTCGGGCACGAAAAGGGGGCGTTCACGGGGGCCCTGATGCAAAGAAAGGGCAGATTCGAGCTGGCGGACGGGGGCTCGCTGTTTCTCGACGAGATCGGCGATATCAGCCTGGAGCTCCAGCCGAAACTCTTGCGTGCCATCCAGGAGCAGGAATTCGAGCGCCTGGGAAGCGCGAAAACGATCAGCGTGAACGTGCGGCTGATTGCCGCCACGCATCGCGACCTTCCCGCCATGATTCGGGACGAGAAGTTCCGCGAGGATCTTTTCTATCGATTCAATGTCTTCCCGATTGAGATCCCGCCGCTGCGCGAGAGGCGGGAGGATATTCCCCTCCTGGTGAACCACTTTGCGTCAAAGGTGGCGGGGCGGATGCGGAGACAGATAAAGTCCATTCCCAAACACGCAATGGAGATGCTGACGAACTGTCCGTGGAAGGGGAATATTAGGGAATTGGCAAATTTCGTCGAACGAGCTGTCATTCTCACACGTGGTGAGGAGTTAGAGGTGCCGCTTACCGAGCTTGCCGCCTATTTAGAGACCAATGTTGCTGTTGGAACGGCCTCCACGTTTCGACAAGCGGAATCTTCCGTAATCATCAACGCTCTGAAAGCCTCATCAGGACGAATCGCAGGCAGGGGGGGAGCCGCCGAACGTCTGGGTTTGAAGCGTACGACGCTGCAAAACAAGATTCGTCGCTTGGGCATCGCAAAGGCGACCTACGGCTATTAGGTGCTTTCATGTTCCGCAGTGTACTCGCTTCTAGCCATTTACGGAAGCGAGTTTCCCAGAGTGGCGTTAGACATCCCTTGAAGCGCGACTAAATCAGTGTGGGGAAAGGCAATGACCGACAAGAAAGACCGAGAACGCGTGATCGCGGAAATCACACTTTCGCATCTAATGCGATTGGGAAACGAACAGGGCTGTCCTGTGAGCCGAGAAAAGGCTCTCGAATCTCTCAATCAGGAGGGGCGGGCGTTTGAAATGTGGAAGCACATGATGCAGTCCGCTGAGGACTTCATCGCATGCAGCTTATTGCGTCATTCGCTTAACCCCGCAGGACACCAGGGATTTGCGTCTCAGCCTAGCCCGCTACGATCACTCGGCAATGCCGCACAGTAGGTGTTCCCTGTCCATTCCGGTCATAGTCCAGAAATGTGCAGGCAAGGGAAGCACCAGCCAACTCAGCGTTGCGGGTCTCAAATTAAAGGGAATTTCAGAACAGATTGTCTCAACGGTGCGGTTGATAGTGCCCTTACTAGCTCCTGCTTTAGGTCGGGAACGAAGACAGGGACTTGCTCTTTAAGCGCGCGCCGAGCCCCGTACCAGCATGCATGATTTCTGTACCGACCTCGATCGCGGGATCGTCGTGACTCCGCTCGAGGGCACGCAGGCCAGGCGTTGGCTAGAAGGATCAAACAAGAGCAGCGCGATATTGTCGAATGAAACTACGTTGGACAAAAGGGTGGCGAGCCTATGGAGCACTGCATCGACCGTGGGCTGAGCTCCGACGGTGCCAGAAATCTTCAGGAGCGCACGGTATCTTGTTAGGTCACCATTGCTGGAAACATCATCTTGGGCTGTCGTCAATTTAGCACTCACGCAATCGTTACGTTTGATAGTTCTCTAACGGGGCGCTTGAATCTGGCCGCCAGCTTGCATAATCTCTCGGCTACTTCGGACGTACTCGCATAGCTAAAGTGTTCCTGTGCCTGTTGGAGAAGGACTGCATACAGCAATCGAGTGTCGTCGTCGTTGAGTTCGATAATCATGAGATCCTCGTTGAAATTGGATTGCCCAAGCGGAATCGTGTTTCTCGGCCAAAAAACCAAACTGCAGACTCCTATTTCACTCCGGTACCCGCGTTTCTACACAGCGTGCGAAGCGTCGCCATTCTTCTCCACTGGCTTCACATGTCGCTCATGAAGCCGCGTCAGAACGTGACAATTAGCAGCGAGCACTGCCGCGCGGGACACGTTCAGGCGTAAAGCGCAATCTTGAATTGACGATCGGATTGCAGCTCTCAGCACCAGGACGGCCCGGCACAACGGATCCAATTCCGCGATCAGTGTTTGTGCATCGGTTCCAAGAATGAGGTCGAGACCAGGCGCGCGTTCTTCAGCATCGCCCTGCGATAAGTGTTCGACATGTGGGCATCGTCGATGCTTGTACGCGGCTTCACAGATGCGAATCGCCTCAGTTCCATGTGATATCGCACTGGCAATGGTCGCAGCCTTGGCCCACTCGAAAAGCCAATTGCGGAAAGGACTGTTTCCTTGGAGTGTCATCTCACAAGCTTGGACAACTGCCTGGTCCGCCGTTCTTTGGTGGCCACTGATCAAGAAAGCAAGCCTACCCAGAACATTTCTTTGACTCTGGAAGCAGGTCACGATTTCGGCTGGCGATGAATAATTGCGGGCATCGACTGCCGCTGTGCTCGAGTGAAACCAGGACATGATTCTCCTCTTTCTATGCCGCCCTCAGATGACCTCACCTGGATGGGAATGCCCAATTGAGGACCTCGTCATTATTTCCATGCCGCCGCTCGCGTCGCCCCGCTATCTTCTGGATAGGCGATAAACCCAGCCCGTCGCACAGGGCATTTGCATAGACATTGCCGGCGACAAACACTGCGCCGACACTAGCCAACCACTTCAGCAACTGTTCGCCTACTGAATCGACATAGCTCACCTGGGTGAGGTCGACGATCAAACCCTTAGGCAGTAGGTCCTTTGTGACTAGGCACATGGCCTGCTCTGCCCAATCAGCGACGAGTTTGCCTTCCAACTTCAGGGTCGGACCACTCGCTAACCATTGGATGTTTGCACGAAACATTGGCTTGATCCTCGAAACGCTCTGTCCTGCTCTCCCTATGCCTTTAGAGCGCACGTTTGGTGCCAATGCTGCTGCTGCTATGTGATTGATGTAATTGTTTTCGTGGTGGAGACTGGTTCGTCCGAATTGCCTCAAT
>DATKAP010000065.1:0-169588 GCA_035577905.1 Binatia bacterium
GTCAACATCGCCGAGCGCGTCATGGACATGGTCGATCTCCCCCAGGCGGATTTGCCGGTCGACATCGCACGCATGGGCGCCGCGGTCAGCGCGATGGTGCGCCGGGCCCTCGAATCTTTTATCGAAGGTAAAGTCGAACTCGCCCAGGCTGTGCTTGAAATGGATAATGTCATCGATCGTATGCGCGATGACGCTTTCATCCAGCTCGTCAAAACGATGAACGAGCGCCCCGATGTGGTGCGACAAGCCCTCGATGCGTTGCTGGTCGCCCGTAATCTGGAGCGCGTCGCCGACCACGCCACCAACATCGCCGAGGACGTTATCTTCTGGGTTCAGGGCTCCGATGTGCGCCATAACGTGCATTCCGAAGATACGCAGCCGGCCGATTCTACGCAGCCAACCTCCCGCGCTTCGGGTCTCTAACCCGCCGACCTTTCGACCCGCGGCGGTTATGGATAAGTGTGGCTTCAACCCTCCCCAACAGCACAGCTTTTACTTGTTGACCTGCTTTCCTTATCTATCCCCGCACATTTATCCTTAGGCCCGACAGCGGAGGGATTGTGACTTCTTTTTTGTGTCGCTCTCTAGTTGTTTTCTGCCTCATGTGCGCCTGCAGCCCGCAAGAAAAGAACTCCAACAACGAACGGCCCCCTATTCACCTGCCAACGACCAAGATGCTGACAGTTCCGTCGCCCGGCCGCATTGGCAGCACCAACAGCTTCCCCGTCACCATGGTGCTCAGTCCCGACGGAAACTACGCGGCACTCCTGAATGATGGTTATGGCATACAGGAGACTCTCGCGCACCAATCGATCGCGATTCTGAATCTGCAAACTAATCGAATTGCCGACTTTCCCGATGCCCGCCTCGGGGATGAATCCCACCAGAGCTATTTCATCGGCCTGGCATTCAGTTCCGATGGGAAACATCTATATGCCTCGGTCGGCTCGCTCACCGATCCTACCGGCAGCAAAAAGGGGAACCTGGGAAACGGGATCGCAGTCTATAGGTTTGCGGCCGGAAAGGTGGTGCCGGAGAGATTCATCCCGATCCCTCTGCAATCGTTGTCGCCATCGAAGAAACTGGCCGTTGGATTAAAAGCCCCACCGCACATGGCAATCTCATATCCCGCCGGCATGGCAGTGGTTTCTGACAACGGCCAGGAAAAACTGCTCATCGCGAACAATCTCTCAGACAACGTAGTCGTACTTGATCCGGCCGAAGGGAAGGTCCTACAGACCTTTGACCTCAGCACCAACGATCTTGTCCCGGCGGCGTACCCCTACACCGTAGTCGCAAGCCGCGACGGGCACCGCGCCTGGTGCAGCATCTGGAACTCTTCACGAGTCGCGGAACTGGATCTTACCAGCGGCAGGGTGACTCGGTGGATCGAAATCAAGCAACACAAGGATCCGTTGGCGCCGGAGGCCCATGCCACCGCCATGCTCCTGAGCGACGACGAAAAATGGTTGTACGTCGCCCTGTCCAATGCAGATTTGGTAGCAGTCGTCCCGACTGCGGCCGGTTATATTCACTTCTTTACGACCATGCCGTCAAAATTCCCAGGCAGTTCTCCGACTGCGCTCGCGACGGATGGGAAGCTTCTGTTTGTTGCCGATTCGTCTCTGGATGCCGTCGCTGTTTTCGACGTCTCTCGTCTGGAGGCTGACGCTGGTATCGTCAGTACCGACGCTCCTGCCGGTTTTATCCCTACGGACTGGTATCCCTCCGCGCTCGCTGTCGCGGGAGGCGATCTCCTCATCGCCACTGCCAAGGGGGAAGGCACGCGCCCCAACAAAGACATGGGGAAAACGGTTTATGAAACGAAACATAAAGAGCATCCCTATATTCCCACGCTGCTTAAGGGATCAATCGCACGCCTGAGCATCTCCTCTATCCTTGAGAAACTTCCGGAATACAGTGACATGGTGGAGGCCGATAACCTGCTCCGCAGCAATCCGGGCACAATTAAGTTCGCTGGCGGGCAGAATCCCATCAAGCATGTCATTTATGTGCTCAAAGAGAATCGCACTTACGATCAGATCCTCGGCGATCTGAAAGTCGGAGATGGCGATCCGTCGCTCACGATGTATGGCGAAGACATCACGCCGAACGAGCACAAACTGGCCCTGCAGTTCGGCGTGCTCGACAATTTTTACGACAGCGGTGAAGTCTCTGGTGACGGCCATGTTTGGTCGACCGCGGCGATCACCACCGACTACAACGAGAAGACCTGGCAGATCGCTTATCGCGGCAAGGAGCGTACCTACGACTACCAGGGGCAAAACGCCGATGAGTATCCTCTCGATCACAACCTGCCCGATATAGACGATCCCATCACCGGTTTCATTTGGGACAACCTAGCGCGCAATCATCTGAGCTTCCGGATTTATGGCGAATTCGTAAATGCTGAGTGGTGCAATGAAAAGCGAAAAGTCGCCAGCCCGAAGCAGGGAACCCCTTCAGGGCAGGAAGCAAAGTGTCCGCGTACCGCGGTAAATAAGGGAGCTACACTTCCGCCGAATGTGGGAGATCCACACGGCATTGCTAGCCCCTGGCCGTGGCCCGTTCCGCTCTTCAGCGGTGTTAAGCCCACGAAGGCGGTCCTGCGGGACCACTACGATCCGCTTTATCCGGATTTCAACACCGATTACCCCGACCAACTTCGTGCCGACGAATTCCTCAACGAATTCGGCGCGTTTGTTCGCGCCCGGGAGTCGCATGCAGGACCGGATCTGGAGTTGCCCTCGTTCATCCTGCTTTATCTGCCAGACGATCATACCGGCGGCACACGTCCCGATCGCGCGAGCCCCGCCGCGAACGTCGCCGATAACGACCTTGCTTTAGCTCGTGTTGTCGACACTGTCTCACATAGTCCCTATTGGGATGACACCGCCATCTTCGTTCTCGAAGATGATGCGCAGGATGGCGCGGACCACGTCGACGCACATCGCTCCATCGCCTTCGTGATCAGCAAATATTCTCCGGGATCGGCGGCGAAGCCTTACGTCGAGCACCATTTTTACACCACGGTCAACATGATGCACACAATGGAAGTGTTGCTCGGCTTGCCACCAATGAATCACAACGATGCGTACGCGCCGGTGATGAACGGCTTATTTACTGGTTCCGGAACTCAACAGCCCTATCAGGCCAACCATCGCAATCAGAAAAATGGTTTGATCTACGAAACTAACAGGCACGACGCGCCGGGTGCGAAGATGTCCATGCAGATGGACTTCTCGCGACCAGATGCCGCAGGCGCAGCTCGTCTCAATCGCGTGTTGTGGCAGGACCGTAAAGGCTCAACTCCTGTTCCGCCACCAAAGCACGCAGTCATTCCGACGGGCGGTGAGTGATCTCATGAACTCCTTGGAAATCTCCTCGGGCCAGTTTCGCCACCTCGCGGAGCGCATCACTCATTTGGCAGCGGACTATCTCGATCACTTGGACTCCATGCCTGTTGCACCAGCGATCACCGGCGCACAGTCCGCCCTAGTCTTCGAAACGGCCCTGCCGGAACGGGGAATCGGAGAAGTTGCATTCGACGATCTCTCGGAAGTGCTCCGCTCGTCACGCGCTCAAAACGGCCGATTTTTCGGGTATGTGCTGGGATCGGGCGAACCGGTTGCTGCTACAGCCGATCTCCTGGCCAGCATCCTGAATCAGAATGTGACGGCGTGGCGTTCAGGCCCGGGCGCGGTCGTGATCGAGAGGACCGTGGTCAGTTGGTTGTCACAGGCAGTCGGCTGTCCTGAGTTTCGAGGCTATCTGACGGGCGGCGGCTCAGCGGCGAATCTCATGGCGCTGGCGATGGCTCGTGAGGCCAAGGCACCCGCCAACGAATACGGAATCGCACCAACCGCTGTGGTTTACGTCTCTCAGGAAGTCCACATGTCGATTCCGAAGAGCGTGGCCTTGCTGGGCATCGGACGAAACAATCTGCGCCTGATTCCGGTCGATGCGAATCTTCGAATGGATACTGCCGCCCTCGGGCGCCAGATTGCTAAGGACAAATCCGCAGGGAAGATTCCGCTCGCAGTGGTCGCATCGGCAGGAACTGTCAATACGGGAGCGATCGATCCTCTGGATATGATTGCCACCATCGCACATCAGAATGGGCTATGGTTTCACATCGATGGGGCCTACGGAGCGCTTGCCGCCATCGCCGAGCGCGCCAAGTTCAAGGGTATGGAACTTGCCGATTCAATTTCCCTGGACGCCCACAAATGGCTGTATCAGCCGTTGGATTGCGGATGCCTCCTTTACCGCTCATCAGAAGCCGCTCAGACGGCTTTTTCTCATACGGGCGATTACGCTCGCGCCTTGAGCGCCGACCCCATTGAAGGCTTCGCCTTCTTCGAAGAGTCCCTGGAACTCTCCCGCAGATTTCGCGCCTTGAAGATTTGGTTGTCGCTCCGATACCACGGTTTGGCTGCGTTTCGGGAATCGATCAAGAAGGACTTAGTCCAAGCGCAACGCCTCGCCAACGCGATCGAGCGTGAACCTCAACTGGAATTGGTCGGGCACGGGGAACTGAGCGCGGTCTGCTTCCATTATCTCGGCTCAGAAGCGCTGTCCGAGAACCAACGCAATCAGCTTAACGCAGCAATTCTGCAACGGACGCAGAGGCGCGGACGCGTCTATCTTTCAAACGCCACGCTCGCTGGGAAGTTCTGCCTGCGAGCCTGCATCGTGAATCATCGCACCAGGGATTCTGACGTCGATGCCGTCATCCCAGAGGTGTTGTTGGCTGCAAAAGAGGCCGCTTCAGAGACATCTCTGTAGCCGGTTCCCATTGCTTCCGAGTGCTAGTTCAGCGTAACCGTCTGCTTCAACGGCGGGTTCTGCGACGATCCGCCGACCATGAAGCGGTATTCTCCCGGGATCAACTGCCATCCGTTCTGTTCGACATTGAATATCGACAGATACTTCGGATTGATATCGATACTCACCTCTTTGCTCTCGCCGGCCTTCAATTGAACTTTGCTGAAACCCACCAGCCTTTTCGGAGGCTCGGAGGCTGCGGCAGGCAGCGAGACATAAACCTCGGCAACTTCAGCCCCATCGCGCTTGCCAGTATTCTTCACCGTAAATGTCGCTTTGGGACTCTTGCCCGGTATCACTTTCAGATGCGAGTAAGCATACGTCGTGTACGACAGTCCGAATCCGAACGGGAACAGAACCGGCTTCTTCTCGGCGTCGTACCATTTGTAACCAACTTTGACGCCTTCATCGTAGGTCACTTGGAATGGCGCCAGGCCGGCCTCAATCTGTTTGATCACGTCGTTCCTCGCCCAATTCGCCCTCGACTCCGGCGGCGGCTGTACGATCTTCGGATGCGACAGATCGCTCTCACTCAGCGGGAACGTCAGCGGAAGTTTTCCGCTTGGATTCACGTCCCCAAACAGTACGTTCGCCACTGCATCCGAACCGCTGCTGCCCGCAAACCACGCCTCGAGGATCGCGCTGACTTGGCCTGCCCAAGGCATAGTCACTGGGCCACCACTCTCCACCACGACGACCGTACGCGGATTCGCCGCCGCGACTTTCGCGATCAGATCGTCCTGATGCTCGGGAAGCGCAAGGCTCGGCAAGTCCATGTCCTCACTTTCCCATTGATAGGCGAACACAATCGCAACATCCGAGCCCTTTGCAAGCGCAGCCGCCGCGGCTGCGTCGGCGCCCGAGTCAAACTGAACCTTGGCACCCGGCGCTTTCGCCCGAACCGACTTCAGAGGAGAGGTCGGGAACCAAACCGGTTCTAGCCACCTCGTCTGTCCCTTCCCCGGCGGTCTAATTGCATTGCCAACGGGCGGATCGACCTGCGCCGATCCGCCACCCGAGATCATGCCTACATCTGCATGTGATCCGATGACAGCGATACTGCGGATCTTCGCAGCATCCAGCGGAAGCTGCGCCTTCTCATTTTTCAGGAGAACGATCCCTTGTTCCTCCAGCTTCCGTGCGACTTCAAACCCACCTAGCACGTCAACCACACTCTTCTCGGTCGGATGGTCAACCACCCCGGTCGCAAACATTACCCGCAAGATACGCTGAACGTGATCGTCGATCTCACTCTGCGGCACTTTGCCGGATTCGACATCCGTCTTCAATTCATCTCCGAAGAAATGCCAACCCGGTTCTTCATGATCCATCCCGGCTGCCGAGGCCTTCGCCGCGCTATGTGCCGCAGTCCAGTCACTGACCACGAATCCTTTGAAATTCCAATCCTTCTTGAGAATGTCGGTCAGCAGGGGCTTGTTTTCGCAGGCGTAATCGCCCCAAACGCGGTTGTAGGAGCACATCACCGCGCCAGGATCGCCTTCCTCGAGTCCAACTTCGAAAGCCAGCAGATCACTTTCCCGGGCAGCGCGTTTGTCGATGTTCACATTGACGGCGTTCCGCCCCGCTTCCTGGTCGTTGAGCGCATAGTGCTTGATGTCGCCGATCACGTGCTCGGATTGCGTTCCACGGATCACCGACGCGACCATTGTCCCCGCCAGCACCGGGTCTTCTCCCATGTATTCGAATGTCCGGCCATTTCGAGGTTCGCGCGTCAGGTTAACCCCTCCACCTAGTGACATGTTGTAGCCTTGCGCGCGGAGCTCACGGCCGATCAATGCCCCATATTCGAAGCCACCTTTCGGGTCCCAACTGGCCGCTCCCGCAATGCAGGCCGGTAGCGCGGTGGAGTAGCGCCCGTTCTCACCGCTGGCGCGAACACCGTAAGCCGCATCCGACATCTGGATCGCAGGAATGCTCAAGCGCGGAATTTCCACCACGTATCCCGCGCCTTTATTCGAGCCGACAGCCAGCGGACTCACCGGACCAAGGCCTGGCATGCCGGTCCCATGGAGCATTGAGATCTTTTCGTCCAGTGTCATTTCCTTCAGGACCATCGCTGCCCGCTCATCCGGCGACAGGTTGGGATTCATCCACGGGTGAGACGTGCTGCCCGACTGCGCGGCGGCGGGACCAGTTACGGAACAAAAGATGACAAGACACACCGAAAGAACAAGGCACAACTTCGCCGATGGCCTCTGCTGGGGCATGAATCCCTCCGTAAATAACAAAATCGATATTGTAGCAGCCCGGCCGGATTTTTCCCGTACGCTCACGCACCTCATCGCGAAAGCCGTCTCGCGCACGTGCAACGTCAGGCTTTAAACTGAGATTGTGAAGATTGCCCTCGGCCAGATTAATCCGACGGTTGGTGACTTCTCCGGCAACGCATCGAAGATCATCGATTTCGCGCGGCGCGCGAAATCAGCCGGCGCCGGACTTATCCTCTTTCCCGAATTGTCAGTGTGTGGCTATCCTCCCCGGGACTTGGTAGAGCGTTCCTCCTTTGCTGCGCGCAATCGCAAATCCGCAGCAGAGATCGCCCGCGCCACAGCAGGCATCGCCGTGATCTGCGGCCTGGTTACCCCCGCCGACTCCGACACAGGCAAGTCGGTGATGAACTCGGCTGCTTTTCTCATGGATGGCAAGATTCAATTCATCCAGTCGAAGATGCTCCTCCCTACGTATGACGTCTTCGATGAGGCGAGAAACTTCGCGCCGGCTAAAAGCCAGCAACTGTTCCCATTCTGCAGCAATCGAATGGCGCTCACCATCTGCGAAGACGCCTGGAACGACAAGCAATTCTGGCCCAAGCGCCTCTACACGGTTGATCCCGTTGAAAAGTTGATTCAGGAAGGAGGAAATTTCGTGCTGAACATCTCGGCCTCGCCCTTCTGGATCGGCAAGCGCGAGTTTCGCCGCGATATGCTGGCAAGCATCGCGCGCCAGCACAAAGTGCCGGTTGCTCTGGTCAATCAAGTCGGCGGCAATGACAGTCTGATTTTTGACGGTTCCAGCATCGTCTTGAATCGCGATGGCAAGGTGATCGCGCAGGGCAAGTCCTTCGAAGAAGACCTGATCTACTTCGATTCCGCCGACCTAACCGGCGAGATCCACGAGCAAGTCTCAGGCGACGAAGGCAGCGCGTATGCAGCGTTAGTCCTGGGTACCCGCGACTACATCCGAAAATGCGGCTTCCAGAAAGCAATCGTCGGTCTCAGCGGTGGCATCGATTCTGCCTTGACCGCCGTGATCGCCGCCGATGCTGTTGGTCCTGAGAACGTAATTGGCGTCGGCATGCCTGGTCCTTATTCTTCGCAGGGTTCTATCGACGATGCCCGCGCTCTGGCGCAAAATCTCGGAATCCGTTTCGAACTGCTCTCGATCAATCCCGCCTATGAAGCCTATCGCGAAATCCTGCGGCCGGTATTTGCGGGCCTGAAAGAGGATGTGACCGAAGAGAACATTCAGTCCCGCGCCCGTGGCACCTTGCTGATGTCGCTCTCGAACAAGTTGGGTGCGATCGTGCTCTCCACTGGAAACAAGAGTGAACTCGGCGTCGGCTACTGCACCCTGTACGGCGATATGGTCGGCGGTTTGGCGGTCATCTCGGACGTGCCCAAAACTCTCGTCTACGGTCTTGCCCGATATGTGAATTCGCGGCGCCCAGTCATTCCCCAGGCTTCCCTTGAAAAGCCACCCTCGGCCGAGTTACGCCCGGACCAGAAGGACAGCGACTCGCTGCCGCCCTACGATGTTCTCGACGCCGTGCTTGAAGACTATGTCGAAGACTCGCACGCAGCCGACCAGATCGCCTCAGACCGTGGTATCGATATAGAAACCGTGCGTAAGGTAATGCGCATGGTCGATCGCGCCGAATATAAGCGCCAACAGGCCGCGCCGGGCCTTAAGATCTCTCCCAAGGCTTTTGGCTACGGGCGGCGCTTTCCCATCGCGGCAAAGTCCGAAGTCTGAAAGGCGATTCTGACGTATCCTAATACTTTGCAGTTTTAGCTTTCCGCGAAAATCTCCTCATACGAAAGGAATCCATGCGCGTTTTTGGAAACACGATTTCCGTCGTGGTCCTGCTGATCAGCACTCTCGCCCTCGGTCAAACTGCGCCAAAAGCGAAGCCCGCCGCTAAACCTGACGAGAAACTGGGGACCCATGCCACGGCCGATCTTCCATCGGAGGCAACAGTCGAATCTTTCCTCCACGAGCAATTCGGCTATCAACCTGATATGACCTGGAAGATTGCCAGCATCCGGCCCTCACCCATCGAGGGACTAGCCGAGGTGACCGTCCTGCTTGCTAATCAGCAGGGCCAACAGCTATCACACTTCTACGTCGGTCGTGACGGCGAGCATGCGTTAGTGGGCGACATGATTCCTTTTGGCGCCAAGCCGTTCGATCCCGCCAGGAAGGCTCTGGAGAATGGAATCAACGGCCCATCGCGCGGTCCGAAAGACGCTGCCGTGACCATCGTTGAGTTTGGCGACCTGCAGTGCCCGGCGTGCAAGGCAGCGCAGCCCACCATCGAGGCACTCGTTGCTGCAGAACCACAGGCACGTTTCGTGTTTCAGAACTTCCCGCTCGAAATGCATAACTGGGCAGCCAAGGGCGCTGCCTACGCCGATTGCGTGGGACGCGCCTCCAACGATGCTTTCTGGAAGTTCGTCTCCAAGACCTACGAAACGCAGGCCGATATTACCGCCGAGAATGCCGACGAAAAATTGACGGCCCTGGCCGACGGCGCGGGGGTGAAAGGCTCTGAAATCGCCGCATGCGCTACGCAACCCGAGACCAAGACGCGTATCGACGCATCCACCGCTCTTGGAAAGAAAGTCGAGGTGACGGGAACACCCACGCTCTTCATCAACGGGCGCAAAATAGGCCAATTCGATGCGCGCCTCTCCGATGTGTACAAGAGCCTGGTGGACTTCGCCGCAAAGGAGGCTGGGAGCGAAAATCAGGCTAAGAAGTAATTCTGACAGAAGCGGCTGTCTATCTCTCGCTCAGCCAGATCTCGTTCGTGCTGTGGTCAAAGTTAGAGACCACGTGTGGCGTGATCACGATCATAAGCTCGTCGTGGTCTTCCTGCCACGTGTTGCTCACCATCGCCTTATTGAGCCCGGGAATGAGACCCAGGCCCGGTATTCCGCTCATCGACCGCGCGTCGTTGTTGGAAATCTCCCCGGCCACAAATGCTGGTTCCCCATCTTTGAGATTAATGCTCGCCTTATATTCGCGGTTCGAGATCACGGGGACGCCATTGTCGGCTTGCCCGGTCAGGGAACGCACCTGCAGTTCGAGCTTCAAACTGACGTTGCCATCACCGTGAATGGTCGGCGTCGCTTTCAGATTCAATCCCAGATCCTCATAGCTGACGGACGGGATCGGAGGGATGTAAGTCTGATTCCCCAGAACCTGCGAGATCTGCGGCGAGTTATAGATCGGCGCGTAGCTGGCGTTCAGAATCGGGTATCGTTGTCCCAAGTGGAGGGTTGCGTCTGTGCCTTGGCCAGCCCGCAGCGACACGTCATCAAGAATGCGCACCCACGACTCGTTCAGCGAAAGTTGCGCGGCAAACTGATCAAGGCTCAATCCCATCAGTGTGAGGCCGCCTCCAAACGTCGCTAACGGTTGGCTGAAGATCGAATTCTGCTGGCCCGTCAACTGTGAGAGCAGGCCCGAGAGTGACGAACTTCCTGCCTGGTTGATGCCGCCCGATGCGATCAATTGATTAATCAGATCCTGAATGTTCTGCCCGCCCAGCGCCGCCAGTGCGCCTGCAGGAATGTTGTACAGGTTGAAAGTGTTTGGGATGTGCACACCAATGTTCCGCGTCAACATGTGGCTGATCTGAAACACGCGGACATCGATCATTACCTGCGGCTTGGCATTACTCAGTCGATCCAGCATTTTCGCGCAAGCGTTCACCGCCTGGCGCGGGCCGCGCACCTCCACGGTATTAGACGTTTGCCCTGAACTGACAGACTTCAGGTCAAACATCTGCCGCATCGCATTTACGAGATCCGTGCCCTCCTGCGGAGACGAACGCGGCGGCAAAGTGAATGTCCGCAGCGACATGCGGTCGTATTGCTTATGATTTTCGGCGTTATCCGCGAGAATGAGCATCTGATGTGGTTCCAGGGCGGCCCACATCGCCTTGCTCACCTTGCAGGCCAGGTTCAGCGCGGTGAAGAAGTCCACGTTGTCAACATTGAACCGTACTTGCCGCATCTGCAGCGTGTCATCAAACTGTATGTTGATCTTGTAAGCGGCACCTAGTTGAGTAAACAGCGTCTTCACGTCCCCGCTGAAATGGAACGTGGCCAGATCATTGGTCGGTTCGAGATGGATTTCCTGCGATTCGGCCAACAGAGCCGGCACCGCTTGGGGCAGGGATGGCGAAGGCTGCTGTGTAACTTCCTGCAGACGTTCCTGGGCGAAGTGGTTCTCTGGATCTAGATCCAATGCCGCGCGGAATTCCGCGGCGGCATGTGCCCGTGCATCCTCGGCCAGCAGAGCATTTCCTCGCCGAATATGCTCAAATGCCAAGCTCGATCGGAGCACCTCCCGCGCGGTCAGGTACTCCCTATCTTGTGGAACTAGCCGGGTTGCTTCATCGAACTGCGTCAGCGCTTCCTCAAAACGCTGGTGCTGTTGCAGCTTGATGCCGCGCTTGAAAGCCGCCTGTGCATCCTTGCGATCTTGCTTAGTGGTAATGCAACTGACCCCGCCGGGTACACCGTTTCGACAAACCATGGGAGGCGGTGGTGCACTGTCATCCGCCCGCGCGGCCGACATTCCAACCGCCGCGGCGAGCACAGCAGCCGCCCATATGGATACCTTAGAAGGCATTGCTCCCGATTCTATCGTGCTTCCGGCCCAATCATACGTAACCACTAGGCCCTGGCACTTCCGGTGGTAACCGAAGAACGAGGAACATCCACCATCTTGCGCAACAGGAATTCAGCGTGCCCACTTCTGACTGCATTTGCCAGAAGCAGGGGTTTCATTAAACCAACCTGGAATAAAGAGGGAGCTTTCTCGGAGATCCAGCGAGGAACCATCCCGCAGAACCTATGTCACCATCAATCGTTCAATAGTCCTGGCTTTCCCGGTCGTTTCGTCGCAGTCAATGACGACTGCGCAAAGACGCACATCCCCAGTCGCGGGTTCAAACCGCACGGGCATTCCGTTCAGGAACTTGCCCACAACCAGTTCCTTCTTGACTCCGATCACGCCGTCATACGGCCCGCTCATGCCCACATCGGTGATGTACGCCGTCCCATTCGGCAAAACGCGCTCGTCCGCGGTAGGTACGTGTGTGTGTGTACCAACCACCGCGGTGACTCTGCCATCGAGATACCAGCCCAATGAAATCTTTTCCGACGTGGCCTCCGCGTGCATGTCGACCACAACCACTCTCGCCTGGATCTTTTGCACAAGCTGATCGGCAACGCGGAAGGGATCGTCATTCGAGGCCATGAACACGCGACCCTGCAGATTGATCACGGCATAGGGCACTTTGCCCTTCATGCCTTCGTATACGCCAGACCCCGGCATGTCTGCCGGATAATTCGCAGGACGCAGCACGCGGCGCGCCGGTCCATGCCCGTTGCCTTCGACCATCTGGAAGTAGTCCACAATCTCGCGTTTGTCCCAGATGTGATTCCCGGTCGTAATGACGTCGATGTTAAGTTCGAATAATTCCTCAGCCAAGGCCGGAGTGATTCCGAACCCAGCCGCAGAGTTCTCGCCATTTGCAATGATCAGATCAATAGAGCGGTCGCGGACGATCTCAGGCAGTCGGTCTTTGACAATGGTCCGTCCCGGCCGCCCAAAAATGTCGCCGATAAACAAAATACGCATAGGAGCCCGAATTTCGATGGTAACACGCGAAGAGAGTAAACCCAGACAACTCACGTCGTGACGGCCGCCTCGGCTGTCCGGCGGAGCGGGCGCGGCACTCAGGTCCTGCGGTGAATTTGCGCTCCTCGATCGCCGGCTATGAATACAACGTCATCTGCCAGGGAGTACACCTGGTAAGCAGACGACGGTCCCACCCATCACGTTTCTGTCTGAGATGTCAGCTTGGGACGATGGGACAAGTTCTGCGTTACGCAGAAAGTCGTAATTCCCCGCCGGATTCAGCCGCAGGTTGTGCACGCGTTTCGTGTGAACCAGAACGTTATCGAGATACCACAGGTTGATGTAGGGCAGATCCTGCGCCAGGATAGCCTGCACCTCGGCATACAACGGCTTCCGCACATTTGGATCGGTCTCGCGCCGTGCCCGGTCGATCAGCGCATCTACTTTCGGATTTGAGTAGTAATCGCGATTCGCCCCATTCGGCGGAAACTTCGAAGAGTGGAATGCATATTCGAAGATATCCGGATCTTCATTCCCCCCGATCCACCGCAGCCCGTACATCTGAAAAGCTCCATGCTGCACGTCGGAGAAGAAGGTCGCAAACTCAAAGCTGCGGATGTCGAGTGTGATGCCCACCTCGCGCAGTTGCTGCTGCATCACCGCGACCATGAGCCGCGTGTTTGCATCGGTCGACGTTTTCATCGTGATGTGAAACCGAACGCCGTTGACCGCCGGGTATCCCGCAGCATCGAGTAGCTGCCTTGCCCACTCTGGATTATGTTCATAGTCGGGCACGTCCCCGTTGTACGCCCAACTCTGTGCCGGCAGCACGCTCCGAGCCGGCTGCGCCAGCCCACGCCACAGGTACTCGATCATAGGTCTCCGGTCGAGTGCGTACGCGATCGCCTGCCGCACGCGGACGTCTTTCAGAATTGGATCACGCAGGTTGAACCCGAGGTAAGCGAGCCGCGTTCCGCCGCTATGTTCCACGTGGATGTTTGGGTGTCGTTCCAGCGTAACCACCGTGTCCGGCGTAAGCGAATTGATCGCGATATCGCCGCTGCCCTTGCGCAACTCCAGGGCCTCGGTGGTCTCGTCCGGCACTACGGCAAATCGAACGCGAGCCAGCCTGGGCGGACCTCCCCAGTAGCCGTCATTCCCTTCGAGAATCACCTCACGATCCGTTTCCGCGCTCACGAACTTGAATGGTCCTGACCCGATCGGATGCAACGTCATCTCATCCCCGCTGCCGTACGGCACAATTCCCATCGCCCCGTCCGAAACGTTCCAGAGCAGGGTCGCATCTGGCTCCTTCATGTGAAACGTGACGGTGTTGTCGTCGGGCGCGTCGATGTGATCGACGTATTTGTAAACAGCGGTTTTCGTGCTGCGAATCTTCCCTTGCAGCAATGAGTCAAAGGTCCACTTCACATCGCGAGAGGACAGGTGACGACCGTCATGAAATCGAACGCCAGAATGGAGGTGGAACACATATGTAAGCGGATCAGGAGTCTCCCACCGCTCCGCCAGTCCCGGAGCAACATTGAGATCCTCGCCGCGCGACAACAGATCGTCGAAGATCAAGTTGTCAATCCGCTCCGACTGCGCGTCGATCCCTACCCGCGGGTCCAGATTTGTGGGGCTCGACTCAATCATCATGACCAGCGTGCGTTCATCTCGCCTGCCTGAACAGGACAGAATAGAAAAGAGCAGTGAAAGAGAGAGCGCGATCGCAGAATGCCGACCCCCGACGTCCGCACTATGCATACGAAATCTTCCCCAAAATCGCAGCTCTGTGGGCCCCTGTAGCAGATGGCACATTGGAAGCCCGACGATTCCAGGTCTCGTAGGCCAAGACAGCAAAGGCCACTGCTTCCTTGGCCTCGGACGGCAGACCGTATTCATCGGAGAATCGAACGCCCATTCCGAAAGGCGCGAGTTGCTGGGCCAGCATCCCGACAAGGGTGGCATTCCGCGCCCCGCCTCCAGAAAGAATCATTTCCTTGAAAGTGAAACGGTATTGGGTACCCCACTTCTCGCTTCGTTTGCCAGTAGTGGAGATCTTTGGAATCACAAACCGATTCACGGCATCAGCAATCGACCGCGCAGTCAACGCGGTAGCGGTCGCAACGATATCGTGCTTGCCCGAACCTCTACACTCTCGCAAGAACTCGCGTACGAACTCCCTCCCAAACTCCTCCCGCCCCGCAGTCTTTGGCGGCTTGGTCAGGAAGAACTTTCTTCGCAAAATTCGATCCAAAACAGAATCGTCCACGCGACCAGAAGCCGCGATCCTCCCATCGCGATCGAACGCCTTTCCAAATAACTCCTGCATGACCGCATCAATCACCATATTTCCGGGACCCGTGTCGAAGGCGATAAGACCTTCAGGACGCGAGCCCGCCGGAATCGCAGTAAGATTTGCGATCCCACCAATGTTTTGCACGATCCGCCCCATCCGCGAATCGCGAAACCACAGGTAGTCGAGGCAGGGAACCAAAGGCGCGCCCTTGCCACCCGCCGCCATATCCGCAGGTCGGAAGTCCGAGATGACGGGCACGCCCACGCGCGCCGCGACGATCGCAGCCTCGCCGGACTGCCACGTCGTCGAAATCTTACGTCCGAGAAATTGTGCCGGTTCGCCCTGATGATAAAGAGTCTGCCCGTGACATCCGACAAGTACCGCTTTCACGCGAAACCGCCGCTGCGTCGCTAGGACTGCATCAGCGTAAAGCTCGCCCAGCAGGAAGTTAAGCCGTGCCAGATCAGCAACGCTGGCCGAAGTTGCATTCATGGCCGAGAGCACTGCCCGGCGCACATCCGATGGGAAAGCATAAGCCGCATGGCCCAAGAGTTGGATCGTGTGGCGGAAGACTCGCCCGCGCGACTCGGTTGCGGCGATCTTCACGAGCGCAACATCAATTCCATCCGCAGACGTCCCGCTCATCACTCCGGCGACGACCATTGGCTTGCTCATCCCCGCCGCCGATCCTCCCGCCGGCTCAGTGGCCCGAGCCGTACTTGCTCCCCGAACTCCCACAAGTTCCGTGTCAGCTTCTCAATGAGTGCCGGTGACGGAGGCTTTCCAATTCTCAGACTCTTCCCGCACTTTTTCTTAAATGCCAGCACCTTCCGCGACGATTCCGCTACACGCTTCGCAAGATTTCTCTCACCCTCGGCGCTCTTGACCAACGCATCGTGAACCCCAAGCACGCGATCCTCGCGATGACAAATCAGGCACAAGTCTCCGCCCGCCCGCAGAAACTCCACCCCAGCTTCTCCCACAGACGCAGCCGCTAAAACTCCACCCATCTCCAGATCATCGGACACAGCCAACCCGCGGTATCCGATCTTCTTCTTGAGAATGTCGGTAATCCACACCTTCGAAAGCGAGGCAGGAATTTTCGCCTTCGTCACCTTTGGATACGCCGCGTGCGCAACCATCACAAACGGAAGTTCTCGCCGCAGCGCGCGGTAGGGAAATAGATCCTCCGCCCATGCAGCCTTTAGCGATTTATCGATGACCGGCAACTCGTGATGGCTGTCGAGCTTACCTTCGCCAAGTCCCGGAAAGTGTTTCCCGCATCCCAGCACTCTGGCTCTGCTGAGCCCAGCAAGAAATTTCCTAGCATACGCCACAACCGCCACCGCATCGTACGAAACCGCGCGTGAGCCCATGACCTCACGTGACGGTTCGAAGGCCAGATCAAGTACGGGAGCAAAATCCACGTTAAATCCCAGCGCCCGGCAGTTCTCTCCGATGATTTGCCCATGCTTGAAAAACAGCCTGGGATCATCCACCGCGAAAACATCCGCCGCCGCCGGAGCCGCACCAAGCGCATCGCGAAGCCGGTCGACCGTTCCCCCTTCCAGATCAATACAGGTGAACAAAGGGATCTCCACGCACTTCTGACACTCGCGCAGGAGCCGCCACGTTTGTTCGGGCGTCTGGATATTTCGCGCAAACAAAATGACTCCTGCAGGCCGCACCCGCTTCAGAAGCGAAGCGAGACGCGCCGTCATCTCCGTCCCGGGAAAACCGATGATCAATGTTTGGCCGACTTCGTGCTTCAGAAACCCCCCTGTGAACCTCTGTGTCCTCTGCAGTTAGATTTCGTTCTTCAACTCCGCAAGCAAATTCAAAGCCTCCAAGGGCGTCAAACGATTCAAATCAACCTCCCGCAGCTTCTCTACCACCGGCTGAGACAGCGGCGTAAAGATCGTCAACTGGGCAGCCGGAGGCGTCGCCCCAGGTGACAGATGCGCAGTTGCCTGTTGCTCCGCGAACTCATGCTGGACCAGTACTTCGCGTGCCCGTTCCACAACTTCGTTCGGCAATCCCGCCAGTTTCGCGACTTCAATCCCATAGCTGCGATCCGCTGCCCCGGGCTCGACCTTCCGCAGGAAAACGATCCCGCCACCAGTCTCTTTGACTGAAACGTGATAATTCTTCACTCCCTCAAGCTGGTCGGCCAACTCCGTCAACTCGAAGTAGTGTGTCGCAAAAAGGGTTTTTGCCCTTACTCGAGCATGTAGATACTCTACCGCCGCCCATGCAATCGCCAGCCCGTCATAAGTAGCCGTTCCGCGCCCCACTTCATCCAGCAGGATCAGTGACCGCGATGTGGCGGTATGTAGAATCGCCGCCGTCTCGGTCATCTCGACCATAAACGTCGATCGTCCGCGCGCCAGATTGTCGCTCGCGCCAATGCGCGTGAATACACGATCTACAACGCTCAACTTCGCCGAACGTGCTGGTACAAACGATCCCATCTGCGCCAAGATCACAATCAAGGCTGTCTGACGCAGGTATGTCGACTTGCCGCCCATATTGGGCCCAGTCAGCAACAGAATGTTATGGGTTGCGTCATTCAGATAGAGATCATTCGGGATGAATCTCTCGCTGCCTCCCGCCAGTTCCTGTTGTTCAATGACCGGATGACGTCCGTCGATGATCTCGATCTCCGATGACTCCGCCACAAACTCCGGTCGGCAGTAATTTCGCAGTCCCGCAATGTGAGCCTGTGCGCCAAGCACGTCGACCTCGGCCAAAGCCAATGCCGTTTGCCGGATCCGCTTCGCCTCGGAGGCAATCGCCGTTCGCAATTCAGTAAATAAGCGCCGTTCGATTTCGACAATCTTCTCCTGCGCATCGAGAATCTTCGCCTCGTACTCTTTCAGTTCAGGAGTGGTAAAGCGTTCGGCACCCACGAGCGTCTGCTTTCGGTCATAATCCTGGGGTACCAGGTGCAGATTCGCTTTGGAAATCTCAATGTAGTACCCGAATACCGAATTGAACTTCACCTTCAGCGATGTAATGCCCGTGCGCCCTCGCTCGCGCTGCTCGATCTGCGCCAACTCGGCTTTGCTGTTGCGCGAGAGTTCTCGCAGTTCATCGAGTTCGCGGTCGACGCCAGAGGCGATTACGCCTCCATCGGCAAAACTCAAAGGCGGTTCCGGAACGATCGTCGTCTCGATCCGCCCTCGCAAGTCGCTCAGCTCATCCAGCGTCGCATGCAGCGTTTGCATCCGAGCTACGCTCAGCCGCCCCAGTGCGCCCTTCACAGCCGGAATTTTCCGCAAGGATGCTGCCAATGCCAGCACATCTCGCGGATTCGCCGTCTCGAGCGTGACCCGGCTCAGCAACCGCTCCAGATCGAGCACGCCATCCAGTGCATGCCGCAACTCTTCACGCGCGACAATATCGTTCACGCCAGCCTCAACCGCATCCAGTCGCGCATTGATTTCCGCCAAATCCAGTGATGGCCTCAGCAGCCACGCCCGCAGTAACCGCTTTCCCATCGGTGTCATGGCAGCGTCAACCGACCGGAACAGCGTCGCTCCCGCATCGGTCCCGGCAAATAGCGGCTCGATTAATTCCAGATTGCGCACCGTGACAGCGTCGAGCACGAGACAGTTCTGCCGCTCGTACCATCCAATGCGATCCACATGGTCGAGTGTCCCACGCTGGGTCGACCGTACGTAATAGAGGATCGCTCCCGCCGCGGAAGCTGCAGCAATTCGCCCAGCCAGCCCAAATCCCTCGAGTGACAACACCCCAAAGTGATTCTCAAGCAGAGGCAGAGAATGATCCGGGGCAAATATCCAATCCTCAAGCGGTGTTTCGGTGAAAGGCGAACCATGTAGAGACAGCCGCCTCGGCTGTCCAGCCTGGCCGAAGGCCGGCTGCCTTGCCTCCGTGCTCTCAAACAGCGGTGCCGTCGACCCAAATAGCAACTCCTTGGGTCGCAACTGCTCCAGCTCCTCCTGCACGCGCCGCATTGCATCTTCACCAGAGAACTCCGTCGCACGAAAGTCCCCCGTCGACAAGTCCAGTGCAGCGAACCCAACCGTTGCCCCAACCTGCGCCACCGCAGCCAGGAAGTTATTCTCATCCGATCCAAGCGATGAATCCGCCGCCGTTCCTGGCGTTACCACTCGCGTGACTTCGCGCCTCACGAGCTTCTTTGCGAGTCGTGGGTCTTCCATCTGTTCGCAAATCGCTACTTTAAATCCTCGCCGGATTAGTTTCCCGATGTATCCCTCGGCGGCATGATAGGGCACGCCACACATTGGGATCGCCACTCCTTTTTCCTTGTTGCGCGAGGTCAGCGTGATCTGCAGCTCTTTCGCCGCCACCACGGCGTCATCGAAGAAGAGCTCGTAGAAATCTCCCAGGCGGAAGAATAAAAGCGCGGTGGGATGTTCTTTCTTGACGGCAGCATACTGCCGCATCAGCGGAGTGGACGGCTCGGTCATGAAGCGGGCTTCGGCGGATTATAACAAACGCCCACGACCCGTTCTCCGTACGATCTCGCTATCGGCTTTCTGCAAATTCCGTAAGAACTCGCAGTTGACGTGCCTTCTCTCTCGGTGTTCTCCTTTTGTTGAAGACTGGGCTTATGGAACTACGGAAGGATCCCATCACGCGCTCCTGGGTCATGACCGGGGACGAGTCATCCGAAGCCGCGCCGCGTCCCGACGCGCCCTGCCGCTTCTGCTCCGATCCCAGTCTGCAGGTGATCGCAAAGTCCCCCAACGGGCCGGGACCCGGCTGGTCGGCCCAGTCCGTGGTTCATCCCAAGCCCCTCTTCCACATCGAGGGCGAGCCCGGACGCCGCGGTGACGGCCTCTACGACCGCATGCATTCAGTCGGAGCTCATGAAGTGCTGGTGGAAAATCCGAATCACGAGCGCCACCTCTGGAAGGCGAGCGACGAGGAGATCGCCCACGTCCTGCGTCTCGCCGCCGAGCGCATTCTCGACCTCAAGCGCGACCCGCGCATCAAGTACGTCAGTCTGTTCAAGGATTATGGCAAGAACGCAGGCCAGGAATTTCTCCACCCCACTTCGGAGTTGGTCGCGACCATGTTCGTTCCGCGGCGTGTTCTCTACGAACTGCGGGCAGGCCGCGAATACTTCGTCAGTAAGGAGCGCTGCGTTTTCTGCGACATCATCCAACAGGAAGAGCGTCAGGCACAGCGAGTGATCGAGGTGCGTGGCGACTATCTGGCCTTGGGTCCCTATGCGCCGCGCGTTCCCTACGAAACCTGGATCATGCCCCGCAACCACGATTCCTCGTTCGAGCGCACGGGGCTGAACAAGCCCGGTCTGCGGATGAATCTTGCTGCTCTGCTGCGCCGCACTCTGCAACGAGTCCGCTCGGTGACGGAAGACTTCCACCTGGTCCTTCACACCTCTCCAAGCAGCTTGCATCCGTCAAAGAACCTCGGCTATTGGAAGACCATCGATGACGACTACCACTGGCACATCGAGATTCTTCCGGTAGTCCCATCAAAAGCGAAGTCGTACACCTTTAAAGAGGTCTATTACTCCCCGGTAAGCTCGGAGACGGCGGTTAAGCAACTACGTGAAGCAAAAATAGAAGGCTGAAGCTTCTGGTGTGGGGGCGGGCGCCTCGCCCGCCCGCTGAGCGAGCAAGCGAGCAATCGCGAGTCTGGCCCATTTCCAATATGCGGATGCCCACGGCATTACTGCTTTTCGCGTGTGGCGCTCATCTGATGCGCCCAACTCACCGCTTCGTTATATGCCCGGTTCACAAACGGCAGAGACAAGTTGAGCTTTTTGGCATATCGCGCAACCACGTCCCACTCTCCTGCCTCGCGCGCCACCATGAGTTCGTAGATCGGTGATAACGCGGTCTCTTTGCCCGTCTTCATTCCCAGCAGTTCAGTTCTGGTCTCGGCATCGAACGCCAACCCTTCGATCACGACGCCCATGGGCACTTCCAGGATCGCATCCATTAGCGAGAACATTCCGATGAGAAACAGGTCGCAAGTCCCGTGATTCACCTTGGGTGCGAGCAGCTCGCAGAACCGCGCGCGCACCAGCGACGATAAGACCAGATCGGAACATTTTTCCTGGCCCATGATCAGTGCTGTGGCCATGCGGATCCAGCGGACTAACTCGCGCTCTCCCAGAAGCCTCATCCCATGGCGGACAGATTGCACGGTGGCGGATACGCCTAGCAGCGGCGAATTCAGATACCGCAGCAGCCGATAGCACAGCGACGCATCCAGTTTGATGAGCTCCTCGATCTCATCGAGATTCGGTTCGGGCGCTGAGACCGCTTTCAGCAAACGTAACTGGCTGGCCTGGTTGGCCGGAATATGTCGCGCTCGCATGCGCTCCGGATGGTGGAAGAAATATCCCTGGAACAGCGTGAAGCCATCTTTCAGCGCGGTAATAAACTGCAGCCGGGTTTCGACCTTCTGGGCAACGAGCGTGCATTTCGCGCCATAGTTGGCCACGATCGCCGCGCAGTGTTGTTGCGGGACCCGTCGTATGTCAATCTTTAGGTAGTCCGCGTAAGAAATGAGTTTCTCCCGCGCATCGCCCAGCACGAAGTTATCCAAGGCGATTCGATAGCCTTCTAGTTTGAGCTGCTGGCACGCTGCCATCACGGCTTCGTCAGCCGGAACCGTCTCCTGAATCTCCACCACCGCCTTCTCCGCGGGTAAGAGCAGGAAGAATTCCTTCAAAAGCATGTCATGGGTGCAATTGATGAATGCTCTCCGGCCATCGCAGACCACATCGAGTCCCATGATGTTTAAGGTATCGATGATGCTGCGCGTGCCACCGTCGAAGTCGGATGAGAATCGTTCCTCGTCAGCGTTTTCGCGGAATAACAGCTCGTAGCCTAGCACCCTTTCGTCCTTGTTCAGGATCGGCTGCCGCGCCAGGCAATCCGTTGGTTTGTCCGGGGCTGGTCTCGCTGAGGTATGCATTGGTCTCTCTGAGTTTGATCGGCAACTCTGCGAAAAGGCTTAGTGACTGTTTGACGGGTGCGCAAATTCGGGTTTTCGCCTGCTACAATCGGGTGCTTTCTGGAGAGCCTGCGGCATGAAACCCGTTCTTAGTGTCTTCTTACTTCTATCGGTCGCCATGGGCCAGAACGTCCCGTCAGTCAAGCAGAAGGCCCTCTGGCAAAAACTCGAAGCAAAAATCGAGGAGGTCGACCGGAATCTCGATGGGGTGATGGGTGTAGCCATCGAAGACTTGACGACAGGTGATCACTATTTCCTCCGCGAAGATGAAGTCTTCGCTCAGGCCAGCTCCATCAAGATTACGGTCCTCGCCAATCTGTACCTGCAGGCGCAGCATGGGAAGCTGAAACTCACCGACCTCTACACCGTCCAATCGTCCGATCTTGTACCTGACAGCGACATCATGAACGGCCTGACACCGGAAGTGACGCGCCTCACCCTGCGCGATCTCGCAACCATGATGGTCGCGGTCAGCGACAACGCTGCCACCAACGTGCTGATCGATCGCGTCGGGATGCAGAACGTGAACGCAATGCTCGACTCACTCGGCCTCGCGCACACCCGCCTCCGCCGCAAGATGATGGATCTTGAAGCCGCGAAGCAGGGACGCGAAAACATCTCAACCCCGCGCGAGATGATGACCCTGCTCGATGCGATCTATCAGGGCAAGTTGCTCGATAAGCAATCGACCGACGACTTCTTCAAGGTCCTCAGGACGAATAAAGACTCATGGCTCCCGCGCGATCTTCCTCCAGACCTCAAGATCGCCAACAAGCCTGGCGCGCTGGAAGCAGTGCGCAATGATTCCGGCGTCGTATTCGTCGAAGGACGTCCGTATGTGATCTGCGTGATGACGTCGTTCCTGCGCAACGAACGTGAAGGTGAAGCAGCCATCACGAAAGTATCCTTCGAAACCTGGCGGATGTTCGACCGCCTGAGCCGCGCGACAGAATACGGCCGAGTCGTCTCTCCCGGAAATGGCACTCGCTAGAGCGTGTCATCCTGAGCGCGCGTTTTTTGCGCGCGGAGGACCTGTGAAACTCTTTCGAGCAGGCGCATCGATCCGGCTAACTTGCTCCCGCACTGTTCTTCCTCACCGATGCAATCTGCTGACGCATGAAGATCAGCGCCGCTTTCGGTTCCAGAGGCTGCGAGAAGAAGTATCCCTGTCCGTACTCACACCCTAGCTCAAGCAATCGCTCCAGTTGTCGCACAGTCTCGATGCCTTCGGCAATCACCCTCAGGTTCATCTTGTGCGCCAGGGTGATGATCAGCTCCACGATGTCAGCCGTGCTACGGTCGCTCTGCATCTCGCGGATCAGCGAGCGGTCGATCTTCAGAGCATCGACGGGGAACTGCGTAAGTCCAACCAGCGAAGTTGAGCCCGTGCCGAAGTCGTCGAGCACTGTGCCGATACCGAGATGCTTCAAGTGTGAGAGCACAGTAATCGTGAGCCTCGGGTCAGCCGCGGCGATCTGCTCTGTCATCTCCAGTTGTAGACGGGAGGGATCGATCCCCGTTTGTTGCAACGCATCCTGAATGTCGTTCACCAGTCGGGCATCGGCAAACTGCCGTGCCGAGACGTTCACCATTACATTCATGGGCGAACGGGAGCGGTCGTTGACCTCCCACTCCCGCAGTTGACGGCAAGCTTGGAGCATCAGCCAATGTCCAATAGAAACGAGCATTCCCGTATCTTCGGCGGCTTCGATGAAGCGATAGGGAGAGATCAAGCCTTGTGTGGGATGCTCCCAGCGCAGCAACGCCTCGAAGCTCAGAATGCGCCGCGTGTTGAGTTCGATCAGGGGCTGATAGTGGACGCGAAACTGACGCTCCGCCATGGCCGTACGCAAGTCAGACTCCAGCTTCAGTCGTCCCACAGCGCGCGAGTGCATGGCTTCGTCGAAGACCTCGCAGCGTGAACCACCCAGCGCTTTCGCGCGTCGCAGTGCGACATCGGCATCTTTCAAAATGTCTTCGGGGCGGGTGTGCGCGGCGGTGCTGAGCGCAATGCCCACGCTTACGGCTGCGCGCACTTCGCGCGACTCGAGTGCGAACGGCACGGCGACAGCTCCCTGCAGGCGGCGGGCGATGCGCATCGCATCGCTGGGATCGCCCACGGTTTCGAGCAGGATGGTGAATTCGTCGCCTCCCAGGCGGAACAGCGTCGCATCGGGCGAGGAACTTCCGCGGTCCTTTGCTGAAACGTCATCCTGCCGCAACTCTGCCGAAAGACGTCGGCCAATCTCGGTCAGGATATGATCGCCGGCTTTCGCGCCCATCGATTCGTTGAAGACCTTGAAGTGATCGACATTGGCAAGCAACAGGGCATAGGATCGTCCCGTGTCGCGCCGTACGCGCGCGAACGCACTCTGCAGGCGGTCCATGAACATGCGACGGTTGGGCAATCCCGTAAGCAGGTCGTGGAACAGGTTGTAATCGAGTTGCTGCTCGGCGCGTTTGCGCTCGGTGATGTCGCGATTCACGATAACCAATTTCGAGACTTCGCCGTGGGCATCGCGGATCGTGCTGGCAATGGACTCAAGCACGCGCCAGCTTCCATCCTTATGCTTGATGCGGTATTCGAGGCGTTTGCCGATACCGCTCTCTCGCGCCTCGCGCGCGGCCTCAAGCACCCGCATGCGATCGTCGAGATGAATCTGCTCGAACGATGAGGTCTCGCTCAATTCCGCCGGAGAGTAGCCGAGCACGCGCTTGTACGAGGGACTGTTGTATAAGCGTCGTCCCTTGACATCGACCAGGGCGATCATGTCGGCCGCGTTCTCGGTCACGACTTGGAAGATCTCGTCTTTCTTGCGAAACTCGCGATAAGCTCGGTAGATGCGCACTTCCTCGGCGATCAGGAGAAGCGCGAACACTCCCAGCACGATCCAGACCCAAAGCGGCATCGATAGCACCCCAAAGAAGAGCTATCGGCAAAAAAACAAAGAGGATTGAATTGCTTTCACGAGGGAAGAATGTGGGGATGAGGCATGAGTATGAAGTACTCAATGACTCACCATTGAGGAGCGAAATTCGCTGAAAACTCACGTACAGAAACTTCCCGAAGTGGGACTTAGGGTGACCGAAGCGGGGGTACCCCCTCCCCCCGGTCTATTGGAATCAGCGATATAGCGGAAAATTTCAGAATAATCTATGGGGCTCAATAGCTTAGGGCCAAAATCTTGGTGTCAAAGAACTTAGCGACTGCCCATTGAGAAAGCCAGTTCCAGAATGGGAGTTTGCTACCAAGCCTACTGCGCCCGCCTCCGCGATAATGATGCGAACAGGGCTGTGAACGCAAGGTCAGATGTCACATGGGGCTGTGGAAAATCCTCCTGTGTTCGCACGAACTCCTCAGGTTCGACTCCTTTGAACGCGAGAGGCTGAGCAGGCCGATCACATCCGGCAGGAAGCGCAGAGATGCTCCAGATTCCCGACATGCGGGAAGAACTCAGCTGGGGTGGCCGGACGCGGAACGCGAAGTCGGGTGTATGTTTGACCAATACATGGAGGCTTATGACCACCTATCGTTTGATTGTACTTGTCCTGCTTCTATGCGCGGGAATTGCCTCGGCACAGAACAATCGCAAAACTGGAACTGACGATGTCCCCAAGACACAACTGGTGCCGCTTCGAGAAGACGGAACGATTGAGCTACCTGCGGAGTCGGTTCCGCTTTCGAAATTTCTCAGCCCCGAAGCCAAGGCTTACCTGAACCAGCACCTGCATGACATGCAGGATCCGAAGGTAATTCAACAGGAGAAGGGCATACCTCGGTTTATGGTTCCATACCTCGAGCGCCAGAAGGCGCTGTTCGCCGTCAAACTGGATGACGAGAAAATCTCGGGTGTGCACACCTTCGTATATACGCCAAGCGCAGGAGTTACTTCCGCCAATGCCGATCGCGTGCTGATCAACCTGCATGGTGGCGGTTTCTCGGGATGTTGGCCGGGTTGCGCGGAACTGGAATCGCGACCCATCGCGGCGCTTGGAAGAATCAAAGTCGTGAGCGTGGATTACCGGGAAGGCCCGGACAACAAGTTTCCTGCAGCCAGTGAAGATGTCGCAACGGTCTATGGGGAGTTGCTGAAGACCTACAAGCCGCAAAACATCGGCATCTATGGATGCTCAGCGGGTGGGATGCTCACGGCACAGTCGGTCGCGTGGTTTCAGAAACACGATCTGCCGCGACCGGGAGCGATCGGGATTTTCTGTGCTTCGGCGGGCGATTTTGGAGGCGATGCCGCCTACACGTCTACGCCGCTGGGAGAAGCTCGGCTGATGACGGAAATGCGCGAAGGGGGCATGCGGCGTCTGGGTTATTTCTCTGACACTGATCTCAAAGATCCCCTGGTAGCCCCAATTTATTCCTCGGAGGTATTAGCGAAATTTCCCCCAACGCTCATCATCACCGGCACGCGTGCATTCGAAATGAGCTCCGCCGTCCACACGCATGCGCAGTTGGTGAAACTCGGAGTCGACGCGGATCTGCACGTTTGGGAAGGATTGTTTCACGGATTTTTCTACAACTCCGATGTACCGGAATCCCGCGAAGCTTATGACGTGATCGTGAAGTTCTTCGATAAGCACCTTGGGGCGAAATAAGAGCATCTGCTGATGCAGGCATTAAAAGCCCCACCCCTTGAAGGGATGGGGCTAAATATGGTCCGTTGTCACACGATCTTCATCGCATCCGGATCCCACTTGACGATAGCCCCACGCTCAATACTCAGATTGCTGAGCAAGGCGGCTCCGGCCGCCCGGTAGCCGAACACTCCGTCTTCTACCACCGGCTGCCGCGAACGGACGGCGGCAAAGAAGTTGGTGAAATGGTCGTAGCTGTCGCGATATCCCTCGGGCGCAACAAACTTCTCCACTGCAACGGCGGGCGGGCCGGATGGATGTGAAGCCGGATACTTCTCGTGATGCGCGTCGCGAATCCGTTTCTGCATGGCCTCGGTGTAGGTGCCGATCATCAAGCCGGGGTCTTTCTCCAGCGGCACGCGGCTCACGCTGACGAAATTGTAGCCAATCTCCATGGTGCCTTCCGAGCCGGTGAAGATCAGACCCTCGCTCTCCTCACCTCCGTCGACAAAATTCACACGCAGGGCAAGGTTGAATCCCTCGCGATAATCAAACAGGCCAAGCAGGACGTCATTGGCGTCCCGCCCGTCCTTCCAGAAACGCAGTCCGCCGGTAGCCATCGCGCGGGTGGGGCCGTTACTGCCAGTGATGAAATGTGTCCCGCTGAAGAGGTGAACGAAGAGATCGCCGGCGACTCCTGTGCCATAGGCCTTCCACTTGCGCCACTGAAAGAAATGCTCAGCGTTAAACGGGATTTTCGGCGCGGTGCCCAGAAAACGCTCCCAATCGCAGGTATCCGGCGAGGCATCGAGAGGAACCGTGTAGTTCCACGCGCCCATGGCGGAGTTTCGATCCCAGTGCGCGCTGACCATGTTCAGCTGGCCGATGGCGCCGGATGCAAGAAGTTCCTTCGCCTTGGAATAAATGATTGAGCTCACCCGCTGGCTTCCGATCTGCAGAATGCGATTGTTCGCGCGGGCGGCCTCGATCATCTCCGGGCCTTCGGAGTGCACGTGGACCATCGGCTTCTCGCAGTAAACATCTTTGCCGGACTTCATCGCATCGACGGCGATCTGCTTATGCCAGTGATCGGGGGTACCAATAATCACAGCATCGACATCTTTGCGCGCGAGGATTTCCTTGTAGTCGCGCGTCGTAAATATATCGTTACCCCAGAGTTCTCTGCTGTGCTCCAGTCGTCCGTCGTAGCAATCGGCGACCGCGACGAGCTTGACGCCGGGAACCTGCACGGCGGTGCGGGTATCTCCCTGGCCCTGAATGCCGGCACCGATCAGGGCAAGTTGAATCTGATTATTCGGCGCGTACCTCGGCGCAGGGGATAGTGGGATGACCGGCAAGGCGTGAGTCTTGATTCCAAGTGCGCTGGCGGCCGTGGCCGTTCCGGCGACCTTCAGAAAGGTTCTGCGGTTCAGCATGAGAACGTCTCCCTCAATGAAAGTGAACGTGCGACTGGAAAGCATATGCCTGTTTCACGAATTTGTCTCGGACAACCTGGCCTCAGAAATCATGAGCCAAAAAGTGCGCGAAAGAAGTTTCATATCAGTATTCCTCGTGCGCCTCGGTACTCTCGTGATAATTAGGAATTGCGTGACGACAGGAAAGGCGCCGCCGTTCCATAATGTCGGCATGACGGTTCGGCGGATGAAAACCTACAGCGGCGCTCAGGGCTACGTTTACGAGTATTACTTCGTAGGTAAACGTGCTGCCTTGCCGGACGATCCCGAAGCGCCCGCGACCGAATTCATCTTCGATGTGACTTCCGGCCGGAAGCTGACCTACTCGGTAAGTATCTTCCTGGGAGAGGCCCCCCTGGCCGCATGGAGCAAGGCCCACGGCCGTCGCCTGAATGATGCCGAACAGTACGCCGCCGTCAAGATGCGGCTTTTTCGTGCTTTCGATGAACTGGAAGATGTAAAGGCGAAGGGCCGACGCCTCAGCCTCGATGCTGTATCCCTAGAGGAGGCGCTGGCGACCCTGGGCATCGAATAGCGGTTCTCCTCTTAGTTCAAGCGTAGTTCGTACATCTTGCCGCAGTCCAGTTGTTGAAAGGTCGATTCCTGTTGATCGATGCGCGTCGATGGGAATATAAATGCTCGCGGAGAGCCTTCCTTGAAAACACATATAAAAAGTGCTCGCTGTATTCTTGCCGTCTTCTTGCTGGTCGGTGCCTGCGCTATGGCATCGGCCCAGGTTTCCCGCTGGTCCGAGCAAAAAGCCAACGACTGGTATGCCCAACAGCCATGGCTGGTGGGCAGCAACTACATCCCAAAGTCCGCGATCAACGAACTGGAAATGTGGCAGGCTGACACCTTCGATCCCACCCAGATCGACAAAGAGCTGGGCTGGGCCGAATCGATGGGCATGAACACGATGCGCGTCTTCCTCCACGATCTGCTCTGGCAGCAGGATGCGCCCGGCTTCCAGAAGCGTCTCGACCAATTCTTGACTATCTCCTCAAAACACCATATTCGGCCGCTGCTGGTGCTGTTCGATTCCTGCTGGGACCCGGCGCCTCAACTCGGCAAACAGCACGAGCCCATCCCAGGTGTCCACAACTCCGGATGGGTGCAGAGTCCGGGCGCGAAGGCCCTGGCCGATCCGGCTCAAGTCCCTCGCCTGAAGGCCTACGTGCAGGGCGTGGTTGGAGCATTTGCCAAGGACGAGCGCATCCTCGGCTGGGACGTCTGGAACGAACCCGACAATTCCGGCGGCGGCAACTACGCAAAGACGGAACTGAAACCTTCGGAGAAGGCCGCCCGCGTTGCGGTCCTGCTGCCGCAGGTGTTCGCCTGGGCGCGCGAGGTCAACGTGACGCAGCCCCTGACCAGTGGCTTGTGGGACATCGACATCACGAAGGAGGATTCCGCGCAGCACGAGGTCGACCGCATTCAGATGCGCGAGTCCGATATTATTACCTTTCACAACTACAACTGGCCGGAGTCGTTCAAGGCGGAAGTCGACTGGCTGAAAAGATTCCATCGCCCGATCATTTGCACCGAGTTCATGGCGCGATCGGTGGGCAGCACGTTTGACATGACCCTGCCCATCGCCAAGGAAGAAAAGGTTGGCGCGATCAATTGGGGATTCGTCGCAGGGAAGACCCAGACCTACTTTCCGTGGGAATCCTGGGCGCACCCCTACGTCAAATTCCAGCCTCCGGTCTGGTTCCACGAAGTGCTTCATCCGGACGGAACCCCATACCGGCCGGCGGAAGTGGATTTAATTCGGCGATTAACAGGGAAGCCATAGGCAAAAGTGGCGGGTTGACGGGATTGGTACTTCCGCTACCCACCCTCACATGCGCTACGGTTTACAATTCCGTTTTTATGAAAAACCTCCTCCTGCTCTCAATCGTGGCGGTTTTGTCTCTGGCGGCTTGCAGCAACAAGCAGGAGACAACTTCGACCGCTTCGTCTTCAAGCGCGACTTCCTCTTCCAAGCCGCCCGACGCCGTGCAACTCAAGTTGCAGGAATATGCTGGAAACTCCGCCACGAATTGCGGACGGCTGGATCTGCATGCGCCCGAGGCGCAGTCAAAGAGTGCTGCCGATTGCGCGATGCAAGCCAGCAAAGCCAAGCACGCGTTTTATGTGGCCTACGACATGCCAGGGATGGCGGTGGGCGTCGCCGGCAACGCGGAAGGGAAGCTGTTCACCGCGCGCTCGGAGGGAGGCGCGGTCAGCGCCGGCGATTGTCCCTCAGAACTCCGTTTGGCGGCTAGCGGCCGCATCACCTGCTTCGCCCCCGGCGACATGGGCTCCATGGGTGCAGGACACACGGCGATCCCACCGGGGATGCCGAACCCGCACGCGCTGCCCAAATCAAAGTAGTGGAATGATTGCAAAATCCCGCTCCATGAGCCAGGATCCGAACGGCACCCGAGCCCCGAAACTAGTAGTGTTCAGCGGACTTCCCGGCGTCGGAAAATCGTGCATCGCTCGCGAACTGGCTCGGGAAATCGATGCAGTCTATCTCAGGCTCGACTCCATTGAACAAGCCATGCGCGATTCAGGAGTCCTTAGTGAACCACTCAATGACGCCGGCTATCGGGTGGCGTACGCGGTGGCTGAAGAGAATCTGAGGCTGGGACGAACGGTCGTCGCAGACTGCGTGAATCCGATTGCGATTACACGGGATGCCTGGAGGGAAATCGCTGCTCACGTGGAAATCGGAATCATGGAGATCGAAGTCCGGTGTTCTGACGTGGCAGAACATCGACGCCGCGTTGAATCCAGGACGGCTGATGTCCGCGGACTGGAGGTGCCGACCTGGGAGGAAGTGTTGGCTCGCGAATATCATCCGTGGGATCGGGATCATCTACAAGTCGACAGCGCGATCGGGACACCCGAGCAAATACTGCTATCTATCCGCAAGGTTCTGAACGTCTGAATCGCGGCAGGAGCTCGTTCTCCCAGGTCTGTGATCCTAATCACACGCTTAAGTGATGGTCTTTGTTGGTCTTAGGCTTATCCAGCTGGACAATGGCTACGTAGTACCAGCGAGGTACAGTCCGGTTCGCAAATTGCGGTAAACTCAGACATTCCGGACTGTTACGGGGTTCGCGGTGGGATCGGGTTTCCAACTGAGAACTGGCTGCTGAGAACTGAGAGCTACATGTCACTGCTTTGGCTGCGTTTTGCGCTGGGGTGCTACTTCGTCGGCCTGGTCTACGCGTTCGTTGCGTTGACCCGTACCAGCGAAACGTTTGGCCGCATCGCCCTGCATGCCGCCAGCATGGGCATGGTCTTCCATTTCGTTTCTCTGACTGAAATCTTTCTTTCCGGGCAGATCGTTTGGGCCTCAGTCCATAACAGCGAATCTCTTTTGGCTTTTTTGTCGATGGCGTTCTTTATGGTCATCTACGCCATATACCAGACGACTTCTCCCGGGGTAGTCGTGTTTCCGGTGGTGTTCTTCCTGACCTTTGTAGCCGCGTTTGGCGAGCAGCCTGTATTGCTCACCCAATTCGTGTCGAACAAGGGGTGGCTGATCGCGCACATCATCCTGATCTTTACCGGGTATGCGGCACTGGTGCTCAGTTTTGGCGCGAGCCTCCTGTACCTGATCCAGGAAGGGCGACTGAAGGCGAAGAAACCGACGAGCCTGATCGGATTCCTGCCTGCGCTGGAAGTGATCGACCAGATCGGCTACCGCTCACTGCTGCTGGGCTTTCCGTTCATGACGCTTGGTCTGCTGACCGGTTCGGTCGTGGCGGTCACGACTTACGGGAAAGTGGATTTTCTGGATCCCAAGATATTGCTGTCGGTTCTGATGTGGGTGGTTTACATGGTGATGGTATTCACCCGCTGGAACTCTGGCTGGCGCGGACGCCGCGCCGCGTTTCTGGCAACATTTGCCTTCGCGGCCGCGCTGGCCGCCTGGGCAGCGAACTATTTTTCGGCGATTCACAGGTTCGGGGCATGAGATATCAGCTGATCGGCTTGAATCATAAAAGCGCGCCGCTGGAAGTACGCGAGCGGCTGGCGATCCCCGAATCGCGCCTGCCCGATACTTGCCGCCAGTTGACTGCCTATCCGGGAATTGAAGAGGGAATGGTGATTTCGACGTGCAACCGCGTTGAGATTGTCACCCATACCGTGAACGGGCACGCAGATCTGCGAGGATTCCTGCATGACCACTTTGAGCTGGATGCCAGCACGCTGGATTCCCATCTTTACGAATTCCGGGAGAAAGACGCCGTGCGGCACATCTTCCGTGTGGCGTCCAGTCTCGATTCGATGGTGGTGGGCGAGGCGCAGATCCTGGGTCAGGTAAAGGAAGCCTATGCGACTGCCCGAGCCGTTGGAGCGGTTCGCGGACAGCTCGATCAGCTCTTCAGCCGGGCGTTTGCTGTAGCCAAGCGCGTGCGTAGTGAGACCGCGGTCGGGTCCTCTTCAGTGTCGATCGCTTCGGTGGCTGTCGAACTGGCCAAGAAGATTTTCGGCAACCTGCATGGGAAGAATGTCTTCATCGTTGGCGCCGGGAAGATGAGCGAACTCGCTGCCCGTCACCTGATGGCCCACGGCTGCGGTTCGATTTTTGTCGCCAATCGTACCTACGAACGCGCCATTGGTCTCGCCCAGAAATTCGATGGACAGGCGATCAAGTTCGAAGACCTGTACGCCACGTGCGACCGCGCCGATATCGTGATCACGTCGACCGGCGCACCGCACGCCATCTTCCGCCGCGAGCACGGCGAACAATTCCTCTCCCGCCGCAAGAACCGTCCGATGTTCTTTATCGATATCGCCGTCCCGCGCGATGTTTCACCGGAGATGGCAAAGCTCGATGGCATCTTCGCCTACGACATCGACGACCTGCAGCAGGCCGTAACGAGCCACGTGGCCGACCGGCGCAAAGAGGCCGAGCGCGCCGAAGCGATCATCGCTGGCGAGGTAGAGAAATTCGAAGCTCGCCAGAGCACGCTCGATGTTGTACCCACAATCGTTTCATTGCAGGATCATCTCGAAACCATCCGCCAGGCCGAGATCGATCGAGTCCGCGGCCGCATGGGGCAACTGACCCCAGAGCAGGAAATCGCGGTCGAGGCGCTGACCCGGGGCATCATCAACAAAGTGATGCACACTCCGATTACGACGCTGAAGTCGGCAGCGCGCGAGTCAGAAGCGACGACCGTCGTCGATGTCGTCAAGCGACTGTTTAATCTGCAGGTGAAGCCAAAGGACCTTCCCGCTGAGCCCGACAGTAAGAAGGATGAGGTGGGGACACGGCACTGATGCCTACCCTTCGCATCGGCTCGCGCGGTTCACAGCTCGCCCTCTGGCAGGCGAACCACATCTCCTCGCTGCTTGGGGCGCGTGGACATGAGGTTGAAATCGAGATCATCCATACCACTGGCGACAAGATCACCGACGTAGCTTTGGCCAAAGTCGGCACCAAGGGGATGTTCACCAAGGAGATCGAGGAAGCTCTCGCTGCCGGACGTGTAGATCTCGCGGTGCATTCCTTGAAGGACCTCCCCACCGAACTTCCAAAAGGATTCGAGATCGCCGCGATCACTGAGCGGCAAGACCCACGCGACGCCTTCTGCTCGCGCCATTACTCCAAAATCGAAGACTTGCCCAACAAAGCACGCGTTGGCACGTCCAGTCTGCGGCGCCAGGCTCAACTCAAAGCTATCCGCCCCGATCTAGACATCCATCCCCTGCGCGGCAATGTCGATACACGCCTCCGCAAACTCGAGCAGGGAGACTACGATGCCATCATCCTCGCCTCCGCGGGTCTAAAGCGCCTGGGAAAAACGGAATTAATCAGGCAGATCATACCCGTCGAAACTATGTGCCCCGCCGCCGGACAAGGCGCGCTTGGCATCGAAATCCGCCAAGGTGACGCCAAGACTCACGATTTACTTTCGTTCCTGAACGATCCCAATGCTCACGCCGCAACCACCTGCGAGCGCGCCCTCCTCAACAGCCTCGGTGGTGGCTGTCAGGTTCCGATCGGCGCCTTTGCGGAGGTTCGCGCCGGCAAGCTGCATCTGGAGTCGATCGTCGCGGATCCGGATGGCACAAAGCTTCTGCGGGATTCCCGCGACGGGGATGATCCCGAAAAGCTGGGTAATGAAGCCGGGGCCTCGCTGCTGAAGCGCGGCGGCGACGCGATTCTCGAAGCCGTCTATGGGCGCGGACTCGCCGTTCCCCCCCAACCGTGATGCCTCGGGCCTGATATTCTCGTTACGTGCCCCGCAACGTCCTGCTCAAACTCCTTGGTGGCTACAACAATTCGCGCGCGCTTCGGCGAGCAGTGAATTTCTGGCCGCCGTTCGTCGGTGCCGGCATTCGCGTCAAGCGCATTGCACTCGATCTGAAAGCCATTGACGTCGAGATGAGACTACGCTGGTGGAACGCCAACTACGTCGGCACGCACTTCGGCGGATCGCTCTTTGCCATGGCCGACCCTTTCTATATGCTCATGCTGATGGCAAACCTCGGCCGCGACTACATCGTTTGGGATAAAGCGGCCAGCATCCGGTATCGCAAGCCGGGCAAGGGAACCATGCGCGCGGAGTTTCGCCTTAGCGATGACCAAATCGATGACATCCGTGAGAAGTTGAAGACGCTCCCGAAATGCGAGCCAACCTTCAGAGTCGAGGTGAAAGACAAAGAGGGAACTGTCATTGCCGAGGTTGAAAGGCTGTTGCATGTGCGCAAGAAGGAGGCACCGCAGCCGGAGAAGCTTCCTTTGGAGCCGCTAAGCGGCGAAATAGTACAGCCCACGGCGTAAGCCGTTGGGTAACGGCGAAAGAGTCACAGCCCCGAAGGGGCGTAAGAAACAGCTATGTACATTCCCGAACATTTCCGGAGCGAAGATCGCACGACTGCGCTGGCCTTCATGCGCGCCAACCCGTTTGCCATCATTGTTTCTAATTCCGCCGAATGTCCATTCGCGACCCACGTTCCTGTCGTAATCGAAGAATCGGGTGATCAACTGACCATTCGAGGCCATGTTGCCAAGGCAAATCCACACTGGCGATATCTGCAAAGTGATCCGACGTGCCTAATGATCTTCCACGGCCCGCACGCCTACATCGCGCCGTCGCATTACGACACACCTGAGGCAGTCCCGACCTGGAATTACGGTGCCGTCCATGTTTACGGCACCGCGAAAACATTCGCCGAACCGGTGCACCTGCTCAACATGCTACAAGACCTGATCCCGACATTCGATGCGACCTACGAACAGCAATGGACCAGCCTGAGTGAAACTTACCGACAACGCATGCTGAGTCACATCGTCGGATTCGAGATCCTCGTCACGAAGATCGAAGCCAAGTTCAAGCTGAGCCAGAATCGCACAAGGAAGGAACAGCAACAGGTCATCGATGCGCTGAGCACTGTTTCAGACAGCGCGGTCTCCGGAACGGCCCGGTTGATGTGCGAGCATGGCCTTGGTCGGAAAAAGGAAGAAGGCTAGAGGTCCGACAGGATGAGTGCGAAGCGACGATTTGCGACCGGAAAACCACTGCGCGGAATCCGCGTCCTCGTCGGTCGTGCCCGCCACCAGGCAGGATCGTTGTCGGCAGAACTGCGCCAGTTGGGTGCGGACGTACTGGAAATTCCATTCATCGAGATCCGCAAGCCACGTTCGTTCCGCCCGCTCGATTCTGCGCTGAAGAGACTGGGCTCCTACGATTGGCTTATCCTGACGAGCGTGAATGGCGTGGATGCGATGTGGGCGCGTCTGCAAACGTTGGGGCTGAGTCGTCGTCCAGTGGCTGACGGCGTACTCCGCATCGCCGCGATTGGACCCGCCACGAAGAAAGCGATCGAAAAGCGGGGTCTCACTGTCGACGTGATGCCGAAGGAATACGTGGCAGAATCCGTTGTGCGCAGTCTGAAGAAAAAGGTGAAAGGGAAGCGGGTTCTTTTAGTTCGGGCCAAAGTTGCCCGTGACGTTATCCCCCGCGAACTGCGTAACGCAGGCGCTCACGTCGATGTCGTCGAAGCTTATGAGACCGTGATTCCTGAGAGTTCGCGACGCCGCCTGAAGGCCGTACTCGAGAATCGCGTAAAGCGACCCGACGTCGTGACCTTCACGAGTTCTTCCACGGTAAGAAACTTCGTCGAATTGCTTGGCTCCCATCGCAACGCGAAATCGTTAGATGGAATACGGACGGCATCGATTGGGCCCGTGACATCCGGCACCTTAACTGAGGTTGGCCTTAGGGTGGACATCGCGGCTAGGGAGTTCACCATCCATGGCCTGGTTACCGCGATCGTCGATCTCATCACTTCTGGCCGTCCCACTGACGCCTAAGCATTATTGCACTGACGTCCGTTCCGCCTGCCGTTGTTTCGGAGCAATCTTCTCAGCCTCTTTCAAACGGTCTTTTAAGGTTGGAAGGGTCTTCTGAGCAAAAATCCTTAATAACATAGGCTTTCGTCATTCTCGTCGCGCTCGATCCCAGCTATGTCCCTTGGCACCTCAGGATTTTCGGCGCGCTGCCACAATGGTCAAGACCTTGAGCCTGTCCCGATCCGGCTTGCGACTGAGATAGCCAATGGCTCCCGGAGTGGCCTCGATATACTGAAGGACTTCTGTTTCGGAACTGAATTCTCTCGGCATGGAGCCCTGGCCGGTAAAAACGGCCCGGCGCCAGCGCGTACGGAATTCGTCAGGTGTGTCACCGATGTGACGGTGCAGAAACACTTCGTGGACTGGACCGCCTTTGAGCAATACAGGAACGGCGCGCGTGCCGTTGTCAAATTGCGCTTGCGCCCCGATAAAGATGTCGCGCAGCTGCGTTTCGGTGATCTCAGAAATGGAAAGGCTGCTGTTTACCACGATGGTTACATCCTGCGCGCGCACGAGACTTCCAAAGAAGGTCATTGCCAGGATCAGCGAGGCGCACGGACTTACGGCTTTTCTATTCATCACGTCTCCTAGAAAGTGAAGCCCACGCGCGACGCGAGCATTGCAGTGTTGGGCTTCAACCCATCAGGATTGGTCGTGCTGTAATAGCCAAGACCCGTTCCATGCAGGAAATGCACCTCGAGCTTGGCGTAGAAGTTCACGTTAAGGTTGTAGCGCCCGGAGAGCGCCCAATCTTTCGAGTAATTCTCCGGTTGTGAGCTGTCGCCGGCTTTGTTGATGTAATGGCTGTAATAGGTGCCAACCTGGATTTTCTTGGTCACCTGATAACTGACCATCGGGTACCACGATCGCTGGTCCACCTGGGCCTGCAGCGAGTCCGGCCCGGCCTGCAGGTTGAGCGTGAGGGGCATGCGCCAGTATTCTCCTGCGAAATACCATTTACCCTTGGTCCACTCTGCGTAGTACGCCGCTGTAAACACCGGCGGAACGTGCATGGTGCCTTCAGGTCCACTGCCGTCCAGACTTTGACTCTCTGCGCTTGTGCCCAGAACCAATCCGCGTAAAGGTGTAGCCCAGCGGAGATCGCCCCCAAACGCCTTTCCACTCGGCGGGTCGGGAAAGGTGAATCCGTATTGCGCCAGGTTGCGCATGTATCCGCCATTCGCATCCAGACGGTTTTCCCCTGCATACCCGCGATACAGCAGCCTTCCTCGATTCCCCAAAAGCAGTGATCCGTAGACTTCGCCGCCCAGAATCGCCAGATCGAAATCGCGGTTGTCGTCGGGATAGTTCGACTGCGGCAGCAGGGTCCACAAGAACAGCGCGTCTACGTCTTGCGATTCGTTGAACAATCCCAGCGGCACCTTGATTTTCCCGCCGCGTACTCCGAGATCGTCATTGAACCTGTAGTCGCCCGAGACCCAGTCGACCAGAACGTTGGGGCCGCCGATCTGGCCCATCTGGTACATGTGCAACTGAATACCGACCCGAGTCTTTTCAGAGAGCGTGTCGTTCAGGCTCACCGCACCTTCGGTCCACTGCAAGCTGCCGGAACTGGACTTCATCGTCAGGTAGTTATTCTCGCTGCTGAACAGAAAGCTCTGCGTCACGAAACCATGAATCTGGAGACTGTCCAGGTCCTGACTTTGCAACCCGGCAGAGAAGAAAAATATCAGTACCGCCACGGACAGAATTCGAGGCATGCAATCGGTTTCTCCTGAAGCCCTTTATCGGCAACTCAAGCTTGATCTTGAGATCGCGGCCGAGATCTCAGCGGCAAGTTCTGAATTGGGCGCACCAGTTCAGGAAAGGATTAGCTCGGCTTCAGGAAAGGATTAACTCGGCGAGGCGTGTCTCCATCTTGGAACTCACTTCTTCTTGTGTTGATCGAACCAATCAGAGACGTAAAGAATCTTCGCAATCTGATGGCTCGGTCGCGAACTCATCCCGTGCGGTTCGCCGGGGAAGCGGACTAGCACAGACTCGATTTTGCGCAGCTTGAGAGCTGCATAGTACTGCTCGGCTTCCGAAATCGGAGTGCGATAATCGTCCTCTCCTGTGGCCAGCAGCGTCGGCGTCGTTACCTTGTCGACATAGGAGAGAACAGACCGCTTCACGTACTCGTCCGATTTCTCCCATGGCGGCCCGGAGAACCAATAGAGTGTCCCGAACGATGGCAAGTCCGACGTGAGCGCCCAACTGTACCAGTTGATCACTGGATACAGACTCGCTGCCGCTCGGAAGCGCGTCGTGCGGTCGATCATCCAGCAGGTTAAGACGCCGCCTCCAGAACCGCCGGTCACGAAAAGATTGTCGGCATCGATATACCCCTTAGCGATCACAGCGTCGATGCCCGAGTTCAAATCGTAGAAGTCATCCCCCGGATATGCATGATGAATCAGGTTGGCGAACTCCTCGCCATAACTCGTGCTGCCGCGCGGATTGATGTATACCACCACATATCCTTTGGCGGCCCAGATCTGCTTGATGGTATCGAAGCGGTCTCCGTAGTTGGCGAATGGCCCACCGTGAATCTCGAGGATCAATGGATACTTCTTTGCCGGATCAAAATCCGGGGGCTTAACAATCCAACCCTCGACCTTGCGCTTGTCCACTGATGATTCGAACCAGAATTCCTCCACGGCACCCAGCTTCTTTTGCAGAAATAGCTGCTGGTTCATGGCCGTAAGCAGGCGGGTCTTCGCCTCAGATGCGGACCCCACTGCGATATCGCCCGCATCGGAAGGGGTTCCGTAGGTCACTGCGAACGTGCCATTGCTGGCGACAGTGAATGCGGCTCCGCCCGAGTAGCTCGAGCCGCCGCTGCCCACGTGTGTCGCAAGATCTTTCACCTTTCCGTCGAGAGAATAGAAAGCCAGCTTCGTATCACCCTGATCGTCGTACATGAAGTAGACGCCACTGCCGTCCGGCGCCCAGCGAGGTTCCTCCACATCGCGATCCAGTTGCGGTGTCGCAACGCGGGAATTGCTGCCGTCGCGATTCATCAGGTAGAGATGCGTCGTTTGATGTCCCTGGTAACGGTCATCGAAACCGACATAAGCGATGGTTTTCCCGTCAGGAGATACCTGGGGAGAATTGTCGGGTCCTTTGCGACTGGTTAGAGGTTTGACTTGCCCATCCGACAGGGACAGCTCATAAACCTCGGAGTTGAGGGGATCATATTCATAATCCGGATGCAGATTGGCCGAGAAAATCAGGTACTTGCTGTCCGGAGTCCAGGCCGCGCGGCTGCCGGCAAAAGCTCCCTCGAATCCGCCAAATGGCAGATTTCCGGTGGTCAGTTGACGTGGCGCTCCTCCCTCAGCCGATACGACGAAACGCTGCATGTAGCCAGACTTCAGGTATCCACGGGCATTAAACCGATAGATCAGCCGGTCATAGGCTTTCGGCGGATCCGCCCATTTCGCGCCTTCCGGTGGCTTCGGCAGGTTCGCAATCTTGGGCGGGTCCGACGGAACGAGCATCGAAAACGAAATCAGCTTCCCATCCGGCGACCACACAATGTCCGAGGGAGCACTCTCCAGATTCGTCAACTCAGCCGTCTGCCCATTGTCCATCCAGCGCACGTAGATCTGCGGCTTGCCATCACGATCGGAAATGTACGCGATGCGTGTTCCATCCGGCGACCAGCGTGGCGAGCCATCGCTGTAATTCCCGTTCGTCACTGCTCGATTTTCATTGCCATCGGCATTGATCATCCACAGGTTTGACTGACGTTTGTCGTTCATCACGTCGCTGAATTGGCGGACGTAGACGACGCGTTTACCGTCCGGCGAAATTTGCGGGTCGACGGCGAACTGCAGGTTGAATACGTCCATGGGGGTAAGCCGATCGGATTTCTCCTGCGACTTGTCTTCTTTCTTTTCCTGTGCCGTTGAAGAAAGTACGCACGCAAGCAGAAAGCAGACGGCGAGAGTGGCACGGCGCATGGCGTGGGCTCCTGGATTAAGGTGGAATCGCGGGAAGTGTACCGCAGGAGGCTGTCGGGACCAAACCCGATCCGGACTTGGGCGAGAACGATCCGGCGGCTTTTCGGAACGACACCAAATTCAATACGCCGTCGGGCACAGATGTTTGCTACCTCAGGATGTAGAGACACCATGCGTTCTCTCCTTTTTGCCTAAAAGAAAGGTGCACGATAGGATGTGCGCCGGAGACGGCTATGCCAAGCAAACGCAAATTCATCGTGTAGATCGCGACCAGTGCCGACGGCTTCATTGCCCGAACGGATGGCGCGGTCGACTGGCTCGAGCGCCCGCGCCCCAAGGGGAACTATGGCATGGACGCCTTTTATCGCTCGATTGACACCGCGATCCTTGGGCGCAAAACGTACGACTTCTCGGTTGCTCACGGAATGAACGTCCCTTGCCCGGGTAAAAAGAACTACGTTCTATCACGCACATTGACCAAAGCCGTAAGTCCAGAGGTAATCGTTATCGGCGAGACATAGCCGAGTTCGCCGAACGTCTGCGCGCCGAAAGAGGAAAGAATGTCTGGCTGATGGGCGGTGCCGGGTCGATCGCCTCTTTTCTGGATTCCGCCCAGGTGGATGAGTTCATAATTCATGTGATCCCGAAAATCATCGGCGAGGGCATTCCGCTGGTCGCGCCGCATCGCCGTGATGTGCCTTTGAAACTGCTGGCAAGCAAAAGGTTCCCCGACGGAGTTGTGCGGCTGCACTACACAGTGATTCGACGGTCAAAAGGCACGATGAACTGGTAGCGGAAGCAAGTGGCACGGCAACGCGGGTACACCGAGTCTACCGGCGGGCGGTCCGACAGCTTAGTTATCGTCCCACAACCTGCACATCCGTCGATTCGGCACAAATTTCTGCACACAGGCCGCCTTACAACGGCAGGACTCACGAAACACTCATCAAATGGTTCTGGCCAGGAATCAGAGATATTACCCAATGGACTCTGGTTCCTTACCTGTCAAACATCCCAGTAGTCAAAGTCTTGGTGGCTCGCCTAACTTGATGAACACTTTCACCCGTCGAACGCTGGGAGGGTGCCTCGTGGGCGACATTAGCACCCTCCTTGTTTTCCTGAGCTGATCTGGACTTCCTACTAAGGACGAGTCTGACTCCTGCTAACGGCACATTGGGCGTAGCGGATTGCGCAAGGTAGCAAACTGCCGAATCGCGTGCTTCAAAACGCCGGTTCAAACGAGCTGCAAAACTCCGCGCAGCAACCAATGAGTAATGCCTTTTTGACTGGTCGCCTGCCAACTCATAAGTTGACGCAGGATCCGCACCTGGGATGCACGCAGAGAAGCGTAGAAACCCACGTGCCAACGCGTCAGCCGATTTAAGGCTGCACAATTGGAACTTGCGACGCAAGTTTCAATTCGATCAACATCGCAAGACGCCGGTCGATCTGGAAGAACATAGCTGTCTTCTTCTGGGAAACTACTTTTTGGAATTCAGGAATAAACTTCAGACGCAGTTGTGTGGAGTCCTGGTCAAGAGCCAGCCAACGCTTGATGAAAGAGTCGGCCTGGGCATCGGTCATATTTTGATAGCTGTTCGCATATTCCTTGATCAGAGCGTAACGAACATCGTTGATTTTGACGGTCTCTGCAATGTAGCGATCGTACACCGGCCAGAATTTGGTCGCTTCCGACTCATTCAGCGGCATACTCGCGGCCACAAGCTTCTTGCGTTCGGAGCGGATGTCCTGCCTCATGAGTTGAATATTCGCCTCGTCGACCTGATCTGGGGTCATCTGGCTGCCGCTGGGCGTGGTTTGCGGGGATGATTGAGCAAATGCGAATGCTCCCATCACTAGATACAGGCCGAGTGCGAGTGTGTAAACGCAGTTCTTGATCACGTTGGAGTCTCCTTTGCCGGAATCGTTCGGAACAGGGATAATCTCTCGATATTTCTCTGTTCCGCCCTGTCAGAGATGACAGTGGAACTGAGAAAACTTGGCAGAGCCCGACAACCGCGACGGGATTTTGCAGCAGCCCCAGAATGGCGACGGGTAGGCCATCCCGCCGCCAAGTACCTTTGTAATGTGCGATCGTTCTCGCCTCTCTTTACCATTCAGCCAGCAGTTCATTCTCGAAAGTCCGGTCGATAGGAAAGGCTCTCAACCTGGCCAGGCGCGCTTTCCCCATGCCTTGCCTATTGTCGAGGAGAAGTGACCCGTCCGCTTTTGAATGCGTTGATCGTCGTCTCCGGCGTCGTGCTGGGAGTCCTGCATTACAAGCTGAAACCTTCGCCGACTAATACAGAAGTTCGTGACCAGGCGCGAACCATGATCGGATACACCGAGTGGCGCGGGCAGATTGCTCCCGACTTCGAACTCAAGACCAAAGATGGGTCCACTTTCCGGCTTTCAGAAAACGTAGGCAAGAAAATCGTCGTTCTGAATTTCTTCGCGACCTGGTGTGGTCCGTGCCGAGCCGAAATGCCGGAGCTGAACCGCTACTTTGAAGATCACAAATCCGAGTCATTCCTGTTGCTGGGCATCGATTCCGAAGAGCAGCCCGAACGGGTTCAGGGCTTCATGCAGGAACTCAAACTGGATTTCCCGGCAGGAATCGACACCGGCCCCATTCAGCGTCGCTATGGGGTGAGTTCCTTTCCCACGACTGTTCTGATCGGCGTGGATGGCAAGGTGCAGTTCTATGAGACGGGCGCTCTCGCCAACGCCAACGTTGCCTTCGACCAACTCCTCAAGGACAACCTGGCGCAACTAAGACTCGGACGTGCGATCTCCCCGGACGACTACCTCAAGCAAGTGCAACTCCATCCATCTCTTCCTGTGAATCAGCCCGAGAACACAAGCTCTCAGGAAGAACCATACAAGTTCGATGATCGCGGAAAACGCATTGTGGCCAGGATGGATTGCCCGTGCGGCTGCGACGACAAAGTCCAGAAGTGCACGTGCAAGACATCGAAGAAGATCAAGACGGCGTTGACCACGGAGGACTTCAAAGATCAGTCGGATGATGCCATCATCAAAAGCCTCAACAAGCGGTTCTGCACGGGGGAAATGTGATCCGCGCCGAAGAGATCCGCGTCACCTTCCGACGGAGCTTGAGCCGCCACCCCGTGCACGCTCTGCAAGGTTTGACGCTCGACGTGCGCGATGGCGATTTCTTCGCACTAATCGGTCAAAATGGCGCCGGCAAATCGACCGCGATGTACTGTTTCCTCGGACTACTGAAGCCCACATCAGGCCGTGTGGAAGTGATGGGACAAGTTCCCGACCTCGGACGTCCGGTCTACGCCAACATCGCTTACCTGCCGGAAGAGCCGCACTACCACCTGTATCTCACGGTTGAGGAAGCCGTGCGCTACTATGCCTCGCTCTATGGTCGCCGGGTTTCAGAGAAGGCAATTCATGATTCTCTAGAGCACTTGGGCCTGGCGCAATTCAAGAACCTAAGGCTGTCAAAATGCTCCAAAGGCATGAAGCAGAAGGTCGGAATTGCGCAATGCCTTATCCATGAAACCAAGTTGCTCCTTCTCGACGAGCCGACGCGTGGCCTTGACCCGATTGCAGTCCGTGAGTTCCGCGAGACTCTCCGCGAGATTCATCAACGTGGGGCAACTATCGTCATGAATTCGCACGTCCTGTCGGAGATCGAAATGCTCGCGAACCGGGTGGCTGTTATCGACTCCGGCCGCGTCGTCGCTCAGGATGAGTTGAGCAACCTGCTCACGGCAGATCGAGAATCGTATAGCGTGACCTTCGAGCCTAACAGCTCCATCCCCGAATATTTGCGGGCCGTGGAGAAGCAGGGAGCCGTGGTCAGGGGAGTGATCCCTAAAGAAAAGCTTTACGACTTCATGGAGTTTGCCCGGAGCCATGCCCTTGGCTTGCACGAGTGCGCACTGAAGAAGACCTCACTTGAGGAGAAATTCTTCAAGATCGTCAAGGGTGGAGAAGAACCGCCGAGGGCCGAGGCCGCGGAGCAGTTAAAGTAGAACTTTATGGTGGAACTGTTGAGAGCGAATCTCGTTGCACACCTGACCTTTTATCGCAGAAGCCGGCTTCTGCTCGCGTTCCTGATTCTCTTTGCGGTACTGACTGCCCTTGCAACCGTGCCGCAATTCTTCGTCGACTCTGGGGTCCAGAACTTCAACAAGCTCCAGGAGATTTTCGGAACAATCAATTTCTTCCTCAAGCTACTTGCCGCAGGACTTGGTCTGTTCATCGTGTCGGCGCACCTCCGGAGCCGCAACCTGAAGATGGTCTTCACGAAACCATGCCCTCCCTGGATATGGCTGGGTTCTGCGTTTCTGTCGGCGGTGAGTGTCGCATTCCTGTTGAACGCGGTGGTTTTGGGCGGCGTTACCGCTCTCTCGGTATTGTGGCATCTCCCGGTTCGCTCGGGATTGGCTTTCGTCGCGGCCGATACCTTCGTGATTTCAATCGGACTGGCGGCTTATCTGATGCTCCTGGCCACCATCGTTCATCCCGCAATCGCGGCCATTGTCGCCATCATCTTCAATGCCGACTTGTTCTATGACGGTTTTGTGTGGGCGCGCTCGGCGATACATGCCGGAAATCACAGTACCGGCACGCGGGTTCTGGAAGACGTGTTTCATGTTCTCTACCTCGCGGCGCCCATCCTGCATCCGTTCAGCCGGAAGACTGCGAATATCTACGTCAGCCTGCGCGTCATGCACGGCGAATGGAAATATCTTCTTTATTCCTTGGGCTACTCGCTGGCTTTGTCCGCCTTTTGTTGCCTGATTGCTTTATCCGCTCTACAGCGCAAGCGACACATCTAGTTGCGGATTTAGCCCGCCGATCCGCTATGGCCGCTTTCCGCATTCCCTCCGAAGGCAAAAATGGCCCGAATCAAAGATTCGGGCCGCAAGAAGATTTCGAGCCAACTAATCACCCACTCCGTGGAACTAGTTCAGGGTCCAGACCAACAGGGAAGAAGCGTTGTCGTCCACTGCGGCAAACGTCGAGTGACCGTCGACCAGACCGAAGCCGAGCCCGAAAGAGCCGCCCAGGTTCGGGTCGACCGAATACTCGGCTACGAACTTGCCGCCGCGGGTGAATTCCACCAGTTCGCTGGGCTGACCCGCAACCGTATTGATCACATCATTGTTGCTGCAGATCAGGTTCCCGTTTGGCGCCAGGGTCAGAGCCAGTGCCCCGTGCAAATGCAGGTTGTCGCTGTAGATCTTGTATCCTTTTCCGCCATTTTGTCCGACCGCATTGGCATCGGGTATTGCATACACCGCGTTCTCCAGACCCTCGGCAACGTACAGAGTGTCGCGCGAGAAATCGTAGGCCAGACCGGTCGGGCCAACTTCCAAAGCCGCCGGATCACCCCGATGGGTGTAGCCCGACGAAATCTCAGTTGCATTCTTGACTGAAATTCCGCCCTTGGTTCCGAGAACGAGACGTTCGATCGTACCGTTCAGAACATTGGACACGAATACCGTGACCGTCGCACCCTGATCGAAAACCGTGAAGTCCCACGGTCCGTTGATCTGGCTCTTGTTTTCCAAGGTCCAGACGATCTGACCCGCCGCGTTGATCGCGATCAGAGAGCCCGGTTTCACAGTGGCGGAGGTTCCATCGGACGTCGGCATGCTGCCTACCAACACGAAGCCGGCCTTCAGCACTGCCAGGCCTGTCGTGAAGCCCACTTTCTGAGCGTCCTGGTAAAACAGATTCTGACTTCCATTCCGGAAATACACGATGGTCGATCCCGTGCCTTGAAGATTCGCATTGTCGTTGTAGTTGGACACCAGAATGTCACCGGCCTTCAGCACTCCGGTTGTAGGAAATCCCGCCGGAACGAAAGCTACGCCGTAGGGGTTCATGTCGCCATTCGACGGAACTGTGGAAAGTGTTTGTGGGGTGCCCAGCGTATTCAGAATGGAACTCTGGGCCTGAGAGTTGAGCGAAGAGAAACAAAGCATGACGCCGATTGCCAGCGTGAGCCCCGGAATCGCCAAATGGTTGAGTCCTTGCGCGCGGCCGATCGCCGCGCCCCCGATCTGATTGTTCTGCATTTTGTACTCCTTTTCACTTCTATGTGAGCGCACTGCGCTTGAATGTGGCGGCCCTGATCTGTCCGCCACTTGATATAGCGACGTTGCTGTGCGGGGTCCCTCACGAATGAGTTCACAAAAACAATCCGGCAATAGAGCGGCGGAGGTGCGCTATAATGGCGGACCATGCAGGTGCTCCGGATGCACCTGTTTGCAGACAGTGGTCATTGCCTTCCGCCAGGCCCACTCTCCTTTAACCAACCTTTTGGGGGTTCGAATGGATCCGGCTCCGGATCGACAGTTCGTCACGCAACTCCTGCAGCAGTGGGGCAGTGGAAACAAAGAGGCGCTCGACCAACTCATGCCCATCGTCTACGACCAACTCAGGAAGCTCGCGTCGAATTGCCTGCGGGCTGAACGTCCGGATCACACCCTGCGAGCCACCGCCCTGGTCCATGAGGCGTACCTGCGGCTTGTAGATGCCGAGGTCGCTTGGCAGAACCGGGTTCATTTTTATGCGGTGTCGGCCCGGATGTTGCGCCGCATTCTTGTCGATCACGCTAAGTCGCGGAACCGTTACCGCCGTGGCGGCGAATATCAAAAGGTTCCTCTTGAGGAGGCGATCCTGGTCGGACCGGAAGCTGACAAGGGGATCGTGGAACTGGACGAAGCCTTGCAGAGACTGGCCATTCAGGATGGCCGCAAGAGTGAGCTGATCGAGTTGCTGTTCTTCGGCGGGCTTACCTATGACGAAGCCGCCGAAGCGCTGAAGATTTCTCCCGCTACAGTTCATCGGGAGCTCACCTTGGCTAAGGCCTGGCTGAACCTCGAGCTCTCCCGAGGTACCTCCTGAGAATATGGGCGCTGCGCTGCATTCCCCCGACCGCTGGAAGGTAATCGAAGATCTCTTTCATCAGTGCCTTCCGCTATCTGCGGAGGCACGTGCCGCTTTTCTAGCTGAGCAGTGTGGCTCGGATACAGAGCTGAGAGAGCAGATTGAGGCTCTTTTGAATTCGGCTGCGCAGCCAGTGACCGTGGTCGAAGACCGGATCATGAAGGCGGCGCGCGATTTTGTCGGGGCGGGACGAGGCGGTACTGTCGCCCCTGGCAAGATGATTGGCCACTACCAGATCCTTTCCAGCCTGGGCGCCGGCGGCATGGGAGAGGTTTACCTCGCTCAGGACACGCGCCTGAAGCGCAAGGTCGCATTCAAAGTTCTAAAGCCCGGGCTGAAACACGATGAACGTGGCTTGCGTCGCTTCGAACAAGAGGCTCTTGCGGCCTCAGCCCTCAATCATCCGAACATTCTCACGATCTTCGAATTCGGCAACGAGCAGGGAACTCAGTTCATCGCGGCCGAATATGTTGAGGGAGAGACGCTGCGGGAAAAACTGGCGAAAGGAAAACTGGAACCTGCAATCGCCGTCGATATCGCCGCGCAGATCGCCAAGGCTCTCGTCGCTGCTCATTCCGCCAGAATCGTCCACCGCGATATCAAGCCCGACAATATTATCATTCGAAAAGACAATCTCGTGAAGGTTCTCGATTTTGGCATCGCGAAATTGTCCGAAAGCCAATCCAGTTACAACGTCGTTCCTGCAGGGGCTGCGTGGGCGTCGGTCAGCCAGGCTGGAGCGGTGGTCGGTTCGGCGAAATACATGTCGCCCGAACAAGCCCGTGGCCTGTCCGTGGATGCACGTAGCGACCTCTTCAGTCTCGGAATTGTTCTCTACCAGATGCTGGCCGGTAAAGTTCCATTTGACGGTCATACCGCGAGTGATGTCATAGCCGAAATACTGAAGAGCACACCTCCCAGCATGGATTCGCTGAATCTCAACGTACCGCCGCGGCTCATCGAGATTACAGACAAGGCGATGTGCAAGGACCGCGTGTATCGCTATCAATCCGCGAAGGAGATGCTTGCGGACCTGCAGGAACTCCAGGAGGGAATTCAGTTCAGCGATAAACTATGGCGTGCGGCTTCGCCACGCGCTGATGCGCTGATCATTAGTGAGTCTCTGACCGAACGTTTGACTCCCGCTGCGCGTCCGAACCTGGCTAGCGAGATTCCTGCGCGCCCGCGGAGATGGTGGTTAGCTCTGGCCGCGCTTCCGGTGATCGCCCTGCTGATGGCCCTCGTCTATGCTGGATTTCACAGTCGGACAGCCCACACAGCAGACATGTTTACTCAGCCGCGCAGCCTGGCGATCCTCCCTTTCCGTAATCTAAAGCAGGATCACGCGCTGGACTACCTGGGCTTTTCGCTGGCCGACGCGACCATCACTAAGTTGGGCTATATCAGTACGCTGGTGGTGCGGCCATCCTCCTCTGTCGACAAATACAGAAACCAGAGCGTCGATCCCCAGCAAGTTGGTCGCGAACTCAATGTCGATACGTTGCTCACTGGCGGATACCTCAAAGACGGAAATGACTTGCGTATCACCGCACAACTCGTCGATGTCCGGTCAAATCGCATTCTGTGGCGGGACTCCATCGACGTCGAATTCGACAGGCTTCTCACCATACAGGATCGCGTTACCCAGGAAATCGTGAAGGGCCTGGAATTGAACGTTACTGCGGCTGAAGCCGAGCACCTCAAGGCAGACGAACGCGTCGACCCGGTCGCATACGAAGATTACCTGCGCGGCGTAGATCTGTATTCGTCTAACGACTTCGCCGCAGCCATTGCGATGCTGCAAAAATCCGCATCTATCGATCCCAGCTATGCGCCGACCTGGGCGCAGTTGGGACGTGCCTATACCACGAATGCTTCGCTCAAAGCCGGAGGCCGAGAACAATACGAACGGGCGCAGGCGGCCTATGAAAAGGCCATGGCTTTGAACCCCGAACTCGTCGAGTCGCGAATCTACATGGCCAACATGCTCACCGATACAGGCCGTGTTGAGCAGGCGGTGCCTCTATTACGAACCGCTCTGCAAAGCAGTCCGAACAACGCTGCGCTGCATTGGGAGTTGGGATACGCCTACCGCTTTGCCGGCATGTTGCAGGAATCCGCGGCCGAGTGCGAGAAGGCTCGGCAAAACGATCCCAACGTGAAGATCAACAGCTCCGCGCTGAATGCTTACCTGTATCTCGGAGAATACGAAAAGTTCCTGCAAACTCTGCCGGCGAAAGACTCTGCCTATCTTCTTTTTTATCGTGGATGGGCCGAATACTACCTCGGGCGCCGCGAAGACGCTGTGGAACACTTTGATCGGGCATACCTGCTGGATTCTTCCCTGATGCCTGCCAGGGTTGGCAAGGCGATCAGTGAATCGCTGGCGGGCCAGCATGATTCGGCAGTCAAACTCCTGCATCTGACCGAAGCTGAAATGGAAACTCGTGGCCTGGGCGACGCCGAGTTTACATACAAGGTGACGCAGGCGTACTCCGTCTTGGGCGAGACCGCCTCGGCGCTCCACATGTTGCAGCGCACTATCGAGGGTGGATTCTTCTGCTATCCCTGCTTCGCCTCCGATCCTTTACTGGCCTCCATTCGCAATGAGCCAGAATTCCAACGCTGGACCAGTGAGGCCCGCCAGCGCCGCGAGCAGTTCAAAACACGCTTCTTCTAACACCGAATGTGGAAGGACGGACGTCTTCGTCCGTCCTGCGAGCAAAGCGAGCGTTCATAAAACGGAGTTGTTCCTCAGACCTATCGCAGGCCGACCCGGCGCTCCAGATCTTGATAACGTGGCTCCGAGCGCAGCACGTCGAAATCGGGCTCCGCTTTCAGGGTGACCATGGAGTAGCAGCGGCGCTGATAGCAATCCTCAAGAAGAGAGAGCGCCTGTTCCTTTTCGCCAACCTGGGCGAAACAGCGTGCAGCCTCGACCAGCGCCCCGTTCTTTCTAAACATCTCAGCGCTGTCGCGCATCAGTGCTGGAAATCCCAAAGTCTGATACTTGTGAGCGATCAGTTGGGCATTTTCCGGTGTTGTGACCGATTGCCGCAGCGCGACCGCCTCTTTGAACATGCCCTTGTGACGAAGAGATCCCTCCAGCCAGAACAGGGCCACACCGAATTTCGGATCCATTTGAAGAGTCTTCTTCGCCTGGCTGATAGCCTCGTCGTAGCGGCGTCCCCAATATAGCGAACGAAGAAGGTTGGCGTTGATGATCAGTGAAAATGGGTCCAGTTCGCGGGCGCGCTCGTGCTCATCGAGAGCCTCTTCGTGCCGGCCCTGAATTGATAGGTAACCTCCGTGCCAGTTTCGGCCCAGCGCGTCGTTCGGATTCAACGCGAGACCACGCTGGAACTCCTTCTCCGCCTTCGCCCAATCCCAGTCGTACCAGGTGTAGGCGGTGGCGAGAGCATAGTGGGCTCCCGCCAAATTGTCATCCAGTTGCAGCGCCTTTTCGGCGGCCGCCTTTCCACGAGTCAGCGCCTCCTGCGTGGGAATGGAGCCGTACGCGCCAGCGACCAGATACACATCGGCCAGGCCGGCGTACGCCGGCGCAAATCCCGGGTCCAATTCGAGGGCACGGTTGAAGTATTCAATGGCTTGCAGCCAGCCCTGCGAGGTGTACTGGAAAAAGAAATATCGACCCTTCAGATAGAGCCCGTAGGCGTTCGGATTTACGGTCTTGCCCTGATCGAGCGGCCGGACCACCGTGCTGATGCGGCGTGCGATGTCGGTTGCGACCTCGCTCTGTAAGTGGAGAATCTCGTCCACGTTTCGCTCATAGGCTTCCGCCCACAGGTGCATGTCGGTTGCGACCTGAATCAGTTGCGCCGTGATGCGAACGCGGTCCCCCGAGCGGGTGACGGTTCCTTCAACCACTGCATCCACGTTCAGCTCGCGCCCGATGTCGCGTACACTCTTCCTCGTTCCCTTGTAGCGCATCACTGACGTGCGAGACGTAATCCTTGCGCTGCTCGTCTTGGCCAGATCCGTGATCAACTCATCGGTCATCCCGTCGGCGAAGTACTCTTCATCGGGATTACCCGAAAGGTTCTCCAGAGGTATGACCGCCAATGCACCGATCTGCGATGTGAGATGAGTGCGATCGCTGATCCAATCGCGTACGCCTGCCACATTTGTCAGCATGACAACGGCCGCGATCACGATCGCAAGGACCGCCGCCATCCACGGACGGAAATGCGCCCTCCCATGTTGCGCCGGAATAGGAGTAGGAGGCGTTGTTGGTACGTGCGGCAGGTCCTGAGCGACCTGTGCGACGAACCGATACCCCTTGCGCGGCAGAGTTTCAATAAACTGCGGACGCTCGGCCGAATCCCCCAACGCCTCTCGTAAATGCAGAACTGCCTTATTCAGGCCGCGGTCGAAATCAACGAACGTGCCGTCGGGCCAAAGCCGCCGGACCAGCACCTCACGGGTCACAAGTTCTCCCGGCTGCTCCAGCATGGCCAGTAGCAGCTTCAGGGGTTGATCTCGGAGTTGCAACTTCTGGCCGTCGTTCGACAGTTCCCCGGTTTGCGGATTCAACTTGAAGGCACCAAACCGGTAGAAGGTCTTATCAGGAGGGGAACTTCCCATATACCACGCCCCAGGATGGTTTGAAAGTGTATCACTGACTCCTCTGGCCCGAACACTGCGATTTGCACAAGCTAACTCATTCATAACGCGCCTTCTGCCTTGGTCCGGTCCGTGGACATTGTGACGCCAGCTTTACAAGCGTTACCGGCTGGAACCGTTCGGGAATCGAAATTCCACCAAAAGGGAATCTCTCAAGAATTGACGCTGCCACCCATTTCGCAGGAAAAGTATGGCGGGCGAGTCACGTGGGGTGATTCTGGTTCTGCTGGCCTTCCCCGTTTTCCTCAGACGACACAATCGCTTGCTTTTGCGGGAAACGCCGAGACCGGGAATTCTGGTCAAGCAGCCATCCGGGCGGTGAAACTGATTTACCCCTTTGCGGCAGCGAGGAGTGCTATGAAGAACTTCAAGACGTATGTTGTAAGTGCGGTGTTGACTCTACTCGTCCTGACTTTTGCGCCGGGCGCATCGCCTGCTGATAACGACAGGGACCATGGACGAAACCAGCGTGCCAAGACTCTCTACGTGTGGGCGGGAGACCAGGCGCGTGTGGCCCCGGACTTCCTAGCCGTTATCGACTTCGATGAAGAGTCGAAGACCTATGGCAAAGTTATCCGTACGATCCCTGTTCCGCCGCCTGGAAATGTCAGCAATGAAGCCCACCATTGTCACCTCTCGGCCGACAAGAAGATCTTGGGGTGCGGTGGACTGCTCAGCCTGCTGCGCGGACAGAACGGCATCTTCTTTTTCGATGTAAGCGATGCACGTCACCCCAGATTTTTGTTCTCGGCAAGCACGTCGCAATCGAGTATTACCGATGACTTTCTGCCGTTGGACGACGGCGGATTTCTGATCACGCAGATGGGCTCCGCCGCAGGGGGAGAACCCGGTCGCGTCGCCGAATTTGATGAGAACCTGCACCGGGTCGGGGAATGGCCGGTTCATCCTCCTCAGGACGGATTCAACCCTCATGGCATCTCCGCGCGTCCCGAACTTGACCTGATGGTGACTTCCGACTTCATGATGCCTGCGAGTTCCTTGAACATCGTCCCCGGCGATCCCTTGCTTCGGGGCGCAATCCGTGTTTGGAATCTTGATGAGCGCAAAATAGTTCGCACCATCCAAATTCCCGATGCCATCGGCACCATGGATGTGAAACTGATTCCTGGTGATCCGCAGCGTCGCGCATTCACTACGGGCATGTTTGACGGATTCGTTTACCTGGTGAGCACGATAGACGGAACTGCGATGCCGGTGTTCGACTGCGAGAACATCGTACCCCACGTTGAAGTTCCGGTACGTGGAGGCATGACCCAACTTCTGGCGATGCCGAAAACGGGCGATCGCCTGCTCTTCGCGTCGTTCCAGGCAGGCCAGGTGGGCATGCTCGACGTCAGTGATCCAGAAGCGCCGTTTCAAACTGGCATCGTGAATCTGGGGTTGGACGCCGGACCGCACGCCATCGCTCTCACTGACGACGACAAACGCCTCGTTGTCACCGATTACTTCCTCAACGAAGACGACTTCGGCAAGATCCACTTCGAGGGCGACCACAAAGTTCGCGTGATCAAGGTTTACAGGAATCAGTTGGAGTTGGATCCCCGTTTCAATCTCGATTTCAACACCGCCTTCCCCACAGGGCCGGCACGTCCCCATGGAGTGGCAATGAAGTAGCTTCCCCCCTGAAGCAGAGAGAAACAAAACAAAAACTATCTTGACTCGCAGTTTGCTTGTGCCGAGTGCTGTCACTTGGCGAGCCGACTTGTGAGCCAGTTGTGATGAGGAGAAGTTCATGAAGGAAGCTGCAGGGTATATTTCGCGACTAATGTGCCAGATTGCTGGGCAACTCGCGCAAGTGTTGTTTAGAACCACGGAAGCGTCGCGGGTTGTTGTGGGCGACAAGATTAACCGATCGAGTCGCAACCGCACCCTTGCGGACCTTGCGCACCATCAAAAGCCCCGGGCTCACGCGGTTCTTAGCGCCATCGCGTGCACGGGTCTCGCCCTTACGGGATGTGGCGGCCATGGCACGACCGATCCCCCATCGGCTCAGAAGATTGGTGCGGCGGGCGGTACTGTGACCGAGGCGTCTGGTGCGAAAGTTGTGGTCCCTGCGGGCGCGCTAACCCAAGACACGCCGATCACTGTCAGCCAAACTAGCGCTGGAGCACCACCTTTGCCGGCAGGCGTTACGGCCGTTGGACCGATCTACGCGTTCACTCCACATGGCACCAGCTTTGCTGTTCCAGCAACGATCACAGTGCCATTTGAGCCAGCTTCTGTTCCAGGGGGCACAACGCCCGTTCTGTACAAGACCAATGCGGCACAATCTGCGTGGGATGTTGTCAGCGGCGCCTCGGTCAGCGCCAGCACAATGGTGGGTAACGTGAGCGGATTCTCTTTCGCAGTGGTAGCTACGCCGCCGACCACGACGCAGCTCGATCCGCCGTTCAGAACTTTCGCGACCGACGTCTATACCGCCGCCGAGACTCGCAAGTCGGTGACAATCCCGGATACAGGAACCAATGGCGTTCTGAATGTTGCCGGCCACATCGACGGGCCATTGGCGCTAGCTCCGCCTCCCCTTACCGAAAACGAAGTCACGCATTATATCTTCTCCAATGCGACCGGTCGGACTTTCTGGACGCAGTCGGTGGCGCCAAGCGAGACCGATCCGCCGCACGACATCGGCTCGCGAACATCTCTGACGCAGACTTTTTACTTCCGAGTCGATCAGGAGAAGCCAAACATGCACTTCTTAATTACCCATGCAAGTTTGGAAGGGATAGACAACGGCGGCCATACTCCCGACGACCGGCAGATTTGCCGGTGGTTGCCAGAGTCCCACACTGCCCAGGACGTAAAAGACAAATGCGACGGTTACATGACTCATGCAGAGGACAGCTTTCGACTCGAGGCCCGCAGCTTCGGTGCAAATGGCATCTTCTATCGTCAAGGTGGCCATGTAAAGGTCACAGGAATCGCCAACGACTGGACGGTTGACGTTTCGGGTGATGAGAGCAGTCAGCTGCTTTGGCTCAAGAATTTTTTCACATTAGACGATGATGTGGACCATACTGGCGCCCACGACCATTACCGTCTCCAATTAGCTAAGCCGCTACAGGTCGAAGTTCCCATCGATTCGCTGCACAAGAATGACATTTTCAGCGTTGAGATCACCATCGAAAGCATCGCGATCAATCACATCCAGGGCGAATCCTTCATTGCAGCACTGACGCGGGACCCGCTTCAAGGAGTTGGCATCGACTTTGATTCTGCGGGAGTGACGCAAATTCCGCCGCGCGACGACATTCCGAATGGGCTGCCTCCGCTGACGTGCGCGGCCGGCCCTGACCCGGCGGCAGGAACTTTGCAATTTACCAATGCCACGCTCAACGTTCCCGAGCCCACGGATCGGGCCGCCATCTATATCGAGCGCACCGGCGGTACCAAAGGTGAGGTTGGCGTGAAAGTAACGACGCACGACGGAACGGCCACGACTGGTTCCGACTATGAGACGGTATCAACCGAAGTGCGCTTCGGGGACGGTGAGGACGGGCTGCGGCGAGTGGACATTCCACTGGTTAATGATGATGTCGCGGAGAGCGACGAGAGCTTTACCGTCACGCTGTCCGACGTAGGCGGCTGCGCACAATTGGGTGCGCAAAAGGAAACAACTTTGACGATCCTGGATGATGATAATCCGATCGTCACGTCGAGCTTCACGCTCGGCGGTACAGTTTCCGGGCTGGCGGGCGGCGGGCTCGTTATCAAGGACCAAATCAGCGGCGGCACAGCCAGCCCGAGCAGCGACGGCGCCTTCACGCTGTCGTCGCCCACACCGATCCTCGACGGTTTCGCCTACAGAGTCTTCGTGGCCACGCAGCCAACCAATCCGGATCAGAGTTGTACGGTGACGAATGGAAATGGAACCGTCACGGCTGCGAACGTCACAAACATCACGGTCAATTGTGTGTCTTCCGTTCCCAGCGGAGCGCTTGATCCAACCTTCGGCAACGGTGGGTGCGTTACCACAACCATTGGATATTCGCCCGGCATAGTCGACGCGAGAATGGGCATGGCATTGCAGACCGACGGCAAGATTCTGATGGTGGGCGGCACAGCCCTGGCTCGTTTCAACCCCGACGGTACCCTCGATAGCGGCTTCGGCAGCGGTGGCCAAGTTGCAGTCCCGTTCAATCAGAGCGGTCTCGATACAGCGCAGGACGTTGCCGTCCAGGCCGATGGCAAGATCGTCGTCGTGGGTCTCACGACCAGTACGCTAACTTTCAACGACGATTTCGCTCTAGCGCGTTTCAATGCCGACGGGACTCTGGACGCGAGTTTCGGCTCCGGCGGCAAAGTCACGACGGACTTCTTCGGCAGCGTTGATCAGGCGCGCCGCGTACGGATTATGCCGGACGGAAAAATCCTCGTGGAGGGATCTGCCGTCAAGGTGATTTCTTCCACCACCTCCGTCAGGCACTTTGCACTCGCCCGCTACAACCCGGACGGCAGCCTCGACACTGGATTTGGCAACGGCGGCAAGGTCGACGAGGCGGCCGGTGCTTCCTTCTCGCTTGCCCGAGGTATGGCCTTTCAGAGCGACGGCAAAATAATCGTCGCAGGCAGTGGCGCAGCTGACGGCGTCTCTGATCCCGACGTCGCAATCACACGCCTGTTTGGCGATGGCGGAATGGGCTTGCCGGGCACTCGAGACGATAGCTTCGGACCTCTCGGCAAAGGTTTCGATCTGACCGATCTCGGTTTAGGAACAAGCTACGAAGCCGGCGTCGATGTCGTCACGCTCGCGGACGACACCATCTTCGTTGCGGCCGAGGTAGAGGTGGGGCCCGCGGCTGGGGGCGGCGGCCTCAATAGTCAATTCACGCTTGTGTCATTTGACCCCAATGACAACCAGCGCCGTCCGCAGCCCGCGATCATCCCGATTACCAATCAGTCCGATCGTCCAACGCAGATGCTGCTGCAGTCGGATGGCAAGGCGGTGATCGTCGGCCGTAGTGGCGACCTGAGTTCCAATGCCGATATGGCGATTGTGCGATTCAACGCTGGCGCACTATCCACGGACCCAAGCTTCGGAACCAATGGCGTGCTCACCGTCGACTTCTTCGGTGGGCGGGACGGTGCGGAGGCGGTCGTGCAGCAACCGGATGGCAAGTTGGTCGCCGGCGGCTTTGCGCGAGTCGGTACCGGCATCGTATTCGCCCTCGTGCGCATAACGCCTTGAGTTGATTGTGTATAGGGATGGGCGCCGAGCCAAGCGAACGGCAGCGCGCGCCACGGAGGTGGCGCGTCGCGAACTCAACAGGAAGTTGCGCCCAAGGCCTCTCCTTTCTGACGAACTTTCGCGCGCCGAGGGCGCCGCCTGCCATCACCCACGAACATGGCGGAGTGCGTCGATTGCAACGCTTTACACTCCTCAAGCACTATCGATCGGGGCAGGCTCCGATGGTGAAATCCGCGGAGGTGCCAATGCGGCGGTTAAAGGATAGAATTGTTCTGGAGCAACGACGCCACGAGCTCCTGCAACTAATCTGCTAGAACTTGAAGCTAGAAAAAATCAGGAAGTCTACTGTCAGTTGTAACAGGTATCGGCAGATTCTGGGGCTCGGGTCTGCTGTCATCGTGCTGCTTGGCGGAGTGGTAGCTTGCTCCTCTCCCGATACTTCCCAACAACAAAGGTCACTCGATGATTTGCGGGAACAGGTCCGTCAGCTGACCGACCAAGTCGAGTTGTTGAAGCAGGAACAAACAGCGCCTGCTGTTCTGCTAAACCAGTACCGCAATTCAATTGGCTACATCTACGGCGTCTATCACGTGGGCTTCGGGAAGCAGCCCCCCCAGGTGAGGACGCGCATTTCTGGCACAGGCTTTCTGGTTGGCGATGGTTTGTTAGCCACGAACCGCCACGTTGCCGAGCCCTGGTACGGCGACCCGGACGCCAAAGCTTTGATGGACCGGGGTGCCATTGCCACGCTCGAGAACCTCGTCGTTTTTTTCCCGAAGTCCGCCAAACCTCTCCGACTGCTGCCCGGCTCTATTTCGAAGACCTCGGATCTCGCGATTCTGCGGATTGAGGACTCCAATGTCGCGCGAACTCTTGCCGTGCTACCTCTTGCCACCTCGCCCGGCCCGGCGGGACAACTCGTGATGGTCATTGGTTATCCTTTGGGTACCCAGGGACTGGTCGCCAAGTCTCCCTCTGGAGTTTACGATCGGCTCGCGTATCGCCAAAACGACATGGACACGGTCAGCAAACTGGCCGCTTTGTCGTTAATCCGGCCGTCCACGACCTACGGACATCTCGGCGATGTTGTCGGTGACAAACTTGTCTACGACGCCCCCAGTGCTCACGGCGGCAGCGGTGGTCCAGTCCTCAACTCGAAAGGCGAAGTCATTGGCGTGAATTTCGCCTGCATGGATGGATTTTCCGGCAGCACTCTCGGGATTTCGGTCGATTCCCTGCGTCCCTTACTGAGCGAAGCCGAGGCCGTCGGCAAGAACATGCCAAGCCGTCTCCAAGCACCCGCCGCTCCCGCGAAACAGCCCAATTCAGTCTTTTGACTTTTCTCTAATCTTAGAAGCCGCCCCCCCAACTTGTTAGCCGGAAATGATTTATAGGCTATCTCGAGAAAGAGCAGCCTGAAGGAACCCCTTTTGCGAACGTAGTCAGTAGAGAGACTAGGCAATATCACCCTTTGGCGAACTTTGCTCTAGCGCAAATACGTGGCCCGACGATTTAGCTAATATCACCGCTCTCTATCCGTGAATTCAAAGGTAAGTTCCGTCCGTCTGGCATCAGTACGGATGTGCTCCAGGTTGGTGACATGTCGCGGCAAAAAGCGCTAGCAGAGCTCTACGACGAACTGAGAAACATTCAGCTTCTTGACAGGATTCATGATTTTGCTACAGAGGCGGATCATGCTCATGAGCGTGCTTATACAATTCGGCAGCGCAGGCGAAAGCATATTCTCGATGAAATTGCCAGACTGAAGTCGTCTCAGTGTGAACCGGTGAGGCCCGTCATGGTAGGCAGCGCTCTGGCCTTGGTTTGGGTGCTTGGTTACGCGATGCTGCTCTACTTCCTCAGGTGACCGGGCCTGCGAAGGGCGCTTGCCTCTGGGCGCGGGCCTGGAACCTAGTCGTCGAGGCCCAGAAGTGGAATGCTCAACTCGCCCACCATGCCTGACCACCTGGCGTCCTGACATAGTACCTCCGGCCGGAAGGCACGCAACAGGCCAACGAACAGAATGATCCGTGTATCGCGTTGCTGGATGGCACGTTCAGCCCAGCAGGCCGCCTGCTCAATCTCTGAGCAGCCCGCGTGGAAGAATGTCAGACCCATCGCAGTCCCATACCGATCTCCAGGGAGAAGATCGTGCACCAGTTCATCCCCGCGACTTGCTGCGCCGGTGCACTTCAGAAGTCCCGCCAACAGACCCCGTGTTGTCGTACTCCAGGGTGCTAGACAATACGCCTTTTCAGCGGAAGTAAGAGCTGCTTTGTGCAAGCCTCGTAGCGTCTGGCTCAGGGCCAAAAGGTAGTAGGGCTGGTAAAGGTCAGGATGAGATTCCGAAAGCTGTCGCAATCTGGCCTCTCCGTCCTCCACATTGCCTCCCGCGAGAAGTCCGCATGCATGGTGGAACCAGCCGATGAAATTTAGTGGATCGTCTTGTAGTCCACGCATGCACTGCCGCACCGATTCGCGGGTCCTGCCCATCGGTAATAGATAAGAGAAGCTGTAGTACCAGCGAACATATGCGGAAACAGGTTCGCGAGCCATTGCCAGACCAAACTGACGTTCCGCTTCCTTCCAATCGAAGTCGTGGAGCGCTGCGACCATCCCGAGCACTGCGCGAGCTTCTTGCGATGAGGGATCAATTTCCAGCGCCCGGATCGCGGCGGCGCGCGCCAACGGTAATGCAACGCGGGCGGCAATGATTCCCGTCAGAACGAGGGAAACCAGTGCCATGGCCAATCCGCTTCGCGCCGGAGCAAAGGCTGCATCCATGGCGATCGCCTGCTCGTAATAGTCCCTGCTTCGAGGCAGGGATTCGTGCGTGAGTGCGGCAAGACAGTAACGCGCCTTCAAGTACGCTTCATACGCCGGCAACTGAGGGACATATTGTGTGGATGTCTCAGTGAGCTGTACCCGAAGTGCGCTGGCGATCGCTTTGGCGATCTCGTTCTGAATCACGAATATGTCGGACATGTCCCGGTCATAGCGCTCCGACCAGAGGTGCGTTCCATCCCGGGCTGCGATTAGCTGGGTGGTGATGCGGACTTGGGTCCCTGTTCTCCTGACGCTACCCTCCAGAATGTTGGCGACTCCCAGAGCGCTGGCAATGGTTCGGACGTCCTCCTGCTTGCCTTTGAAGGCAAACGCGGAAGTTCGTGCGATCACCTTCAGTCCCGGCACGCGCATCAGTTCGTTGATGATGTCTTCTGCCAGCCCGTCGGAAAAATACTCGTTCTCCAGATTGCCGCCCAGATTGGCGAATGGCAGCACGGCAATGGAAGCGTCACTTTCCGCCGGCCTTGCATCGTTTGACTCGCGCGATACAGGCGCGATGAAGCGATATCCCCGCCGTGAAAGTGTCTCTATATAGCGCGGTTTTTCCGCTGAATCCTGCAGCGAGTCACGCAGCCGCTTCACTGCCGAATTGATACTGCTGTCGAACTCGACAAACGTGTCATTGGGCCAGAGTTTCTTCCGAATCTCTTCCCGCAAGACCACTTGACCGGGTTGTTCCAGCAATTCGAGGAGGATTTGAAAGGGCTGTTCCTGTAGTCGGATTCTGCGGCCGTTCTTGCGCAATTCAGCCGCTCGAAGATCAAGCTCAAACACGCCAAAACGAACAATGGAACGTGTGGGAACGCCGCCGCCAGATGGAGTCTTCCGTTCCATGTTGTGGGGGGGGATCTTGCCGGCCAGAACCAGAGTCTAGCATGTTTCTGAAGCCACTCGGGCTTAAATGCCCTCATCTCAAGCAGATATCTCGTGATTAACATTTCATGCGCTTGTCATCCCCGGTGCATGGACGATTTTGTTCCACCGATTTAAGTTGGCCCACACGCACACCCAAGTTCGGGTATGCAAACTTCAGGCTCGAAGGACACGAGAGCCCATCTACGAGAGGTCAAGATGCCAACAAATCTGTTAACTGTCCCTCGCACCCTGCTCAGCCGCTGCTTCGTATTCCTTCTCGTCCAGCTTTTCACCGCCGCTTCTATCATGGCGGCCGATTCTCGCGCGTCCTCAGGGGGCGGCAACGAACACTGGGTAGCTACCTGGTCTACGGCGCTGCACCAGCCGGATCTTCTACCCGGATTGACAAACACTGGTTTCGCCAATCAGACCGTGCGACAAATTGTGCATTCCAGTGTCGGAGGCCGGCAGGTTCGGGTGCGATTGTCTGCTTTCGGAGCCAGCGCACTCGTCGTCGGTTCTGCTCACATTGCACTTTCTGCAGGAGGCGCCGCCGTTATACCCGCCTCCGACCGGGTCCTCACCTTCGGCGGAAAGCCATCCGTTGAAATTCCACCGGGTGCCCCGATGGTTAGCGATCCCGTGGAACTTGCCGTGCCTGAGTTGAGCGACGTGGCCATAACTCTGTTCCTCCCCGGAGTCACGGGCCCGGCAGCGTGGCATTTTGACTCACGCCAGAACTCTTATATATCACCGCCGGGAGATTTCACCGCAAGCGCTGTTATGCCACTCGACCCGCAGACGCCCACACTGTCGTCGTGGTTTTGGCTCTCGGCTGTCGACGTACTCTCTTCCGGACAGTCCGGTGCAATTGCCACCCTTGGGGAATCGACCACGGACGGCGCCGAATCCACTGTCGACGCCAATCACCGCTGGCCCGACTGGCTGGCGCGTCGACTCAATGCTCAAGCAGACCGTCGGGCCATGGGCGTACTGAACGAAGGACTCGACGGCAACAGGTTGCTCCATGATGCGCTCGGTCCCAATGGACTCGCGCGCTTCGAGCGCGATGTGCTCAGCCAGTCCGGGTTAACCCATGTAATCGTATATTGTGGAGGGAACGATATCGGGACGGGGTGGCCGGGCGGCCTCAATCCAGATCAGGCAGTGACCGTGGATCAGATCATCGGCGGTTATCGCCAGCTCATCGAGCTTGCGCACACGCGAGGAATCAAAATCTACGGCGCGACCATGACGCCGGTCAAAGGCTTTTTCGTTCCGGGAACTCCATTTGCGTTGTGGTCACCCGAGAATGAGGCGAAACGACAAGAAATCAATCGGTGGATTCGTACGTCCGGAGAGTTCGACGGCGTGATCGACTTCGACCGTGTGCTCCGCGACCCCAACGCTCCATCGCAACTGCTGCCACAGTTCGATAGCGGTGATCATGGTCATCCGAATGACGCCGGTTACAAGGCGATGGCGGATGCTATTGATTCAAGGCTATTCCTACTCAGCATCGGATGCCGCCATTAGCTCGCAAGGGACGGGTTCCAGTCGTATTCTATGGCATCCATGCTCTCTCTGGCGGTCGGACCCGCGCGGGAGTGCAAAGGATGTCTCGGGACGTTTTCTGCCGCATGAGAACTGGACACGCAATTTGCTAAGGGCGGGTACCGAGAAGCCGACAGCGAGGCCTCCAATCACTCGCCCCTAGACGAAGCCCAAATCTTCCCCTCAAGGGAAGCCATGTGTCATCGGCCCCTTGCGCACAGACTCCGAGGAGCGGATCGTGTCAACAGCGAAAACGGCGTAAGCAGGAGTAGATCGATCCTGCCTAAGTCATTGGAGTTCAATGTTTTGCCGCTAAACCGTTGAGGCCCGTAGATTATTTCGACATCTTTCGTTAATTCCGTGATTCCAAGAAACCTGGACTGAGAGGGGGCGTCGGGATCGATACCGTTTCCTAAACCGATCCCTCGCTTGGCCCTTGTGCTCCTTCTGACCACTTGACCACTCGCCACTGACCACTCATCACTCAACCACTGACCAAGTCCCAACCACCTCTCCGCAACTTTCTTACCGAGCCGCTGAAAAGCAGCCGAAATGTTGACCCGGTTTTGCAACCGAAGTACCGTGCCTGCGGCAAAAACTGTGTGCTAATATCGGCTCATTGAGAGAGTAGTCCCAGAAGTCTGTGCGTCCCCCGAAGTTTCTTGGTAGTCACCGTTGTGCAGTGGAGAAGTCATTGATGCCGCCAAGCAGCACCACATCGCCCGCCACAAAAGTCCTGCTTGGATGCAGCAAGTGCGGCGCAACGCTTCCGGACGAAGCCCTCTTCTGCCTCAAGTGCGGCAAGCCCATCGCTCTGCCTCTAAAAGAACCGGTAAAGATCGAAGAACAGGTTGTAGAAGTCGCGTCGCACATCAAAACTGGCCGTATCGTGATTTGGGTTCTGCTTGGTCTTTTCCTCGGTGCGACTCTGTGGGCTGCAACCAGCGATAGCCCATTTGCCCAAGGCATCCAGGAACTCGTCGGATGGAAGCACGATCAGACCATCCTTGATACCCCGTTCGCGGTAGCCTCCCGCAACTTCCGCTACTACAAGTTCGATCTGCCGCAAGGCTCTACGAACGTTTCGATCGTCGGTCAATTTACGTCGATCTCGGCCGATAGAAAGCCCGCAACTGCGAAGCCCGGCACAGTCGACGGGGAAGATAACGACGTGGAAGTCTATGTTCTCAATGAGACTGCCTTTGCCGTATGGCAGAACGGATACGCAACCAGTTCGGTGTATGAAAGCGGCAGAGTCTCCCAGGGCACCATGCAGTCCGATCTGCCCGCAGGCGCTGGCGTTTACTACCTGGTTTTTAGCAACAAGTTCTCTCCCCGAACCGTTAAGAAAATCAATGCAACTGTTCTTCTGCGCTACAAGAGTTGGCTGCCGGAGTCCTTCCGCCGCACTAAGGAACGCTTCTGGAACTGGGTCGGCCTGTAGTATCGCTCCAACTCTAACTGATAGCAATCGTTAGCCTTATTCGCTAATACTCTGGTTTCCGGGTACCCTTTTTGGCGCCGTGCACCCTCGGTGCTTGCGTGTAAGTCCGTCGTTTCCATGAGCTTACCTTCTAATTACTAGCCCCTTGCACTATGGTTACTTGCTAGTGACTCCTCCACAAGTTTGAATGGGCTGGCAAGCAAATTTACCGTCCAATTTTCTTGGGAGGATATGTGCGCAAAATAGCTTTGGTGGGATTGATGCTTGGAATATTTTCTCTGTCGGCTCTGGCTGGTGAATCAGACCATCCGAAGGCGGAATTCTACGGCGGTTATCAGTTTACGCGTCTGGAAGGCGGGTTCAACGCGAGCGGTTTTGACCTCGGTGCGACCGGCAACCTGAATAGCTATTTCGGGATCACCGCCGACTTCGGCTCCAGCTACTTCACCGATAGCGGTGTGAGTTTTCACAACTACACCTACACCTTCGGACCGCAACTGGCGTTGCGCGCGAACAAGGGATACACGCCGTTCGTGCACGCGCTGATCGGTGGCGATCACGGCTCGGCTTCGTTCGCCGGTGTTAGTGGATCCGGCAACGGCATGGCTGTTCTGGCTGGTGGCGGCGTCGACATCAACATGAATCGCTACATGGCGTTCCGCGCCTCCGCGGACTGGATGATGCTTCATGGAAATGGCAGCACCAGCAGCAAGAACTTCCGGATGCCGATCGGCGTCGTGGTTAAGTTCTAATTGGGCAGCACGAAAACTCAAGGGCGGCTTCGCGCCGCCCTTTTATTTTTTCCGGATTGTTTCTCGCGAAGCCTACCGCATGGATTCCTCGATCTCGGAAATCCAGTCGGGACGCTTGAGTACCTCGCGTGGCTTGGGACCATCGGCGGCTCCTACGATGCCGTCCTGCTCCATAAGATCGATAAGATGTGCGGCACGGCCATAGCCGATGCGCAAACGCCGCTGCAGCAAGGAAGTGGAGGCCTTGCCGAACTCCACCACTAGCTTGACGGCATCGTTGTACATCGGGTCGTCTCCACCTTCACCCGCTTCACCGGGCTCGCCGCCTTCAGCACCAGCACCCGCTTCACGCTCCTCTTTCGGCGCTTCAAGGAAGTTGTGAATGTATTCCGCCTGGGCCTGTGCTTTCCAGAATTCGACTACGGCGGCGATTTCTTTCTCTGTAACAAACGGCGCATGCAGACGATGCACGCGCGCCGAACCTGAGGGCAGGTAGAGCATGTCACCTTTGCCGAGCAAGGCCTCGGCTCCATTCGCGTCGAGAATCGTGCGCGAGTCGACCTTAGTGGCGACACGGAACGAGACACGGGCAGGGAAATTTGCCTTGATCAACCCGGTAATCACATCGACCGAGGGCCGCTGCGTTGCCAACACCAGGTGGATGCCCACTGCACGGGCCATTTGCGCCAGTCGCGTGATGGATTCCTCGACGTTGTTCGAATCGAGCATCATCAAGTCAGCAAGTTCGTCGATGATGATCACGATGTAGGGAATCGGCTTCTCTTCAGATTCTTCGTCGAACAGACTTGGCGTCCCACCCTGGTCGAAGAGCTTGTTGTACTGATCGATATTGCGCACGCCCCTGGCTGCGAGCAGTTTCAGACGTCGCTCCATTTCGCGCACGGCGTTGCGCAGGGCATTGGCGGCCAGTTTCGGCTCGGTGATGATCGGAGTGTAGAGGTGAGGAACGCCCTCGTAGTTGCCGAGTTCCAGCCGCTTGGGGTCGACCAGTATGAGCCGAACCTGTTCAGGAGTCGCCTTGTACAGGATCGACATAATCATGGCGTTAATTGCGACGCTCTTGCCTGCGCCGGTCGATCCAGCGATCAACAGGTGCGGCATTCCGGCAAGATCGGCGGTGACGATGCGGCCGTTGATGTCTTTGCCCATCGCCATCGTCAGCTTCGACTTCGAGCCCATGAATTCCTGTGACTCGATGTTCTCGCGCAGGAAGATGATTTCCCGCTGCCGGTTCGGTACTTGAATTCCGACCGTGCTCTTGCCTGCCATGCGTTCGATCAGGATGCTCTCGGCTTTGAGCGCCAGGCATAGATCGTCGACCAGATTGGTGATGCGGCTGTACTTGATGCCTGCTTCCGGCTTGAATTCGAACGTGGTGACGACGGGGCCGGGGTTGATTTGCGTGACCTGTCCGTGAACGTCAAACTCGGAGTACTTTTCGGTGAGAACTTGCGCCAACAGCTTAAGTTCGTCCGGGTCGACGGCTTGCTGCTCGTCGGGACGCTGCAACAGGCTGCTGGAGGGCAGTTTATAGCCACCGGCGGCGATGCGGGGCATCGTTGTCTTTGCTTTATGCCCGCTATCGGCGCGCTCGGTGACTTCCGGATCAGAAACTGGCTCTCCGGCCTGAGATGGCGGCAGAGATTCCGAGAGAATTCCACCCGTGGCAGATTTCGTTGTGTTCTTCGCGGATTCTTCCTCGGCCTGCATGCGCTCGATGCCAGTGCGTCGCGGCTCGGAGGTGGACAGCGGCGCAGGCGCAGCAGGACGCGTCTGAATCAGTTGTGTCTTAACCAGAGGCTTCGAGATGCGGCGCTGCTCCAACTCCTTCTGCTGGCGCCTGCGGGCACGTTCTTGCCGCCAGTCTTTGTAGCGGTTCCAAAGCGCAGTTACGAATGCAAAGCGTGTCGGAGCCCAAACTTGGATTGCCGAGAATGAGAACGCCGTCGAGAGATACAGGGCAGTCGCCAGAACCGTTGCGCAAACAATGTACGCGCCGGTCAGATTCAAGTAGTGAATGAGGAAATCACCCACCACGCGACCGAGAAGACCCTCGATGGGAATAACGTTGGACCAGCGCAACTTCCCGGGCAGGAGAGCGAGCATGGCTGGAACAAACATCATCAGCCAGATTCCGCCCAGGCTTTTGGCCAGTGGGGACTGCACTTTCATGGAGCGGAACCAGCGCGTGCCCAGTGCCGCCGGAAAGACAACCAGCAGGAACGCACCAACACCGAAGAACTGTAACACGGCATCCGCGGTATAGGCCCCGACGATGCCAATCCAGTTGCGCGCTGCGTGTGAGCCATTTAAGGCGGAAGCGCTATTCCAGGAAGGATCCAGTGGGGAATAAGAAACCAGCGCGAGGAGGAGGAGGAGCGCGGAAACGCACATCAGGAACCCGATCAGCTCGTTAAGCCGACGGTTCCCGGTGGGGACAAAAATCGTTGCCAGATAATCCATGAAGGCCGGATTCTTCGCCGAAGACTCCTCTTCGGCGCCATAATCGGCCAGAGCGAGACTATTATGCCGGAAAGCTAAGGTTCCGACAATCAGGGAATTTGGCCGGTGTTGATGTGGTTATCTCAATGAGCAATTGGCAGTTAGCAGTTAGCCATCAGCATTCGGGACCAAGAATCCAGCCACGGTATGAATCCAACCTGGTTGTCATCATTGGGGGGCCGAGTTCTGAATCCGAATGCGGGACACGCTACGCGAGTTTGGCAGCGAACACCAGTACCAGAACTCCCACGATGATCCGATAGACCGCAAATGGCGCGAAGCCGCGCTTGCTGACGTAGGACATGAACCACGCTACCGAGGCATACGCCACAATGAACGAGACCACAAAGCCGATTGCCAGCACAATCCAGCCGTGATTGTCGATTTGCGCGACACCAATCGGGTTCTCACCCTTTCCCCGCAGTGATTTGTAGAGAGTGTATAGGGTGGCCGCAGCCATCGTGGGCATCGAGACGAAGAACGAGAACTCGAGTGCTGCGGCGCGCGACATTCCGGCGAGCTGTCCGGCTGCGATCGTCGACATCGACCGCGACGTTCCGGGGAATACAGCGGACAGAATCTGGCAGAGCCCAATCCAGATCGATTGGCCTAAGCTCATGTCTTCCATCTTCCAGGTGCGAATGCCGCTGGTTCCCGTGGGACCGGCAGCTTCGTCCTTGGCACGCGCGGCGTCCACAAGCCACATGACAATCCCGCCGATCAGCAAGGACCATCCCATGATGACAACATTTTCGAGGTGCTTGCCAATCACCTTGGTCAACAGGTACGACGGAATTGCTGTAACCACAAACGCCACGGTCGTCAGTCCAAGAGGATGGGTCAGCGCCGTTCGGCTTCCGCTCTCGCCACCTGGGAAGGTGGAAAGGAACTTTTTGATTCGGGTCCAGAAGTAGACGGGCAGGCAGAGAATCGCACCTAACTGAATGACAATGGAGAACATCTTCCAGTAGCCATTATCGAGAGTCAGATCCGGAGCGAGACCGGAGTGGTGCAGCAGTGCTTCGGAGAGTCGCAAATGGGCGGTTGAGCTGACGGGTAGGTATTCGGTGAGGCCCTCGACGATTCCAAGGATCAGCGCGAGCAGGTAGTCGTTCAATCGTCCTCCCCAGAGAAGTCGGAAAGTTAGTATCTCAGAAATCTGGGATGCAAAGTTGCAGCACTGTTAATCGGGTAACGTTCGGCTACGCTCGAAGCGAGATTTCTCTATTTCGGTCAGAGAAGTTCACTCATGTTTGAAGAGCAGAGGTGGACCACGCCTTCTGGTCGAACGCGCCATCAATTGCGACGCTGAAGGCGCTTTGCGAGCAGAAACTGCATGGCCAAGTACAGGGCAGCGTTCATGAGCGCAATCGCAGTCCATAGAAGATAGAAGTTGTTCGTGCCGGCTTCGGGTTCAATCGCAAGGTAAAGCAGGGAGGGAGGGCACAAGACGACAAAGGCCAGCATGAATGCCGAGTCTCGCTGAATAACAGATTGCGAGTCAGTGATCAGTTGATAGGAAACGAATAGCGCGGTGATCGCAAACCCGAACATGGCAGCATTGAAATAACGACGGCTTGGCGCGTTCATCAATCAATCGCCGGCATTGCCATACGTGGGAACACCCTGCTGGACGTAGTAGATCAGCGTCTGAGCGCGCAAGGCCCATTCACTCTGGGGATACTGACTGACAATTCTTTGCGCAAGCTCGAGCGCCTGATTCTTCGCCGCGTCCGACTTCTTCTGGTTGGCTTCCGTCTTGTAAATCTCGATCAAGGCTGATTGCCGCCAGGCTGCCTGGTAGAGGGCTTGGGGAGCCGAAGGGGATTGGTCGTGCTCCTTGGCATACTTCTCGTACATGTCGGCTTCTTTTTCGGGACACTTCGACGCGGCCTGCCAATCGCCGCAGAGTTTGTTTTCGATCAGATGAAAAGCGGCGAGGTCGGCCCATTTGGTACCGGGGAATTTCTTTATCACCAGCTTCATCCATTGCTCATCGATCTGGCCGCGCATGTAGGCGTCGCGCTCACGGGCGGAGGGGCGCGTCATGATATCGGAGCGATCGATCTGCCAGCGAATGTCGGCGGCGCGGTAGAGGCCTTCTGCTGCGAGGGGCGATGTGGGGAACAGGTCGTAGACGCGGTAGTAGAGGCGCATGGCGTCCTGGGCGGCGTCGCGGCGGCCACGGCGGCGGCTGGCCTCGTCCTCGGAGTTAGAGGCTTCGCCGAAAACGATCTTGTCACCATTTGGGGTAGTGGTGGTCACCAGAGCCTTGTTGGGGACCCATCCTGAAATGGTCTTGCCTTGCGACTCTTCATCATCCTGATCTTCCTCTCGGCGCGGATCGGTCAGAAGCGCGGTGACATGCGTCCAGTCGCGACTGGCGTCGAGGATGACGAGTTCGTGACCGCGGCCAGCAGTGCCGAGCTTTGCCGTATCAGAACTGGGAGAGACGCGGATGGTTTCTTCGTGGACGAGAGTGCCGCGCTGGCCTTGGGCATAGGCGGCTGTGGAAAAAACCGCGAGGAACGCAAGCAATGCGAATTCCCACAATGGGAAGTGAGGCTTGGAAGAGGGTACCCCCCCTCCCCCCTGCTCTACTGGAATCATAGGTTTAAAGGAAAATCTCGAAAAAATCTTAGAGCTGCAACGGGTTGCGGGCAAAATCTTGAAAACAAGAGAGTTGGCGCCGCGCTCCCGTATCGTCGCGCCTCGACCGAGATCAAGCATGGCTGGTTTACGGACTGAAGTCAAGGACAGAGATCACAATCACGAAATAAGTTACAGTCATCGTCGAGGACAGCAACTTTCCTCATTGCTGTTTACTCTCCGAGCGAATCTGTTCCACGAGCGTGTCGATTTCCGAGGGCTGGAGCTTGCCCTCGAACTTGGGCATGTGATGTTTCCCATTGGTGACGATCGCGCGGAGCTCTTCGGCGGACATCGTTGTTGCCTTGGCCGATGTCAGGGATGGGCCAGCCATGAAGTGACCGCTAGCGGACTTGCCGTGGCACTTGGCGCAATTCTTCTGATAAACAGGGTTCGCCGTCAGAGAACTCTCGGGCTTGGTGTCTTGAGCGTGGGCACCGATTCCGATGCATGCGGTGCAACAGAGAACTGCGAAGGCGAGGCGGGCCATGGGACTCCTTTCAAATCGAACCATATATGTTCAAAGAATCACACGTTGCACGTTTGGGTTGTATCGATGGTGAAGATCGGCTATCAGCTCCGGAAAGGAAATTAACGCCTCGGGCTTCTCCGCCTTACGAGCGGCGAAGTTGGTCCAACATCTCCGGCTCAATGTTGCTGCCGCTGATGATCGCTACATTGAGCTTGGTCCGCGGTAGTTCTTTGGCATGGAAGATGAACCCGGCAGTGGCAACGGCGCCGCTGGGTTCCGCGATTGTCTGTGGATTCAGGCATAGATACTTCATGGCCTGGCGGATCTCATCTTCGGTGACGGTGATGATGTCATCGACGTAAGCGCGGATATGCTCGAAGTTGATGGGGCCGATGCTTTGCGTGCGGAGTCCATCGGCGAGGGTGCGGCTGACTTGCTCGGCAGGGAACTGGACAATCTTGCCTTGGCGGAGGCTCGCCTGGGCGTCGGCGGCAAGTTCAGGTTCGACACCAATGACTTTGACTTTGGGATTCGTCAGCTTGATGGCGGCAGCGACGCCTGAGATGAGTCCGCCACCGCCGACTGGCGAGAGAACGGTTTCGACTTCGGAAAAGTCTTCGAGTATCTCGAGGCCCACCGTGCCTTGTCCAGCGATGATTTTTTCGTCGTTATATGGGGGGACGATGATGTATCCGTGTACGGCGGCGAGTTCTTCGGCTTTGTTCTTGCGCTCTTCGGAGCCGGGGCCGACCAGCACGATTTCGGCGCCGAGTTTGGCGGTGGCGTCGCGTTTGATCTGCGGCGCATTGTTGGGCATCACGATGACCGATTTGACGTTCAGTTCACGGGCTGCGTAGGCGACACCTTGGGCATGATTGCCGCTGGAATAAGAGATGACGCCTTTCTTACGCTCGTCTGGCGGGAGGGATGCGACTTTGTTGTACGCTCCGCGGAGTTTGAAGGCGCCGATGGGTTGCTGGTTTTCGGGCTTGAGCAGGAGTCGGCGCGGGTCTTCGGCGCAGAGTGGGAAGTCGACAAGTTTCGTGCGGATGGTTACGCCATTCACGCGCGATTGGGCGGAGCGGAGGTCGGAGAGAGTGATGAGTACTTGGCTCATTTCAGCAGTTTACGATGCGCTCCCGTAAAGTCCTTTTTCATCCCATCTCGGGTGTACCCATTTATGTTCGTACAGCTCCGCGATCTCGCGTGCTCGTTCGCGCGTTATACCTGTCCGCTGTTCGATTGCGAGAGGATGGTCTGAGGGTTCAAGTTCAATGAAAGGCCGCCGTCCTTGTCTACGGTGTACGTGGGTCTTGAGGAGTAGTGTGTCGGGGTACATCTGAATACGAGAGCACAGCCAGCCGAAGTAGGGCTCCTCATCGTCGACGGGATCTGGATGTGATCGATGCTGTTCAAAATGTTCCCGGCTCAAGGAGACCCATATTCCCCAAATAAACGGCTCGTTGTTATCGACAATCGGAATTTCTAGGCAGCCTCGAACGAAAAAGTCTTCGTTGAAGAGAATGCAATATTCTGAGGTCAACGCGCAGTGAGGTTGGCGCTTTGATTTTGGTGTGATGTGCCAAGGCCAAGGCGCATCGAACGCGAAGCTCTGAGGTGTTTCAGTGTGTTCTTTCCCGCATCGCGAACATTGCCAAGCCCTCAATGCTGCTCCTCCCTTCAGCTGTGTTACGGCACAGAGTATCGTTAAAGGCGGGTTTTTCGCCAGTGGAGGTGATGGGCTAGCTTCGGACGCCCCACGGCGCCTCGGCGGTGCCTCGATATCGCGGACACAGCCGAGGAAACGCGTTGCAACCTCCGAGTCGGAGGCAAGGTCCTTCGACTTCGCATTTTCCTTCGCTGATCGCGAAGGAAAATGCTGCGCTCAGGATGACAGTAGGCGGCGAGATTTACCGGGAAGAAGAATTCTAGGGAGGGTGCATGATGCGGGGATCGCGAGGAGCTCAGAATTCTGAAACGAGTGGCTCGGTGCAAGAACTGGCGGCCGTCTTGTTGGAAACATACTCCGTGAATGATGCGATGAATCAGCATCTGCTGGCGAGCCTCAACCCGTATGCGTGGCGGGCTGAGCCGCTGGGGCCGCGGGGGAGCGGGCGGACCATTGCGGCGATCTTTGCCCATCTGCATAACAGCCGGCTGGTGTGGATCAAGAACTCGGCGCCACATTTGAAGTGTCCGGCGGCGCTCGATCCTTATCGCTGCACGATGAAAGAAGCGGCGGCAGCGCATAAGAAGAGTGCAGCGCAGTGCCTGCGGATGCTTACCGACGCTCTGACGGGTGGCGCCAACCGGCGCGTCACAAGGTTCTCGCGCGGAAGTTGGGCTCGGGTGTGGCCGGCTGGAGGGGCGATGTTCGCGTACATGTTCTCGCACGAGGCCCATCATCGCGGGCAGATTCTGATGCTGGCGAAACAGTTGGGATATCGCATTCCACCGAACGCGTGGGGACGGATCTGGCAGTGGGATCGGCTGTGGAGGGAAGCGGGGCTGAAGACGCGGCCCCGGTAAGTGCTCATTGGGAAGCAGGGAAAGAGTCGTACGTTCTGGCTACGACGGCCTGCCAAGTCAATGAAGCGGCGCGAACGCGAGCAGCTTTTGAGAGCGAGTCGAGAGTCGAGCGATTAGAAAGGAGTGCCGAAAGGCAGTCTGACATTCGCCGCACGACTTCTTCCTCGGTTTGTTTTTCGGTTGAGATGACACGACCGCAGCTATCGTCCACTGACATGGCTGGACCGCCAAGATCGAGGCACAGGACTGGTACGCCGAAGTTCATGGCTTCGAGGACGGCCAGCCCACCGGAGTCGTGCAGGCTGGGAAACAGAAAAAGATTGAAGCGCGAATAAAAGTGAATGAGATCCTTCCTGTCCATCCATGGGATCCAGGTCACAAATTGCTCAATGTTCAGGTGCTGAGCGAGACGCTTCAGGCGCGTTTCATCTGAACCGGAACCAATTACCGTCAGATGAACTTTCTTAATTTCCGAGCCAAGCCCTGCCATGGCCCTCAGCCCTAGATGCAAGCCCTTCCACGGCAACAGCCGTCCGGCAAAGAGCAGATTCAGACGGGCAGAGCCAGGGCTTGCGGTAGCGTGATTGGGCGGTTGAAAACCTTCCGGGTCGATGCCAATCGTCGACTGGACCCTGGTTTTTGCGCGGTAGCCTGACGGCAGTTCTCGAAGAGTCTCATTCGTGGTGACGACAATCTGCGAGGCATAGCTGAAAGTTGCCTTCATCATGGGGTCGAAGGGCACAAGAAAGTTCGACAGCCGGCGTGGCCAGTCCCACAGTCGTCCTCTCAATCCAAGTCCTCTGCGTAGTGCCCTAGGTGTATCTTCGCCTCCGCCTACTGGACCAAAAATCAAAGGAATCCCGAGCTTCCACATGAACGTCGGGAGTCGAAAGGAAGCCATCGTGACATGTTGGACCAGGTCAAAGTGCTCGCTGGAATGGGCTTCGAGCGCGACTCTTGCAGCGGTGAATTGCCAAAGCAGGTAATAGACATAACTGACGAACGGTCTGTGGGCACAAAGTTGGGCAGTGGGCGAAAGGTCGTGAAACAAGAAATGTAGATTTGAAATCGGATCTTTGGAGAGAGCTACTTCGATGGCATTGCGGTTAACCGCGCGGGTTATGACAAAAACTTGATGCCCGCGTGCGGCAATTTCCCTTGCCCAGTTCCATCCGACGGCACTATCGGACCCCACGTTGGGAAGACAATAGAAAGCTGACAAAAGAACTTTCAAGATGCCTTTTGTGTTTGAACTTCGTATTCTGCCGCAAGCGTCCGCGATCTTGGGGTGCGGTTGGTCAAATGCGATCGTAAATTACAGGACGTGTTAGGGACTCGGCTTCGCCTTCGCGGGACGGACGAAGGCGTCCGTCGCTACACGATCAGATCTCCAGAATTACCGGCATGATCAACGGGCGTTTTTGGCTTTGTTTGTTGATGTAGCGCTTCAGGTCGGCACGGATTTTTTCTTTGATTACTCCGTAGTCGCCTTTTTCCTCTTCGCTTGAAAATGCCAGCGTGTCTTCGACAATGCGCTTGGCGCCTTCCATAAAGCCGTCTTCACCGATGTTGAAGCCCCGCGTGACGATTTCCGGCGTGGTCTCGACTTTCCCGGACAGCTTGTTGATGGCAATGATGGGGAGGACGATGCCGTCTTCGCTCAGGTGACGGCGGTCTTTAATGATCAGGTCCTCGACTACGTCGGTACGGTTGCCGGAATCGATGCAGACGCGGCCCACGTTCACTTTGCCGGTCTTGCGCGCGCCGAGTTCGTCGAATTCCAGGATCTCGCCGCTTTCGATCAGCATGACTTTGCCCACGGATCCGCGCATAGCGGCGGCCATTTCTGCGTGCAGCTTGAGTTGACGGTACTCGCCATGGATGGGAATGAAATAACGCGGCTTGACAAGATTGATGATGAGCTTCAGTTCTTCCTGGCTAGCGTGGCCGGAGACGTGCACCGGCGGGCTGGTGCCGTCTTCGTAGATGACGTGGGCCTCGCGGCGGAAGAGGTGGTCGATCATGCGATAGATGGTCTTTTCATTGCCGGGGATGATGCGGCTGGAGAGGACGACTGTATCTCCCTTTTCGATTTTGGCGTGCTTGTGGTTGTCGACCGCGGCGCGGGACAGGGCGGACATGGGCTCGCCTTGCGTTCCGCTGATCAGCACGCAGACCTTTTCCGGAGGAAAATTCTTCATCTCTCCGGGATTGATGACCAAACCTTCCGGCACCTCGATGTAGCCGAGGTCTTCAGCAATCTCGGCCGAATTGTTCATGGAGCGGCCGATGAAGGCCACTTTGCGCCCATGCTCGTGAGCGAGTTCGACGGCGAGATTGATGCGGTGTATCGAACTGGAGAAGCATGAGATGAACAACCGTCGCCTAGTGTGCGCAAACACCTCGTCGAATTTTCGGCGGACTGCGCGTTCGCTCGGCGTGTATCCCTTGCGCTCTACATTGGTGGAATCCTGGAAGAGCGCGAGCACTCCTTCTTTTCCATACTCGGCAAAGGTGTGCAGATCGAAAAGCTTGTTGTCGGTTGGAGTGGGGTCGACTTTGAAGTCACCGGTGTGAATCACAACCCCGAGCGGGCAATGAATCGCCAGCGCGACGCAATCGACGAGGCTGTGTGTGACCTGGATCGGGTGGACGGTAAATGCGCCTAATTTGATGCGTTCATTGGCTCGCATCTCGCGCAAGTCGGCGTCGTCGAGCAAGCCGTGCTCATCAAGCTTGTCTTCGACATAGGCGAGCGTGAACTCCGTTCCCCAGACGGGGACGTTTAGTTCGGAGAGTACCCAGGGCAGGGCACCAATGTGGTCTTCGTGGCCGTGGGTAAGGATAATGCCGCGGACGCGCTCGCGATTTTCGGTGAGATAAGAAATGTCCGGCACAACAATATCGACCCCGAGCAATTCGGCTTCAGGGAACATGAGACCGGCGTCGACGACAACGATGTCGTCTCCCCAGCGGAGGGCCATGCAGTTCATACCGAACTCACCAAGGCCGCCGAGAGGAATGACTTGCAGTTTTCCTGTGGGCATGGAGTAAAGAGAATGCTAGCACAGAGCGATGAGCTGTGAGCGACGAGCAAACGACGGTCAGGAGCCGTTGTCGCTAATTGCCAGCCGGTGATTGGTGAATCTCCTGATGGAATTCTGCAGTCCAGTGCGATAAGGTGGGAAGAATGGTGAACGAGCGCAGGTCCTGGTTACGGAGGAGGGTGGAAGCGGCACTGCAGAAGGGGTTGACGCGGGCTTACCAGGGAATGAGCGTGGATCCGGCGAAGTTTCTCATGCAGTTGCGAGTGGCTTATCGGGTGCCGATCAGTAGGTATCATGGAGTGTATTCGCTCGAGATGCACGAACTCGATGCGGTGGCGGAATCGATCATCCACAGTGGAATGAAGATGGCGGCCGTGGAAGGAGCGGGGTTTGGATTGGGCGGACTCATCACCCTTGTGCCGGATCTCGGGATTTTGTCAGCGATCACCATGCGAACGATCCAGAAATTGAGCCTGCTCTATGGATTCGAATTCAACACAGACGATGAGATTGCCGAGCTATGGATTGCCGCGGCTAGTGCGGCGGGCGTGGACTTAAGTCGCGAACTGCTGGAGAGAGAAGTTGTGAGCAAGTTCGTGCCGCGGGTGATTCAGCGGATCGCGGCGCGCGCAAGCGCGGAAGTTGTCGAGAAATGGGCCGGACGCGTGATTCCATTAGCGAGTTCGGCGATCGGCGCGGGATTGAATTACTGGTTCGTGCGGGCGTGGGGGCAGCGGGCGATGGCGCACTTCCGGCAACGCCATCTAGCGATGCGGCGGAAGGAGCAGGCGGGGAATCTGGTCGGCGCCGAACGGGGGAGACTTCCTGCCACCGAATAGGGATTGTCTCGGAACCAGTGAGTTTCGATTTTTCCTCCCATGGATCGCATCCTAGGTTCGTCAAGTGCATCTGTATAAGGTCGCGTTGACTTTGCCGTTCAGGCGCAGTTGGTTACAACTGATGGGTTCGAGGACGATACAAACAAATTGAGAATGTCCACATTTTCGTGCGCAGCAATTCTTTTTGATCTGGATGGCGTGCTCGTCGATTCAACTCGGGCTGTTGACCGCGAATGGCGGGAATGGGCGGTGCGCAAAGGCGTCGATGGCGACGCGGTGATGGCGATTGCACATGGCGTGCGGACGATTGAGGTGATCCGTCGGGTTGCGCCGCATCTGAATGCCGAGAAGGAAGCCGCCGCGATTGAGAATCATGAAGCACATGACCAGCGCGGCGTTACGGTGATGCCTGGTGCTGCTGATCTCCTGAGATCAATTCCTAATGGACGGTGGGGCGTGGTGACTTCGGGATCACGGTTGCTGGCGCAGAATCGACTACGATTTTGTGGTCTGCCTGTGCCGGACGTTCTCGTCACGTCCGATGATGTTACGAATGGAAAGCCCGATCCAGAGCCGTATTTGAAGGGAGCGCAGGGTTTGGGATTTCGTCCGGAGGAGTGTGTAGTAATAGAGGACGCCCCAGCGGGGATTCAGTCTGGGCGCACGGGCGGGATGAAGGTGATTGGGATGGCCAGCACGTACGGTGCGGCTAGCTTAGCCGAAGCCGATGCGATCGTCCTGACGCTTGCGAGGATTCAGGTCACATCAAACGGCACAGGGAAGCTGGTGGTCAAGATCGGCGATGAGCACTGACGATCTTGTGGACATGTTCGTCGGAAAGATCGGTGCATTCGGGGTCCCGATATTTGCACAAGACAACACTTCTCGTTTCGCCGTCTTTGAGAGCAAGCTTCCTAAACGTCTTCCGGCCTCGTTTGCATCTCTTTTGTCTCGCTACACTTTCCCGTCATTCGATGTTCTCGGGATCTCTTTCTTCGGATGGGAGTCGGACTCGAGCCCGTACATTGCGGAGGCATCGGCGCCCGCGGGCAGCTTGTCGGAGTTGCTGCTTCCCAATGGTTATGTCCAGGTGGGACAGCCGGACACAGGCAGTTTTGACGCGGTGTGTTTTGATCTCAATCAAAAGAGTCAAAACCGCGAGTGCCAAATTGTCCAGATTGATCACGAAAGCATTCTCTGCAAATGGAAGGTTCGCGTTTGTGCGAAGCTTTGGCCGTCGTTTGTGAAATTGATGGAGAATGCTATTTCAGGTACAGACGCAATTGTGCACTGAGAAGAGCCGATACGCTTAGCGAGGGCGCGTAAGCAGGGCAGGGCTCATCGCAACCAGTCTTCGAGTTCAATCCCCTTATCTGTCTTCTCGTCGCGGTATTTCACGATTACCGGTGTGTAGAGCGAGAGATTCCAGTCCGCGGCCTTGCCGTTCTTGACCGCGCGGGAACCCGGAACTACCACGGCCTTCTCGGGTACCTCTAGCGGCGTGTCGGCTGTCGCGCGATAGACTTCACCTTTCACTAGGTCATAAAGCGGCGTGGAGCGCGTCAGGATCGTGCCCGCGCCCAGCACCGCTCTTGCTCGGACCAGGGTGCCTTCGAAGATGCCGCAATTTCCGCCAACCAGAACGTCGTCTTCGATGATCACCGGTGCGGCGTTGACTGGTTCGAGAACGCCTCCGACCTGGGCTGCAGCGCTTAGGTGGACACGCTTGCCGATCTGCGCGCAGGAGCCGACCAGCGCATGGGAGTCGATCATGGTGCCCTCGTCGACGAAGGCACCTACGTTGATGAACATCGGGGGCATGCAGATCACCGATGGGGCGATGTAGGCTCCGACGCGGGCCGAGGATCCGCCGGGTACTACGCGGATGCTGTCTGCGATCGTGAAAACTCGGGCAGGGAAGGTGTCTTTATCGACGAAGGAAAGACCGGCGGGCATCTCGGTCAGGGCGCCTAGACGGAATCCAAGAAGGATGCCTTGCTTGACCCATGCGTTGACTCTCCAGTCGTGGCCGACCTTTTCGGCGGCGCGGATCTTGCCTTGCGTGAGCTGGTCGCGGAATTCCAGGAAGATTTTTCGTGCATCTGAATCGCGCTTGGTGTCGCCCTGTGTGGCGAGGCTTTCGATAGATTCCTTCAGGGACATGGGATTGATGATTGTTGATTGCAGAATGGCGATTTGTCAAAAGCAAAGGCGATTGCCACAGAGGGTTTCAGATTTTAGATTGCAGATTTCAGAATCAAATGCTATCGCTCCACAAATTTCGCAATCTGAAATCAAACAATCTGCAATTTCTTACACGCACTTGCACTCGCTGCGGATCAACACGCCCGTCATGGTGTGGGCGACTTCGCGGGCTTCGGGGAGCGTGGCGTACGGGCCGTGCCATCTGGCGTGGTTGGCGTCGTGGCCGGACGGCCGTCCTTTGCCGTGGCTGCATTGGCCGCAGGTGGCGCGGTGCAGGACGATCTTGTGCGGGCCGGCGGCCCAGTTCTCGTAGATAAAGAATGCTGCTGTTTCCGGAGCGGCCGCGGCGGGCTTGCTGATCAGCCCGACTTCCGTGGCGGCCCTCTGCAGACGCGAGCGTGTATCGCGGCGCATGGGAACGAGTGGCAGGCGGTAGACCTCTTCAATCTTGCCCATCATGGAAAGGACTGCCTTGACGGGCAGCGGACTCGACTCGATGAAGTTCGCCTGCATGAGCGGCAGGTATTTTCGGTTGAGGCTGCGCGCAGTGGCCCAGTCGTTGTTCAACGCCGCCCGGGTAAGCGCGGCCATTTCGTGCGGGATTTCGTTGGATGCGACCGAGACAACGCCAACCCCACCCAGAGCGACCACAGGAAGAGTGAGAGCGTCATCTCCGGAGAAGACTTGAAAATGCTCGGGTACGGAAGCGATGACTTCGGCGATCTGCGTCATGCTACCGCTGGCCTCTTTCACGCCGACAATATTGGGGACCTCGGCGAGGCGGGCAAGCGTGGAGGGTTCGAGATTCGTGGCGGTGCGCCCGGGGACGTTATAGAGGATCACTGGTATCTCGGGAACGGCATCCGCAATGGCTTTGAAATGACGGTACTGTCCTTCCTGCGTGGGCTTGTTGTAGTAGGGCGATGCGGTGAGAATCGCATTCACGCCGGGGCGCGAAGCGAGTTCTTTGGCCTTTGCTACTGCATCGTGTGTCGCGTTTGAGGTTGCACCGGCGACGATGGGGACACGTGCGGCTGCGACTTCGATGGTCGTGTCGATAACGTGCAGCCATTCATCGTGTGTCAGCGTCGGTGTTTCTCCCGTCGTGCCGCAGGGTACGAGGAAGTCGATGCCGGATTCGATTTGCCACGCGATTAGACTGCGCAGGGCGGCGTCATCGATCGAGCCGTCTTGATGGAACGGAGTGACCAGAGCAGTGCCGCATCCTCGAAGTTGCATAGGGATAAGATAGCGCGAATGAGTTTCGGAGGGAAAATGCGTGACTAGGATCACAGGCCCCCGACCGTCGGGGTGCCTGTCACGGACGATTGGCTCCGGGTTTATCGTTGGAGCTATCTATGCTTCCGGCAAGCTCCTCCAGTTGATTTTCAAATGCGTCCAGCTTGTCCTGCTCTTCCCGTAACCGTTGCTCTGCTTGAATCTCCGCCGCCTGGCGCTGTTGTGCTGCGCGTCCCGTGACCTCCAGATCGGCTTTGACGTGATTGATTTTATCGAGTAAATCAGACTGCTCCGCGGGGTCAGTCGCAGGAGGAGTCTCCTCGAGCCGCTTTTGCTCGAGTCCTAATTCCTTCTGATGGATTTGAGTATCCATCAGCTTCTGGCGAGCGTCGCTTAAGCGGTCCGCCGCTCGCGTTACGGCTCCTTCCTGAACCTGGAAGCGTGCCAGCAAGATCTGCATGCTCTGAGCTCGATTCAGGGACACCCGCAAGTCCTGGCGAAGCGCACGGACCTCGCTTAGCAGAGCTTGCAGCGTGTGAGTGTCGGCTGCAGCGGCTTGGCCGAAAGTGCACGCCGACATTCCTATCCAGCCAAGGATTAGCAAGAGCGTTCGTCGCATGTTGAGTCTCCTCATTTTGTAGAAATCCTGCCTACAGTTCCTGCCACATATCTTTGAAATCGAAGAAACCTTTCTTGCCAGCCAGCCATTCCGCGGCACGGATGGCGCCATCTGCGAAGCCACGGCGGGACTTGGCATCGTGGCACAAATAAATGCGGTCGGCAGCGGATTCCAGCACGACCTCATGCAAGCCCACGACTTCGCCTTCGCGGAAAGAGATGATTTCGAGATTCTCATGACTGGGAGCGGTTTCGTGTATCGCACGCTGAAGGGCGATTGCCGTGCCTGAGGGGGCATCCTTTTTGTGCGCGTGATGGCGTTCGAAGATTTGGCCGGCGTAGTCGTGATTGAGGGCCGCCGCTGCGGTGCGGGCGATATCGTAGAAGAGATTCACGCCGATGGAAAAGTTGGCTCCATAGAGGAATCCGGTCTTGTGCCGCTCGACGAGAGTTTGGACTTGATCGATTTCCTTGTACCAGCCAGTTGTACCGACGACCATGTTCTTACCGGCTTTCACGCACGCTTCGATATGGGCCAGGACACAATGCGGTGCGGTGAAGTCGATCACGACATCTATGGAGTTCAGCAGTTCGGGAACCAGCGCCGCCCCATTGGCATTGTCTTTGGCGCCAATCGCGCGCACGTGATGTCTGCGCTCCGCGCCGACCTCTGCGACCAGAGATCCGGTCTTACCTCGACCTAAGAGAAGTAGATTCATTCCAGCGTCCTCGAAAGATTTAACCACAGGGGGCACAGCGACCCATGCCTTCTCGGGAAATTTCTTGGGTTCCAGGCACTCTGCTGCGGGGAATACCTGATTGTTTCGTCGATCTGGACGATATCAGCGGGAGTTTCCACCGATGCTGAGTTTTTCGCTCGACAACAGTCACGATTGGGCTGGCATCCCATAACCGCGCTGCTTAAAAGGACTCTATGGACCAAAATCGAATTGTAGTTCTGGTAGCTGTTTTGATAATTGCGGTCGTCGTGATTGCAGCTATTGCGTTTGTAACGTCACGGCAGCGCCGTAGTCAAAAGTTGCGGAAGCGCTTCGGCCCGGAGTATGACCGCGTGGTGCGGCAGGAAGGGGATCCCCGGAAGGCGGAGGGCGTTCTGGAGTTTCGCCAGAAAAGACGGGACAAACTTCAAATCCGCCCGCTCCCGGCGGCAGATCGATCCGGCTTCGCGCTGCGATGGAACGAAGTGCAGGCGCGCTTCGTGGATGACCCAAGTGGAGCCGTTACGGTGGCCGACAGCCTCGTAACGGACGTAATGCAGGCGCGGGGATATCCCATCGGGGAATTTGAACAGAGGGCGGCAGATCTGTCGGTCGACTATCCCCTGATCGTGGAGAACTACCGCGCGGCACATGAACTCGCGGTGCGGCACAGCGAGGGCAAGGCCAGCACAGAGGACTTGCGGCAGGCAATGGTCTACTACCGCCTGTTGTTCCAGGAACTGCTCGATGAACCCAAGACACAGCGAAAAGGAGCGTAAAGATGGCGGCACCATTGAGGAACGAGCATCCGTCATTTGATGACGATCAGGAAATTACAACGGCCGATCTGGCGCACGGAAAAGCTCCTGCGTCAGAAACGCGCGGGCACGCTTTGCAGCACGTGCGTGGAGACCAGCAACTGGCATCTACAGCGGTTGCAGCTTCTATACAGGAGGCGCCGAGCGACGACAGCACGCCGCTGTTCCCGAGTTCGGAGTTAGAGTCCTTGCGCATGCGCTGGAAAGAGGCCCAAACGGCGTTCGTGGACGAGCCCAGAAGGGCCGTGGAGCAGGCGGATGAGTTAGTTGCTTCCGCAATGAAGCGGCTGGCGGAGGTGTTCGCCGAGGAGCGGTCGCAGCTGGAAAAGCAGTGGGATCGTGGAGATAGTGTTTCGACTGAGGATTTGCGCGTGGCCTTGCAGCGGTATCGGGCGTTCTTTGATCGGCTGCTGTCTGTGTAGATGTCACACGTAATGGCATGGCACAGGTGGCACGCGCCCCTTCGCTTTGCTCAGGGTCGCGGGGCGGACGAAGGCGTCCGCCCCTACACATTCAAGCGAAGACTTCGGGGTCCAATTCCGAGAAGAAGGTCTTGTGCAGGCGCTGTACTACTTCGGGGACTTCGTCCTCTTCAATGACGAAGGTCAGGTTAATTTCTGAGGCGCCTTGCGAGATCATGCGGATCTTTTTGTCGGCCAAGTCACGGAAGACGTGGGCAGCGACTCCTGCGGTTTCGCGCAGATTTTCGCCGACAAGGCACACGATAGCTTTGCGGCCCTCATATTTCACGTCGGCCAGTTTAGCGAGATCGGCAGCCAGGGCGGGAATCGCTTGATTGGAATCAACCGTGAGAGAAACGCTCACCTCCGAAGTCGAGACTACATCGACTGCGACCTTGTGGCGGTCGAAAGCCTCGAAGATGGCGCGCAGGAAGCCATGAGCGAGCAGCATGCGAGGTGCCGCGACGTCGATGATGGTGATCCGCTTCTTGGCGGCGATCGCCTTGAAAACATTCCTGGTGTGGGGAGCACGGGTTGTGATGCGTGTGCCCTCGCACGACGGATTGCGCGAGTTCAGAACGTAGACCGGAATGTTTTTCTGAATCGCGGGCAAAACCGTGGCCGGGTGCAAGACTTTGGCCCCGAAGTAGGCCAGTTCGGCGGCCTCGTCGAAGCTGATGACCTTGATGCGCCGGGCTTCGGGGCACATGCGCGGATCGGTGGTGAGAATGCCATCAACATCGGTCCAGATTTCGATCTTGTCCGCTCCCAGCCCGGCGCCGAAGATCGCGGCGGAAAAATCGGAACCACCGCGGCCGATCGTGGTGGTGATTCCGGCGCGGTTGGCGCCGATGAATCCGCCCATCACGGGAACTTGCCCTTCCTTGATGAGTGGGAGAACTTTGTCCTGCAACCTCAGATTCGTCTCCTCATATTGGGGAATGGCCTGCATGTAGGCGTTGTCGGTGACGAGTACATCGCGCGAGTCTACGTGGGCGCCTTTCAAGCCACGGGCTTCGAAGGCCGCGGCGACGATCTTGCTTGAAAGCATCTCGCCGAAGGCGGCGACGTGATCGGTAGTGCGGGCAGTAATCTCGCCGACGGCGGAGATGCCGCGCAGAAGGTCGTCGAGAGTCTCGAAATCCTGACCTAGCTCGGAATGGAAATCGGTAAAGCGTGCTGTGCCGAGGAGTTCGCTGGCACAGTTATAGTGTCGCTCCTGCAGCGAGCGGCAGAGCTTGAGTGCTGTCTTGCGTTCGCCTTCGCCGGCGGCACGTGCCATCGTCAGCAGAGTATCGGTGACCTTGGCCATCGCACTGACGACGACCACGGGCTGCTGTGCCAGGCGTCCCTGAACGATTGATGCTACCCGATCTATGGCCTTGGCATCTTCGACGGAGGTGCCGCCGAATTTCATGACGATCATCGGCGAGGGGTCCTCTGAAGGAGATCCACGGTTCGCCGGGGCATGGTCGAGCACGCGAGATCCTTGGCTTCGCCTGAACTGCGGCTCCGCTCAGGATGACACCAGAGTTCGTGATTGCGCGCAGGATTCGCGACACGCCTCTTCATTCCAGATATCCCTTGGCTTTCAGCAACTCGGCATTCAGGACTGCAGCGCCGGCGGCGCCTCGAATGGTGTTATGGGACAGGACGGTGAATTTCCAATCCAGGACGCTGCAGGGACGGAGACGCCCAACCACCGTGGTCATCCCGGCTCCCGTATCGACATCGAAGCGAGGTTGGGGACGATCATTCGCTTCGACATAAACGACGGGGCGCTCCGGTGCGCTGGGCAGATGCAAATGCTGCGGCTCGGCTTTGTAGCCGTTCCATGCGGCGATCATCTCATCGGCCTTGGCCTTCTTTTTCAGGCGAATCGAGACCGACTCGGTGTGGCCGTCTTCTACGGCAACGCGGTTGCATTGCGCGCTCATCGCGAATGGCCCAGGGATCACCTTTGAGCCGTTGAGACTGCCCAACAGCTTCTTGGTCTCCTCTTCCATCTTTTCCTCTTCGTTTTTGATGAAGGGAATGACATTGCCGAGGATATCGAGGGAGGCGACGCCGGGGTATCCTGCGCCGCTGACGGCTTGCATGGTGACTGCCATGACCGTTTCGAGTCCGAATTGTTGGTGCAATGGCGCGAGGGCCAAGACCAGGCCAATGGCGGAACAATTCGGGTTGGTCACGACGTAGCCGCCGGATTTCTTGCGCCATCCCTGGATGTCAATCAGCTTGATGTGGCCTCCGTTGACTTCGGGAATGACTAGAGGCACGTCCTCTTTCATCCGTAGCGCGCTCGAATTGGATACGACGGCACAACCGGCCTCGGCAAAGCGAGGCTCGAGTTCGGCGGCGATTGCGGCATCGAGCGCGGCAAAGATGACTCTCGGAGCACCGTCCGGTGTGGCAGGCGAAACCTGCATTCTGGCAACTGACGCCGGGATCGGTGTCTTGAGGCGCCAGCGGGATGCATCTGCGTATATCTTGCCTTCGGAGCGGTCGGAAGCAGCCAGCCAGGCTACCTCGAACCAGGGATGGTGCTCGAGCATCTGGATGAATCGCTGTCCGACTACACCCGTGGCGCCGAGAATGCCGATAGGGATCTTCTTGTTCATGTGAGTACTTGGAATTTTATAACAAGAGGGGATTGGTCTTAGGTCTTGGGGGAAGCTCTTGGGTCACCGTTTCCGTCGATTGGCCCAGAACCTAGGGCCGAAGGCATAAGACCCGCTAGGGCTCACTTTCTGTGAACCCCTGTGGCTCCAATCGAGTATTCGGCAGTAAGCGGGCCGAATCTCTTCTTCTCGGTGTAAAGGCGCCAGCGGCGGAAGACGATACGCAGACTGGCCATCACAGGAATTGAGAGATAGATGCCGAGAATGCCTGCGACTTCGGCCCCTGCCATGACACCGAAGATGGCGGCGAGCGGATGCAGTTCCATGCTCTCGCCCATGATGTGCGGAGAAGATAGGTAATCCTGAATGCCTCGCCAGAGCACGAGGAAGATGATGATCACCAGCCAATGAGAGTAGGAGGTCAAAAGCGCAACGGTGATGATGGTCAGTCCGGCGACAAGTGGTCCGACCACCGGAACGAATTCGAGCACTCCGCCAATGGTGCCCAGAACCAAGGCGTACGGAACTCTCATAATGCCGAGAAAGGCCGAATACGCGACCAGAGATAGAGCAGCCAGCGTGAGCTGGGCACGGATAAAGTGGGCCAACATCTGGTTCAGGTCGTTGAGCACGTTTTCCAGGAATTCGCGCTGTGGACGCGATTGGATCGTAGACAGCAGAAAACCGCTGAAGGTCCGGCCATCCTTCAAGAAGAAAATCGACAGCAGCGGCACGACAAAGAGGAGCCACGCCTGTTTGGCAACATCAGCAGTGCGGATTCCGATCCGCTGCGCGATCTCGGTAATGTCATCCTGATGGGTGACAAGAAATCCCTGCACCGCCTTGGTTGTGGCGTCGCTCCAGCCATGTTCCGCTCCCAATTTCGTCGTGATTTCGCCGGAACTGAGTTTGCCGAGCAGGGTCGGAATAGACTGACCCAAATGTGCCGCTTGCCGCGTCACTTTCGGACCTACGATCACGAAAAAAACCACCACGAGCGCGAGCAGGAGGGTGTAGATGACGGCAATGGCGCGCCCGCGTCCTCTGAGCACCTTCTCCAGTTTCGCCACCAGCGGGCTCATGAGGTAGGCGAAGAAGATGGCGAATAGGAAGGCGATGAGTGTGTCGCGGGTGACGTAGAGAAAGCCCAGCCCCAGCGCGAACAGAAGCACTGTGATCAGCACCCGAGCCGTACGTGCGTCAGCCAGCAGCAAAAGGTTTTCCAGTGGCGATCCTCAATTCTGCCGCCGGGTTACGGATTTAATCCCGAACCACTTCCGTGTTATCGGCAGGGATCGCCACTTTCATCAGTTTGAAATGATCCTGTTCATCGACCCAAAGAGCCCAGTCGAAATCGTCGCTTTTTAGATTCAGCCGCATCATGTCGCGTTCGGCGCCCTGCACCTGTATCTTTTCCTTGCCCACCAGTTCGATGCGCACATGAATCGAAGTGTGGTCCTGAGGAACGAGGACTCCGAAATCACCGGGCTCCCGCGAACACTTAAAACCGCCGCCCTCCGGCTTGCAAGCGGAGGCCAGGTATCGCCAGACCAACACTTCCCGGTGCACGAAGAAGTTGTTGTCGAGGATTACAGAAGTGCTTGGCATGAGAAACGGTTGCTCAACCGGCTTGGCGGACGTCGGAGTACTGATCTTTTCGATCAGGAATTCGTTATTAGGGAGCACAGTGAGAGATGCGCCAGAGGACTGGCTCCATTCGTAGCGGATCAGTTGTCCGTTCGAGCCGACTTCCAGGCTGCTTTTCTGGGTGGCGGGATCGGAACCAACCGTTTCCTTGAGCTGCGACTTGATATTGCTGACGTCGGCCTGCTGGTGGATGGTGAAGGTTTCGGTGGCAACGCGTTGTCCCTTGATGAAAATGCCGAAGGAACCGGAGTCGACGGCGGAAGCTTGCTGCTTGCCTTGATCTTTTTTATCTCCGGCCATGGTGCCCGTGGCCAGGGCCAGCGACAAACCGGCGAGGATCGCAACCGCACGGCATCTCGGCAAAGAAAACCTCACTCGACTTCTCCCTCTTGAGCACGGAGCTCGATTCTCTGCAAACCCAATGTTTCGACGATTTCGGAGGCGATGTCGTCCAGCGTACGTTGTTTGGTCTGGATTCCCAACGACGCTTGCGTGTAACCCATCCGGCGAACTTCGTAAAGCTGTCGAAACTGGTCACCGTTCCGCAGCAGTGGCCGTTCGGTACCGGCTTCGCTTGCCTGTTGGCAACAGCGCCGCCAGAGCTCCTCGACGGGTGCATCCAGAAAAACCGTTGGTACTCCGGCGCTTTTCAGCAGAACCGCGTTGTTTTCCTGGACAAATGCACCGCCGCCCAGGGCCACGATCTTTACTGCGCCGCTCCGAATCTCCTCAAGCACATCCATCAGGGCAGCATGTTCCGCGCGGCGAAACTCCGCTTCCCCGGAGTCGCGAAAAATCTGCGGTACCGTACGCAGTTCCCGCCTCTCGATGCGTTCGTCCAAGTCTTCAAAAGCCCAGTTCAGACGCTCTGCGAGGGTTCGACCCACGCTGGTTTTGCCAGCACCCATAAATCCAACGAGAAACAGAGCCGATCCCACGAAGGCGGTGGCGCGCGGAGCCTGGGACTGTATGCGCGCATCCGCACTCCGCGTTTTGCCAGAACGCATCTTCAAACGGTCCGGATTTCTCTGCCGGGCTATTCTGCGCCGCGTTTTCTGAGGTGGATTTTACCACTGAAGCTGCGCAGGACTACGGTGGAGGACACTGCCGCGCGCCCCATGGTACCCCCTAAGGCAACGCCTTCCTTGATAACAAACGAGGAGTGCTGCTTGGGCTGGAGATGGATATCGTCGTGGACTTCCCCGCGGACCGAGCGGGCCGTCACATCGGCAGAGGTGCCGTCGGGCACGGCCGCCTCGATATTGCCGCTATGGCTGGTGAATCGGTAATCGCCGTGATCTCCGAAGTCGCCGATATAGTTGATTTCCCCGCTGGTCGAAACTACCTGGACGAACGGGCCGTTTACGCTGCGAAGCATCACTTTCCCGCTCAGGGAGTCCACTTCGACGTGGCCGTCCTGTACGTTGGTAAGAGTGACCGGACCATTCAGCGTTTTCACACGCACGTGCGCACTGGTAACGTCGCTTACCTCAACGGTGGCACCTGCGCCTTCGAGCGAAACGTCGCCTTGAAGCTTTTCAGCGTGGAGGGTCCCGAACGTGGAGTGGAGCGTGACGCTGGCATCGGCCGGGGCGAGGATTTCATAGTCGACACGGCCGCTCTGAGCGTCGGCACCGGGTAGCAAGTGCGATTGGACGTCAACCCGGTTGCCGGCCAGTGTATTGTCGACTTCGACTTTGTCGGAGGACAGCACGGCACGGACTACGATGACGTTGCTGTTGGAGGGCCGCACCGAAACTGAGCCGTACGGATTGTTGACGGAAAGCCCGGCTCTCGGGCCGACATTAAAACGAAACTCTTTATGCGTCTCGGCCAACAGTGTGCCAGAGGTCATGCTTCCGGCAAGGACAGCGCTGAGTGCCGCGACTTGAAATGTGCGCCCGCCCATAAATTCCTCAAATCCCCTTCTGTGTCCGATCCACGACAATCTCAAATTACTGCAGAGAACGATCCAACGCCAGTTCAAATAGCATGGCCTTCTCCTGGTAGGCTTCCATCAAAGAACGGCGAGCCTCCTGGTCATTGGGGTCGGCGTCCACGACATACTTCGCATCCTGAATGTACTGATTCACGCGGCGGAGGTTATCGGCATACTGCTCCTGCAAAGCGGGAGATTGCTGCGCGATTTCCTGCATCAGATCGTCATCGTTCAAGCCTGCGTCCGAAACGGGCTCGACAGGCGCCGGAACGTGGCTCTCGGTTGCGGACTGCCCGGGGTGTTGTCTCTGCAGAATTCCCAAACTGATCAGCAGGAGTGCGGCGACAGGGGCCATCCACCGGGCCCAACTCCATTGACTCCCCAAAGCCGGGAGAAGGGAAAGACCTCTGTGTCGAGAACGTATCAGGCCTTCGCGTCTCAGAGAAGCTTCGATCGATTTCCAAACGCGAGGATGCGGTTCATGAGCGGCGCTCAGATCGCCGGCTGCATAGGCGATAATCAAGAGATCCGCAACCAGCTTCGAGCATTCGGGACAATTTCTGAGATGGGCCTGCTGTTCGGCACTGGTGCCGCTTTCGTTCTCGATCAGGCTCTCCTGCAACTCAACGCAAGTCATACAACTCTCCCCAAGCCTCTGCTGCCTCAATGTACCGCCGCTTCCGAAGTGCTAGCCCTTTGCTTCGCCCTCCCACCAGTCTGCGCTGGCTCCGTCTACTACTTTGTTGCCTGTAGGTGGGCTTCAGGATTTCTCGGTTTTTTCCGACCGCTTCATTTTGAGCAGGTCGCGCAATTTCATGCGAGCCTTATGCAACTGGGACTTGCTGTTGCCGATGGAACATCCGACGATTTCGGCAATCTCATTATGTTCGTAACCTTCGACGTCGTGAAGGACAAAAATCGTCCGATAGCCGGGAGGGAGGTCATCGACTGCTCTCTGCAATTGCAACCGGTCAATGGACCCGGCTAACGCGATGTCTTCTGCTCCGAAATCTTTTTTCGGAGTATCCTCTTCGCCGCTGGCCTGCGTGGTCTCTTCCAGCGAAACCACGGGAAGGCTCTTTTTTCTCAGGTGCATCAGCACTACGTTCACGGAAAGCCGATGCAACCATGTTGAGAACGCTGATTCGCCGCGAAACGTCGAAATCTTGCGATAAAGCTGGAGGAAAGCCTCCTGAGTCAAATCCTCAGCTTCAGCCGTATTCGACGTCATACGCAGGCAGAGCGAATAGACACGACGCTTGTGCTTATCGTAAAGGGCCTGGAATGCCTTAGCATCCCCATGCTTAGCCTTTTCAATAAGTTCGGCTTCGGCAGAGTCGCTGGCCTGTCGCTGCTCTGGGTCGGTCAAGTTACCTTTTCCGGCCGCACCCCGTGAGATGCGGCTAACTATCTTTACGTTGTATGGGTTGCGAGCGGTCGTTGCGGAACTGAGGTCACTCATGAATCCCACTTTTGAAAGCTATTCTACCGTTCTTCGGATTCTGCTCACCTCGTCCCAGATCGCGAAACCCCTTTGGGCATGTGAGGTTAAACAGTACGCCGCTAACACTATTTAACCCTATACCAAATTTGGAGTTGCGTTCTTCGAAAATTGGTAAATTCCGGGTCTTTAACTTGTCGCGTGGGCAGTTGTAATCGTCTCTAAACCGTGCGCCTGTGGACCTGTTTCGCGCATGCGAAGCAACAGAGACAGAGCCAGCCCAAAGAAACCCAGTATGGAGAAGATCCACATGCCCAACGCATAGCCACCAGGGTTATCCAAGCCTGCGTGAGAGTAGTCGTTCGCCTTTCCGATCAGTAGGTTCAGGAGGAAGAACCCGATCTGCTGGATCAGGGTCATCAAAGCGTAGGCGGTACCGAGCCGGGATTGTTCAACGATATAGGCTACAGAGGGCCACATCACGGCCGGGATGAGCGAGAATGCGATACCCATCATAGTGACCGGCACGTACAGGGAGGTCGACGAGTACGCCATCATCAGATACACGGGCATGAGCAGGAGCGAGCCAAACATCATGAACAAGGCGCGTTTGCCAACCTTATCGACCAACAAGCCAAACAGGGGCGTGGCGATCATCGCCGCAAGCGGAAGCAGGCTGTTCAGCCGACCGGCCTGTTCCAGAGAGGCCACCCGGACCCCGTCGCTGGCGCTTATGCCGCCATGCGCCGAGAGGATCTTGTTGGTGAAGAGATCAATGGCGAAAGTGCGGAAGGGGAATATCGCTGAGTAAAAGGTGAAGCATAGACCCACGACCAGCCAATAGGATCTATCAAAGCGGAATATTCCCTGAAGTTCCAACTTATCGGTTGTACCGGCCTCGCCGAGTTGAAATTGCCGTTCGGCGCGGGTCTCCAATCCCCAGTAGATGACGGAGCACAGAACTGCGAAGACTCCTGCTCCGACGGCGATGAAAAGCGGATTCTGCCAACTTGGCTGACCGCCCGGACCACTTGGATAGAAAGCTCGGCTGGCCCAGGTGGGGGAATTGTCCGCAGCGACTGAGGCGAGCCTGGCGATGGTAAGATTAATGCCGAAGGCAAAACTAAGTTCCTTGCCTTTAAACCACTTGGCTAAAGCGGTTGTAACCGCGACAATCATCGACTCAGCGCCAAGCCCCAGTACGGTGCGGCCGGCGATCATCACCGGTGCGCTTCCCCTCGATGCCGTGACGGCCGCTCCTAACAGGCATATGATTGCGAAGGCCAGGATGGATTTCTTAGTGCCGATACGATCGATGATGATGCCGCCGACCAGGAGTGTCGCTACCGCTGCCACGCTGTAGCTGGCATTCAACCAACCAAACTGTGTGGCGGAAAATCCCAGATTGTTGATGAAGATGCGTTCCAGTGCATTGATGCTGTCGTAGATGTAGTAGTTCCCGGCCATCGCCAGGCTGACGACGATCAGAACAGCCCACCGATAAACCCGGCTTGGTTCACGACGCAGCGTGTCCGACATGAACTCCTTTCTGGCTAATATGGTCTTAGAACTGTAGACCGAGAAGATTAGCAGAGTGGGTGACGTTCCCATAATCTCCCGATCGACTGGGTGGTTAAAATCCACCGACGATGGTGGAACTGGGCCAAATGGCACGTGTCTTTTTCGCCGACGTGTTGAAATGTCCGATCTAATTTCTTCAAAGCAAAGGTGTTTGGATTTGAGTTGGCGGGCGCGAGTGGTACTCCAACTGCAGCGGTTTCAGGCGACAAGTTTGGCCCCCCCGGTTCGGATGTTTCGGTTGCGACTTCCAGGCGGGGAATCCATTCTCTAGGAGAGTTTCGATGCGTTTCCATCGCTATGGTGTGGTGGTTGGCTGCTTGCTCGTGCTGGGAACGGTCCTGTTGTCAGGTTGCAACGCACTGAACCCTTTGTGCGGCAGCGCCCGACCGGCTCCGGCGATTGGCTCACTCAGCCCCTCTACCATGAATTTCTCTGACGTGCAGCAGGGAGCGACGCTTACGGTCAATGGCAGCCACTTTGTTTCGTCGTCAGAAGTTGTGATCAATACAACTCCCGTCAGTGCGACGGTGGTAAGCGATCAGCAGTTGAAAGTGAAGCTCTCGACGGACGTGATTTCTGGGCCCGGACAGGTGAAGGTTATGGTCCAGACTCCTAGCGGCAACCCGGGAGACCTGGGGTGTTCCAGCGGAGGAAAAAGCAGCGTATTGATTCTGACAGTTCAATGATGGAGAGCGAGTCGGGACAAAGACCCGGTGGGAACTTAGCTCCCGATGTATCGCGCATAGAGGCTGCGGGCTACGGCGGTATCGGTGGTGCCTTTGATGATGGCGCGGCCATCGGGAAAGAGGGTCATCTCGTAAGGCTCGCGCCAGAATTTCAGGACGAAGTCATTGTGGCGGACAGTTCCGTGGGGCTGGAGGCGGCGATCCATCTCGCCGAAGTCGATGGGTCGCTGGCGCTCATGGATTTGCACGGAATTTCTCCCGCATAACGTGATGTGCGGGCGTCCTTCACCAGCCAGATGGATAAAGTTTTGCTGGCCGCAGGCGCGGCAGCCAGGGCGGGGATTGGCAGCGGACACCTCAGCGCGCTCGTTTGACCAAACATCGCAGGAAAGCAGGGTGCGTCGAATGATAGGAGCTTTTGGACCCGCCACCAGGAACTTGAGCGCTTCGGTTGCGGCAATCGATGCCACGAGATTGACAGCCGAGTTCAGAATGCCGGAGGTTTCGCAGGTCTCGACCATCCCGCGGGGTGAATCGGGGAACAGGCAAGCCAGACATGCGGTCTGACCGGGCACGATGTTCAGCGTGACCGCGTAACTTCCCACCGCTGCCGAATAGATCCAAGGTAGGGATCGGTCGACGGCGTAATCATTGAGCAAATAGCGCGTCTCGAAGTTGTCGGTGCCGTCGAGAATGAGGTCAGTGCCGCCAAGCAGGGCAGTAATGTTGGAGGGGGTGAGATCGTCGACCATGGGTTCGACAGTGATTTCCGAGTTGAAAGAGGTGATTTTGCGCCCTGCAGCTATGGCTTTTGGCAGTGACTCCGCAGCATCGGTTTCATCGAAGAGGCACTGGCGCTGCAAATTGCTTGGCTCCACATAGTCTCGGTCAATAATCCGCAGCGTGCCAATGCCGGCGCGCGCCAGCAGACTGGCGAGGACCGAGCCCGTCGCGCCACACCCAACGATGGCGACCCGAGACGATATCAGCTTACGCTGACCCTCTTCACCGATGCCCCGGAAGAGAATCTGGCGCGAATAGCGTTCGCCCGAAGCGGAAGAACTGCGGTTGTTCTGCCCGGATTGCGGTGCCAAAGACGTCACCAGACTTGCCCTTCAAAACCATTATTATAAGTGGGCGGGTGCGAGTGGAGCTTGACGGCGTTACCTGAAAGTTGGCGACAACCCATACAACGAATCGATTGGGCGCGCATATCGAATTCAGAAAGCACCTGATTCCAAGGACACCTTTGCCGAAACGGTACGCGACATTTGTGACCGCGATGATACTTTTCCGGGCCGCGGTTTTGTCGTGGGGGATTGGAGCGACGGTCGAGGCAAATGCGGGTCCCCACAGTAGCGGAACTTCTTGGGGTAGCCAGGATTCATTACAGGCCGGTTTGGAGTACGAGGGGAAGACGATTGTATCGATTGAGTTGCCGCGCGTTCCAGAACGTGATCAGGATCATTTGCTTGAGCTGCTGCCGTCAAGGCAAGGATCGCCCCTGGAGCGAGACCAGGTGCGCGCCAGTATCCGTGCCCTGTACGCGACGGGGCGCTTTGCCGACATCCAGGCCGAAGTCAGACCATCGGGCAAGGGTGTGGTGCTGGCATTCGTGACATCGCCGAATTACTTCGTGGGCGCGCTCGAGGTGGAAGGGGCGCCGATCCGGCCGAACGCAAACCAGATCGTTAACTCCTCGAAGTTTCAGTTGGGCGAGCTCTTCAGCCAGGACAAGCTGGATCGCGCTCTCGAAAACGTACGCCAGTTAATGCAAGAGAACGGATACTACAAGGCTCAAGTCACGGCAGAAACTACGTCGAATCTTACTACCGAGCAGGTGGACATTCTCATTCATATCGATGTGGGTCCGCAGGCTCATATCGGCGAGGTCAGTGTCACTGGGAGTTCGAAGCTTTCATCTGGCGAGGTGCAGCGCATCGCGCACATCAACACGGGCGACCGCGTGACGGCAGCGCGGATCACCGACTCGCTGCAAAGACTCCGCAAGAAATTTCAGAAGCAGAATCGTGCCCTGGCCCAGGTCTCCATCGCCGAGCAGAGATATCAGCCAGGGACAAACGCCCTGGCTCTGACTTTTCAGATCGATCCCGGACCAGAAGTTCTGATTTCTGCACGCGGGTATCACATCAGCCGAGGCCGATTGAGAAGGGAAGTGCCTGTCTTCGAAGAGAACGCGGTGGATGACGATCTGCTGAACGAAGGACGAGTCAACCTGCTCAATTACCTGCAAACCCGCGGGCACTTCGATGCTGAGGTGGAGATCAAGAAGGAAAACGATCCGGAAACGCTGCGCATCATTTACCAGATCGAAGCCGGGCCTACTCACAAACTGGCGCTCATCGAGATCTCCGGAAACAAAAACTTTCTGGATACGGCAAAGCTCCGCTCCTACCTGCAGATCCAGCCCGCCACCCGATTATTGAGCCACGGCCGCTACAGCGAGGCGCTGCTCAAAAGCGACGTCGCGACTTTGCAGGGTTTGTACAGAAGCAACGGCTTTCGGGACGTCAAAATTGAGACCAAGGTTGACGATAACTATCAAGGAACATCCAACAAACTTGCCATTCATCTCCATATTGAAGAAGGCGTGAGAACGATGGTGGGTGAGGTGCACGTGGTCGGCAATCAGAGGGTGAAGGCCACGGATCTGCCGGAACTTACCACTCAGTCGGGGCAGCCGTACTCTGACCAGGAACTGTCGAATGATCGCGAGAGGATCCTGGGTTATTACTTTGACCACGGGTTTCCCAACGCGGCGCTGGAACTGTCAACTAATCCTTCAACATCGGGGCCGAATCTTCAGGATGTGACCTTCACGATTCAGGAAGGCGAGCACTTCACGGTAGATCAAGTGATGGTCGGCGGCTTGGAACACACGCGCGACTTCGTGGTGCAGCGTGACTTACAGGTGCATGCGGGTGATCCCCTTAGCCAACGGGACCTGCTGAATACCCAGACGCGGTTGTATGACCTGGGAATCTTCAGCCAAGTGGACACAGCGGTCCAGAATCCTGATGGCCGCGACCCGCTGAAGAACATTCTCGTGCAAGTGCGCGAGGCCAAGCGTTACACCTTCACCTATGGATTTGGGCTGGAGTTCCAGACGGGGCAGCCGGCAGGAACTAACGCCCCGCAGGGAAAGACGGGAGTGAGTCCGAGGGTGGAATTCGATGTAACCCGGCTCAATTTCGCAGGCCGGAATCAGACCCTGGCGTTTCAGTCACATGTTGGGCGTCTGCAGCAGCGAGGGTTGATCAGTTACACGATCCCAAAACTCTTCGACAACGACCGGTTCAAGCTTATTTACACAATTTTCTACGATAACAGCCTGGACGTTGCCACCTTTACCTCGCAGCGGTTGGAAGGGAAGATTGATCTACGGCAGCAATTCGGGAACACCGGTCTTGACCCTGGCACCCGCCCCGGACCGAATTCGATTATTTATCGCTTCGATTATCGTGCGGTGAAAGCTAGCAACTTCGCAGAGGAATTCTCGCCGGGGGCGATCACCTTGCTGTCGCTTCCCGCACGCGTCGGGGGGCCGGGCTTCACCTTTTTTCACGATCGAAGAGACAACCCGCTGGAGAGTACGAAGGGCGACTACTTCACCTTGGACGCGTCGTTGGCGGCCAGTATTTTTGGATCGCGATCGGAGACTCCAGAGTCAACGCTGCCTACCAACTTCGGCCGGGCGCTGACGCAATATTCCACGTACTACGCTCTCGGAAAGGGCAGACCTGACCGCAGGTTTGTGTTGGCACGATCGACCAGCATAGGGCTGGAGCAGCCGTTCTCAGGCACGCGTATTTTGCCTCCTGGGTCCTGTCCACTGAATGCAGCGGGTGAGCCGACCTGCACGTTTGCCACGATCCCTCTGCCAGAGCAATTCTTCGCGGGCGGCGGCAACTCCCATCGCGGATTTGGGTTGAATCAAGCCGGACCACGCGATCCATCCTCCGGCTTCCCGGTCGGCGGTACGGCGCTCTTCGTGAATAACCTGGAGCTGCGCTTCCCCCCCGTGTCGTTGCCTTTTGTTGGAGAGGGATTCGGATTCGCCATTTTTCACGATATGGGGAATGTGTTTACGGCACCGCATGACATGTTGAAGGGGCTGCTGCGCTGGCATCAGCAGGACCCAGCTCAATGTCTGCCCGCCACTAGTACAACGAACAACCCGTGCATTACAAATTTCAATAACACCGGATATGATTACACTTCGCACGCGGTGGGACTTGGCGTACGCTATAAAACACCGTTGGGCCCATTGCGCTTCGATTTCGGATATAACCTGAATCCGACCAAATACTTCCAGTTAGTTACGGATTCAAATAATCAGTCGAACGTTGTGACTCAGACGTTGCGGCGTTTCAATGTGTTTTTCAGCATAGGCCAGCCATTCTGATGACAAAATTTCGCACCAAGGTAACGATGATCGCAGTGCTCTTTCTCTTAGCCATATCGGCGCTGCGTCCGGTGGCGGCCGAGGGAGAGGTGATCGATCGTATCGTGGCAACGGTAAACGGGCAGATTATTCTGCAGAGCGACTGGGACGATGCCCTGCGTTATGAAGCTTTACTGAGTGCGCGAACCGTGAGCGATTTCAACAGTGAGGAGCGCCGGGCAGTGCTCGATCGGCTGGTTGACCAGGAACTTCTGGGAGAGCAGACGAAGTCAGCCCTTTTTAAGCATGCGACGGAAGAAGAAGCAGGCGCGCAGGTCGCTCAGACGCGGCAACTTTATCCGGAAGCCGCCACGGATGATGGTTGGAAGGCTGTTCTCGGCAGATTCGGGCTGACGGAAAAAGCCCTGGTCGCGCATGTCCGGCAGGAGATCGATCTGATGCGGTTGGTGGATGCGCATCTGCGTCCGACAGTGCAGATCGATTCCAAGAGCATTGAAGCCTATTACCGGGACCAGTTCATTCCGCAGCTGAAGCAGTCGGGATCTGGCGATGTTCCTCTGGAACAAGTTTCCGGGAAGATCCGCGAGTTGCTTACGCAAGAGAAAGTCAGCGAGCTGATGGTTTCCTGGCTGCAGTCGCTCCGCGCTGAAAGCAAAGTCAGCTTGCCCGGTGCGGCTGATTCGTCGGGCCAGGGAGAGCAGACGCGGTGAAACCCGCCGGCGCCAAAGCTGCGCGCTGGTGGAAACTGCTGCTTGCTGCGGGCGGAGTGCTGGTCCTCGCTTTATTAGCCGGCCTTTGGTATACCACCACAGACTCTTTCCAAAATTACGTCCACCGCCGTGTGGTGTCGGAAATTGAACGCATGACGGGCGGTCGTGCCAGAATTGGCAGATTCCATGTTGTCCCGTTTCGCCTGCAGGTCGAAATCCGTGACATCACGGTGCACGGCAAGGAGGCTGCGGACGACATCCCGTTACTTCACGCCGACAGCTTGGTCGGCCAAGTCAAAGTCATCTCTTTTCTGCGGACGCAATTCGGATTTCAGTCCTTGACGCTCGAACGTCCGACAGTACACGTCATCATCGCGGCGGATGGTTCGGCCACCAACATACCGGCAATCGGAAAACTGCCGACTGAATTCGGCCCATCCACGGCCGAGCAACTGTTTGCGCTTTCGATCGATCATCTGTCCGTGGACAACGGTGAGCTGATCTGGGCCGATTGGAAGATTCCGCTGAACTTCGACGTCCAGAATGCCAACGTGCAGATGGATTATTCCTTTCTGCACGGGCGTTACGAGAGCCACTTGTCGCTGGGCAAGGTGGATACAGCCATCCGGGATTTGCGCCCGTTCTCCTGGATGACAGCGCTCGACTTCAGCCTGGCGCCCACATTTGTCGATATCAAGTCGGTCCGGTGGAATTCCGGGCGTTCGTCGGTCGAGGCGAGCGGACGCATCACTAATTTCCACGATCCGCATGTCGATGGCAGCTACGATGCGAAGGTCCATCTCGGCGAACTCGCGGCAATCCTGCGGCGGAACGATATCCGCGAAGGCACGGCCGAGTTCAAAGGAAACGGGCATTGGTCACTGCAGGAATTCACAACAGCGGGCACGCTGGCGCTCCGCGATCTGGGCTGGCAGGACGATCAAATTGCCCTGAAAAAAGTGACTGCCACCGGTGACTATTCCGTCACCGATGATGAGATCAAACTCGCAAAGCTGCAAGGGAAGTTGCTGGGAGGTGCTTTCACTGGCGACGCCGAGGTGCAAAACTGGCTGCGCAGTGTTCCCGATTCAGCCGCCGAAAGAGCCAAAAAGCCGGAACTGCCCGAGATTGGCGTAGCTCGGCCTGCGAAGAAAGGCGTGCGAGCAAAGGTGCCGGGCGTGCAGACTGGGAGTTTGCATCTGCGAGTGCGTGATGTCTCCGTCTCTGAAACCGCCGCTTCGTTGGACACTTCGGCCCACCCTTTGGACGGATTTCATCCGGCTGGCGTCGCGAGTGGATCGGTTGACGCGAATTGGAAGGGAAGACCAGAGGACGCCGACGTAGCATTCAATTTTGATGTTGTGCCGCCGAGTCGCCCCGCAATTCGCGAATTGCCGATTACGGCGCACGTTCAGGGCAGATATCTCGGGATCAACGACTCCCTTGAATTGGCTCAATTCTCCCTGTTGACGCCGGATTCAAAAATCGTCGGTGCCGGGACCCTGGCGACTTCCTCGAAGCTGCATCTTTCCGTCGCGACTTCAAATCTGGAGGAGTGGCGTCCTTTGGTGAAGGCTCTGGGAGGTCCCACGGAGCTTCCGTTTCGTGTAAATGGCAATGCGACCTTCAGTGGTGCAGCGGGGGGAAGCTTTTCTTCTCCGACCATTGCGGGAACTCTGGTGGCGGAAGACTTTGAGTTTACGGTTCCGGCTACGTCGCGTACTCCTGAGAAACCTGTGCATTGGGATTCCCTGGGCGCAACCGTGCAATTCTCCATGCGCGAGTTGTCACTGCATGGCGGTAGTCTGAGGCGGGGCGACACCAGCGCTGACTTCGAATTCGGCGCCAGTCTGCAGAAGGGAAAACTGACGGAGAATAGTCCATTTTCGGTGCGGGTAAACTTGCACAATGTGGATGTCGCATCCACCGCTGCGCTGGCCGACCTTGACTATCCGATTTCGGGAGCGGCCGATGTGAGTCTGCAACTGACCGGGACGCGCGCTCATCCCGAGGGCCACGGGCACATGCGAGCCGTCAATGGCGCTGCCTATGGCGAGGAAATTGAGAACTTCGATGCCGACCTGCGTTTCGGTGGCGCCGAGGCGATCTTAAGCAACATTCACCTGACCCACCTCGGTGCCGAAGTAACGGGTGATGCGATGTTCTCGCCTTCGACCAACGGATTTCGTCTCGACCTGGCAGGCAAGAATTTCGATCTCGCCCGTGTGCGCCAGATTCATCTGGAAGAATTACCCATCGAAGGACGCGCCGATTTCACGCTGCAGGCTTCTGGAACGCTGGATACTCCTATTATCGACGCTGGGGTGCACGTCCGTAACCTGACTCTTGATCGCGAATTCACAGGCGATCTCTTTTTAGAGGCAACCACCAAGAACCGTGAGCTTTTACTGACCGGCCACTCGCAATTTCCTGAGGGTCGGCTGACTGTCGACGGAAGCGTTGGAATGCAGGGGGACTACCCAGCGCAGATTGCTGCGCGTTTGGATCACATGGATCTGGACGCGTTGTGGCGCGCATATCTCGGCGACCAACTCACCGGCCATTCGTCGGTGGTAGGGACAGTAACGATGTCGGGACCGTTGCGTTACACGCGCCTGTGGCGCCTGGAGGGAAATGCTACAGATGTTACGGTTGATGTAGAGTACGCCAAGCTACACAATCAAGGGCCTCTGCGCTTCACGTATGCGGATCGAACGTTGCTGATTCCGGAATTGCATCTGGTGGGCGAAGGAACAAATGTGACCGGTCACGGCACGATTTACTACGCGGAGGGGCATCGCCTCGATATGGCGGCCGACGGGCAGGTGGATCTGCGGTTACTGGGAGGCATCAGTCCGAATCTCACCGCAGGTGGAGAGGCGACCGTCCACATGATCCTTGGGGGCACGGTGGCCGACCCGCTTCCTCAAGGAACGATCGAGATCAAGAATGGCACGGCGAATTACGCGGGCATTCCAAGCGGGCTGAGCGAGATGAATGGGACGCTGCTGTTCACACGCGACCGCGTCAACATCGAGCACCTTGCAGCTCGTGCAGGCGGAGGCACCCTGGAGTTCAAGGGCGAAGCCACCAACTACAATCAGCAGCTGCATTTCAACTTGACGGCGATCGGCAAGGATGTGAGGCTGCGCTATCCACCGGGCGTAAGTTCGATGGCCACGGCGGAGTTGCATTGGGCGGGAACAAAGTCGTCTTCGACAATTTCCGGCGACGTTCTGGTCACCAAGCTGGCGGTGACGCCGGGATTCGATTTTAGTGCTTATCTGGAGCGCAGCCGACAGTCGGCGGCCGTGACACCTGCCAATTCGCCACTCTATAACGTGAAACTCGACATCGCAGTTCGGACGGCGCCCGAGCTTCAAATGAAAACGACCGTCGCCCGGCTGTCGGGCGACGCTGACCTGAAGTTGCGAGGTTCCGTGGCACGGCCGAGCGTGCTGGGCCGCGCTGACATTCTCGAGGGAGATGCGACCTTCAACAGCATCAAGTTCCGTTTGGAACGGGGCGACATCACATTCGCGAATCCGATCGCGATCGAGCCCCAGATCAATTTGCAGGCAACGACTCACGTCCGCAACTACGATCTCGACGTTACCGTCACGGGAACGCCAGACCGGCTGAATGTGAACTATCGTTCTGAGCCGCCTCTGCCCAAATCTGACATCATTGCGCTCCTCGCGCTGGGCCGGACTAGTGAAGAGTCGGAGCAGTTGCAGCAGCAGTCGGGGCAGACCCTGTTCAGCGACGAGGCTACGAGCCTGATCATCAATCAAGCGATCAATTCTGCAGTCGGAAACCGCATGCAGAAGCTGTTTGGCGTCAGCCGCATCAAAATCGACCCTCAGGGACTTACGACCGAGACGAACCCAGCGGCGCGGGGACCGCAGATCACCATCGAACAGGAATTTGCCAACAACCTTTCGCTGACTTACAGCACCAACGTCTCGCAGAGCGCGCAGCAGATTATCCAGGGCGAATACTATTTCAATCGGAACCTCTCGGTCCTGGGCACGCGCGATCAGAACGGGGTGGTAAGCTTCGATGTTCGCATGCGGCGGCGGAAGAAATAGAATGTAGTTAGCCTGCCAGCGAGCGCTGCATGACTGCCCCTGCAAGTCCCGCTCTGTACTCCACGCTCAGACATGAGATGGTGAATTCGCAATTGCGGGCCCGCGGCGTTACTGACGACCGCGTGCTTGCTGCGATGGAGAAAGTGCCTCGCCACGAATTTGCCCCCGAGCGCTACCGTGATCAGGCCTATGCGGACCATCCGTTGCCTATTGGCGAAGGGCAGACGATCTCACAGCCGTACATTGTGGCGCTGATGCTTGAGGCCCTGGGGGTCTCGCCGACTGAAAGAGTGCTAGAGATCGGAACTGGTTCGGGCTACGTCACGGCATTGCTCGCGGAGCTATCAGGCCAGGTGGTTTCAATCGAGCGCCACGCTTCTCTGGCGGATGGAGCGCGCGCGGTGCTGGTATCCCTTGGATACTCCAACGTAAAGGTTGTGACCGGAGACGGAACGCGAGGTTATCCGGAAGACGCGCCATACGATGGGATCATCGTTTCCGCAGCAGCCCCGGACGTGCCGCCTGCTCTGCTCATGCAGTTGGCAGAAGGCGGGCGCATGATCATCCCCGTAGGTCGCGATGAGACCCAGCAGTTGCGTTTGTTGCGCATGAAGAACGGTCAACTCACCATCGAGTCGCGTGAATTGTGCCGCTTCGTGCCCTTAATCTCTGAGGATGCGACACTTTGGTCATGAGAGTTGTAGCTTACAATTAATTCGTGGCCGTTCTACGAGATCTGCGCGTCACCCTGGAGATGATCAAGTGGGAGCATTCCATTTTCGCGCTCCCGTTTGCGCTGTGTGGCGCGATGCTCGCTGCCGGCGGCTTTCCCTCAGTGCACCAACTGCTGTGGATCATTGTTGCGATGGTGGCGGCGCGCTCGGCGGCGATGGCGTTCAATCGCTGGGCCGACGCGGCGATCGATGCTGCGAATCCGCGCACGAATGCTCGTGCTCTTCCGGCCGGGCATCTCTCGCCAGCGTTTGTGGTGACTTTCGTTGTAGTTTCGAGCGCTGTCTTTGTACTGGCCGCGAGCCAGTTGAATCGCCTGACGCTTCTGCTGTCTCCCGTTGCTCTTGCTGTAATGCTGCTTTATTCCTACACAAAGCGCTTAACGCGATGGTCACACCTTGTGCTGGGATTTGCGCTCGGTATCGCGCCGGCTGCCGCTTGGATCGCGGTACGTGGCACTCTGGATGGCCGCATCCTGCTGCTGACGGCAGCGGTCACTTTCTGGGTGGGCGGTTTTGATGTCCTATACGCCTGTCAGGACTATGACTTCGACCGGAGCGCGGGCCTGCACTCCATTCCGCGTTATCTAGGTATACGCGGTGCGCTTTGGGTGGCCCGCGGTTTCCATCTGGTGATGGTCGGCTTCCTCATTGCACTGTTGATCGTTTTCGGCTTGGGTAAATTTGCAGCGGGCGGCGTCGCAATTGTCGTTTTGCTCCTGTTATATGAGCACTCCCTGGTGAAGGCCGACGACCTTTCCAAGCTTAACGCCGCCTTCTTCACCATGAATGGCGTGATCTCGGTGCTGTTCTTCATCTCCGTCGCTCTGGATCTGTTGCTGCGAAGCTAGAACCATTCTCCGCAGCAACCAGGTCAGGCACAGGGTATCAGCGGAATCTATTGACTTACACGTAACAGCAGGAGCGTCCCTTTTTCGATCTTTACGTTGTTCTTCTCCGAGGTCAGCACGGATCCCTGCTGCGAATTCTGTGACGAGGATTCCAGCTTCAGGTCTGACATCCCGATCACTCCTTGCGTGTCACCGGTGATCGCTGGTCGCGCACTGGTCTGCGGTTCGGACACGTCGCCTCCGCCACTGGCGGGGTAGTTCTGCTGAGGGGCGGTACTTGATCCACCGCCCATCCCGCCCGGGCGCGAGCCTGCCATTGGAGCACTCGGAGAATTCCCCGCAGGGGAGGAGGGCGGTTGCTCCGGCCCGCCTGCATTGGAATTGTTGGACGAGGACGGAGGGGCGATCACTGCCTGTATCGACATGGGAAGCTGTGTCTGGTCACCCTTGATAACGGCGCGATCAAATGCGATACCCAATTCAGACTGTCTCTGCTCTTTGTTTCGTGGCTGCGCTTCCGTTACGTGGCCTATCACCTTGGTATCTTTCGGTACGAGGACATCGCCGCTGTTGGTTTTCATGTCCTGCGTCACGGTGGCGACAACCTCGTCTCCCGTCTTTGCCTTCTTGGCGTCAACGGTTTTGGAGAGCTGCACGGGAATCACGCTGCCGGGCGCTATCTTGAGGTGGTTGGCGCCCGCTGCCGAAGACTGAGCAGCAGGTTGGCCCCGCTGTGTCGGCCGGTTGGATTGTTCGTCCGGGGGAGGCGCTTGCGGTTCGGGAGACGGTGTTTGCTGTGCAATGGCAACTCCGAACAGCAGGGCTACCGAAGATGCCGCGGCAAGAAGATTTCGCATGAGTTTCTCCTTCATCTGCTGAATGGGCGCGCAAAGAGACATCAAAATAGATGCAGTTTTTTGGCAGATGGTGGCAGTCATCTTGTACGCGACAACCGATGAGGAAGGGGTGGCATCGGAGTGACATGCGCGTGCTCTGCCTGGTTTTGCTAACCTTTTGTTTGACCCTTACTGCCTGTCCCAACCAGAACCCGGACCAGATCCGGCAGAAGACGGCCGAGGAAACTGCCGCTATCAAGCGGGATACGAAAGCGGTCGCCGAGGGCATGAAAGAGGGCCTCAGCAGCAAGCGGTCCGTTGACCTGAACAAAGCGTCGAAGGACGATTTGGCGTCCTTACCCGGGATTACTTCAGAAGCGGCAGACCGCATCGTTGCCGAGCGCCCCTATGCCAATCCACATCAACTTGTCAGCCGGCATGTTCTTTCTGAGGACGAGTACGGCAAGATTCAGGACCGCGTTGTCGTAGATCATTGAACCTCGTTCAAAATCGGTACAACTAACCATTCCTGATATCATCGAAGGGATGGGTTCTGCGCACGCCTTCCAAACAGATGATCGTCGGCTGGAGCCGATCTGCGACAAGGTGATGGCTGGTACGCGGCTCAGCGCGGGTGACGCCTTAACGCTGTACCGCACGGGCGATATTCTTGCCGTCGGATGGATGGCCAACGTCGTCCGCGAGCGCCAGCACGGCGACAAGACGTATTTCAACGTCAATCGTCATATCAATCCCACAAACGTTTGCGTCGCGGCTTGCCGGTTGTGCGCCTTTGGGCGGAAAAAGGATGCACCCGGCGCCTACACCATGGCGCTTGAGGAGGCATTCGAGACTGCGGCATCGGGATATTCCGAGGCGGTTACCGAGTTTCACATTGTGGGTGGTTTGCATCCGGATCTGCCCTTTCAGTACTTCTTGGACCTTTGCTCTGGTCTGAAGCAACGCTTCCCGCAAGTCCATCTCAAGGCGTTTACAATGGTTGAGGTGGCGTACCTTGCCCGGCGCGCCAAGCTGTCGATTCGCGAAACGCTCGAGCAACTCAAGGCGTCAGGTGTTGATTCATTGCCGGGTGGGGGTGCGGAAATCTTTGCAGATCGTGTGCGGCACATCATTTGCGACCACAAGATTGACGGTGACCAGTGGCTGGAAACCGCCAAACTGGCACACCAGATCGGGTTGAAGTCGAACGCGACCATGCTTTACGGTCACGTTGAGAACGACGAAGACCGAGTCGATCACCTGCTCAAATTACGTGACCTGCAGGACGAAACGGGAGGTTTCCAGACCTTCATCCCGCTCGCATTCCATCCCGACAACACGCCGCTACAACATCTCCCGAAAACCACCGGCATGCTCGATATCAAGCAGATCGCTGTGAGCCGGCTGGTGCTCGACAACTTCCCGCATATCAAATCGTACTGGCAGATGATGACTGCCAAAATCGCGCAGATCTCGCTGCGCTTCGGCGCCGACGACATGGACGGCACCGTGATCGAGGAAAAGATCTATCACGATGCGGGAGCGACCACGCCGCAAGGCATGCGCAGCCAGGAGTTAGAGCGGTTGATCCGCGCCGCCGGTCGGGTGCCGATCGAGCGCGATACTCTCTATCGCCCGGTTACACGCACTGAGACTTCGGTCACAGTTGCGGTATAGTTCCAAGTTCCTTCCTGACTAGAAAGCCGGAGGATGAAAATGAGATTCATCTCAGGCCGTCGTGTGTTCGCACTCATCGGGTTGCTTCTTTCTTCTCTTTTCGCCGTCACGCAGGATTTTCCGCTGACATTTGGGACTCACGAAACTCTGCAATCCAAAATTCTCGGCGAGAGGCGGGACATTCTGATCTCAGCGCCATCCCATCCTGTCTCTGGAATGCCGCTGCTGATTTTGCTCGATGGCGAGTGGAATCTTCGCAACGTCTCAGCCGCCGTCAGTCACTTGACTTCAAACGGCCGTCTGCCCCCTATGGTTGTGGCTGGAGTCGTGAATACCAATCGTGGTCGGGATCTCATGCCCACATTTGCGGGAGACAAGTTTACGGATGGCCCGTCGGACCGTTTTCTTTCCTTTCTGGCGGACGAACTCATCCCCAAGATCGTCGCGGAGTATCCAATCGGGAAGTACCGAATTCTGGCAGGTCACTCGAATGCCGGGATGTTCTCGCTGTACACCTTCATTCGCCGGCCCGATCTGTTCCAGGCGAACATTGCGCTAAGCCCCAGCTACGGTTTGGATGATCGCTTCGTTGCACAGCTTGCCGCGGCTGTAGCCAAGCCAAGTCCCGGTCCGCGATTTGTATTCATCGGTGCAGGTGGAGACGAAGAAGCGGACATCTCCGTCGGCGCCATGCGCTTTGCCAAGACATTCGAAGGGAGTCCGAGCGCGGATATCGACGTTCATTACGAGACCTTCCCGGGCGAAACGCATGGCTCGGTTGGATACCGGGCGTTTTATCGCGCGCTGGAGGCCCTGGGCCAGCCTGATGCGGCTATGAGCGAGGGCCCCGCTCGTTACCTCAGTGAAGCTCAACGGCGCCGTCATGCGTGGATCCGCCGCTTCGGTTCGCCGTTCAGTGATGAACCTCTGCCTCTGCTTTCGTTCGCGCGCCCGATGCTCGACGAGCTTGCGAATACGAGAGCCGCAGATCTCGGAACATTTTGGGATCGACTCCGCGCCGAGCACGCCGACGATTTTCGGTTTGATGCGGTGGAGCGACAGAACCTGGTCCAGGCTCTCGAAGCTCGCGGACGGAAAGAGGATGCTGCCCGTCTCAAGGCTCTACCGGGATTTAGCACAGCGGGGGCGATCGGAAACAATTATGGAACGGGGGTCGACCTGCAGTCGGTTCTGGTTGCTGATTTACCGCTCGACGGTTCGGCGGTCGATCGTTGCCGTCCGGCCTCCAAAGCGGTCGTACATGGGGCAATTCCGGCTCCGGACCGCCGCGGGCGCGAAGGGAAGGCATTTCGCTTCAGCGGGAAAGGCGACTTCATCGAGTTCCCCGGAACTGCCGAGCTCAGTACGGCCGGCTCGATCACGGTGAGCGCTTGGGTCCGGCCTCACAGTCCCGCTGCGTATAGCGCCTGGGTATCGCAGGTCCGCTCCACCTGGGGCTCTCAGTGGCGGGTGGGCTTCGGACCAAATCCCGGCACGCAGTGGGGCGCTACTACCCTCGCAGCTCGCTGGAGCGACTATTGGGTTAATGGCGAAGGTTTGCCTGTGGATCAGTGGGTGCATACAGCTGCGGTTTTTGACCAGACTCTTGCGGAGCTACACATCTACTTGAATGGCCGTGAGGTGCAGAGCTTCAGCGGGATTGCACCCTGGTGCGCGAGCAAGGGTCCGTTGCTGATTGGGGCGCAGCGCGATGATGGACTGTTTTTCGACGGAGACGTAGGCGAGGTGCGAGTTTACAGCCGTGCGCTGAGCAGCGGGGAAGTGGCAGCTCTCAGCAAATTCGAAAGCGATTCGAACTCGACTCAGAGCTGCCGTTCAACTCAATAGACCGGAAACTGAACTGCGGCTGAGACACGAATACACGATTGCTAATGTGATGCTTGCTCGGCGGTCAGCTTGTGAAGTTCGTCCGCAGAGCTATTCAGAAGACTCCGCAACGCCGCAACTTCAGCCGTGATTCCTGTATGGAGCGCGGGATCGACATCGGGAGCGAACAGGGAAGAATGATTCGACGGCAACACGGTCCCTGCGGCTTGAGCCGCCGCGAGTTTTTCCGGGTCTGCTCCTCCCAGGCTGAAGTAAAGGCTCGGTATTCCTTGTTCGACGAAGGCCGAGTAATCCTCGGAGGCGGTGTGCGGAGGTTCGATGACCACATTGTTCTTGCCAAGGGCCGATTCCAACGTTCCCTTGAGCCGGTCGGCTAACGCTGGGTTGTTGTACACGGAATTCGTGGCCTCGTAGTGTTCGATGGCGGGTTCGCGCGGAGCTCCAGCAGCACTAGCCTCCGCTTTCGTGATTCTCGCGATGGCGGCCAGCACTTGTTTCCGCACCTCAGCTTTGTACGTACGAACGGTTAATCCGAGTTCAGCTTCATCAGGAATGATGTTGTTCTTCGTTCCTGCGTGAATGTAGCCCACCGTAACAACTGCCATCTCGCCCGGCTTGACTTCGCGGGAAGAGATTGTCTGCAGCGCCAGGATCGTCCGAGCGGCGATCACAATGGGATCGATGGCGGTGTGCGGGGCAGAGCCGTGGCCTCCTTTACCGTAGATTGTGATGCGTAGCGAATCGGCATTAGCGTCAAAAGTTCCCGGCGCGATGCCGATTTTGCCTGCAGGAAGCGTGTTGCCGACATGCAGGGCAATACCTGCGTCAGGCTTGGGAAATCGCTGCAGCAATCGGTCTTCGATCATCCGTTTCGCACCCGAGATCGTCTCCTCAGCAGGTTGTCCGACCAGCATCAGCGTTCCATGCCAGGTATTCTTCGTGTGTGACATAACCTCAGCCGTACCGAGGAGGGAGGCCATGTGCAAATCGTGGCCGCAGGCATGCATAACTGGCACGTCATGTCCCGCATCGTCCTTCGCCAGTACCTTGCTGGCGTAGGGCAGGCCGGTTTTCTCTTCGACCGGAAGTGCATCGAGCTCAGTGCGAAGCATGATCGTGGGACCGGCGCCATTCTTCAGGGCCGCGACAACGCCGGTTCCGCCAATATGTTCAGTGACTTCATAACCGGCGCTCCGCAGGTGCTCCGCCAGCTTTGCAGCTGTCTGAACTTCGTGTGCTGACAACTCAGGGTGCGCGTGCAAATCCAGATAGAAGGCGTGCGCCTCGGGATAGACAGATTCAACTTCTTTAGCAGCCGGAGTCTCAGCAAACGAGACGCCACTGAGGAGAACAATCAACCCAAGTATGTGTCGAGTCATGGAAGGGCATCATAACCGGGTTAAAGAAAAGGCTGCAAATTCGTAATGTAAACCTAAGATTTGTACAGGCGCACCCCTAATTGGAAAATTGCGCGCGTGCTGTCCGATTTCTCAGTTTGCCTTTGCAATGCCGGGTGTACAATTCGCTTAAGAAGCACTTGGTTGCGCGACTTCGTATAGCAAGGCCGAGGCGCTCATGAACGTTCACGTCAGTTACCGTCTTCCTAAAATTCCCGCCGTAGAAAAAGACATCCAACATCAGATCGAAAAACTGCAGAAGAGACTTCAGGTTTTTCGTCCGGACATGGTACATCTTCGGGGAGTGGTAGAGGAGGTATCGCCGCGCGAGGGCACGAGTGTTTCGCTGAACCTGCGTCTACCCTCGGGACAGATGGCGGTGCAAACGAAAGCGCCGACTGCACAGGCGGCGGCAAAGGCGGCCTTCGAAGATCTGTTCCAGCAGGTCAACAAGCACAAGGAACTCCTGCGAGCGTCCCACAAATGGCAGCGTGGAAGGCGCGGCAATAGCGCGCGTTCTGCTCCGGCATTGCGAGAAGTTCCCTTTGAGGAGACACTCGCAGCTGTCTTTCCGCCCACGGTTTCAGCCGAGGATATTCGCTCGTACGTGAACGCCAATCTGGCCCGGCTTGACCGTTTTGTCGAACGCGAGATCTATTTTCGTGAGGCCCAGGAACTCATCGCGCCCGAGTCGCTTTCCAAAGAAGAAGTAGTCGATGAAGCAATCGCCGTTGCCCTCAGCGATGGCCAGGAGAAGCCCGAAAAGCTGGCTCTGGAGCCTTGGTTGTACCGTCAGGCCCTGCGAGCTCTGGACAGGCTTTCGCGGACAGACGAGAGCAATGGCAACGCAGTCCACCTGGAAGAGTCCGCGCGTCGGCCGAATGTGAAAGGCAGTGACGAACCGGGGCTGCAATTCCATCAACCCGACGAGTCCATTACGGGCGAGACCGTCATTGCGGATTCGCGGATTGCGACTCCGGAACAGATCGTGGGGTCCGACGAGTTGCTGCGGCTCATCGCTTCTGCTCTGCGCGATCTGGGTTCTGGCCCGCGTGAGGCTTTTATCCTGTATGCAATCGAGGGGTTCACTGTCGAAGAGATAGTGGCCATTACTGGCCAACCGGCGGACCGGGTGCTCGAGGCCGTGTCCGCCGCGCGCGACCACTTGCGCAAGGCACCGGCATTAGCCAAGCAGTTCGAGGGCCGCTTTGCTCCAACCGGGGCCGCGTAATCCAAATCTGTTATCAGTGGGGAGATATCCATGAGCATGACTCGCGAACAAATCCGTGAATTAGCGGAATTCCAAGATACGAACTCATGTGCTGTCAGTTTTTACTTTCAACCATCCACGCCAAGAAATAAGGCCCACAAGGAAGACACAATTCTCATCAAAGATCTGGCTCGAGAAGCGATCCGTGCGCAGGAAGGCAAGGGTAAGAAAGAGTCGGTACGGGCTGACATCGAGCGCATTGTGCGGCTCTCCAGCGAACTGCGCAGCAACGGTACTCACGCCAAGGCGGTGTTTGCATGCGCCAAGCTGAATGTCTGGAGAGAGTTCGATCTACCGCCAACGCTTCCTGGTACGCAGCTTTTCGTTGACCGCCATTTTCACCTGAAGCCGGTAGCGCATCTGCTCGGCGCGTCTCCTTTGCTTGCCATCGTGCTCCTGGATCGGCATCGAGCCCGCATCTTTGATCTTCGGCTGGGAGAGCTTACGGAGCGGGAAGACCTGTTCCATCCGCTATCCCGCCGGGGACGGAGCGACGGATTCGCCGGATACGAGGGTGGCCATGCCCAGCGGAGAGTGGAAGATGAAGTGCGGCAACACTTCAAGAACATCGCTGAGAACCTCAAGGAGTTGTTAGAGAGAGGCGTTTTCGAAAAATGGATTCTGGCCTGCCAGGATTCTTACCGCTCGCTGTTTGAGCCGCAACTCCATCCCTACGTAAGCCAGGCGTTGATTGGCCGCTTCCACGCCGACCTCGCGCATGCCACGCGTGATGAGCTCAACAGTCATGCGGAAGAGATTCTCGACAAATGGCAGAACAACCGACGCCGGGAGCTTGTATCCCAGACTCTCGATCATGCCCGCAGCAACGGCCGAGGCGTTACCGGATTGAGGCGAGTCTTGCGATCGCTGGAATTGGGCGAAGTGCAAACGCTGCTGATCGGAGAGAATCTGCAGGCCCATGCTGTCGAATGCACCCACTGCGGTCATATCGACGTGCACCTCGTCAGCTATTGCCCGATCTGCGGCCGTGCCACACAGGAAATCGTGGATGTCGGCGAAGCGATCCTGCCTTGGGTAATCCGCCGTGACGTTGAGACCTTTTATGTCAAGGATGATCCTGAGTTCGACAAGGTCGGGAACATCGCTGCGCTACTTCGCTACCGTTCGGGAAAGGTGGAGCCTATTAGTGTGGCCGCCGCAGAGCGCTTGCAAAGACAGGGGCAAGAGTATCCCGGCCGACTCCGAAGGTTTGCCCGGCGATAAGTAGGATCCAAATATCACTCGCAATACCTGCGACTCGTAGGCAGGTGTCCCTGTGCCTTGCCTACGCTCTTCCTTTCCAGCCAGCCTGAGTCCTCGCGAGTTCTTCGTGTTATGCTTCGCGTTCCGCGTTTAGCGTACCGAGGGGGACTCTATGACGTTGTCACGCCGTGACTTTGTGAAAACATCCGTTGCGGGAGCAGTTGTGGGCGGAGTTGCAGGTCCGGCGATTTCAGCCGTCACGGAACCGAGGCAGCAGGGCCACGCTTCTCAGAACGACTTACCAAAACGGCCGATCATCATCTGCGCCAACAATGGCCGCGCTTATGTGGAAGCGGCGTACGCATTTCTGAAGGGTGGCGGGGACACGCTCGAGGCTGCGATCCGCGTGGTTAAAGGACCCGAGGATGATCCCAATGATGATTCCGTCGGCCTCGGGGGACTCCCCAACGAAGACGGCGTGGTTGAACTGGATGCCTGCTGCATGCATGGTCCCACCCGCCGGGCTGGTTCGGTAGGCGGGGTTCGCAATATCAAGAATGTTTCCATGGTTTCTAAAGCAGTCATGGAGCACACCGGACACGTCATGCTGGTCGGCGAAGGGGCGGAACGATTCGCGGTGGCTATGGGCTTCCCGCGCGAGAACCTGCTGACGGAGCGCTCACGCAAAATATGGATGCTGTGGAAGCAGTTCCATTCCGACCGGGATTGGTGGGGCCCTGGCATTGCGGACCCGCACTGGAAGCCCCCCGCACCAGACTCGAAGCCACAGGCGGAGCTGTGGCACGACCGGATTCAGCAACTACAGCAGCGTGCGGCAGATCTTGGCATCGAGCCCGAATTCCAGATGGCGGCAGTACGTCGGGTGTTATTTCCTCCCACCGGCACGATTCACTGTTCGGCCATGAATGAAAAAGGCGAGATATCGGGCATCACGACAACGAGTGGGCTGGCTTTTAAGCTGCCAGGACGTTGCGGAGATTCTCCCATTATCGGTGCCGGTTGCTACACCGACCAGGACGTCGGTTCAGCAGGTGCTACAGGCAGCGGCGAAGAGAACATCAAGGTGGCGGGCGCCCACACGATCATCGAGAACATGCGGCACGGCATGTCTCCGCAAGAGGCGGGTATGGATGCGCTGAAACGCATCGTGCGCAATTACAACGGAGACATGAATAAACTGCGCTTCATGGACATGATCTATTACGTTTTGCGCAAAGACGGCGCCTATGCAGGAGTCTGCTTATGGGAGGGATATTCCGAGGGCAATCCGCATAAAGTCGCCGTGCACGATGGCACGTTTCGATCGGAAGTCGCCACTCCTCTCCTGAAGGGATATTCGCAGGAATGGCCGCCGTTTCCTCACATTCCAGAGGAATTGAAAAAGGACTCGGAGTATTTGAAGTAGCACCGATCAACGGCCTACAGCACCGGAATTCCGACTTGAAGGGCAGCTTTTTCCAACTGTCGATCGAGCGTAGCCAACGGCAATCGTTGCGCGCGGGCCGTGCCGAGATACTCTGCATCGTAAGCTGTCAGTCCCAGCTGACGAGCTGTTGCCATCACGCCTCGAATGGGGAGGGTTTGCTGACTTTCATCAATTGCCTGAGCGACTCCCGCCTCAAAGGCTTGCAGGATTTGTGTGGTGTCTGCGGGGGATAGCAGGCGTCGCCTCTCAGCGACCAGAAACCCGTTTGCAATCTCAAGTCGCCATAACGGGGGGACCACCGCGCGGTCGCCTGAGAGCAATCGTTGCTTGACACTGGCGGCATAAGTGGGCATGGAGGGATCGATCAGCCACGCCAAAGTGACGGCCGCATCCAGAACGAAGCGCTTCACCTGCGGCCTTCTTCGATTAGATCTTTGATCGTCATACCCTTGGGCAGCGGCTTAACGCGCTTGCGAATCCGATCAATCTGGGTGAAGGCTTCCTCCACGCTCAGTTCGGGTCGCGCGGGTACAACGATGGCAGCGAGTTTGCCTCGCCGAGTGATGCCAATCCGCTCCCCCTCGCTGGCCCGGTCCACAATTTCGGACAGCTTCTGTTTTGCCTCGAACAGGCCTATGGTTCGCATGACTCCCTATTCATCTAGATTGTCAATCTAGATTGTATCATGAAAGTGAGAGGCGCTTTCAGGAGAATCGCACCTTGAAATCGGGGCTCTTATCCAAGTGAATGCTCTCGACAAAGCGTACCTTCCCCGTGCGCAACGTCATGATCACCGATGACGTACGCGTCCCTTCACCAAAGAAGCGCACACCCTTCATGAGCGCGCCATCGGTCACGCCGGTTGCTGCGAAAATCAGTTGTTTGCCGGGCGCGAGATCTTCGGCTTCATAAATACGGTTCTTGTCTTTGATTCCCATACGCTCAAGCCGCTCTTCCTGGTCGGGCTTCACTACCAGCCGCCCGAGCATGTATCCGTTCAGACACCGTACGGCGGCTGCTGTAATTACCCCCTCTGGTGCTCCGCCGGACCCCATTACTGCGTGCACACCAGTTCCGATGACTGCCGCCGCGATTCCAGCCGAAAGATCGCCATCGCCGATCAGGCGAATGCGAGCTCCGGCGGCTCGAATATCTGAGATCAGCTTTTCGTGGCGTGGTCGATCGAGGACCATCACGACGAGGTCATCGACATCGCGATCAAGGCGGCGTGCGATGTTCTTGAGGTTGTGGGAAACGGGAGCATCAAGATACACCGCATCCTTGCAGGACGGGCCGACCACGATTTTGTCCATATAGCAGTCGGGCGCATTGAGCAATCCGCCATGTTCTGACGCCGCGAGCACCGTGATTGCTCCGGGGGCCCCGGTTGCGCACAAGTTGGTTCCTTCCAGGGGATCGACGGCAATATCTACTTCGGGGACCTCAGTGCCGTCGGGAAATTCGGCTCCCACTTTCTCGCCGATGTAGAGCATGGGCGCTTCGTCGCGCTCGCCTTCGCCGATCACGATGGTTCCGTGCATCGGAATCGATTCCATCGACTTGCGCATGGCTTCGGTGGCGACTTGATCGCTGAGCCTGCGGTCGCCTTGTCCCATAGTGTGAGCCGACGCGATGGCGGCTACCTCAACCACTCGCAAGAATCGGGCAGCCAAATCACTTTCGATATTCTCCCCGTAGGTCCGGGCTTTCCCTTCGGGGCGGGTCTGCGTTGACATTAAGTCTCTCCACAGCGCTCGATAATGGTCAGCGCCGGGGTGTGACTATATCGCACTCTGCAAAAGAATGAAAATACAGGACTCACCGAATCGTTTTTTTCGCGGAAGCTCGCCATGCAGTCACGACCCGACGCGTGGTATTCTCCTATCCCTGATATAACCCATGCCTGCCAAGCGTCCGCCGACGTTTCTCTGCATTACCACCTACGAAAAAGGCCAGGAGTTCATGCGCGAGTGCAACCGGCAGGGATGCCGGGTCATTCTGTTAACGGCAGAGAAGTTGCGGAATGCGGATTGGCCGCGCGAAAGTCTCGCAGATACCTATTACCTCCCGGAAGAAATTTCTCTGGCCGATATCGTCAAGGCCGTGACGCATCTTGCGCGCAACGAAAAGCTGGACCGAATCGTTGCCCTGGATGAATTCGATATGGAGACAGCCGCGACCTTGCGCGAGCATCTACGTATCCCGGGCATGGGTCTGACGACCATGCGCTACTTTCGCGACAAGCTCGCCATGAGAATGCGAGCGCTGGATCGCGAAATCCGAGTCCCCGATTTCGTGCCGGTCGTCAATCATGGTGACATTCGGTATTACCTCGATCACGTGCCCGGGCCGTGGGTGTTGAAACCGCGGCAGGAGGCATCGGCAATCGGGATCAGGAAGATCCATGCCGCTGAAGAACTCTGGCCCGTGCTCGATCAACTCGGAGACACGCAATCCACGTTTTTACTGGAGAAATTCGTTCCAGGGGACGTGTATCACGTGGATTCAGTCGTTTCGGAGAACGAGGTTGTGTTCTCGAATGTCAGCAAGTATGGCAAGCCCCCAATGAACGTGGCTCACGGGGGAGTATTCACCACGTTCACGGCGGAGCGCGAAAATGCGGACGACTCTGCATTACGCGCGATCAACATGGACCTGATCGGCGCGTTGGGACTCGTCCGAGGCGTGGCGCACGCGGAATTCATTCGCGGGCACAACGATGGGCAGTTCTATTTTCTGGAGTGCGCGGCGCGAGTGGGAGGCGCCTACATCAACGAAATGGTCGAGGCCGCGACAGGCATCAATTTGTGGCGCGAGTGGGCCCGCATTGAGATTGCGGGCGGGGATGGAAGCTACTGTCTGCCTGCCACGCGACAAGACTACGCAGGCGTGATTCTCTCGCTGGCGCGGCAGGAGAATCCTGATACGTCTGGATACAACGATCCCGAGGTGTACCTCCGAATCAAGAAGCACCATCACGCCGGGTTGATCTTGAAATCATCCGACCCACACCGGATTCCAGCTTTGCTGGAAGGCTACGCGCGCCGTTTCGCGGAAGAATTCATGGCCATTCAGCCCATGAAGGATAAGCCGACGGCCTGATTCGCAAAGTTCTATTAACGGTCTCCTGCACATTCTCTGCTACCATTTGCGCATGACCTCCACCACAGAGCAGTCGGAGCGTGGCACTGGCGAACGTCCAGCGGAAAGAAAGGAACCAGCCTATCTTTTCACCGAAAAGCATGTTGGCGGACAAGAGCGAACTCGCCCGCCGCTTCCTTGACACGCGCAACCGGCTTAACGCGAACGTCGATAAGGCCAACAACTTTCTGGTCAAGCGCTTTTACAACATCGATCACAATACCTATCTGGAAGGCGCCCTGTCGGCGAAAACAAAAGAATTGATGGGCATGGTTGCGTCGGTGTGCCTGCGTTGCGATGACTGCATCTTATATCACGCGATCCAGGCATATCGACTTGGCGTGCAACGCGCTGAACAGGAAGAGGCGGCGAATGTCGCGCTGGTCGTGGGAGGAAGCATCGTGATCCCGCATCTGCGGCGGGCGTACGAGTTGCTGGAGGAGTTGTACGGATAGCGAGAGTGAATCTGGCATGTAAGTTGGGATGCTCTACTTGAAAGAGTGCGCCAGGCGGGAGATGTCTACCGACAAGCCCATCCGTGCTTGCGAATCGGTCTGGTCGAACTGTGCAATTCTGTTTGCATATCTGTACACAAGCGGCAGATCGACGCCTGGCACCAGAGGAATGGTCAGCTCCGCCTGGAATGTGTATTGCGGTTTGTGATTCGTCTGCCACTTGCCTTCGCCGCCGAATGTCAGCGTAATCGGGCACTTTCCCCACGCAGAGTCGGGTTGTGTGAGGCTTCCCTTGAAACTGGTGGCGAACCTTCCGCCTTTGAAATCCGGAGCGGATTTGTGATCTGTGTAATCCCCGCTGGCATTCACCGTCCAGTTGATTCGCGGGCTCAGGCCGTAGTCGAAGATCAATTCGACTCGATGGTCGTTATTGCCTTTGGCATCCCGAATATCTGCGGTGTACGAGATGGATAGTTGCTGCGCCTTCCTGATTTCGTCGTATTTCTCCTGTAGAACCGCACGTTCCTGGGAAAACGCCGATATAGAATTTTCAATCAGAGTCTGAATCCGCCTCCGGGTTTCAGCACTTAGATCGTTAAGAGTGGCTTGGAAGCTGGCGTCGGTGGCCAGGTGATCGCTGATAAAGGAAGCAAAACTGTTGGGATCGGAAGGCCTGCCACCGGGGTCTACGGATCCGGGGTTGAGTGCGCTGAAAATCAATTCCTTGATCTGAAGCTTCAGAACGGCAGAGGCTTTGGCAGCATTGGCATTTGCATCCTGGGCTTCTTTTAGTCGAGCGAGATTTCTCTTCGTGTACAACTCGCGGGAATTGATCAGAAGCACCTTCGCGCCGTACACGGTCGCAGGTGTATCAGTGTTATCTGTGGCTTGACTGGATGCCGCAGTTCCGATGGTGAACGAAAATCTGCGCGGGGAGACGTGTTCGGCGTAGAACTTCGGGTCCGTTGGGCTCACCTTGTTCAGAGCTGCCAGCAGGGCGAAAAGGCTCGCGGTCGCCGTCGTAGAGCCGGCGGGTCCGTTGGTAGTTGTGGTCGATCCCGTCGTCGATACAAACTGCGACAGACCCGGCGTCACCGGAATAACATTGGCGGCAACACTGAAGAAGTCGGTTGCGGAGCTCTGGTCTACTAGCGATGTTGACCCGGGGTCGGTGGAGGGCGATTCTCTCTGTTTATCGGACCCCTGGCCATTTTTCCCGACATTCTGTTGATCGAGAATAAAGTCGATCTGCCGATCAATCCATCCGTTCACGCCGGGCTCGGACTGCGCCGGCGAAACCAGCGGGAAACCCGCTACCAGGGTGAATACGACGTACCATCGGATTGACGTTTTCATGCGACAATCACCACCGTGAAAGACTCCGGCGCCCTGTCCGTAGGCGCACCGGCATAATCGATCTGCAGAACGACTGTCGCGTTTCCTGTCCCATCGTGGAACTCGACAGTGTACGTGTACGTGGCATTGGTCAAGAAAGCGAGGCGCAGCTCCAATTCTTCCAGTTGCTGGATGTCAGACGGATTCTTCAAGTGTTCCCACTCGTACTTGGCCTTGGGATGTCCAGGAAAGTCTCCCGCTTCATACAAGATACCTTTCGCGCTGCTTGCAAATGTGAAGATTGGGATGGCACCGCCAGCGTTGACAGTGAAGTGCAAGTATTGCCCCTTGGCAGGCGCGACCTTAATGACACCCGGGTTTTCCACTGCCGGAGTCCGAATGACTGACATAAGACCTCCATTGATCTTCAGTCTTCGGGACACGTTGAGCTTCGTCCATTCGGAGCTTTGCAAAGCTGCCCAAAGGCTAAAGGCATGATCACGGATAATGGAGAAGGAGTTACCCGAGCCTTCCGGGGGAAGGCATTCGCCCCAACGGCGGAATTCTATCCCATGAACGGGTCAACAAATTGTAAGAAGGCTCGAAATTGTTTACCAGTCGGGAAATCCCAGTTCGTCCGATTCGGATTTGAGGTCCGACTTAAGTGGAGACTAAAACGCATCAATCCCGGTAACACTCTGCCCGATGATCAGCGAGTGCACGTCGTGGGTGCCCTCGTAGGTCTTCACCGACTCCAGGTTCATCAAGTGGCGCATGATGGGATAATCGTCGGCCACTCCGTTCGCTCCCAGGATGTCGCGAGACAGACGGGCGCACTCGAGCGCCATCCAGACGTTGTTCCGCTTGGCCATGGAGACGTGTTGCGGTTCGACCTTGCCGGCGTCTTTCAGCCGTCCCACCTGGAGTACTAACAGTTGGGCCTTGGTGATTTCGCTGATCATCCATGTCAGCTTGTCTTGCACGAGCTGGTGCGAAGCGATCGGTTGGTCACGCCACTGCTTGCGGAGCAGGGCATATTGCAGCGCGCAGTCGTAGCATGCCATGGCGGCGCCGACCGCTCCCCATGCGATGCCGTAGCGGGCCTGATTCAGGCACATTAACGGAGAACGCAACCCGCCCGACTTCGGCAAGAGGTTCGACTCGGGCACATGAACATCCTGCAATGACAGTCCCGAGGTTACGGAGGCGCGCAACGACCATTTGCCATGGATGTCGTCCGCCTTGAACCCGGGACGATCGGTCTCTACGAGAAATCCGCGGATGCGGTCATTCTCGTTTTCCACTTTGGCCCAGATAATCGCCACATCGGCGATCGTGCCCGAGGTGATCCACATCTTTTCGCCGTTGATCACGTATTCATTCCCGACCTTTCGGGCGCGGGTTCGCATCCCGCCGGGGTTGGAGCCGAAATCAGGTTCAGTCAGTCCGAAGCATCCGAGCTTTTCGCCTTTCTGCATAGCGGACAGCCATGTCTCCTTCTGCTCGTCGCTGCCGAACTCATAAATGGGGTACATGCAAAGTCCCGACTGCACGCTCACGAAGCTGCGAACGCCGGAGTCGCCGCGCTCCAGTTCTTGCGTCATCAGTCCATACTCAACATTACCCATACCGGCGCAGCCATATCCTTTTAACGACGCGCCGAAGAATCCCAGCTCAGCCATGGGTTTGACCAGTTCGCGAGGGAAGCGCCCTGCACGATTGCATTCCTCAATGATGGGAATCAGGTTGTCTTCGATGAACTGGCGGGTGGTGTCGCGGACGAGCCTTTCTTCGTCTGTGAGCAAGGAATCGTACTGAAGGAAATCGACGCCGCGAAATTTGATGGCAGGCATGGAGAATCTCCGTTGTTGCGAACTTTGGACTACCGCACGGGAACGTCTCACGGGCGCCACACCAGCAGGTGCCTACACCGCGAGAAGGCAAACCAATGACGGTAGCAGGGTGAGCGGACGCTGGTCAACGTGGATTGGCCGCTTCGCCGAAACGATTGAGCTCGCTCCGTAATGAATAGAATACGAGAGGAAGACGCATCGGTTCAGTGCCAACGCTTCAGGTGCGGCCACTCGCCGGCCCAGGAATCGAATTTCTTCCCCTTGCAGAGGAAGACCGGAATCTGTTGCTCGAGTGCCCACTCGTTCGGCGCGGATGTGCCGACGTACTCCACATCGTTCCAGTAACGCTCGAGCACCTCTTTGCGATCGTCGAGCACGATCATGCAATTACCGGAGTAGTTGCGAGGTCCCCAGATCCAGTAGGTGCGGTCCCCGCTCATGGCTCCGGGCAGACCTTCCCGGCGGCCAAAGAAGTCGATGGCTCCGGCTTGGCCATAATCCTGGGCAAAGATGCCGCAATCCGCCCGCTCAGCGGGCGGGATGCGGTTCCAGGCAACGACCGTTTGGTCGGAGATTTCCTTCCATCCGAACTGATCTGCATACCATTGTGGCAGCGCAGCCCGCGCATGCGAGTGCTCGTTAATGGGAAGCTTCACCGGCAGCGTCTTGGTGTAAGCGAGAAAGTGATCCGGAGAGAACACGGGAACCGTGATCGGCATCAGGTAAATGCCATTAACGGTGATCACGATTGCGATCGTGCTCTTCAGCCATCCGCGACGAGAAGGAGACTCGCTCGCAAAGGCATCTATCGCGACTGCACCGGCAGCAAACAACATCGGGTATATCGGCGCAAGGTAGTAGTTCTTGCCGTGCTGGAGAAAGATCACCGTGTAGCTGACCAGGTAACTCCATCCGAGAACACGGTAAGGCCGCAGCGGACGCCAGAACAAAAACGCGAAGAGCCCAACCAACCAAATGATCCCAGCGACCAGACCTACCTCTAGGAGCTGCTGAAAGAAGAACTGGAACGGGCCCCAAACAACATCCCGGCCCTCTGCTCGAATCGCGCGAATCAACTGCAGAAAGGGCCAGTCATAATGCAAGTTCCAGAGCAGGTTGGGAAGGAAGATCAGAAACCCGAGCAGGCCGCCGAGCCAGATCCACGGACTCAGGAAGGTGCGGCGCTGATCGGTCAACAGCAGCCCGATTACAACACCCAGACCGAATACAACGATCGTGTACTTCTCCTCCATGCCAAGGCCAGCTACGACGCCGAAGCCGATCCAATAGCGCGGATCGTTTCGCTTGATTGCGAGGATTGCGAATTGCGCGCAGCCCAGCCAGAGATTGGGTTCAAGGACATTGGTGCCAAGCAGACCCCCGTTCGATACATACTGCGGCGCCAGCGCCACGCAGATGGCGGTGAGGATGAGCGCATAACGTCGCCCGCCGAGCACACGAGCAGTCGCGGCGGCCTGTAGGACAAGCAATGACGATGCGAGCGCGGGGAGGAAGCGGATGGCGCGCAGCGAGTCTCCGAGCACGGCGCGGCTGATGTGGGTGAGGAAGGGAATCAGGGGAGGCTGGTCGACATACCCCCACTGCAAATGGTCTCCGCACGACATGTAGTCGAACTCGTCGCGAAAGTAGCCGTAGCGGTTGTTGAAGTAGAGATGCAGGAGGAATTTGGCGAGTGCGATGGCCCAGACCATGGCCATCGCAGAAGTCAGAAAGGAGCTCTCTTTGTGAGGAGGAGTTGCCACTGTCGACGGGCTAGCCATGGCAGCAACATCTTATCCGATGCCCGGAAGGCGTGGGGAGGGCAGCCGTTCAGGGGAGGGAGAAGCCGGAAGTACTTGTGGCTGAATGGCTTGGACGGAAAGTCTAAGAGTTTTCCACAGTGTTCCTGAAGGAAGACTTTTCTTACAAACTTGTACATACATTCTTGGCAAACTGGGGAAGTAGAACCGGATGAATGGGTTAGGGACGAAGAAAAATGTGAACGTGGGTCACACTTCCGACAGCACGGGGTACAAAAATGAGGGTTCGTTGCCCGTCTGGGCACAAGGAACAGAGCGGAACAAACAACCCCGGTGAGGCCAGGACATCCGACGCTCGCTTCGGTCGTGGGGCGGACGAAGGCGTCCGCCCCTGCACAAGCTAGGTGATTGGGGCACGACTTTTCGACTGGTCACTTCGGTAACCTCCGTCGGAGACTCTCGTGTGTTTCCACTGATTTTCCTGTGCTACCGTCATTCTTTAAGCACGTTCATCAGGATTTTTCGGGCACAGTGGCCTCCAATAATCGCAAACCGGGGATCCACGTTGCGTGGACCACGATCACGTACCGCAGTGTGGCGCTGCTGATCGTCGCTGTGGCCGCGATCGCCTTCATCTCCATGCGGTTTGCCTTCCCGCAGTTCACGCAGAACACACTGCAAAAGGCGGGGGACGTGACCGGCAAGCTGCTGGAGAAAGTGGCGGGCATGGCTCCTCCGGCAGGTACCGGAGTGGTCACAGCACAGCAGGCGCACTTCACGGCGCTCGATGGCACAGTACGGGTGAAGAAGGGCAACGGCAATAGCTGGGTCCAGGCCGACTATCACATTCCTCTGGAAAAAGGCGATGTCGTGCAGACTGGCTCCGAGGGAATGGCCAAGGTTGTCTTCAACGATGGCACCAGTTACACGGTGAAACAGGATTCGCTGATCGTCATTCAGGAGAACTCAGCCAACGATCAGCAGCAGACCAACGTGGCGGTCGCGGTTAGCACGGGAACGGTCGATCTGTCGACGGCGACGTACAGCCAGGGATCGAAATCGCAGGTGATCGTGGCTGGCGCGACGGCATCGCTGGCTCCGGAGTCGGCGGCGCAAGTGCATAACGATCCCAACGGCGACCAGCACGAGATCCTGATGAAGAAAGGAACCGGCGAGGTCACACGCAACGGCGAGACCGTGCAACTGGCGAACTGGGAAAAGGTAAGTTTCCACGGCGGACAGTCGCACCTGGAAAAGGCCAAAGAGATCGGGCCGCCAACGCCAATTGCTCCCGCGAATATGGCGCCATTGTTCTCCAACGGTGCGCCTACCAAGGATGTCGAGTTTTCCTGGACGCCGATGGCGAATGCAGTTGGTTACCGGCTTCGTATCTCCCGCAATCCGTACTTTTCCTCTACACTCGTTGACAAAAAGGTGGATACAGCGGCGGTGACCGTCACCAATCTCGGCGAGGGCGTGTATTACTGGATGGTGCAGTCGTACGACACCGGGGGGAAAGAGTCAGTCGAGAGCGAGAAGAACCGGTTCAATATCATCTCGACGGGCAAGGCGGCCGAGGTGATTGATCTTGAGCTGGATCCCTTCATCCAGCACGGGCATGTGATCGAGGTAACAGGCAAGACGCAAAAAGGCGCACGCGTGATGGTGAATGGCAGCGAAGTGCCGCTCGTCAATACCGATGGGCAGTTCCATTACTTTACGCCGCCGCTGCCGCCCGGAGAGGCCGTGATTACCGTAACGGCGCAAACGGCACAGGGCGGAGTGAATACGCAGCAGAAAAAGATAGTCATTCAATAGATTGGGTTTCAGTGTTTCAAAGCCGGTGGGGCGTATTTTGAAATCCTGAAGCGTGAAGAGTCTGGTTTCAAGCAGGGTTGGCCGGTATCACGTAAAATAGTTCCAGCTACCCCGAAAAAGTTAAAGTAACCGCCGGCAGATTTCCGGGCAGGCACGATTGTGAGAGAGACGGACTAAGTCGTCATGTCAAACAACGGATTCCATTCAGGCGCCACACGCAACCATAACCTGCGCTCGCTGTTCAGCATTTTCTCCAGCGATCTGGCCATCGATCTCGGTACCGCCAACACGCTTGTGTATGCCCGGGGCAAAGGCATTGTGGTCAATGAACCCTCGATCGTCGCCATCAACAAGAACACGGGCGAAGTTGAAGCTGTGGGCAAAGAGGCGAAGGAAATGCTGGGCCGCACGCCGGGCAACATCGTCGCCATCAAGCCGATGAAGGACGGTGTGATCGCCGATTTCAAAGTCACCGAGAAGATGTTGAACTACTTCATCCAGAAGGCGCACAACCGCAAGATGCTGGTGCATCCGCGAATCGTGATCGGCGTGCCTTCCGAGATCACGCAAGTGGAAAAGCGAGCGGTCATGGACTCGGCCTATCGCGCCAAGGCCAGCGAAGTGCATCTGGTCGAGCAAGCGATGGTGGCGGCGATCGGCGCAGGTCTGCCGATTACAGAGCCATCCGGGAACATGGTCGTTGATATCGGCGGCGGCACGACCGACATCGCAGTGATTTCCTTGAGCGGCATCGTCTATTCGCGTTCGGTGCGTATGGCTGGCAACCAGATGGATGAAGCCATCATGAATTATCTGAAGCGGAAATATAATCTGCTGATCGGCGAGCGCACGGCCGAGCAGATCAAGATCGAAATCGGCTCCGCCCATCAACTCGATAAGCCGCTCACCATGGAGATCAAAGGGCGTAACCTGATCGAAGGTGTCCCCAAGACGATCACGGTGGACGACGGCGAAATTCGCGAGGCGCTAAGCGAGTGCGTTTCGACCATCATGAATGCGATCCGTGTAGCGCTCGAACGGACACCTCCTGAGCTTTCCGCTGACATCAGCGATCGCGGCATCGTCTTGACCGGCGGCGGGGCGCTGCTCAAGAATCTCGATAAGCGCATCCGCGAAGAAACCGGGCTGCCGGTTTCCATCGCCGACGACCCTTTGTGCAGCGTGGTCCTCGGGACCGGCAAGATGCTGAGCGATTTCAAGCTCTTGCGGAAGATTTCGATCGAATAGCTGCGAGCCCGAGTCCCGAGCCGCGACAAAGAACAGCAAAACTCAGGACTCGCAACTCGCGACTCGGGACCATCATGGAATCCGTCCTCGGCCGCTATCGCAACCTGATCATTCTGGTGGGAGTGCTGTTTCTGCAGGTGCTGGGGCTGGCGGTGCAGGTCAAGACTGGCGCCGAGAGGGAAACACGGCTGATCCGCCTGTGGGCGGTGGGAATGATTACTCCCTTCGAGCGCGGGCTGGTCTGGGTTCAAGATTCAACCGGCAATCTCTGGCACAACTACTTCTATCTGCGCGGAGTGCGCGCGGAGAACCGCCAGCTTAAGGATCAAATCGAGCAGATGCGGCTGGAACAGGTGCGGCTGAGTGAAGACGCCGCGCAGGCACATCGGTTGCAGACGCTGCTGGCCTTCAAGGAGCAGTTCGTCTCGAAAACGGTCGCGGCGCAGGTCATCGGGACGAGCGGCAGCGATCTGTCACGCATCGTTTACATCGACAAGGGAGAAAATGCGGGCATCAAGCCCGATATGGCTGTCATTACGGCCGACGGAGTTGTCGGTAAAGTTCTGCTCGCCGGGACGAATGAGGCCCGGGTGTTGTTGATCAGCGACCAAACCAGCGGAGTGGGCGCCATCCTGGAGAAGTCGCGCCTACAAGGAGTGTTACGGGGCACGGCGAACGGAGAAATTGTGCTCGAGCGCGTGATGAGCGATGAGCAGGTGCAGCCGGGGGAGGCCGTGCTCACCAGCGGCGGGGATCAGATTTTTCCCAAAGGTTTGCGTGTAGGGACAGTAACCAACGTTGCCAATGGCAAGGACCTCTTCCTGAACATCACGATCAAGCCTGCCGCGAACCTCGGGAAACTCGAGGAAGTGCTGGTTCTGACCGAAAAGCAGGAACGGGAAGCGGTTACCGAGGACAACGGGCGGGTGCGCGCTGCCGACATCCTGGCTCAGCGCCTCCCGTCGGTGCCGGAGAAGCCAGCAGGCGATGCCGCCGCTGCAGGCACGACGGAAGGGGTGTCGAAACCGGGGACAGGAACTGGGACAGCTAACGCCACTTCCAAGCCGAGCGGCACCGGCGCAAATCCGCAGGCGGGAGTCCTTAAGAGCGCTGCGGCTCCGAATGCGCCCACCGCCAAGGTGACACCTAAGACTGCATCGCTGAGTACGCCCTCTATCGCTACGCAGAAGCCGAAACCCGTAAATACCCAGACGGAGACGAAGCCGCAGTCAGCGCAGGCACAGACTTCGACCGATCCCTCGATTGTTGAACAGAAGCCGGCGCCGCCCGCAGCGCAGCCCGAACCTCCACCACAGGACAACAGCCCACAATAGCGTGCCCATTACCTACACATCAGGGGAGCAGGTTGAAGTTTATCGGTTCAGCTTGCCGGTAACTATCGGCGTGCCCCTGGTGGCATTGATTGTTCAGGCCTACATCCCGAAGTACGTGCCCGGTTTCGCCGTGTATGTTGATTTGCCCCTGCTAGTGACGATCTTCTTTGCTATGGCGCGCCGCAACCCGATCGCAGGGCTTTTCACGGGAGCCATCATCGGCCTGGCGCAGGACATGCTCGGGCACAATCTGATTGGAATCTACGGCATCGCCAAAACGGTGGTGGGTTACGGAGCGTCCTCTCTTGGCGTAAAGCTCGACCTGGAGAATGCGGGCGCCCGGTTACTGGTCACACTGGGGTTTTATCTGGTGCATTCAGCGGTATATTTCACCGTCGCACGGGCACTGGTAAATATGACCCAGCATTGGAGCTGGCCGCACGGCATTCTGGCCGGCTTGGTCAACGGTTTGATCGGAGTATTGCTTTACTTCATGTTGGACCGGTTCAAGCAGAGGACATGAAAGGCGTGGCCAGTCGTCAGTGGTCGGTAAAACCGGTCATCCCCCGTGACTTCCGTTACCCTTCCGATCAACAAGTCACGCAATGAAGGCAGTACAATATCTGTAATCCGAATTCACTCCAGCGAGGAATAGTGACACGTTGCGGCCTGAAGACGCCCCCGATGGCTCGGACTGGCAACTGGCAACTGGCCACTGACCACTGATGTTTGGCCGCGACGAAAAAGTCTCCGCGATGCGCCTGACAGCGGCGCAATACATCATCCTCGGCATCTTCCTGATTTTGGCGTATGGGCTGTGGCGGCTGCAGGTGATGCAGAGCGATTATTACTCGCTGGCAGCTGAGAGAAACCGCATTCGCAACGTCCCGGTGCTGGCGCCGCGCGGCAAGATCCTCGATCGTGAAGGGCGCATTATCGTCGACAACTATCCCTCATTTTCGGCGCTGCTGTTGCGGGATTCCACGCGCGACTTGAATGCTGATGCGGACCTGATCGCCCAGGGACTGCATCTCAATCCGGATGAAGTACGGGCGCGTATCAAGCGGTTTGCGTCGATGCCGCAGTATCAACCCATCTTCCTGAAAGAAGACATCACTCCTGACGAATTGCAGTTCATCGAAGCGCATCGCAACGAGCTGCCGGAGTTGGACACGATCATGGCGCACCGGCGCCTGTATCCCCGCAACGGGTTCATGGCGCACCTGATCGGCTACGTAGGCGAAGTGAGCGACGACATGCTCAACCAGGCGGCATTTGAGCTGTATAACCCTGGCGACGTGGTGGGAATCTCCGGCGTGGAGCGGCAATACAACGCGCTGCTGATGGGCAAGAATGGATCGCGGCAGGCACTGGTCGACAGCCACGGACGCGAGGTGGGCAGGCTGGGGGAGACAGAAGCTGTTCCTGGAAAGCAACTGAAACTGACGATCGATCTGGATTTGCAGATTGCGGCTGAGGAGGCCCTTGAGGGAAAGAATGGTGCCATCGTTGCGATGGATCCCAGAACGGGCGAGATTTTAGCCATGGTGAGCCGCCCGACCTTCGACCCGAATGACTTTGCTGTTCGCGTCTCTCGCGAAGATTGGAACAAGCTGGTAAATGATCCCGACAAACCGCTGCTGAACAAGGCGATACAGGCCCAGCTAGCGCCTGGATCAACATTCAAGATCATCATGGCCACCGCTGGCCTCCAGGAAAACATCGCGCAGGATATGCATGTGGTTTGCAATGGAGGCGCCGAATTCTACGGCCGTTACTTCAAGTGCTGGATTTCGGCTCGGCATCAGACGCATGGCCTGGTGGACATTTACAAAGGCGTCTATCAATCATGCGACGTGTTCTTCTACACGCTGGCGGAAAAACTCGGCATCGACCGCATTTCGAAGTACGCGACGATGCTGGGTCTGGGACAGAAAACAGGTATTGATCTACCGCAGGAAGTCAGCGGAGTGATGCCGTCGGAAGAGTGGAAGATCCGCAACTTCAAGCAAAAATGGTTTGCGGGAGAAACGATTTCCGTCGGCATTGGTCAGGGAGCTATCGCGGCAACGCCGATTCAGATGGCACGCGCTTTTGGTGCCATTGCCAGCGGAGGAAAGATGGTGCGGCCGCATGTGACCAACCCGACCGACTTGCCCCCGGGTATCGTGCAGGCTTCAAGTGTTCCCGACAGCGTCACGATTCCCCTTGACCCAAAAAACTGGGAGGTTGTTACCGACGCCATGGCTCAGGTGGTAAGTCCTGTCGGTACCGCTGCGTTATCGCAGATTAAGGGAATTGACATAGCGGGGAAAACGGGGAGCGCTCAGACCATTAGCAACATGCTAAAAGCGAAGATGAGCGAGGCCGAGAAGGCTATGCACAAAGACAACGGCTGGTTTGTAGGAGTGGAGCCGCGGAGGAATCCGGAAATTGTGGTGTGCGGGCTGTATGAGGAAGGCGAACATGGTGACCGGACGGCTCGCGTAGTAACTCAGGTGATCAAGGCCTTCGTAGAGAAGCAGCGGCGCCAGCCTCCGCAAAAAATGGCAGATCAGCCCAAAGGCGGGAAGATTGACATTGGTGCAGTGTGGACTTCGCCGGGCGGAAGTGAAACTGGGCAAAAACTCCAGAGCGGCCGTTTTGTTGTAGATCTGGAAAATACACCTTTGGTTGTCGCTACGGCGGCGCCGGGGATGAACTAGAGCCTGCGTCCGGGGTCCGAGGCGGGTCTTTCAGAACGCGACGCGACTTTGGGAGAGTAGGAATTCTTCGACTGCGCATCACCTCCGTTTCACGGAGCTGACGCTTCACTCAGGACGACAGCACTGAAGAGAAAAAAGCTTAGCTGAGAATTGGCAACTGAGAACTGCTTTTTGAATGGCACGTTATGTTTCATTTCGCGACTTTGACTGGCTACTGCTGGTCTTTGTACTCCTGATCTGCGGGCTGGGAGTCATGGAGATCCACAGTGCCACCATGCACACCAAGTTTGCCGGGGCGCATGTCAAGCAGATCTACTGGATCATCGCCGGGGTTGGCATGATGTTCCTGATGAGCTTGGTGAACTACCAGGCGCTGCTCGACCAGATTCACTGGTTTTATATAGCGTCCGTGGCGTCGCTGGTGGCGGTTCTGCTGTTTGGAACCAAGGCTTTGGGGGCCAAGCGCTGGATCAAGATGCCGGGGGGCAACCACTTTCAGCCGTCCGAATGGGTCAAGCTGATTCTCATCCTTGCCATTGCGAAATTCTTTGCAGACATGCGCCAGCGGGATCTCTCCTGGTCGGATTTCTTCAAGGCCTCCGCCATCATCGGGGTCCCGATGCTGCTGGTCCTCAAACAGCCAGACTTGGGAACAGCCCTGACCTACATCCCGATCGTTGTTATGGGGACGTTCCTTGGTGGATTGCAGTGGCGGCAGGGGGTGGCGGTCTTTCTTGTGGCGGTGATCGCCATCAGCGTTGTGCTGTATGTTCCGGCGATCAGCCACCACGTTCTGAAGGGGTATCAGAAGCAGCGGCTGACCAGCTATCAAGACCCGGATTCCGATCCCCAAGGGGCGGGGTATCAAGTTAAGCAATCCATGATCGCGGTGGGTTCGGGGGGCATCTGGGGCGGCAAAGGCTCGCAAACACATGGGGCTTTCCTGCCCATACCCCAAACGGACTTCATTTTTGCGGCCTTTTCCGAGGAACACGGGTTCATAGGCGCGCTTGGGGTTCTGCTGTTATACTTCATTGTGCTGATGCGTTTGACGCAGAACGCGCAAACAGCGCCCGACCGCGCTGGCACGTTCGTAGTCATGGGTGTGGTGGCGGTGCTTAGCTTCCATATCCTAGTCAATGTCGGCATGGTGGTCGGCTTTATGCCGGTCACTGGAATACCCCTGCCATTAATGAGTTATGGCGGGTCTTCCGTGTTATTCATGTTCCTGGCGCTGGGGATGGTTATGAATGTTCGTATGCGCCGCTTTGTCAACTAAGCCATTAGACCGGATTAGCCGGTGGGCGAACAGGTTCAGGAACAGGTGAGTTCGGGACAGGGAAGACAGCAGGTTGCAGTTGCTGGGCTTCGGATGAATCCGGAGCTACAGCCCAAAAAAATATCGATCGCCCTCGCGTGAAGAGGGCATTCGCCGGCCAGTCAGTCATGAGGGTCGGGCAGGATTGAGCAGTCAGCCGGGGAGGGAACGGCCCCCCGACCAAAACGGTCTGAGAGTGCGGTCACAACTCCGGCGGAACTTGAAGCGATAGTGCAAAAGATTTCCCAGTTTTTGCAGCGGACGCAGCCAGGAGAAGCGGTCTCCGGCTAATGCCGCCCCCTACCTCGGGGCATTCTCGCAGCTCTCATCCACCCGCGCACTACTCTGGCTCCCGGTGAACCCCTCCGGCTTCCTCGATGAATCCGGCGGGACCGGAGTGTTTCATGAACAAAGAACTATTTGTCTCCTCCACCCCCCACGAAACCAAGGTAGGGCTGGTTGAGGACGATCTGCTCGCCGAGATTTACCTCGAGCGCGAGAACGAATACACCTTAGCAGGATCCATTTACAAAGGGCGCGTGACGCGTGTTCTCCCCGGCATGCAGTCGGCGTTCGTCGACATCGGGTTGGAACGAGATGCTTTCCTTTACGTTTCAGACTTCCTGGACTTGGAGGAACACGATGACGATCTGACTGAGGTCGTGCCAACCAATCGTGGGGTGCAGGATTTGCGCCCGCAGCCACGGCCGGAGGCCGCTCAGGGTTCGTCAGAATCCATCGAGCAAGTCCCGGGCATCGAGAATTATTCACCGTCTGAAGCCGAAGAGATGTCTACAGATGGTGAAGATGAGGGCCAGCAGGCGTCGGCAGCCATCGAAACTTCAGAATCGGGAAATGGAGCGGAACAGCAAAGCCGCGACCGCTGGCGCGGACGCCGCCGTCGTCGTGGGGGACGAAAGGATCGAGGTTTTGATCGCGTGGAGCCGCGTGCCACGCGTCCGGCGGAAAGCGCGCCATCGCGATCGGCGGGGCCTCCTGCCGGATACGAACCGATTCTTCTGCCGGGAGAATCGATTTCAAAATACCGCCGGTATTCGCAGCAGGTGTCTGCTCCGGAGGTAGTACCGAACGAAACTGAACCTGTGGCAGAGGGAGCTTCTGCGATTGCATCGTCTTTTCCGGAAGATGAGCCCATTTTTGCTGCTGCCGCTGTCAGTACCGAACCGCTGCACGAGGAGCACGAGGACCTCCGCGCTGCGGCGGAAGAGACCTTCCAGTCGGCAGCTACGTCGCCGAATTGGAATCGCGAATTCCGTCAGCCGAAGCAGGAAGAAGAAATCGATGCGCCAGTCCCGCAATGGCATTCGGAACCGGTAGAGCTCGAGGAATCCGCAGTTGCGGAAGAGCAGGAGATCTCGGCATCGCATGAGAGCGAACGGGAGGCGGTCAGCGTAAGTGTGCCGGTTGCGCGCGAAGAGCAGAAGCCTCTCTTTGCGGCTCCGGGAACAATAGAAGAAGAAACCATCGACGAAGATGAGGCGGACACCGTTCGCTACGAGTCAGAATCGGACGAAGGCTACGATGAGTTCGAGGAAGAGACACAGGCAGCCGAAGGGCACGATCATCTCAATGGCGATGCACGGGAAGCGGTAACCGAGATTCACATGGACTCGCTCGCTGAGTCGAGCATTGGACAGGCGCCGGAAGCAGCGCACGCCGAAAGCGAGGAGGACAGCGAAGAGTTGGAACTCGAAGAGGCCCAGGCGCAGGCGGAAGCGTTGCTCGACGCGGAAGCCCGCGGAAACGGCACGGTTGATGCCAGGGCTGAGGTGCGATCTCCAGCGGCAACTGCCGGTTATACGCAGAGGTCATCCCGTCCGCGTTTTGACCGTCAGGGATACGATCGCCGCGGTGGCCGCCGCGGTGGAGGAGGACGGCGTTTCCGCCGTCGCGAATCCCAGCCGGTTCCGCTCATCAGCGACCTGCTCAAGGAAGGGCAAGAGATCCTGGTGCAGATTGCGAAAGAGCCGATCGGGAAGAAGGGCGCGCGCATTACCAGCCACATCGCGCTGCCCGGACGCTTTCTCGTGTATATGCCTACGGTGAACCACACCGGCGTGTCACGCAAGATCTCCTCGGAAGAGGAGCGGCAGCGGCTCAAGAGAATCATTCTGAGCGAGCGCGAGAACGGGCATGGAGGATTCATCGTCCGCACGGCCGCGCAGAGTGCGACAGAAGAGGAACTGCGCGCCGATATCCGGTTCCTGAAAGGCTTGTGGCAGGACATCAAGAATCGTGCGGAAGCATCAAAACCTCCGGCCCTCATTTATCACGACCTGAACGTTGTGGAGCGAGTGCTGCGCGACCAGGTCACGTCAGATTTCAGCGTGATTTGGGTCGACACGGAGCAGGAATACGAGCGGATCCTGCGTTTCTTCAACCGCTTCCAGCCCGGCATGGTCAAGCGGGTGAAGCTCTACACGAAAGAAACGCCGCTGTTCGACCAATTCGGGCTGACGGAAGAAATGAACAAGGCTCTCAAGTCGAAAGTCTGGCTGAAGAGCGGCGGATACATCGTGATCAATCAGACCGAGGCGCTGGTCGCGATCGATATCAATACCGGCAAGTACGTCGGCAAGACGCAGCGTCTGGAAGACACGATCGTAAAAACCAATGTTGACGCGATCAAGGAAATCGTCCGGCAGATCCGGCTCCGCGATCTGGGCGGCATCATCATTATCGACTTCATCGACATGGATGAGCGCCGCAACCGGCAGCGCGTGATGCAGGCTCTGGAAGAAGAACTGCGACACGACCGGGCGCCGTCAAAGACGCTTCAGTTCAACGATTTCGGGCTGGTGGCGATTACGCGCAAGCGCGTGAAGCAGTCGCTGGAACGCACCATCGGGGCACCGTGTCCGTACTGCCAGGCGACCGGTTATGTGAAGTCAGTCGCGACGATCTGCAACGAGATTTACGTTGAGATGCGCAAGATCGCCAAGCATCTGGAACATCAGGATGTGATGTTGCGCGTCCATCCGGACGTCGCGAAGGAACTCAAAACGAACAATGCGCGCCTGCTGAATGAGATGGAAGAGATGACCAAGCGGACCATCATTGTGAAGAGCGATCCGGCCTTGCACCAGGAGCAGTTCGATATCAATTAGTCGCGAGTCCCAAGTCGCGAGCAAAGGCAGGCCGAAGCGCGCCCGCCTTTTCCTTTATCGGCAACTGGGGAAACCCTAGCTAGAAAGCTGTACGCGGACGAGCTTCGAGCGCCCGGCGCTAGATGAGCACGATCGCGACATCACGACGACGCTCCCGAGCGGCCTATTCGGTCGAACGATGGTCGGCTGCGAGATAATACAGTTTCCGCAGAACCAACCCTCAAATAGGCTGGTATCAAAAGTGGCTCAGGCCAACCCCGCCTCTCACCAGTCAATGCCTTGTCTATTGAACGCGCGACGGATCCTGTCTCTTCGTTGATCTACTTCGGCGGCCGCGCTCCGAAACGATACTGAGGATTTAAGCGCAGCTTCGGATTACGCATAGCGGGAAAGGCCGAAGTAGTTGTCGCCGGGGCAAAAGCAGTTCCCGCGTGTGCGGCCTCGTCCTTATCGTCGCACGCTTGATTGCACGCAACTGCCACAAAGCCATGATAGACAAAGTTCGCGTCAGCGTAGTATCCCGCAATCACCTCCAAGTCGTTGATGCCGGAAGACCAAGTAAAGATCGAGTCGACGGGATCCACTGTCATAATATTTCCGTCGGGATTACGCAGAAAGCCGTGGAACACAAAGTTTGTGTCGATATAGGTTCCCGTGACGGCCCCGAAGTCGTTCAGGCTTGTAGGACAATCGGAAGGACACCCTGTGCCTTCATCGACGTCAGTGCCCGCGCCTGGAGCATCAAAAGTTGTAAACTTGCCGTCAGAACTTCGCAGATAGCCGTGATTCACACCGTTTCCGTCACTATAGGTGCCAGCGATGGCTCCCCATTGGTTCAGGCCTGAGTTACACCCGGGACAGCCCGTGGCTTGGGCTCCGGGAACGTCATATGCAATTAACTTTCCCGCTCGAGTGCGCACCAGGCCGTGGTGAACAAAGTTGTTGTCATTGTAGCCGCTGGCAACTGTTCCAAATGCATTGATGTTGGAGGCTCCCGTCCCATAACACCCGTCAGAACCGTTGCCCGTGCATGCATCCGGACCAATCCACTTCTTATACTTGCCGTCAGGAGTGCGCAGGAAAGCGTGGAATGAAAAGTTCGAATCGGTGTAGTACCCCACGACGGCTCCTTCGAGATTGATCGCTTGCGGGGCCGAGCCGTATCCGCCCGCACCCGGAACGTCGAAGCTCGTAAACTTCCCATCCGGACTTCGCACGAAACCGTGGCCGCCGTTCGTGTCATAGTAGCTTCCTGTGATCGCACCGGAGTCGTTGATGCTGGTAGGAGTGGTCCCGTTGAAGTTCCCTGGCGTCGTGTCCGCGCCTGGCGCATCGAACGTCTTGAAGGTGCCTCTCGGACTGCGCACGAACCCATGGTACGTACCGTTCGCGTCTTGGTAGAAGCCCGTAATAGTTCCCCAGCAATTGATGCCGCCAGGGAAGGTACCGTACAAGTTCCCTGGCGTCGTGTCCGCGCCCGGAGCGTCGAACGTGACGATGTGTGGCTGCTGCGCGCTGGCAGGAGCCGCGCCTGCCGTGCAGAGGGCCAGACAGGCAGTGCAAACCAATAACGAAACGTGGATCCGTTTCATGGATCCTCCATGAATAAGCTGGTTGTGAACTTGGCCCTTGTTGATGGGAAGGAAACCCAAATCACCGGGACGAGGAACAGAGGCCCAACGGACAAGCACCCTGACAGAAGGTTACAGCGCAATGCTTGTACTATCCATCCGTGGGCTTGTCAAGGACAAATTGAATGACGGTTCCAGACAATCAGGTAATTAAAATCCGCCATGTGCCGGGTTTGGAGAGAGCAGTTAAACGAAAATGGGCATTACCAGAAGCCTGTGCCGCTCATTCGCCGCAAACGGATAAAGCAGATAGGCTGAAGTGAATTAGGGTAGTTGTCAGCGGTTGAAAAGTTGAAGACCCGGCGATTCCTTAGCTCACGTTGGCCAGCGTCTTCACCGCAACGTCAGACTGGTTGCGCAACTTACTGACCGATTCGTGAATGGCCTTGGCGGCCACGCCAGAACCGGTCTGCTCCGCATTCTTGCCAACACTGCCGGCCTCTTCGGTGGTTGTACTTGCCATATCGAGCAAAACCACAACGGCGTCGGCATGCAGCTTCCATAACGAAGACATCTTCTGGCTACGTTTAAGTTCTTCCAGTTCCGTGCGGATGCGGGCTGAAACCGAGACCAGCCGAATCAGCATCCGCGCGACATCCGCTCGCGCACTTTTCTCTTCCAGGAATGACGCGCTGTAAGCGTCCGCTTCGGCCGTCGTTAGTGTCAGGTTAAAAAAGCGCATGGGCACAATCTGGCGATATTTGGGATCGGCCACGCGCACGAATACGCGAATTGATTCCTCAACCCGGCGCAGCTTGGTTTCTTCCGCCGAGAGTTGTTGTGCGGTAATCGTCGGGGGCTGGAAGACCGCTGGTTTCGCAGGAGCTTTCGCCGCCGCGGCCGCGGTTTTTGCGGGCTTAGGCGCAGCAGCGGCGCTTCCGACGGCGCGCGTGGAGCGGGCTGCGGGCGTGAGCAGCGAGCGCCGGATTGGCGGCCGGCGATCGAGTTCCTTCTTCAACTTCGAGACGCGGCGGAATTTCTCGAGCGTGCTGCCGTAATCGGCTTCCAGCAGTTGCTTTTCCTCGATTGCCGCCACATGCTCGACGGTGACTTCCACCCCGTCGACCGTGGTGAGAATCGTTCCACCCATTTCTTCTAGCGCCTGGCCGAAGTTCTTGATTTCGCTTAGCGCCTTTACAAATAACTCGTCAAACTTCTTGCCGAAAGCCGCATTGTAGGCCGCTACCGTGGCCAGAACTCCCGGATGATAGAACGATGAGTCCAGCCACTGCTTGAGTTCACGCACGCGTCCGATCATCCCGGAATCGATGAGCGCATTAAAGTCGCGGAAGCGGTTCACCTCTTCAACAAATGGATCGAAGCGGCGCAACAGCTGTACGTGTTCTTCGGGGAGCGACGGGACATCGGTATCGGCGAGTATCTCGATCAAGGCGATCTCAAATGGCGAGAGCGGCAGCGCTCCGTCGAGTCCGTAGCCACTTTGCTCCCACTGTCCCGGCACGCGCGGATGACGATATAGGAAAGTGGCGATCAGGTCGGTCTTATCTCGGTTGATGTCGCTGGATTCCCGGCGCCGTACGAAATAACGCAGGAGCCCTTCGGCAACCTCCGAGTCGGTGTCAGGGGTGAGGGCTTGGCGCAGCATCGCGGGAGTAATGGCCATGTCGAGCAGGTGCAGCCAGCGATACATCCGTGAAAGGGTATTCGGCAACTCGCGCTCGGTGTGTCGCAGAGCGTCCTCGTCGAGATCGCTCGGGATGGGCACTTCGCCGCCGAGCGTATCCCGCAAGAGTTTCTGGTAGAAACCCTGGACGGTCGCCAAAATGGCTAGTTCAAACCGAAGATCTTCGGCCAAAAATGCCCTCGCACGCACGAATTCCGTTTAAAACTCTACTCATGATCAAGTAGAGACGAAAGGTTACTAACGGTGCAAGTTACCTTCGGAGCGTGAATTTGGAGGTTTTCGCAACAACGAAAACGAAAGTACATGGACTTGCGGAGCGAGAGTGCGTATAGGGATCCCTCGACTACGCAATTGCCCGCGCTTGGTTCGGGCAAGTGCTCCGCTCAGGCTGACAGACTAGAACACTACGGTCTTGTTCCCGTAGACCAGGACCCGATTTTCCACGTGGGAACGCACCGCCCGTGAGAGGACAACTTTTTCCAGGTCGCGACCCTTGCGGATCAGGTCTTCGACCGTATCGCGGTGGGAGACCCGGACCACGTCCTGCTCGATAATCGGACCGTCATCGAGCACTTCGGTGACGTAGTGGCTCGTGGCGCCAATCAGCTTTACGCCACGCTCGAATGCCTGATGGTACGGCCGGGCGCCGACGAATGCCGGCAGGAACGAGTGATGGATGTTGATAATGCGCTGGGGATATCGGTTCACGAATTCATTCGAAAGAATCTGCATGTAGCGTGCGAGCACAAGGAAGTCAGGGTTGTGTTCGTCGAGTAGCTTCTGAATCAGCTTTTCTGCGGCTTGCTTGTTGTCCTTCACAACCGGCACAACCACATAGGGGATTTTGTAGAAGTCCGCGATCGGCTGCGTATCGGGATGATTGGAGATGATCAGCGGGATCTCGCATGCGAGTTCGCCGCTCTGGTGGCGGTAGAGCAGGTCGACGAGGCAGTGATCATACTTGGATACAAAAATGATCATGCGCGGGCGGGAGGAAGACTGAGCCAGTCGCCACTTCATGGCGAAGTTTTCGGCCACCGGTGAGAAATGTTTCCCAAAGTCCGCGAGCGGGATATCAAAGTCCTTGGGGTCGAATTCCACGCGCATGAGGAACAGGCCGGATTCCTCATCGCCATGCTCGTCGGCATGCAGGATGTTGCCGCCGTGGCGAAAGATGAAGTCGGCGATGGTAGCGACTTCGCCCTTGCTGTCGGGGCAGGAGATCAGGAGAATGGCGGTGTTCTTCATCATAGCGCCGCCAAGCTGGCGGGTGTTGCGGTTATGTTTTAAGTACTTTCACTATCTCGCGCGCGGCATTTGCTCCCGAGCCGCCGGTGAGTCCCGCACCCGGGTGCGTCCCACTGCCGCATAGGTAGAGGTTCTCGATCGGAGTTCGGTACCGCGCCCAGTCCAGCAGCGGCCGCATAGTAAAGAACTGATCGAGCGCCAATTCCCCGTGGAAGATCTGTCCGCCGGTCAGGCCATACTTATCCTCCAGGTCCTGTGGCGTGATGATCTGGTGCGTCAGAATTAACTCCGGCAGGTTCGGTGCGTATTGAGCTAGGGTCTGCACCACGGTCTGTCCGAGCGCCTTTCGTTGCGATTCCCAGTCGCCCTTTAACTTGTAGGGAGCATATTGCATGTATACCGACATGACATGCCTACTCTCGGGGGCAAGCGTCGGATCGGTCAACGATGGGATCGCGATTTCCAGGTAGGGCTGACGCGAGAAGTTGCCGTACTTGGATTCATCGAAGGCGCGCTCGAGGTAGTCGATTTCGGGGCCGATGTGAATGCGTCCGCGGAGTGCCGCAGAGTCGCCGTTCTTCAGCGCCGTAAAGTTTGGCAGGCCGGAGAGGGCCAAATTCACCTTGGCTACCGTGCCGTTCCCGCGATAATGCTGAAGTTTCTGGACGAAGTCGGGTGAAAGGTGAATCGGGTCGATTAGTTTGAGCAGGGTACGTTTGGGGTCTGCATTGGATACTACGGCATTGGCCAGAATCTCTTCGCCGGTTGAAAGCAGAACGCCCGTGGCAACGCCGTTCTTGACGTGAACCTCGATTACTTCCACGCCCGTCCGAATCTCCACTCCCGCCACCTTAGCGGATGAGGCCATCGCCTGCGTCAGTGCTCCCATTCCACCGGCGGCGAACGATGCAGAACCTGCCGGGTGCGGGTCGGCTGCGGCGCGAATCAGAAGGACAAGAGCGCTTCCTGCGGACCACGGGCCAAGGAAGGTGCCGAATACGCCACGGGCCGCGATGAGTGCGCGAAGAAGCTCGGTCTCGAAATACTCGGCGGCCAGGTCCGCCACCGCCATTGGACCCCAGCGCAGCAGCCGGAACATATCCTTCTTCCCGAGCTTACGAATGGCGCGGCCCGTTTTGAGCATGCTCCACAGATCGCTGCGGCTGGGATCGTCGATGTCCGGTGGGGTGGTCGCGAGAGCATCGGCGATGACCTTCGCGATTTTTCCGAGTGACTGTTGGAACTCGCCGTACTTTGCGGCGTCTTTCTGCGAAAACGCGGAGATTTCCTGGGCTGATTTGCCGGCGTCCTGATACAGCGATAGAGCACGTCCATCAGGCGAGAGAGATGTCACGCAAACCTCGGGCGTGATGATCTCCAGCCCGTGTTTTTCCAGCTGCATGTCGGCCACGATATCGGGACGGATGGGCCCGGCAGTGTGCGACAGGGTCGAGCAGCGGAAGCCAGGATGGAATTCGTCTGTGATTGCCGCGCCTCCGACCTGTGTATTACGTTCGAGGACCAGTGGCTTGAATCCCGCTTTGGCCAGGTAGAAGGCGGTGACCAGGCCATTGTGGCCTCCGCCGATGATGACGACGTCGCGGTGCGTACATTCCGCCATGTCAGGCCGCTCCCTTGATGTCTTTCAGAATTTCCAGAGCAGCGAGGCGGCCGTTCGCGCCCATGATGCCGCCCCCCGGGTGCGTGGCAGAGCCGCACATATAGAGATTCTTGATTGGCGTGCGGTACTGCGCCCATCCTGGAACAGGGCGCAGGAAGAACAACTGCTCGAGCGAAAGTTCGCCCTGGAAGATATTGCCCTCGCTCAATCCCCACTCGCGCTCGAGATCGAGGGGCGTGACAACCTGCTTCTGGATGATGATGTCTTTCAGATTTGGCGCGTACTGGGAGATCGTGTCTACAACGGTATTGCCGAAGGCTTCTTTTTCGGTATCCCAGTTGAGCCCGGGCGCCAGCTTATACGGCGCGTATTGCACAAAGCACGACAGCACATGCTTGCCCGGCGGCGCGACCGAGGGGTCGGTGAGAGATGGAATTACCATGTCGATATAGGGTCGGCTGGAGAAATGCCCGTATTTGGCTTCGTCGTAGGCCTTTTCCATGTACTCGACAGCCGGTGAAATCGAGATTGCCCCTCGCAAATGTGCACCCGGCCCGGGCATGCACTTGAAATTCGGCAGGGCATCGAGCGCCATGTTGACCTTCCCCGATGAACCCCGGAACTTGTAGCGGTTCACTTCCTCAAGGAAGTCTCCGGGAAGATGCTGTGACTCGATGAATCTTGTAAATGTGAGCCGCGGGTCAACGCTGGAAGAAATGACGTCGGCGTAAATCTCATCGCCATTGGACAGGACGACACCTTTGGCCCTGCCGTCCTTGACGATGATCTGCGAGATTGCGGATTGTGTACGAATTTCGACTCCGGCTTCGCGAGCTGCATCCGCGATCGCATTCGAAATGGCGCCCGTGCCGCCGCGGGCAAACCCCCAGGCGCGGAATGCACCATCGATCTCGCCCATGTAGTGATGCAGCAGAACGTAGGCAGTGCCGGGCGAGCGAACACCCAAAAACGTCCCGATAATTCCCGAGGCAGACATCGTGGCCTTGAGCACATCGGTCTCGAACCATTGGTCGAGGAAATCAATGGCGCTCATGGTCATGAGCTGGACCTGGTTGTACTTGTCGTAGCTCGACATTCCCTGAAAGCGCCGTCCAATGAAAAGGAGTTTCATCAGTTCGCGCGGGTTCAGGGTGGTCGGATCGGGCGGCACCATACTGAGAATCGGCTTTACGAAGCGGCACATGGCCTGCATGGCTTTGCCGAACTCGTCGTAGGCCTCGGCGTCGACGCGGGAGTGGCGGGCAATTTCACGGTGGGTCTTGCCATGGTCGTTTACGCGCCAAAGATAGTCGCCGCTAGGCATCGGAGTGAAAGTGCCATCGAGCGGAAGAATCTCGAGGCCGTGGCGGGGAAGGTCGAGGTCACGGATGATCTCCGGCCGCAGGAGCGAGACTACGTAAGAGCAGACGGAGAACTTGAAGCCGGGAACAATCTCTTCCGTGCAGGCCGCACCGCCCAACACGTGGCGGCGTTCGAGTACGAGTACCTTCTTGCCTGCGCGGGCGAGGTAAGCGGAGTTAACCAGTCCATTGTGGCCTCCGCCGATGACGACAACATCGTATTTGTTGGAACCAGCCATTCGCTGTTTAGCTCCTAGCCGCTAGCTTGAATGTTTCTCGGGAAACGCAATGATACTCGTGCTGAGTTGGTCGCGAAAGGATCAGAGACCGCTGGGAAGGACGGTCCAGCTGCGGAGCAGACTGCACGAGATTGGCAACGTCGTGAGCATCTGTGACCTGAAGTCGAATCGGTATTCTATCGGGAAGGGTAGGCTTTGTCTGCATCTTTTGTGCATGGAGTGACTGGGAGTCAGAGCCTGATGATTTGATCGGTTTGCACATGGCTGAATATAATCCAGCATTCTGAGATTGAGGACACTGCCTTGCCCATTGGAACCGCATTTCACGAGCGCACACTTCCACTTTGCCACAGTCTGAATTACCGCGAATGGTCGGGATACTACACGGTCAGCGTTTATGAAGTGCATCACGAGCACGAGTACAACGCTATCCGCAATGCTTGTGCGCTGATCGACATCTCGCCGCTCTACAAGTATCTGATCACCGGTAAGGATGCGACCCGCCTGGTCAACCGCGTGATCACGCGCGACATCAACAAGGTCAAAGTGGGGCAGGTGATCTACTGCTGCTGGTGCGATGAAGATGGGAAGGTCATTGATGATGGCACGATCTCGCGGCTGGAGGAAAATGTCTATCGCTGGACGGCCGCCGATCCAAGCCTGCGCTGGTTTCGCCAGAACGGACTTAACATGGACGTACAGATTGAGGATATTTCCGAGAAAGTGGCCGCGCTTGCGTTGCAAGGGCCCACTTCGGCGAAGCTGCTGAAGGCCGTTGCTGAGGCAGATATCGCTCATCTCAAGTATTTCCGCGTAACGCACGGCAAGATTGCCGGAGTTCCAGTCGATATTTCACGCACTGGGTACACCGGCGATCTAGGTTACGAAATCTGGGTTCCCTGGAAAGACGGACTGAAGGTTTGGGACGCGCTCGCCGAAAAGGGGAAACAGTTTGACCTGCACGCAGCGGGCATGTTGGCTCTGGATGTGGCTCGCGTGGAAGCCGGGTTGTTGCTGATCGAAGTTGACTACACCAGTTCGAAGAAGGCGTTGATTCCATCGCAGAAGTACTCGCCGTATGAACTGGGGTTCGCGAAAATGGTACATCTCGAAAAAGAGAACTTCATCGGCAAGCGCGCTCTGGAGCACCACGCGAAGGAAGGTGTGCCGCGGCAGTTGGCCGGTCTGGTTGTCGACTGGACCGACGTCGAGCAACTCTACGAGCGCTACGGCCTGACCCCGGCTGCGCCAGCACAGGCCTCGCGCGTGGCCGTCCCGGTCTACTCTGGAGACAAGCAGGTAGGTAAAGCCACTACGACGACATGGTCTCCGACGTTGAAGAAGATGATCTCATTGGCTAGCCTGGAAACGGAGTACGCGAAACCGGGCACTCCGCTGCAAATGGAGATCACGATCGAAGCAATCCGGTTGAAAGCCAACGTGAAGGTAATCACGCTACCGTTCTTTAACCCACCGAGGAAAACAGCAACGCCCGTGTAGGGCGTACGCCTCGTCCGCCCCGCGACCCTGAGCGAAGCGAAGGGGAGCGTGAGGGCAGAGGTGCAAAGGTTCGGACGGCCGAGCGGCGACCCAAATTCAGCTGTGAAACACTCCCGCCGGCTCGGACTGACGCGATCGTGCCTTCTCGGTCAGATCCAGAATCAACCGATACACGTAATCTGCGTCGTCGATATCAGCGAACACGGGCACATTCCCCACGGTGAAGCGGCTCAGATTCCTGCTCCTCCGGCCACCCCCTGTCGAGACTAGATATTTTGCTCCGAACCATAGCGTGCCGACAGATCCACCATCACGCTCCACACTCGGGATGGCGTCAAGGTACATCGAGCATGTTTTTCGTTTGCTACCTTCTTGAACGACCACGAGGCGCCGATTCGTAATCCCGTAATACGTCCGGCGTTTCACCCAGCCCTCATAAACGAAGCGACCCCAGATCATGTACTGGCCGATGAGGACGAATGGAATGCCCCACAGCGCGAAGAAAAAGGGAGCGGGTTTCGTATTGTGTCCCCAGAACCCGAGCACACCCGACTCCCAGAAGATCGCAAACCCGCCCCAAAGCAAGCTGAATGGAATCGTGTACCAATCATCAGAGTGAAAGATCACATGGGCATTCGGCCTGTCCGCCCAGAGAAGATTTTCTCCCGAGACCAGCTCCGACTGAATCTTGAGCGAGGCTTCCGGATCGATGGTTCCCATACAGCCCTCACGCAGGTCGAGATAAGCGCAGGCTAGAAGGGGAGCGTGGCTCTGTCTAGGTTACTTGCGCGCGACGACGGCCGGCGATATAGATCCCGGCGCCAATCAGAAGGAGCGCTGCACATCCGCCGACGACTTTAAGCAACGCCAGTGGTTTGTTGGGCTCGTCGGGTTGTGGAATCAGCGACAGCGCAATCGTCAGTGTGGTGGTCAGGAATCCCAGGGCTGCGACCACTTTGGCTATAGGCGTCCCTCCAGGCACGCGAATTACGCTCGGGCCGGCGGGTTCGCCCTGCAGTTTGATCATGGCCGCGAAGAGGTAAAGGTACGGAATGAAGTAAGTAATCACACCCATGCTGACAAGGACGTCGTAGGCTCCTTTTACGCTGGTGCCGGCTTGTCCCAGGAAGATAAACACAACTCCTAGTGCGAACTGCGTGAGAAGCGCGACCCACGGTGTTTTCCATCTTGGATGCAGGGAGCCAAAAGCTGGCGGCAAGAACCGGTCAAGCCCTGCCACAAAAGGAAGACGAGCCACGGCGGCAAGGTATGCACCCGCGGCTCCAATATTGCTGAATGCGATCAAGAATGCCGCCAGGGGCAGGACGCCAGGGAAACCAATGCGAGTTGCAGTCGCGGACACCGCCTGGACCAACCCCTGCAGACTATTGACCTGCGTCGAGGGAAGAGCCAGCAGGACGCAAACCGTGCCGAGGATGTATCCGAGGGTTACAGTTACCCCTGCAAGCAGCAGCGCGAAGGGAATTGTGCGACGTGCATTCTTGATTTCCTCGCCCATGAAGGAGGCGGTTTCGCATCCTCCGAACGCGAAGGTCAGCACCGACCAGAAGATGATGTCATTCAGATGCGTGCTCGGGGTCAGAGAATGCATCGTAAACGCTGTGGACGAGCCGAATCTGTGCCAGGCAACGAGGCCCATGACGATCACGATGCCGACCGGAATCCACATGGATATTGCGCCGATGTTGTGCAGCCATTTGCCGACATCGAGGCCGACGATGTTCAGCAATGTCGCGGCACTCAGCGTGAGCAACGAGAAAACGATGTAGAACGTCGCATTGCCCGAAAGATGCTGCCAACTGGATTCGCGTATGAATAGCACGTTGCTGGCAGCGAAATAGAGGACGGCGGGGAAGTAGGGAAGATTGCTGGTCCAGTATGTCCAGGCCGACATGAATCCGGAAAAATCACCGAAGGCACGCTTACTCCACACATAAAGGCCGCCCTCGTTTGGATAACGTGAAGAAAGCTCCAGCACGGAGAGCGCCAGCGGTGTGTAGAAGCAGAACCAGGCGCCGATCCAGATGATGATCGAGCTCGGACCGGCAGCGGCTGCGCTGGCGATCCAGCGCAGACTAATGCCGGTAATCACATAGAAAAGCACCAGATCGCGGAAGCCCATCACCTGGCGCGGACGGTTGGGATCTTCGACATCCGCAATGGAGACGCCGGATGAAAGAAAGCCAATCGTCTCAGTTTGGCGTTGGGCGTTGGGGTCGGCCAAGGGTTGTGTCCCGAAGACAGGGGGTGCTCATACGAAAACCCCCACTTCTGGCAAAACCGGCCAGAAGTGGGGCACTCCGAAGAGGAATAACACCGAAGGGGGCAGGCGGCAAGGGAAAGTTACCTCGCGCGGAGAAGACTGCGGCTACTGCGCTTCCAGTAGAGATAGCCCGGAATTCCGATCAGAACGATGGCCGTTCCCATGAAGGCCTCATATGGTCGAGTCATGATCGTGTTTAAGGTCCACCCTGTACCAATCAGGACATAAAGGCCCGGAAGCCACGGGTATCCTGTGCAACGATAAGGCCGCGGAATCTCTGGCCGTTTCCAGCGGAGCCAGAACATAGCAATTACGGTGAGTGTGTAGGAGAGAACCATTCCGTAGATGACGTACGTGTAAAGCTGGTCGTATCTTCCACTAAGCGTGAGCGCTGCCGACCAGATGCCCTGGCCGATGAGACTGAATGCGGGCGTACGCCATTTGGGATGGATTTGCGCCATGCTCTTGAAGAATGCCCCGTCTTGCGCCATAGCCATGTAGACGCGTGCTCCGGAAAGTGTGCAGGTGGCCGCGCCACTGAAGCAGGAAACAGCAATCATCAGCGAAAGCCACACGGCGGCCCGCGGCGAAAACAGTACGGCGGCCGCTGCGTGCGCGATGGTTTCGTGCTGAGCGATTTCTTTCAGGGGCATGGCGTACACGTACGTCACATTCATCGCGATGTAGATGACTCCGACTGCCAATACGCCTAGCACCATCGCGCGCGGCACGTTGCGTTTCGGATCTTTCACTTCGCCCGCAACCCAGGTGATGTAGACCCATCCGTCATAAGCCCAGAAGACAGCAATCAAGCCGACGCCCAACGCGGAGATCAGCCCGGCCGGACCAAGGCCTGCGGTGAGAGAGACTCCATTCGAGTGAAAGTTCGCCCAGTTTCCTTTCCCGATCGCGAAACCCAGTACGACGAAAGCCGCCATGGCGGTGAATTTGGTCCAGGTGGAGACGTTTTGCAGCAGGGCTCCCCATCGTAGTCCGACGACGTTGACGAATGTGAGGATCGCAATCAGCAGCAAACCAAAAAGATGAGCTCGGGTGAAGGCAACGCCGAGGACCGTGAAGATGATGTGACTCTGCGACACAAGAGGAACCACCTGCCCGACATAGGCAGCCGCAGCGACTGACAGCGCCGCGATAGTGCCGCCATTGGCCACGGCAAACAACATCCAGCCGTAGAGGAAGGCGACCAGATCGCCGTAGGCCTCGCGCAGGTAGATGTATTGGCCGCCAGAGTCAGGGAACATCGATCCAAGTTCGGCAAACGCGAAGCAGGCGCAGAGAGAAATCAGCGCGCCGAGAACCCAGACCAGCAGAAACAACACGGGCTGCGGCAGCGGCGTGGCAATGTCTTTCGCGGTCAGGAAAATCGACGAGCCGATGATCCCGCTGACCAGCAGCAACACGGAGTCGAGCAGGCTGAGGCCTCGGATGAGCGTAGGTTTGCCGTCGGAGTTTGCTTCCAGTTCGGTTTTTGCAGAGGTCAGGACCGAGGCGGGTTCCATTATCCGATTCCGAGTTCGTCAGGAGATTCAAGCGGCGTGCCGCAGCGGCGGCAGATTACCGCTGAACAGTCGCCGCAGGTCAATGGATCCGTAACTTCTTCGGCGCAGTTCGGGCAGTAGAGAGGCCCTAGACCCGGTGTCGGTGGCTGTGGCGCTGTCGCCATAAGGAAGAGAACTGTAGCATAGTGGAGGGCGCTGCGTCGCCAACCCCGTCACAGACGTTAGTTGACCGGCCAAAGCGATTCTCTCAATATAATGCGACTCTCTTAACATGAAGCCTGCCGCACGAAAGCAGTCCACAAAGCGCCTGAAGAATCGGATTACAGTTGCCGTTGTGCAGGCTGCGCCGGTTGTCTTTGACCGCGAACGTACCCTCAAGAAAGTCGACTACCTTGCATGCGAGGCGGCTGGGAAGGGCGCCCGGCTTGTGCTGTTTCCGGAGGCTTTCGTTTCTGCTTACCCGCGAGGTCTTAACTTCGGCGCTGTCATGGGCTCGCGCAGCGAGGAGGGCCGCGAACAGTTCCGCCGCTACTGGGAGAGCAGTGTAGACGTGCCTGGCCCTGCCTTCGAGGCGCTCGGCCGCACCGCCCGGAAGTGCAAAATCTATCTTGCGATCGGCGTAGTGGAGAGGGATGGCGGCACCCTCTATTGCACGGTACTGTTCTTTGCTCCCGATGGCACCTACCTCGGCAAGCATCGCAAGGTCATGCCTACGGCTTCCGAGCGGCTGGTGTGGGGGTTCGGCGATGGTTCCACAATGCCGGTGTTTGATACTCCGCTGGGCAAAATCGGCGCTGTTATTTGCTGGGAGAACTACCTGCCGTTGATGCGCGCGGCCATGTATGACAAGGGAATCGAGCTGTATTGCGCGCCTACCGCTGACCCGCGCGATTCCTGGATTGCATCGATGCGACACATTGCGGTTGAGGGCCGGTGCTTTGTTCTCTCCTGTAACCAGTTCAATCGTCGTTCCGATTTCCCGCCGGACTACGCCGGAGCGCTGGGCGATGATCCACAGACGGTGGTGACCCGCGGGGGAAGCTGCATTGTGGATCCGTTCGGAAACTTCCTGGCGGGCCCGAACACGGACGGGGAAGTCATCTTGACGGCCGAGATCGACCGCACCCAGATCGTGCGCGGGAAGTTCGATCTGGACGTGGTCGGCCACTACGCGCGCCCGGACATCTTCCAACTGCAGGTGGACGAACGACCCAAAAGGCCCGTCACTACGCAAAACCGCCCGTCAAAGGAGCGTCATGCCTGACAAACCTCAAACTCCCGATGACAAGCTGCAACAGGAATTCAACCGCTGGGCTACCGCCGGAGAGGGCCCGAAGATGGAGCAGCATCATCTCGACATTGCCGAGAAGACCATCCGGCTGATGAATTTGCGTCCCGGCGAGCGTGTACTTGATCTCGGTTGTGGATCGGGATGGGCAACGCGTTTGCTCGCGCGACTGGTCGGTGACGGTCCAGAAGGATTCGGACAGGTTGTCGGACTCGACGTTTCCGATGAAATGGTACGTTTGGCACGGGAGTTTTCGAAGGACTTCGAAAACATTCTTTATGTTTGGGGATCGGCGCAACAGATTCCGTGGGAAGAGAACTTCTTCGACAAAGTTTTGACGGTGGAGTCCTTCTACTACTATCCCGATCAGGATCGCGCCCTGATGGAGTTGTTTCGCGTGATGGCGCCGCGCGGCAGGCTGTTCATCCTCATCAATCTCTACAAGGATAATCAGTATTCACTGCAGTGGGTCGATAAGCTGAAAGTCCCGGTGCATGTGCGATCAACTGCGGAGTACGTGGAACTCCTCAAGAAGCATGCGTTCGAGAACATCGAGGCACGGCGTATTCCGGACGACACGCCCACCCCCGATGACTACAAAACGAAATCGTTTAACAGCTTGGAAGACTTGCGTGCCTTCAAGCGGGAAGGCGCATTGCTGCTAATGGCGTCGAAACCAGATCTGCGCACACCCGCGCCCGGTTATACGATTTACTGACCAGGCCGAGCCACTCTACCGGCTGCTAGATCTCGCTGTCGTCGTCATCCTTGTCGGCATGACCGCGGTCTTTCACCGGGCTCATCGCATGGCCGTCTTGAGCGTGTCGAATCTCGATCCTGCCGTTCACGTCTGATAAGTGGATATGAGCCCCACCCTTGCCAATCTCGCCACGCAGATCGTGTCCGACAAATCGATGATTGTTCACATGCAGTCCGAAATCGTTGCTGATCCCGCCGGAAACCGTACTGGCCTCAACTTCTGCGTTTGAGTCGGAGGGAATGGTCAACTCCAGCGAACCGTTTACCGAATTCAGTTCGACGTCCTGCCCGGAGAGCTGAGCGAAGCGCGCATCCAGCCGTCCGTTGATCGTCGCCAGCTTGGCGCGCCCTGCTAGATCGTGGGCCTCGAGCCGGCCGTTGATGCAGGAGGCGCGTACCTCTCCCGAAACCCCCGTGATGTCGAGAGCGCCGTTGATCAGCTTAATCTCGTCCAGCCTGGCCGTGCGCGGAACCGTCAACGTGTACTCCACGCCCGCAGGATTGTTATGCGAGCCCCAATTGTTGTGGTCAGGGTACCGTGTACGAATGGAAAGGTAGTCCTTGCCGGAATCAATTTCGATTTTGGCTTCCTCGAGCTTTTCCTTGGAGTCGGCATACTTAACAGCATCGACTTTCACTTCGTTGCGCTCCCAGCCGGAGATGTGGACGGGGCCGTTGATATTGTCGAGCTCCATCCGGCCGTCGGAGGCGATGGCATACGTCTGGTGGAATTCTTCTGTAAAAGCTCCAGAGTGCTCGGATGCGTGTGCGCTTAAAGCAAGGGTTAGCAGCGCACAGAGGCTACCGAGCGCGACTCCCAACCAGGTTGCGGGACGGCGATGATCGATCATGACTCCCTCCGTTTCAGTACTTTAGACGGAGCTGGCCGGCATTGGTGAGGTGTTACACATAACAAAACAGGATTGCCCAAGACGTAGGCGATGCATATTACCTCAGTTACGTTCCCTGCGGTGTGACTGTAAAGGACAATCTCTGCAACGATTCCGTGGGGTTTTACCTTGTTTTGCCTGTTGGAAAAAACCGCGTCCGCGCGCCGGTGGAGGACCGTTGTCTGCGCCGCTGCAATCATTTTTTCGCTCTCAGGCTCGTCGCTCTCGGCGCAAACCGAACCTGCGGGAAAGCCAGTTCCCATCCTCAGCGGCAGCTTCGGCGCATTCAGTTTCGTGACGGGAGGCCAGAACCTCTTTGATAGCCAAATCAATCCAGTATTGCTGGTTCCACTTGGAGATCGCTGGTTGATCGAGTCTCGCGCGGAATTCGAAGGCGAATTCCAGCGACCACCCGGCGGCGGACCTTATGGGGGCCCTGTCGATAAGCATGTCGACTATGCACAGGTGGACTACATTGCGGATCGCTATGTGACCGTGACTGCAGGGCGCTTCCTGACGCCCTTCGGAATCTTTAATGAGCGGTTGTATCCGGTGTGGATTCGATTCCTGCAGCCGGACCCTCTGATTTTGCCGATCCGCACCGCTCCCAGCGATGGCGCCATGTTCCGCGGAGGATTCCCGGCCGGATCGCGTGCCAACATGAATTACGCGTTGTATGTATCTGCGACCAGCATCGGGATTGAAAGTGTGGACTCTGAGCGCCACGTTGGCGGCCGAATGGGATTTTTCTTCCCGGGGCCTCGTCTGGAAGTGGGTGGATCGTGGCAAAAGACGCTGCAAGACAATCGGAAAAACGCTTTCGGGTTTCATATGGGCTGGCAACCGACGACATTGCCGCTAAGCCTGCGCTCCGAATACGCGCGCTCGTTTGAAGGCAGCGGCTACTGGGTAGAAGGTGCATACCGGCTGAGCCGGGTTCCGTTCTGGCAGAAAGCCATGCGGCGTACGGAATTCGTTGGGCGAGGCCAGCAATTTTCTGTCGGGGCAATCGGCGCGGATGCGGAGGACGCGCTTGATCTGCCTGGGGCGAACACTCGGGAGGCCGATTTCGGAGTGAACTACTTTCTGCGCGACGGCATGAAAGGCATCTTCAGCTATGGCCGCCAGTTCAGTTCGGCCGGCAACTTCAACCAGTGGAGCTTCGGGCTTGCGTACCGGTTCCTGATTCCGCTTGGCCAAACTGGAGCTACCGGGGAGGCGCAATGAAGCGGAGTCATTGGTGGAGCGCTGTCGTGGTCGTGGGGACGTTGGTTTTGGCGTCCTCGCTCCTCGCAGGATCGGGTCCTGCATCGCCCAAGAAAGAAGCCGACGCCAGGGCGGTTGTGCAGGCGTCGGAATCGAGTAGCCCGCGAATCGAGGGCGAGAAGCGATTTCACGCGAACTGCGGGCGTTGTCACGCCGCACCGCAGAAATTTCCACCGCGCATGATGGGCACAGTTCTGCGGCACATGCGCGTCCGCGCGGCGATCACGGACGAAGATCGGCGGCTGATCCTGTTGTACATGACACAGTGATTAGCGGGCCACCATTCGACACATGACAAATCACTTGAAAATCCGGCTCGCTGCAAGGGGATTCGTGGTACTCGTGGGCATGGTCTTCTGGGCGCCCGCGATTTATGCACAGCCGCGAACGATTGAACTGACTGCTGACAAGGACAGTCGCTACAAGATTGCCGGAATGCGCGTTCCGGTGATTACCGTGGCCGCCGGAGAGCAGATTCTTCTTCGGGTCACGGCACGGCGAGCGAAATCCTGGAATCGCGATGGCTCCATTCATGGCTTCGCGCTGCTGCGCGCCAAGGATCGAAGCAGGGTCGAGGGATGGGATTTGTTATTCAAGTCCGGTACGCAGGAGGTTTTGATGACGGCCCCGAGCGAACCCGGGGAATACGTAGCCGTTTGCACAGTGATCTGCAGCGAAGAACACGAAGGCATGCACTTGAAGTTCATTGTGTTGCCCTGAGGAAACAGGTATGAACAAATTCATTGTCGGATGTTCGTTTGCATGGCTCATCCTTGGGGTGGCCGCGCTGGGACAAAATGCGCACATTTTTCACGGGGAAGTCTCTGATAGCCAGTGTGCACTTAACGTCCATTCGCTGACTCGCTCGCATCAGGAAATGCTCAAGTCGAAGTCGATGGGCGGGACAGCCAATACTTGTGCGGTGTATTGCATTGAGCATCTCGGCGGATACCTGGTTCTGTCATCGGGCAAGAATATCTACCGCCTTGATCGATCTGATTTGGTGCATGGCTTCGAGGGCCATCGTGTGACTGTCACGGGAGTCTTGGATCCAAAGATTAAGCAGATTCACGTTCTGAAGATTGATCTGGAAGAGAAACCGTAGACTTCCTGCCCGTTTCGCTCAGCAGAAAGACGCACAGGATTGCCATCTCCGGTTCGATGGCGTGCCGGTAACGCGGTATGGCATAGACGAAGTAATAGATCGCTGGGTAGAACAAAACGAGCCAGAACAGCAGCCAGGCGCCCGGCCTCCGCTGCTGCAAAGCGCGGCCTAATCCCCAAAACATGAGCACTGAGGACGCCAGAAAGAGGGAGTCCTTTACCATTCCAACCCAAGCGGGGTCAGTGACTCGTGGCGGCCCCGCCCAGAAACACAGGAATCGCTTGAAGCTGAGTACCGCAAAGCGCGCATAGTCGGCTCGGATGTAAGCCAGCGCCTGCTGCTTGCGCATGGCGATATAGTTCAATTCGCCCATTGCCTGGAATTGACGCATGGCAAAGGGATCGTGCGGTGGATCGAGATAGAGCATCAACGTTCCATCGGCCCCATTGCCATTGCCCAAGCGGAGTTCGGCTCCGAAGTTGTCTCGGATGAAGATGAATTGTCCGAAAGTCCGATAATTCCGGGCCAGCCATGGTGTGATGCACACGAAGAAAACGGCAGACGCCAGTACCACACCCGCTAGCGATCGTCTGCCTTGCTGCGCTCGCCGATACCAGGCCCACAATCCGGATGCGGGAAGAAACGAGAGCAGGGAAGTGCCGCTCAAGGCAATGAGTCCCCAAAGCAACCCAAACTCAAGCCATGGAAGCCATCCGTCGCGCTCTTCGAGGGTCAGCGCCAGCCAGAAGACTGTCGCCAGCAGAAGAGCGGAAAGGCAGGTCTCCCAGACAGCGCGCGTGCACCAGAACATCACATTGGGTAGTAGGGTCCAGGCCCATGCCGACCAGACCGCGACTCTCTCGGAGAACATCCTCCGCGCAATCAGAAAAATCGGGACACCTGTCAGGGCAGAGAAGAGACTGTTGAGCACCAACAGCACGAAGGCGGAGGCCTTTGTGTAAATCCCGAAGAGGTGGAAAACTCCGGCGATGAGATACGGATAGAGGGGCGGTTCCCAGGCGGTGGGCCCAGTGGGCGGCCCAAACGGGCTACTGAATCCATGTCCCGAGGCAAGGGACGTGGCGATGCGCCCCATCTCCCAGCCGAAACTGAAATTGTCATCCGCGGCTTTGAATTTATAGGTGTGGCCAATCACGATCCAGCTGGCGCGCAGGAGAGCCGCGATCAGAGCGATCCAAAGCGGGCGGTTATGGATTCGCCGCCATATTCGGAGAAGCGCATCGTAGGCATGTGAGCGGTTCGCCGATGGCTGTTTCATGGGTCACTTATTTGTATCCGAGGCAAAGCGATAGGATCAACTGAAGGCGAGATTTGATGTCACAAGGATCGCCGGCAAGGCGTACAATTCCGCAACCACATTGGAGGTGCGTCAATGATCCTGGGGATGAGCACCGCAACATTCACTCTGCTGCATGTCATGATCAGTCTCGTGGGAATTGTTTCGGGACTTGTCGTGATGTACGGATTCCTTCATGCCAATCGCCTGGAGCGATGGACTCAAGTGTTCCTCGCAAGTACGGCGTTGACCAGCCTGACCGGCTTCCTGTTTCCTAATGAGCACATCACGCCGGGGATTGTCGTCGGCATACTGTCGGTGATCGTGCTCGTCATTGCAGCGGTAGCTCGTTACCGACTTCGGATGGCGGGCGTGTGGCGCCCAATCTATGTGGTCGCGGCTGCCATTGCCCTTTACTTCAATGTCTTCGTTTTCGTAGTGCAATCGTTTGAGAAAGTGCCGGCGCTGCAAGCGCTCGCTCCTACCCAGAGGGAACCACCGTTCGGCATTACGCAGTTGCTGGTCCTGACTCTCTTTGCCGTGGCCACGGTTTACGCAGTCAAACGGTTCCGCCCCGACACCGGGTTTGCTGCGGGTAGGGAAGCGCAGAAGCGCGCAGCCTGAAAGACGCAGGAAGATCGCTTCGTGCCCTCCAGCCTCAGCCAAGAGGCCAGCAGGTAGGCCTGCTTCAGCACCCGATGCCTGAATTGCAAGCAGATTAGACCGGGACTCGCCGGCACTAATTTCGCCTGGATCACCCTCCTTTAGGTCAATTCGTCCTCTTTTCAATGGATTAGGCAAAGCTAGAAAAATTCTCTTGACATAGAGAACGACGAACAGTAAGTTAACAACGTTAAGTTAACGGTGTTAAGTAAGGTATCGCGATTATGGGAGTCAAAGAGAGACGCGAGCGCGAGAAGTTGGAAACGCGGGACAAGATCCTCGACGCCGCCCGCGAGCTGTTCGCGACCGAGGGCTATGAGGGCGTCTCGATGCGTATGGTCGCCGAAATGATCGAGTACTCGCCCACGGCCATCTACGTCCACTTCGCCGACAAGGAAGAACTCTTCCGCGAGCTTTGCCACAAGGACTATGCGCGCTTGGCGCAGGTCTTCCAGAGTTCAGTCATCTCGACGGACCCCATCGACCGGCTGAAGCAGATCGGTGCCATCTATATCGACTTTGGCATTCGTTATCCGAATCACTACAAGTTCATGTTCATGACAACGCATCCGAAGCACGAACTGGATGCGGTCGACCGCGAAATGATGGGCAATCCTGAGGTCGATGCCTACGCTTTTTTGAGATGGGCGGTGCAGCAGGCGCTGGATGCGGGATGCTTCCGTGAACAAGTAACCGATGTCGAACTGGTTTCGCAGACCCTGTGGGCATCGGTGCACGGAGTCATTTCCCTGCAGATCGCCAAGGGCGGGGATGCCTGGGTGGATTGGCGTCCGGTGAAAGATCGTGCCGGGATGATGCTGGACGTCACGCTGCGCGGCCTGACTCGGCCGACTGATACAGAAGGGAAGTAGTTATGCCTCCGTTAGCACAAAGGAATCTTTTCCACGACAAGGTTAGGCTGGCGGTGACGCTGACGGGGATCGTCTTCTCGGTTGTGCTGATCGTGGTTCAGTTGGGATTGTTTCTCGGGTTCACGACCGCAACTTCGAATCTGATCGACCACTCCGGCGCCGATCTGTGGATTACTTCCAAGAACGTGCCGTACGTCGAGCAGGGTGTGGCCTTCAGCGAACGCAAGCTGAATCAAGTCAGGGCCGTGCCTGGGATCGGCGATGCGCAGAAGTTGATTGCCCGCTGGACGCAGTGGAAGCGCCATGACGGAGGTCAGGACTCAGTGCAGATCGTCGGCATTAACGTTGACAGCCCGATGGAGCGGCCATGGAACCTGGTGCAGGGTAGCGTTGAGGACCTCAAATCTCCCGATGCCGTCATTCTCGATGAGCTCTACAAGCAAAAGCTCGGAGTGACCAGTGTAGGTGAAGTATTCGAGATCGGCGGACATCGCGCCCGGGTTGTGGGCTTCACGCGGGGCATTCGCTCGTTCACAACGTCGCCGTATGTATTCACTACGTTTAAGAACGCGCAGAACTATGCCGGGCTTCGCGAAGATCAGACCATGTTTATCCTGGTGAAACTGGCGCCTGGAGCGAACCTCGACCAGGTGCGGGGTGATCTGCTTGCCAATGTGAGAGACGTCGAAGTTTTCAAGACCAGTGAGTTCAGCCGCATGACCACTTTTTACTGGATGTTTACGACGGGCGCGGGCGTGGCCGTGCTGATTGCCGCCGTCCTCGGATTGGTAGTGGGATTCGTCGTTGTGGCTCAGACGATTTACGCGACGACGGTGGATCACATCCGCGAGTACGGAACGTTAAAGGCGATGGGTGCGCCTAACGGCTACGTCTACAAAGTCATCATGAAGCAGGCGGCGATTGCAGCGATCATAGGCTATGGGTTGGGAATGATCGTCAGTGTGTTCGTTGTGCATGGAAGTCAAAAGGGTGGCGCGGCAATCCTGATGCCACCTTCAATGGCTGTAGGCATGTTCTTCCTGACGCTGCTGATGTGCGTGGGGGCAGCACTGGTTTCGATCAACAAGGTCACGCGAATCGATCCCGCGATGGTGTTCAAGGGGTAACACGGTTTCGTTGTGTTCCCCAATGTCCACTGCGGTGAGTTTCACCGATTCACCGCAGAGGGCACAGAGGAGCACTGAGAAACTCGGATAGGAGTCAAAAATGCCGTCCGCAATCGCAGTTCGACAGCTCATCAAGAAATACGACGAGGGTGCGAGCGGCACGCTGGCGCTGCGCGGCGTAGATTTGGACGCCCACCCCGGCGAGATGCTCTTGCTGATGGGCCCGTCAGGCAGCGGCAAAACTACACTGCTGTCAATCATGGGATGCATCCTGACGGCCACTTCCGGAAGCGTGCGCGTGGCGGGTAGGGAAGTCGTGGGCCTGAGCGAGAAGCAGTTACCGGCTCTTCGCCTGGAGCACATCGGTTTCGTATTTCAGGGTTTCAACCTTTTCCCAACGCTGACGGCTGGCGAGAACGTCGAGTTGATGCTGGATCTGAAGGGCGTCTCAGCCGCGAAGGCCAAAAAGCGAGCCCATGAGTTACTCGAGCAGGTTGGGCTCAGCGAAAAGTACGGCAGCTTTCCCTCAGACCTCAGCGGCGGCCAGAAACAGCGCGTGGCAATCGCCCGAGCGTTGGCTGGCGACCCCGGTATCATCCTGGCCGATGAACCCACGGCCGCGCTCGATTCGCACACGGGCCGCAACGTAATGGAGATGATGACCGATCTGGCCCACAAGCGCGGACGTGCTGTCGTGATTGTTACGCACGACTCGCGAGTCGTGGATTTTGCCGACCGTATCGTGCGGATCGAAGACGGAGCCATTGCCGGCAACAACGAGGGGGAACTGGTGCCTCCCGGGCCGCTGGCCCAAACCTTGCCCCAGGCCACGATGGGTCTGGTCTAGAGAGATTGTTCGAAGCTGAAGAAGTGGAGAGTGTTATGAGTAACGTTGCATTTTCGAGTCTGAAGGGCCGCGTGTCGTGGATCATTGGCCTCGGCATCTTTCTTCTGACCGCGACATTGGTAGTCGCAACGCGTCGAGGGCATGAATCGGCTGCGGACCGGACAGCTGCTCCGGCGCACAAGGTCTTAATGGTTGCCGGGCCGGGCCGAGTCGAGCCGGCTTCAGAAGACATCAAGATTGGTTCCGAACTGAGTGGCCGCCTGAAGGCTGTTTATGTCGAAGAAGGCGACAGCATTCACCGCGGGCAGGTGCTGGCGGAACTGGAGAATGCCGACTATCGCGCGCAGGTCGAATCCGCGCGCGCCAATGTCATTGCAAAAGAGGCCGTGCTGCGCAAAGTGATCAACGGCGCACGGCGCCAGGAGCGCGATGAGGCATGGTCCTCGGTAAATGAGTCCAAAGCTGTGATGGAGAATGCGAAGGCGGAGCTCCGCCGCCGTCAGGAATTGTTTTCGGCGGGAGTCGTTTCGCGTGAAGAGCTGGAAAGGTATGCACGGGAGGCCGACGTCGCGCAGGCCAAATACGATGCTGCCGTGCAGCAGCACGCGCTGGTGGACGACCACGCGCGGGAAGAGGATCGCTCCTTTGCGGAGGCCGATCTGAAACTGGCCGAAGCGCAGTGGGCCGAAGCACAAGCCCGCTACGACAAGACTTTTATCCGCTCCCCGATCGACGGCGGCGTGCTGCGCAAGCATCACCGTAGTGGCGAGAGTGTATCGAACTCCTCTACCGTGCCCGATCCAGTGCTAACCATCGGCGACCGCAAGACCTTGCGGGTTCGGGTTGACGTCGACGAAACCGACGTCAGCAAGGTCAACATCGGCCAGAAAGCCTACGTAACTGCCGACGCCTTTGGCACGCAGAAGTTCTGGGGTCATGTCGTGCGCGTCGGTCAGCAGTTGGGGCCGAAAAACGTCCGCACGGACGAACCCACCGAGAAGGTCGACACCAAGATCCTGGAGACCTTGGTGCAACTCGATCCCGGGTCTCAGTTGCCCGATGGTCTGCGCGTGGATGCATTCATCCTGCCCGATTCTAGGGAAGTGGCGGCTAACCGCTAACCACCACTCGATTAAAATCACCACGGGGCCACGAAGACACAGAGAAATAAGCAATTTCATTACTTTTTCCGTGACTCCGTGGTGCAGCCATTATTTGGTATCGGGAAACTCAAAACGACTCCCAAAGCTCGAGCCGTGGTCAGAATCATCCTGCTCACTGTTCCAACCAGTCAATCTGGCGGCTAATTCCCTCATTGCCCAGGAGCGCGAACTGGCGTTCGGAAATGTCGAATCCGTTAAAATAGTTCCTTCACTGGGACGACCATTGACTGCCAACTTGATTGTTATTGCGATGGCGGGTGCGCCGAAGGGCATCGAAACCTACATTCGCCAGCACTTTCTGGACACGACATTTCGCGGACTCTACCACGCCAACGGTTTCGATTTGGCGCTGTTGATTCCTTACTTCATCGTATTGACTTTGCTGGCCGGATATGGCGCGCATCGCTATATCCTCGTTTACCTCTACTACAAGCATCAGAAGAACCGCACCACCGAACCCGCCTCGCACTTCGTCGACCTTCCGCGAATTACGGTGCAACTTCCAATATTCAACGAGCAGTACGTCGTTGAGCGTCTTCTCGACTCGGTGTGCAAGCTCGACTACCTGCGGGAGAAACTTGAGATTCAAGTGCTGGACGATTCCACTGACGAGACGGTGGATGTTGCACGTGGGCTGGTCGAGCGTTACGTTGCCTTGGGACATCCGATTACCTATCACCACCGCACCAGCCGTCACGGATTCAAGGCAGGCGCCCTCGCCGAAGGCCTACAATCGGCTCAGGGAGAATTCGTAGCGATCTTCGATGCCGACTTTACTCCGCCAGAAGACTTCCTGAAGCGGTGCATTCATCACTTTACTGATCCGAAGATCGGCATGGTACAGACCCGCTGGACGCATATCAACCGGAACTACTCCTTCCTGACGGAAGTCGAGGCCATTCTACTTGACGGTCATTTTGTGCTCGAGCACTCTGGGCGCGCGCGAACCGGGTTGTTCTTCAATTTCAACGGCACCGCCGGGATGTGGCGCCGGGCTACGATCAACGATGCGGGAGGCTGGCAGCACGACACTCTGACCGAAGATACGGACCTTTCCTATCGAGCTCAACTCAAAGGATGGAAGTTCATCTACTTGCAGGACGTCGAATGTCCGGCAGAGTTGCCGGTGGAAATGACCGCATTCAAGACGCAACAGGCCCGCTGGGCCAAGGGCCTGATTCAAACCGGCAAGAAAATCCTGCCTCGCGTACTTAACAGCGACGCACCGCTGCACACAAAGGTTGAAGCCTGGTACCACCTGACGGCGAACATCAGCTATCCACTGATGATCATGCTCTCAGTACTTTTGTTGCCTGCCATGATCATTCGCTTCTATCAGGGCTGGTTCCAGATGCTTTACATCGACCTGCCCCTGTTTATGGCGTCGACTTTTTCGATCTCAAGCTTCTATCTGGTGTCACAGCGCGAGTTGTATCCGCGAAGTTGGCCGCGCGCGTTGCTATATCTGCCATTCCTGATGGCACTCGGAATCGGACTTACGCTGACCAACACCAAAGCTGTAATCGAGGCATTGATAGGAAGGCAAACTGCGTTCGCACGCACTCCCAAGTATCGAGTTGAGACGAAACGGGACAAGGTCGGTGCAACGAAATATCGTAAGCGCCTGGGATGGGTACCGTGGCTTGAGTTGTTGATTGGGACATACTTTGCGCTGACGGTCTACTACGCTGTCGAGAACGAGAACTACATTACGGTTCCATTCCTACTGCTTTTTGTAGTCGGCTATTGGTACACAGGGCTGATGTCGCTTCTGCAAGGTCGCTTTTCAGGAATTTCCAGAAGAGCCACCACCCACACCAAGCCATTTCCGGTCGGGGTGTAGTCCGAAAAAATCCGAGGGGAAATCCGGTCGGAATGGCACAGACGTAACGCCCGCTAGCCTTTCCTTGACTGCTCGTTCTACAATCCCACTCGCCGAACATTGTCACCTGAACCGATCGGTTTCGAAGGAGGATACGATGCTCCGATTGCATGGAATTCTCCAGGCCGCTGCTGTTATCTTACTGTCGATCGCACTTCTCAGTTGCGGCCGTGAGCACAGTTCCGACGAGTATTTCGTGTTCGTTTCCACCAATCTGAAAATTCCTTATTGGAAAACAGCAGGCGCCGGTTTTTCAAGAGCGGCGGCGGAGTTGAGCGGGATACGCTCCGATTTCACGGGTCCGCAGGATTTTGATCCGAAGGCGGAGCGTGATGCACTGGACGAGGCAGTGCAAAAGAAAGCGACCGGCATTCTGATCTCCGTTGCCGACGAGTCGCTACTCAAAGACAGCATCAACAAAGCTGTGGCCGCTGGGATCCCTGTCATAACCGTCGACTCCGATGCCCCAAACAGCAAGCGCCTGTTTTTCATCGGTACCAACAACTACCAGGCCGGGTTTGCTGGCGGGCAACGTCTGGCGCGGGAACTCAAAGGCAAGGGCAATGTTGTGGTGTACACGATGCCCGACCAGCACAATCTGCAGGATCGCCTGCGCGGCTACAAGGATGCCCTCGTTAAGACTCCGGACATCAAGATCACTCGCGTCGTCGACATTCAAGGGGATCCCCGAATCGCATTCGATACGACAACTCAAATTGTGGGGAAAGAACGCGACAAGGTGGATGGTTTTGTTTGCCTGGAAGCCCAGTCGGGAAAAGAAGTTGCTGGCGTTCTCAACAGCTATAACGTAACCGGCAAGACCGTAATTGCCATGGATACCGATCAGGAAACACTCGACTGGATTCAGAAGGGCGTCATCGCGGCTACGATCTCGCAGAAGCCTTACACGATGGCAGTTGTCGGCATGCAGATGCTGGATAATCTTTACCATCACAAGCCTGCATCTCTGGATAAGGATTGGTCGATCGACAATTACTCGCCCATCCCCACGTTTGTAGATACGGGGTCGGATCTCATCGACAAGACGAATGTGGACTCGTTCATTCAGGCGGGCAGGAACCTTGCAACAAAGTGAAGCGCTTCAACTTGTTCGGCCAAGAGACTGCCAGAGGGGATGAGTGTCAGGAGATATATTCCCGGATATATTCGTCCTTGGTAGTCGCCAACTGGTGCAGGTCGCCATCAAAAGTCACTTTCCCGTCGCGCAGGATCAGAAAACTCATTGGGATGTCACAGTATTGTCCGCGTGGCAGAGCACGAAGCGCATTCGTCTTTGGGTCGAACTGATGCGTCGCCATAGTAAATGCGTCTTGCAGGCGGTGGCTTACGAGCAAGGAACTGGTGCGGTAGACATCGCGCTGCTTCATGATCAGCTCGATAATCGTGTTGGAAGTGACTGGATCGAGGCCACCAGTCGGTGAGTCATAGAGAAGCAATTCCGGATGAGTAATAATCGCGCGCGCAATGGCGACGCGCCGCCGCATGCCCCCCGAAAGCTCGGAGGGATACAGGTCGAGAGTGTGCTCCAGCTCAACGAACCGCAGGGACTCACGCACGCGCTGGTCGATCGCGTCGTCGTAGATGCCGTGTTCTTCGGTGAGCCTAAAGGCGACGTTTTCCCGGACAGTAAGTGAGTCAAACAGAGCGCTCTCTTGAAATACCATTCCGATCTTGCCGCGGAGCGCAAACAAAGCATCCTCCGGGGTGAGACTCACAGCCTCTCTCAGGACGACGACCTGTCCGGAGTCCGGCTTCAGCAATCCGAGTGCAAGTTTCAGTATCGTGCTCTTGCCCGACCCGGCAATGCCAAACAATGCCTTGGTCTCGCCCACCGGTAATTTGAACGACACGCCGCGCAGCACCTCGACATCCCCAAACGATATCCAAACATCATCAAAAACTACAGAGAAGCGCTCTGATTCCTGATCAGGAGGCGTTCTTGCGTCTAGAGGTATCGTTGGAACCGCCATTCGGCTTATTTGTACGAAAGAACGTTCATCAGGAACTGAGTCACAAAGAAATTGACCACGATGATCAAGACAGATGCAGTCACCACCGCTTGTGTCGTTGCGCGCCCCACGCCCTGGGTGCCTCCCCGCGCGGTCATACCGTAGTAACAACCCACGCTCGCGACGATAAATCCGAAAAGCACCGGCTTGACCAGCCCCATGAAAACGTCCTGAAATACCAGGGACTGCCAGGCGTTGCTCCAGTACTGGCGGGCATCTAGTCTCAAAAGGACTTTGGCCACCATCAATCCCCCAGCCAGGCCCACCATGTCCGATAGGATAGTCAGAAAGAAGAGCATGAAGACCGTGGATACCACCCGGGGGGTGACCAGCTTCTTGATCGGATCGGTGCCCAACGCGCGCATGGCATCGATTTGCTCGGTCACGATCATGGAGCCGAGTTCGCTGGCCATGCCCGAGGAGTTCCGTCCGGCAACCAGAATTCCCGTCAGAACCGGTCCCAATTCGCGAACCATCGACAGGGCCACAAGTTGTCCGATCAGCGTGATGGACCCGAAGCGCTGCAACGTGTTGGCCGACTGCACGGCCAGCACCGCCCCGGTAAAAAAGCCGATCAGAACGACAATCGGCAACGAGCCCACACCGATCAGATCCGCCTGCTGAATCATGTCGGCAACATACAATGGCTTTCGAAAGAGATTCGTCAAAGACTGCACCGCGAGCAGTGTGTATTCCTGAACTGAGAGGACCTTCTGTTTCGCGATTTCCGAAGGAGAGATCAGTTCCATGCGGATCGAGTCCTGCTATGGTGCATGGAGGATGCAGGGCTTGCACGCAATATAACAGAGAAAGCTGTCGGCTATCAGCCGTCCGCTCGTGGTTGATACCTGATAGTACAGGGCAAGGGCGGAAGCGTCTGAGAAACCGCTAGGGATTCGACACCTGAACGGTTATCCCCGCCCCTTCTTCTTAATCTCGATATTCAGACGCCGGATCTTCTGGTTCAGGGTGGAGAGGGGAACGTGAAAGCGTTCTGCGGCCTCAGTCTGATTCCAATTGCAGCGTTCGAGCATATCGGTGATCACGCGGCGCTCGACATCTTCGACGATTTCGAACAGCGATGCGTCCGACGGAGGATCATGCAGCGTGAGGGAAGACCCGCGACCCATCAACGATTCGGGTAACAAGTCAACATTGATTTCCGTTCCTGACGACAGCACCACCGCGCGCTCAATCACGTTCTCGAGTTCGCGCACGTTTCCCGGCCACGAATAGGCCATCAGGGGCCGCAAGGCTTCGGGAGTAATCCGCGCCACAGGGCGGCCATTCTCGTCCGCATACTTCTTTAGGAAGAAGTCGACCAGGAGCGGTATGTCCTCTTTGCGCTGACGAAGCGGTGGCAGTTCGATCGTAATGACATTCAGTCGATAGAACAAATCCTCGCGGAACCGTCCTTCGCGTACCATCTGACGCAGGTCGATGTTGGTCGCCGCAATGATGCGGACATCTACTTGAATTTCTTGAACCCCGCCCAGGTGCATGAAACGCCGGTCTTGCAGCACGCGCAAGATCTTGGCCTGCGTCTCCAGACCCATGGTCGCGATTTCATCCAGGAAAAGCGTCCCCTTGTCGGCAACTTCGAACAGTCCCTTCTTCGATGCGATGGCACTCGTGAATGCGCCTTTCACGTGGCCAAAGAGAGTTGATTCGAGCAAATCCGTCGGCATCGAGCCCGTGTTGACGGGGACAAAAGGCTTGTCGCGGCGCGGTGAGTTCAAGTGAATCGCCTTGGCGATGACTTCCTTTCCCGTTCCGCTTTCTCCCTGCAGTAAAACCGTCGATCGGCTGTTGGCGACCTGCCCGACTAGGTCGAAAATCTTCAGCATGGGCTCGCTCTTGCCCACGATGTTTACGAAGTTGTAACGCTGCTTGAGGGCTCGTTTAAGTTGGACATTCTCTTCTTCGGCCCGACGCCAGCCCACGACGGCCCGAACATCCGCCAGCAACTTTTCATTGTCCCACGGCTTCTGAACGAAATTTGCGGCGCCCGCCTGCATCGCCCGCACCGCATTCTCGACGGTGCCATACGCGGTGATCATGATGACCGGTAATTGCGAGTCGTGTGCGCGAATGTCGGCAAGAATCTCCATACCGTTGCGGCCCGGCAGTGCCAAGTCGAGCAGCACGAGGTCGAAGGGACGGTTCGCCATCTGGACCAGACCGTCCTCTCCCGTTGCCGCGGTATCCACCTCGAAACCCTCAATCTCCAGCAGGGTCTGAAGGGATTCCCGTATTTCTGCTTCGTCGTCAACGATCAACACCGAACCGCCCACCGGCGTTCCATTGACCGCTCCGCGACTGATGACTGCTGCCTCAGACATGAACTGCCTTCCTGCTCAAGGGAAAATCGAGAGCGAATGTTGTGCCCGCTCCAGGATTGCTCTCCACGCGGATCTTTCCCGCATGCTCCTGGATTATGCCGTAGGTCACGGAAAGACCAAGCCCGGTTCCGCGGTTCTGGCCTTCCTTGGGAGATGTCTTCGTCGTGAAGAAAGGATCGTAGATTCGCTGAATGTGCTCAGGCGCAATTCCCGACCCAGTGTCGCTCACTCGCACGCTGACCACATCACCGTTCGCAGTCGCCACGGTCAGCTTGCCCCCGCCCGCCATTGCATCTTTGGCATTGAGAAACAGGTTCAAAAAGACCTGCTGCAGCCGTCCCGGATTTCCTTCGATGGAGGAGATGTTTGTCGTCAACTGTGATTCGACCTGGATCTTTGCGACTTTGAACTGGTGTTCAAGCAGCCCCAGTGTGTCATTGATGACCTTGTTGATATTGACGCTGGCAAATTCGGTGCCGCTCGTCCGCGAGAAATTCAAAAGGTTATTCACTATTTCAGATGCGCGGAAAGTCTGCCGTGTGATCTTCTCCAGCAAGCCCGATTTCTGCGAATCTCCCTGCAATTGCTTCGCGAGCATCTGTGTATAGGACGAGATAACCGCCAAGGGTGTGTTCACTTCGTGGGCGACGCCAGCAGCGAGCAATCCGATGGACGAGAGCTTGTCGGCTTGTGAAAGCTGGCTCTCTAATTCCACGCGCTCCGTGATGTCATCCATTATGATGAGGCGGCCGACGACCTGGAACTTGCGCGTCACCAGCGGTGCGATGGCGACGTTTACCGTACGGGTTTCGCCCGCCGGCGTGGATAAGCGGAATTTATAGAGATTGTTGATGCCCGCATTCTGCCGCACACGATAAAACTCTTCTACAAACTCTGCAGGGAAGATGGCACGCAACGGCTGCGTCAGAGCCTGCCAGCGCGGCAGAGCGTACATGACTTCCATCTGTGCATTCCAGCTCTCGATCCGGTCCTCCATATCGAGCGCCATCACGCCCACATTGATTGACTCCACGATGTTCTCGTTGAAGTCCTTCAGTCGCTCGTACTCAGCCACCTTTTGTTGCAGCGAGGCGTACAAGCGGCCGTTCTGGATAGCAATCCCGATGTACCCGCCCAATGTTTCTAGCAGCTCCACGTCCTCGCTCGAGAGATAGTCGCCCTTCGTTGTCTTTCCGAGGCCTAGGACCGCGACTGTCTTCTGCTGAGCGCGGCAGGGAATGTAGTAGTTGAGATCCAGCTTGGCGATGGCCTCCTGGGCCGCCAAGGTCTCCCGCGGCACCTGGTGGGTGTTCTCGAAGAACATGTGCCTCGTGTCCGGACGAGGCACGCTCAAGAACGAAAGATCGGTTTTCGACATCGGATTCATGCCGATCGACTTCGACAGAACGTAGTGGTCGGAGTCCTCTTCGCCGCGCAGGAAGATGGCAATGCGATCGACCGCCAAAGTGCGCGAAAGCCGGTCGAGCACTGACGAAAGCAATGCATTCAAATCCGTCTCGGAACTCAGCTCCCGGCCAAATTCGATCAGCGTGCGCCGATAGTCATACACGGTGCGGTAAAACAGGTGATCCACGCGTTCCTGAATCCACTTGCGCACAGGATCGAACAGCAGCGCCGTGACCACGACGGCTAGAATCAGTCCCAAGGGTCCAGTGCTCGGTTGTCGGCTATGGACAAGAGTCGCCACACCGGCGACCAGCCCGAAATACAAGCCCACAACAGTCGCTGCCGCCAGGGTGTAAACCACCCCGCGCTTGAAGATGAGATCCACATCCATCAAACGGTAGCGGAAGATCGCATAACCAAACGTCAGGGGCAGCATGACCAGAGAGAGCACCGAGAGCTTGATCAGCCCCTGTGGCACCCAAGCCATCCCGTGCGGAAACACAAAGTGGACCACGTACAACAACGTGAAGGGTGCAATCGCAAGAATGGTCCCGCGTGTCACCCATTTCAGTTGCTGGCGCAGGATGGTGCTGCTCGCTTTGGCGTAGCTGTACCACAGAAACGTCGCCGCCAGTACGAAGAACAGCGCACCGTAGGAAAGATCAATGCGGTCAACCGCCCGGCTCAAACGTCCGCTGGCCTCCAACAGTCGCATAGCCGCCAGACGCAGGCTCACCAGGAACGTGCCCGGCAAGTAAATGAGCACGACCACCCAGGGATACTTCTTTACAACCTCTCTCTTCTCCGGGAAGGTCAGAACAAAATGCAGAAACAGAGCCGGCAAAAGCACCCAGGCGACAACATTGCTCCAGTAAACCTCCAGATCGAAGGCATCCAGCTTGCCGGTCAAGTGGAATGAGTACGCAATGAATGACACCAGGCAGAAGATGTAAAAGTGGGTGGAACCCGGAGCCGTCCAGCGGCGCAAGAGAACGTAGATCCCAATTCCCAGGTAGATGAGGGCGATTCCGCGGAGATAGTTCTTGATAGTCCGGTCCGCCGGTTCCAGGATGACATTGGAATCCACCGCTACAGACTGTCGCAGCAGAGAATATGTTGCCCTCTGCCACGCGCCGCTCCGATAAAGCTGCCGTTCCAGACCCGAAGTATTTTTTACCGGCTGCCCGTTAACGCTGATGAGCTGATCGCCGGGCTTGATCCCTGCTTTTTCCCCAGGTCCATCGGGATCAACGTCATCGGCGATCAGCACCCCGCCTTGCTCAACCCACTTCACTCCGTCATCCGGAGCGGTAACTTTCCGTTCTGATTGGAAATTAAAACCGGCAAAAACTACGGCCGCGACAGTAAGTAGAAACAGCAATATCGCGATAAATCGAGTTTGGCTTTCCCGGTTCATAGAAGATGCGACTCCCGGCCTCCAATAAGTCGGAGCCCGGGAACCGGAACTACCCAAACGGGGCTGTGCAACTTCGCTGCCACTTGTTCCAAACCGCAGACCTACTAAGTGTTTTAGATCAAACCACTTCCAAAATTATAGATGCATTTTCGAACGCGAGGTATGTCTTTTGGGATGTTTCTGTGAGATTTGGTAGGCTATCTTGTGGCTCCAGATTCGACCGGAAATCGTAACTTTTCTGTTTCGAGAACAGTCAGAACGTAGGCGTTCAAGGGCCGGAGGGATTCGAGACTAGTGATCGGACGCAAAGAATGCCGGCTACTATTGACCGGACCCTTTCGCCTTCGAAACCTCTGTAGGTTCGTCATCCCAATCAAACGAAAGCGCCCGAGCCGTCGTTTCTATGGGAGCGACCTCGGGGATATCCTCCGCCACCGAAGCTCCCAGTTCGGCAAACTTCCGCGCCGACACCAGAACGCGGCTCTCCAGTGACCCAACGGCTTGGTTGTACGCCTCGACCGCGCGGTCCAGATTCGCACCCACGCCGGTGATGTGGGTGGCGAGTTTTCGCAGCCGGTCGTGTAATTCCTTTCCCAAGGCGCTGATCTCCTGCGCATTACGCGCCAGTTTCTCCTGATTCCACCCGTAGTTGATCGCCTTGAGCAGCGCAATCAACGTGGTAGGAGACGCCGGAATGACCCGGCTAAGCACTCCATGCTCGATCAAGCCGGTATCTTGCTCGAGTGCCGCGCTAAAGAACGTCTCGCCAGGCAGGAACATGACCACAAACTCCGGCGTGGAGTCGAATTGCTCCCAGTATTTCTTGCTGCTCAGCGTGTTAATGTGCTCACGCACTTGTCGGGCATGGTTTGCCAGGCAGGACCGTCGTGTCTCTTCATCCGTAGCCTCGAAAGCATCGAGAAAGGCTTGCAGAGGAGTCTTGGCATCCACGACAACATGCTTTCCACCAGGCAGCTTTACGATCAGATCCGGACGCAATCGGCCGCTCTCGGCAAAGATGGCTTCCTGCTCTGCAAAGTCACAGTATGGAAGCATCCCCGCTATTTCCACTACGCGACGCAACTGGATCTCGCCCCATCGTCCGCGTACGTTCGGTGTCCGCAGCGCCCGGACCAGATTTCCTGTCTCCGATTGCAGCTCTTTTTGAGTCGTGATGAGCGCCTGGACCTGGGCTTTCAGATCCCCGTACGCTGCCCCGCGAGCGACTTCCATTTGCTGGATCTGTGCATCAACCTTGTTCAGTGACTCCCGAACGGGCGTGACCAAATCGGCAACCGCTTTTTGACGAGCTTCCAGGTCTCCTTTGGCTTCACTCTGAAACCGCTTAAGCGTCTCCTGCGCGATCTGTAGGAACGACAGATTGTTGCTCTTCAGTGCATCGGCCGCCAGCGCTTTGAATGCATTCTGCAGGTCTTCACTAGCCTTGGTCAGCAACTCGATCTTTTCGTTGCTGGACTTTCGTTCCAATTCCAGCGCTGCCTCGAGTCTTGCCCGGCTTTCGACCAGCTTCTTCTGATCGTCCAAAAGCCGCGCCAGATCGGCCTTTCCAGCCGCTAATTCCTTTTCCATCAATGACAAACGTGCCTGCAGCGCAACTGTGCGAGAGCGCAAAGCCAGCCAGGCAAGCACGCTGCCAAACAACAGGCCAATGACCCCACTGATCCCTAGTTCCATAGACACCTGTAACTATTAACACCGGCTTCCAACCCCTAGCCTAGCACCAGCAACGTAGTTTGAGCCTGTAGGAACCTCAAGCGGAAAGGGCTTGACGGGCACGATCTTCCCAGGATCGCGTAGGCACGACCGGAATGCTTAAGTCCGCGGGACTGCTGGTTTTCGTGCTCGGCGCTGGGATTCTAATCCAGCCGCATGTGGTTCCTTTGTCCGCAGCCGATGGCCCAAGCCAATCCGCCCATAGCGCCACTTTGAAGCCTGCGACAGCCAGAACTCCCGACATCCCCTATCGAGAATACGAGTTTCAGGTGGAGCAGGATCTGTTGCAGCTCGCCAATCAGGTACGCCAGCGAGCCGGTGCGCCCGTGCTCGCGCTCGATTCCGGCCTAACCGCCGCCGCCCGCGCTCACGCCCAGACAATGCTGGAGGCAAATCAACTCTCCCACCAATTCTCCGGAGAGGCCTCCCTCGTCCAGCGTCTCGCAGTGACGACTCGGCTGCAACTCGATCAGGCTGCCGAAAACGTCGCGCTCGATTACAGCGCACAAGGCGGCCACGAACATCTCATGCTGTCCCCCCCTCATCGCGCGAACCTGCTCAACCCGGCCTACAACGTGGTCGGGTTGGGCGTGGTCCGCAGCGGGGACCGGCTTTTCATCGTCGAGGATTTCGGGCATGCCCTCCCCTCCTATTCGGCGAATGAGGTGAAAGTTCACGTTGCCTCTGCCGTGAATCAACTGCGCCATGAGTCAGGCCGTCCGCCGCTGCCTCGCCATAATCTGGCGATTGCCGACAATGCCGCGTGCTCAATGGCTCGCGCCGACAAGCTCGGAGCCTCCGCTGTTCGCGAGCTCGCCGGACGCTATACCGTCCTCACCTACACAACTCTTAACCCCGAGGTACTTCCGGCTCAAGCATCTCATGCGATCCGCAGTCCTAATCTGCACTACTTTTCCGTCGGAAGTTGCTACGCGCGCACGCAAACCTATCCCACGGGTGTTCACTGGATCGTGCTCTCGCTGCAGTGATCTTGCTTGTATCCTGTCACTGAACATCGCAATAAGTGGGAACATTTTTAGGTGCGCTTCTGACCTGCTCCCCGATTTCCGAACAAGTCCGAGTATGATTTCGGACGAAGGAAAGGGGAAGAAGCATGTCGAAGAGCAGACATACGGAGGCAGAGATGATCGGGGCGCTGAAACAAGTCGAAGCCGGGCGTAAGGCCGAA